>NZ_JBXVVC010000001.1:0-1680975 GCF_057219435.1 Algibacter sp. YIN40 | reverse complement strand
TAAGCCCACTAACAAACAAAGAAGGTTCGAGGACTTGGAACCCTTCGAATACCCTCACAATAAACTCAAGCCTCAACCTTAAAAGAGAACATTAAAAAAATTTCAGAAAATATTATATTAAAGAAAGAAATTCCAAACTACACCAAAGCGCACAGAAAAGTCTCTGTATGGGTTATTGGGTGCTGAGAAATAGTCGTACCCTGTAAAGGCTGCATTGAAATGTTCAGCTTTTATATATATTCTTGTTTGACGAATTTTAGCGTTTATAAAGAAATCTAGACGGGGGAAATCTCCAAATTCTCTATCTGTTTGAACATAAAATTCGGCAAGCAAAGGATTATAAGCATTCATATAATAACTTGTAAAGTAATTGAACGTTATTCCTGTTTGTAAATACATGGCTTTTTTAAATAGATGTGTAGAATAATATAATGTGTTTCGAGTGGTTAGCTCTGGGACATTAAACACATTATTATCGTTTTGAACATTTTGATATAATATGGTATTGTTTAAGGCAAACTTTCCATATTTAATTTCATTTACAAATTTAACTCTTAAATAGTTTATGGACTCACTAGTTTGAAAAGGCTTTATCGGATTTGGATTTTCATTTGTGATGTTCGCAGCATCAATTTTAAAATAGGTATAGTCGTTTATAGTAGAATAATCTACTGTAATATCTGCTAAGTCTTTATATTTTACCTGAAATGCTAATTGTTGCGTTTCGGTATTATTAAAATTATTTTGCCAATTATAATTTGAATAAACACTCTGGTTTAGCAACATATTATAATTAGGTGCATTTGAACTATGATTTATTGATGCTTGAGCAAAAACATCTTTATTAAGTTTGAACTTAGCCCTTGCTTTTAAAAAGTTGCCTTCGAAATCACCAGATATATTTAAACCCAATTCACCTTGAAGTTCAATTTTTTTAAATTGCTTTAAATATTTTCCCCCTGCAGAGAATATATCTCCCTTTAACCTATTTGTTATTGTCTCATTGCCTACAACAACTAATTTATTATAACCATAATTATAGTTATTATGACTTGCATTAAATTGTAAATCGCCAATAATACTATTATTGTAATTTAATTGTACTTGGCTATAAAAATTTTCTAATGTTACTTTATCTTTTAGATCAGAGCTTTTGTTAGCTTCTCCAAAAAAACTGGTAGAAGCATTAGACTGGTCATATTCAAAAAACTTGTCTTCAAATGACATTATATGCCCAATACTCAATTTGTTTTTTGACAATGAATCTTTATTCTTGATAATCTTATAGTTATGCTCTAAATGAAATCGCTTGCCTTTTAAAACACTTTCTGCGTTTTCGAAGTTAACTTCTAAAATAGACCGATCTAAAAATTCTTCAGTCCCAGATTCAAAATCTACAACACTTCCATCTTGTAGTCCACCATTCTCTTGGTTTAACAAATCCTGAGTAACTATGTGAGCTCTTACTAAATATCGTTTGTTTTTGGTTAGGTAATTAGTGGTAAATCTGAAATTTCCTGAACTCGTTAATAAATGCTGATAGCTACCAAGAGACCTTAGACCTTTATAAGCAATTGAAAAATTAAATTGAGGCGACGTATTTACAGTAAAAAAAGAATCTGCTAATTGGCCTTGTTCAAAAGCTGTTTTAAAAAATAATTCAGTTAATGGTGTTGGGACCCTATAATAGTTGATATCCTCAATTTCCATATAATTGAAATGTCTCGCCCTCGCACCAAAACTTGGTCTTAAAAGGGTGTTTTGAAAATTATAGGTTAAGGTATTATAGGTCTGTCCTATATTAGAAAAAGGCATCAAGCCAAAATTATCGCGACGCAAATAATTAAACTTATACTCTTTTTGAATAGTAAGTGTGGTATCCACATAAGTGGTATCATTAAGATGCGATATAATTAAATAGTCCTCAATTTTTGCTTCTGAGTTCTTAATATTTTTAATTCCTGTACTTTTTCTTGATTTACCGCTAAGGCTATCTTGAGTATTTAATTCTCCAAAGTCCTGAGATAATCTAGTTGGTCTATCTTGAGCAAACAAAATATTTAAGCAACATATTAAAATGGAAGTCAAAATTATTTTTTTCATCAAATAATATGCTTTTTGATTTTTATTTTGGATAATTATATTTAGGTGACAAAAGTAATTATTTGAACGCTAAGTGAAGTGAATTATTTTAAAATAAAGAAAGCCAGTAAAATTTTACTGGCTTTCTTTATTATCACCCTAAAAAATAGAATGTTTGAATATTTATTTTGAGTTAGTCAGTGACAAACATCTTAATATTATATTAAAAAACCAAAAAAAACACTTAAAAAAACAATTATGTTCGAGGCTATCCATTTTTTAAATTATCAAATTATTAATTTTTATTATATATTTTTTATAATTTCATTAAATTACATGACATAAATTAAGAATTTGTTAATGCCGTTTACATTATTCTCAATTTTCCATATAAATATTTTATGTACGCATAATAATTTCTGGATAAAATTATAGATTTGATAATATTTTGCTTGCATGTTATTATTAAAATACTCCGATTTTGAATTAGAATGTGGCACTGATGAAGCTGGTAGAGGCTGTCTCGCAGGCCCAGTGACAGCAGCAGCTGTTATATTGCCAGAGGGTTTTAAAAGCAAAATATTAAACGATTCCAAACAACTTAGTGAAAAGAAGCGGTATTCATTAAAGCCTATTATTGAAGAACAAGCTTTAAGTTTTGCTGTCGCTCATATATTTCAAGAGGAAATAGATAAAATCAACATTCTTAATGCCTCAATTTTGGCGATGCACCAATCGATTGAGCGCCTACAAATAGCACCAGAATTTATAATTGTAGATGGAAATCGGTTTAAACCTTTTAAAAAAATCCCCTTCGAAACTATTGTTAAGGGGGATTCTAAATTTTTAAGCATTGCAGCAGCTTCCGTTTTAGCAAAAACTTACAGGGATGATTACATGGAAAGAATTCATGAGGAGTTCCCAATGTATAATTGGAAACAAAATAAGGGCTACCCTACCAAAGAACATCGTGAAGCCATTAAAGAATTTGGGGTTACAAAGTATCACAGAAAATCCTTTAAATTACTACCAGAACAATTGGCTTTGGAGTTTTAAAAGAGTAAAAAATGTACTAGGTTTGTAAAAACTTAATTACCCTATGCGCTTTCTTTGTTTTATCCTAATAGCAACTACTCTTTTAGGCTGCTCTAATTCTAAAACAAATCGTTCTAAATTAATACATTTTATTCCAGAAAGTTCCTCGATTATTATAAAAACGAATAATCTTGAAAGTTTAAAAAGTAGTATACATAATAATGATTTTTTGTCTCATTTTTCAAAATCTAATTCTATTAAATCATTAGAATCTAAGTTAATATGTACCTCTTTATTAAAACCCTTTGGAAATGTGTTAATAGGAATCAACAAATCTGCACATGATAGTTTAGAATTTTCGTTAGTTACAAAGTATCATGAACATTTATTTCAAAAAGACTCTGTTTCGAACTATATAGAAGAAACCCTCAAATATGATGATAGAACTATTGTGAAATCAACATTAAACAATGCTGTTTTTTACAGTACTGTTATTGATAGTGTTTTTATTGCATCGTCTTCGAAAATATTAATTGATGGTGCTTATGAAAAAATTATTCCAAACGAACTTCTTGAAAAAACATACAGTACCACCGATAATACCAAAACACTATCAGTTATTATTAAACCTGATACTGAGCTGATTAAATCATTTTTTATAGACAACACCTTACCATTTCATAATTTCACAGATTACATTGCTTTAGATACTGATATTAATCAAAATAAAATAGTTTTAAGTGGCATTACTAAAGCGACAGATTCAAGTAAAAACTTGATAAACGTCTTCAAAAACACAACGCCGCAAGAAAATCAAATTCAACATGTAACACCATCAAACAGTGACGGTTTTATGAGTTTAACTTTTGATGATTACGAAATTTTTCAGAAAAATTTAGCTAAATTTAGTCGCAACGACTCTATATCAGAATCCACTACACTTTTTGATAATATAGTTGAAGTTGGCGTTATTTATGAATCTAAAAATAGAGCTGTTGTATTGCATTCTATTGATGACATAGCAACAAAAGACGCATTATTGGCAGAACAAAATGTTATTGATTCTTACCGACAAGTAACTATTTATAGTTTCAGTAATTCAGAATTGTTCGCTCAAACTTTTCAGCCATTAATTAATTCGACAAACTTTACTAATTATTGTTTACTTGATAACTTTTTTGTGTTTTCATCAGATTTGGAAATGACGCAAAATATTATAGCTAACTACCAAAACAAAACCACGCTTAGTGAGCGTAATTACTTTAAGGATATTAAAAGTGAATTAAGTGATGCTTCTTCGTTGATGCTTGTAATTAACTCATCAACACTCGAAAATGTGATTAAAGATAATTTCACTGAAAACTTAAATATTAATCTGAAAAATTATAAGGTTTCGGGGCTTCAGTTTGTGTATGATACTAATTTCGCTCATGTAAACGGTATTATCAATAAAAGTAAAACTAGAGCTTTAGAACATTCAATATCTGAAGAGTTTAGCATCAAGCTAGATAATGAATTACTTAACACCCCACAATTCGTTAAAAATCATATTACAAAACAAAAGGAAATTGTTGTTCAGGATATAAACAACAATTTATACCTGATTTCAAATCAAGGTAAAATTCTTTGGAAAAAACGTTTACATGGTGCTGTCCTTGGTAAAATAAATCAGATTGATATTTACAAAAACGGCAGGTTACAATTGGCTTTTGCTACACCAAATCGCGTATATGTTTTAGATAGAAACGGAAATGATGTCGTTCCGTTTCCTGGTAAATTTAATGACGAAATAACACAACCTCTTTCGGTATTCGACTATGACAAAAAGAAGAATTACAGACTATTAGTAACGCAAGGCAAGAATATATTAATGTACAATACCAAAGCCAAAATAGTATCTGGATTCAAATTTAAGTCGGCAAAAGATATAATAAACCACCAACCTCAACATTTTAGAATTGGTAGTAAGGATTACATCACCATAAAAACAGATTCTAAGCTATATATTTTAGATCGTACTGGAAAGAATAGGGTTACACCAAAAACTAATAGCTCCTACTCTACTGAAGCAATCAATCTTTATAAGAATAAATTTACCACAACTTCTAAAGACGGTAAACTTGTTACTATAGACTCTCGAGGAAACGCCGCCATTCAAAATTTAAATCTATCTGATAATCATCATATTACAAGTTCTTCAAAGACTTTAGTTACACAGACTGAAAACAAACTTTCCATTAGAAATAAATCTGTTGAAATAGATTATGGCAATTATATTGCGCCACAGTTATTTTATATAAATGATAAAATTTATGTAACCACTACCGATTTACAGACTCAAAAAATATATTTGTACGATAGTCAGACTAAGCTATTACCAAACTTTCCTGTTTATGGAAATTCAGCAATCGATTTAGATAATATTGATAAGGATAGAAATCTAGAATTTGTGACAAAGGGTGAAAACAACTCGGTAATACTGTATCAAATAAATTAAAATAAAATACAGCGATAACATATTTGCTTATTAGAAACTAATTTATATCTTTAATCCAGCTATTAATCAATTATTTACATTCAATTTCAAACCAAACAAAATACATTTTATAGATAACTAATTTTCTATGAAGGACATATTCAATTTGTGCCCTTCATAATAAATGCTAGTATCTATTAAAAACCCAAGTCCTCGAATCTTGAGCGTCAAAACAATTTGTTTTGGCGCTCGTTTTTTACAACATTCTGAGATTAATTTAATACTATTGCAAGCAATAAAAAGTGAACTATGATTTCAAGAAAAAACGCCTCCATTTCAAAATTTATAATCCATAAAGTTGGTAACAAGTTTAACGATACTAAAAATGCTTTCTCAGAGAATTTAGTAGATTTTGACGAAGCTAGTTACGACCTTATGCTTCCCTTTTTATTGCGTCCTTTTGGCAGTGCAGTACAGAGCTATCGCTTTAACCATCATGCTAGCATTGCACTAAACGAAATAAATAGTTACTCCTCTCAAATATTTAAAGACGACGATGCTTTTATTGAAGTTTCAAAGCATATTGTAACACATCTATACGAGCAATCGACTTCTGCACAAATTAAAACAGGCGATGTTTTAGTGGTTCTTTTTGATGGCATTGAATATGGCGATATGACAACAAATGCACTCGGTATTTTTAAAATTGAAAGCAAGGTGAACTTCTTCCAAACCTATTTAGAGAACAAAAGCTATGATGTTTTAGTACAGAAAGGCATTAGTTCGAAAAAAGTAGATAAAGGCTGCCTTATCTTAAATCAAAGTGATACTGAAGGTCCCATAATTTTAAGTGTAGATAATAATAGTTACGATGCACAATACTGGATAAATCAGTTTTTAAATATTAAATATGCCGATGATGCCAATAGCCACACGCAACAATACATAGAACTCTGTAAAGAATTCTCTACCGAAGTTTTAAAAAACAGCTATGGCGTTAAAGAACAAAATACGTTTTTAACAAAAACCATTGACTTTTTTAAAGAAAATGAAACGGTAAATGTTGAGCTTTTTAAAGAAGATGTGTTTGACGAAGAAAAGCACATAAGACAATTTGAAGATTACAAAAAAGAATATGAAGGTGAACAAAATTTAGTTATTCGTAATCAATTTGATGTTGCCGAACGTGTTGTAACCAAAGAAAAGCGTAAAATTAAAACCGAAATAAAGTTAGATACAAACATTCAAATAAAACTCGATATAGATGCACCCGATGCGTCCGAAGAATATTTAGAACGGGGTTATGACGATGAAAAGAAAATGCATTACTACAAGGTGTTTTTTAATGCTGAGGACTAAGCATGTGGGCTTTATCAGAAAAAATAAATAACTTCGTTTATGTCTGATTTAAGTTTTAAAACGATGCATTTCATTAAAGTTAAACGAACCTCTCAAAAAAACTCCCGATACTGCATCACACGAAAATCGAAGGTATTAAAATCGGGGTTTTTAGCTTTTAGTTGTTTATAAAGTGGCAATCTACTTATAGAAATATTAGCAGCACCAGAACCTGAAGTTAAAGAAACGGTTTTTACAATTCTTGAGGCACTTCGACTGCGCTCAGCGTTACACAATGTAAATTGATGTACTCTTGGAACTTCGTTATAAACTAATTCTAACTTCAAATTATATTCCTTTAAATGTTTCCTGAAAAAATATTCTGGTCCGTTTTTACTGCTACCACCTGTAAATAAAATGGTATCAATACTCGGAAACTGCTTAATATAGCCTATTAAATTACTTAGCTTAATGTTTTTCATCCCTAAATCGGATGCATCAATTTTATCGCGTTCGGCACTTTCAACGATATCGCAAACACCTATTTTATTTTCGATTAAAAACTCTTTCCGTTCATTTATCGCTTCTTTGGAATTATCATATTTTAAATTTAGATTATGAATTTTATCAATAAACAACCAAAGTGAGTTATAATAACTTCCGTAGCAGAAATCCACATCCTTGTCTAGAAGGTTACCTGTAGAAAAACGTGGTGGTGGTAACGTACCAACTATTAATTTAGTAGTATCGTTTTGGATGAATGGTTGATATGGGTGTTTATGAATAAACATAGGTTTTACTTGACTTTCGTCTTTGAAATTGTTATATTAAAATTATTAAAGATAATAAGATTCCCGTTTTCACGGGAATGAAAAAAGCTTAAATTATTATGGGAAAAGGCGATAAAAAAACAAAAAGGGGTAAGATTAATAGGGGCACTTTTGGTGCTAGACGACCACGAATTAAAAAGAAGTTAGCCGTTGAAACTAAGATTAGCATCAATAATAAGGCTACACCTAAATAACTACTTGCTCTTAACCTGTTGTGCATTTTGAAAAACTCTGACAATTCGAGTGAATTTCACGAATGACATGAGTGAAATTTGTATCGAGAATAGGGGTTTTTGTTTATGAATTAGTTCTCTCCCGATAGCTATCGGGAACAATTTTTTTATCAAAAAATTACTCGAACTGACATTTCGGAAAGTATTTAGCTCAAAATGTTCATCAAGTATACTCTAAATTTATTTCTATTAAAAGTTTTTCAACTTCTTGAATTGTTAATCTATATATGCGCTTATTTGGTTTTGTCATGTGTTGAGATTCTGATTTAATCTCTTCAAGAATATCTTTTACTTCTTCTTTTTTTCCTCTACTTGATAAAAATTTTGCGAGAATTAGGCGCTCTTCGTAAAAAGAATAGCGAATATCTATTTTTTTTAAATTCGTTTCTGCTTCCTCTATTTTACCAACTTTTTCTAAAGCTAATCCGTATAAAAATTGAGATCGAGTTTTTTTAAATTCCTGATGATCTTTTATTTTTTCGGTATAAGAAATGGTCTTCTCATATTCTTCCAAATTAAAGTAACACTCAATTAATTGCTTTATAACATAAAAGTCGTTTTGCTTGTTTCCTTCAATAGAATCTAAATAATAAGGAATTGCATTTTGATAATCTTTATTTTCTAAATAAGCATCGGCTAAATTCACTCTATTCTGATAAGATTCTAAAAATTCAAGTTGCTTTTCTAAATCCTTAATCTTTTTAGTCGGATTAATTATATGTGTAATCTCACTTGTTATTTTTTCTGCATCGCGCTTATTGTATACCTGTGTAATCAAGTAAATAACACAACCTACTAGCGGTAAAAGGAGAATTAAAATCCACCAATAAAAAGCATTTCTATGTGTATAAAGATGATAAAGGCAGTAGGCTTGAAGGGCAATAATAAAGTAAAAATACATTTAAAAGTATTGAGTGAACGAAATCAAAAATACAACTTTAGTATCATTGTCAGGCGTTTTTATTGCTATGTAGTAATATGTTTAATTTAAGCTTCCATTAAAGAGATTCCTAAGTCACAAGCTCCTCGGAATGACGTTATCGAATAAAAACTAAATCATTCTCTTTAGACATGTCTTCGCTAAAACCATAACCGCCATAATTAAAGCCTTTTAAATCGTCAATTGTTTTTGCATTGGTATCAACAATGTAGCGTGCCATCATACCACGAGCTGCTTTGGCAAAAAACGAAATCATTTTATACTCACCGTTTTTAAAATCTTTAAAATTCGCTGTAATTACAAGCACTTTTAAAGCTTTAGTATCAACTGCTTTAAAATACTCATTACTGGCTAAGTTTAAAAATAACTCACCATCTTCAAGTTCTTCATTTAAAGCTTTTGTAATATCTTTTTTCCAGAATTCGTATAAGTTTTTCTTCACACCTACTGGCATTTTGGTCCCCATTTCCAAGCGATAAGGCTGAACTAAATCTGTTGGTTTTAAAACACCATATAATCCTGAAAGTATTCGCACTGTATTCTGCAGGGTATCTAGTTTTTCTTCTGGAATGTTGTAAGCATCTAATCCACGATACACATCGCCATTAAAAGCATAAACGGCTGGTCGCGCATTATCTTTTGTAAATGGTAATTCCCAAGACTGATTGCGCTCGTAATTCAATTGTCCTAAGGCACCAGAAATGCTCATAAGTTTTGATAAACTTCTAGCCGATTTCTTTTTAAGCAACTTGTTTAAGCGCTCCGATTGCTTTAAGAACTGAGGTTCGCTATACCTTGTAAAAGGTAATGCCGTTTCAAAATCTAATGATTTGGCTGGTGAAATAACGAGTTTCATACAATGTGATTTTTGAATTATTCAAATTTACAACTCCTAGTCTATTTTTTAAATTTTAGATTACAATTATTTTTAATGCCATTATAAACGAAATTGATGTATTTGACTTTGTAAAAAATTTCAGCTAACTTCGTTTATCAATCGATAAAGTTTATCTGTGCTGAATTTGGTTCAGTATTGAAACGCAAATTTATCTTTGCATTGTGTGTAATTTGATATAAAATATTCTAGAATTATAAATAAGAAACCAATTTATGATCGACCAATTCAACTATTTAGTTACCTTTATATCTGTTCTTGTTGGGCTTGGTATGACCAACTTATTGCACAGCCTTCACGTCATGCTTAAAGCCCGAAAACGTATTATATGGAATTGGATTCCATTGGCGTGGGCATTTATGGCATTCGAAAGTTTAATAATTATGTGGTTTAACCTTAAAATGGAATTGACTAGCTTTTATTCTGGGTCTGCTCTTGGACTATTATTGTTTTTAATACCAACAGTATGTCATTTGTTATTTGTAATGGCTGTGATTCCTGATAAAGTTCCCAAGGAAAAGTTCGATTTAAAATCATGGTATTTCGAGCAGTCAAACTATATGTTTTCTCTCCTAGTCATAATGATGATTTTTCTGTTCATTAACAGAGTTGTAGCCAACAAAGTTTCAATGTATGATTTTACCATCAATCTCATCTTTATCGGTTTCGCTTTCTTACTTTCAAGAAATAAGAGTTTTACATTACACGGTATAGTGGTAATTCTAGTATTTATTTTACTGCAAATTGGAATTATTCTACCAATGATTAATCAAGGCTAGAAACGGATATTGTACATTACAATAAATTGAATATGCTACAAGAAAAAACGATTATAAATCCAATAATAAAAGATCAGGCCACCTATATTCATACGGCGGAATCAACTAATGGAGAAAAAACCGTTATGGATATCCATCTAGAACCTCAAGGAGGAGTTAGCTTACATTACCACAAGATATACGATGAAACTTTTGAGGTTCAGTCTGGAGAACTCATGGTACAAATTGGAAAGCAGAAAAAGAAATTAGAATCAGGAGAAAAAATTACCGTCAAAAGAAATGAAATTCATAGGTTTTATTCTGAGTCTGAAAAGCCCACAAAATTTCGAGCAACGCTTATTCCTGGTCATGAAGGATTTGAAAAATCTCTAGCTATAGCATATGGTTTAGCTTCTGATGGATTGGTAAATAAAAAAGGAATTCCAAAAAGTTTTCGTCATTTAGCGATCATAGCAACTATGTCGGGAACAAATTTGCCTGGGATATTTTCTTATATAGAATGGATTTTTAAAATTATTGTTAAATCAAAAAAATCTAAGAAAATTCAAGAAGAGTTAATAAAGACATATTGCCTATAACTGCACAAAACAATAGTTATAATTCATATTGGTTTTGTTCAACTCCAAAATAAAAGTATAAATCAAACGGCTAGATTTGGGCGGAAGAATCCTGCGGATGATTCCACAACGAAATCATAGCTAGGAACGTTAAACGAAATCTCGAAAATTTAAATAATTCTTGCCTTAAAAACTTACATCTCTTGATGTTTAGTATAACCTCGCCACTTTTCTATACACTGTTGCATATCTTGTGGAACAGGTGTTTCAAATTTCATAAACTCACCTGTTGTGGGATGCTCGAAACCTAAAGTTTTCGCGTGAAGTGCTTGTCTTGGTAAGACTTTAAAACAATTATCAACAAACTGCTTGTACTTTGTAAAAGTTGTTCCTTTTAATATTCTTTCACCGCCATAACGTTCATCATTAAAAAGCGTGTGCCCAATGTGCTTCATATGTACGCGAATTTGATGGGTACGTCCTGTTTCTAATTTACAAGACACCAAAGTCACATAGCCTAAACGTTCTAATACTTTGTAATGTGTTATGGCTGGTTTTCCTTTATCGGCCTCATCATCTAAATAAACCGTGTTTTGTAATCGATTTTTAGGATGCCGTCCAATATTCCCTTCAATAGTTCCCTCATCTTCATCAACATTCCCCCAAACTATAGCAACATACTCACGTTCACTCGTTTTATTTGCAAACTGTAAAGACAAATGCGCCATGGCCTGTTCGGTTTTAGCAACTACTAAAAGTCCGCTTGTATCTTTATCAATTCGGTGTACCAATCCTGGGCGTTCGCTTGAATTATTAGGTAGATTATCAAACCTGTGAATCAAAGCATTAATTAACGTACCTGAATAATTTCCATGACCTGGATGCACAACCATACCTGCAGGTTTATTAACCACTAATAAGTCGTCATCTTCATAAACCACATCAATTGGAATATCTTCTCCTACCAATAAATTTTCAAAAGGCGGGTGCGAAAACAATACTCTAATTTTATCAAATGGTTTTACTTTGTAATTAGATTTTACTGCAACTTCGTTTACAAAAACACTTCCGTTTTTTGCAGCAGCCTGTATTTTGTTTCGGGTTGCGTTTTCGACAAAATTCATTAAGTATTTATCAATACGTAAAGGAGCTTGCCCTTTATCTACTGTAAATGCATGGTGTTCGTAAAGATTATCTTCGTCTGGCATTTGCGGTGTGTAGTCGTCCATTATCTAAGGTCTATTACCATTACCAAGCACCAAATCGATAACCGATGTTTTTCGAAGCATATCTCCTGGCTTAATGGTTTTTCCTTTATAAAGCATTCTTAGAACCAAATCTTTACCAATATTGTTTTCATAAGTAAGCTTACCAACTCGAAAACCTAAAGCTTCTAGAGTAGGTTTTGCCTGTCTAAAAGTACGTTCCTTTAAGTCTGGAACTAAAATTTTTCTATATCCAGAAGGATTAAGTGTTAAGTATATTTTTCTGTTTTCCTTTACTTTAGATCCAGCAAGTGGCTCTTGCTCAATCACTGAAAACTTAGGATATTTTGGGTTAAAGTTAGCAGAATCCTGTATTTGCATTACTAAATTATTCTCTTCTAATTCTATTTTTGCAACGCTAATCGATTTACCAGTTAGGTTTGGAACAGTCTCAAAATCGCCATGATTTGTAGACACTTTTAGCCATTTCAAAATAATAAAACATAAAACGATTAAGGCCACAATAGCCAATGCCATTTGCTTTAAAAAAGTTTTGCTTGAAAGAAATTTAATGATGCTCATTTACAGAATTTTCAATTAGGCAAATATATAAAAACCGAACTGTTTTTTCTTTTGCTATTTATATGATATTTTAGCTATACCTAATTTAGATACGTTTTATTGTTGGGTTTGGACTGATAGGAATTACATTTATAAGATTTCCGTCTTCACAGAAATAGATGAAATATGCTTACAAAAAAAAATATAGCCATTATTATGGGCGGATATTCTAGCGAATATCAGATTTCTTTAAAAAGCGGCAACGTTGTTTTTGAAACTTTAGATAGCTCCAAATACAATGGATATCGCATCCATATTTTTAAAGACAAATGGGTGTTTGTAGATTCTAATAATGCTGAATTTCCTATTGATAAAAATGATTTCTCAGCAAGAGTTGCTAATCAAGTTATTCGCTTTGACTGCGTCTTTAACGCCATTCATGGGTCTCCTGGAGAAGATGGTTTTATGCAAGGTTATTTCAATTTATTAAATATCCCACATACAAGTTGCGATATGTACCAAGCTAGTTTAACTTTTAATAAGCGTGATTGCTTAAGTGTGTTAAAACCTTACGGCATAAAAACTGCTGAATCGTTTTATCTAAATCTTGGCGATACTATTAATGAAGTTGACATCATTAATAAAGTTGGCTTACCCTGTTTTGTAAAAGCCAATAAAGCAGGCAGTAGTTTCGGTATTACCAAAGTGCACAAAAGAGAAAACTTACAAAATGCTATTGACGTAGCTTTTAAAGAAGATAACGAAATTATTATTGAATCTTATTTAGATGGTACCGAAGTATCCGTTGGTGTTATAACCTATAAAGGTGCTACTAAAGTTTTACCTATTACTGAAATTGTTTCTGAAAACGATTTTTTCGATTACGAGGCTAAATACTTAGGAAAATCTCAAGAAATAACACCTGCACGATTAAGTGAAGAGCAAGAAGAAAAAGTAAATAGAGAAGCAAAAAAAGTATATGAGATTTTAAAAATGAAAGGCTTCTCAAGAAGTGAATTTATATTCAAAGATGGTGAACCTCATTTGTTAGAAATGAATACCGTTCCAGGGCTTACCAGAGAAAGTATTTTACCTCAACAAGCCGCAGCTGCAGGAATTAGCCTTAGTGACTTGTTTGATAATGCAATACAGGAGGCATTGAAGTAGTATTTAATTTAATATATCGGTAGTCATCAAAAAATACTATATTTGATAAGCATTGGTATTACTTGTCATTCCGCACTTGGTGCGGAATCCATCAAGAATCGTATAACTTTAAAAAGATTCCTGCCCTTGCAGGAATGACAAAAGTAGAAAATGAAACGTGCATTATTCCCAGGATCTTTCGATCCTTTAACTTTAGGACACTACGATATTATAAAACGTGGCATCACACTTTTTGATGAAATTATTGTGGCTATAGGTGTTAATGGAAGCAAAAAATATATGTTCTCACTTGAAGAACGAAAAGCATTTATTGAAAAAGCATTTGCCGATGAACCAAAAGTAAAAGTAGCAACTTATGAGGGTTTAACAGTCGACTTCTGTAAAGAAATTGACGTTGAATTTATTTTACGCGGATTAAGAAATCCTGCCGATTTTGAATTTGAAAAAGCTATTGCACATACCAATCGAGACCTCGCTCCTATTGAAACTATTTTCCTGTTAACATCTGCACAAACATCCTATATTGCTTCTTCTATAGTCCGCGATGTCATTAGAAATAATGGAGATTATACGAAATTGGTACCAGATAGCGTAAGAGTAAAATAATGTCTGCATTTAACATTAACTTTCTAGACCACGTTGCTATTCGTGCTAAAAACATGAATATCTCTATTGAATGGTATACAAAAGTTATGGGCTTAAAAAAATACCAACTCGAAAAATGGGGTGAGTTTCCTGTATTTATGCTTTCTGGTAAAACTGGAATAGCAATTTTTCCAGCAAATCTTAATGATGAAAAAGTTGTTTTATCATCTAAAAATGTTAAGATAGATCATTTTGCTTTCAATGTTTCAAATAGTGATTTTAAAAAAGCTCAAGAATATTTCAATTCTATAAATGAGCCTTTTCAATTTCAAGATCATTATTACTTTCACTCTATCTATCTCAAAGATCCTGATAATCATACAGTCGAACTTACTACTATTTTAGTCGATGAAAGTTCATTTTATATTTAAAAATTACTTTATCCTAGAATGAAATTAATGTAACATTTCTTGTTTATTTTATACTTATAAGTAACGGTTATTCCAACTTATTATGCTACATCAAATTATTTATTTCCTTTTTAAATTAAGACTTATTCAGCCTTCTGAAAAGATCATTTTCTATTGGGAGCAAACTGAACAAGTTGATAAGCTAGAATATGCCTTAAAACACGGAAATTATAAAACTAGAAAATTAGCAGCAGAAGCTTTAGAGCATGTTGGTAAACCATCATCAATTCCTGCACTTCTTAACTGCATCTATGACAAAGTACATAATGTTTCTTTGGCTTGCTTAAATGCACATGAGCGTGTAAGTCCTTCAGAAGAAATGATAAAAAACGTTATAAAAAAGTGTTTTACTTGGGATAAAGAAACACGCGAAAAGGAAGTAAAATATCAAGAAAATAGAAATAAAAAATACAAAATCTATAGATGGGAACGCGCTAGTAAAAAGTCTTTTGACCGAGTAAAGGAACAATTGAAAAGACCTATGAGATAGCTAATGGCTAATGGCTAATGGCTAATGGCTAATGGCTAATGGCTAATGGCTAATGGCTAATGGCTAATGGCTAATGGCTAATGGCTAATGGCTAATGGCTAATGGCTAATGGCTAATGGCTAATGGCTAAAATTTACACTTTTAACTTTACTACAACTTATACTCTGATAACCCTTTAGTGAAAGCTTCAGGGTTTTCGGCTAAGTGATAACGTGGATCGTCTATATCTTCAACAATAACTTCTCTAAACTTAGGACTAGATTTATAAAGCAATATTTTACAGTCTTCACTCAGGTGTTTCAATTTAATTTGCTTGCCTACAGCTTCATATTTATTCACCAAATTAAATATCGCCTCTATAGCCGAATGATCACTAATACGAGATTCAACAAAATCAACTTCTACCTTGTCCGGATCATTCTTAACATCAAACTTTTCGTTAAAAGCTATTATAGAACCAAAGAATAAAGGACCCCAAATTTCATAGATTTTTGTTCCATCTTCACGCATACGCTTACGGGCTCGAATACGTTTTGCATTTTCCCAAGAAAATACCAAAGCACTAATAATAACTCCCGCAATTACCGCAATAGCCAAATCAAAAATAACGGTTAATGCAGACACGGCAACTAATACAATAACATCGCTAAATGGAATTTTGTTTAAAATTCTAAAACTACTCCATGCAAAAGTCCCTATAACTACCATAAACATAACACCTACTAAGGCAGCTATTGGAATTTGTTCAATATAACTAGATGCAAAAAGAATAAACATTAATAATAGTACTGCGGCCACAATTCCGGACAAGCGTGTTCTACCCCCTGACTTAATATTAATTAATGACTGACCAATCATAGCACAACCTCCCATACCACCAAAAAAGCCAGTGACAATGTTAGCACCACCTTGTGCCATACATTCTCGATTAGCATTACCTCTTGTTTCTGTTAATTCGTCAATTAAATTAAGAGTCATCAACGATTCAATAAGACCAATGGCTGCAAGAATTAAAGCATATGGGCCAATAAACCAAAGTGTTTGCAGATTAAAAGGTACTTTACTTAAAATATCTGTTTGAAATTGTGGAAGTCCTCCTTTTAGGCCTTCTCCTCCTCCATCGGTTATAAAACTACCAACAGTAGCTGCATCTAAATTTCCAAAAATTACAATAGCAGATACCACTAAAATTGCTACTAAAGCCTCTGGTAATTTTTTTGTAAGCTTGGGTAGCCCAAACATAATCCCCATAGTTAGAGCAACTAAAGCAACCATAATCCAAAGTGAATTGCCAGAAAACCAATCACCATTTGCATCTTTAAACATGCCCAATTGGGATAAAAATATAACAATGGCTAATCCGTTTACAAAGCCCATCATTACTGGATGCGGAATCAATCTAACAAACTTACCTAACTTTAAAACACCCGCTAACATTTGAATAACACCCATTAATATTACGGTGGCAAATAAGTAATATAGACCTAGTTGTTCACTAGCTTCACCCATGGCATTTCCTTCTGCAACCAAACTCACCATCACCACAGCTAATGCTCCTGTAGCTCCACTAATCATACCTGGTCGTCCTCCAAAAATAGAAGTAATTAAACCAATCATAAAAGCTGCATACAAACCTACTAATGGATCTACACCCGCAACGAACGCAAAAGCCACTGCCTCTGGAACTAACGCCAATGAAACCGTAATTCCACTTAAAATATCATTCTTGGCATTTGTTGTACGCTTTCTAATAAATTCAGTCATGATTTGTATTTTACAAGCTGCAAATTTACAGTTAAAATGTTGAAGCGCAAGTTGTATTAGTATATTTTGAAAATAGAAATGCTAAAACGTTTGAGTAATAAAACAATATAATTGTAGCTTTATAAAAATTTTATTGAATGAAAGCAATTCTTGTTATTTTAATCGTTTTAGTTTCCTGTAATTCCAGCAATGAACAACCTTATTATGATTTTGAAACTCACTTTGAAATATCCAAAGGATTAGAAACTGCTACTTACCAACAAACGATTCAATTTTATGAAAACCTAGCTGAAGCTTTTCCAGAAATAGCAATAGATAGTATTGGAGTAACCGATTCTGGAAAACCATTACATATTGTGACGTTAAATAAGGACTTAGAATTTAACTTTTCAGAAATAAGAAAAAACGAAAAACGCATTCTATTAATTATGAATGGTATCCACCCCGGAGAGTCCGATGGCATTGATGCTACAATGATGCTATATAGAGATTTGGTTAATGACAAAATTGAAACACCTAAAAATACGGTTTTAGTTACTATTCCTATTTATAATATTGGCGGGAGTTTAAATAGAAATTCTACTACAAGAACCAATCAAAATGGGCCAAAAGAGTATGGATTTAGAGGAAATGCTAGAAACTATGACCTTAATCGAGATTTTATAAAATGTGACACAAAAAATGCCAAAACATTTACTCAAATTTTTCACTTGATAAAACCCGATGTTTTCATTGACAATCATGTAAGCAACGGTGCTGATTATCAATACACACTAACACATTTATTTACACAACATAATAAACTCGGTGGTGATTTAGGTGATTATTTGCATACCGAAATGATACCTAAGCTTGAACAAAAACTAGCCGAAAAGAAATGGGACATTACACCATACGTAAATGTTTTTAATCAAGCTCCAAAAGAAGGATTTTCTCAATTCCTAGACTATCCTAGGTATTCCGTTGGTTACACCGCACTATTTAATACTTTGGGCATTACCGTTGAAACTCATATGCTTAAGCCATACAAACAACGTGTTGAAGGCACTTATGACCTAATGAAAAGTATGATTGAAATTACCGAAAAAGATGGTAAAGAGATATCGAACATTAGAAAAAATATGTTATTAGAACTATATAAAAACAGATCATATGCTCTTGACTGGACTGTTGATACCACGAAAGTTTCAACTATAAAATTTAAAGGCTATGAGGCTGATAAATTCCTCAGTGAGATTACCGGGTTTAAAAGATTGAAATATGACCAAACAAAACCCTTCAACAGAGAAATTGCATATCAAAATTATTTTAAACCGAGCTTAGAAGTGACAATCCCCAAAGCCTATATTATACCACAAGGATGGCATCGTATTATTGATTTACTAATACTAAATGAAGTGGAAATGATTCAAATTGAAAAAGATACTCTTATCGCGGTTGAGTCCTACAGGATTAGTGATTACAAAACTCGGCAACAACCTTATGAAGGACATTATCAACACTATGATGTAGTTCTATCAAAATCCAATGAAGATATTAATTTTAGAAAAGGTGACTATCTAATTAAAACAAACCAACCTTCAATAAGATATATTTTAGAAACTTTGGAACCACAAGGACCAGATTCATTTTTTAATTGGAATTTTTTTGATACTATTTTACAACAGAAAGAAGGGTTTTCTCCTTATGTATGGGAAGACAAAGCTTTGGAATTACTAGAAAACAACCCAGAATTAGAAGCGACTTTCAAACGCCGTAAAAAAGATTTGACAGAGTTTAGAAATAGTTGGTATGAACAACTGGACTGGTTACATAAACAAAGTATCCATTATGAAAAGGCGCATTTGCAATATCCTATTTACAGAATTAATTGAATAACTAAACTAGTTTTCTAATATTGGCATAAGAATTTTTCAATGCCTCTTTAATTTCTGTTTCACCAAGCCAAGATACTTTAGTAATCCCTTCTTCTTCTTGTGCAAATAAATCACCTTTAAAACTAGTCTTCATTTCAAACCAATAAGTGATTTTAATTTTATAACGCCCATTACGCTTAAAAATATGATAAGTAGTTTCTATGCGCTTTATGATTTCCAATCCAGCCACACCCGTTTCTTCCATAACCTCCCGCAACGCAGTCTTTTCAATAGTTTCATTGCCTTCAGTTTTCCCCTTTGGCAAATCCCATTTATTGTTTCTATAAATGAATAAAACCGCACCTTCATCATTATAAACTTTTCCTCCTCCAGCAATTACATTAGGAAGTTTTTTTAAAAACTTTTTAAGAAGTTTATCTTTATTTTTATGAATCAAGCGAACTTCGTTTAAAGAAGTTGTATTAAGTCGTTTAATAACTTTAGCCATATTCGCTGTTTCCAACAAATAATTCTTAAAACCGTTCTCCAATTCAACCTTGTCTGTTATTACAATAGGTTTATCTCCAACAAAAACTTGATACATGTTATATTTAATAGTTCGCTGTTGGTAAAAATATCATTTTTAATAACACTTTTAACATTGTTGAAAAAAATATTTTAATTCAGTTTTAAGCACTATGTAGAACTAAATTTATGCGTAATTTTGCAACTATGATTTTCAACAAACATACCGCTAGAAAAACAGCCGAAGTTCTATTGCAAATTAATGCTATAAAACTAAATCCAAAAGAGCCATTTACTTGGGCATCAGGCTGGAAATCACCAATTTATTGTGATAATCGAATCATTTTATCTTTTCCTCCAATTCGTAATTACATACGAGAAACTATAGGGAAACAAATTGAAAAACAGTATGGCAAACCAGATGTTATTGCTGGTGTTGCTACTGGTGCCATTGGTATCGGTATGCTTGTAGCAGAATATTTAGGACTACCATTTATTTATGTAAGGCCAGATGCTAAAGGACATGGTCGTAAAAACCAAATTGAAGGTTTTATTGAAAGTGGGCAAAATGTAGTAGTAGTTGAAGATTTAATTAGTACAGGAAAAAGTAGTTTGAATGCGGTAAAAGCACTTCGTGAAGCTGGCGTAAATGTAAAAGGTATGATAGCCATTTTTACTTATGGATTTGATGTTGCAAAAGAAAATTTTGAAAAGCATGAAGTCAAGTTACAAACTCTTGGTAATTATGAAAGCCTATTAGAACAAGCTGCTTATACAAATTATATTTCTGAAAAAGAATTAAAGACTTTATCGGAATGGAATTCCAATCCAAGTAAATGGAACGCTAATTGATATATCTATTCTAATAATATAAATACATGAATTTAGAATCACCAAATATTACTGTGAATAAATCTTCTCAAGAAGTTTTTGAATTTTTAACAGATGTCAAAAATTTCGAATCTCTAATGCCTGAAAACATAAGTAAATTTGAACTATTAGAGGATGATAAGTTTTTATTTGCACTTAAAGGTATGCCAGAGATAATTCTTCAAAAGAAGGAAGCAATAGCACCTAACAAAATTGTTCTAGGAGCAGCAGGTGGAAAAATAGATTTCTCACTTATTGGTAACATAAAAGATATTGATGAATCGTCTAGCGAAGTTCAATTAGAATTTACTGGTGAATTTAACCCAATGATGGCAATGATGATAAAAGGTCCAATTAAAAAATTTATCGAAACCCTTGTTACTAGTATTCCAAACGCAATTTAATATAATAGCGTAATCTCTTTTAAATCGAATTCTTTAGTAATGTTATCTTCTAATAAAATTTGAAGATTTCCAGAATTAGAAACCCCTTGGATAAATCCAGAGAACGTTGAATCATTACAATTTTTAAATGTAGATGGTTTGTTTTTTCTGAATAAATGACTTTCGTATTCTTGCTTTAAAAAGGCATAATCCTCTTTATGTAAGATGCTGAAGTAATTTTTCAAATTTTCTAATATTACGAGTAATACTTCTTCCAAATTAAAATTGCTCCCAGAAATTAATTTTAATGATGACGCTCTCGGTAAATTTTTAAATTCTGTCTGATTCACATTAAGTCCAATACCTATTATCGATGCGTTAAGATTGTTTTGTTTTATGACATTTTCAATCAGAATACCACAAATCTTCTTGTCTTCTGACAAAATGTCGTTAGGCCATTTTATATGTAGTCTGGGAATTGAGAAACTTTGTAATGCCTTAATTATGGCTAACGCGGTTATCATACTTATACTAAAAGAGGCATCAACATCTAAACCAGAAGCATTCTTAAAGATACTAAACGTAAGGTTTTTAGAAGTTTGAGAGCTCCAAGCAGACCCCATTTGTCCTCTTCCTTGGTTTTGATATTTAGCAGTTACCACGGTATAGTCATCTAGCACTTCTAATGCAATTAACTCCCGCAAATAACTATTTGTAGAATCGATGGCATCAAGTTTGATTATACGCATATAGAGGTTATTAAAAGTTAGAAAATCTTATGATTAATTTAAAGTATAAAGAACTAAAAAAATAATAACTTTGCATAAATTAAAAAATATTAATGGCGAAAGAAAAAATAAGCGCAGACGAGCTAATATCTGTAATAATTAGTGGCATTGAAGATATTAAAGGTAAAGAGATAAATATACTAGATTTAAGAGATATTGAAAATACTGTTTGTGATTACTTCATAATTTGCGAAGGAACTTCGAACACTCAAGTTAACGCCATTGTAAATTCCATACAAAAAAAAGTAAGTAAAGAGCTTAAAGATAACCCTTGGCATACCGAAGGACTTGATAATGCTGAATGGGTTTTAATAGATTACGTTAATGTAGTGGTACATGTGTTTCAGAAACAAATAAGAGACTATTACGACATTGAGAGCCTTTGGGGAGATGCGAAAACAACAGTAATAGAAACTAGTTACTAGAAAAAACATGGCAAACGACAAAAAAAACATAAAAGAAAAAAAACCAAAGTTTAGTCCGTATTGGATTTACGGTATTGTAATAGCTATTTTTATAGGTACTTCGGTATTTAGCAATAGTGGTTTTCAAGAAGGCAAAGAAACCAACCCAACACAATTTTTTCAATTTGTAGAAGATGGTGATGTAGAAAAGGTTGAAATTGTTAATAAACGTGTAGCAAAAGTATATCTTACCAAAGATGCGGTAACTAAAGAAATTCATAGAAGTTCTAAACCTACTACCTTAATTCCAACTGCTACTCAATTGCCAAATTACAAATTTGAATTTGGAGAGTTAGAGATTTTTCAGAATGAATTAAATGAGGTTATAAAATCAAATAATTTAGACTTAGAACCTGTTTACATCACGGAAGAAAATTTTCTAGGTGATTTCCTTTTAGGTATTTTACCTTTTGTATTACTTATTGGTGTTTGGATTTTCATTATGCGCCGTATGTCTGGAGGTGCTGGTGGAGGTGCTGGTGGACAAATTTTTAATATAGGAAAGTCGAAAGCAAAATTATTCGATCAAAACACTGAAGTTAAAACCACTTTTAAAGACGTGGCTGGTTTAGAAGGAGCTAAAGAAGAAGTACAAGAGATTGTAGATTTCTTAAAAAACCCTGAAAAATACACGTCTTTAGGAGGTAAAATTCCTAAAGGGGCATTATTAGTAGGACCTCCAGGAACTGGTAAAACCCTATTAGCCAAAGCTGTTGCTGGTGAGGCAAAAGTGCCTTTCTTTTCTTTATCAGGTTCTGATTTTGTTGAAATGTTTGTTGGTGTAGGAGCTTCTAGGGTTCGTGATTTATTTAAACAAGCAAAAGAGAAATCACCAGCCATTATATTTATTGATGAAATTGATGCTATTGGACGCGCAAGAGGTAAAAACGCGATGTCTGGAAGTAATGATGAACGCGAAAACACCTTAAATCAATTACTAACAGAAATGGATGGTTTTGGTACTAACACTAATGTTATTGTACTTGCTGCTACTAACAGAGCCGATATACTTGATAAAGCCCTAATGCGTGCAGGACGTTTTGATAGGCAGATACATGTGGATTTGCCAAATTTAACTGAGCGACGAGCTATTTTTGAAGTACACCTTAAACCATTGAAAAAAGCAAAAGGTTTAGACGTTGACTTTTTATCAAAGCAAACACCCGGATTCTCTGGAGCAGATATTGCAAACCTTTGTAATGAAGCTGCTTTAATAGCAGCCAGAAAAGGTAAAAAACATGTAGAGAAACAAGATTTTCTAGATGCGGTTGATAGAATTGTTGGTGGATTAGAAAAACGAAGTACGATATTTTCTGAAGAAGAGAAAAACCTCATAGCTTATCATGAAGCTGGACATGCTACAACTAGCTGGTTCTTAGAACATGCTGATCCTTTTGTAAAAGTAACAATTGTACCAAGAGGGCGAAGTTTAGGTGCTGCATGGTATTTGCCTGAAGAAACCCATACAACAAGAACGGAAAAATATCTTGATGAAATTTGTATGACAATGGGTGGTCGTGCCGCTGAAAAGTTGATGTTCGACAAAATCTCTACAGGAGCTATTAGTGATTTACAAAGCGTTACAAAAAAAGCTAAAGCAATGGTAATGATTTATGGCTTAAATGAAAAGGTAGGGAATATTACTTATTATGATCCAGCTGGGGAAAATGGATTTGTAAAACCTTACAGCGAAAAAACAGCTGAATTAATTGATGCTGAAATTAAAAACATTATAGAAACTCAGTATCAAAGAGCAATATCAATATTAACTGAAAAGAAAGATCTACTAATCATACTTGCTGAAAGACTTAGAGAAAGAGAAGTCTTATTTAGAGAAGATTTAGAAGAAATACTTGGTAAACGCCCCTATAGTAATGTTATTAGAAAACCGTCGGAAAAACTCCAAATAGAAAATAAAGACGAAGAAGAATAGTGTTCTCATACTCTTAAACTTAAATTAAAATCTTAAATTAATCGTTAGGTTAATTTAAGATTTTTTATATTTGATAAACTCCAAATTAAATTGTATTAATAGCAGTATGTAAATGAGTCTTTTTAGAAAAATTTTTGGTTTGAAATCTGAAAATAAAGATGAAGAACTAAAATCAAATGACAGAGGCAAATACATGCCTGAAATTAAATTACCAATAGACGAAAGGTTTACTATAAACTTTAAGGCTAATGGTGGTAAATTTTTGTACTGTGAAGACCTAAATGAAATATTCCAAAATTTACAGAGTATTATAAACGAAAATGATTGGCAGGAGAAGAATGTATTAATTATCGATGATCAATTACAAAGTAAATTTCAAAATTCTAATCTCAAAACAACAAATAGAATAAGTGATTCCGCTTTCTTTTTAACTACCTGTGAAAATCTAATTGCAAATGATGGTTCTTTACTTATTTCATCAAGACAAATTTTCGAAAAAAAGCTTCCTGAACTTCCTTTTAACTTTATAGTATTCGCCACAACTAGTCAAATTGTAGAAAGTATTGGTGAAGGCTTAAGAGGTATTAAATCTAATAATAGAAAAAAAATACCAACAAATATTACTACTATAAAACATTTTAAATCTGGAGATGAAAAAGATTTCTTAAGTTATGGAAGTAGTGCTAAAAACCTCTATCTACTGCTTTTAGAAGACTTATAGAATGAAAGAATTTCTTATTCGAGCACTATCCGGTTTACTTTATATTTCATTGTTGATATTATGTCTAAATTTCGAACATGCTTCATTATTACTGTTTTTTGTTTTTGGAATCATTTGTTTGGTTGAATTCAATAAGCTTATTCAACTTAAAAGTAATATACCCTTTTTTATATTTGTGATTCTTTATGCCGTATTTGGTTATTGGCAATTCGTTTTAGACTACGATCAAGGTTTTGATGAAGCTATACAAATCCTAATGGTTTTAACCATTTTTGTTGAGCTTTTTTTAATAAAAGATTTATTTTCAGAGAAAAGGATTCCGCTTTTTATATCAAAACGTTTCATTCTAACCACTTTTTACCTTTCAAGTGGATTTGTATTCTTAACATTGATTGCAAATTATTATGAAGTATATGACCCTAGCATTCTGTTAGGTGCTTTTATATTAGTTTGGGTTAATGACTCCTTCGCTTATTTTGTTGGTAAAAATTTTGGTACGCAGAAACTTTTTGAAAAAATTTCACCTAAAAAAACAGTAGAAGGTTTTCTAGGCGGTTTATTCTTTTCTTGTATAGCCAGTTATTTTATTGCTAACTTTACCGAAAATTTGAGCTTCACTAATTGGCTTATAATTGCTATTATTGTTAGTGTTTTTGGCACAATTGGAGATTTAATCGAATCCAAATTTAAACGCCAAGCCAACGTAAAAGATAGTGGCGTTATTATGCCAGGGCATGGTGGATTACTTGATAGATTAGATAGTATTATTTTTGCCGCACCTTTTATTTATTTATTTTTAAGAATACTCAAGTATGTTTCATAAAGAAGGACATAAAATTATTACAATAACATTTGCAGCTATTTTAGCTGGAATTTTATTGGCTGATAGGTTCATTACTATCCAGTGGTTACAAATATTAATAATGATTGCACTATTAGTATTCTTGGGGCTTATTCTGCAGTTCTTTAGAAATCCCAAACGTCATACAACTTTTAACGAGAAGCATGTGGTTTCTCCAGTAGATGGCAAAGTGGTTGTAATAGAAGAAGTTTTCGAAAAGGAATATTTTAAAGACAAACGTCTTCAAGTAAGTGTTTTTATGTCGCCCCTTAATGTGCATGTTACGCGTTACCCTATAGGAGGTCATGTTATTTTTAGTAAATATCATCCTGGAAAATATTTGGTTGCATGGCACCCAAAAGCAAGTGAAGAAAATGAGCGTACAACGGTTGTAGTAGAAAATGAATCTTACGGAAAGGTTTTATACAGACAAATTGCAGGAGCATTAGCAAAGCGCATTGTAAACTATGCTAAACAAAACGATAAAGTTACACAAGGAGCCGATTCTGGTTTTATTAAATTTGGTTCGAGAGTCGATTTATTTTTACCTTTAGACACAAAAATAAAAGTACAGCTTAATCAAAAAGTAAAAGGCGGAGAGAGTATTATTGCCGATGCAAATGGATAGTATCGATTTAGACATAGAATTTAATGAAGCTGTTGAGCGTGTAAATGCTCATATTGACCCATTCCCAGCCGATACACTACTTAAACTATATGCCTACTATAAAAAAGCCACTAATAATTATCGCAGACCTAAAAGCAAAGAGCCTATAATAAATGCTTTTAAAACTAATGCCCTTTTTCAAGTAGAAAACATCTCTCAAAATAAGGCGAAGCAAGCATATATTGATCTGGTAAAAGATTATTTTCTATACAGAAAGTAGGCCAAAATATTTCCATATATATAATTGTTTTTAGCAAATTTATACTGCTAGATTTTCATTTTTTTATTAACTTGTCTTCTACATCATTCTCCTTTTAAAATGCCTTATATATGTCTAAAGCCAAACCCTTTAACTACGATGAAGAATTAGCAAAGTTACATACAGAACTGGTGCATCTTCAAGAGTGGGTTAAAAAACAAGGATTAAAAGTTGTTATTCTTTTTGAGGGCAGAGATGCCTCTGGAAAAGGAGGTACCATAAAACGTTTTACCGAACCTCTAAATCCTAGAATCTGTAAAGTAGTTGCCTTAGGTGTACCCACAGAAAGAGAAAAAACTCAATGGTATTTCCAGCGGTATGTTCATTATTTGCCAGCTGCAGGAGAGATTGCCCTTTTCGACCGAAGTTGGTATAATCGAGCAGGTGTAGAAAAAGTGATGGGATTTTGTACAGATGAGGAATACAACGAATTTTTGCGTTCTTGCCCAGAATTTGAACGAATGCTAGTGCGTTCCGGTATTATAGTTTTAAAATATTGGTTTTCAGTTAGTGATGAAGAACAAGAAAAACGATTTAAAAACCGTATAAGTAACCCCTTAAAGCGCTGGAAATTTAGTGCAATGGATTTAGAATCACGCTCACGTTGGTTAGAATACTCAAAAGCCAAAGATAATATGTTTGCACATACCGATACTAAGCAAGTTCCTTGGTACGTAGTAAATGCAGATAACAAGAAAAAGGCACGTTTAAACTGTATAAGTCATGTTTTAAGCCAGATTCCTTATGAAAGGATGAATATAAAGCCAATAGAACTTCCTGAATTACCAGATTATAAGGCATATGTACGTCCACCTATGAATTACCAGACCTTTGTACCTGAGAAGTATTAGTGAAACATTTAAGTTTTGTAGTATACTTGATTTTTCAAAAAATTCTTATGTATGATTTGGCGATTAACACAACAAGTAATTAGCAATAAATAAAAGCTTAATAAAACTCTGCCTCAAAAAGTGTTTTAAAATGCTTCAGTAATTTTTCTTTTACTTCAGCTTCATCAACTTGCTTAACCCCTAATTCAACATTAAGAGAAGTAACCGCTTTCCCTTTAATACCACAGGGAATCATTAAATCAAAATAACCCAAATTAGCATTCACATTAAGAGCAAAACCATGCATCGTTACCCAACGACTAGCACGAACTCCCATAGCGCAAATTTTCCTTGCAAATGGCGTACCTACATCCAACCAAACACCTGTTTCTCCATCGCTGCGTTGTGCTTTTAAATCATATTCTGCTAAAGTAAGAATAATCATTTCCTCAAGAAAACGAAGGTATTTATGTATATCGGTAAAAAAATTATCTAAGTCTAAGATAGGATAACCAACAATCTGTCCGGGGCCATGATAGGTTATATCTCCTCCTCTATTCACTTTATAAAAACTAGCCTTTTTGGCTTTCAATTGCGCTTCATCAACTAGTAAATTTGAAATATCACCACTTTTACCTAAAGTATAAACATGCGGATGTTCAACAAACAAGAAATAATTACTTGTTTGCAAATTAGCGTCTTCTCTCCTATTTTTAATTTTGGTTTGAACAATGCCCTTAAACAATTGTTCCTGGTAATCCCAGGTTTGTTTGTAGTCTTTTAAACCTAAATCTTGCAGCTCAATTTGCTTATTCATAGACTGCAAAATTACGACATTTTATTGTTTAATTTTTAGGGTTATTAAGTATAACTAAAGCAGCAATAACACCTGGCACCCAGCCGCAAAGCCATAATAAGAAAACTACAAAAATAGAGCCACAGCCTTTATCTATAACAGCTAAAGGTGGACAAATAATAGACAGTAAAACTCTCCAAAAACTCATATTGAATATTTAATGATACCGAAACACGTTCGGCATAGATTGATGATTTACTTGTTTGACGTCATGATATAAGTTTTGTTACAATTAAAAGTTTAGGTAAATGAAATTTTTTTACTTACAAAGTGCTTCTAAGTTATCTTCAATATCTCCCGGTGTACTCATAATTTTCATAAATGTACCCATTGTTAAATCAGGCCAATGTAAAGCTAGCCTATATTTACCATGTAGCATGGTCGCAACTTTATCCTGTAGTATTATTTCATAAGGCAAAGCAGCAACATGATCTTCACCAATAATTGGCAAAAAATGAGATTCTCCTTCTGAACTATTTAATAATCCAATACCAAAAACAGCCACCTTAGCATTATTATAAACTAGTTTATAAACTAGTTTCGTGCTTGCTTTTTTAGAGTTTAGAGCATTTTCAATAGTATTTACTCCTTCTTCAAACGAATTAAATTCATTCAATACAATAGGATCTGTAAAATAAGGCATCATTATTTTATAATGGTACTTTTTTAATTTATCTGCTTGTACAGTCCCACCAAATGGAACAAACTCATTTCCAAGAGAAGAAAATGCTGTTTTTAAATCTGCACTAAATGCTTTAAAAGTACTGCTGAATGTGTTATAGTTCTCTCTTAAATAAGCTCTTAAAATATAATCTGGATTCGTGTATGAAATAGTTACTTTATTATTTATTTCAACTAATCCTACTTTAAAAACTGCAGCTAATGCTCCTCTATCAGTAACTTTAATTGCGGTATTACTTAAATCACTTCTTGTAAATGCAATAACTTTTAAAGATTTTTTATTTGAAGGGCTATAAGCTCCTAAGAAAATAAATGAATTATTCTTTAACGTAGAAATAACCTTTTGTGTTAATTCCTGAATACTTTCAGTTGATTCTCCAATTTTAATATATGGAGACAATTCTTGTGCTAATAAATTATAATTAATGGTAAATAAAACAAGTGAGCTTAATATTAAATTTTTCATCTTAAATAAGTTTAAATTATTTGTGTTATAGTAATTGAATTAATAAAAAATACATTATAAATCATCTCAATTATATTTTAAATAAATAGGCGACAAAACCTGTTATTATAATTATATCAAAATAAAAACTATCTTATTAATCAGCCTATGATGAAAGTCATAAACGAAACTTTTTTCTAAATTATTATCAAAACACTGTCTGTGAATCAATAAAAACAAAGAATAATTAAAAAGAAGCTTTTCCTTTTTTTTAAATAGTTTAATTTTGCGATTCAAAAAAATTATAAGATGCAGCTTTCTGAGCAAGAATTAGTAAGAAGAGAAAAACTAGTAAAACTACGCGAATTAGGTATTAACCCATATCCTGCAGATTTGTATCCTGTTAATCACAGTTCAAAAGTAGTAAAAGAACAATTTGAAGAAGGTAAACAGGTTGTTATTGCTGGAAGATTAATGATGATAAAAATTCAAGGTAAAGCGAGTTTTGCGCAACTTCAAGATGCTGAAGGAAAAATTCAAGTGTATTTTAATCGTGATGAAATTTGCCCAAATGAAGACAAAACCAAGTACAATGATGTTTTTAAAAAACTACTAGACTTTGGAGATTTTGTGGGCATTGAAGGTGAATTATTCACCACGCAAGTTGGTGAAAAAACAGTAAAAGTTAAAGATTTTACGGTATTAAGTAAAGCTTTAAAACCTCTTCCATTACCAAAAGAAAAAGACGGTGTGGTGTATGATGCTTTTACTGATCCTGAACAACGCTACAGACAGCGTTATGCCGATTTAGTGGTAAATCCCCATGTAAAAGAAGTATTTGTAAAGCGCACTAAATTATTCAATGCGATGCGTTCATTTTTTAATGATGCTGGTTATTTTGAAGTAGAAACTCCTGTATTACAACCAATTCCTGGTGGTGCTGCGGCGCGTCCGTTTATAACACATCACAACGCTTTAGATGTGCCTTTATACATGCGAATTGCGAATGAGTTGTATTTAAAGAGATTGATTGTTGGAGGTTTTGATGGCGTCTATGAGTTTTCTAAAAACTTTAGAAACGAGGGGATGGATAGAACACATAATCCTGAGTTCACAGCCATGGAAATTTATGTAGCTTACAAAGATTACAACTGGATGATGGAATTCTGTGAACGCCTACTAGAGCATTGTGCGATAGCTGTGAATGGAAGCACAAAAGCTACTTTTGGGGAGCATGAAATAGATTTTAAAGCACCGTATGCGCGTGTAACTATGGCAGATTCTATAAAACATTTTACAGGATTTGATATTACAGGTAAGAACGAAGACGAAATAAGACAGGCTGCAAAAGAATTAGGTGTAGAAGTGGATGCAACCATGGGTAAGGGGAAGTTGATTGATGAGATTTTTGGTGAAAAATGTGAAGACAACTATATACAGCCAACCTATATAATCGATTATCCTAAAGAGATGAGTCCGTTATGTAAAGAACACAGAAAAAATCAAGAACTAACCGAACGTTTCGAACTAATGGTTTGTGGTAAAGAAATTGCTAATGCTTATTCTGAACTTAATGACCCAATAGACCAACGCGAGCGTTTTGAGCATCAATTAAAACTTGCCGCCAAAGGTGACGATGAGGCTACCGAGTTTATTGATGAAGACTTTTTAAGAGCCTTAGAATATGGTATGCCACCAACATCTGGTATGGGCATTGGTATGGACAGACTCATTATGTTCTTAACTAATAATCAATCTATTCAAGAAGTGTTATTCTTTCCACAAATGAGACCAGAGAAAAAGGCAGTAGCGATGAATGATGATGAAAAAGCTTTATTTACTATTTTAAAGTCAAATTCTCCAATAGATTTAAATACTCTAAAATCACAATCTGGTTTGAGTAATAAAAAATGGGATAAAACCATTAAAGGATTAACAAAACTAGGTATAGCAAAAGTAACTAAAACCGAAGATGCCTTAATTGTAGATGTTGTATAATATTATATTCACATCTAAAATTTATCTCTACATTGAATAATATAGAAAAAGGGTTTACAATTAAGTAAATCCTTTTTTTGTAGCAGATGGTAGCATATATATAGTGCAAATATGTCACTTATCATTATCTTAACTTAGTAATTCTCTAATTAATAAATTTTGTAAGTAATTATGTATATTTGAGTGTATTTAAAGAGGAATATAGAAAATTGTCTATATCCAATTATCGTGCTTCATTAAGAAAAATCCCTGACCAATGATAAAATTCTTTAGAAAAATTAGACAAAATCTGGTTTCAGAAGGAAAAACTGGAAAGTATTTTAAATACGCAATTGGAGAAATTATTCTTGTGGTTATTGGAATTTTGATTGCCTTATCAATTAACAATTGGAATGAGAACCGTAAAATAATTGCTCAAGAACAATTTATTCTTGAAAGATTAAAAGCTGACATTATTACTGATGTAAATGGTATTTTAACTCAAATGGAATATATTAATAGAAGTAACAAAGAGTTAACTTTTATAATTAACATCATTCTAGGAAATGCAGAAACAAATCTTCAAGATTTTCGAAAAAATTTAAGGTCTTTACTTGCTGTGAATTTCTTCAATCAAAACAAAACAACATTCAATAATATTGTATCATCAGGACAAATAGAATTCATTCAAAACAAAATACTGACGGACTCTATTACTAAATATTACAATAATAACTATAAAGGTTGGGATTCAGCGATGTCCGATTATACACGAAATATAATGGCTCCATTTATTCTGAATTTTGATCATATGCCACAAAGTAACGACGGGCTTGAGGGTTATGAGAATTTTACAAGAGTTGATTTTAATAAATCTAAAATTAGCTCAAAGTCGATTAAAGACTATCAAAGCGAAGTGTTTTTTCTAAATATTTTACGGCAAAAAACATTCCTTTCGGAAGGACAGCAGATGGAATACCAAAAATTAAAAATATACATGGAGCAATTACTCAAACAGATAGATTCAGAAATTAAAAAATAATGAAAGTACAACAACGTGTATAATTAATGTCGTTAAAACAAGGTTCAGGGAATTCTGCCGAATTTCGGATATGTCATTCCATTTTTTGCTTGCTTAGTTCTCTAACAACACTAACCATACACAAACACGTTAGCCAACATAAAAAAACACTCAAAATCGATGAGTCAAAAATATCTAATTAAAATCATCAGGCATATTCTCTGCATGTTTGTACTAATATCTAAAAGTTCTTGCGCTGTAAATGCAAATTTAGATTTTGTAGTAACCACCATTACACAAAATGTATATAGCATTGTTTCACCATCAAAAGGATTACCTACTCCTGAAAACAAAGGTTGGAATTCCAATATTCATTTTGTGGTTACTGGAGAAGGAGTCCTACTTTTCGATACTGGGTCTTCCGAATTTATTGGTAACAAAGTTAAAAAGGCAATTAAGACAGTTACTAATCAACCTGTTCGTAGGGTAATTAATTCACATAGTCATGCTGATCATTGGCTTGGTAATGCAGCGTTTATCGAAACTGATGTTGAAATTATAGCAAGTAATAAAGCACATATTACCATGAAAAAATATGGCAAAGAAGATGTTCAGTTTTATTCTCAAGTAACTAAAGGCACTATCGGTTCCACTAACCTTGTGTTTCCTACAGTTTTATTAACTCAAGGACAGAAGCGTAAATTCGGAGGAATAGATGTAGAATTTATTTTTTCTAATGATGGACATTCTCCGGGTGATATTTTGATGTGGTTACCTAAACAAAAAATAATATTTGGTGGAGATGTATTAAGTTCTGATTGGATGCCAATGATTACAGACTATAAAAATGTTCCAAATTTAGTTAGTACCCTTTACAAAATAGCAAATGTAAACCCAAATATTGTCTTAACAGGTCATGGTAAATCAACAACTATGGAATCGATAAAACGTGATGCAGATTTATTATCAAGCGTTTGGAAACATGTAAAATCGGGTTATGTAAAAGGCAAAAATTCTGATGAGATTTTAGATGACATTAAAGATAAACTTGGACCAAAATACAAACCTTTATATAAAGATTTTAGTTCGTAAATTAAACGTCATGTTAATCTTATGTTTAAATTACAGCAATAAATATTATTCAAAAACCTAATAGAATAAATTGAATTAAGGTCAACAAAAAAATCCAGTAAAATTAATTACTGGACTTTTTTAACTAACTAACTAACTAACTAACTAACTAACTAACTAAACTAACAACTTAACTAACCCAATAATTCTGAGCCATACCGTAGTATGCGCAGAAATTCTTAGGCAAATAATCTTTGGTATTAAAATTTAAATTGACTTCTTCTTCAATTTCAATTAGTCCAATTGTATTCCAATCTATATCGTGTAATCCTTTTAATGGATTAAAGTTTCTCGGCAGGTACTCTTTTGTATCTATTACTATGTCTACTTCCTCATCTATAGTAACCAATTCAATTGTATTCCAATCTAAATCGTGCTTTCCTTTTAATGGATTAAACCCTTCAGGTAAGAATAATTTTGTATCAAAAGGTATTGTAACGTCCTCTTCCAACTCAACAAGTTCTAATACAAATTCATTGGCTTGATCACAAATCGAATCTTCAAAAATACAAGATAATTCGTATTCTGGAATTGTGTCATAATCATGCGTCATTTCACTAATAGTTGCAGATGCACTAGCAGTAATAAACAAACTTAAAATAAATGCTAATCGTACCATAATTTTATAAATTAATTTCTATACAAATTGACGCTTATTTGGTAAAATGGTTACTAAGATTTAGATATGTTTAACACATAATTATCAATACTTTAAGATATCTAAACTGAAGTGTTAAGGATTTTAAGAATTACTATGGAAATAGTATTTTAATATGATGCTGATACAAACTGAAATTAGATAAATTATTATGATTTCCACTTTCAATTTCCACAAACTCTGTAAAGCCCTTTGGTGCCACTTCGTAGAGTTTTTGAGCAGACCTATAAGGGATAATTATATCTTCTGTTCCATGAAACATTATAATAGGACAAGTTACGTCACCAATAAATTGATAGGTTAGAAATTTATATTTAAGAAATAGTCTAACCGGAAATATAGGGAATCTAGATTGAGCCACATCTTCTATACTATAATAAGGGGTTTCTAAAACAAGCTTACTTGGATTATTTCTAGAAGCAACATATGCAGCTATTCCTGTTCCTAAGGAACGACCATATACTGTAATTTGACTTTCTTGATATTGACTCTTCAAATAACTGTAAAACATATCGGCATCTTCATAGAATACATCCTGACTAAGTTTGCCCGTACTTTTTCCATAGGTTCTGTAATCCATAATCAAGACGTCATATTGTTTTTCAACAAAAAACTCCGCTACAGTTCCCCAACGAGATAAATCGCCTGAATTACCATGAAAATATAAGATAACTCCCTTGGGATTTTCAACTTTAAAATGCAGTGCGTTTAGCCTAGCTCCATCGGTTGTTTCTAAATTTATTTCTTCAAAATTATAATTAAAACTAAACTCATAATCTTGTTCTAATACCGTTGGCAAAAACAAAAGTTTTTCTTGTATAAAATATAAGGATGCTGAAATCATAACATATAGACTTACTAAAATTAAAACTAGCGTTTTAAGCTTTTGCTTTAGATGCCTTGGAACTGTGTTTAACATGTATGCTTGTTGTAGATAAATCTATTTGTTCTGGTTTAGAATTTAGGATATCATGTATCATTTCATGATACGATTCAAAATTGTTTAAGTTTTTGTGTCCGCCCCCTATTACCGTGTGCAATTTGGTACGTTTAGGGTTCACTTTCGATAATTTCACACTAGTTTTATATGGTATCAAACTGTCATTAGTGCCATGAATAATATGAATAGGGCATTCCACATACTTTAACCACTTATAAGTTGGTAGCGGATATTTAATTAAAAGAGACAGTGGCATAAAAGGTGCATAGCGTGCCGTTACTTTTGTTAAACTATAATAAGGCGCATCTAGGATAAGCATTTTAGGGTTATTCATTGAAGCTAACTTGGCAGCAAACCCTGAACCCAATGAACGTCCATACAATATAATTCTGTCTTCGGTTGTTTTCTCTTTTATCTTGTTATACACTTCCTGCAAATCTCTTTTGATAGCTTTTTGAGAACGTCTGCCTGTGCTTTTTCCAAATCCACGATAATCTACCATAAGGACATTATAACCATGTCTTGTAAAATCTACAGCAAATTTACCCCAACCCTTAATACTTTTAGAGTTCCCTTTTAAGTATAAAACAATGCCTTTTGATTCGCTTTTTGGCTTAAATAGAATACCATTTATAATAGCTCCATCTCTAGTTTCTAGATTATGTTCCTCTATATCTTGATTCTCATAATAAAACTGAAAATCTTTAGAAAGTTTTTCCGGTTTAAATAATAAATAATCCTGCAAGTAATATAAAGCAATGCTTATTATTACATAAACAATAAGAATTACAATAGTAATGTGCAACCAATAAGACATATAACAAAACCGTTAGATTACTAATATACAATAATTCACCCTATTGATTTTAGTCAACTTTATCAACATAATCTTTAATAGAAATTTCATTAATAATAATATCGTTTAATACCGCTTCTCCATTTTTAATGTACACTAAAGCATATGTGTTATTAGACAATGAATCGCGTTGATTATTTCTTACAGCAACCTCGGCATCATAAGCTTTGGTTTCTTCCATATAATAACGATTAAAAGGTAAATTAAAACTTAATTCTTGCTCTATTTTACTATACCAACCAACTTCAGCAATAATAAAATCTTTAGATACGTTTAAGGGTTCTTTACTGACTTCAGAAACTTTTGCAAAACCTAAACTATCAGTTTCTAAATAAACATAAACTTTATCTTTTCTTTCCCAAATGGTGTCGATAGTTTTATAAGATCCAACATCGTAATTTAAATTTATATACTTACCTCTATAAGGATCACTAGGGTCTACTGGCTGCGTTTTAAATTTATAGACTGTCCCGTTGCTTATAATAGATTCTTTATTAAAAATCATTTGTGCTGGCACGAATAGTTGTGCTATTGCTACAACTATAAATAGTATGAATAAGTACATTGTTTTCATGAGTCTTTATTGTTTGATTTTTGCCTTTTTAACATAATATAATTGGTGAAAAAGAAACCAACTCCAACACCTACAAATAATAAGCCTCTAATTACGAAACTCATGTTAGTGTCAAAAAATCGACAAGCAATAAGTATTGTTATTATTAACAAACCATAATTTAAAATACCAAAGTGAAGTTTATCTGCACCAATCTTTATAGCTAGAATTCCTAGTGCTAGTATTAATAAATTTATTAGAATTATTGAAGTAAAACCACCTGACATTCCAATAAAAAAGATGATTGAGAAAAGTATAAATACATATTGGAATAAGTTGAAGTTTTGAATCCATTTTTTTGAATATGAAAAGGCCAAAACACCTAACGTAATTAGAAAAAGTGTTATTGAAATATAAATCTCTTGACTGCCAAACACTATATCATGTCTTAAAATATCTTTCCAGAGCCATTCAAAACTTGTTAGCATTAACATATAAATGGTTCCTAAAGAACCTAGTACCAAATAACCATTTTGTCTTAATTTTTGATTATTGAAAAACGGTAGTTTTCCAATATTATATAACAACCCGAAAAGTATAACATACATTAAAAAACCAAGTTCTTCAGTACTATCAACAAAGCTTCCTAACACAATAATAACACTTAAAGGTATAAGCCAATTAAAAATTGAAGTAATGTTATGTGTCTTTTTATTTTTTAATAATAGATAGTAATGGGGCATTAATATTGCCAATAGCATTAAATATAACCATGGTGTTTGGTTACCATCAAAGTACCCAAAAGCGCAAGCATAATTTGTTGCAAAAACAATATGCAGTATTGCTGAAGCATTAGATTTTAAAAGGTATATAAGTGGTGTACAGAGTAAAATCCATGTTAACATATAACTGCTAAAATTCCCTGGAATATTATAAATTTGACTCACCAAAGCCATACTAGCACCTACAGCAAAAAACAAGAATACACTTGAAGCTTCTTTCCATGTTGTGCTTTCCTTGTTTAAAATTGTATAGCCTACTATTAGTTGCCCAATAATTAATGGTCCAAAAGCAAAAATTGTTTTTATGCTTCTAGAAAAATCATCCCAGTTATGAGCTAGAATTAAGATAATACCAAGACCAACTAGTGTAGAACCTAAAACAGCAAAAACAGTAAATAACCGATTTGGTGAATCTGATTTTTTATACTTATAATAGTTTTCGATGTTGGTGGCAACTTCGTTTGAAATGACTTGCTCTTCAACTAACTCTTTTATATCGTTTTGAATTTTTGAATTCATTTTAATTTATTTTTCTCTTTTTATATATGAATGTATTAGGATGTACAGTCCGACCGTCGACAAAATATGCTTTATTGAATGACCACTAACAACCTTTAAGATACCAAATATCTGGCTATCAAAATGTTCAAACCCTTTTGCTATTATATAAGCTACTATTAATGCCCAATACCCAAACGAGGTATTATATTTTGATTTAAATAAAATCAAAATTAAAGGTAACGCAATTAAAGGTAAAAACTGAACAGCGACATAAATTCTAAGATCATCGAAAATCACCCAATATAGAATCGAAAAGAATCCTATTGTTAATAATGGGATTAATGATTTCTTTCCAAATTGATTATTAATAAACTCACTTATCACTATTGAGATCAAAGACATAATAGCTACTATCATGGATAATCTATCCCATATTAAAGTATCATTGTTTGGATTCATGTGATAATAACTAGATCCAAAAGCGATAAAAATTATTCCTGTAAAAAATATAATATATTGAAATCTAGGTTTACTTAATGTATTCAAATTAATTAATCCAAATAATCCAACTATTAGAAAAGGTAGATTGGTTATTACATTCCAAAAGTTTGGAACATCCAAAATCATATTGCTATCAGAGAAATTATGATATAACAAGTCTTGAGTAATAGGAGGGCTTATAAACAACCCAACAACTACCACTAAAACTAGAACAGTCAGAATATTTAATCCAAATCTCTTTCTTTTTGAAAGAACACTAATCTGTTTCAACATGACATTTTTTTTAAAACCTCGCAGCATTAACCACGAGGTTTTGGGTTAATTAACTAACCAATCATCAAAACAACCCATAGATATTTTCTGTTTTGAATAATTTATTGAAAATTAGTTGTCATCCTCAGCTATACTTCTATCAATATACTGCACATCTCTTGTGTTTTTCTGCACAGCAATTGCAGAAAATAAACTCAAAAGAAAAGACATCCCGTAAAAACCTTTTTCACTTAAAAGTAAATCGGCATTCCATAATCCTATTACCAATAACACAATGGATGCCATAGCAGCAAACCAACTAATACTATAATAAATATCGGTAACTGGAACATTTTCCATTTTATCTCTAACAGCCTTCTGAACTGAGATTGCAGAAAACAAACCAAAAAGTAAGATGGTAAAATAGTATCCTTTTTCATTAAGCATCATGTCTGCATTCCATAAACCAATACAATAGGATGTCATTCCTATTAATAATGCAGACCAAGATGACCCAATAAAAGCTGAAGTCGGTTTTTGATCATAAACTTTAATCTCTTTCTTAACTTTTGTTTCTTTAGATTTTTCATCTACCGAAACTGTTGTTTGATAATTCATAATTTTTTGTTTTAATAATTATACGGCAAAACTGCACAATATCTGGAAGCGATGAAACACAACATTAACATAAAACCAACGATATAATAAATATTAAAATTAAAATTATTGCTATATTTATTATATATTACAATAATTAACTGACGATTAAATGATTGATTTAAATATTATAGTTTCTACATTTTCTATTGATGATAGACAACGTTTTATAACACATTTAGAAAAAAAGAACAAACGAAAAGATACCAAAAATGTTCAATTATTTAATCATTTAATAAGAAACGAATTGAGTTCTAAGGATATCTGTTTTAAGCTTTACGGAACTCTAAAAAAAGATGCTTACCATGCTCTGCGCAAACGATTATACCAATCTATCATCGATTTTGTAGCAAACTCCAGCTTGCAAGAAGAAAACTCTATAGAGATGCAAATTATTAAATACATTTTGGCATCGAGAGTATTTCTTCAAAACAAACAATATAAATTAGCTTATAAGATTTTAAATAAAGCCGAAAGTTTAGCCGAAGAGTACTTTTTATTCTCGTTGTTAAATGAAATCTATCATACAAAAATTCAATACGCACATGCAAATCATGGCGAGAATCTAGATCTGCTCATCTCAAAATTAAAAAGAAATCAAAAAAACATCCATTTAGAAGGTGAGCTAAATATAGTCTACGCAAAAATTAGAGAAACCCTGAATAGCATCGCTTATAAAGGTGAGGTCTTAGATTTTCAAACCATCCTTAGTAACACTTTTAAAGAACATGGTATTAACATAAGAGATTCTATGTCATTTAAATCGCTTTCACAATTAGTTTCTATTGCAAGTATCTCTGCTTTTGTTAGTAAAGACTATTTAAAAATTGAGCCCTTTTTAATTGATACTTATAAATCCATACTCGAATATAAGAACAAAGAAAATCAGCGCTACTATCATATTCAAATACTTTATGCCATAGCTAATGCCTTGTTTAGAAATAAGAAATTTGATGAATCAATACATTATTTACAACTCATGTATGAACAAATGATTCTAAACCGAAAAAAATATTTCAATGCATTTAAATTAAAATACAACTTGCTATTGGCGCTCAATTATAATTTTTCGAATAAGGAAATTCAAGCTATCGAACTCTTAGAACAGTTTACAAAAATCAAGCATGAGGATATTGAAACTTTATTAGATATTAACCTAAGTCTTATCATGTTTCATTTTCAAAAAAACAACCTAAAAGAAGCTCAATCTATATTTTCAAAATTTTATCATACAGATAAATGGTACATCGAAAAAGCAGGTAAAGAATGGGTTATTAAAAAGAACCTAACAGAAATTTTACTGCATATTGAACTCAAAAATATGGACTTATTAGAGTCCAGACTCCGAAGTTTTAAAAGAACCTATTTTCCATATCTAAAAAGCATCAACCAACAACGCGTAATTACATATTTGGGTTTCGTAGAACAGTATTATAAAAATCCCGAGTTAGTAACCTCTACTAAATTTAAAGAAACTGTCGAAAACGCCTTCGATTGGATGAAAACGCATCGAGAAGATATTTTTGTTATTAGTTTTTACAGTTGGCTAAAAAGTAAAATGAATAAAAACGATTTATACAAAACTACTATAGACTTAATAAAACAAGCGCAAAAAGAATTAACAAACGCATAATTATTATTTATTTAAACTTTACCTATTTTTGCGCAATGCTAAAAAAAACGCTTCTTATTGTATTCTGCTTTTCAAGTTTTATTTTACTTGGACAAGAAAAGGATAGTCTGTCTTTTAAAAACGGCATTGATAAGCCAAGTATATTAGCAACACATCATTTTGGAATTTTTAGTTCGCGAATAAATAACAACTTCAAAATTGCGCCATCTAAACAGAAAGTATTTTCATTTGAATATATTAGTGGGAATAATTTCCATCCATTTGTTGAAGCTTACTACCCAAAAGACCCTGCAGTTAGAGAGGAGTTGAGTAATACAACTTGGCACGACCGACGCTTCAATTTTATTGACCAAGAAACAACTCCTGCAGATTATCTTAATATTGTTATTGACGCTGTTATTAAAGAGTTTAGAGCTAACCTAAATATCCCTTTAGCAGAAAAACATGAGTTAGGCATCACATTAAGATCCTATTTAATTACTAAAGGAAAACATCCTTTTTCCCTATTTACCGGCGATGAGAGTATTGAGTGGTTTCACAGTAATGTTTTTGGAGGTGAAGACCCCTATGGCAGACGTTTTTATGGGCTTAATCAAGTGAATTTCGAATATAACGATAGAAACGGAAGAACACTTAAATTAAACAATAATGATTTCTTTTTAGGAGGTATTGAACTAAACCATTTTTATTATCCAACCTTAGGCATCAATGAAACTAGAAATTTGTTTTTCAACATTGGAAGTCATGTAGGTATAAATACTTCTAAATTTAATTCTTCTGTAGATGTTGGCGTATCTACAAATGCCGTCAAAAGAATAAAGCTCAAAGGTGGTAACGAGTTTAATATTGGTTTGGGCGCAAGTCTTTTGCATAAAAACATGATAGACTTTAAAGATGACAATATCGATTTAGGCACAAATAAATATCTAGCAAGTTTAGAGAGCGATATTGAATTCACAAAGTACACCAGAAAAAGAAATTATCACGCCTTTAGTGTGAATTTTCATATCCAATCAAGATATGGGAAACTAGTAGAAGCAGGATATTTTAAACTACAAGGACTGTGGCAAGAAATAAATGGCGGTTGGCAACATGGCGTACAAACACTCTATAAAGCACTTTCTGATTGGACTTTTATTTACACTTATGGTCGTCCCAAGTTTAAATTATCACTTTATTTCAAAGAAGATTTCTCAGTCAATAATGCACCAGATTTTCAAACAGGTGTGAGTGTACAAATCCCTATTAGCAAATAGACTTCATTTTTATAAAGATTGTCAATTCGAGTGAATATTACTCATTTTATGAGTGAAATTATTATCGAGAATTAAATTTTTGTTTTAAAACCAGTTCTCGATACATCACGCTAAGGCGTGACACTCGAACTGACACTTAGTTTAGTAAAATTAATCAAAATGCACAACGGGTATAAAATTGTTAAAGTAGCGTTAAAAACAAGATAGCGTTAAACCTTTCATTTTTTTTATAGTCAAAAGCACAAACAATTTAAAATAGAAAGAAATGAAAAAGCTTATTTTAATAGCCTTAGCTTTATTAGCCATTCAAGTAGGAGCTCAAGAACCAAAAAGAGATGGTCATAAAAAAGGTCAAGCCATGAAAAATTTAAGTGCTGACGAAATTGCAACACTTAAAACTAAAAAAATGACCCTTCATTTAGATTTAAATGAATCGCAACAAAAAGAAATTTACGATATAAATTTAGCAAATGCTACCACTAGAAAAGCGCACATGGAAAGTCGCAAAGCCAAAAAAGAAAGTGGTGACGCTCAAAAACCCACAAAAGAAGAGCGTCTAAAAATGGCTAATGCTAGGTTAGACCATCAAATAGCCATGAAAGCAAAAATGAAAACGATTTTAAATGCTGAGCAATTTGCTAAATGGGAAAAAGCACAAATGCGAATGGCGAAGAAAGGAAAAAAGAAAGGCATGAAAAAAGATATGCAAAAACAATAACGATTTTAGTTTAGTTAATTTGATTATAGTTTAGTTGATGAAAAACGCATCCCGAATATTTGGGATGCGTTTTGTTTATTTGTTATATACGCATGTTGTGCTTCGTTATTTCTATTCCTTTTAAGTTATTTATTTCAATTTAAATTTTTCAATTGATTCTCAATCAGAAGAATTAAACTTTCAAAATCCTTAATTTCGTTTTCAAGCCTATACTTATAGTTTAATGCAACTTCTTCTTCTAGTCTGATAAGCTTTTTCAATGTATTACTATTTTTTATTTTCTTAAAGTCAACGTCTATACCTCCAACCCATTTCCCGTTTTTTGACCGTTCAAAATTATATTCGGTTAATTCTAGCTCATAATTTTCACGAAGTTGATGCTGAAATTGGCGATTAAGATTAATAAATTCAATTCCCAAAGGCAAGTCGTTTTCATAAATTCTGACAATTTTTTGTCTTAATGAATCATTTTGAATTATATTCAACCCTTGTGATTTTAAAGACTCATAAGCACCTTTGTCATAGTTGAAAGAAAGTGTAATACCAATTTTATTGAATAAAGGATATAATATAGAATCATGAGGCAGATTTTCTTGATTCAATTCATTTATTAATTGACTAATCACATTATTTTTTTCTAGAGCGCGAAATTTATAAATCCCTCTTGTTCTACCTAAGTCGCTTTTTAAGGATTTAAGAATTTGTGTTAAAAAAACTTTCTCTAATTTTTTAGATTTTCTTTCTTCATTCCAATTGTTAATCTGAAGTGCAATCAGTATTCCAATAACAACGAGTAAAATTTCTCCAATTGCATATTTAAAATACTTCCCAGTTTTGTTTTCCATTAATAAGTTTTGTCTAATTTCTCTAAAGAATTTTATCATTGGTTAGCGGTTTCTGATTACATTCAACGATATGGATATGAAGCGTAGCATTCACGCCATCTCTTAATTTTTGCTTTTAGATTCCCTATAAAAGTAAGTAAAAACTTTCGTATTAGCTTTTGAAATGCTATGATTTATATCCTTTGTTGGGTGCTAGTTTTCATATTTGTAAAAATGGTCAAATTGCTGGATGCCGTTTATGCCATTCTGTGGCTTGTTCAAATTCATAACCCAATCTGCATAAAATAGATTCGCTAAATGGAGCTCCCATTAATTGTAAACTAAGAGGATATCCTTCTTTCGATTTTCCACATTGAAATGTAATTGCAGGAGTTCCTGAAAGATTAGCAGGTATAGTAAAGTGCATATTAGCAGCTGCTACATAAGGATTAAAATTTTCCATATTTCCTCTTTGGATTTCATGAGTAATCCCTTCTGGTAATGTACCTGCTGGAGCCACTATAACATCAACATTCTTAAATATTTTTAAAAATTCCTCCTTAAATGTTTCTTTGGCTAATTTTGCATCTTCGTAATCTTTTTTAGACACAGAATTACCATAAGCAAGGAAATCACGAAAATAGGGTCCATACAAATCTTCTTTTGATGGATAATTAATTTTATGAGCAACTGTAGCCTCTGGTGTGCAGATATTAAACCAAATTCCACCCAGAGCATTTTTGTCCCAAGGAATTTTAAATCTTACAATTTCTGCTCCTAATTCCTCTAATTTATCAACTGCATTCAATATGCTGGCAACAATATCCTTATCAACACCATCGGCAATATAACTTTCATCCAATCCTATTCTAAGTCCATTTATTCCCTTTCCTAGTTCGGCACTTAAATTTGAAGCAGGTTTATTTATAGAGTTTGGATCTTTTTCGTCATAACCACTAATTACATCAAACATAATGGCCGCGTCTTTCACACATCGAGTAAGTGGACCAACATGATCAAGAGAATCACTTAAAGGTAAAACACCATATTTACTAACTCTGCCAAAAGTAGGTTTGAGTCCAACAACACCATTTGCCATTGAAGGAAAACGAATAGAGCCTCCAGTATCTGTACCAAGTGAACCAAAACAAAGTCCAGCGGCAGTAGCTACACCTGAACCGCTTGAAGAAGCGCCAGCCCAATGTTGCTCTTCCCATGGGTTTATAGGAATTTCAAAGTCACTATGATATCCAGCCATAGCGCCTTCAGTAAGATTTAATTTACCCAGAATTATAGCACCAGCATTCTCTAATTTTTCAAAGACCGTTGCATCATATTCAGGAACAAAGTCCTTATAAAAAGAAAGACCTCCAGTTGTTGGAGCATTTTTTGTAAAGACTAAATCTTTTACTGCAACTGGAACACCATGTAAAGGACCAAGATAATCCCCTTTTAATAACTGCTCATCAGCCATTTTAGCTCTTTTTAATGAATATTCACTCATTATAGTAATATAACTATGCAATCTTTTGTCAATACTTTCTATACGATCTAACATTAATTGAGTCAATTCAACTGAGCTAATCGTTTTATTTTTAATAAGATCAGCTACCTCATAGAGGTTTTTAAAATGAATATTTGCTAAATTGAAATTCTTATCTGAAGAAATGCAACCAAAAGGAAGTGTAAGCCCAACAATACCTAGTCCAATTAAGGAGCACATTTCTCTTCTGGAAATACTGTTTTTCGAATTATTCATTAGAAATTTAAGTTTTAAGGTTAGTTTTTTTGTTTTTATAAAATTAGCTACAACCCGCAAAGTATAAGGTTTGTTAGGTAGTAGTTATCATAAGGGTTATCCTTTTTATTATAAATATACTAAAAGTTAGTCGATGCATTGCCTATACTTTGCGGGTTAGGAAGAATAAGCAAACATTAGAAATTTTAAATTTTATGAATAGAGACAAGTTTGAATTTTGACTTAATTTATGAAAATATACTGCTATTCAGCTGACCTAATACCTAAAAAATTTAATGTTTCGTTTGCGTGCCCTTGTGGTTATTCTTCCTAACTCGTTATATAGTAACTTTTATTATCGATAGCCCGTAAAATAAGTCAGGATATAGTGAGTTTTTTATAACTGTTATCCTGTAAAGATATTTTTTTTATAATAGTATCTACAGGGCTTTTATATCCTGTAAATCTTTTGTTCTTACGGCGTTTTTGCAACTGTGTTCACAGCTTCTATAGTAAAATCTAGGTCTTCGTAAGACAAAGCATCTGTAATAAACCAAGTTTCAAAAGCACTAGGTGCTATATAGACACCTTGGTTAAGCATACCGTGAAAGAATTTTTTAAATCTGTCATTATTGCCTTTAGCAGCAGTATCAAAATCTATAACTTTTCCTTCATCAAAGTGTACCGAAATCATAGAACCTACTCTATTAATAGTATGCGCTATGCTATTTTCATCTAAAACTTGAGCAATACCTTTATGTAAATACGCGGTCTTTTCAGCTAAGCGATTAAAGATTTCAGCATCATTATTTAACTCAGTTAACATAGCTAATCCAGCTGCCATAGCTAAGGGATTTCCACTTAAAGTTCCTGCTTGATACACAGGACCTAAAGGCGCTAAATAGTTCATGATTTCATTTCTTGCAGCAAAAGCACCTACAGGCAAACCACCACCAATTACTTTTCCGAAGCAAACAATATCTGCCGTAATATTATAAAGTTCTTGCGCACCTCCTTTTGCTAGTCTAAAACCGGTCATGACTTCATCAAAAATCAACAAAATGTCATTAGCATCACAAATAGTTCGTAAGGCTTCTAAAAAACCTTCTTTAGGTGGAATACACCCCATATTACCAGCAACTGGCTCAATAATAATACACGCAATTTCATCTCTATTAGACGTAACTAATTTCTTAACAGCCTCAATATTATTATAGGCTGCAAGTAAGGTGTCTTTCGCAGTACCTTGGGTGACTCCAGGACTATTAGGGACGCCAAAAGTACTTGCGCCACTCCCCGCTTGAATTAAAAAAGAATCGCTATGTCCATGATAGCAACCAGCAAATTTTATAATCTTATCTTTCCCTGTATAACCACGTGCTAATCGTACTGCACTCATGCATGCCTCGGTACCAGAATTTACAAACCTAATTTTATCAATATTAGGCACCATAGAAACTGCTAATTCTGCAATTTGAGTTTCAATTTCTGTTGGCATACCAAAAGAAGTTCCTTTTTTTGCTTTTTCTACCACTGCATTTACTACAGGATCGAATGCATGCCCCAAAATCATAGGTCCCCATGAGTTTATGTAGTCAATCAAACGATTGTCGTCTGCATCATACAAATAAGCCCCTTTGGCTTCTTTTACAAAAATTGGCGTTCCTCCCACACCCTTAAAAGCTCTAACAGGTGAGTTTACACCTCCAGGAATTACTTTTTCTGCTTCGGCGAACAAGGCGCTACTTCTTTTATAAATCATAAAAAATTATATCGTTATTGCTGAATTACTAAGGTTTGCCCAATATTTAAAGCATTATCTTTTAATCCATTTATTTTTTGAAGTTCTTCTACAGTTGTATTATACTTTTTAGAAATGGAATATAGCGTATCGCCTTTTGAAACTGTATAAGTCGTTTGATAAGTTTCATTTTGAGCAATCGAATTTGTATGAGAACCCAATACTTGCTTATCATATTTATCAAGTTTGTAACGCTCAATCAAACTAATAAGTTTTTGTGGATACTTCCTATCGGTGGCGTATCCAGCAGTTCGTAATCCTTTTGCCCAGGCTTTATAATCATGTATTTTTAAATCAAATAAAAAGGCATAGCGCTTACGTTCAGATAAAAACAACGAATGGTCTCTAAAGGAATATTTAGCATCGTTATATTTCCTGAAACATTCTCCTTTTTTATCATCGTCATGATAAATCTTTTTTCCAGTCCAATCATGACATTTAATTCCAAAGTGATTATTAGCCTGTGTGGATAATCGTCCTTTTCCAGAACCAGATTCTAAAATCCCCTGAGCCAAAGTAATACTTGCAGGTATGCCATAAAGTTTCATTTCATTTTGTGCAATATCACTAAATGTTCCAATATACTTTTCGGTAGCATTGGCATAAGTTTTAGAAGATTCTTTTACTACTTCCGTTTCTGGAGTTGCAACAACCACCTTAGGTTCTGAACGTTCAAGAGGTTCAGCACGTTTCTTTTTGGTAACCACTCCTTTTTTAGAGCCGCAACTAAAACTTAAAATACTTAGAAAAAATATGACAATAATTCGTTTCATCTGTTTATAAATATTGTTTTTTAGCGGTCATATGTAACTTTCATATAATAATTTCACTATGTATCGAAACTTTAGTTATGAATGTTTCATTTAAACATCAATTAATGGTAAACCCTTCTTTTTTAAAACTGTATTCATACCAGATATTCCTTGTAAACCTCCTGTATGAATGGCTAATATTTTTGCGCCTTTCGGAAAATAATTCTTTTCGATTAAATCAAAAACACCATACATCATTTTACCTGTATAAATTGGATCTAAAGGAATTTCATGATATATCTTGAACCAATTGATAAACGCCACCAACTCTTCATTTATTCTAGCATAACCTCCAAAATGATAATCACAAATCAATCTCCAATTAGGCTTTGATGCAAATTTACTAATATCTTGTTTTAAAAAGTCGCCCTTTAAAGCAGGAAATCCTAAAACTTGTTGACTAGGTTTTGAACAATTAATAAGTCCAGATATGGTTCCTCCAGTTCCTACCGAGCAGCAGATATATTCAAAATCACTTGTGTTATCATCAAGTATTTCTTCGCAACCCCTAATAGCTAAAGGGTTTGTACCTCCTTCTGGAATTAAATAAAATAATCCAAATTCCTCTTTCAAACTCTCAATAAAGATTTCGGAATCTTTTTTTCTATAATCTTCTCTGGAAACAAATTTAAATTGCATCCCACATTGTTTCGCAAAACGAAGCGTAGCGTTACTATTTTCCGTCTCTTGCAACTCTTCACCACGAATAATACCTATAGTTTTAAAACCATATAGTTGACCTGCTGATGCGACAGCTGCAATATGATTAGAATAAGCGCCACCGAAAGTCAATATTGTTTTAAAACCTGATTTTTCGGCTTCTATTAGATTGTATTTTAGTTTTCGATATTTATTACCCGAAACGAAAGGATGAATTCTATCTTCGCGTTTAACATATAGCTCAACATCCTTTTTTTGAGGCAACTTTACTTGTTGATTTACACTATTTTCAAGCTTAAATATCATGCTCGCGAAGATACTTCAAAAAAGACCAAAATGATCGGTGTTGCAAATAATCTAGCTTACATTCATTGGCATAAGCTTCCCGCTCAAAAGAAATGTTTCTATAAGCTTGATTCCAATTTCTATATTGAAAACGTCTTACTAAAAATTCAATTCCATAAAAAAAATAAAACGGTAGCACAAGCATTTCTATTTGCTGCCTTAAATGAATTTTCTCATGGTTCAACAACACTTTATCTGACTCTAAACGTTTCCATTTTAAAAAAACAAATGGAAAAATAGTTAAGCCATTATAACCTTTAGGAACTAAAAATTTAGAAATCAATATCATATTTAAAGGCTTTCAAAAATCAATCCAAATTATATTAACTTTGCCACTTCAATGAAAAAAAATATCCCAATTCAAGAAGGCGACTATTACATTACCCCAGAAGGCTATCGCTGTTTTAAAGAGCAGTACCACTTAAGAAGAGGTTACTGCTGTGAAAGTGGTTGCAGGCATTGCCCCTATGGTTATGACAAAGCTACAAATTCTATAAAAAAGTAAGTTAGAATAACACTTTTATTGGGCGATACTTGGTATGATTCTTGATGCTATTAAAAGTAAAAAAAGAAAGTTTCTGTAAATTAATTATCTTTATAGAATAGCTATTTACTCAAACTTTTACAACTATTATAACCGTAAAAAATTGCATTATGAATAGATTATTTAAAACTTTATCGCTGTTATTATTAGTAATGGTAGCGACATCCTGTACTTCTGTGAGAGTGGCAGCAGATTATGATAAAGGTGCAAACTTTGGTGAATACAAAACTTTTGCATTCTTTAAAACTGGTATTGATAAAGCCGAAATTAGTGATTTAGATAAACGTAGAATATTACGAGCCATTGAAGCTGAGTTGCTAGCTAAAGGTTTTTCAAAGTCTCAAAACCCAGATTTATTAGTGAGTCTTTTTACTAAATCTCAACAACGGGTAGATGTTTACAACAATTCTTGGGGCATGGGTGCCTGGGGTTGGGGCGGTTGGGGAGGATATGGTCCAGGTTGGGGCTGGGGTTGGAATCAACAACCAATGGTTTCCACCAGCACACAAGGAACACTTTATATAGACCTCATTGATGCTAATAAAAAAGAACTCGTTTGGCAAGGTATGGGAACTGGTTATTTAAGCAGAAACATGGAAAAGAAAGAAGCCCGTATAAAAGAATTTGTTACAGAGATTATGACTAAATATCCTCCGGGAGCGCAACAATAAAATCAAATTAAAAAAAGCGCCCTAGTAGGTCGCTTTTTTTTATAGCCTATTTAAATTTAATTATCTCATCTGTTTAGCATGCAATCATAAATTTGACTCCTTTAAATTCTTAACAGGAAAAAATATAGTAGGAATTAAAAAAGACTGCAAAATTGTAATTATTACACTAATCTCGTCTGTTAAACCATGAGCTTCTCCTGTAGCGAATAATATTGCTTGTATTGGTATTAACGCCATAATTATTAACCCCTTGTTTGTGTTTTTTCTATTCCATTGAATATTCATTTCAGGTAGCTTTCTATCTTTTAAAACAATTCCAATAATTAATAACAATGCAATAATTGCCAATGGAATTACAATCATAGAAATAGATATATGCACATCTAAAGTATCTCCATGAAACTGAGAATCTCCGTTTACAATTATATCGAATAGAAGGTTTCCAAAGGTATGAATCCACCATAAAAACAATAAACCATAAAAAACGATTCGATTTTTTATCCAATAAAATGAATAAAAGAAAAGAATAAAAAATATTAGAAATGGGATTAAGACAAAATACCCTGCTTCTACTCCAGTGCTTCTTAAAGAAAGTCCAAAATAAGATTGCCCCCAACTATAAGAACTTCCATCAAAAAGACATCTTAATAGGGGTAACCACACAAGCATAAATGTAATACCTGAGAATATTAAAAGAAAATTAAATAAGGGATTGCTCGAACGAACAGCGATTGGTTTTTTCATAATGATATGATTTAAGTAGTTAAAAATATATCAACATGACTACAATAAATTTCGTTTGTTACTCACCTGTGGTGAAAATAACCTATTTGTGGTGAATACCCAATATCGCCTTTATACTTGTTACATATGATCTAGAAACAGGCACAGGTAATTTCGAATATGGCATATATAAATCCAATTTATGAGCATTCCCAACCACTTTGTTAATATTATTAATATTCACCATAAACGACCTATGGCACCTTATAACAGCGTATGGTTTAAGTTTATCTTCTAAACTTTTCATTGTAATTCTTAACAATTCTCTCTTCAGGGTTTCGTTTTCCAAATATTGAATAGCAACATAATTATCTTGAGCCTCAATAAATAATAATGATTTCTGAAAAACAGAAAGAATATCTTTTCCATTATTAGCTTCAAAATTTATTAAGACATTTTCGTCTGAGTTAAGCCTAGGTGATTCTAACAAATATTCATAATCCTCTTTCGTTTTTTTAAAATTGAAATAAAGAAAAATCATAGTCATTGGGATAAGAGCCGAAAACCCTATGTCTCTAATAAAACCTAAGAAACTTACCCAAGACCAATCATGGAAATTACCTAAAATATTATAAATTAAATATGTTGCCGCAGATAAAATAATGAGTTCTAAAAATATTCTTATTGCAAATATTAGACGCGTATTTAGGGTAAATAAATATGGGGCTATAGCAAATTCAAAAAATATTAATATCATAAAATTAGTAAGACCGAAAGCAGCGGCTCCTAACAAAAACTCAAATCGAATGGTATGCGTTGGGTCGTAGTTATTTACCCCAAAAGGCTGAAAAATTATGAGGAATAACGGAATATACAAACTCAAAAATATAATTAACTCCCATTTTTCCCTTTTCGTATGTAAAAGAAAGACTGGTTTAGTCAAATAGGATTTAATTTTTTGAATGGTATTTATCATTACATCACAATATCATTTTTCCATACATAAGGTTCGGGAATATCTGTATCATCAATTAGCTGTCTTATATCAATTTCAATTCCTCGACTCATATCTGTAATTGGTATGTCGTTTGGACCTCCCTCAAATGGGTTTTCAGTATTTTCTCCAATAGCCTCCATGGTATGGAATACCCAAGATATTAAAGCGCTAAATGGAATAGAAAACCAAACAAAATGCTTCGCAATAAACTCTTGAATCAAATGCCCTAAAGTAGTCTGCGATTCATGAACTGCTAAATCTTCAAGAATATGATAGCCAATAGATTCAAACCCTTCCATTATTCCGAAAGGTAAGAGAATAATGAAAATCCATACGAAAAGATAATTTAATGTAGCAAATTGCCTTGGATACGGAAAGTTTTTTATACGCTCACTTTTACCCTGAAGCGTGTAAAATTCAACCAGCATATTCGCCATTTCCATATGCCTAAAATCTTCAATTAACCCTTGATTCATTAACTCCTTTAATCGTTTAGATTGAATTCCCAAAATTTGAGATGCTTGATTCCCTTTAGCGAATAATTCATCATATTCTTCTTTGGAAATATAAGGTTTGATAGCTTCTTCAATTGGGATTTCATCTTCACAAACTCTAAATTTTGCGGCTCTAAATTCTATATAAGACCGCTTGGATTTAAGATGCATTTCCCATGGTTTGTCTTTTCGTAACTGGTAACGCAATGCTGTTAACCATGCTACATGACGATGCACTAATTCGCGATGTACTAAAGATAACTCGCTTTGAGAAAGCGTCTCTTTTGTATGGTCGTTATTAACAAAATCTTTCACCATAATAGTCCACGAACGCGAAGCATTGACAATACCACCCCAAATTTTTCGAGCTTCCCAGAGTCGATCATATGATGCGTTATTTTTAAAACTAACAACAAATGCAACTGCTGTCCCTAATACCCCTAAAGGCAACCAAGGCACATGCAACCATTTTAACCCCAAAACATCGAATAAAAAAACAGGAATTAATGCTAAAATTAGGAATAAAAAAATATGGCGCCGCGTCCATTTTAAGACTCCTAAAACTGGAAATATTCTTCTTGTATACATGTTTGGTTAGAAATTTTTAGTTTTATAAATATATGGAAATCTTTAAATAACGAACTATCTTTAAAATGTTACGATATTCATAATTATTTAGTTGAAATAATTCTTTTCCTTAAAGAATTCGTATTTTTACTTGTAGTTTATAAAGAAAAATAACAATGTCGGATAATTTTGAATCTAATGAAATATTAAGCAAGCTTCCTAAGCACTTAAGACAGTTTATAAAACCTCAAAACTACACTGATTATTCAGCCATAGACCAAGCTGTTTGGCGCTATGTGATGCGTAAAAATGTAGATTTTTTAAGTACTGTCGCTCATAAATCTTACCTAGATGGATTAAAACAAACAGGTATTTCAATAGATAGCATCCCTAATATGTATGGGATGAATCGTATTTTAAAAGATATTGGTTGGGCGGCAGTCGCGGTAGACGGTTTCATTCCTCCAAATGCTTTTATGGAATTTCAAGCTTATAATGTTTTGGTAATTGCTAGCGATATTCGACAATTAGAACATATTGAATACACTCCAGCGCCAGATATTATTCATGAGGGAGCAGGTCACGCTCCTATTATTGCAAATCCAGAATACGCCGAATATTTGAGACGATTTGGAGAAGTTGGTTGCAAAGCTATTTCATCGGCTAAAGATTACGAGTTGTATGAAGGTGTTAGGTATTTATCTATTATTAAGGAAGCTCCAAATTCTGATGAAGAGGCTATTGCCTTAGCAGAAAGAAAGGTAGAAGACCTACAACGCAATATGGGAGAACCTAGTGAAATGGCTCTTATAAGAAATCTACATTGGTGGACTGTTGAATATGGATTAATAGGCACTACCGAAAATCCAAAAATATATGGTGCAGGTCTGCTATCATCTATTGGGGAAAGTGCATGGTGTATGACCGATGAAGTAACAAAGTTACCTTATGACATAAATGCTACTTATAAAAATTTTGATATTACCAAACCGCAACCACAACTATTCGTAACACCCGATTTTGCGCGTTTAAGTCTTGTTTTAGAGGAATTTGCAAACACCATGGCTTTAAGAAGCGGTGGTATTTCTGGGGTTAGAAAACTTATTAATTCTAAAGCTTTAGGAACTATTGAATTGACTACTGGCTTGCAGATTTCTGGTATTTTTACAGATGTTATTGAAGATAAAGGTAAACCCATATATATTCAAGCTACTGGAAAAAGCGCTTTAGCTTATAGAGAAAAAGAATTAGTAGGTCATGGTGTTGAAACTCATTCTAGGGGTTTTGGTTCGCCTATTGGTAAATTAAAAGGTATTAACATTGCCATTGAAGATATGAGTCCACGTGACCTTGCTGCATATAATATCTATGAAGAAAAAACTATCACTCTTGAGTTTGATGGAAATATTAAAGTCTCTGGAGAAATTATAACTGGAAAACGAAATCTTCAAGGAAAAATAATTTTAATTAGTTTTAAAAACTGTACGGTAACACATAATGATGCTGTCTTATTTAAACCAGAATGGGGAACTTATGATATGGCTGTTGGAAAAGAAATTATTTCGGCATTTTCTGGACCTTCAGATTTAAATAGTTTTGATTTAATTACACATATACCATCGTCAAAAACCATCCACATAAAGAAATCTCAAGAACGAATAGAGCTAGAAAGCTTTTATCAACAGGTAAGAGATTATAGAGATGGCAAAAACAGAACTATTTCTAGAACAAAAGTGTTAGAACAACTAATAGAAAGACACCCCAAAGATTGGCTTTTACCTATAGAACTATACGAATTAGCATTTGAAGGAAATGAAACCATTTTGTGCGAACGTGTTTTACAACATTTAGAATCTATAAAACAAAATCGACCAGAAGTAGGACGATTAATAGATGATGGGTTATCGATTATTACAAAAAAGGGGGTTATTGGTTAAAACGCCTCAAGGTTTCCTTTGTAAATGCACTTAAAACTAACTTGCCACTAATTTTTGCACGTTCATCTAATATGGCATCCCAATTTTCTGTTCCCTGCCAGAAAATAGTTTTCATTTCTTTTAATGCTTCAGAGTTGTAGCTAACTAGTTTCTTGGCTAAGTCACTTACAGCATTATCCAAGGCTTCAATAGAATCGTAAACATTAGCATATAAACCTTTATCATTTGCAAATTCAGCTGAAAAAAAAGAATCTGCATCAATCGTCAATTGGGACATGGTTGTTTTTCCCATTTTTCTTGAAACCGCGGGTTCTATTACAAATGGCCCAATACCAATGCTTAATTCGCTTAGCTTAATAGACGCGTACTTAGTTGCTAAACAATAATCTGTGGCAGCAGCTAAACCAACACCTCCACCAACAGCTTTTCCTTGAACCCGTCCAATAATTAATTTTGGACATTTCCGCATGGTATTAATAAGATTTGCAAAACCTAAAAAAAACTGCTTCCCTACTTCTACACTATCAATACTTACTAGCTCTTTAAAACTTGCTCCTGCACAAAAGGTTCTATCACCTCCACTTTTAAGTACAATAATTTTAATATTATTATCATGGCCTGCCTTGACTATTGTTTCTTCCAATTTTTTAAGATTGTCTCCAGGCATTGCGTTATGATCTGGATGAAAAAACTCTATATACCCAATACTATTTTCAATTGTAAGTGTTACGTATGGCTCCATATTAACTTATTGTTACAAAAGTTGAATATACATAAAATTTTAATGAACCATAGTGCAACTTTTGTTACCAATGTTTTAAAATTATTTAAAGTAATTTGCTAAAAATTAGATTATGGGATTATTAGATTTATTATTTGGCAACAAAGACAACAAGATTAAAGATTTTCAATCAAGAGGTGCTGTCATTATTGATGTGCGCACAGTTAAGGAATATAACCAAGGTGCAATTCTTGATTCTAAAAACTTTCCGTTACAAAACATTAAGACTCAAATTAATGAGATTAAAAAGTATAACAAACCAGTAATAACTTGTTGCGTAAGTGGTATGCGCTCTGGTACTGCTGCTACTATTTTAAAAAATCATGGAATTGAAGCAATTAACGGAGGTGGCTGGATAAGTTTAAATAGTAAACTATAGCTTTAGTGTCTTTAAATCGTCTATCGTTTGCATGGAGTTTTCATGATATTTCAATGTCCATCCAAGTGAATTGGTTAAAATATAAAATTTAGCAAGTTCGCTAATTAATCTATTTTTTGCATTTGATTTTAAATCGGAAGCATCAATTTTCTTCATTAAAGAATTTTTTACAATATTTTTTATATCGTTATAATCTTTAGCTTCAAAAGGGTTTAAAAAATCTGATTGAATATCGTAATATTCCAAATCCGGATTAATTTTAATTTCTTCATCAGGGATACTTGTTATTGTCAGAGTTTTACTAGCTTCATCTATATGGTATTCAATTTTACTTAAATCATACCCAATGGAGACATCGGCATTAACGACTACTAAAGCCTTTTTTTCTGAAGTAAAAAAATCGCCGAAAATGTCTTTTGAATTTTTATAGTTAAAAACTTCGCTAAAATGACCTTCAGTAACAATAAGTTTTCCAACTTGCTCTATTTGCTTTTGAATGAGCATAGAACTTTCTTGAATCCGTACTTTATCTTCTCTTTCTTTATCACAATATTTGAATGTAAATAGTATAACTAAAGTAACAAGGACACCAAATAGAATTTTACGCATGCACTAATTTAGGTAATATTTAAAAACTAATAGCATGAATTTAGAGCAAAAAAAACATCAGTTTCCTTCGACATAAGAAGTCTAACTAATGTAATTCCCTTCATTAATAGCATGACAAATATATGTGATAAGTATATCAGTCATATTAAGTGTATGTTATTACAATATTATATTAAGTTGTTCTTTCTAGCCTTCTGTACTGCTTCTAGTTTGTTATGCACTTGTAATTTTTTATAGATATTTTCAATATGTTTTCTAATAGTGCCCACAGAAAGAAACAAGTTTTCGGCTATTAAATTATAACTAAGTCCTTTACTAAGTTGCTCTAAAACCTCAACTTCTCTTGGGGTTAATGCAATAGACTCTTGCTCTTCAATATTTTTAACCGCAAAAGGGTTTCTTAATAACTTTAAAGTTTTCATAGCAATTGAAGGTGTCATTGCTGCTCCTCCTTCTAAGGTTTCGTTAATGCCATTATAGAGGTCTTTTGGATTAACTTCTTTTAATAAGTAGCCGTCTGCTCCAGCTTTTATAGCATTAAATATGTTTTCGTCGTCATCGAAAACCGTAAGCATAATAATCTTGATTTGTGGATATTTTTGCTTGATAATTTCGGTAGCTTGTATACCATTTAAAGTAGGCATTTCTATATCCATTAATATAATATCGATATTATGATTGTCTTCAATTTTTTTAATTAATTCTTGACCGTTCATAGCAGAAAATTTCACATTTATATCTTCAAAAAATGACAATTTTTCTTTAACCGCAGCTATTAAAAAAGAATTATCGTCTGCTATGGCTATTTTTATATTCATGAACTCAATTTATAAATGTAAAAGTTATCATTTTATTACGATAAAACAATACTAATAACTTCGTATTCTATCAGCTTAAAGTAAGTATGATTTGTGTTCCTTTAGTTAAAACACTTTCAATTTTGATATGCGCATCAATTTCTTGTGCTCTTTTCTTCATGTTATTAAGTCCATTTCCATGTTCAATTTTATTCTCATCGAAACCTTTACCATTGTCCTTAATAACTATTTCAAGATTATTTTTCTTTTTTGAAATCTCAACAGATATAAGCTTGGCTTCAGCATATTTCATTGAATTATTTATGGCTTCTTGAACTATTCTATAAATATTCATCCCCTTTACAGAAGTGAACTCTATATCCTTCGAAATATCAGCATCAACTATAAACTTAAAATCTATACCGTTTGAATGAATATTCGCTTTTTTAACAAAATTGGAAATTCTACTTTGTAAATCATCAAGTGTAATATCGCTTTTATTCATTGCCCAAATGGTGTCTCTCAACTCATAAATAGTTTCTTTTGTAAAGGCACTAATGTGATATAATTTACTGGTGAGTTTCTGATTGGTAATTTTGAAACCATACTGTAAGTTTTCTATAGACGATATAATAAATGTAAGTTGTGCGCCTATATTATCATGAAGATCTCGAGAAATTCGTAACCTTTGCTCTTGAAGTCGGTTTTGAGTTTCTATTCTAACAAGCGCTTGTTTTAGTTCACTTTCCTTCTTTAGTTGCGAGTTTTTTAATCGCTGCTGATTGTAAACTAAATATGTTAATATACTTAGCAACACAATAGCCAATACTAAGCCTATAAGCTGGGTGTTTTTTTTATTTAAATCCAATTCTTTTTCAGCGATATCAGCCCTTTGAGAAAGAATTTGCCTTTCACGCTCTGCTGTATTATATTTCTCTTGTACCTCAGCCACTTCTGAAATAACTCGCTTGCTATAAATGGTATCCTTTAACGTTTTAAATAGTTCCTTATAATATATAACACTATCAGGATTATTTTTAAATGCATGATAAGATGCTAATTTATCGTAAGCGTCTATTTTAAGCTCATTAGCATCTATGTTTTCGGATAACTTTGCTCCAAAATACAAGTGATTTTTTGCTTTATTAAAGTCTCTTAAATTAAGGTATAAGCCTGCTAAATGAAGAGACGTACTAGCAATGCCATAGTTGTCTTCTAATTCTTTTCTTAGTTTTAAGGATTGAGATGTTAAATCAATGGCTTTTTCATATTGCTTTTGCCCTAACAAAATACTCCCATAGTTGTTGTATAAAGCAGCCAACTCTCTTTTATAATCCTGTCGTTCAGCCAATGCTATACTTTTTTTATAATATTCTATACTCCTAACAGTATCTTTAAGAAACAAATAAGCATTGGCAATATTATTATATGATCTTGTTAGTGGTAAATAATCTTTATTTCGTTCATTTACTTCAGCGATTTCTAAGTGTGTATTTAAAGCCTTTTCATATTGCTTTAAACCTTTATATATATTAGCAATATTATTTTTTATGAATGTCACATATCTTGAATGACTTTTATTCTCATAAATTTTTAAGGCTTTCGTAGCATAAAAAATGGCAGAATCCATTTTAAAAGTATTTTGATGCACTAATCCTATTTTATTATAAAGTGCAGCAATTCCCATGGTGTCTTTAAATTCAGATCTAATAGCTAAGGACTTCTTGTAATAGTCCATAGATTTGAGGTACTCTGCCAAATCATAATGAAGAATACCAATATCATTATATGCTTGAGCTTCACCTAACTTATTATTTGCCTCTTTGGATAATTGCAAAGTAAGATTGCCATAGGTGAAAGCAGAGTCGATAGATATATTTCTGTAATACCAGCATAAATCACTGTATGCATTTATTTTAATAGAGTCTGCTGGGTTTTTGGCTATTACATGTTTTAGGCTGTCAATTATTTTCAACTTGTTTTGAGAAAAACAGCACAAACTGAAAATAAAAAATAGGATTGAGAGAAAACCTTTGTGCATGAGAATAATTTAGATGGGTTTCTCAAATATAAGATTTTGAATTGAAAGTAGTTCTTTAGTTATTTTTAGTAAACGATAAATTATAGATTTGTTTAAATCATCAACTAATTTCAAGTTATTATTCATTATTTGGGACTTCTTTGTTTCTTTTACAAGCAGATTGCAAAGCGTTATTTCACTCAAGTAAATTTGATTTTTGTTTACAGCTATGGTATGAAATATTTTGAATATCAGTACTAAAAGTATAACCATAAACAAGCAAATAACCACACTAAAAGTGTCAAAGACAACCATAACAAATTTTTATTTACAAGTGATGAAAACGAGTTTAGTTCATATTATTCAAAAAAAAAAACATTAGCTCAAAACCACTTTCGTGAATTTTAGAACTAATGTTTTCTATATGAACTGATTAATAGCATACCTAAAGTACAATTTAAAGACAATTTAAATTGAATTTTTCGATAAAGTGTCAAGAAAAAAAGATTAAGCGCAATAAATAAATATCACGCCCAATCTAACAAATCTCAACAACAAGATTTATTTTTTAAGATCGTAAGTATAAATAGTATTATTGTTTGCTAAATAATATAAATACCCACCAAACTCGTCTACTTCATAGGTCGGTTTTTTATCTTTTAGAATAATTTCTTTTTCTGCTATACCTGAGTCTTTATTAACTTTTACCAAACCAACACCGTCGTCTAGCTTAGTTAAAATAAACTGTGCATTCTCGGTAGCCGCTGTAGCATTAAATCGCTTTGCCATTTCATTAAATGATGCTGTGGCTATAGCTGCATAAGCATCTGCCTCTCTTTTCTTTTGCGCACCATACTGATTATATTGCCCTATATAGTTCCTGTTGGCACCAGCTTGAAAACTTGCATCTGCCATTGCCGCTGTAGATGCTAAAGCTAAAGCACTTAAGGCTACAATAGCAAACGCGCTTTTACCTGGAGACCTGAAATATTCATGAAATTTTTCATTACCATCAAAACCAAGCATCATCATATTTTGATCTGAGGTTAACAACAAACCTCCTTCTCTTATCTCGAGACTGGTTGGGTTTTCCTTTTCATCGAAGTCATAAGTTGCCAAAGTACTAATATCTCCTTTGTTCTCGTCTATAGTAATCATTTCTTCACCTGTACTAATTAAGTATCTGGAATGCGCCTCGTCATAAACACTAGTTACTGCTTTGGCTCGCTTATATTTTATTGGTTTACTCCAAATGGACTCACCAGTATCTAAACTAACAATATTAGCGTCGCTATCTGTGATGTAAATCATCCCTTGCTTTGTTAAAGCCATGGTGTGAATATTTTCACCTGTTTTTAAAGGTTTTTTGAATAATGGCACACCTTCATAAGAAATTTTGTTGATACCACCTTCTCCAATGCCAAATAAGATCCCATCATCCATAATATAAAAATGCTGTACATACCCTTTTGTTTTAGGTGCTTTCTCCCATAAATCCTCTCCTGTACTAGCCGATAAAAAAGAAATATTACTTTGTGCTTTTGCTGATGCTAATTTTCCTAATCCTTTTTTTCCAGAATCTGCCACATCACTAACTATGGCGAGACCTTTTGGCGTTACTTCAAAATTAGAAACTACTCCTTTTAATTTTTTTCCTTCACCCCACATTTGAGCTCCTGAAGCACTTATTTTATGAATCATGTGGTTTTTTCCTTTGCCTTGAACCGCAAACATAGACTTACCATCGTTATCAGGAATAACATAAGCAACATTTTTTAAATCTACCACCCAACTTTCTGCTCCTGTATTCATATCTATTCTGTAAATTCCTTTGAAAGTTGGCAATATCACGCCGCCATCAATAATACTTGGTCTTCCCGTTAACGAATTAGTGCCTTTTAATTTAAAGAGTTTTACTTCATTACCGCTACTCATATCATAAATACCAACTGCTTGTGTATACTTTTCTTTAGCTGTGCGTTGCCCAGAAACAATTAATTTGTTTTCTGGCATAATTAGCGTTGGTCGCCCTGCTGCCTTCCATCCATTGGCCTTTGTATCAAATAGACGTTTTCCAGACACCACATCAATAACGCTTTGTTTAGCGGCAATTCCACCAAAACCTGCTTGTCCAACCATTACATATGGTGTATTTGGAACTATAAAAACTTCTTCTTCTTTAACTTTTCCGTAATCTTCAAAATTAAATACTAATCCATCCTGACCTGGTTTAATTCCTGCTAACCCTTTTCCATGCATAATTAGCATAACACCAGAAGTTGTAAGTGTCATTTTCTCGACTTTACCTTCAATATTATAGGTAAAATTAGGAGCTTCAGCTTTCTGTGCGTTTAACATTAGCGTACCTACTAATAGAAAAACAAATAGTTTTAAATTTCTCATTGTTGAATATTGTTATTGTTAATAGCTTCACAAAAATGTCAATTAATGAGGGTGAAATCAATACGATGAATTACGTATATTTTAAAAAATCAATGATTAATAGCAGCTGAAACAGCAATTAATACTGATAAAGCAGCATTTTTAAAAATGTAAACTTTATGAAAATTTAATATGAGGTAATTTTGAAGCCAATATTTGCTTTCTAGCTTCTAACTTTTGAAGAAATTGTTGATGCGCCTCAGAATTTTGATTAAATGGTTTATGCTGAAGTCCTTTTTGAATAAAATCAACATCGTGCATAATTTTTGAAACTTCTTCTGAAACCCAAACCTTTTTAAAGGTTTCCCAAATATAATTTATAGCTGTTTGGCTTGGATGAATCATATCTTCATTATAAAAACGATAATCGCGAAGTTCGTCCATCATGATTTCATAAGAAGGAAAATAATAAAGACCTTTCAATCTAGACTGAGGTCCGATAACGGAATGTATTGCAGAAATTAAATTTGCTTTGCTTTGCATGTTTTCAACAAAACCATCTTTTAAATGTCTTACAGGAGATACTGTAAAAATTACAGAAGCATTTGAATTTACACTTTCAATTAAATTAATTATATTTTTTAATGACTGATGAATTGTTTGAACTGATAATAATTCTTTATCAAATTGTTTCTGAGGAACTTTATGGCAATTGGCAACTATTTCATTCGAGTCTAAATTTCTATATACCCAAGCACTCCCTAAAGTAACAATTATATGGCTTGCATTATGAATTCGGGTATTTGTAAATTCAATTTGATCATTTAAACCATTTAATAAATCCTCCTTTGAAGGCCTACTTAGTTTTGAATGAGCATCAAAACAATGCCATTGTTCGTTAAGAAAAAAGACATCAGTTTTGCTATAAACTTTTTTGGAAATTGTATTTTCAATTAACTGTTCTACTGCTTTAGGATGAAATAGAATTCCAAAAGGATTTTGAAGATTTTGAAACTTGAAATACTTTAGTTTATTTCCTATATTTTCTGAAAAACAAGAACCTATTAAAATCACATTCGAATTATAATCTATTAGATTTATAGACTTTTTCTCTAATGGTATTTGAGTTTGAAGCTTCATCAAGTTCATTTCCTGTAACAATTTCATTTTTCCACAGACTAACTGTATATATAATAATACATTATCATGAAAAAGAATAAAAACGCCAAATATTTAACTTTAAAAAACAATTTTTTAAAATTTTATAAATGTGAGCTTAAAACATTTAATAAAATTTTAAATATTAAATAACACTTTTAAGTTAAATAATCCTTGGATTTTCTCAAAGCATCGTCAATCCCATCTGGGTTCTTACCTCCTGCGGTCGCAAAAAATGGCTGTCCCCCGCCGCCGCCTTGAATGTATTTCCCCAATTCTCTAACAACTTGCCCTGCATTTAGTCCTTTACTAGCAACAAGTTCTTTTGAAATATAGCATGCTAACAAAGCTTTTCCATCTTGCTCTGTTGCAAACAACAGGAACAAATTATCAAACTGACTTCCAATTTCAAAAGCAACGTCTTTTAGCCCACCAGCATCCAAATCGAGTTTTTTAGCTAAAAATTGAATCCCATTAATTTCAGTTAATTCATTTTTTAGCTCTCCCTTAATATTTTTGGCTTTATCTTTTAACAGAACTTCAATTTGCTTTTTAAGACTATTATTTTCCTCTTGCAAATTCTGTAACGCTTTAACGGGTTCTTTTGCATTATTGAGCAAGTCTTTCATTTCAAAATAAGCCCTATTGTTATCAAAATAGAAATCTTTTACAGCATCGTTAGTAATAGCTTCAATTCGCCTAATACCTGCTGCAACTGCACCTTCCGATACTATTTTGAAATGCCAAATATCAGCAGTATTTTTAACATGGGTACCTCCGCAAAGCTCAATTGATTTCCCAAACCGAATAGCTCTAACAGTATCTCCATATTTCTCACCAAACAAACTCATCGCTCCCTCCGCAATCGCCTCCTCTTTCGGAATATTTCTTTTTTCTTCTAATGGTAATTTCCCTTCAATTCTTCGATTTACAAAATTTTCGACATCTCGTAATTCTTCAACTGTCATTTTAGAAAAATGAGAAAAGTCGAAACGTAAATATTTAGAATGAACTGCACTCCCTTTCTGTTCAACATGTGTTCCTAAGACCTCCCTTAGTGCTTGATGCAACAAGTGAGTGGCAGTATGGTTACATTCTGTTCTATAACGTTGTTTGGCGTCAACAACGGCTTTAAAAGTTTCGCTTATATGCTCAGGTAAATTCTTTGTAAAATGAATAATAACGTTATTCTCTTTCTTAGTATCCAGAATATAAACCACATCGCCATGTGTGTCTTCAAGGTAACCTTTATCTCCAACTTGCCCGCCACCTTCAGGATAAAAAGGCGTTAAATTAAAAACTAACTGATACATATTGCCGTCTTTTTTTGAAGTGACTTTTCGATATCTAGTCAATTTCACATGAGCTTCTAAAGTATCGTAGCCAACAAATTTTTCTTCGGCATCATCTACTAAAATTGTCCAATCATCAGTAGACATTTGGCTAGCTGCACGGGAACGTGTTTTTTGTTTCTGCAACTCTTCATTAAAACCTTTTTCATCAAGGTTTAGCCCTTTTTCAGAAAGAATTAAAGCAGTTAAATCTATAGGGAATCCATAAGTATCATATAATTCAAAGGCTTTTTCACCAGAAACAGTATCGCCTTTTGTTTCACTAACAATTCTATTTAGCAACACTAAACCTTGATCCAATGTTCTTAAAAAAGATAGCTCTTCTTCTTTTATAACATTCTCAATAAGTTGTTTTTGTGCTTTTAATTCTGGGAAAGCATTTCCCATTCTTTTACACAAAACATCAACCAATCTATAAATAAATGGTTCTTTTTTATCAAGAAAAGTAAATCCATAACGTACTGCACGACGCAAAATTCTACGAATTACGTAACCTGCACCTGTATTACTTGGCAATTGTCCGTCTGCAATTGAAAATGCGACAGCACGCAAATGGTCTGAAATGACACGGATAGCGACATCCATCTTATCATCTTTACCGTAGTTTTTATTGGTAATGGTTTCAATTTCTCTAATTATGGGTGTAAAAACATCCGTATCGTAATTAGATTGAACATTCTGCAAAACCATACAAAGGCGCTCAAATCCCATTCCGGTATCTATATGTTTATTTGGCAAAGCTTCTAATGTTCCATTTGCTTTTCGGTTGTATTGCATGAATACCAAATTCCAAATCTCTACTACTTGAGGGTGGTCTTTATTTACCAATTCTTTACCCGATATTTTAGCTTTTTCTTCGGCAGAACGAATATCAACATGAATTTCACTACAAGGCCCACAAGGTCCTTGATCGCCCATTTCCCAAAAATTATCCTTTTTATCTCCCTTTAATATGCGGTCTTCAGAAATATGGGCTTTCCAAAAATTATAAGCTTCGGTATCCATATCAAGATTATCGGCATCATCACTCCCTTCAAATACTGTAACGTATAAAATATCCTTATCTATACCGTAAACTTCAGTTAATAATTCCCAAGCCCAAGCAATCGCCTCTTCTTTAAAGTAATCGCCAAAACTCCAATTACCAAGCATCTCAAACAAAGTGTGATGGTACGTATCGTAACCAACTTCTTCTAAATCGTTATGCTTTCCAGAAACCCGTAAACACTTTTGAGAATCTGCTATACGATTATTTTTAGGCTGTGCATTACCTAAAAAATACTCTTTAAAGGGTGCCATACCAGAATTTACAAACATCAAGGTAGGGTCATCCTTTAAAACCATAGGTGCCGATGGAACAATGCTATGTTTCTTGTCTTCAAAAAAACTTAAAAACTTGGATCGAATTTCTTGTGACTTCATTTATTTATCAAAAAACTTACTTCAATTATATAATTTATAACTGAAGTGATTTTATATTTTCTTTGTTAATCTATTTTAAAATTTAGAACTTACTACCCCTACAATTCATTTTTATGATTTAGTTTTGCTAAAAATATTTTGTAGGTTTGTTCGTTTGCATATAGCATGCAGTCTAAACTTGTCTAAATTTAGATGCAAAAATAGCATAAATTAGGTAATGAGTAAGGTAAAATATTATTACGATCCAGAATCGCTTTCTTATAGAAAAATTGAGCGCAAAAAAAGGACGACCTTAAAATATGCCTCAATGTTTATTATTGCCTCTGCCATGTTTGGTTTTGTCTTCGTTTTTATTTCGAGCCAATATATTGAATCTCCTAAAGAAAAAGCTTTAAAAAGAGAGTTGCAAAATATGCAGTTGCAATATAGTCTTCTGAATAAAAAAATGGAACATGCTGAAGCAGTACTATCAAATATTGAAGATAGAGACAATAACATTTATCGTGTTTATTTTGAAGCAAACCCAATACCAGAAGAGCAACGAAAAGCAGGATTTGGAGGAATTAATAGGTATAAAGATTTAGAAGGATATGACAATTCTAAATTAATTATAGAAAGCAGTAAACGCATAGATATTCTGCAAAAACAAATTGTTGTGCAATCGCGATCTTTAGATGAAATAGCTAAACTTGCCAAAGAAAAAGAAAAATTATTGGCTGCAATTCCTGCCATACAACCGGTAAACAATAAAGATTTATCTCGTATGGCTTCTGGTTATGGCATGCGATCGGATCCATTTACAAAAGCAAGAAAAATGCATTGGGGTATGGACTTTACAGCTCCTAGAGGCACCCCAGTTTATGCAACTGGCGACGGTGTTGTAAAACGTGCAGATGCTGGAGCAACAGGTTATGGCCGTCATATTAGAATAGATCATGGTTATGGCTATGTAAGTCTATATGCCCACTTATACAAATACAATGTCAAGAAAAACCAAAAAGTAAAACGGGGAGATTTAGTAGGATTTGTTGGTAGTACTGGTAGATCTCAAGCACCTCATTTACACTACGAAATTTTCAAAGATGGCACACGAATTAATCCTATAAACTTTTACTATGGAAGTTTAACAGCTGAAGAATTTGCTGTACTTTTGGAAAATGCTTCCTTAGAAAATCAATCTTTAGACTAATGTATATTGAATTACCAGAAAAACGATATTATGGCATAGGCGAAGTAGCTAAGGCATTTGGAGTTAATACTTCTTTAATTCGTTTTTGGGAAAAAGAATTCGATGTACTTAAACCAAAGAAAAACGCTAAAGGCAACCGTAAGTTTACACCAGAAGACATAAAAAATCTTAAATTTATTTATCATCTGGTAAAAGAAAGAGGCTTTACTCTTGAAGGCGCGAAAATTCATTTAAAAGAAGAGAAAAAGCAAGCATTAAGTAATTTTGAAATTATAAGTAAGCTTGAAGACGTGAAAACGCAGCTTATTAAAATTAAACAACATTTATAAAAGATTGATTTAAACCAATCTTTGCATATCGATTAAGTTTTTCTAAAAAACATTAAAATTCAAGTAACTTTTATCACTTTTTTGTGTCAAACAAATAACAATTAAAACATCTTAAAACTACTTTATCATGAAGAAATTTTTACCATGGATTATTATTGGAATAGTCGTAATAGGTCTTTATTCTTGGGGAAAAGGATTTAACAATAATGCTGTTTCACTTAATGAAAACGTAAGTGAAGCTTGGGGAAATGTGCAAACATCTTACCAGCGCAGAAATGATTTAATAGGCAACTTAGTAAATACCGTAAAAGGTGCTGCAGACTTTGAAAAGAGTACTCTTGAAGCTGTAATAAATGCTCGTGCCAAAGCGACTTCTATAAGCATAGATCCATCAAATGTTACCCCAGAACAATTATCACAATACAACCAAGTACAAGGTGGTTTAAGTGGTGCATTAAAAAGTTTATTGGTAACTGTCGAGCGCTATCCTGACTTAAAAGCCAATCAGAATTTCTTGAAACTTCAAGATGAATTAACCAGTACTGAAAACACAATACAAACTGCTAGGACGCGCTATAATGAAGCTATAAAACCTTATAACATTCATGTTAAAACCTTTCCCAATTCAATTATAGCTGGTATTCTTAATTTTGATGATAAACCATATTTTGATTCTGAAGCGGGCAGCGATAAACCTCTAGACGTAGAATTTGATTTCAACTAAAAATCATGTCTAAAATAGAAGATTTTCTTTCTGCTGAAGAAGAACAGGAAATTGTTGAAGCTATTCGAATAGCTGAAAAAAATACTTCTGGAGAAATTCGTGTTCATATTGAAAAAACATCAGAAATTGAAGCCTTTAATCGGGCTTTAGAAGTTTTTCATTATCTAAAAATGGATAATACTAAAGATGAAAATGGTGTTTTAATTTATGTCGCTGTAGAAGATAAAACATTCGTTATTTATGGAGACAAAGGCATTAATAGCGTTGTGCCTTCCAGTTTTTGGGATAGCACAAAAGACGTTATACAATTACACTTTAAAAAAGGTGATTATAAGCAAGGGTTGATTGACGGTGTTTTAAAAGCAGGTAAAGAAATGCAAAAGCATTTCCCTTGGCATCATGGTGATATTGATGAGCTTTCTAACGAGATTTCAAAAAAGTAACAAAGTATGCTGTATTCGAAATCTAACATACGAAACATCGAAAAAAGAAGAAGCTGTATCATTACATTCTTAATTGGGCTTTTCTCCATTAGTCTTGCATTTGCACAATATAATATTCCTGGCAAACCCAATTTCATTCCACCCGTTATTGATAGTACTAAGACTCTCAACAGTATTGAATACAAATCGCTTTATGAAAAATTAAAACATTATAACGATAGTACATCTACTGAAATATTAATTGTAATCATCCCAACCACTAAAGGAGAAAACATTGGGTTATTAGCTCCACGTTGGGGACATAAATGGGGGATTGGACAGGCTAAAGAAGATAACGGAGTTTTTGTTTTACTAGCTAAAAACGATCGTAAAATATGGATTTCTCCAGGTTATGGTGTGGAACATAAACTTACTGCTGGTACTACAGGAGAATTAATTCGTAATATTATTATCCCAGAGTTTAAGCGCAACGATTATTATAGTGGTTTGGATAAAGGTACCGATGCCATTTTTCAAGTTTTAAGTGGTGAATATCAAAACACTGAAGAGCAAAATAAAAACCAATTCCCAATTGGTCTTTTGATTATGCTAATTTTTATTTTCATCATTATTATAATTTCAATTTCTAAAAACAGCCGTGGTGGTGGAAAAAATAATGGAAACAGGGGTAAAAAATTAGATAGCAGAGATTTACTAGACGCGATTATTCTTAGTAACATGGGACGTGGTAATTACAGAAGAGGTTCATCTAGTGGATGGGGTAGCTCCGGTGGTAGTGGAGGATTCGGAGGATTCGGCGGATTCGGCGGCGGCGGCGGTTTCTCTGGTGGTGGTGCTGGCGGGAGCTGGTAACTTACTTGTCCTATATTAACGATTAAAACGTCCAGATATATTACCTTCTACAATAGGCATTACCTCATCAATAGTAGCGTAATTAACGTCACCCACGTAGGTGTGCTTTAGAGCGCATGCTGCACTTGCGAATTTCATAGCTTTAGTATCTTTAGTATCATCACTAAAATGCTGCAATCCATAAATTAAACCTGCAGCAAAGGCGTCGCCAGTACCAATACGATCCACTATATGTGTAATATCAAAATCTTCAGTTTCGTAAAACTTCTTACCGTTCCACATTCTAGCTCGAATTTTATGCCAAGATGAATTTATAGAGGTTCTTATTTTATCGAAAACTTTAACTATGGAAGGAAATTTTTCAATCAGCATTTTACTAGCTTCAATAAACTCATCATTACTATAACCAAAATTGGTTTCTAAAACCTCATTCATTTCATTTATACCACCAATAAAAATGGTGGAACAATGCAATAGTTCTGTCAATGCTTCTTTTGGGTCTAACCCATAATTCCACAAACCGCTTCTATATGTAGGGTCTGCAGAAACACACCAACCTTTCTTTTTTGCCAACATCAAACCTTCCTTTTATGTTTCAAAACTACCTTTGGTTAAAGCAGGTGTTATTCCGGTCCAATGAAACCAACTACCATTTTCTAAAGACTTCTCCCAGTTAACCATACTAGGTTTAATTTCAGAAAATGCTGAATGTGATCGATTATAAGAAATACAACTAGGGCGCATTACTGCACCAACTTCTAAAAAATAAACACCTAATGGTCTATTAGACCTTACTATGGCTGTAGTATCTAAATCGAATTTATTTAGGTAAGCCATAGCTGTATTACCAATAAAATCATTTGAAATGCATGTAATATGCTTTACACTTCCACCAAAATTAGCTATAGAAATACCTACATTTAATTCTGTGCCTCCAAAATAAAATTCTACTGTATTAGATTGAATAAATTTTCGATTCCCTCGAGGTGAAATTCGCATAAGAACCTCTCCAAAGGTTATTGTTTGCCCCATTTTATTATTTTATTGATTTTAAAAATAACCAATAAACATGAGAAATAAACGAAAATTAAAAAAATGATTTGATTTTTATTTAAAGCCTACTTTTTCCGCATGTAAACACTAATTGGCACACCATTAAATCCAAAATTCTCGCGCAATTTATTTTCTAAAAAACGCTTGTACGGTTCTTTTACATATTGCGGAAGATTACAGAAAAATGCAAACTGCGGTTGTGGTGTAGGCAATTGCATAATATATTTAATTTTAACAAACTTTGCCTTGTAAGCCGGTGGTGGATAGTTTTCTATTATAGGTAACAGGACATCATTAAGTTGGCTTGTTTTAATTTTTTTAGAACGATTTTTATAAACCTCAACAGCAGTTTCTATTGCTTTAAAAATACGTTGCTTGGTTAAAGCTGAAATAAAAACAATAGGAACATCTGTAAAAGGTTCCATTTGTTGTCTTATAACTCTTTCAAATTCTTTAACAGATTTATGGTCTTTCTCTACTAAATCCCATTTATTAACCAATATCACAATGCCCTTTCTATTTCGTTCTGCAAGCCAAAAAATATTTTGAACTTGCCCATCAAAACCTCGAGTGGCATCTAAAACAACCAAACAAACATCGGCATGTTCAATAGCTCTAACACTTCGCATTACGGAATAGAACTCTAAATCTTCTTTTACTTTAGATTTTCTTCTAATTCCAGCGGTGTCAACTAAGTTGAATTCAAACCCGAAGCGGTTGTATTTTGTGTCAATTGAATCACGAGTTGTTCCAGCAATATCAGTTACAATATATCTATCTTCACCAATAAGGGCATTTATAAACGAAGATTTTCCCGCGTTTGGACGACCAACAACAGCAAATCTTGGTAACTCTTCTTCTACAACCTCTTCTTTCTCAGGTAATGCTTCAACCAATGCGTCTAATAACTCACCCGTTCCACTTCCATTAATACTAGCAACCGTATAATAATCTCCTAACCCTAACGAATAAAACTCTACAGCATCTTCAGCACGCTTTCCATTATCAACTTTATTTACAACAAGAAACACAGGCTTACTAACCTTACGAAGTAGTTTAGCAACATCTTCATCCATTCCTGTTACACCAGACTCCACATCGACCATAAAAATAATAGCATCGGCTTCATCAATAGCTAATTCTACTTGTTTATCAATTTCTGCTTCAAAAACATCATCACTTCCTTTCACATAACCACCGGTGTCAATTAAAGAAAACTCTTTTCCGTTCCAATCACTTTTACCATAATGACGATCTCTTGTAACTCCGCTTACGGCATCAACAATAGCTTCTCTTCGTTGAATTAAACGATTAAAAAACGTCGATTTTCCAACATTTGGTCTTCCTACAATAGCAACTATGTTACTCATAATGTCTTAATTATCTAGAACAGCCTAGGACTGATTGATTTAATTTTTTGATTTTCAAATATTTTGCAAAAATAGGAAATATCCCCACGTAAAACTCTTTTTAAGTAAAGATTGATAAAGTTTAAAATATGAATAAAAAATGGTAATTTAATTGACGTAAAAATTTGCTTAATGACAAGTACAAATGACATTGTTTTAAGACCGCGTTTCAAGATTGAATTAAATACTAATAACGAAACCATATTGAGTCAATTTGAGTCTCAAAAAAAAACACAAAAAGATTTTATAGTAACTAGAGTAGATAATCACGTTTTTATAAAATACCCAAAAGAAAAACAACATTTTTGGTCGCCTCAATTACATTTAGAAATTGATAAGGTCGATGACAATAAAAGCTTGCTTCATGGATTGTTTGGACCAAATCCAACTGTGTGGACTATGTTTATGTTCTTGCACTTTATGGTGGCTGGTTTTTTTATAGCATTTGGGATTTGGGCCTATACAAATTGGTCGCTCAAAACAGATTATGCGATACAACTTAGTTTAACTTTTTTAATGATTTTAATTTGGTTTGTGCTATATTTTGCAGGTAGGATAGGTCGCGATACTAGTAAAAAGGATATGTTTGCTTTAAGAGATTTTATGAATACAATAATAAAAAATTAAGTCAATATTCTAAAGTTTCAAATATTCAGATTCCTCTACTGCCCTTTTTATTTCTAGAATTTACTATTGATTGTAACCAAAACGCTTCAGCTGATACTGATTACTGCGCCAATTCTTATTTACTTTGACATATAGTTCTAAGTGAATCTGTTTTCCGAAGAATTTCTCTAAATCTTTTCTAGCCTCGACACCTACACGTTTAAGTGCGCTTCCTTTATGACCTATAATAATACCTTTCTGTGTTTCTCGCTCTACCATGATTACAGATCGAACCCTAATAATTTTTTCTTCTTCGAAAAACTCTTCGGTATCTATTTCAACAGCATAAGGTATTTCCTTTTTGTAGTGAATTAATATTTTTTCACGAATGGTTTCGTTGATAAAAAATCGTTCTGGTTTATCCGTTAGCTGGTCTTTAGGATAAAATGGCGGTGATTCTGGAAGCAGTTCTATAATACGATTAAAAACCTCTTTAACATTAAACCCCTGAAGTGCAGAAACAGGAAAAATTTCTGCATTTGGAACTTTACTCGCCCAAAGTTGCACTTGACCTTCCAATTGTTCTTGATTAGACGTATCTATTTTATTAAGAAGTAACAGGACTGGAATTTTTGAATTGGTTATTTTATTAAAAAATGCTTCATCTTTTAATGTCTGTTCACCAATTTCAACCATATAAATTAAAACGTCGGCATCTTCGAAGGCAGATTTAACAAAGCCCATCATGGATTCTTGAAGCTCATAAGCTGGTTTAATAATTCCAGGTGTATCACTAAGAACCACTTGAAAATCATCTCCGTTTACAATGCCCAAAATTCTGTGGCGCGTCGTTTGTGCTTTAGAAGTAATAATTGACAACTTTTCACCTACAAAAGCATTCATCAAAGTGGACTTACCAACATTTGGATTACCAATAATATTTACAAAACCTGCTTTGTGACTCATATTCTCTTTCCTTTAAGTTGCAAAGTTACAACCTTTTTAAAGTAAAAAAGCAGGAAGTTAAACTTCCTGCTTTCATTTGTTATAAATAAAATAACTTAATTATTCTACTATCTCTAAAAGTTCAACTTCAAAAACTAAAGCATCAAATGGTTTAATTTTACCACCTCTTGGAGTAGCACCATAAGCTAAATCTTGAGGTATGAAGAATTTGTATTTAGACCCAACTTTCATAAGTTGCAGACCTTCTGTCCATCCTTTTATTACTTGTCCTACACCAAATGTAGAAGGTTCCCCTCTGTCTACAGAACTATCAAATACAGTTCCATCAATTAAAGTTCCATGATAATGCACTTTAACTTTCGATTCAGCAGTTGGCAATTCACCTTCACCTTCTTTTAATACAAGATATTGAAGTCCACTAGCTGTTGTTTGTACTCCTTCTTTAGACTTATTTTCTTCTAAAAAGTTTTCACTAGCTAATTTTCCCTCTGCATTATCTGCTTCAGCTTTTTTTGCAGCAGCTTCACGTTGCTTTTCTTGAATTTTTGCACGATTCTTCTTAAAATAAGCTTGAACAAGCCCTTGAGCGGCAGTTTTATCGATTAAAACATCGGCAGAATCAATAGTATTCAAATAACCTTCCAAGAATAAATCGTTATTTATTTCATCAAAACTCATTTGTACATTTCTTCCAACATCCATTCCAATAGCATAACTAACAGAATCAATCTCTGTCTTTAATGCATCCTTAGTTACTGCTTTTTTATTGCACGACACAAAAATCGTAGCAACTAGCACAATACTTAATAATTTAATTGCTTTCATTCTTTATAGTTTATTTTTTAATGATGCCAAAAGTAGGGAATTTTAGTCCAGAATAAAAGCAAGTTAACAACCTATTTTGTTGTCTTATATATGTTTTAAGAATTCTTTTAACATAGGATTTCTATTTTCTTGATTCCATACAGCTGACAAAGTTGTTTTTTGAGTAATCTTTTTTAATTCTATGAATTTAACACCTTCTTGGTTACTAGATTGCAATGACTTTGGAACAATTGATATTCCAAAATTATTTTCCACAAGCTTAAAAATAGAACCCGCGTGAATTGTATTATGTGTTATAATAGGCGCAAATCCAGCATCATCAAATATTTGCATGACCTTCTCGTAATAACTGGAACTATAATTAGGATCGAATAATATAAAAGAATTTTCTTTAAGCTGATTTAAACTTTCAAAATTACTAGAACTAACTTTATGATTCTTTGGCAAAACCAGACAAAAATTCTCCGTTAATATGGTTTTCATATTAATTCCTTTAGGAACTCTATCCAACCGAACAAAACCAATATCAATATCTTCTAATAATAAATTTTCTATTTGTCTTTGGTTATCCATTTCCTTTAAACCAAATAAAGCCTCTGGATTTTCTTTTTGAAATTTAAGCAAGGAATTTGGTATAATTTCTTGCATTGCAGATCCTACATATCCAAATTTTAGGTCTCCAACTATACCATTATTTAAAAGTTTAGCATGATTTAAAATTTGTGTCAAACTTTTTAAGTTTCTAGCTATTTCTGTTTTTAAATACAAACCAACTTTTGTCAATTTTACTTTTCTACTATGACGTTCAAATAATTGAACCCCTAAATCATTCTCCATTTGTTTAATTTGTCGACTAAGTCCGGGTTGGGATATAAAGAGCTTCTCAGCAGCCTTTCTAAAGTGCAAATCTTCGGCAACCGCCAAAAAATATCGAAGATGTCTTAATTCTATTTGATAACTCATAGTAATTGATTATTGATAATAATAGTCTTATTATGAATCAAAAATACAGATAACTTTGTTAAGTTCAAACTAAAAAACTTATGGTCTTTAAATACGGAATTGATATACTCACTTCAGACAAAGTAATGGCTATTGCAAAGGATGAAATACAAGCCCTAATTACTCAAGAAACAGCAGACAAGGTAAATGCTTGTAGAAAGAAAGTTGAGACTATGGCCAGTTCTAACAAAGCTATATATGGCATAAATACTGGTTTTGGGCCGTTGTGCGATGTACAAATAACACCATATGAAACTAACAAACTTCAAGAGAATTTATTAATTACCCATGCTGTTGGTGTTGGGAACGCGATTGATAAGCAACTTTCTAAAATCATGATGATTTGTAAAGTGCATGCTTTGTGTCAAGGTTTTTCTGGCGTGCGTTTGGAATTGATAGAACGCATTCTATATTTTATAGAAAATGATTTATTACCTGTTGTACCAGAACAGGGTTCGGTTGGTGCATCTGGTGATTTGGCACCATTATCCCATCTGTTTTTACCATTGTTAGGAGAAGGTGAGTTTTGGATAAATAATACTATTCATCCTGCGAAAAAAGTATTAATAGATTATAATTTAAACCCTATGCAACTTCAAGCTAAAGAAGGTTTAGGTTTAATAAATGGTACGCAATTCATTCTAGCCCATGCCATTCTTGGTTTAAATAAAATGAAATACCTGCTTAATTTAGCTGATGTTGCTGGTGCCATGAGCATTGAAGGTTATAAAGGCAGTGCTTCGCCATTTAAGAAAGCGCTTCACACCATAAGACCATTTAAAGGGAATTTGAAGGTCGCTAAACGAATGCGCATGTTATTTAAAGATTCTGAAAACATTATGTCTCATGAAGATTGTGAACGTGTACAAGATCCATACTCTATGCGATGTATCCCACAAGTACATGGCGCATCGAGAAACGCATACTATCACTTAAAAGAATTAGCCGAAATAGAAATGAATTCTGTTACCGATAACCCCATTGTTTTAAGTGATACAGAAGCTATTTCGGGAGGTAACTTTCACGGTCAACCATTAGCTATGGCCTTGGATTATGCATCTATAGCCGCATCAGAACTTGGAAATATTTCAGATAGACGTTGTTATTTATTAATCGAAGGCAAATATGGCTTACCTCGTTTACTAACCACTGGAGGTGGACTAAACTCAGGTTTTATGATTCCACAATACACTACAGCGGCTTTAGTAACCGAAAATAAATCCTTATGTTTTCCGCCTTCAGCCGATAGTATCCCTACATCACTAGGGCAAGAAGATCATGTATCGATGGGAAGTATTTCGAGTCGGAAATTTAATCAGATCCTAGAAAACATTGAAAAAATTCTAGCTATAGAACTTATGTATGCTGCCCAAGCGATGGAATTTAGAAGACCAAACAAATTTTCAGAAATATTAGAAGAAAATCACAAAATAATACGGAACAAAGTCAAAAAATTAGAAGACGACAGGCTTTTGAAAGATGACATATATGAAATGATTAGCCTTGTAAAAACACAATCTATTATCGTTCAATAAAAATAGAACTATGACATTTAAAGAAAACATCCTTCAAGGTATACCAACGGAATTGCCTAATAAAAAAGCATATCCAAAAAATATAAATAGAGCTCCCAAGAGAAAAGACATTCTTTCAATAGAAGAAAAGCAATTAGCAATTCGAAATGCTCTAAGGTATTTTCCGAGTAAATGGCACAAAATATTGGCAGAAGAATTCGCTCAAGAATTAAAAGATTTTGGACGTATTTATATGTATCGTTTTAAACCTAATTACGCTTTTTATGCAAGGCCTATAAATGATTATCCAGCAAAATCATTACAAGCCGCATCCATCATGTTGATGATTCAAAATAACTTGAATCCAGATGTGGCACAGCACCCGGAAGAGCTAATAACCTATGGAGGAAACGGAAGTGTTTTTCAGAATTGGGCGCAATATCTAATCACTATGCAATACTTAGCTACTATGACAGACGAGCAAACGTTGCACATGTATTCTGGTCACCCTATGGGATTATTTCCATCATCTAAAAATGCGCCTAGGGTGGTTGTTACAAATGGTATGATGATTCCAAATTATTCGCAACCAGATGATTGGGAAAAATTTAATGCGTTAGGTGTTACGCAGTATGGACAAATGACGGCTGGGTCTTTTATGTATATTGGCCCACAGGGGATTGTTCATGGCACAACCATAACTGTGATGAACGCCTTTAGAAAGATTTTACCAAAAGAAGAAACCCCAGCTGGTAAAATATTTTTAACCGCAGGATTGGGTGGTATGAGTGGTGCTCAGCCAAAAGCTGGTAATATTGCGGGGTGCATAACTATTTGTGCAGAAGTTAATCCGAAAGCAGCAACGAAACGCTATGAACAAAATTGGGTTGATGTCTTAATTGATAATATGGACGACCTCTTAATACGCACAAAGAAAGCGCAATTTGAAAATGAAATTGTATCCATTGCTTATATTGGAAATATAGTGGATGTCTGGGAACGCTTTGATGAAGAGAACATTTTCATTCATGTAGGATCTGATCAAACATCATTACACATACCTTGGACAGGAGGTTATTACCCTGTTGGTATTTCATTTGAACACGCGAACCAGATGCTTCGTGAAAATCCTGAATGGTTTAAAGAAAAAGTTCAGGAATCACTTCGAAGACATGCATCTGCCATCAACAAGCATGTTGCTAAAGGCACTTATTTTTTCGATTATGGCAATGCTTTTTTACTTGAAGCTTCCCGTGCTGGAGCAGATGTGATGGCTCAAAATAACATCGACTTTAAATATCCATCCTATGTTCAAGATATATTAGGACCTATGTGTTTCGATTATGGATTTGGCCCATTTCGTTGGGTGTGTACCTCTGGGAAATCTCAAGATTTAGATATAACAGATAGCATCGCAGCATTAGTAATGCAAAGTGTCATGGAGTCTGCACCTGAAGAGATTAAATTACAAATGCAAGATAATATCACTTGGATTAAAAACGCCAAAGAAAATAATTTGGTTGTAGGTTCTCAAGCACGCATTCTATATGCAGATGCCGAAGGGCGTATAAAAATAGCAGAAGCATTTAATAATGCCGTAGCTACAGGCAAAATAGGTCCAGTGCTTTTAGGCAGAGACCATCACGATGTAAGCGGAACAGATTCCCCTTACCGAGAAACATCAAACATATATGATGGTAGCAAATTCACGGCGGATATGGCAATTCATAATGTTATTGGTGATAGTTTTAGAGGTGCAACTTGGGTATCTATTCACAATGGTGGCGGTGTTGGTTGGGGAGAAGTTATAAATGGTGGATTTGGATTATTACTCGATGGGACATTAGAAGCCAAAGAACGGCTAAAAAGCATGCTTTTTTATGATGTTAACAACGGCATTTCTAGAAGAAGTTGGGCTAGAAATGACGAAGCGCTATTTGCTATTAAAAGAGAAATGGAGCGAACACCCAGCTTAAAAGTTACGTTACCTAATATAGTAGAAAACAACATCTTAGAGGGTTTATTTTAAATTACGCAAAGGAATAAATTAAAAATATTTTCGTAATTTTAAGAATTATCCATATTGATAATAATTAAAACAACTATCTATGGCAACCAATCGCACTCACACCAAAATTAGATTACATGATGCTATTGTTGGTGTTCTTTATGGACTAAGTGTTATTCTTGCAGCGACCATTAATGTACAATGGCTATATTTAGCTGGAGCTGTGGCTGTACTTCAAATTATTAGTCCAATTACTAAATTTTGTCCAGTTTATTTTGTTCTTAACAAAATTATGCCTGACTCAGAACCCATTCAGAATGGGAAATAACCAAACAATTTCTATTAAAAAAAACAACCTTATGAAACTTTCATAAGGTTGTTTTTTAAAATTAATTATCAATTAACTAAAGGCTAATCCGCCGTCAATATCAATGTTATTGCCTGTTAAGAAAGATGATTCATCTGAAGCTAAATAAGCTACTAAATCAGCAACTTCTTCAGCTTTTCCTTCTCTTCTTAAAGGTGTCCCAGCTGCTACTTTAGTACGAACTTCATCTTTTGTGAAATCATCGTGAAATTTAGTTCCAATTAATCCTGGACAAACGGCATTAACACGAATACCTTTTTGCCCAAGCTCTTTAGACATTGACCTTGTAAACGTTGTGACAGCACCTTTTGAAGAAGCATAAAGTGAAGATCCACCACCACCACCATCTCTAGCTGCTTGAGAAGAAAGATTGATAATCGAACTTCCTTTTCCCATTAAAGGATCAAATGTTTGCATAACAAAAACTGTCGACTTGAAATTAACATCCATAACTAAGTTAAAAAATGATTCATCCAACTCTTGCAATGTTTTGCGCGCAAAAAGACCACCTGCATTATTAACTAAAACATCAATTTTATCACCAAATGCCTCAATCACCTTTACTTTAAAACTCTTAATATCATCTAGATTTGATACATCGGCTTTAACCGCAATAGCGTCACCTCCAAAAGATTTTATTGCATTCACTGTTTCCTTAGCACCAGATTCAGAATTATAATAGTTAACAACTACTTTAGCTCCTTCTTTTGCCAACTTGAGAGATATTGCTCGACCAATATCTCTAGAACCTCCGGTAACTACAGCTACTTTTCCTTTTAATTTACTCATTTTAATATTTTGGTTCTAAAGTTAATAGTCAATTACTGATTAATCAGTAAAAATATTAAAATTTAGATTCCTATACCTTGTCCACCTCCAATTTGGATAGTTTCTGCCGTTATGAACAAGGCATTTTCACTTGCTAAGAATGAAACAACTGAAGCAACCTCTTCAGGTTGTCCTAATCTCCCTAACATAATGTTATTCTTCCAAGAGGCAAAAACTTCTGGTTTTGTTGATTTAATTTGAGCATGAAAAGGTGTGTCTATTGTACCAGGGGAAACCGCATTTACTCTAATACCATATTCGGCTAAATCTTTTGCTAATGCTCTAGTAATTATATGAACTCCAGCTTTGGATGTTCCGTAGATACCAGTTCCAGATCCTCCTGCATTCCATCCAGCATTTGACGTATAGTTTATAATTGAAGCATTTTCGCCTTTTTTAAGAAATGGAATAGCTGCTCTTGAAGCGAAAAATGTAGAATCAACTTTTAGCACTTCATTTACACTGCTCAGTTTAATCCGCCCGAGGTGGCTCACTTTGACCGCCCTATCCACACATGACCCCAAAAGCAGTTCTATCAATATAATTGATAACTGTGGCAAGACAAATTAATGTAATAATCCACCAACGTAAGCCTTTAATTTTCATCTGTTTCGTTTTTTAGTAATGAACTACCTCGACTCAAGCATGCGAGGTATCAAAATAACTTCAACTGTGAAGTATGTATTTTTTCATAACTCTGACTATTTCCTTGTCCTTGAACATATTTCTTAATAACTTCTTCATTTGCATATTGACCAACTGTGTTAATATAATAACCACTTGTCCAAAATTTTCCACCCCATAAAAACCTCTTTATTTCTGGATGCAATCTGAAAATTTCTCTAGCTATCAAACTCTTAATCGTGTTTGATATTTTCTTTGCAGACATCATAGGAACACTTTGAATCAAAAAATGAACGTGGTCCTCATCACAACCTATTTCTAAAAAATGTATCTCATAACGCGCCGATATTTCTAAACATATATTACACAACGTTTGTGAAACTTCTGCTGTCAAAACTTTTCTCCTATATTTTATCGGACAAACCAAATGATATAGTAACAAACTTTTATTATGACTCTTATGAATATGCTCACTCATAATGCCAAAATTACATATCTTTACGCTACACCTGACGCAAGCATCGGGGAATTCTAATGATTTACGCTACACCCGACGCAAGCATCGGGGAATTCTAATGATTAAATAATATGAGTTCTGAAACTGACAATCACCGTTTCAGAAAAGGCAACTTGTGCCATTTTGAATGTAACATGAATACAGTCTGACTATATTGTGTAGTACACTCCCCTCCCTAAATATGCTTAATCAAAAAATGAGAGCATGCAATCCCATTTTTCAAATCGTTTTATGCCGATTTACTATTATAACAATATTGATATAAAACGCTAAAATGATCTTTCATCTTTTGTTTCGCTAAATCCGGGTTTTGCGCTTTGATAGCTTCATAAATTTCTGTATGTTCCTTAATACCTAAAACGGCCTGATTTTTATCGCAAACATGATATTTTTCAAAATTGATAATTATTTGCGGTGTTATTGTAAGCATAAAGGTATTCATGGTACTGTTGCCACTAGCTTTTGCTATGGCTAGATGAAACAATAAATCTTCTTGAACAGCATCCTCTCCTGATAATGCTTTCTTTTCATAAGCATCTAAAGCCTCTTTTATTAGCTTTAAATCTTTATTTGTACGTCTCAAGGATGCTAGCCTAACTGTTTTTAGTTCCAGTAAAATTCTTGTTTCTACCAAAGATTTAAAACTAGGCGACTCTAGTCTTAAAATATCGTCAATCATCCCATTCATAGCAACAACGCCTATGTTAGCAACAAAAGTTCCACTTTGTGGAATCGACTTCAAAATGCCATAAAATTCTAATTTTTGTATGGCATCTCTAACATTACTTCTACTTACTTCAAACTTCTCAGATAACATCCTTTCGGAAGGTAGTTTTTCACCTGGTTCAAGATTTTTGTAGTTAATTAATTCTTTAATCTTACTGATTATTGAATTTTGGATTTCCTGATTATCGCTTACCGCAAGTACCTCTAATTTCATATGCTAAAATTTAATGCTCTAATAAGTTGCCAATGCAACTTCTATACAATGATTCCTCTAATTATTAATTTATTTCCTTTTATTGTCAACCTCATAACTCTTACAAATTGGTTAACCAAACAATATGGCTAAATTTAAACAAAACAACACAATTTTCTTTACTTTTTTTGTCAAATTTCACCGGCCATTTTATGACCAGTAAAATTCAACTTAAACTAAACTCAAACTATAATAAAAATTGCCAATACCTTACCAAATTTTAAATGCTTTTTAAATCCGTAAAGAGCTGTTTCACCAGTAATCAAAGCATAATTACCGTATGCAAACATTAAAATACCTGAAAAAAAGCAACTTAATAAAAGCACCCAAAGTAACTGCATATTAAATTTACTACCAGCAACAATCATAGAGGTTACACTGCCTGTCCCTATAGTATAACCTATAGCAAAAATACCAGGACCAAAGCCTAAAACAATTGCGATAATTTTTTTTAAGAAAGATTTTTTGGTTTCGGATGTTGGCATTTTGCAGTGGTTTTAGTTTAGTTAATTATTTCCAGTTGGTATGGTAGAATTTTCCTGAATCATCATCAGTTCTTTGATAGGTATGCGCGCCAAAGTAATCTCGTTGAGCTTGAATTATATTTGCTGATGTATTTGCTATTGCGAAGCTGTTTAAAAAATTAATTGACTCGCTTAAATTTGGAATTGACAGCTCATTTAAGATACATTCTGAAACAACTTTTTTAGCACTTGGTTTCAATAATTTTATCTGTTTAATTATTTTCTCGTTTGTCAACATATTATTTGTCATTTTAAAAACGTTCACCAATTCTAACATAAGATCCGATTTTATAATACAACCATTTGTCCAAATTCTAGAGAGTTCACTTAAATTCAAATCCCATTTATAACTTTTAGAAGCTTCATATATTAATTTAAACCCTTGATAATGGTTTATTATTCTAGCAAACTGATATGCTTTTAAAACAGCATCATTCGTCACATTAAGTTTAGAACTATTATTAGATTCATAATTTTTACTAGCTGCAATTCGCTCTTCTTTATAAAAGGACGTATAACGAGCAAACAATGCGGATGCTATCATCGTACTTGGAACACCTAATTGAGCAGTTGTAATGGTCGTCCAATTTCCTGTTCCTTTATTTCCCGCTTTATCCAATATTTTATTAACCAACCAATCATCACCTTCCTTCTTTCTTAAAATATTAATGGTTATCTCTAACAAATAACTGTTAGATGTTTCTTGCCATGATTCTAAAATAGAAGCTATGTCATCAGGATTATTTCCTAATGCCTTTAATATTGTACACACTTCTGCTAATAACTGCATTTCTACATACTCAATACCATTATGCACCATTTTCACAAAGTGTCCACTACCTTCCGTTCCTATGTGCGTGCAACAAGGCAAATTGTTTTTGTCTTTTGCCGCAATGGCTTCTAAAAAAGGTTGAACTTCCTTATAAATTTCTTTTTCACCACCTGGCATAATGGAAGGTCCTTTAAGCGCTCCTTCTTCTCCACCAGAAACACCTGCGCCGATAAAATGAATGTTTTTAGATTTTAAATAATCAAGCCGATCTTTAGTTTTATTATAATTTGAATTACCTCCGTCTATTAAAATATCTCCTTCGGATAAAAATGGAAGTAAATCTTCAATAACCAAATCAATTATCTTTCCTGCATTTACCATTAGCATAATTTTTCTTGGAGATTGCAAAGAATTTACAAAAGACTCGATATTATCAAAAGGAAGTGCAGATGATAATTCTTTAAATTCGTTTTTGAAATTAATTGCAACATCTTCTTCTGTGCCATCTACGTGTCGGTTAAATAATGATATATTAAAATCTTTATTGGCTAGGTTCCTGCTGAGGCTTTTACCCATTACACCCAATCCAAACAGACCGAATTGCGATTTTGTTGTTAATTCTTTCTTTATCACTTCCACAATAGTATTCGGTGTTAGACTTATATCTATTTTAATAGCATCCTTCGGTTCTTCTAAAATGTCAAATTGTGATTTCAACAAACTAGAACTCATAAAATGATCTACACGCTTATTGATTCTATCCGAAATTTGCTCAAATGATCCTTGAAGAAAAACCCATTTTGTATGATTTTCAATACCATTATTCAAAATATCTCGGTAACTCTTTTTTAATGCAGAACAAACAATAACACAACTGTTATTTTTAGATTGCCCAATGGCTAGTTTATTTAATGTTTGTAGCCAACTTAATCTATCATTATCATTTAAAGCTTGACCTTTAGACATTTTTAGAATATTACTTTCAGGATGAAAATCATCTCCATCAAAAAAAGAAATATTCATTTCCTTTGATAATAGTTGCCCGATTGTGCTTTTGCCACAACCTGAAACACCCATTATAAAGATAACCTGATTCATATTTTCATTTTATATACCTAACTATTCTTTACTGGGTAATGTACTTGAGCCAACAGTGAGAGTGTTAAAAACTTCTCGAAGTTGCTTCTGATGATTTATATCAATGCTATCTTCCATATATAATTAATATAAACTTTTCAAACATAAAATAATTGTGCTGAAAAAAAATTGTATTTAATTTTTTTTGAAGCTTATTTGGGAATGGGATGAACTACCCTAATAAAAAGGCACCCCTATCAAGTAATTTGTCGAAGCACCCCACTTCAAAAAAATATACTTTTTAAACCAGAGACTTTTTCTGAGCAGTTTCAGATTATTTTTAGAATTTTGATAATTTCTATTAAACCTAAACAAGCTTTATACTTTCTCAAAATTCGATATAACGGATGCTCTACCGCAATGTCGGGAAAATATCGGATATAAAAAAAGTCAATTATCTGATAAACAAATAATTGACTTTATATTTAGTAGCGGGAACTGGATTCATTTCATTGTCCTGCAATGAAATGGGCCAAACGAAAAACAGCCCAAGAAAAACCAATGGCTATACCATAAAGTATTTTATGCTCTAAACCCATAGATGCAAGCATCTGGGTTTTTCACATAAAAAAGCCAATTGTTTTCACAATCGGCTTTCCTTGTAGCGGGAAGGCTCGAAATATCGAACCTAAATGAGTTTATAAAACTTGTTGAATTTTAATAAAACTTTATAAATATTTTTTATCTGATATCCACTTAAAAAGTTTTTCCCTATCATCATCTGCTTCATATCTTACATAAGACATTTTTTCGTCACTGTACGTATAAACTGACCACTCTATCGCATTCTCTTCATGTACAATTGCTTCGGCCACTTTTTCTCCATCATTATTGTAAACCAAAAGGATTGTTTGAGGTACACCATTTTCTGAAATGGAAGATTGGGTTATAAAGTTTCCTACCAACTTACCATAATGAAATATTTGGTCTTCTTTAATAACGGGCAAAGCGGTTGATTTTATTCCGTGTACAGAACCACCATGCTTTGATATGAATTCACGCTCTGCTATTGGGTCTATTTGGTTGTTTTTAATTAATTTATTTTTGAATATCAATTTAATTAATCCTCTTTTACTTAATTGACTATTAAGAACTACTTGAGCTTCACTCTTCTTAAAATATATTACATAATAATAAGATGTTTGGTCCTCATATTTGCGTTTTTCTTTATTATATACGCTCGATATCTTTTCCTTAACTTTTGCAGACATTAATTCCTTTCCTTCTAAATTCTGAATCCAGAAATTATTATGGACAAAAACATATTGCACTTTTTTAATTAATTTAACATAGGGCTTTCCATCCAACGTTATTATTCCATTATTATCTTTTATTTTTTGAGCTTTAACTCCATTTGAGAATAGAAACAAAATTAACACGATACTACAAATCTTTGGTAATAAAATTTTCATGGACTAGGTTTTTCCGTTAGTTAACGCAATATAACCTAAAATCCTTCCAAATAAATTAACAAGTGTTAATTATTATTTGAGTTTAGTTAAGCAACAAAAAACCTCTTGAATTTTCAAGAGGTTCTCTTTGTAGCGCGAAGGCTCGAAATATCGAACCTAAATGAGTTTATAAAAGTTGTTGAATTTTCGCAATAACAATTCAACTAATGATTACTTGTCATAGTTTTCTGTTAAAAGCAGTTTTCCTTTTTTATCATAATATTTCCATTCGTCAATCATTCGATCCTCTTTATATAAACCTTTACCCCAAAGCTCCCCATTAGCGTGATATTGCACCCATAAACCATCTTTAACACCATTCTTATAATTTATTTTTCGCTTTAATTGACCATTTTCATAATATTCTTCCCAAATACCATCTTGCTTTCCATCAATGTAGTTTCCCTCAATTGCAATTTGCCCATCTTCATATTTTTTTTGATAAGGTCCAACTCTTGCTTTTACAATTGTATCAGAATTTTCACTTAACTGAAGATTTTTTGAAATTTGATTTCTTTGTAACATCTTATCATTAGCTTTTGCCGAAATTTCTTTGTTATAATTTAATAAAGGTGTTATCTCATTTTCGATTAATCTATTATTATCGTTTTTAATAGTATTACTATTAGGAAAAGGCACGTCAATATTATTACCAGATACTTCCATAACAAGTCCTGTCGTGACTGCTGCAACTGTTAAAATGGTTCCAAGTGCAGATTCTTCTGATTTTATGTACTTTTTTTCATTCTCATAAATCCAACCTAATTTATCAGGTTTCCCTTCTCTAACAATAATATATCGCTTAGATTCCTTTTTCCTATTGTATCGAATTACTTTTCCTGTAACCAACGAAGAGTCTGCTTTATAATAAATAAGACCACGTATATCTATAACATCATCTAAGCTTACGACTGCAACATCTTTATTATTAATGTTTTGCCCTAGGATTATATGGAAATATAGAAGTGATAATATTAATAGTTTTAATTTCATAATAGTTAGTAAAGCACAAAAATAACCTCACAATAATTTGAAGATTCTTGAATTGTAGCAGAAGGATTCGAAATATCGAACCTAAACGAATTTGCCATTGTTATTTTAAAAGTTATAAATTTTAATATTAAGTTTATTTGACGTTATATCTATTATCCAAAATTTTTGAAACGATAGAAAAATTTGATAAAGCAAAATAATATCCCAGATTAACACCTAATTTAATTGATGCTTTAACATAATTCTTGTTTAACTCTTTATTATTTATAGGCATACACAGATACTTTATTTTATTATCACCACTTTTTAGTTTGGTAATTGTAATTAAAACAGCTTTTACATTTTTAGTATTCAATTCAACTAATAATTTATAATTATAGATATATTTTTCTTCGATGGTTTCTTCAGTAAAGGGTTTTAATTCGTAACCATTTAATAAATAATTGTTGTTCAAATTAGAATATTTTTTGGTTAGAAACTCATACTCTTCTTCGGTAGTTTTTATATCTTTATTATTTAAATTATATTGTTGTTCAAGATGACTAGATATCATGAGCTCACTAAAATAATTAAGCATTTCATTCATAGTTAATCCCACTTTTTCAGATTTTTTTATAAATTTCTTAAAAAGCTTTTCGTTATTAATAGGTAAACACAAGTATCTAACTTTATCTTCATTTTCTTTTTCCTTTGTAATTATGTATAATAGTGCTTTTACATTTTTAGTTTTAGATTCCACTAGAAACTTTGACTCACAGCTATATTTTTCATAATTAAAAACACCAAAAGATTTCAATTCATAACCATCTAACAATTCAAAATTGTTTTCTTTCGTATAATGTTCGTTGAGAAATTCATACTCCTCATCAATCGTTTTAACATCACTTTTTTGAAAGTCATTTTGTGTGTACCCAATTAAGTTCAATGACAATAATATTGATAAGACGATACTTTTTTTCATAAAAATTAGATTCAATAAAAGCCCATATGAACAATGTTCATAATTAAAAATTGTGTTTACTAAAAACGATAATGCTTAGGGGAAAGTGTTATGGTCTGTTGTAAGGTTGGTTTTTTTCAATATATGAAATAAAATGTTTAATAATACTTTTTTGTTTTGTGAAGTCGGATTAAAAGTAAATATGAAATAAAAAACCAGTTGCAAATACAACTGGTTCTCTTTGCAGTGGGAAGCATCGAATTATCGAATTTTAATATTGTTATAAGTGATTTCTTAGATTTAACAAAATTCACTCTAAATCAATAAAGTATTATTGAGCCCATCCAAGTTCTCGAAAAGCCCAAGGTGAATTCCATATTTTTGTCATGCTTTCAACCTTTCCTTCTTTATTCATTTTTAGAGCATAAACATAATGTGTATTTGTTGTTTTATTCGTTGGTGGGATTGGCCCACCATCACCAGAATGTGTTCCTGTAAAAGTTGCAAAAAATAGTGCCGTATTCGTTACCTCATCAAAAGCAGAGGAATGAATTTTATAACTACTTCCAGGCATAGTCACATTTGCTAATCCAGCCATTGCATCTACATAAACACTAACCTTATCAACATCAGCAAAAGCATCACTTTGAGCCTCAAATAGAGCATTCTCTATAACATACTCCTTGCAAGATTCCCATCCTTTTCCTGATTCGCAATTATGGAAAAAAGATTTTGCGTTTTTAAATAAATTCATAATTTTAATTTTTAGTTAGTTACCTTTTAAAGATACAGAAATAAATAATGTCACAAAAAAAGCCTCACATTTCTGTGAAGCTTCTTACTTAGTAGCGGGAAGGCTCGAAATATCGAACCTAAATGAGTTTATATGTGACTTTTTGAAAGTTGTGGAGTTTTAATTATTTATTTCCTTTCCATCTTCCTCCCATGCTTTTCTGCTTACTGGTTCTCCATTTTTATAGATAGTTTCATAAGCTTTCTGCCCATTACTATGCCACCAAGTCCAAAGACCTTCATGCATCCCATCCTTAAAATTACCTTCTTGCCTCTTCTGGCCATTACTATCCCACAAAGTATAAAGACCAATCCCATCCTTATAGTTTTCTTCTGACTTCTTCTGCCCGTTAAGATGCCAACTAACCGAAAGACCTTCTTTCTCTCAATCCCTATAGTTAGCTTCTGACAACTTATGCCCGTTATTATGCCAACTAGTCCTAAGACCTTCTGCCTTCCCTTCCTTATAATAACCTTCTCTTTCCTTCTGCCCATTATCATACCAAATTATTTCAGTACCGTCTCTCTTTCCATCTTTATAGTTACTCACTAACTCCTTCTGCCCGTTAAAATGCCATTTAGTTGAAAGACCTTCTGCCTTCCCTTCAACGAGAGTTACTTTCAATCTAAGGCTGTCATTTTCATAATAATCTACTGCCATACCTGTAAATGGTTTGTCGTTATAAGTTAACGAGTCGATACCATCATTGATTCTAATTTGCTTCAATTCCATAACCTTAACTTCCTTGCTTTGCGCAATAAGAAACTGACCGCCAATAAATTGTAAAGAGATAAATAATAATAAGATATTTATCATGATGGTTAATATGTTACCTGAACTACACTACTAGAATCAGTAGCAATAAAACACCATTTATTGTTTAAAAAATATGGTGTTAATTCTAATTTAAAAGGTGCTTGCTTATGTGTAATTGCTATTTTAGTCGCTACTGATATTGCCGCGCTAATGTCGTAGTTTATTGAGTTTGGCCAGCTAACTATCTGGCTAGCGTTATTTTCTTTAATAAGTTCATAGGAATAGAAAACATTGTATTCTCCTAACATTTCAATAGGATTATGCTCTCGTAATTGGTCTTTAATATCATTGATTTTTTCAGATACGTTTTCATCCCAACTAGCATTAATACTTTCAAGTATCTTATTGGAGGGCTCCTTTCCTTTATTCCTCAATTTAATAGTTATATAATCCTCTTTTGATGCAAATAAATTTTTTAAGGCATCATAGTCTTCGGCTTTTAGGATAGATAAAAAATCGTCTATAAATCTTCTTAAACCATAGTTATCTTCATCTACTTCTGGCCATTCCTTTTCGGTTTGCCCATTTTTACCTCTCCATATTTTTTTAATCATTGCTCCCTGATAATAGACTGACTCAATTGAATTCTGACCCGTTTCATCCCAGGTCATAGATTTATCAAATGGCTTCCCATTATTATAATAAGCTTCACTTTTTATCTGCCCGTTTTCATACCATGTGGTTTTGTTTCCACTTTTTTGTCCATTTTTTAAAATACCAGTTGCTGCTATTTGTCCATTTGGATACCACTGAGTAAAGGGTCCATTTTCTTTTATTCTCGCACGCTCACCTGTAACCGTTAATTCTGATTTCTTATTTCCATTTTTCACATACCATGTTGTGTATTTCCCATTAATCATTCCAGATACAAATGTGGCTGCAGAAACGTAGCTATCATGTGGAATAAAAATCCCTCGTTTACTCCTATTAAAATTCAATTGCCCAGAAAAAGTAACAACACCCGTAAATGGCTCATTATTCCCTTTAGCGTAAGCCAAGTATTCGTCTTCTTTAAGAGTGTCTTTAGCAACTAAGTCATCTGCGAATTCTCTTTCATCTGGAAGCGATATCATTATGCCTGGCATGGGGTGAGCACTAGGATATATCTTTTCATCTTTTTTGCTTCCATCACTATTCCAGGTGGTTTCACTAGTGACTCTACTTGCTTTATCGTAAATTCTTTCGAAGCGTTTTATCCCACTCTTAAAATAATAAGTGAGTTTATTTAAACTCTCAGGTGAATATTCTGCAATACTAAAAATCGTATCGTTGTTAAAAGTTTTTGCCAAACTTATGCTACCATTTACAAAATGTTCCTCAGAATATTTTTCCCCATTAGGTAATGTTTCAACCCGAACTCCAGTAAAAGGTTTGTTTGTGTCAATTTTATATGCTAAATCTCCTTTTAGTAAAAGTTGGCTAGTAGTTACTGTGTCAATAACCTGATTTGATTGACCAATTAAAGTTGAAGGAATTAATATAAGAAATAGCAAGATTTTTTTCATTAGTAGATTAGTAAGTTTCATTAAATATAAAAAAATTAAATGAAGTGAAATTTGGCATAAAAAAACCTCTTGATTTCTCAAGAGGTTTTGATAGTAGCGGGAGCTGGATTCATTTCATTGTCCTGCAATGAAATGGGCCAAACGAAAAACAGCCCAAGAAAAACCAGTGGCTATACCATAAAGTATTTTATGCTCTAAACCAATAGATGCAAGCATCTGGGTTTTTCGCATAAAAAAGCCAATTGTTTTCACAATCGGCTTTCCTTGTAGCGGAAAGCTTCAAATTATCGAACCTAAATGAGTTTGTGAATGACTTTCTAAAAGTTGTCGAATTCTAAAATATCATGGCAAGAAGAAATGAAAAATTTAAAAACTTATAGAAGATATCATATTAATAGTTAGTCAACATATTAATAGTTAGTCAACATAATTTTCCGTTTTAGTTAATTTTCCGTTTTCATCATAATATTCCCATTGACCAATAGGAGTGCCCTCACGGTAATTTTGTATGTTTCGAAGTTGACCATTATCATACCAAAGCTTCCATACACCATCCTTTTTTCCATCTTTATATATACGCTCTGACTCAAGCTGACCATTATAATACCAACTCTTCCATACACCATCCATTTTTCCGTCTTTATACATATATTCTGCCGAAAGCTTACCATTATTATACCAATGCTTTGACAAACCATCTTCTTCACCTTCATTGAATAGTGTCTCTTCAAGAGTTTGACCGTTTTCATCCCATCTCTTAAGAATACCATCTATTTTGCCTTCTTTGTAAGTCCTCTCTTCACTTAAGAGACCATTTTGGTGCCGCAATATAGATAAGCCATCCAGTTTACCTTCCCTGTATATCTCTTGTAAAAAGATATTACCGTTTGAGTACAATTCCTTCCAAACACCATCCTTTTCACCTTCTTTGTATTGCCCCTCCTCTCTTAAATTCCCATCTTCGTTCCAGGATTTATATAAACCTTCCTCTTTGTTGTTATTGTATAAGACCTCACTTAGTTTCTTGCCATTTCGGTACCACAGTATAGATAAGCCATCCCGTTTACCTTCTCTGTATATTTCTTTTAATCGGATATTACCGTCTGAGTACCATTCCTTCCATATACCATCCCTTTCACCTTCTTTGTATTGCCCCTCTTCTCTTATTTGTTCATTTTCATATTCCCAGTAAAACTTATATAAACCATTCATTTTGTCATTTTTATAAAATGACTCTTCAATAAGTTGTTCTTCTTGTTCTCCTAATAACCACTTCTTCCAAACCCCTTCCTTTTTATTATCATTATATAAACCTTCTTCTTTATAAACTAGTCTGCCATATAATTCAGTCCACTTCTTCCACTTCCCAAACTTTTTATTGTCTATGTATTGACCTTCTTCTATTAAATCTCCATTTTCATTCCAAGATTTAAAATGCCCATTCATTAAATTATCTTTAAAAAATACTTCATTTGTTAAACCTCCTTTATTATTCCATCGTCTATTAAATCCATTTAGCTTACCATTCTCAACATAATAAGCCATGCGAAGTTTACCATCTCCACGATATCGAACAACTTTCCCATTAACCAAGGTTGAGTCTTGCTTTTGAAGTAATAATGAATCTTTAAGGAACACATCATTAAGATTTGTCACCTTCTCATTTTGTCCAAATGCTAGTATTGGAACAGTAAATAGTAGTAGTAAAATTGGTCTCATTTATCAATTAATTTCTCAAAAATAAAAAAAATACTAAATGTATTTTAAAGAAGTTGATATAACCAGCACTTAAAACTAACTCATTTGTTTAACAAAAACTTGGTTTAGCAAAGTTATTCGGTCAAATAAAAAAGCCTCACATTTCTGTGAAGCTTTGTCGTAGCGGAAAGCTTCGAATTATCGAACCTAAATGAGTTTGTGAGTGATTTTTTGGAAGTTGTTGCGTTTAATAATCACAACGTTTTAAAATAATCCCATTTCTCTTTTAATCTAGATAGTAACTCTTCATATTCTTTAAATCCCTTTAAATTTTCTAGATGAGGGTCTGAACTAAACAATGGATAATTTGGAAAACCTGTACTAGCAGCTTTTATTAGCCAATCAGTAGCGACTTCCTTTTTATTCATTATAGCTGAAGCAACACCCAATTGATAATAAACGTGGTGAACATGAATTAAATCTTCCGAATTAGTTAACGCCAATTCCATTTTTTGTTCTGCATCCACATATTCTCCTTTACTAGCTAAAACAATGGCATATGCGCTATTTGAGAGGTTATTTTTAGGTGAGTTTTTTAGATTACTATCCAGCATTTTTATAGCTTTATTTGAGTTTTTTAAGTAAAAATGATTTAATGCAAGTAATGTTTGTGTCAATTGAGGGGCAAAATATTTGGGAATTTTTTCAAATTCAACAAGTGATAATTCATATTCTCCACTAAACATTAAGGCTTCTCCAATAAATCTTCTTGCTCTATAATTCCCAGGGTCTAACTCAAGACTTTTTTTAGCATTTACTAAAGCTTTATCAAAAAGTCCAATATGAAATTCCACCAATGATAATTGCTCAAAAGCGTTATTTGATTTTGAGTCCTTTAATATCGCCTTTTTGAATTCATTTATTGCTTCCTCATGCGCAAAATTATGGCTTTTACTCCAAAAAAACTGACCTTGAATTATATGTGGATTCGCTAATTTAGGGTCTAATTGCAACGCCTTCCTTGCAGCAGAATACGCTTCTTCTTCCCATTTCGCATTCAAATCAAACGAAAGGCTCTTTCTCATGTAAGCACTAGCTAGTCTACTGTAGGCTTTAGCAAACAAAGAGTCAATATCAATCGCTTTATTATAATAGTCTATTGCAGAGTTGATATCTGAAAGAGTTTCTTTTTTATGATGGTGGTCACCTTTGAAATAAAAGTCCAAGGCTTTCAAATTAGAAGATAAATTTTCCGATTCTTCAAATTGACCAACAACACTGTCTTCTTTATTAGATTGATTCCAATTCAACTTTATTAATAAAAATACAACTGCAATAGCTAAAAAAACTATTATCAGTTTATTCAATTTACTATTAGTTAATTCAGATTCTTCATTATCAACTTGTTTAGTTTTTTTAATTCCTTCAGGAGTCATTTCATATATCCAAGAAAACACTAGCCAAATGGGAAATCCAATAGCCATTAACAAAGTTATGGTTCTTAACACCCATAATGGAGCCTCAAAAAGGGGTAAAAGAATTGAGAAAACTTGTAATAGAACCCATGCCACAACCAAATATGCTACTCCAGCTTTAATAACATTTCGCCTTTTTAATTCTGTTATGTATTTATAAAAGTTCATGTGACTTTCATCAATAAATTTGTCATGGATTGATTTTGACCAAATATAGCCAAAAAAATAGTCGCATCATTTGCACCAAAAAGAAAAGCCTCACATTTCTGTGAAGCTTCTTCGTAGCGGAAAAGATTGAAAAATCGAACAATCTAGTTCAAGATTTTATAAAGGTTTGTAACTTTAGGGTTAAACCATGAATTCATGTTTTGGGCCATTGTAAATAATGAAAAAGAAAGACCGCAACCAAATACGTTTGGAACTTGTCCATCTTGTGGTTATAAAGTACACTCAAAATGCGGTAAAATTAAAGAATGGCATTGGGCGCATTTTAAAGGAGAAAATTGTGACTCCTGGCACGAGCCAGAATCTTCTTGGCATTATGATTGGAAAATGACATTCGGCCCAGAATGCGCTGAACGGGTGATAAGGCAGCACGGTGAAATGCATAGAGCAGATGTTCTAACCAAGCAAAATGTAGTAATTGAACTCCAAAATTCACCGATACAGATAGACGTAATCTCAAAACGAGAAGAGTTTTATGGAGAAAGAATGTTGTGGCTAATTAATGGGAGAGGCTTTAAAAGTAATTTTAAAATTTATGAATTGGATGGTCTTGGCCACAAGTGGAGTTCAGAACATAACCAAACTAAAAATTTAAGAGGGAAAAAAGGCTTTGAATGGAATTATGCTCGAAGAAGTTGGAGTGCTGTTCGGAGACATGTTTTTATCGATTTTGGTGAGAATACTCTTTTTTGGGCACGCTCTGGTATGGGGACCAAAATAGGTTCTGGTCTTTTAATCCCCAAAAAGGATTTCATTCTTAAATATGGTGGTGATTACGACTATTATCAAGAGCAGTTTGAATTAAGAAGAAAGGAAGAAGAGATAAGAAAACTAGAAATAAAAAGAAAAGAGGAAGAAGAAAAGAGTAAGCTTGTCCAGCATGGGCATAGAAGACTTATAACTCATTATAGAAGGAGAAGAAGACGGTAATTGGTCAATCTTTTCAGCATTTCTAATATGTCTACTATGGGTCCCCCTAATATTGTTTTGTCGAACCAGTTTAATGAAGAATTGATGAGGTTTGCTTCATTATAAGTTTATTAATCGACAGTTTCTCTTTTTATTTTAATTCCAAATCTATACGTTACTTTCGCTTTTAATTTACCTTTCTCATTATATTCTTCCCAAACACCAGTTTTTTTATAAGTCTTGTTGTCTTCTTGTATTTCATGAATACTCAAGCCTTTGGATTTTAACTGACCATTTTCATAGTATTCCTCGCTAGTACCCTCACCAGAATCCTTTTCCCAAATTGTTTTATATCTTAATTTACCTTTTTCAGACCATTGTTTATCTAACCCCTCTGGCACACCATCCTTAAAATGTTTTTCGTTTCTTAATTGTCCATTCTGATGCCATACCCTAGTCAATCCTTCAGGGAAACCATTCTTCATTGTTAATTCTTGTTTTATCTGTCCATTATCATACCACTCTCTAAATAATCCATGTTGTTTACCATCCTTAAATGTTGATTGATGTATTAACTGTCCGTTCTCATCCCACATTCTGGCTAACCCATTAGGCACCTCGTTATCAAACCTCATTTCTTGCTCTAGCTGCCCATTTTTATACCACATCCTAGCTAACCCCCATGGTTTACCATCCTCAACAGTTAGTTCTTGCTTTATCTGACCATTCTCATACCACTCTCTAGTCAGCCCTTCAGGCAATCCATTATTAAACGTTAATTCCTTCTTTAACTGCCCATTCTCATACCACTCTTTAGCTAAACCTTGTGGTATGCCTGCTTTAAAAGTCGATTCTTGTAATTTTTTATCTCCACTTATATCGTAATAAACTAATCTGCCTGTCAATAAAATGGAATCCTTTGAGGTATAAACCAAACCATTGATTGTGTCTACTTCACTGGTTTTATAAATCTTTTTTGATTGCCCTACACATACAAAAGATAGAGAGAAGACAATAATCATAAAAAGTCGTTTCATATACTATAATATTTGTCTATAAGTTAATGATAAAAAGCATTTTAACCTCAAAAGTTAAATCTTATTAAAAACCATCTTCTTTTAAATTACCTTATAAAATTCTTTTGGTTAATCAACACAAAAAGTACCACAGCATTCCTTTGATACTATCCATGATTTTTGTGCATCAATAGATATATATGCAGTTTGTAAATCGGAATTATTAAAAGTTTTAATATAACTTTTCCCATTTACAGACAACTCAACACATTCTCCAAGTTCACGTTCAACCATAGACTGTTCAAGTTTTCTGAAGTCTTGACCTGTAAATATCGTTCCTATTACCGTGTTTCCCTCACAATTATCCGATAAATACATTTTTATTGTGCACAAACTAATTTCACCAGGTCCCCCAGTTAAGGAACCAGAACAACCTATAAAAGAAATGAATAATAATAGAAAGATTAGTTTTTTAATCAGAAATTATAGTTAAAAAGGTTAATAAATAAACCATTCAAAAAACTATAATTACTGGGGATATAAAGAATAATATCTTGAATATGAATGTCAAGATAAGCAATATAGTTTGGTTATTCAATTGAAATGATATTTGGTATTAGGCATTTCAACTAGTAATAAGAGTAAATTACTTCTACTAAACAGTTAAAAGAATGACAAATATGCTACAATACCGAATAAAAAAACCACCTAATTTCTTAGATGGTTTTTCGTTTTTGCTCCCCCTAATATTGTTTTGTCGAACCATTTTAATGAAGAGTTAATGAAATTAGCTTCATTCTATAAAGGCTTTGTTGATGTAAACAGTCTTGTTCTTTAGTGGAAAGGTTCGAATTACCAAACCTAAACCTTAATGAGTTTGTCTGGGATTTTTTTGAGGCGGTTACATTTTCAACATGACATGAATCAGTTCTTCAATAATACTTTTAAGAAACTTCCCCACCAAGGTGCTTCAACCATATATGAATACAAAATAGACATGATAATCATAACAATAGCAATTATACTATAACTTGTATAGATGATTTTTTCCTTACGGTAATCAATAAGTATAATCAATCCAATTGAAAGAAAGATTAATCCATTTGTAACATATACCAATTCCGTAAAGTTCAAGTCCCAATTTACAATTTTACCTACTGGATAATTTAAAAATCGAATAAGTGCTGGAAGCAATGACCAAAATACAGTTGCAATCATCCACCTTCCATGAATTCGAGTATCTTTTACATTTCGAACTCCAAAATAAACAGATATGACAAATCCGCCAAGCGCCACAAAATCTATAAAAAGAATGCCATTAGCAAGGCTTGGTGGTAGATTTGGATTGGATAAAATAAATGGAAGCATTTGTAAAGCTGAAAAGACTACTCCACCAGCCAAAAACAATCCAACCAAACCTAATTTACGATGTAGTCCAAGATTATTCTTTTGATATAAATATGGTTGAACAATAACTAATATGTACCAACAAGTAGCTAAAAGACCATGAACATGAAATCTAAATGGGACAGAAAAGAATTTTGTCCAATAACTTGGATAAAAACCACTTATTATAATGATGAAAGGTATGATTGACCAAAGGTGTGTTCTTGGAAACAGTTTTGTATTCTTCAATTAGATAATGATTTTCAGTTAGTTGTTTAAATATAAGGAAAATAAATGAGCGTCATAAAAGAGAAAAACCTTCAGATTTTTTCTGAAGAATCTTATCATAGAAGTTGGCTAGCCTTCTGGAGATACTAAAAATTCAAAAAGGAGAGTTTAAACCAAAAAAAAAGTCCAACATTTCTGTTGGACTTTTCTATTGTTGCTCCCCCCTTCTTGGGTATTACTCTTCAATTACCATTTTCTAATCTTTTTGAAGACGATATGCAATCCTTATTTATAATCTTTCCAAGAGCATTGCACATGCGCTCTGCCTTTTCTAACAAAATTGTTCTATTTGTATTGAATGCAATTTGGTCTCTAAGCCCTTTTACCATTGAGCTTGTGAATTCGGGATTATCGACTAATTCATCAAAATCAAATTTGACTCCCCTTCTAAAAGGGTCCTCCTTATCATAAACCATCAAAAATGACCTGCCGGCAATTGCTTCAGGACTTTGCACAAACATTCGAAAATAATTCAATTGGCTATTCACAAAACTCAATTGAGAATAATAATCACTAATAAACTTGAGTATCGAATCATTTTGTATTAACTGTAATTTTCCAGAGCTGTTCAATTCTTCATAAACACTCTTCGAAGGTGTTATACCTGGATATAGTCCGACGTTAATCACACCTTTTTCAAATTCGTCTTTGCTAAGTCCATTCATGGACTTCGAGCTAATTGCTCTCACTGATTTTTCAATTCCATAAATATACTTTTCGGCCATTAAATTAATTTCATTAAGGTAACTTACAATTGCCTCAGATTCATCATGAAGTTTAATCAATATCAATTGTTCAGAACGTCTGTCTTTGATATAGTTATTATAGTTATTTACCTGTAATGCAATTAATATTCCAATTACAACCAATACAATTTCCCCAAAAGCATATTTAATGTATTTGCCTGTTTTATTCTCACTCATAAGTTTATAGCGTATTTTCCTGAAGAATTTAATCATAAGAAGTTGGTTAGCTTTCTAAAGGTAAGAAATTATTAACAGGGAAATCCAGAGCACAAAAAAACCACCTAATCTCTTAGATGGTTTTGTAAAGTTGCTCCCTCTAATATTGTTTTGTCGAACCATTTTAATGACGAATTGATAAGGTTTGCATTATTTTACGAAAGCAATTATAAGCATCATAGTCCTATTCTCTAGCGGGAAGCATCGAATTATCGAACCTAAATTTGATAGTGAGTGATTTTTTGAAGGTGGTTGAATTTGAAAGTTAATATTGTAATAATAACATTACACTTTATCTTTTTTTAATTCTTCTTCTATCAATTCTACAATATTTTCAATTACTAGCCATATGTCGATACCATTTCTTTATCTGACCAGAGTACTGAGATTCTATGGACTTCGTAGCTGCGCTGGCGCTTGAGGCAAGGCATTGTACGGTAATTTGGTGACCACCACTTTTTAATCTAATTGCTCCTGTGTAAGTTTGAGTTGTCATAATTTATAATTTTAAGATTAATATTAAGCCACTTTTAAGACTATCTTTTTGATTTTTTGTACTGTACCGCTAGATTTACCTGTAAGGGTCATAATGTTGCGAATAGATTGGTTTTGCTTAACAAATCGTACTACATCTGAATGTTCCGACAACAGTTGTTTAGAATCTTTGGTAGAACCAATCTTACGCCCCAATTTCCCACCATCTTTAATGTATTTAGTACGCCCAGAATCCAATCTAGATTTAATTAACCTCAATTCAGCCGATGCAAATGTTGAAGCGATACTTAACATTGTTTGTACCATGCCGTTTACTTCACCATTCTCTAATAACGTGTGCAACTTGTAGTTGTCAATGATAATATTTATACCATGTTCGTTACATTTTTCTAAAAACAAAGCAAATGATGATATTTTACGACTTATTCTCGATGTCTCAGAAGCTATGATGTGCTTAATATCGTTATTTATAGCATATTCCAATATCTCATCGTTAACGGCATCGTTTTTAGTGCCACTTTTATAATAACTAAACTCTTTTATGACTTGGTAAGTGTTACCGTAGTTAGACCTTAATAATTCGCTCTGATGAGTAACGTCTTGCTTATTTTCGGTGGTAGAACATCTACTAATTATAATCGCTTTTTCCATATGTAAATATACGAAAATAGCATCTCATAACCTAATTAAACAGCTGTAAACCAGGTGTTTGTATTATTTTTAATCAAAGGTATAAATACATGCTTATTATAAACAAATATTATTGTATAATCTCTTACTCAATTCTTTCGTAGAACACATATTCGGATTGGGCTTCAGCTCTCATTTCATTATCCCCAATAAACTCAATTACTCCTTCCATAGTTACACCAAAAAGTGTAAACCTGTACATACTTCCCCCTAAATTTTTCCACTCACCTATTATTGACCCAATATCTGTAAAGGCTTCCCATTTTCCATCCGAAAAATATGTAGATTTACCTTCCATTTCAGAAAGGTCGAATTCTTCTACAATGGAATTGTCGTCACGGTTAACAGTTTTTGTTTGTACCCATGTTCCAATTATTTTATCACCAGATACATCTTCATCACTATCACTATCACTATCACTACATGAAGAAAAGCTAATAAGAAAGACTAATAACAATGCAATTTTTTTCATAATTTTTTGTTTAAAACTAATATTTTTAAAGTTAGGTTTTTTTTAATAGGTCACCGTATAACAAGCTGGACTTGTGGCAAAATAAATCAAAGACTTAAATGAATACAAAAAAGTGTACCAGTTGTAACATTTTATAGATATAAAATGATACACTTGAGGTTTTGACACATATTTCTAAATTAGGGTGGCTAAATAATACACCTCACTTAAGGTAAAATTAATATGATTAAGATGTGCTTCGAGATAGCATGCTTGAAATAATACACTTTTTGTATATACAAAGCCTTTTATATTTCAAAAAATTTGTAGCCAGTTCACAGACCTATGGGACCCATTGTATATACAAGAGTCTTTCTTTTTCACCAAAAGGTGGGTTACGGGGCGAAGGTTAGAGAAATTTCAAAATCTGTACACACTTCATGGACCAGACGGACCAATAATTTAAAAATTGTATAAAAACACACAGTACTTTAAAGTATAGACTTTAATTTAGGTGCTAAGTTGGTGCAACACGGTACCAATAAAAAAGATGGTTTTTTATATGATTACTTAATATTTATATACAAAAGATAAATCATGGCAAAACTACCAACTACTGAGAATACCGATACCTTCATAATGAGAATATCCCCAACACTAAAAAGTAAACTTAATGAGCTTGCTCAAAAAAGCAAATATGGCAGTGCATCTGCAGTTATACGTGATTTGATTGAATCAGAGTATAGAAGATAACCATCATACAGGTGATACCATCTTAAATTGTCTTCAATCCTAATTCCTTTAAATATTCATTGTGCTCATGCAATGAATTCGTTGCTTTCTTTTCAATATCAACTAGTTTATCGTGCACTTCTTGAAGGTCAATTTTCTTTTCAGCTATAGCTGTACTAACATATCTAGAAATATTAAGGTTGAAATCGTTTTTCTTAATTTCTTCCATCGAACCTCTGAAGTGAACTCTGTGTTTTCTCTAATCGCAAGTATATCAAGGTATAACAGAAGAGAAACTAAAAACGCATCAACTGAAAAAGATGATGCGTCTTGTTTAGTAGCGGGAACTGGACTCGAACCAGTGACCTTCGGGTTATGAGCCCGACGAGCTACCTACTGCTCTATCCCGCGATATAATATCAAAAATGATTCTCTTAGCTTTTCACTCTCGGTTCATAATGCCGACCAAATCATTTCGGACTGCAAATATACAACCCTTTTTAACTTTAGCAAACATAAAAAACAAAAAATTATTGCTCGATACTTTCTGCTTGAAAACTTTCTAAATCGGTATTTCCAAATTTAATTATCACTTGAATAGGGTTACAACAAACTTCACAATCCTCAATATAAGACTGGTATGAAATAGAATTATCTAAAAGCATAGATATGCTTTCCCAACAATATGGGCAAGTAAAAAAATGTTCCATCATAAATTCAAAAATAAAAAAAGCAGATAAATTATTATCTGCTTTTTACTAACTAACTAATTTATGATAAACTATTACATTACTATTCTTTTTCAATATCCATTGTTGCTGTTGCACTTTGGTTTTGTAATTCCATAAAAATTAAATCTGGAGGATTGTTTCCAGAAAAGGTTGTGAAATCGTTATTTAAATTATTATCACTTATCATAATGGTATTTAACTTTCTTAGATTTAAAAACTCCATTGGTAAATTACCAGAAAATTGATTTGTAGATAATAATAACTCCTCTAAATTTTCTAATTGGGCAATTTCAACTGGAATCTCACCGTTCAATTTATTATCCATTAAGCTTAACTTTTCTAATTTAGTTAAAGCATATATTTGATTTGGAATGGTTCCTGTTAAAAAATTACTTCCTAATAAAAGTTCTTTTAAGTTGGTTAATTCCATTAAAGAAGTTGGAATATTTCCAGAAAACTTATTACTATATAATTTTAATGATTCTAAGTTTTTTAAAGCGCCTAATTCTGAAGGAATATTACCTTCTATAGCATTCATATATAATTCTAATGAAGTTAACTCTTTTAGATGTTGAATTGAAGTTGGAAGTTCTCCAGTGATTTTATTGAAACCTAAATTGAACTTTCTAAGATTAACTAGATTACCAATTTCTGAAGGAAGTGTTCCTCGTAAATTATTAAATTGCAAATTGATTTCTACAATTTTATTGTCCTCAACTTGAATACCATGCCAAGAATCTACAGAAGTAGTAAGATCCCAAGTTACATTCCATTCACTACCATTGGTTGCATTGTAAAGAGTTATTAAAGCCTCTTTCTCAATAGATGATACATTTGCAAAGGAATATGCCGAAACTAAAAAGCAGGCAATTATAAGTTTTAATGTCTTCATGTCGAATAAATTTGGGATTAATTCTCCTACGAAAGTAGCACGTATATGGATTAAAATCTATTTTATTCGACGAAATACATAAAATTTTAACATTTACTAATCGACGAACTGCTCAATTTCCAGTTGAACGTCCTCCCATTTTTGCATTAATTCTTGTAATTCGGTTTTCTTTTTTTGATAATTTTCAAAGAAATTTGGTTTCGAGGTTACTTCTTCGTAATTCACCTCTAACTGCACATCAATTACTTTTATGTCTCGCTCCAACTGGTTTATCTTAGATTCCACGTTACTTAGCTTATTGTTTAAAGACTTTATCTTTTTCTGGTCTTCATAAGACTTTTGCTTCTTTTCTTTTGGCGATTGCTTAACAACGGTGCGTTTTTCAACTTCACGTAAGTTATCTACCTTACGGGCATCTAAATAATAATCTATATCCCCTAGATACTCTTTTATTTTATGATCTTTGAACTCATAGACTATATTGGTAAGACCCTGAAGAAAATCACGATCGTGAGACACCAAAATTAAAGTACCTTCAAATCTTGACAATGCTTCTTTCAAAACATTTTTCGATTTAATGTCTAAATGGTTTGTAGGCTCATCCATTATTAAAATATTAAACGGTTGAAGCATCAGCTTTGCTAAAGCAAGTCTATTGCGCTCTCCCCCAGATAATACACGAACATACTTATCGGCCTCTTCTCCCCTAAACAGGAAAGACCCTAATATATCACGAACTTTACTTCTATTAGACTCATTTGCAGCATCAATCATCGTATCTAAAACAGTTTTATTACCATCTAAATATTCTGCTTGGTTTTGGGCAAAATATCCTATTTGTACATTATGCCCTAGTTTTAAATGACCATCATACTTAATATCTCCAACTATTATTTTTGCTAAAGTCGATTTTCCTTGCCCATTCTGTCCTACAAATGCTGTTTTACTATCGCGTTCTATAAGTAGATCAATATTTTTAAGCACTTGATTGTCTCCATAATTCTTTGAAATTCTTTCGGCTTCTACCACAACCTTTCCAGGAATTATTGAAATTGGAAAATTAAGAGTCATTACACTATTGTCATCCTCATCAACTTCAATACGATCTATCTTATCTAACTTTTTTATTAGCGATTGTGCCATGGTCGCTTTGGAAGCTTTAGCTCGAAACTTTTCAATTAATTTTTCTGTTTGTTCTATTTGCTTTTGCTGATTTTTTTGAGATGCTAATTGCTGTGTTCTTAATTCTTCACGGAGCACCAGATATTTAGAATATGGCTTCGGATAATCATAAATACGCCCTAAGGATATTTCTATTGTTCTATTAGTTACATTATCCAAAAACATTTTATCGTGTGATACAATTACGACCGCTCCAGCATAATTCTTCAAAAAGGTTTCCAACCAAATTATCGATTCTATATCTAAATGGTTGGTTGGCTCATCTAAAAGTAAAATATCATTATTCTGAAGAAGGAGTTTTGCGAGTTCAATACGCATACGCCACCCTCCGGAAAACGTATCAGTTAGTTTATTAAAATCTTCTCGTTTAAACCCTAAACCTTGAAGTATTTTTTCTGTATCTCCCTGATAATTATAACCACCAGCTATTTCATATTGATGTTGAATATCATTAATATCAATCATTAGCTGATGATAACTATCACTTTCATAGTCCGTGCGTTCAGCCAATTGTGTATTAATAGATTCTATTTGGGTTTCGAGTTGCTTTATTTCAGTAAATGCTTCATAAGACTCTTCTAACACCGTTCGCCCAAAGTCAAAATCAATATCCTGTTTTAAAAACCCGATTTTCAATTCCTTATCGGCAGCAATCTGTCCTGTGTCAGGCTCCATTTCTTTCGATAAAATCTTTAGCATCGTGGATTTTCCAGCCCCATTTTTACCAATAAGCCCAATTCTATCGCCATTACCTAGTTTAAAGGTGATATCCTCGAACAAGTATTCGCCTTGAAATGAAATCGATAAATTGTGAATATTCATCATAGAATTGTAACTTTTATTGCAAACCCTATATATTTAATAAAGTATCTTTGCAGCGTTTTAATGCGTTGGCAAAAATACACAATTATTATGTTTAAAAAAGGGAATAAATTATACAGTATTTTTACAGGATCCTGCCCTAAATGCCATGAGGAATCTATGTTTAAGAACAAGAATCCATTTATACTTTCAGAAGCCCTAGCGATGAATGAAACTTGCAGTAATTGTGGAACTAAATATAAAATAGAACCTTCCTTCTTCTATGGATCAATGTATGTAAGCTACCCAGTTGGAATTGCTTTTGCGGTGGCAGCTTTTGTGATTTCTTTTTTTGTATTTAAAGCGAGTATACACGTTATATTTATTTCTATTGTTGTAACACTTATAGTTTTTATGCCGGTAATTTTAAGACTTTCCAGAAATATTTGGATTAATTTTTTTATGCATTATGATAAGTCTTTAACTAAAAAATAACCCTCAAGAAAACTTATTAAAACCGGGCAATATCAATTTCCTTTTCTATCGGAACTTGTATCTCAATATACTTATAAAGTTGTTCTGAAACATACGGACCAATCATAACACCACGTGTCCCCAATCCATTAAGAACAAACATGTTTTTAATATCAGGATGCTCACCAACTAAAGGGCGTCTGTCTTTCACAGTTGGACGAACACCGGCTACTTGATTTACGACTTCGAAAGAACAATTTATGAGTGTTTTTAGTTTAGTTAAAAGCTCCATTTTAGCCTTTGAGGTTACCCTATTGGTTAAATCCGTCCATTCATAAGTTGCACCGACTAGATAGTGATGTTTTCCCAATGGAATTAAAAACACAGGTCCTTTAAGGACATAATCGATATTCAATTCTGGAGCATAAATGGTAAGTAACTCGCCTTTTGTTGGTACGAGTGGTAAATAATTAAAAAATGGATTCTTTGTAATTCCATATCCTTCAGCAAATATAATATGCTTTGATGTTGTTCCCTTGTAATGAAAACCCTGATCTAAAGCATCAAGATTCTCATAATGAAATGTACTCTCAACAAATAAGCCATCATCTAATAAATTAGATTTATATGCACTAATTAATGTTTTAACATCAACCCTTCCCGTATCATTAACTTCACCTAATCCATAAGGTGCATTAACTGATTCATTATTGTTCTTTACAATGTTCGTTGACAAATAATTAGAAAGTGATTGTTTATCCGAAGCTGCAAACCAGTTGTTCTGTTCTTCTAAGGATGCAAACTTACGATATACTGGAATTTTATAATCTAGTGAGGTATTGAGTCTTAATTCAATTTCAGAATACATTTTCATTGCAAGACCCAACTGTTCTTTACTTTTCCAAACTGGCGTAAAGCGTTTTAAAACCACTGGATTATATAAACCTCCTGCTACGGTTGATGATTTTTGTGAGGTATCATCATAGACCATAAAAGTCTTACTATTAGCTTTTAATTGCTCGCAAAAGCTAATCCCAGCTAAACCAATACCTACTATAATATAATCTACTTCCATAATTTATGCGAAGGTAATTAGAAATTGGATTTCTGCATTAGTTGGAATAACAAAAAAATGCTCACTTAAAAGTGAGCATTTTTTATTTTAATTTTTCGTGTGAATTAATAGGTCCACATATCAAGTTCGAAGTCTCGAATTTTGGTTTTAATTCTATCTGACTCTAGCAGTTGCATAAGAGCGTTTTGAGCGACATATTCATTAATCTTTCTATCACCTTGCACATTCTCCTCTTGGTAAACATAACCATGAAAACGTCGTGAATTTAATACGTGATCAAAAGAAAACGGTATCGCACTATTTTCATTATTAAATGATTTTGCTTCATGCAAAACATCTCTTGCGTCTGGGAAGAATACCCAAAATAGTTCTACTAAATCTGGTTCTTCTTCGTCAATAAAGTTCACATCTGGCGAAACAGGAGCAATTCCTAAGAGTCTGTATTTCATTTCGGCCTGACGCTTATCGAAATACCAAAGTCCTTTTATGTGATATTCTGTGATATCAGCAGCGGTAATGTCTCTTCTGTCTATATACTCTCCAGATAATTCTTCACCAGCATTTAGTTGCTCAATACCTAATTCGGTAGTATCAACTTTAGATAATGCAGCTTCAATATCTTTTAAAGTACGCTTTGTTGTGAAATAAGAATCATCGTAAATGTTTTCTATAGTACCATTTTTGATGTTTTTCATAAGCACATCGTATAATGATCGTCTATCGCTACCAATATTGTTTGTATCAATAGGGTAGTATAACGGGAAGTTAGCACGCTCGTCAAGAACAACTTTTTCCCATGTCATTTTAGAGAATAAAATATCTCTGTCGTCAACATACCCATATGGCAAAGCTTGATCGTTATCAATAGCTATCTGCGCTTCTGTTCTAACACCAATCTCATCAGGAGATTTTGCATTCAATATATTTGCTTGAGCAAATGTATTAGCTGCTAAAAAAACAGTTAGAACGGTTAATAAAAAACTTTTAAAATTCATCTTTCTTTAATTTTATTTATTGGGCCTAAATTAATTAGGCCCTAAATTTTAATTTGTAAGCTCAACGAATACAGGTGATACTTTTTTAAGTATTACACTTACACCGCCTGCTTTAGCTTGGATATCAAATATTTGAACTCCAGAACCACGCTTAGCTTTACGTAAAGCCGATTTAGCTCTACTATCTAACTTACTTCCACTAACATTTATTGTTGGTTGTCCAGGAACTTTAAATTTAAATCCTGTAACACGTAATGGTAGTTCGAAATCGAAATCGTCAAACTTCGCACCAATAGTAGATATTTCAAGACTGTTACGTTGCATTTTTACTGCACCATCTTCACCTCTAATAGTTCCTGTTGGTTTTGGTAAATCTTTAATTCTAAATGTAGCTCTATCACTTACAGGTTGTCCATCAGGTAATTTACCGGTTACATTAATAGTAACTTCTCTACCTTGAACTCTAGTAGCGTCCATTACATATTTACTCCCTCTAACTCTAGATAAACCTTGAGCACGAGCATTTACATTATTATCTGAAATACCAGCAAACGAAATCGTCATTGGGTTTTTAACACCACGGTATACTACGTTCATCTTATCTGCTGAAATAGTGGCAGAATTTGGTTTTGGAACTGTAGCGAAAGATTGATTTACTTCAACTTCTATATCCTCACCATCTTGGGCAAAAATTAGTTTACCTTCGATTTTATGCTCACCAGGAGTTCCTGTTCCAACATTCAATTTTACTTTACCATCTTCAATAGTATATTGATCTGCAGTTAAAGCTTTTCCATCTAAAGTCAATTCAACTCTATTAGGTTTCGTTGTAGCATCTTTTCTACCAAGCACAATCTGTCCATCAAATGTCTCTCCATTAAAATAAGCTGACTTTGTTGTTTCTAAAAGCGTTGTATAGTTAGTCATAGATACCTCACTAGAAAGTGTTCCTTGTAGCATATTGGACAACACTTCAGATTCTGTCGTTTTAATATCAGCTTGAAGCTGCGTCATTTTAGTTAAAGATGCCACTAATGGAAATCCTTTATAATGATATTCTAACCATTTTTGCTCACCAGCACCTCTTTTAACAGGGTCTGTTTCAAATTTGTCTTGAACATCTTTAATTACGCCTTCCATTCCTTTCTGATCAGCTAAAACGCTAGCTACACCATCTCTAAAAGTTTTCATTTGGTTCATGAATTCTTCTCCTGCAGGTTTTAATTTATCCCCTTTAAAGAAGTTTTGATCTAAATAATCACCTTTATCCATGATTTCATAATCTGTAGCATCATCTACAGTAGCAGACATGTTAGATTTCAATTCTTGTAAATACGTATTAAAGTTTGTTGCCAAATCTTTTATTTGACTTGCTTTAAGCTTTAGTGGTTCGTATTTTTCTTTTTGGTCAATAGCTTTTTGCTCAAGATTGGCAATAAAAGCTGTATTACGTTCCGACGCCGCTTGATTCGACTCGGTTAATTTCTCGTTCATTAATCCAAAAGCAGAAAGGACTTCTTTTGACATATTTAAAGCAAGCATTGCTATAAATATTAAATACATCAAATTAATCATTTTCTGTCTTGGTGATAAATTTCCTGATGCCATATCTAATTAGGTTTTGGTTAATTAATATAAATTTGGGATTAACCCCTAATTAGCTTTTGTTCATTGCAGATAACATACCTCCATAAACACCGTTTAACGATGATAAGTTAGATGCTAATGATTGCATTTGCTCTTTCAATTTAGCAGCATTCTCTACAGACTCTTCATTAATAGTAGCTTGTCTGTTTACACTTTCTAATTGTACTTTGTATAAGCTATTTAAAGACTCCATTTGTGCAGCGGCTAAAGATAACTCTTCACCATATTTTCTAGTAGCCTCTAAAGATTCTACTGTTGGAGAAATGTTTTTAGCAGCACCTTCAAAATTTTTGATACTGTCTCCTAAACTTGCCATAAGCTCGCCATCAATTTTAGCGTCTTTTAATAACTCATCTAATTTTTTAGATAATAATCCTTGTGGATCTTTTGCTTCTTTTTCTGAAGATTGTCCTCCAGCTAATTCCGGGTACACTAACGACCAATCTAAATCGTCGTCTACTGGTTCGAATGCTGAAATTGCAAAAATAATTGCTTCGGTTACAAGACCTATAGTTAACATAACGTTACCTGTTAAAGGTCCAATTTCAAAATGAATAATTTTGAATAGTGCTCCAACTATTACAATTGATGCTCCTAATCCGTAAGCTAAATTCATAAACTTTTTACTTGCTCTTGACTGTGCCATAATTTTCGATTTTTAATGTTAAGTACGAATACTTAAGTAGGTTAATTAATAGTATTTATTATTGATTTGATTTATTATTTACCGTTTTTAGTTACTTGTGTCCCCATATAATCTTGAACGGTTCTGAATCCTATATAACTTCTTGCAGAATCTGCATACTCGTAATCTCTTGAACTCACTTGTAAGAAGTATGCAACATCCTTCCAAGATCCTCCACGTACTACTTTACGTTGATTTTCTTTGTCGTTTACACTTGGATTTACAGTTGAAACATATTCATAAGATGATGGATCGTAAGATGCATTCACCCATTCTGAAACATTTCCTGCCATATTATACAAGTTATAATCATTAGGCTCATACGAATCTGCTTCTACAGTATATAAAGCCTGATCTGCTGCATAATCACCACGAACAGGTTTAAAGTTTGCCATAAAACAACCTCTGTCATTTTTAGCGTACGGCCCACCCCATGGAAAAGTTGCAGCTCGTAAGCCACCTCTTGCAGCATACTCCCACTCCGCTTCAGATGGTAATCTGAACGAGTTTACAAAATGTGCTCCTTTTTTTCCTTTTTGATAGGCGTTCTTCCATAAAGTTCTCCATTGACAAAATGCTTTTGCTTGTTTCCAAGTAACACCTACAACTGGATATTCTCCATAAGCGTCATGCCAGAAATAATCATTATGCATTGGTTCGTTATAAGAATAAGCAAAATCTCTAATCCATGTTGTTGTATCTGGATACACTTCAACTTCTTCTTTTATTAAAACGTCTTTACGTCTAAGGCTTCTATCTTTTGCAGCCTTTTGAATGTCCATATAAGTATATTGGAATTTAAACTTAGAAACATCCCAAGTTCTTTGTCCGTTATAAGACTCTTCTTCTGGTAAATACATGGTATCCATAACTTCGGCATAATACTCATCTATATATTCTGAAGTATCAAATACAACATCTACATCTTTATTTAGTTTATACCCTTCATATCCCGTAGGTCCTAAACCAGTATAATTATTATAGATGTATTTTTCATAAACAGTCATATTAGCTGTATCTGCATTTTTAAATGCAAATTCACCAATAGTACCTTCATCTTCTTGGGTTAAACCAACCTCATCTGCTAATATTGCTAGCTTAGTTCTAATAATAGAATCTCTTACCCAATTAACAAACTGACGATACTCACTATTTGTGATTTCTGTTTCGTCCATATAAAAGGCTCTAACAGTTACGGTTTTAGCAGGTGCGTCATGCACGCCAGCTAAATCATCGTCTGCTTTACCCATTATAAAAGCACCACCAGGAACAAGTTCCATTCCATAAGGCTTTTCTGGATGCCACTTCTTTCCTTTAACACCAACTAGCTCGCCCCTATCTTTAGAGCCACAACTAGCGAACAATGTTAATACTGCGGTTAATAATATAAACTTCTTCATATCCATAGAAAACTCGAGGTTAATTATTTAAGCTTCAATTTCGAGAGCGTAAACATATTTATATATTTCTTAAAAAACAACTTTTTTGTAAAAAAAATTACATTTCGTCGTGAAAAAATTACATTTCATCGATGAAATCAACCTTTTAACTACTTTTTATCGTCAAATGCAATTCTTTTGGAACGCTTTATACCAACGGTCTGGGACCTTATTATTGCATGCGTCAAGATAATCTTGGTGCATGCATGGTAATAACGTATGTCTTTTCAATTTATTATTGACTTCTGCTAAAAAAGGGATTTCAATCCACCATCTGCCGGTCTTGTTACTTTTATAAAAGACTAATTCTTGGGAGTCTACTAAGGTAATAAATTTTTGGTAGTTTACTTCATCTGAAAAATCATCATCCTTTACTCTAAAATTATACCCTTCGATAAAATACCATATTATTTGTGCAATAAGCATGGACGTCATTTCATCGTCCTTTGATGGTTTGTATTCATAAACACCAAAAGAAGACACCTTATTACTTATACCTGCATAACGAGCAATGGCACAAATCTCTTTGCCATCTAGTCCATTAGGCGACATTTTTTGATTTAAACTTAACTCAGATCCCTTAACAGAGCCCAAATCAATGCTAACCACATTCGCATCTCGCATAACTGGCTCAACAAATGTTACATCTTTAGATACTTGCCCTAACCTATAAGCTTCAAAATAAAGCTTATCCATTAAATCTATTTCTTCTTGTGAGTTAAAATAAGTTTGATACCCTATAGTCGCATAATTAAAAAGGTTATATGGCTCATCCAATATAATCTTACCAACAAAACTCTTATTCTTTATGGGTTTGGCAGAATCTCCTAAATCAAACTTGCAATCAACGTTCACAATATTTACCATAGGACTAATATCATCGTAAGCCCGATAGTTTGCATATGTAAGATCTTGTGTCCCTCCTATTATAATAGGAATGATATTCTTTTTCACTAAAATACTTACCGTAGTTTTAAGAGCGAAGTAAGTATCTTCAACACTTTCTCCTTGATTAATATCTCCTAAATCGGCAACAGTCACACTCCAACTACCTGGAAAAAGACCGTATAAGGTTTTTCTTATTTCATTTAACTGAAACTCTTCTCCTATATAATTAATATCATTTCTGTTTTCTAGCACACCAACTATAGCCATGTTAACATTGTCTAAATCTGGAATACCGTTTTGTGAGGAATGAATGCGAAGTTTTCTTCCGAGTGCTTGAACAGATATTAACTCATTATGAGCCAAAACCATATCTGAAACTGGGGAGAGAAAATTAAAGTTCATAAGATTATTAAGCTAAAAAATGCTTAGCCACACCTTTTTTGGGGTTTTACACAAATATCAAAAGAAATAATGAGTTTTTATATATGGTTAGCATAAAAATAACATCGCAATTCTTATAAATTGCTAAATTATTGGGCATTTTATTAAATAAAACCCAATAACAAACTTTAAATCAAAAGCTTAATTATTTTTTCTTTGCAGCAGGTTTGCGCTTAGTTGCTTTTTTCTTTGGAGTTTTAGCTTCAATAATAACTTTTGCTTCATCCAAAGTCATTTCAGAGACATCAACCGTCTTAGCCAATTCAACTTTTATTTTACCTTTTAAAACATTATGTCTACCCCATCTCGCTTTTTCTACCCGAATACCTTCTTCTTCCCAGTTATGAATAACTTTATCAATTTCCTTCTGAATCTTCGTTTCGATAAGTTCTATAATATCATTATCGGATAAATTATCCCAATCGTATTTCTTGTTGACGTTAATAAACATATTGTTCCATTTAATAAATGGCCCAAAACGCCCTTTTCCTTTTTGAACAGGTAAATCCTTATACATATATATAGGAGCATCTGCTTTTTGTTTTTCCTTTATTAAAACAATAGCTTCATCTAACTCAACACTTAACGGATCAACTCCTTTAGGAAGTGACACAAATGCCGAACCAAATTTTACATAAGGACCAAAACGACCGTTATTAACTTGTATATCTTCACCTTCATAAGTACCTAAACTTTTAGGAAGTTGAAATAAGTTCATAGCTTCCTCATAAGTAATTGTATTTAATTGTTGGTCTGGGCTTAAACTTGCAAACTGAGGCTTTTCTTCATCGTCTACTGTTCCTATTTGAACCATAGGCCCGAACTTGCCTAAACGAACACTTACTTGTTTGCCGGACTTTGGGTCTGTACCTAAAACACGTTCGCCAGATTCTCTTGCAGCATTTTCTTTAACATCTTCAACTTGAGGGTGAAACTCCTGATAGAAAGTTTTCATCATTTTAGTCCAATCTTCTTTTCCATCTGCGATGTCATCAAAATCAGATTCAACCTTAGCTGTAAAATTATAATCAAGAATGTATTCAAAATGATTCACTAAAAAGTCGGTAACGATCATACCAATATCCGTTGGCACAAGCTTTCCTTTATCAGAACCTACTTTTTCAGTTAATTCTTTATCTCTAACTATGCCATCTTTTAATGTAAGTTGCAAATAACTTCTTTGCTCTCCTTCAACAGAACCCTTCTCAACATAGTTTCTATTTTGAATAGTTGAAATAGTTGGCGCATACGTTGATGGACGTCCAATACCAAGTTCTTCTAATTTTTTCACTAAAGATGCTTCGGTGTAACGCGATGGCGGCCTTGTGTAACGCTCGGTAGCGGTTATATAATTATTAAGGAGCGCTTCATTTACTTTTAAAGCAGGCAACATGCCTTCTTGTTCTTCATTCTCATCATCGGTTCCTTCTAAATATACTTTAAGAAATCCATCAAATTTAATTACTTCACCATTTGCACTAAAATTGTTATTATGTGAAGAAGCACTAATTTTTACATTCGTCCTTTCTAATTGCGCTTCACTCATTTGAGATGCAATTGAACGTTTCCATATTAAATCATATAAACGAGCTTGATCATAATCAATATCTACAGAATGTACGGCAAAATTAGTTGGTCTAATAGCCTCGTGTGCCTCTTGAGCTCCTTTAGATTTTCCTTTATAATTTCTTGGATTGCTATATTCTGAACCAAAAGAACTTTTAATTTCGGCTTCGGCACCTTTTCTGGCCTCATCCGATAGGTTAACACTATCTGTTCTCATATAAGTAATTAAACCAGATTCATAAAGGCGTTGTGCCATAGTCATGGTTTTGCTCACTGAAAAATATAATTTTCTAGCCGCTTCTTGCTGTAAAGTAGATGTTGTAAATGGTGCAGCTGGCGATTTCTTTGCTGGCTTTTTCTCTAAGTCTGCAACTTTAAATGAAGCCGATGCATTTTGCTCTAAAAATTTCTGAGCTTCTGCTTTTGATGAAAAGTTCTTCGGAAGTTTCGCTCTAAAGGTTTGTCCGTTTTCATTCGAGAATTCTGCATCTATTCTATATGATGCTACAGGCGTAAAATTTTGAATATCACGCTCTTTTTCCACAATTAAACGCACAGAAACCGATTGAACACGACCTGCCGACAAGCCACCTTTTACTTTACGCCATAAAACAGGCGACAACTCGTAACCAACAATTCTATCTAAAACACGACGTGCTTGTTGTGCATCTACCAAGTCATAATCAATACTCCTTGGATTCTCTATGGCTTTTTGAATAGCTACTTTAGTAATTTCGTGAAAAACAATTCGTTTTGTTTTATCCTTATCCAATTTCAATGCTTCAGCTAAATGCCATGCAATTGCTTCTCCCTCACGATCCTCATCACTAGCGAGCCATACCATTTCTGCCTTTTTAGCTAAATCTTTAAGTTTTTTAACAACTGCTTTTTTATCTTTTGAAACTTCATATTTCGGTTTAAAATCACCTTCTACATCTACTCCTAATTCCTTAGAAGGGAGATCCGATATATGCCCAAAGCTAGATTCAACTTTAAAATCTTTTCCTAAAAATTTCTCTATTGTTTTTGCTTTTGCTGGTGACTCAACGATTACTAAATTCTTTGCCATGAATGGTTTTTTGTGGGTACAAATGTATATGAAAAAAAGTTTAACTTCCTAATTAAATACATTTCCACCTCGATTTTGAAACAAAAAAAACCTGTATTTATAGCAATAAACACAGGCTTTTACAATTTGAAATAAATTTTTATTCTATTGGAGTTCCTATTTCTTCAATGGCGTCTGTATTATCAAAGCCAATAGATTCTTTATATATAAAGTAAGCAGGTAAGTATGTAAATGAAGCCGTAACTAGGACTCCTATAAAGCACATTATCATACCAACTAATTGTGCCAAAATTCCAGCAACTATCATAAGCCCAAAAGTTAATAGCCACTTTTTATTACCAAGTTTAAATCCAACTTTCACAATATCTGACGCTTCTAAATCTGGGTTAAATGCATAAATAACATTCATTAACGCTATTGGCACCATTACATATATTATTGGAAGAACACATAATAATGTTGCAACGAGCGCAATACCAAAAGTCATAGCTGCTAGTTTTATTGTTTTTCCCAAATAAGGTTTTTTGAAGAAATAAAAATAATCATCTTTAGAAGCTTCATCGAAATCCTTGAATTTGCAAATTCTATAAAATGCAGATTTCAATCCGAAGCCTATTACCATTGCAAAAAATGAAAACACCAACATAAAAAGATAAAAAGGTACTAAAAAAGCAAGTTCAGGTTCACCACCCCCTGCCATAGCATCAGGATCAAGAATACCCATTGCAATTAAAGGTAAATACATTATGATATAAAAAGGCAGCATTAAAACAAAAGTTAATAACAACATAACTAAGCCTTGAAGCCATACCTTTTTAAACAACTCGATAGATTTATTGAAAATATCTCCAAAATCAAGATCTTTGGCATTTTCGATTTTATTTAATAACCCTTCAATAGTACTCATAATATAATATTTTATGTTGATTCGTTTTTCAAAGTAACACTATTCAAAATGATTTTCAAAATTATTAGTATTTAATATGACACTTTGTCATAAAACACAAATAAATTGTATCTTTGCATGCTTATTGACCCGCATTTGTTCAAGCACATTATGGAAAAGATTATTGACGAAAAAAAACAAGGCGAATCACTTGTTTTAGAACAAAAAAAAGAAAATACACGTAAACTTTTTATAGAAAGCTACGGGTGTGCTATGAATTTTAGTGATAGCGAAATTGTAGCATCTATATTAACTAAAGAAGGTTTCAATACAACTCAAAATTTAGAAGAAGCCGATTTAGTTTTAGTGAACACATGCTCAATCCGGGATAAAGCGGAACAAACTGTTAGAAAACGTTTAGAAAAGTATAATGCTGTAAAAAGACAGCACAATCCTAAAATGAAAGTTGGTGTTTTAGGTTGTATGGCAGAGCGCCTTAAAAATAAATTTCTTGAAGAAGAAAAAATTGTTGATTTGGTAGTAGGTCCAGATGCTTATAAAGATTTACCAAATTTACTAGCCGAGGTTGATGAAGGCAGAGATGCTATTAACGTTATTCTTTCTAAAGAAGAAACCTATGGCGATATATCACCAGTACGTCTAAATACAAACGGCGTTACAGCGTTTGTATCAATAACTAGAGGCTGCGACAACATGTGTACCTTTTGTGTAGTCCCTTTTACTCGAGGCCGTGAACGTAGTAGAGACCCACAAAGTATTTTAGAGGAAGTTAACGACCTTTGGAACAGAGGTTTCAAAGAAATAACCCTTTTAGGACAAAACGTAGATAGTTATTTATGGTATGGTGGCGGATTAAAAAAGGATTTTGTTAAAGCTAGTGATATCCAAAAAGCGACTTCGGTAAACTTCTCTAAATTATTAGAGTTATGTGCAAAAGCACAACCTAAAATGCGTATTCGTTTTTCTACATCTAACCCACAAGACCTTACCATAGATGTTGTTGAAACCATGGCAAAATTCAATAATATATGTAATCATATTCATTTACCAGTTCAAAGTGGTAGCGACCGCATTTTAAAGGAAATGAATCGTTTACATACGCGAGCTGAATATATGGCGTTGATAGATAATATTCGTCAAATCATTCCTAATTGTGCCATAAGCCAAGATATGATTGTTGGATTTCCTTCTGAAACTGAAGAAGATTTTCAAGACACCATATCCTTATTGGAATATGTAAAATATAATTTTGGTTACATGTTTACGTATTCTGAGCGCCCAGGGACATTAGCCGAACGTAAGTTGGAAGACGATGTTCCCGAGTCAACTAAAAAGAGACGACTTGCCGATATGGTAGAGCTTCAACAAAAGCACAGTGGCGAAAGAACTAAGGAGTATTTGAAGAATATAGTTGAAGTTTTAATTGAAAAAGAATCAAAAAAATCGAAAGAACAATGGTCTGGTAGAACCCCGCAAAACATCGTGGTTGTTTTTCCAAAAGAACACTATAAAATAGGTGATTTTGTTAACGTACAGACGCACGATTGCACAACAGCAACCTTAATTGGGGCTGCAATCGGGTATTCTGAAAACAATTAAATAATGTCAAAATTTGACTTTAATAACAAAACATTTTCTCTGCTAGAGAATTCAGAAAATGGAAAAGTAAATTCTGAAACACAGTTTAAGTATAAACAAGAGGGCGACTTGGTTAGTGCAGATTATTCTGGAGGCACCATTAAATTTGGAAAAATAATTGGGCACCTAAACAACAATAAACTGAATATGTTATACCAATGTATAACAACAAAAAACGAATTAAAGGCTGGAAAGGCAATAGCTAAAATTAGCCTAACAGAACACAACAAAATAAAACTGAAGTTAGACTGGGAATGGTTAGATGATAGTGATGAAAAGGAAACTTCAGAATATATTGAACATTAAAAACTAGATTTCTGTTCTTACAGGAATGACAAATTATGGAATCAATACAAGCTATAAAACAACGATTTGGTATTATTGGGAATACGCCAACATTAAATCGCGCTATTGAAAAAGCCATTCAAGTAGCTCCTACAGATATTTCGGTTTTAGTAACCGGTGAAAGTGGCGTTGGGAAAGAAAGTATTCCTAAAATTATTCATCAAATATCACATAGAAAACATAACAAATACATTGCAGTAAATTGTGGTGCTATACCAGAAGGCACAATTGACAGTGAGTTATTTGGGCACGAAAAAGGTGCTTTTACAGGTGCTACACAAACAAGAAACGGATATTTTGAAGTGGCAGATGGTGGCACTATTTTCCTAGACGAAGTTGGCGAACTTCCATTAACAACACAAGTTAGATTGTTAAGAGTCTTAGAAAACGGTGAATTCATAAAAGTAGGTTCAAGTAAAGTACAAAAAACAAATGTTCGTATTGTAGCAGCTACCAACGTGGATATGCTTGAAGCTATTCAAAAAGAAAAGTTTCGCGAAGACCTTTATTATAGATTAAGCACCATAGATATTCATTTACCACCGCTACGTGAAAGACGTGATGATATTCATCTATTATTCAGGAAATTTGCGAGTGACTTTGCCCTGAAATATAAAATGCCAACGGTTAAATTAACCGACAATGCTATTCTATTACTTATTAAACATAGGTGGAGCGGGAATATTAGACAATTACGTAACATAGCCGAACAACTATCTGTCCTTGAGCAAAATCGTACCATAAGTGCTTCAACACTTCAAGGTTATTTACCTGCTTCGGCAGGAACGAATTTGCCAGCAGTTATAAAAACATCTAAGTCTGAAAGTGACTTTAGCAGTGAACGCGAAATACTTTATAAAGTTCTTTTCGATATGAAAAGTGATTTGAATGATTTGAAAAAGCTCACCATGGAGCTTATGAAAACAGGTAACGCTAAAGAAGTTGAGAAAGATAACGAAGGGTTAATTCAAAAGATTTATGGTGGTGACAACGAAGATGAATTAGATTTTGAAGAAAGTATTTCTGAACCTGAGGTTTTATCAATTCCGGAGCATACAGCCCCGAATGAAGACATTATAAACTCACAAGACAAATATCACTTTGCAGAAGAGATAGAAGAGGAAGAAACATTATCCCTTCAAGATAAGGAATTAGAATTAATAAAAAAATCGCTTGAACGTCACAGCGGAAAACGTAAATTAGCAGCAGCAGAATTAGGTATTAGTGAACGCACATTATATAGAAAAATAAAACAATACGATTTATAGTTAATCGTTATTTAGGTTAATCCTAAAACTCTGTGAGAGCATGTTAAATAAGATGAACAAAATAAAATATTTCTTTTTTTTACTAGTAGCAACTGTAATTCTTGTTAATTGTAAAATTCAATACGGTTTCACACAACCCAATTCAATTGAAGCGGACACCTTTCAAGTTATTCGTTTCGAAAACAATGCCACGTTGGTTGAACCAGGGCTAGAAAGAGATTTTAAAATAACTCTAGAAGATTTAATTCAAAATCAAACCAATTTAAATTTAGTTTCATCAAATCCAGACTTGGTATACGAAGGCGAAATTAGTGAGTATAGAATTTCGCCAACCACCTCTACTTCTCAAAATACAGCGGCACAAAACAGGTTGACTATTTCGGTTAAAATTAGTTTTTATAATAGAAATAAAGAAGAAGATAACCTAGAAAATAAGTCCTTCTCTTTTTTCTACGATTACCCAGGAAACGCGCAACTTATTGGGTCACAAAAAGCAACCGCCCACGAAGAAATACTAGATAGATTAACCCAAGACATTTTTAATGCAACCCTAGCTAGATGGTAGAAAAAAGTAATGATTTTACATACATACTTCAGCATCCGCAGTCTATAACACACGAGCAGACTGAAGAGGTGAAATCTATTATTGACACCTATCCATATTTTCAATCAGCACGTGCTGTTTACCTTAAAGGTTTAAAAAACCAGAGTAGTATTAAATACAATGAGGAACTTAAAACGACCGCTGCTTATACTACTGATAGAAGTATTTTATTCGATTTTATAACATCAGACAGTTTCATACAAAATGAAATTTCGCAGTTTATCAAACAAAATACAGCACATTTAAAAGATATAAATGTAAATGTTGAGGAAATTTCAATTAACAAAAGTGTCGCAATTGATGAAGCGCTTAAACAACAAATTCAAGAAACACAAGGTGTATTGGACCCTGCGCTTTTCGAACCTAAAGATATCCTTCCTAAAAAAACAGTTGCTTTTACATTAGACGAATCAAAACTTATTGAAAACGTCACTGAAGAAACTAGAACACAAGAAGCCACAGCAGAAGATATTTTAAGTTTAGGCAAACCTCTGCAGTTTGATAAAAGTGAAACACATTCTTTTAACGAATGGCTAAAATTGACACGTTTTAAACCAATTGACAGATCAAAAAACACAAAAACAGAAAGTTTAGAAACAAAAGAGCAAGTTTCCCAAGTATCTGAAAAGGCAAAAAAATTTCAATTAATAGATAAGTTTATTGCTAAAAACCCAAAGATAAATCCATCCAAATCTCCCACACCAAAAGGCAATTTAGCGAAGGCACAAATGATACAACCTGAAGCGTTAATGACAGAGACTTTAGCGCGTATTTATGTTGAGCAAAAAAACTACAAAAAAGCAATTCAATCTTATAAAATTTTAAGTTTGAAATATCCAGAAAAAAGTGGTTTCTTTGCAAACCAAATTAAGGCAGTAGAACAATTACAAGAACAAAATAATAAAGAATAATGAGTACGTTTACAATATTTTTAGCACTTATAGTAGTAGTAGCATTTTTGCTAGTAGTTGTAGTGATGGTACAAAACCCTAAAGGAGGCGGATTATCGTCGTCTTTTGGAGGAGGAGGCACACAACAATTAGGAGGTGTAAAGAAAACAACAGATTTTCTAGACAAAAGCACATGGACTTTAGCAACACTTTTGTTAGTTTTAATTTTACTTTCAAATGTAGCTATTAACAGAGGCTCTGAAAATGTGGATTCTAAAGCATTAGACCCAGATGCTGCAATAACGCAGCCATTGCCAGCAGTTCCTACCGATGCAGGCACAACAACTTTACCAGAGGCAACAACAGCAACTGACTCTGCACAATAATTGTGCTTCATAAAAAAACAAAAAATGCCAACTTATACGAGTTGGCATTTTTTGTTTCTGAAAGTTTGTCAGTTTCATACTATTGGCACATTTTTAGTATAACGCTTAAGCGTTAAATTAAATTTTTAAATCAAAAATATAAACAATGGCATTAAACATTAAACCATTAGCAGATCGTGTTCTTATTGAACCCGCTGCTGCTGAAACAAAAACAGCTTCAGGAATTATTATTCCAGATAACGCTAAAGAAAAACCTCAAAAAGGAACTGTAGTAGCTGCTGGAAAGGGCACAAAAGACGAACCTATTACCGTAAAAGTTGGAGATACTGTTTTATATGGTAAATATGCAGGAACAGAACTTAAGCTTGAAGGTAACGATTATTTAATCATGCGTGAGAGTGATATACTAGCAATTATTTAATTGCTATTTTTCATTTCCGTGCAGACGGAAATCTCATCAAGCAAAACTAGATTATTATTAAACAGATTTCCGCCTTCGCGGGAATGACAAAAAAATATTTAAAAAATGGCAAAAGATATAAAATTCGATATTGATGCGCGCGACGGATTAAAACGTGGCGTTGACGCATTAGCAAACGCAGTAAAAGTAACATTAGGCCCTAAAGGACGTAACGTAATTATTAGTAAAAGTTTTGGCGCACCTCAAGTAACTAAAGATGGTGTTACTGTGGCTAAAGAAATTGAGTTAGACAACCCACACGAAAACATGGGTGCGCAAATGGTAAAAGAAGTTGCTTCAAAAACCAACGATTTAGCTGGTGATGGTACCACAACTGCAACAGTTCTTGCACAAGCTATTGTAAAAGAAGGCTTAAAAAATGTAGCTTCAGGAGCAAACCCTATGGATTTAAAGCGTGGTATTGATAAAGCGGTAGAAGCGATTACTAGTGACCTTAAAAAACAATCTAAACAAGTTGGTAATTCTTCTGAAAAAATAAAACAAGTTGCTGCAATTTCTGCAAATAACGATGATACTATTGGCGAGTTAATCGCTCAGGCATTTGGAAAAGTTGGAAAAGAGGGTGTTATTACTGTTGAAGAAGCAAAAGGTATGGAAACATACGTTGATGTTGTTGAGGGTATGCAATTCGACAGAGGTTATTTATCCCCGTACTTTGTGACAGATGCTGACAAAATGATTGCAGATTTAGAAAATCCGTACATATTATTATTTGATAAAAAGATTTCTAACTTACAAGAAATTCTTCCAATATTAGAGCCAGTTGCTCAATCTGGTCGCCCATTATTAATTATTGCTGAAGATGTAGATGGTCAAGCATTAGCGACTTTAGTAGTTAATAAATTACGTGGTGGACTTAAAATTGCAGCTGTAAAAGCTCCAGGATTTGGAGATAGACGTAAAGCAATGTTAGAAGATATTGCCATCTTAACAGGAGGAACTGTTATTTCTGAAGAACGCGGATTTACTCTTGAAAATGCAGATTTAACTATGTTAGGCACTGCAGAAACTGTTACAGTAGATAAGGATAACACAACTATTGTAAACGGTGCTGGAAACGCAAAAGACATTAAAGCACGAGTTAACCAAATAAAAGCTCAAATTGAAACAACTACTTCAGATTACGATAAAGAAAAACTTCAAGAGCGTTTAGCTAAGTTAGCTGGAGGTGTTGCTGTACTTTACGTAGGTGCTGCAAGTGAAGTTGAAATGAAAGAAAAGAAAGATCGTGTTGATGATGCTTTACATGCTACAAGAGCTGCCGTAGAAGAAGGTATTGTTGCTGGTGGTGGTGTTGCATTGGTTAGAGCTAAGGCAGTATTAGAAAAAATTACAACTGAAAATTTAGACGAAACTACTGGTGTTCAAATAGTGAATAAAGCTATTGAGTCTCCATTAAGAACTATTGTTGAAAATGCAGGTGGCGAAGGCTCTGTAGTAATCAATAAAGTTTTAGAAGGCAAAAAAGACTTTGGTTACGATGCTAAATCTGAACAATATGTAGACATGCTTAAAGCTGGTATTATTGATCCTAAGAAAGTAACACGTATTGCTTTAGAAAATGCTGCTTCTGTTGCTGGTATGATTCTAACAACTGAGTGCGCTTTAATTGATATTAAAGAAGATGCTCCTGCAATGCCTCCAATGGGAGGCGGTGGTATGCCAGGAATGATGTAGTGCAAAGCTTCAACATCATAATTATAATAAAAAAATGCCTCAATTGAAATTGAGGCATTTTTTTATTCAGAAATTTTAAATTATTTATGTTTTAAGGCGTACGTAAAATCTTTTCCATTTTTCTACCTCTAGCCAATTCATCTATCAACTTATCCAAATATCTACATTGTTTTGTTAAAAGGTTATCGATTTCCTCAATTCTATATCCACAAATAACACCTTTAATTAATTCTGCATTTGGATTAACATTAGCTTCTTGGAAAAACTGCTCAAATGTTACTTTTCGGTCAATCAGCTCTTGTATTTTAGCATCGTCAAAACCTGTTAACCAAGTAATTACCGTATGCAACTCTTCTTTTGTCCTTCCTTTTTTCTCAACTTTATTGACATAATGTGGATAGACTGAAAAAAATTTCATCGTTCTAACACGCTCATTGTGTTCAGGAGTTGTTTTCATAATATTTTTTAATATACCTAATTATCTTCTTTTTCCTAGCCCTTATGATCATCCTGCACATCTTCGTCGCGATACTTGCAGCAAGCGTGTACTGTTGCATAAGCTTCATCGGTTGCTTTTAAATCTTGAACATCATGACCAGCTGCTAAAACTTGATTTTTAATAATTTCGGAATTTGTTTTACGAGCGTCGTAAATTAGATTTAATTGATGGGTATCAATATCCCAGGTCGCAAACTTAACACCCTTAGTGTTTAAACATGCTTTTTCAATTCGTGCTTTGCACATACCGCACACACCATCTACTTCCATAGAAGCTTTGGCGTTTTTATTTTGAGCGAATGTTGCTGTTCCAATGAGCATTAATGCTACAATAATTATGTTTTTCATATTTGTCTGTTTTTTAAGATGCTTCGACTGCGCTCAGCATAACTGTTGTTTGTAATTGTCAGGTCGAGTAATTTTGGTTTTATAAAATTGCATTCAGACCTTTATTTTTCTGGATACAATTTCAATATCTTGAAATCACTTGAAGTGACGTTCATTTTTATTTTATTTTAAATCTCAAACCCGCATAATACATACTTCCAAAAATTGGGCCATATACAAAAGTAGAATCAAAATTCGCACCAAAAGGGTCATCGGCTCCCAAAATAGGATTTGGTTGTCTCACATTTGTAATATTTTCACCACCTAAATATACTTCAAATTTTGGAGAAAATACTTTTGTTATTTGCGCATTTAACGTTGCTACTGTAGGTGTTCTCTCTGGTAATTGATATTGTGCAGGGTTATTTATTGTCGATGTGTAACGCTGGTCGCTTAACCAATTAAATGTAGCATCAAACTTCCAACGTCCTAGCTGCCCTTCATCTTGATGTGTTTTATATCCAACATTAGCAAACACACGATTTTTTGGTGTTAATGATTTTTCTAATCGCCCTGAGTTATAATCAGTTTTAACATCGTAATACTTATAAGCCATTCTTAAATCGAAATATTCAAATGGATTATAATTAAACTCTACTTGGAAACTATTAGCGTAACTTTTCCCGTCAAGATTATAAAAATTTATTTCCTGTGGATTTTCCCAATCTACAACTACCTGATTTGTGAAATCGGTTTTGTAAAAATCTAAAGTGATATCTGCTTTTCTTCCGAATAAATTAAATCCTTGCAAATATGAAACCCCATAATTCCATGCAATTTCAGGGTCTAAGCCATAAATATTCCCGCCAGAATTTAGAATATTAATTTGTCTTGATGTAGCAAATAGTTGCTGATTTTCAGTAAAAATATTGGCACTACGCTTACCTCTTCCAAAGGACGCTCTAAAAGCTGATTTACTCCATGGTGAATAGCGCACATGAACACGGGGCGTTATAAAAGTCCCTAATAAATTATGATGGTCTATTCGAATTCCTGCAGTAAAGTTTAAAAGCTCCAAATTGTCAAAACTATATTCAAAAAACCCACCGACCGAATTTTCGGTTCTTTCGTAATCTGTTGTATTTACCAGTTCGTCATAATGGTCGTAGGTATAACTTATTCCCGTTTTTATTTTATGTCTAGAATCGCTGATTATAGAATTATAAATAGCATTGGCATATAGACTATTATGTTGTATATCATAGATATTTAATCCAAAATATGAGTCTTGTTTATGACTGCTAAACGCGGTTTGAACACCAAGACTTTGCCAAGGAACCTCAGGGTTTACATAACCAAATTTACCAGATAATTCGTAGCGTCTCGTATCAATTTCACTCCCCCAAGCATTCATGGTAAGTTTATCTATATCTGGATTAAAATTTAGCTCACCCATTTGTTTTTTATCATTTAAAAATTTTAAATTAATGAAACTTACAAATCCATTTTGAGTATCTATGTACTGCCAGCGATTCATAAGATTAATTTGGTTAAACAAGGGCATATCCAAAAAACCATCGTTATTCACATCATGCTTTTTGTTATGTGTGTTTCCGTGCACGTACAAACCAGTATGCCATCTATTGCTCACTTTGTTATTGAAGTGTGTGTTTAACTCCAAACGTTCATTGGTTGCCCCATATAGGTTAACAAATAATTTGTCGTCTGTTGAAGGCTTAACGAGTTCAGCATTAATCTGTCCTGCAATACTTTCAAAACCGTTCACTACTGAACCAGCACCTTTAGTGATTTGAATACTTTCCACCCAAGTTCCTGGTATAAAACTTAACCCATAAGCCTGAGATGCACCTCTAATAGACGGAATATTTTCAGTAGCAATTAAAATATAGGGACTTGTAAGCCCAAGCATTTTAATTTGACGTGTTCCTGAAACCGCATCGGCAAAATTAACATCAATTGATGGATTCGTTTCAAAACTTTCAGATAGATTACAACAAGCAGCTTTCAACAATTCATCGCTACTAACTGTAATTACATTTTGAGCCTTTAAATAAGATTTAGCTGTTGCCTGTTTTCTAGAAGTGACCGTAATTTGATCCAAATCACTAGTAGGTTGTAACCAATGATGCACCATCTTTTTAGGGTCGCTAATGGTTAATGTGTCTGTTTTAAAGCCTACGTAGCTAATCACCAATTTTTCATACTCTGGCTTATAGGAAAGCTTAAACTTTCCATCAATATCTGTAACTGTTCCTACAGTTGTATCTAACCAATAGATATTAGCTCCTACTAAGCCTATATGTTCGTTTTTTTCGTTCGCTTCCATAATCATACCTGTAATCTTATCTTGAGAAGACATAAGTATAGGAAGCAATAGTATTATATAAAATATATTTTTCATTTAATTGTAAGTTTTTATGAGCATAATAATTGCCATAACAATCATGACACTATTTTCAATAAAAGTCGCTTTTGTCATTGGGAGTTTTAATGCAGTACCCAGACAAGCACATTGAATATGGTTTTTAATTAGTAGTGTTTTGGTAACTCCAATAGTTGTGAGTCCTAAAATAACAAGAGTAATAATCAAGGCTAGTGAAATTTCAAAACGCATTAAAAACATAATTCCTAATGTAATTTCTATGAATGGATAGACCCATGCATAAACAGGAACTACCTTAGCCAAAGGATCGTACATTTTAAAAGATTCTGGAAAACCTTTTAAATCTAAAAATTTAAAAAAACTAAAGACAACGTAGAACAAACCCATAAAATCGAGCATAAATGCTTCTCCGTTCCAAGGGTTATAGTTTAATAATATTGAAGCCCCAATAATAAAAAAGAAAATTAAAAATAGTGGAAACAATTGTTGCAACTCACTTTTTTTCTCTTGAACTAATGTATCAGTAGTTTGAAAAATATTCTTTTCAGAAATTTTATACTTCCCTGAAATAGCATTTTGTAAAGTTTCGACAGAAATGTGTTTAGACATTTCTATTTGAGCTTCAGCTTTTTCTAAATTGACCGTTACATCGGTAATACCTTCTAAACCGCTTAGCTTATTTTCTACTGAAGTTTTACAGCCATTACAGGTCATTCCTGTAACTGTATATGTATGTTTCATGATTATTGTAATTATTAATTTGTGTTATGTAAAAAGAAATAGGTTCCTGTTTTCATAGGAATCACTTAACATAAATTAATAATTCAAATTAAAAAGACTTCATCCAAAACTTGTATGTCTTGAATTAAATTGGGTGGAGAATAATCTTTATGAGGAATGATCTGCTTTGGCAAACCTTCAAATAAATTAATGCACGAGTAAGTGTAAGCATTTAAAAACTGTTGCTGTTCAAAATCTAAATCCTCAAAAGAATTAAACTTCAATTCATCTTGACCTTTTAGAACATCCACTTCATCTTTACAACATGACTTCTTTTGCTTCATTTCCATAGCTTCCATGGCACATTTTTCAACATCTGTAAAAACAGACACATCTACTAAAACATCACCACAAAAATGCTTTTCTACAGTAAAAGATACCGTAGAAAACAAAACCATTAATGCCAGAAGCATTGAAAAACTTTTATGAAACAATTGTTTTATCACGATACAAAAGTACAAAAAATCGAAATGGTGGTGATTAATTTATTAAATGATTAACATTTACTTTTTAAGTTTATGGTAATAAAAAGCTGGTAATAAAACAAACAATATAATAGGTTGAATAAGAAAACGACGCACATTAAAAAACATGTAATAGTCTTCTTGACGTGGATTTACAACGAAATAAAGATAAATGACAAGCAATATAATTAATGCCATTAAATATATAAACGCAGCAAATTTAATCATGCTTTTATCTTTAAAAATAACGTACAAAACACCTAAAGAAATAATACAGTTAAGTGTATATCTAAGCGTTGTAAATAAAGTCAATTTAAAAACCTCCCTTCTAGGGTTATCTAGGTACAGATAATCATTTTGAAAAAAGACAAGGTAGGGATCGTAGAAAAGTTCGTTTTCAAAAAATCGAATTAATATCAACAGCCCAAATAATAAAAAAAGAAGTAAATATTTTATGTTTCGATTCATATTCTTCTCATTTTAGAAAAACGATTTACCCAAATTATCCAAAGTATAAAAACGATACCATAAATTATAGCTGGGAAAATTACGGTATGTAAAATTTCTCTACGCCAAGGGTAGTGATACATTCCAATTGATAGAATAACAATTCTGAATAAATTAACCACATAAATTAAAACGCTTCCTGACAACAAAAAGACTATAGTTTCTTTTAATTTGCCTGAAAAAGCAATAATGAAAGAAGCAAACAAGATAACAACACTTATTGAGTTACATCCTTCAATTACACGTGCTAAATATTTACCATTGATTAGTAATTTCATGGAAGGTTCGTCTTGATGAGGGATAACCTCAGCATCATACCCAAAACCACGTATTAGTAATTCTGTTTGCTTTGAAACCAGATTTGTAATATAATCTGGATAAAATCTTGAGCCTATTGAAGCTTTTAAATAAAACTGATACAACAATGAAAAGATGATGTACACCAATAAAAATGTAAGAATGAATTTAATAACCGACTTGTATTTTACAAAGAGTGCTTTCAAAAAGTATTATTAATTTTATTCATAACTCAATATCGAAATTACGCCTTTTTAAATACTTTTGCCAAAACTTTCTTATTTATGATTTTTGAACAACTCAAACCGCAAGTAGAAACTATTGTTTTAAAGGCTACAGAAACAGTCGAGACGCGCTTAGAAAATATATGCAAATTACTTGAAGCTCATGTTGATTATTATAATTGGGTAGGCTTTTATTTTAAAAATAGTGATAAAGAAGAATTACTTTTAGGCCCTTATGTAGGTGAACCAACAGACCACACCATAATTCCTTTTGGTAAAGGTATTTGCGGACAAGTAGCTGTAAGTAATGAAAATTTTGTTGTCCCCGATGTCTCTGCCCAAGATAATTACATTGCCTGCAGCATCACCGTTAAAGCTGAAATTGTCGTACCCATTTTTGTAAATGGAGAAAACATTGGACAGATAGACATAGATTCCAATACACCTGACCCTTTTACTGAAGCTGATGAACGTTTTTTAGAGTTTGTTTGCAAAAAAGTTTCTTCAATTTTGTAGTTGTTAACAACTTTGCTTTTTCGTTAAAAAATCGCATCCATTTTTAAGATTTCCACACTTGTTTTTTCAAGGAAATAACTACTTTTGCCATTATTTAGAAATTTCAGCTTAAATCGCTGAATAACAAGCATAATTTCATTCCAAAAAGGAGCATTTTATTCACAACACAAATTAATAATGAGCAACGAAAAAATTATTAAATCGGCATTAATATCTGTATTTAGCAAAGACGGTTTAGAGCCTATTGTAAAAGAACTAGACAAACAAGGTGTAACAATATATTCTACCGGTGGCACAGAAAAATTTATTATTGATTTAGGCGTAAACGTTGTTCCTGTTGAAGATGTGACTTCTTATCCTTCTATACTTGGCGGACGTGTAAAAACCCTGCACCCAAAAGTATTTGGTGGTATTTTAAATAGACAAAACCATGATGGTGATGTTGCAGAATTAGAAGCATACGAAATTCCACAAATAGATGTTGTGATTGTTGACTTATATCCATTTGAAAAAACGGTAGCTTCTGGTGCTAGTAACCAAGATATTATTGAAAAAATAGATATAGGCGGTATTTCCTTAATCCGTGCCGCAGCTAAAAATTATGCAGATGTAATTTGTGTATCATCAGTTGATGATTATGCTGAATTTTTAGAATTAATTTCTAAAAATAATGGAACTATTTCTGAAGAAAACAGAAAACGTTTTGCAGGTAAAGCGTTTAATGTGTCTTCTCATTATGATACCGCTATTTTTAACTACTTCAACAAAAATCATGATGAAGCTGTTTTAAAAATTAGTGAAACCAATGGTAAAGCTTTACGCTACGGTGAGAACCCTCACCAAAAAGGATTTTTCTTCGGGAATTTTGATGAACTATTCACAAAACTTCACGGAAAAGAATTAAGTTATAATAACCTTTTAGATGTTGACGCCGCTGTTAATTTAATGCTAGAATTTAAAAATGACGCACCAACATTTGCCATTTTAAAACATAACAATGCGTGCGGACTGGCACAACGCGAATCATTACACCAAGCTTATGTAGATGCTTTAGCTGGAGATCCAGTTTCTGCGTTTGGAGGTGTTTTAATTAGTAACAAAGAAATTGACAAGGCTACCGCTCAAGAAATTCATAAATTATTCTGTGAGGTTGTAATCGCGCCTTCTTTTAATCCTGAAGCACTAGAAATATTAAAAGGAAAGAGAAACAGGATTTTGTTAGAAATTCACGATGTTGATATGCCTGCTACAAACGTTAGAAGTTGTTTAAATGGTGTTCTGGTTCAGGATAGAAACAACATAACTGATAAAGCAGAAGATTTAAAAACGGTTACAAATATTGCACCAACCAATGCTCAAATTGAAGATTTATTATTTGCATCAAAAATTTGCAAGCATACTAAATCAAACACCATTGTTTTAGCGAAAAACAAACAATTATGTGCGAGTGGCACTGGACAAACTAGTCGTGTTGATGCATTAGAGCAAGCTATTCACAAAGCGGGCACTTTTAAATTTGATTTAAAGGGAGCTGCTATGGCAAGTGATGCTTTTTTTCCGTTCCCAGACTGCGTTGAAATTGCTAAAAATGCTGGCATTAATGCTGTTATTCAACCAGGAGGTTCGATTAAAGACCAGCTTAGTATTGACTATTGCAATGAAAATGATGTGGCGATGGTAATGACTGGAACGCGTCATTTCAAGCACTAAAATTTCTTTCAAAATTAATATAATTTCAAACCATCCAAAAAAGATGTTTGAACGTATAAAAGAGTAATGAATTTTGTTAAATATCTGTAGCATTTATGTCGCATATATTTATCAACTTTTATTACATTTACAAGATTAGTTTTTAAACCTCTTAAACCAGTTATAGCACATGGGCTTTTTTGACTTCCTAACAGAAGATATTGCAATAGATTTAGGTACTGCAAACACACTTATTATTCATAACGACAAGGTTGTTGTAGATGCACCTTCCATAGTAGCAAGAAATAGAGCTACAGGAAAGATTATTGCTGTTGGACAGGAAGCTAGTTTAATGCAAGGAAAAACTCATGAAAACATCAAAACAATTCGCCCGTTAAAAGACGGTGTAATTGCTGATTTTGATGCTTCTGAACAAATGATAAGTATGTTTATTAAAAACATACCTGCTTTGAAGAAAAAGTTTTTCACACCAGCGCTTAGAATGGTTATTTGTATCCCATCTGGTATTACTGAAGTAGAAATGCGCGCGGTAAAAGAAAGTGCAGAACGTGTTAATGGAAAAGAGGTGTATTTAATACATGAACCTATGGCTGCTGCGATTGGTATTGGCGTAGACATCATGCAACCTAAGGGAAACATGGTAGTAGATATAGGTGGTGGTACTACAGAAATTGCAGTTATTGCTTTAGGTGGCATTGTATGCGACAAATCGGTTAAAATTGCAGGTGATGTATTTACCAACGACATTGTTTATTACATGCGAACTCAACACAATTTATATGTTGGTGAACGAACTGCTGAAAAAATTAAAATCCAGATTGGTGCTGCAACTGAAGATTTAGAATTACCTCCAGAAGACATGAGTGTTCAAGGGCGTGATTTATTAACTGGAAAACCTAAGCAAGTATCTATTTCATACCGCGAGATTGCGAAGGCCTTAGATAAATCTATTTTAAGAATTGAAGATGCTGTAATGGAAACTTTATCGCAAACACCGCCAGAATTAGCTGCGGATATTTATAATACAGGTATCTATTTAGCAGGTGGTGGATCTATGTTACGCGGATTAGACAAAAGGCTATCTCAAAAAACGGATTTACCCGTTTATATTGCGGAAGACCCTTTACGTGCTGTAGTAAGAGGGACTGGAATAACACTTAAAAATTTACCTAAATACAAAAGTGTATTGATAAAATAAAGGCATAAATAGGTTCAATTCATGCAACAGATTATAAACTTTATTATAAGAAACAAAACCTTTCTGTTGTTCTTGTTACTCTTTTCTATTTCTATTTTATTTACGATTCAATCACATTCTTATCATAAAAGTAAGTTTATAAATTCGGCGAACTTTTTAACAGGCGGCGTTTATAATTCTATAAATAATATTAGTTCCTATTTCAATTTAAAATCTCAAAATCAGCAATTAGCAGAAGAGAATAATAGGCTAAGAATGGTTTTATACGGTACAGAAAATAAGAAAGACTCTGTTTATTTTGACAGCATACAGTTTGCAAGTTTGTATAAATTCACCCCAGCCAATATTATAAAGAATAGCTACTCTTCTACAAATAATTTACTCACCCTCAATAAAGGGGCAAAAGACAGTATCAAACAAGATTTTGGTGTTATTAGTTCAAAAGGAATTATAGGTATTATTGATAGAACTAGTAATGGTTACGGTACGGTTATTTCGGTACTTAATACTACAAGTCAAATTAGCGCACAATTAAAAAAAACCAATCATTTTGGAACGCTAACTTGGAATTCTGAATCACCAGAGTTGGTTCAATTAATAGATATCCCTAAAATAGCACCAGTACAAGCAGGTGATACAATTGTTACATCTGGGCGCTCTTCTATTTTTCCTAAAAATGTTTTAATAGGAGTTATTGAAGATTTCAAATTAGACCATGCCGAAAATTTTTACGAAATAAACGTGCGGTTGTTTAATGACATGACCAATCTAGAGCACGTATACGTGATACAGAATATTGATAAACCAGAAATAACAAAATTACGAGATGAATAATGTTGTTTCCTTAAATATTATTAGGTTTATAATTCTTGCTCTAACACAAGTATTAATTTGCAATCACATTAATTTCTTAGGATATATAAATCCGTATATATACATCCTATTCATCATTTTATATCCACTAAAAAATAATAGAATGCTCTTTATTTTCTTGAGCTTCTTGTTAGGACTAACTGTCGATTTATTTTTAGATTCAGGTGGCATTAATGCAGCAGCGGCATTGTGTATTGCTTATGCTAGACCAGTAGTTCTCAAATTCTCCTTTGGTATGCAATATGAGCATCAAACCATGAAATTTAATGCAGTAGAATTTGGGTCTAAGTTTACATACATCACTATAATGACTGTTTTGCATCATATAATTTTGTTTTCTTTAGAAATATTTAGTGCTTCTCGAATACTTTTAGTCCTTCAAAAAACGTTATTCTCAAGTATATTTACCATCATACTGTGTTTATTATTAAGTGTTATTTTTAGTCGAGAAAACAAATGAGAAAACTTCTTCTTTTCTTATCTGTCATTGTTGTTGGTCTTATATTTATTGTGCGATTATTTTATCTGCAAGTTTACAACTCTAGCACTCTTAATTTGTATGAAGACAATGCTATTAGAAAGGTATATGATTATCCGAAACGTGGTTTTGTTTACGACAGGAATGGAGAGCTCCTAGTAGCCAACCAACCATCTTACGACGTCATGGTTATACCTCGTGAGGTAGAACCTTTAGATACACTAGAGTTTTGTTCATTACTGAAAATTGATAAGGAAAAATTTATCAAAACCTATAATAAATGCTATCGATACTCTCCCAGATTACCTTCCGTTTTTGTTTCTCACCTATCTAAGGAAGACTATGCCGTTCTTCAGGAAAAAATGAGAAAATATGAAGGGTTTTATATCCAAAAACGTTCGTTAAGACACTACGAAACTTCCATTGGAGCCAATGTTTTGGGCGATATTGGTGAGGTAAATAATGCTATAATAAGGAAAGACCCATATTACAGAATGGGAGACCTTATTGGCAAACAAGGTGTTGAAGCTTCTTATGAAAATACGCTTCGAGGTGTTAAAGGTATTAAGTTTATTCAAAAAGACCGATTTAACAGAAATATTGGTCCGTATAAAGAAGGTGTATTCGACACCATCCCCGAACAAGGCAAAGACATTACTATAACCATTGATGCTACTTTACAGGCTTACGGCGAGCTTTTAATGCAAAACAAACGAGGCGGTATAATTGCTATAGAACCTAGTAGTGGTGAAATACTTACAATGGTTTCTGCCCCTTCTTACAACCCAAATATATTAGTGGGTAGAGAACGTTCTAGAAACTTCACAAAGCTTTATAACGATACTATTGCTAAACCTCTATTCGATAGAAGTTTGAAGGCTCAATACCCACCAGGGTCTCCTTTTAAAGTTTTAAATGCACTTATTGGCCTACAAGAAGAAGTGGTGACTACTCAAGACAGGTTTAGTTGTAGAATGGGGTATTATTTAGGAAGCAGAAGGTTAACGGGTTGTCATCATCATTCAAGTCCTTTGAGTATGACAGATGGCATTGCGCAATCATGCAATGCCTATTTTGCCAATGTCTACAGACGTATCATTGATAAATATGAGAAGCCCTATGACGGTATGAATACTTGGAGTAATCATGTGAAGAGTTTCGGTTTAGGGAATTATTTAGGCTACGATTTAAAAATTGGTAATAAAGGACGTATTCCAGATGGTGATTTTTATGACAGATGGTATGGCAAAAACAAATGGGCATCAACGTATAACATCTCGAATGCCATTGGCCAAGGTGAAGTTGAAGCTACACCTATACAATTAGCTAATATGATTACTGCAATTGCTAATAGAGGGTACTTTTATACACCTCATATTATAAAAAATATTGATGGTGAAACCATAGACGAAAATTACACGACTCCAAAACAAACTACTATAGACAAACATTATTTCGATCCTGTCGTACAAGGAATGTTTGACGTATATAACAAAGGTACTGCCGCAACACTGCGTGTAAAAGACATTGAGATTTGCGGTAAAACAGGTACTGCTGAGAACTTCATGAAAATTGATGGTGTAAAAACACAGCTAACAGACCATTCTATTTTTGTTGCTTTTGCGCCCAAAGACAATCCTAAAATTGCTTTGGCAGTATTTGTAGAAAATGGTTACTGGGGAAGTCGTTTTGCAGGAAGAATTGCTAGTTTAATAATAGAAAAATACATCAAAGGAGATATAACAAGAACAGATCTGGAAGAATGGATTTTAAGACATAGTCTAGAAAATGAATATGCAAAACCTTATATCGGAGAACCATTTAGAATAAATGGTGAGACAACCATCCAAGTGGTTGAAGAGACAGAATACAATCGGCTTAAAAAGCAATTAAATAAAATCAATAACAAGAAAAATTAATGGTTAGAGAAACCAATAAATATTTTAAGTTCGATTGGATTACCATAATCTTGTTTCTATTATTGGTTGGTTTTGGTTGGTTAAATATTTTATCGGCGTCACATACTGGAGACACCATAGACTACTTTAATTTTTCACAACCTTACGGGAAACAACTCGTATTTATACTCTTAACTTTTGGGTTAATTGTTATCATGCTCTCTATTGAAGCAAAGTTTTATGAGCGTTTCTCGAGTATTATTTATATTATTTCCATGCTTTCTTTGGTTGGTCTTTTCCTTTTTGGAAAAAACGTTAATGGAGCAACTTCATGGTATGCGATTGGAGGAATGACCATACAACCCAGTGAATTTGCTAAAGCAGCCACAGCATTAGCAGTTGCTAAATATGTGAGCGATTTAAATACAGACATTAAACGCTTAAAAGATCAAATACAAACTTTTATCATTATAGTTATCCCTGCCATTTTGGTGCTCCTACAAAACGACACTGGAAGCACTATAGTTTATGCAGCTTTCTTCTTTGTTTTGTATAGAGAAGGTTTACCTAAAATCTATTTAAACCTAGCTGTCATGGCCATTTTATTATCGGTCTTTTCATTAAAATTTGGAGCAATTATAACATCCGTAACATCCATCATTTTAATAATTACTTATCATTTTTTAAGCAAAAAGAAACCTCCTATTTTACAATCACTCTCTATGCTTTTAATGTGTATTGGGTTAACAGTTGGTGTTAAATTTTTCTATCAAAGTATTTTACAGCCGCATCAGCAAGACCGTATTAGCTTATGGTTACGTTTGGAAAAAGACCCAGTTAAATTAGAGCAGATGAAAAAAACATTTGCTTATAATCTTAATGAATCTGAAAAAGCAATAAGCTCAGGTGGTTTTACAGGTAGAGGTTTTTTAGAAGGTACTCGAACAACTGGAAAATTCGTTCCAGAACAACATACCGACTACATTTTTAGCACAGTTGGTGAAGAGTGGGGATTTCTTGGAAGCGCTTTAGTTGTTATTATTTTTGTATTGCTTATAATCCGTATTTTACATTTGGCAGAACTTCAAAAATCGCAGTTTAGTCGAGTTTATGGTTATGGAGTCGCAGCAATCATTTTTATGCACTTTCTAATAAATATTGGTATGGTGATGGGATTAATCCCTACCATTGGTATTCCATTGCCTATGTTTAGTTATGGTGGCTCTGGACTGTGGGCATTTACTATTTTACTTTTTATATTTATCAAACTTGATTCTAACAGAATTAATGAATGGTAAGTTGCTAAGCGACATTTAATTATTTCACTCCTATGAAGAAACATTTAATATTTATATTTGGATTGGTTTTAGTTTTTGGTTGCAATAGTTCTAAAAACACAATAAAAAAGTCTTTTTCTTCTGAAGAAAAGACTTTAATTATGAGTGCCAATAGCTTAAAGCCCATGCGGGTTTATAAGATTAATAACAAGAAAGATTCTTTGTTGCTTAGAACGAAAAGTAGCTACATAAAACCAAACCCAAAAGATCCTATTTTACAGAATTTTGCAAAACGTCTTTATGCAACAGTAAGAGACAGTATGTCCATGGGTGTTGGTATTGCGGCACCACAGGTAGGTGTTTTAAAAAACATTATATGGGTTCAACGTTTTGACAAAGAGAACTACCCCTTTGAAGTCTATTTGAATCCAAAAATTGTTGACTATTCAGATAAGAAACAAACCGTTAGAGAAGGTTGTTTATCCATTCCCAATCGAAGTGACACTCTAAAAATAAGGTCTCAAACAATTAAAATTAATTATGACACCATAGAAGGTAACCATCTAACTGAGACAGTAAATGGTTTTACTTCTGTGATTTTTCAGCACGAAATAGATCATTTAAATGGGATTCTATATTTAGATCATCTTAATAAAGAGGGTGCAAACTCTAAAAGAAAGAGTGACTAAAAAAATCAGTTTACAATTAATTCATGAATTGGATATTAATCCATATCAAATCGAAGACCAATAGAAATATTATTCTGGTCAATTACTTGGTCTTTGAAAATTGGTGACAAATCGTATTTAATGTATAATGCGGTATCATCAAATGCTAAATAAGCACTTAATCCGTAAACTAAATTTGTTGTATTAAAACCACGTTTTTGTTTGTCTTTTATACGCTCACCATCTAACTCGTACTTTAACTTTTGACGTGTTCCAATATTAAATCCTGCATAACCTCCCACACCTATTTTAAATTTATTATCGGTTGAATATCGATAATAAGTGTCCTTGTCAATTCGTTTTGATGGTCCAAATTCGAAATGCACGGGAAACACTAAGTTTGTAATTGATAGCTTTGATTTCTTTAGGTTTTCAGGAAATTCTTGAAGTGCAGTTTCACCACCTTGATCTACAAAATACTGATTGTCATTTGGTTTTAAACCATTTATTTGAAAGGAATACCCATATTTAAGCCTCAAAAAATTCGAGTTTTTAAACACCCTTGTTTTCCAAGCCCATCCAATTTCGAAAAAACGAGAACCTCCAATCTTGTATGGCGAATCATCTAAATTCTGACCTTCAATAATGGCATTATTTAATCCAAAAGCTAAGACTAAATCACTCGAAGTACGTCTGTCGTACTTTTTGGGTTTATTTGTGCCTTTAATGCTAAATCCCGCAAAACTTCCTTCTTCACCTCCTATTTGAAACCCGACTTTATCGGTATCCTCTGCGTTATATATTTTATAACCTTCATCATTACGTTTTAAAAGCGCTATTCTATTATCTATAATTGCGATGCGATTCTCAATATTTAAGGCACGCTTTTTTGCTGCTTCCTTTTTTAAAATTTGGGCTTCTTCACCAGAAAGTTCTCCCAGGTCTAAACGCTTATTAATAGCCTCAACTTCTACTTTCAAAAAATCGCGTTCTTCTGTCTTAATACGCTCTTTAATATCTTCTAAATTGGTAATTTTTTCTTGATTATTAATCTTTGGAATTGTGTCCTGCGCATTGATTAATTGCACACTTATTGCTAGCACAGCGAGTGCTAAATACTTAGTAATTGTTTGCATAACTGTTCGTTTTTTATACTGTCCCAATAGTTATCGGAATTTCAGTATCTATTGATGATTTTATAATTTACTTATTCTAATCTCTACTTCTGTAAAGACTTATTCATTACGATTGGCTACTGCAGTTTTAACCGAATTGTAACTATTTCGTAAAGCTTCAAAAACTTTACTTCTAAAGGATTGGTCTACCTCTGCTTCAACGTCTTGAAGTAATAAATCGGCATCGACCATTCCAGTTTTTTTATTTATTAATTGCTTTAAAGTGATTTCTCTTTGTGCTTCAAATAGAAGTGCATCAATTGTTTCATTTGTAACCTCCTTATTATCTTCTGTTAATGCTTGCACTTGTGCTACAACATCTTGAATTTTTTGTTCTTCAAAAGTAATTTCTTTTAAAACAATACTTGAGAGTACAGTATCATCTTCAACAATTTGAGGTTCTAAATTATTTTGAGCAATAACATTATTTTCTTTAAATGTTGGTTGGCTAACTTCAATCTTACTTTCGAATGATTTTTTCTCTTTAATTGACGCGTTAACAATAACTTCTTTCTTATTAAGTTCTAAAGCGTTTATTTCTTGATTTACTAATTCAACATCCTTGTTATTTTCAATAATTTCTGGTGAATCGACTATTTCAGGTGCATTTATAATAACCGGTTTATCAAAAACAAACTGTGAGACAACAAACAAAATCCCAACGATACTAGCCGCTATTCCCAACCACCAAAAGTTTTTGCTCGTGCGTTTCTCTTGGCCAGAATCCATCCGCTTAGATAATTTACTCCAAGCTTCAGGCGATGGTTTTAACTTCCGCTTATCGAGCTTGTCTTTTATGTTCTCTTCAAATTTAATTGGTGCCATAACTCGTTTTGTTTAATTCTTTAATCTTTTCTTGAAGCAACTTCCTAGCTTTATATAATTGTGACTTTGAAGTGCCTTCTGAGATGTTCAACATTTCAGCAATTTCCAGATGCTTATATCCTTCAATGGCATACATTACAAATACCATTTTATAACCTTCTGGAAGCGTATCTATAAGTTGTTGAATCTGTGCAACATCTATATCTACTTCAATATTATTAGTATAATCATTTTTATATGTTAGCTCTTCAACTGGAAACTCAAAATTCTTTTTACTTCTTAAATAAGAGATAGACTCTCTTACCATAATGCGCCTTATCCAACCTTCAAAACTCCCTTCTGTTCTATAACTTTTTAAATTTGTAAATACTTTGAAAAACCCATTAAGCATAGCTTCTTCTGCTTGTTGTAAATCTTTTATATAGTATCTACAAACACTTAACATTATTGGGGCATGTTCTTCAAACAAAACGTGTTGCGCTTCACGATTATTTTTAATCGCTTTTTTTATCAAAACAGATTCGTTTTTATGGAGTTGAATAACTTTCAAAAATGGTTTCATTTAGCCTTCTATTTATAAAGACGCAAATTTTATGCAAATGGTTGCCTAGGGAAGCAATTATTTTCTAGAAATTTTTATTTCTTTCTATCAATTACATAATTCACCATTAGCTCCAGTGAATTTTTATACTTGGACTCTGGGTAAGTTTGTAATAATTCTAAAGCTTCGGCTTGAAATTGTTTCATTTTTTTAATGGCATAATCTAAACCACCATTATTCTTCACGAAAGTTATAACCTCTTTTACACGTTTGGTGTCTTTATTATGGTTTTTAATAGAATTGATTAACCAGTTTTTATCTTTTTTACTAGAATTATTAAGCACATAAATTAATGGTAAGGTCATTTTTTGTTCTTTAATGTCAATACCCGTTGGTTTACCTATTTGGGTTTCCCCGTAATCGAACAAATCATCCTTTATTTGAAATGCCATACCTATAAGTTCTCCAAATCTGCGCATACTTTCCACATGAAGCGATTCCGGTTTTACCGAAGCAGCTCCAAGACTGCAGCATGCAGCAATAAGCGTTGCTGTTTTTTGACGAATAATTTCGTAATAAATAGCTTCTGTAATATCAAGTCTTCGTGCTTTTTCTATTTGGAGTAATTCCCCTTCACTCATTTCACGAACAGCAATAGAAATTATTTTTAGCAAATCGAAATCATTATTATCTATAGAAAGTAATAAGCCTTTTGATAATAAAAAATCTCCAATTAAAACGGCTATTTTGTTTTTCCAAAGTGCATTAACAGAGAAGAATCCTCGTCGACGATTACTATCATCTACAACGTCATCATGCACGAGCGTAGCTGTATGTATAAGTTCAATTACTGAAGCCCCTCTATAGGTGCGTTCGCTTACTTCGCCATTAGAAACCATTTTGGCGACCAAAAAAACAAACATAGGTCGCATTTGTTTCCCCTTGCGGTTAACAATATAATGCGTAATTCTATTTAGAAGAGCCACTTTACTAGACATAGATAGTTGGAACTTTTGCTCGAAAAGATCCATTTCATAGGCTATGGGCTGTTTTATTTGCTCTACAATTTTCATTGAAAATCAAAGATACTATTTAAGATGCATTCTTTTAATACTTATAATTATTTCTAAAGTAGATAATCATCTAAGGGATGAGAGAGTCTTAACTCTTATTTGCCAATTGTCCACAAGCCGCATCAATATCTTTGCCTCTACTGCGTCTAACAGTAACGGTAATATTATTTCGCTCAAGAACTTGAACATACATTTCTATTGCTTTTGAATTAGCCTGTTGGAATTCGCCATCATCAATAGGATTATACTCGATGAGGTTTACTTTGCTGGGCGCAAATTTGCAGAATTCGACCAATGCATCTATATCTTTTCTTTTGTCATTAATACCATCCCAAATTACATACTCATAAGTAATCCTGTTTTTAGTTTTTGCATACCAATATTGCAACGCTTCTCTTAAATCGTTAAGCGGAAAGTTTTTATTAAAAGGCATAATAGATGTTCTTACTTCATCAATAGCAGAATGTAAAGACACTGCTAGTTTAAATTTAACATCGTCATCTGCCATTTTTTTAATCATTTTTGGCACCCCAGAAGTTGAAACAACGATTCGCTTTGGAGACATTCCCAAACCTTCTGGCGACGTAATTTTGTCAATGGCTTTAATTACGTTATTATAGTTCATAAGCGGTTCACCCATACCCATAAACACAATATTGCTTAATGGTCTGTTATGATATAATCTACTTTCATTATCAATAGCCACTACTTGGTCGTAAATTTCGTCTGGATTTAGATTACGCATACGTTTTAAACGTGCAGTTGCACAAAATTTACAATCTAAACTACAGCCTACTTGACTTGACACGCAAGCAGTTGTTCTGGTTTTTGTGGGAATTAAAACCGATTCTACAATTAAGTCGTCATGCAAACGAACTACATTTTTTATGGTACCATCTGAACTACGTTGCATTTGATCGACCTTGATATGATTAATTACAAAGTTATTTTCCAGCATTTGCCGCGTTTCTTTAGAAACATTGGTCATATCTTCAAAAGTATGCGCCGATTTTTGCCACAACCATTCGTATACTTGATTGCCGCGAAAGGCTTTATCGCCTTCTTTTACAAAGAATTCTCTGAGTTGTTCTTTGGTTAATGCACGTATGTCCTTTTTATCTTCTGCCATGACTGATGCAAAAATAGTGAAACGATTCACTATTTAATATTTTCACCTTAGTTATTAAGTTATGTATTAAAAAAGCCTCTAGATAGAGGCTTTCTGTATTTATTTTAATAAAAAATATACCCAATTAAATAATTAACATAGCATCGCCATAGCTATAAAATTTATAGCCTTCTTTGATAGCCTCGTCGTAAGCCCGTTTAATAAAATCATGACCTGCAAATGCAGACACCATCATTAATAAAGTAGATTTTGGTGTATGGAAATTAGTAATCATGCTATTTGCAATACTGAATTCGTATGGAGGGAAAATAAATTTGTTGGTCCAACCATCGGCTTCATTTAACATTCCGCTAGATGACACAGCGCTTTCAATAGCTCGCATCGCTGTAGTACCAACCGCACAAACACGCCTTTTTTCGTTAATTCCTCGATTTATCAATTCTACAGCCTTCCCGTCAATTGTAAGTTCTTCACTATCCATTTTATGCTTAGATAAATCTTCAACTTCCACTGGATTAAAAGTACCTAATCCAACATGAAGTGTAACCTCTGCAAAATTAATACCCTTTATCTCTAAACGTTTTAATAAGTGTCTTGAAAAATGCAAACCAGCTGTTGGAGCTGCTACGGCACCTTCATTCTTAGCAAAAATAGTTTGATAACGTTGTTCATCTTCTGGCTCAACTTCGCGCTTAATATATTTTGGAAGGGGTGTTTCTCCTAATTCAGTCAATTTACTTCTAAATTCTTTGTAAGACCCGTCATATAAAAAACGTAAAGTCCTTCCTCTAGAAGTGGTATTATCAATTACCTCTGCAACTAGTGTTTCATCTTCGCCAAAATACAATTTATTGCCTATTCTTATTTTTCGGGCAGGATCTACAAGTACATCCCAAAGACGTTGGTCTTCATTTAATTCTCTTAATAAAAATACTTCAATTCTAGCACCAGTTTTTTCCTTATTACCATACAATCTGGCTGGAAAAACCTTAGTATTATTTAATACTAAAACATCGTCTTCATTAAAATAATCGATAATATTTTTAAACTGTTTATGCTCGATAGTTTGTTCTTTTCTATTTAAAACCATTAAACGAGATTCATCCCTATTTTCTGAGGGATATTCTGCTAATAGGTCTTCTGGTAAAGTAAATCCAAAGTGTGATAATTTCATTTATAGAAGTTTATAAGTTTATTTATTTAATCGTTTATAATTCAATCTGAAAATTACAAACGGCTGCAAATATACAATCTCGACATAGGGGTTGTCAAGTAAATCGCTATTTATTATTGCGTTATTTTAAACCCTAACTGCGTTAAATCTTCCCAAAATGTTGGATAGGATTTTGAGACTACCATAGCTTCTTTAATAACTAGTTCTGTTTTTAAAGCCAAAGGCGCAAAAGCCATAGCCATTCTATGATCGTGATATGTTTCAATAGAAACACCGCTATTTATGTTATTACTTGCAGATAGATGTAAAGAACTATTGGTTATTCTAACTTCTCCACCTAGTTTCTCAATTTCAGTTTTAAGAGCAACCAATCTGTCTGTTTCCTTAATTTTTAGCGTATGTAATCCTGTTAAATTGCATGGAATACCTAAAGCAAAACAGGTTACTGCAATAGTTTGAGCGATATCTGGGGCATTAACTAAATTGAATGTTTTTGCTGTATTATTATGTTGAACCTTTTTTAAGGTGATTGTATTATTTAAAGATACAGTTTCAACACCAAAATGCTTATACACATCTATTAAAGCTGAATCACCTTGTAAAGAATTCTCTTTGTATGATGATAATGTAATCTCTGTCCCAATTTCACTCAACGCCACAATACTGAAAAAATAAGACGCTGATGACCAATCGGACTCAACTACTAAGGTTTTAGACATTAGATTTTTAGTGTTAGACTTAACTGTTATTATATTATTTTCAAATGAAGATTCGACACCAATTTCATCTAACAAGCTCAAAGTCATTTTTATATATGGAATAGAAGTAATTTCTCCTTCTAAAGTCAATTCTAACCCGTTTTCTAATTTTGATGCAATAAGTAATAGCGATGAAATGTATTGACTACTCACATTTGCTTTTAGAGAAACCTTATTTTTAGTCAGTTTTTTACCTTTTATTTTAATCGGTGGATAACCGTCATTCTCAACATAACTAATATCAGCCCCAAGTTCTCGGAGAGATTCTACCAAAATTTTAACAGGACGTTCTTTCATGCGATGAGAACCAGTAAGGATGGTTTCTCTTCCTTCCTGAACTGAAAAATAACTTGTTAAGAAGCGCATAGCTGTGCCTGCGTGGTGGATATCGACAACTTGTTCTTCTGAAGCAAGCGCTTTAGTCATGAGACAACTATCATCGGAATTGGAAACATTGGCTAAAGCGATCTCTGGATATAACGCTTGAAGTAATAACAATCTATTCGATTCACTTTTTGAACCTGTTATTTTTATAGTTGATTGCTTATTTATTACCGACTTGTGTAGTGTAAAATCCATGTTTACCTATTAAAAAACGCTTCTAATTTTAGAAGCGTCAAAGATAGATATAAATTATTTTAATTTCTGATTATTGTGGTGCCTATCATGGTCCCGCTTGGCTTTTTTATCCATGCGTTTGTCGAAAGCTTTCTGCAAATCGACACCTGTTTGATTTGCAAGACACAACACGACAAACAACACGTCTGCCAGTTCCTCACCTAGATCTTTATCTTTATCACTTTCTTTTTCGCTTTGTTCGCCATAACGACGTGCAATAATACGAGCTACTTCTCCAACCTCCTCAGTAAGTTGTACCATATTAGTAAGCTCATTAAAATACCGAACACCGTGTTCGTTAATCCAATCGTCTACTGTTTTTTGTGCGTTTTGAATCTCCATATATTTTTAAAAAAGTTAAAACTAAAATACATGGTAAAATTATATATTTTATTTCACTAAATATTACTTGTAAACCCCAATCTGAAAAAAAACTTTTTACGCTTAAAGGTGAAACCACTATTTTCTGCAGAGGAAAGAAAAACCTATCGTTATTAAAAGGAATTAAAAAACCAACACCTCTGCCTCCAGTAGTCATAGCATCCAAAATCCCGTGTGAAAACGTTGATAACAAAATGACTGTAAACCATAAGCTCTTATGCTTCTTACCTAATGTTAACATTAAAAGAAAAGCCCATAGCATGGCAAAGAGAATGGAATGTGTAAATCCGCGATGCCCAAATGGGGCTTCATACGGCACCCCCAAATAAAATGTAACTACATCTAAATCTGGTAAAATTGATGAAATTATTGCAGCAATTAAAAGCCATTTACTATGATGCCTGTCAAGTATTTTAGACAAAGTATAAGCAACAACACTATGCCCAAATACTGATGCCATTATTCTCTGTTTTTCGAATCGATAATAATAGTTACCGGTCCATCATTTAATAGATCCACTTTCATATCTGCTCCAAAAATTCCTGTTTGAATTCTTTTCCCTAAATCTACTTCTAACTGATTAACAAAACTTTGATAAATTGGAATAGCAACCTCTGGTTTTGCGGCTTTTATATAGCTTGGGCGATTGCCTTTTTTTATGGATGCATGCAATGTAAACTGGCTAACTGCGATAACGTTACCATTTATATCTTTTATTGAAAGATTCATAACACCATCTGCATCATTGAAAATACGCAAATTAGTTATTTTATTTGTTAACCACTTTATGTCTTCTTGAGTGTCTTCTTCAATAATTCCTACCAATATTAATAATCCGCTCCCTATGGAAGCTAAAATATCACCATCAATAGTAACACTTGCTTTTGAAACTCTTTGAATAACTACTTTCATTTAGTCTTCATCCCAATTATCTGTTCTATAATGTTCATCTTCACCTTCAATAATCTGTAAATAACTTCTATATCTTGAAAAGGCTATTTCATCATTATCAAGAGCCAACTTTATAGCACATTTAGGTTCTTGTAAGTGTAAGCAATTATTGAATTTACAATCTTGTTTTAAAGCAAAAAATTCGGGAAAATAGTCCCCAACTTCCTCTTTATCCATATCTACAACTCCAAAGCCCTTTATCCCTGGGGTATCAATTATTTTAGCCCCAAAACTTAAATCGAACATTTCTGCAAATGTTGTTGTATGCTGTCCTTGCATATGCAACTGCGATATCTCTTTCGTTTTTAAATTCAATTCGGGCTCAATAGCATTCACCAATGTGGATTTACCAACTCCCGAATGGCCAGAGAACATACTAACTTTATCAAGCATTAACGACTTCACTTTATCAACATTTTTACCTGTTTTAGCGGATACACCAATACATTCATAACCTATTTTTCTATAAGTATGCGCTAAAAACTTAACCTCATTAAGAGTGTCATCATCATAAGTATCAATTTTATTAAAAAGTAATATTGTTTTTATTGAATATGCCTGAGCTGTTACCAAAAAACGGTCAATAAAAGATGTTAGCGTTGGTGGATTATTTATGGTAATCATTAAAAACACCTGATCTATATTCGCAGAAATAATATGTGTTTGTTTGGAAAGGTTTACTGACTTTCTAACTATATAATTTTTCCTGTCATGAATATTATGGATAATTCCTGTTTCCGTATTATTATCCTTTTCCAGTTCAAAATCTACAATATCACCAACCGAAATTGGGTTAGTACTTTTAATACCTTTAATACGGAATTTCCCCTTTATACGGCATTCGTAAGTCTCCCCTAATTGGGTTTTTACAGTGTACCAGCTTCCTGTAGATTTATAAACACGTCCAGTCATATATTCTTCAAAAGTAAATGAAATTAACAATTATATTGTTAAGATTATATCTATATTCGTTTCTTAATTTTTAAAATCTCAACAACATGAAAAAATTATTATTGTTATTATGCATTAGTTTATTTGCTTTTATTGAAACTCATGCTCAAGTAGAGTATAAAGTTGTTACAAGTGTAGAGTCAATTGTTCCTAATGGCTTAGGCCGTTCTAGAATTATTAGTGCTAATGAACAAAAAGATTACAAAGAATTCACAACCACACAAACAGAAGATGACAATAGTCGTAACAAATCTAAGCGTGATGAAATTAGGGTTAAGGGATTTGATGAAACAAAACTTTTGAACTTTTTTAATATTGGGGGTATTCGTTTTCAAAATATTGCAGCTAATGATGCTATTATTGAATCGAAAATAAACACTATGATTGAAGAAGGTTGGGATTTAGCTTTTGTTACAAGTGGCGTAGAAAGTGCAGGCAAAGGTGATAATCAAGGAATTTTTATTACCAGATATATTTTTAAAAGGAACAAGTAAAAATATTCCATTTAATAAAAAAGCCTCCTAAATAGGAGGCTTTTTTAATTTATCCGTTAATAACTTTTTCTTGATGATTAATTGATTCTTGGTGAACCGCTTTAAACATTCTTAAGATAAATTCTTCGCTTAATCCATGTTGTTCGCCTTCCAAAACCATTTTACCTAAAATCTCATTCCAACGTTTATTTTGCAAGATCGCAACGTTTTTGGATTTCTTAAGAGCTCCAATACCATCAGCGGCTTGCATACGTTTACCCAATAAATCTATGATTTGATTATCGACTACATCAATTTGAGCTCTTAAGTTATTTAAAGCTTTGTTGTAATCTTCCTCACTATTGCTTTCTTTTCTAATTTTTAAATCTTTCATTATTTGAACTAATGTAGCAGGAGTTACTTGTTGTGCAGCGTCACTCCAAGCTTTCTCCGGATCGTAATGCGTTTCTATCATTAAACCATCAAAATTCAAATCTAACGCCTCCTGAGACACTTCATGAATCATATCTCTTTTTCCTGTAATATGAGACGGATCGTTAATTAAAGGAATATCAGGAAATCTATTTTGAAACTCAATTGCCAATTGCCATTCTGGAATATTACGGTATTTAGTTTTCTGGTAAGTAGAAAAACCCCTATGTATTGCTCCAACATTTTTAACACCCGAACTATAAATTCTTTCAATACCACCTAACCATAAAGCTAAATCTGGGTTCACTGGGTTTTTAATCAAAACAGGTTTATCTGTACCTTTTAATGCATCAGCAATTTCTTGCATAATAAACGGAGATACTGTAGAACGAGCACCTATCCAAAGCATATCAATATCATGTTCCAAAGCTAATTTCACGTGCGCGGCATTAGCAACTTCAGTACAAACCTTCATACCTGTTTCATCCTTAACCTTTTGCAGCCATTTTAAGCCTAAAGCACCAACACCTTCAAACATTCCTGGTCGCGTTCTTGGTTTCCAAATACCTGCTCTAAAATAACTAACATCTGTATCTTTCAATTCATGAGCAATTTTCAATACTTGCTCTTCTGTTTCAGCACTGCATGGACCTGCGATTACTAAAGGATGATTTAAATTTAAATCATCTAACCAGGTTCTCATTTCTTTCTTGTTTTCCATAATTTTAATCTTAACTAATTCCGTTTAATATGTCTTTTATATGATTGGTATCTTTCATCTCATTAAAAATTGCTTCGAAATCGCCATCTTTCATTAACTCTTTAAAATGAGTGAGATTTAGAATATATTCTTCTAATGTTTCAATGACATTTTCCTTGTTTTGTTTGAATATCGGTGTCCACATTTCGGGTGAACTTTTTGCTAATCGTACCGTGGATTCGAACCCACTGCCTGCCATATCAAAAATATCGCGTTCATTTTTCTCTTTATTAATTACCGTTTTACCAAGCATAAATGCACTTATATGTGATAAATGCGAAACATATGCAATGTGTTTATCGTGGGCAACAGGATGCATATATCGAATTCGCATACCAATATCTGTAAACAATTTCAATGCTTTTTCCTGAAGTTTAAAAGTGGTTTTTTCAACTTCACAAACAATATTCGTTTTTCCAATAAACAAGCCAGATATTGCTGCAGTTGGACCAGAGTGCTCTGTACCTGCTATGGGATGCATTGCCAGAAAATTTCTTCTCTTTGGGTGATTTTCAACCGCTTTACAAATAGCTTCTTTTGTTGAACCTGCATCCACCACCAATCCTTTATCTGAAATTTTATCCAGAATGGTAGGCAATAATTTAACAGTCGCATCAACTGGAATAGAAACAATAACTAAATCTGCTTTCCCTAAATCGTCAAGGGTTGCTTTTTTATCAATTAAATTAAGTGATAACGCCGTTTCTAACGTAGTATCTTTACGACTTATACCATGAATAACAACATTGGGGTCATTCTTCTTTATATCTATAGCAAGACTTCCACCTATTAATCCAACTCCTATTGCATATATATTCTTCATCTTACCCTAGCTATTGCTTCTTCTAAATCTTCAGTTTGTGCGCAAAGTGAAAAACGGATATAACCTTCCCCTTGACTTCCAAAAATAGTCCCTGGCGTTATAAAAATATGATTTTCCTTTAAAATGGTATCTATATATTCTTCAGACTTAACATAGGCTGGTAATTTCGCCCAAACAAAAAGCCCAGTTGCATTTTTATCGTATGTACAGTTAAGAGCATCGGCTAAATTCCACACTAGGTCTCGGCGTTGATGATAAACACTATTTAAAGTGCTAAACCACATACTTGAACATTTTAATGCTTCAATCGCACCCTTTTGTATTCCGTAAAACATGCCAGAATCCATGTTACTTTTCACTTTCAAAATGTTATTAATATGCTTATTATCTCCAACTACCATACCTACACGCCAGCCAGCCATATTAAAGGTTTTGCTTAAGGAATTTAACTCTAAGCAAACTTCTTTAGCACCATTTACTTTTAAAATACTTGATGGGTTATTATTAAGAACAAAACTATATGGATTGTCATTAACAATTAAGATGTTATGCTTTTTTGCAAAAGCCACCAACTCTTGAAATAAAAACTTTGATGGTTGCGCTCCCGTAGGCATATGAGGGTAATTAACCCACATTAATTTTACCTTAGACAAATCTAATTGCTCCAATGCTTTAAAATCTGGCAACCAATTGTGAGCTTCATCTAATTCATAAAAAACTGGAGTCGCTTCAACCAATTTTGTAACAGATTGATACGTTGGGTATCCAGGATTAGGTATTAATACTTCATCGCCTTTATTAAGATAAGCCATAGAGATATGCATAATCCCTTCCTTGCTTCCCATTAATGGCAAAATTTCGGTGTTTGCACTTAAGTTAACATCATAATGTTCTTTATAAAAACCAACAATGGCTTGCCTTAATTCTGGAAGACCTTGATAACTCTGGTATTTATGAGCATTCTTATCGAACAAACTGTTTGAAATAGCATCTACAACCTTTTTTGGTGGTTGCATATCTGGGCTTCCAATACCTAAATTAATAATTGGCTTACCGCTTGCAATAAGTAGGTTTACCTCTCTTAATTTTTTAGAGAAGTAATACTCTTCAACCGTATGCAATCTATCAGCTACTTCTATCATAACTTCGCATTTTTATATTCACCCAAAACTTTAAAGCCTTGTCCCATTATTTCAATAATAGACTTTGCCTTTTTGAAATCTTCATAAGTATTAAAAGTAACATCAACAAAAAATGCATATTTCCATGGTGTTTCAACTATAGGAAGTGATTGAATTTTGGTAAGGTTCAATTTACAATCGCTCATTACATTCAAAATTGTTGCTAAACTTCCACGCTTATGGTCTGTTTCAAATTTTATTGAAGCCTTGTTAATTTCGTTTTCCGGAACCTCAGAATTCGTTCGCTTTACTATAACAAATCGCGTTTCATTATGCTTAATAGTTTGAATACTATTTGCCAATATATCCAACTCAAAAATATCGGCAGCCTTAACGCTAGCTATTGCGCCAATACCAGCTAATTGATTTTCATTAATCCGCTGTGCTACCTCTGCCGTATCTTTATCTTCAACCAATTTAATATGTGGATATTGCTTAAAAAACTCTTTACACTGCAGCAACGCCATTGGATGTGAATAAACCTCTTTAATATCTTCTATTTTCTGTCCAGAAAGTGCCATAAGGTTATGTTGAACATCAACATAATGCTCACCTACTACATGCAAATTATATTTATCGATTAATGCATAATTGGGAATAATAGAACCCGCAATAGAATTCTCTAAAGCCATAATCGCTGCATCACATTTTTCATCTATTAAGCTTTCAACAACTCTGTCAAAAGTCAAACACTCTATGTTAGCAACATTTTCCTCAAAAAATTGCTGAGACACAATATGATGAAAAGATCCTCTTACTCCTTGTATGGCTACTGTTTTAATCATGTATAAAAAAAGTCCCGATTTTCATCGAGACTCACATAAAAATTTATAGTTATAAATTATACATACAATGTCTCGATTTCTTTGCTAAAAAAGAAATAAAAGAAATTGAAATATGTATAATATACTGTTGTTGTCATAATTACGAGGCTAAAGTAAATAATATTTTAAGAAATCAAAATTGTAAAAAACATTTTTTTTTGTTTTTACTAAAATTTTAAAGATTTTACAGCAAATATGACATTGCATTATATAATCAATTATTTTTGAACAAATAATTTTAATTATGTCTATTGAAGTAATTGGGGTTTCAAAACTTTACGGAAACCAAAAAGCACTAAATAATATCTCATTTAAGGTAAATAAACCAGAAATTGTTGGTTTTTTGGGTCCGAACGGAGCTGGAAAATCCACAATGATGAAAATATTGACTACTTATATTAATGCGAATGAAGGATTAGCAATAGTTAATGGATATGACGTAAATAAAAACACGAAGCAAGTACAACAAAGTGTTGGATATTTAGCAGAGCACAACCCTCTTTATTTAGAAATGTATGTTAAGGAATATCTAGAATTTAATGCAGGTATTTTTAAAGTAGATAAAGTACGTGTAGAAGAAGTGATTGAACAAACTGGGTTATTTCCAGAATCTCATAAAAAAATAGAACAATTATCTAAAGGCTATCGCCAACGTGTTGGATTAGCTAATGCTCTTTTACATAATCCCGATGTTTTAATTCTCGACGAGCCTACAACGGGTTTAGACCCAAATCAATTGGTTGAAATTAGAAACCTTATTAAGTCTATAGGAAAAACTAAAACAGTGTTTTTATCTACTCATATAATGCAGGAGGTTGAAGCCATGTGCGATCGCGTTATCATAATTAATAAAGGTGAAATTGTTGCAGATAAAAAATTACAAGAATTACGCGATGAAAAAGAACAAATAGTTATTGTCGAATTTGATTATCGGGTAGAAAACGCCTTTTTATTGAAGCTTCCAAAAGTTAGCAACGTTGTAAATACGCATGATTTTGTTTACGAAATAACTTTTAAGACTGCTGAAGATATGCGCTCTTATGTATTTGATTTTGCACATGATAATCAGCTTAAAATCCTTCAGCTTAATCAAAAAAATGCAAGTTTAGAATCTCTATTTAGAGATTTAACTTCGAAATAATATTTTACTATTTTTTCTTATGACGTTTATAATTTTGAGGATATGATAATTATCATCTTTAACCTCAATGTGAGTTGATAATTTTGTATAAATATCATGTGATTTAGTTTAGTTCATTTAATTAGAAAAAAGCTATGAACTATCTTTGTAACAATAGAAATGTACAAAAATGAGTAAAGGAATTTATGTTGCTACCATTGAGCCGAATAGTGGAAAATCCGTTGTAGTTCTTGGGTTAATGAGGATGCTTCTTGGTAAAACTGCAAAAGTCGGTTATTTTAGACCTATTATTGAAGATACAGAAAATGGCGAAAAGGATAATCACATAAATACAGTCGTATCTTATTTTGACATAGACATCGATTATAAAAAAACTTATGCATATACCAGAAATCAAGTTCTGGATTTATACAACAAAGGAAAGTCTGGTGATGTTATTGACGAAATCATTAAGAAATATAAATATCTTGAGGAGCAATTTGATTTTGTTTTGGTTGAAGGTACCGATTTTTCACATGAAAACTCAAGCTTAGAATTAGACATTAACATACTTATTTCAAAAAATTTAGGATTGCCCGTTATTATCGTTTCTCAAGGTGATGGAAAAAAAATATCAGAAATAGTAGATAATGTCCAATTAGCTCATGATACTTTTAAAGAGGAAGTTGATGTGCTTTCCATCATGACTAATAAAATTAATCATGAAGATATTTCAACATTAAAATCACTTTTAAAGCAACGAATAAATAGTGATACAGATATTACTGTAATTCCTAAAATTAAAAGTTTGGCAAGTCCAACAATTAAGGAAATTGTAAAAACTCTAAACGGTACTATTCTCTTTGGTAAAGACATGATTAACAATCAGTCTGAAAATTTTAGTGTTGGTGCCATGCAACTTCGAAATTACTTAACGCATCTAAAAGAAAATGCTTTAGTAATTAGTCCTGGAGATAGAGCCGACATTATTCTAGGAGCATTACAAGCTAATATTTCAAAAAATTATCCAAAAATATCTGGCATTATTTTAACTGGAGGACTCATTCCAGAAGAATCAATTTTAAAGCTTATTGAAGGACTATCAAGTGTTGTGCCTATTATTAGTGCAAAAGAAGGCACATTCTATGTCGCCAATACCATCGGAAAAATAAAATCTAGAATCTATGCTGAAAACACAGATAAGATTGAAACTTCTATTGCTACGTTTGAAAAGCATGTAAACACTAATAAATTAGCTAACGATTTAATCACTTTTAAATCGGATATTTTCACGCCAAGAATGTTTCAATACAACTTACTACAACGCGCTTTAAAAGACAAAAAACATATTGTACTTCCTGAAGGTTATGACGAACGTATTTTGCGTGCAGCAGCTAGATTAATTCATGCCCGCGTAGTTAGTTTAACTTTAATTGGTGAAGAAGAAAAAATAAAAGAACGTATTGAAAAACTAGACATTCCTCTAAATGCTGAAGATATAAACATTATCTCTCCTCAAAAGTCGCCACACTTTAAAGATTATGTTAATACGTTTTATGAACTTAGAAAGCACAAAGGTATAAACTTAGATATGGCAAGAGATGCTATGTCTGATGTTTCATATTTTGCTACGATGATGATTTATAAAGGACATGCGGATGGCATGGTATCTGGAGCAGCTCATACTACAGCTCACACACTGCGTCCTGCATTACAATTTATAAAAACGAAACCAGGCGTTAATATTGTTTCTTCGGTCTTTTTTATGTGTTTGGAGGATCGTGTTTCTATTTTTGGCGATTGTGCCATCAATCCAAATCCGAACGCAGAACAACTAGCAGAAATAGCCATTTCATCAGCAAAAACAGCGCAAGATTTTGGAGTTGAGCCTAAAGTAGCTATGTTATCATATTCCTCTGGCGCTTCAGGGCAAGGAGAGGATGTTGATAGAGTTAGAAAGGCTACAGAAATTGCTAAAAAGCAAGTTCCAAATCTTAAAATTGAAGGACCAATACAATATGATGCCGCAGTAGATATGCGCATTGGTAAAAGTAAATTACCCGATTCTGAAGTTGCTGGACAAGCCAGTGTTTTAATTTTTCCAGACCTAAATACAGGAAACAATACATACAAAGCAGTACAAAGAGAAACTGGAGCATTAGCCATTGGTCCTATGTTACAAGGATTAAATAAACCAGTAAATGATTTAAGTCGCGGTTGTACAGCAGATGATATTTACAGCACGGTGATTATAACCGCCATACAAGCTCAAGATCTTTAATATATGCAGGTATTAGTTTTAAATTCTGGAAGTTCTTCATTAAAATTTCAATTATTCTCTATGCCAGATGAAAACGTTCTCTGTTCTGGATTAATTGAACGCATTGGCTTTATAGATTCAAAATTCACGTTTAAAACTAAAAGCGATACCATAAAAGTAACGCAACCAATTCCTAATCACAAAACTGCATTAGAATTGCTTTCGAAGCAGTTATTGGATAAAAATACTGGAATAATAAAGTCTACGGACGCTATTGAGATTGTTGGGCATCGTGTAGTTCATGGTGGCAAACATTTTAGTAATACAACTGAAATCACCGAAGCCGTTAAAGAGAAAATAGAGGCATTATCTTCACTTGCTCCTTTGCATAATCCTGCAAACTTAGAAGGCATCGAAGTTGCTGAAACTATATTTCCAAATGCAAAACAAGTAGCTGTATTTGACACTGCGTTTCATCAAACTATTCCAGAATATGCATATAAATATGCGATTCCAAATGAGTTTTCAGATAAACATAATATTCGATTGTATGGATTTCATGGCACGAGTCATAAATATGTGTCTGAAAAAGCTATTGCCTTTTTAAGTAAACAAAATTCGAAAATTATAACCATTCACCTAGGAAACGGTTGTAGTATGACCGCCATTAAAGATGGCAAAAGTATTGATCATTCTCTTGGATTCTCTCCTGTTAGCGGATTAATAATGGGTACGCGGTCTGGAGATATAGACCCATCCATAATTTTTTATTTGTCTAAAAGATTCAACTATACACTGGATGAAATCAATACCTTACTTCAAAAGAAAAGTGGCATGCTTGGGTTAACTGGTTATAGCGATTTAAGAGATATTCAATCTGAAGCTGAAAATGGTAACAAAGCTTGTCAATTAGCCCTAGAAATGAATACCTATAGAATAAAAAAATATATAGGTAGTTATGCCGCCATTTTAAACGGATTGGATGCTATTGTGTTTACAGCTGGAATTGGTGAAAATTCCAGTTTGATGCGTGAATTAGTCTGTAATAATTTAGATTTTTTAGGTATTGATTTAGATACTGATAAAAACAAATTACGAGCAAATGCAATCAGAGCAATTAACACTGTAGATTCAAAAGTTCAAATATTAGTGATTCCTACAAACGAAGAATTAGAAATTGCGAAACAATCTGTAAAGCTATTCGAAAATTAATTTGCCTGTATAAAGCTGTTCCACTTCAACTACTGGTGGTGTGTTTTTTGAAATTAAATCTCCAGTACCTCTCAAAACACCTTTAAGTGATTGCTGAGGATTCACAATCATATCATTACTACTTCTGTGGGATATAGTAACATTTTGTGCTATCAAATTTTCGCCTTCAAAACGACTTGATCCAGAAAAGAATCCAATATTTAAGTTTTCAGTACTTCCAGAAACAAAACAATTAGACAGGTTATTGAAAGTCAAACTAAACGAATTATTATCAATTTGCAATCTAAAATTACCACTTGTAAAAGAATCTGGTGCTCCAAAATCCTCAGACAAAATGGTTAAACTAGGATAGGTTAAAACACCATCTGAACTTATATCATACTGGGTAGAGCTTCTAATTTCTGTAATATTAGGAGCCGTTACAGATACTTTTGTAATACCATAACCTCGCACATAATTACAGGTATTATTATCCGTAAGTATTAATCTATTCCCTTCAACTACTGCACTCACATCATTTAATAAATTATCACCAGTTTCTATAATTACTTTTTGCTCAGCGCCATCTTTAACTATTAATTCAATATCTCGATTAACTAATATTTTATCAAACGAAGTTACTGTCACTTCACTTTGAATAGTGCTTCCTGTTTTCTGAAAGCAATCACCTGTGCTTTCACTATCGCAAGTAAAAAGCAATAAAAACGATAAAATATAAATTAGTCTTTTCATCTTTTTGTCATAATCTTACTCCCACTCCAAACTCAACAGCTTCAGCCTTAAAAGCATGCGACTTTAGGGTTAAGGCTCCAAACCATTTTTTGCCAAAATATCTCTTTAAACCAACTCTTACAAAAGTGCGTCCTTCAAAATCAAATGGATAATAAATATAGTACCCAAATTGCGTAACAAGAGAGGTTCTATTCATAAACAATTCATGACCCGCAATTAAACTAACCCGTTTATGGTCTTCATCTCCAGAAACGTTTTCTTCAGGAAATGATACACTTCTGTAATAGATATACTCTTTTAAAAAATTTGAAAAGAATATATCGGCTCCTAGTTGCAATGAACTCTTTCTGTTAATTCGCTTATCTACATAAGCTGATAAAGTATAAAATGCAAACTGACCGCTTCCTACTACATCACTTTCGTTAACCCCAGTTCTAAATGCAAAATTATACTTTATAGGTTCGGTAAACTTCCTATCATTTTCATCAAGTGTATATTGATATTCTGGTTCATCTTCATCCAAACTATAGGTTAGTCCAATATTATAGGTAATAGAATTTATACTCGTATTTGGTGCTCTTACATTGGCATTGGAGTAATGAATTAATGATAGTCCAGCCTGAAATCCAAATTTATCGAACAAGCGTTCCTTCTTATAATTTATCATTATGTATGTACTGCTCATGAGTTTAGAACCAAATGCATTATTTCTAAAGTTATCAAGTTTATCGTAAGGATTTGTTGTTAATGCTAAACCTTGGCCTACACGCATCATTAAGTTTCTTTTAAAGAAATAAAAATTATAATGTGCGTAAATTGAATAATTCTTCCCTAAGACTTCATTTTTTAGGTTTTGGTATGCAAAAGAAAACCCATAATCAGGATAGTTATACCGTTGTTCCCAAGCATTAAAACCATACGTTTTTTTATTCCAACTTAAAACAAAACCTTCTGGATGGCCCTTTATTAAATGGAGAATATCATTATTATGAAGTGCTATATTGCCCTTAAAATAATTAAGGTCGAAATACGATGTGTGTTCTTTTTCTTGTGAAAAGGAAATACCGAAACAAATACAAAGAAAGCAGGTTAAAAAAAACTTCATTTATGGGTTAACATATTGTGCAAAAGTAGTGCAATAATAATTAAAACAATTCTGAAGCTATCGCTTTAATATTATCACTTTTTCCCATAGAATAATAATGCAGCACTGGAACACCATAATCTAATAATTCTTTAGACTGCTTTATTCCCCATTCTATTCCAACTTGTCTTACTGCTTTGTTATCCTTACAGTTTTCAACAGCTTGAATTAATTCTTCGGGAACATCAATTTTGAATACTTGTGGTAATATTTGTAAATGGCGCTTCACTGCAATTGGTTTAATACCCGGGATAATTGGCACATTAATCCCCGCGGCTTTAGCAGCCTCAACGAACTCAAAATACTTCTGATTATCAAAAAACATTTGAGTTACTACGTAATCTGCTCCAGCATCCACCTTTTCTTTTAATCTTTTTAAATCGGTTTGTAAAGAAGGGGCTTCCATATGCTTTTCGGGATAACCTGCAACACCAATGCAAAAGTCTGATTTATGCTCAGATTCTACAACGTCATGAAGGTACTTACCTAAATTCATACTCTGAATCTGATCAACTAACTGAGTAGCATACTTATGTCCCCCTTTAGAAGCTTCAAAATATTTTTGATGACTCATAGCATCACCACGTAACGCCATAACATTGTCAATACCTAGGTAATGACAATCTACCAATAAATATTCTGTTTCCTCTCTGGTAAATCCGCCACACAAAACATGCGGTACCGTATCCACATTATACTTGTGCTTTATCGCAGCACAAATGCCAACCGTCCCTGGACGCATACGGGTTATTTTTCTATCTAAAAGCCCTTCGCCTTTATCAATATAAATATACTGTTCTCTAGATGTGGTTACATCAATAAATGGCGGATTAAATTCCATTAACGGATCAATATTATTATATAATTCCTGTATACTTCTGCCTTTTTGTGGTGGTATAATTTCAAATGAAAAAAGGGCTTTACCTTTCGATTGTGCTATGTGATCTGTTACTTTCATTCCCCTAAATCCCTAAATGGGACTTTTTATTAGTTAATATTATTTTTATTTCTTGGGCGTTACCACAAGGGTCGCGCTTTACGTTATATCTTTTTACGTTTGTTCTCGATATAAATTTGCTCATACTTCACAAACTCACTCGAACTGACACTCAAAAAAAAGATACCACTGCAATCGCAAACGCATTATTCTTCTGCCAACGTTGGATGCAACCACTTTCTAGCTTTCTCTTTGGTTATGCCCTTTCTAGTGGCATAATCAGTGACTTGACCGTCAGTAATTTTACCTAAACCAAAATATTTAGCTTCAGGGTTTCCAAAATAATACCCCGATACTGCAGCTGCCGGCCACATGGCAAAACTTTCTGTTAGCGTTACACCAATTAATTTTTCAACCTCTAACAATTCCCAAATAGTTTCCTTTTCCAAATGGTCAGGACACGCAGGATAACCTGGTGCTGGACGAATACCTTTATAGCTTTCTTTTATTAAATCTTGATTCGTTAAATCCTCATTTGCGGCGTAACCCCAATGCTTCATTCTTACTTGCTTATGTAAATATTCTGCGAAAGCTTCGGCAAATCGATCTGCAATGGCTTGTGCCATTATCGCATTATAATCATCTTCTTTAGCTCTATAACTATCGGCTAATTCTTGTGCTCCAAAAACACCCACACAAAACGCACCCATATAATCGGTTGTTCCTGTTTCTTTTGGAGCTACAAAATCCGCTAAAGCATGATTAGGAATACCTTCTCGCTTTTTCAATTGCTGGCGCAAAGTTCTAAAAACAGCAATTTCTTTTCCTTTTTTCTGAACTGAAATATCATCTTCATTTATCGAATTAGCTTCAAACAGACCAAAAACCGCCTTAGGTTTCAACAATTGTTTTGCTACTATTAGTTGAACCATCTCTTGCGCATCTTCAAACAACTGCGTCGCGTGTTCACCAACTACATCATCTTTTAAAATATCTGGATATTTACCATGTAAGTCCCAGCTTCTAAAAAACGGGCTCCAATCTATAAACGGTAATAATTCTTTTAAACTTAATTGTTTCAATATCTGAACACCGAGCTCTTTAGGCTTTATAATTTCAGAAGTTTCCCAATTAATTTTATATTTTCTTTTTCGTGCTTCATCAATAGAAATATATGTTTTCTCCTTACCTCGTTTTAAAAATTTGGTTCGGAATTCATCATAATCTTTCTTCATTTTGGCTACATAGGCATGCGATGATTTCTTATTTAATAAATCGCCAACAACCGTTACCGCTCTTGAGGCATCATTCACATGAACCACTGCACTTTTGTACTGAGTATCAATCTTTACTGCGGTATGGGCTTTAGAGGTTGTAGCTCCACCAATTAGCAAAGGCACTTCAAAGTTTTTATTTTGCATTTCCTTTGCTAAATAAACCATTTCGTCTAATGAAGGTGTTATTAAACCAGAGAGTCCAATAGCATCTACACGCTCACTTATTGCTATCTCAATAATCTTTTCAGGTGGCACCATTACTCCTAAATCAACTATTTCGTAGTTGTTACATGCTAACACCACACTCACAATATTTTTACCAATATCATGTACATCACCTTTTACAGTTGCCATTAATATTTTACCAACAGGCTCTTGTTTATCGCCTTTTTCAGCTTCAATAAACGGATTCAAATAACCCACTGCTTTTTTCATAACACGAGCAGATTTTACTACTTGAGGCAAAAACATTTTTCCAGCGCCAAACAAATCACCAACTACATTCATTCCAATCATTAAATGACCTTCAATAACCTCAATTGGTTTTTCGGCTTCTTGTCTCGCTAATTCAACATCTTCTATAATATAGGCATCAATACCTTTTACTAAAGCATGTGTAATTCTATCTTGTAATGGATTTTCTCTCCATGATAAATCCAATCCTTTTTCAACTTTCGAGCCTTTAACAGTTTCAGCTAAGTCTAATAAGCGTTCAGTAGCATCGTCACGTCTATCTAAAATAACATCTTCAACATGTTCTAATAAATCTTTCGGAATATCATCGTAAACCTCCAATAACGCAGGATTTACAATACCCATATTCATACCTGCCTGAATAGCATGGTATAAAAACACCGAGTGCATCGCTTCACGAACACCATCATTTCCTCTAAATGAAAATGACACATTACTTACGCCACCACTTACACTTACATTCTTTAAATTTTGACGTACCCAACGAGTGGCTTCAATAAAATCGATAGCATTTCTTCTGTGCTCCTCCATACCTGTGGCAACAGGAAATATATTTAAATCAAAAATAATATCTTCAGATGGGAAGCCTACTTTGTTAACCAAAACATCGTAAGAGCGTTTTGCGATTTCAATACGACGTTCATAATTATCAGCTTGTCCTACTTCATCAAAAGCCATAACAATTACAGCAGCACCGTAGCGCTTAATTTGTTTTGCTTCCCAAATAAATTTTTCTTCGCCTTCTTTTAACGAAATAGAATTCACCACACATTTTCCTTGTACCACTTTAAGTCCAGCTTCAATAATTTCCCATTTGGAACTATCAATCATAATAGGCACTCTACAAATATCAGGTTCTGCGGCGATTAAATTCAAAAAACGAATCATCGCCTCTTTTCCATCAATCAAACCATCATCAAAATTAATATCGATAATTTGTGCGCCACCGTCTACTTGATGACGAGCAATATCTAAGGCTTCATCAAATTTTTCTTCTTTTATTAATCGAAGAAATTTTCGAGACCCTGCAACATTAGTTCGCTCTCCTACATTTATAAAATTGCTGTTTTCGTTTAAAACCAAAGGTTCTAAACCAGACAATTTCATGTATTTGGTTTGTTTTATTTTCATTATTTATAATGCTCTACTATTGGAAATGGATTATAATAATGATGTAATAATGCCTTCCATTCTTGATATTCATCTGATTGTCTGAAACCAATTTCATGGTCTTCAAGCGTTTGCCAATTAACTAATAAAATATATTTATCGGCTTGTTCAACACACTTCTTTAATTGGTGTGATATATAACCATTCATTGAAGCAATAATCTTTTCTGCCTTTTGAAAATTGGTTTCAAAAGCTTTAGACATTCCTTCTTCTATATTTAATATGGCTACTTCTAGAATCATAACTTCAATTTATGAGATTTCTGCCTCCGCAAGAATGACAGTTCGTGGTTTATATTTGGCGGCAATATCAGCAATCACTCGAATATGCTCTGGATTTGTTCCACAGCAACCGCCAATAATATTAATTAAATCCTTTTTTAAATATTCTTCTATTTGCTCGCCCATTTCTTCTGGCGTTTCATCATACTCGCCAAAAGCATTTGGCAAACCAGCGTTTGGGTGTGCTGAAATTGCAAAGTCTGTTTTATTGGCAATCGCCTCTAAATGAGGTTGCAATAAATTTGCTCCTAAAGCACAATTAAATCCAACAGATAATAATGGGATATGTGATACAGAAATTAAAAATGCTTCTGCTGTTTGACCTGACAAGGTTCTTCCAGAAGCATCCGTAATTGTTCCGCTTAACATAATTGGAATATCGATGTTGCGTTCATCTTTCACTTCCTCTATTGCGAACAAAGCTGCTTTTGCATTCAACGTATCAAAAACCGTTTCTACCAATAATAAATCTGCACCACCGTCAACTAAAGCCTCTACTTGTTGTTTGTATGCTATTCGTAATTCATCAAAAGTTACGGCGCGATATCCAGGATCGTTCACATCAGGTGACATACTTGCAGTTCGATTTGTTGGTCCAATAGAACCTGCTACAAAACGTGGTTTATAAGGTTCTTTTAATGTAAACTCATTAGCAACTTCCTTCGCGATTTTAGCTGATTCATAATTCAATTCATATACCAAATCTTCCATTTGGTAATCAGCCATAGCAATGGTCGTTCCTGAAAAGGTATTGGTTTCAACAATATCTGCACCAGCTTCAAAATATTTACCATGAATAGTTTTAATAGCTTTTGGTTGTGTAATAGACAACAGGTCGTTATTACCTTGCAAAGGCGTTGGATAATCTTTAAAGCGTTCGCCTCTAAAATCTTCTTCAGCGAATTTATAAGCTTGAAGCATGGTACCCATAGCGCCATCTAAAACCAAAATTCGCTCCTGTAAAGCTTTATGTATATTCGACATTTATATATTTGTTATCTAAAATGTCATCAAGAAAAGTAGGAATTTACTTTTCGTTATCTTTCTAACACATTACTGCATTAGTAGAATTTAGCACCTTCTTTAAAGATAAAGGGTTGCCAAGGTTTCTACGGGTCTAATCCCTCAACCTTTCTTGATAACATTTAGTACGTTTATGAACTGTGGACAAAAATAATAACTAAATCTTTCTTATCCTTAAAAATCTATAACTTTATTCGAATAGAGAGGACGACAAATATCGATCGCCTCTATCGCAAATAATTGCAACAATTACGCCTTCTTCAATTTGTTCTGCAATCTTCAAAGCACAAAACACAGAACCACCACTACTCATACCAGCAAAAACACCTTCTACTTTTGCTAAATTTATAGTTGTTGCTTTGGCATCTTCTGCTGTAACGTCGACCACAATATCAACTTTCTTTGGATCAAAAAACTTCGGCACATAATCTGGAGACCATTTTCTAATACCTGGAATTCTGGCACCTTCAGCAGGCTGTGCTCCTACTATCGTAACATTTGTGTTCTGTTCTTTTAAATATGTTGAAACGCCGGTAATGGTTCCCGTTGTTCCCATGGCAGAAACAAAATGTGTTATTTTTCCATTAGTTGTCTTCCAAATTTCAGGACCAGTTGTTTTATAATGCGCTTTCCAATTATCATCGTTTTCAAACTGATTTAGTAAAGTGTACCCTTTTTCATCACGAAGTTTAAAAGCCACATCTCTAGAACCTTCAATCCCAATATCAGCAGGGGTTAAAATAACTTCTGCTCCATATGCACGCATGGTTTTAACACGCTCTTCTGTTGAATTCTCAGGCATGACAAGTACCATATTCAACCCTAAAAGTTTCGAAATAAAAGCCAAGGCAATCCCTGTATTTCCACTAGTAGCTTCAACCAGAGTGCCTCCTTTTTTGACATCTCCTCGTTTTAGAGCCTCATTAATCATATTAAAAGCAGGACGGTCTTTTACACTGCCTCCCGGGTTATTCCCTTCTAACTTTAAAAACAATCTAACACCTTCTTTCTTCAAAAGATGCGTTGCTTCAACTAGTGGTGTATTCCCAATCTGACCAATAATACTATTTTCGAATTCCATTCTTCTTAGGTCTTACTTTTATTTCTGTTTGGTAGGTTACTAAAGAATCTTTTGGAACAGATTCAGTTATCCAAACATTAGCACCAATAATGCTATTGGCACCAATGGATATATCGCCTCCCAAAATAGTAGCGTTAGCATAAATGCACACATTATCTTCTATTGTTGGATGCCGTTTTGTTGAAGCTAAGCTTTTAGCTACTGAAATACCGCCCAAAGTCACCCCTTGATACATCTTCACATCTTTTCCAATTATCGAGGTTTCGCCAATTACAATCCCCGTGCCGTGATCAATATAAAACGACTCACCAATTGTCGCCCCTGGATGAATATCGATACCTGTAATCCCATGTATATATTCACTCATCATTCTAGGCAAAATATAAACATTCAGTTTGTGTAATGCATTACTTAATCTGTAAATAGATATCGCGTAAAACCCAGGATAAGCCATATAAATCTCGGCTAATGAATGAGACGCTGGGTCATTTTTTTCAAAAGCAATAGCATCTAAGTCTAGTTTTTTTCTGATTTCAGGAAGTTCGTTCTTAAAACTTTCCCAAAGCACTTCTCCATTTTCTATTTCTAATTTAGACAGTATTTTTAGAAAGGTTTTTTCTAAATATTCGCCATGCTCTTCTTCTTGCTCACAATCGAACAACGAATAAAACAAACGCTTAGTGAAGGTTTTAGCTGTATCTTTTAGGCAAACGTTATAGCTTTTCATTTGTTAAATATGAAATCCTACAAGGTTAATAAACTTGCAGGATTATAAATTTATATTTCATTTACTGACTACAAATATAAGTCCTTTTATAACTAGTTAATAGCTTGAACAACCGCTTTTGGTGCTTCTTTTCTTGAACCATCGAAACCATCAATTCCGCTTACGGTTGTATATTTTAACACTAATCTTTTTCCTGGATTGATAATTCTATAAGCAGCTTGACACATTAAAGTTGCCTCATGGAAACCACATAAAATCAATTTTAATTTCTCAGGATAGGTGTTCACATCTCCAATGGCAAAAATTCCTGGAATATTTGTTTGATAATTTAATGAGTTATCTACTTTAATAGCATTCTTTTCAATATCTAATCCCCAGTTTCCAATAGGACCTAATTTAGGTGACAAACCAAATAGTGGAATGAAATGGTCGGTTTCTAATTGAAACGCCTCACCTTCTTTTGGAGTCACGGTAACCGTTTCAATCTTTCCATTCCCATGTAGCTCTGTAACCTCAGCTGGTGTTATTAATTTAATTTTACCAGATTTTGTCAATTCACCTACTTTCTCTACAGAATCTAAAGCACCTCTAAATTCATTTCTTCTGTGAATTAAAGTTACCTCTGATGCCACATCTGTTAGAAAGATACTCCAATCTAATGCAGAATCTCCTCCTCCAGAAATTACGACTTTCTTATCTCGGTAAAATTCTGGATCCTTAATAATATATTCTACACCATTATCTTCATAATCTGTAATCCTTTCAATGGCTGGTTTTCTAGGCTCAAAAGAGCCTAAACCGCCTGCAATAGCTACTATTGGTGCATGATGTTTTGTTCCTTTATTTGTTGTTACAATAAAAGAACCATCTTCTTGCTTTTCTATAGTTTCAGCTCGTTCACCTAATGTAAATCCAGGCTCGAATTGTTTACCTTGCTCTAGTAAGTTTTTAGTTAGATCGCCCGCTAATATTTCAGGAAATCCAGGAATATCATAAATTGGTTTTTTAGGGTAAATCTCAGAACATTGCCCACCTGGTTGTGGTAATGCATCAATTAAATGACATTTTAATTTCAATAATCCTGCTTCAAAAACAGTGAATAAACCTGTTGGCCCAGCCCCTATGATAAGTATATCAGTCTTAATCATTTTATACTTCTTTTTTTGCAATTAATCCTTTAGTGAATTCGTTTAGTGTTTCCACTTTTTCTTCAAAATCACCTTTTATTGTTTTTCTATACTCGTTTAAATTCTTCACTAAATCGTCTACGTTTTCAGGAATTACATCCTCGAAAAACTGACGTAATCGTTTAGCAGTTGTTGGTGATTTTCCATTAGTACTTATCGCTACTTTTACATTACCTTTTGTTACGATCCCTCCCATATAAAAATCGCAATATGGTGGATTATCTGCAACGTTTACCAATTTAGCTTCTGCCCTACAATCTTTCCAAACCTGAACATTTACTTCGGGTATGTCTGTCGTTGCTACAACTATATGCTTGCCAATTAAATATTTTTTTTTGTAAACATCTTCAAATAATGTTACACAACCCTTTTTAGCAAGTTCTATAGTACCTTCTCTATACATGGGAGACACCATAGTTACCTGAGCATCTGGACTCGATTTTAATAAGAACGTTAATTTTTCTTCAGCTACATTTCCACCGCCAACTATAAGAACACTTAAGCTTTTAGCTTTCAAAAATATAGGATATAAATTATTTCTTTCCATAATTTAGTTCCTAGCTACTTCACTATAAATAGAAGTTAATACTGCTCTTTCTTTAACCACTTCTCCAATAATAATAATAGCTGGGTTCGCTAATTGCTTTTCTTTAACTATCTTTTCAATTGTTTTAATTGTTCCAATCCCAACATTTTCATTGGCTCTTGTTCCATTTTGAATTATCGCCACCGAAGTATTCTGCTTATTTTCTTCTAAAAAAATCCTAACAATTTCGCTTAGTTTACTCATTCCCATCAAAATGACTACGGTTGCAGTCGATTTAGCTGCGAGAGCAACATCCGTTGATAATTGATGATTTTTAGTAGTTCCCGTAATCACCCAAAAACTTTCTGAAGCACCCCGCTTTGTTAACGGAATTCCTTGATATGCTGGAACTGCCATGGATGATGAAATTCCCGGCACAATAAAGGTTTCCAAACCAAACTGCCTTACATAATCTATTTCCTCTGCACCGCGTCCAAAAATAAACGGATCACCTCCTTTTAATCTTACAACATGACCTTTTTCTTTGGCCTTAGAAACGATTAATTCATTAATTTGTTTCTGTTGAAAAGCATAACACCCCTTTCGTTTACCTACAAAAATTAGCTCTGTATTCTCTGGAGCATATTTTAACAAGGATTCGTTAATGAGTGCATCATACAGAATGACTTCTGCAGATTTAATAGCCTTAATAGCTTTTAAGGTAATTAAATCTTCATCACCTGGACCTGCGCCTACAACAGTTAACTTTGGAATTATTATACTCATTACTCTGTATTAAACCGCTTTCTTTGTTAAAGTTGATGTTTCTAATTCTCTAAAAACTCTTACTTTTTGCAAAAAACCATTAGCATTTTCGATATAATTTGAAGCAAATTCCTCAGTTGGTGCAAATTTATTAATTTGATATATCAGTTCTGAAAAAGAACTTCCTAAATCTATTCTTTTACTTTCAACAAACAATTCATCAAACTGACTTATAATTCCAGCATGTGTATTTGTTTTCTTGTTTTCGGCTAATAACAAAGCTTTTGCGGAATTCACTAGTGAACTATAAGCATGATAAATAGCGCTCGAATATACTTTGTTATCAAAAGATTCTTTCGCATTTTCAATCTTCTCTTCACTTTCTAAAAACAATGTAGCTATTAAATCAATTACAACACCTGCACATTCTCCAATACCAATCTCTTTAACATACTTTTCTTCTTCTCCCCAATCAATAAAATCGGCTTGAGTTAAATTAGTGACATCTTGTAAATCATTTAAGAAATCGTAGAAATACTTTTCTCCTTTTTCTTTATAGTATTCAACAAATTGTTTTCCGCAGGCATGCGCTTCAAAATCATTTAAGATTCTTCGCAAAGCTTCTGGCCCTCTCTTACTTGGCACTTTTACAACTTTATCTGCAAAAGCCCCATTACCATCACCTAGATTACCTCCACCTAACAAAACTTGTAATGCAGGCGCTACTAATTTATCTGGTGTACGAACAGACATACCTTGGAAACCAATATTAGCCATATTGTGTTGACCACAGGCATTCATACAGCCACTAATCTTTATAACTAAATCTTCGTTATTTAAATATTGAGGATACTCTGCTTTAATTACACGTTCTAACTCATCGGCAATTCCTGTGCTACTTGCAATTCCCAAATTACAAGTATCTGTACCAGGGCATGCCGTAATATCTACCGCCTTATTATAACCCGCCTCAACAAAACCTAATTTTTCTAACTCAGTGTAGAAAAATGGCACTAATTCTCTTTTTACAAAAGGAATTACAATGTTTTGGCGTAATGATAACCTGATTTCTCCTGCAGCATATTTTTCAACTAAATCTGCTAATAAACGTGCTTTATCTGTATAAAAATCTCCTAATAACACTTTGATGCCAATTGCCACATGTCCCTCTTGCTTTTGAGGAATAATATTGGTCGATTTCCAAGTTTCAAAGGCTTGTTGATCTTTGATTGTTACTTCTGGAACAACTTCAAGTTCAACTGGAACTGAAGGTTCATAAGCATCTGCATCAATCGCAACCGATTTAAACTCTATAGCATTTTGCTCTTCTTCTACTAGTGCTTTAAACGCATCAAGCCCAATATCCTTTAATAAGAATTTCATTCTAGCTTTAGCTCGACTTTTACGTTCTCCATGGCGATCAAAAATTCTTAAAACACCTTCCATTACTGGAATTATTTTATCTGTTTCTAAGAAATCATATAGCACATCGGCATGTCGTGGCTGAGATCCTAGACCTCCACCAATCAATACTTTAAATCCACGAACACCATTTTCGATTTTTGCGATGAATCCTAAATCGTGCATGTATGATAATCCAGTATCTTCATCAGAAGAAGAAAAAGACACTTTGAATTTACGTCCCATTTCCTGACAAATTGGGTTTCGTAAAAAGAACTTGAATAATGCATCTGCATAAGGTGACACATCAAATGGTTCATCAACATCGATACCAGCTGTTTCACTTGCTGTCACGTTTCTTACCGTGTTACCACAAGCTTCACGCAAGGTCACATCATCACGCTCTAATTCTGCCCACAATTCTGGTGTTCTATTTAAATCGACATAATGTATTTGAATATCTTGTCTCGTTGTAATATGCAAACGACCACGAGAATATTCATCAGAAACATCAGAAATTCTATGTAATTGATTACTCTTTACCTTTCCATAAGGTAATTTTATGCGAATCATTTGCACACCTTCTTGACGCTGCCCATAAACACCTCGAGCTAAACGAAGACTTCTAAATTTTTCTTCATCAATCTTCCCATTATTGAAAAGCTCAATTTTATTAGCTAATTCAATAATATCTTTCTCAACAACTGGGTTTTCAAATTCTGTTCTAAAACTTTGCATTTTCTTTTTTATTGGATGAAACCAGCACCAACCGTGTTGTTAGACTGTGTATCTATTATAACAAACGACCCGTTTGTTCTGTGATTTTTAAACTGATCGTAAAAAATTGGTTTGTTTAATTTGAATGTTATTGAAGCAATATCATTGATACTTAAACCAGTAATATCTTTTTCAATTCCTGAATAGTCAGGTTTGATTTTATGATTGATTCTATCAACTTTTGCTAATACCTTATTAATACCATGTTGCACAACATATTTACCACCAGGCGTTAATTCGTTTATATCCATCCAGCATACATTCGCAGTGAATTGTTTATCTATTGTAGGTAAATCCCCTTCCTTGACAATCATATCTCCACGACTTACATTGATATCATTTTCTAAAGTTATGGTTACTGAAGAGCGTCTTGAAGCTGTTTCATACTTTTCATCATAGAAATAAATATCCTTAATTTTTGATCGTGTTTTTGATGGCAAAACAATAATATCGTCACCAACACTTAAATCGCCACCATAAACTTTTCCTGCATATCCTCTATAATCATGAAACTCTTCAGTTTTTGGACGAATTACATATTGCACTGGAAAGCGTGGTGTACCTACATTAAAAATATCCGCTTTGTCTAATTGCTCTAAATGCTCTAATAAAGCTTCGCCTTTATACCAAGGCATTTTTTCAGTTTTGTTAACCACGTTATCGCCTTTTAAAGCACTAACTGGAATAAATGTTATTTTTTGATCTTGGTAATCTCTTTTGCTCATTAATTCAGAAAAATCAGCTTTTATTTTATTATAAATCTCTTCTGAATAATCGACTAAATCCATTTTATTTATCGCAACAACAACATCTTTAATTCTTAATAAATTATTGATGAAAAAATGACGATTTGTTTGCTCAATAACCCCTTTTCTAGCGTCAATTAAAATGATAGACGCTTGTGATGTTGAAGCTCCAGTTACCATGTTACGTGTGTACTCAACATGACCTGGAGTATCTGCAATTATGTAACTCTTCTTTTTTGTTGAAAAATAAATATGCGCTACATCAATGGTGATACCTTGTTCTCTTTCAGCAACTAAACCATCGGTTGCTAATGAAAAATCTAAGTAATCGTAACCCCGTTGTTTACTCGTTTTCTCTATCGCTTCTAACTTATCTGTAGTTAATGATTTTGTATCGTAAAGAATACGTCCTATCAAGGTGCTTTTTCCGTCGTCAACACTACCTGCTGTTGCTATTTTTAATACTTCCATTTTTTATAATAATGATAGGTTTTAAACCTAATTTGTATTCGTTTTAAAAGATTTCCGCCTTCGCGGAATTGACAAAATTGTATTCTAGAAATACCCCTGTTGCTTACGTTTTTCCATGGCTGCTTCAGAGCGTTTATCATCTATACGAGCGCCTCGTTCTGAAATAGTAGAATCTCTAATTTCTTCCACCACTTTAGAAATAGACACTGCTTCTGATAATACTGCGGCAGTACAACTCATGTCTCCTACAGTTCTGAATCGTACCATTTCTTCAATTACCTCTTCTTCTTTATCTCTATAAACAACACCATCTTCTGCAGACCAAATCATGCCATCTCTCATAAATACTTTACGTTTATGTGCGAAATAAATTGAAGGAATCTCTATGTTTTCTTTTTCTATATAAGACCAAACATCTAGTTCTGTCCAGTTTGAAATAGGGAATACTCGAACATTTTGACCATGATCGATTTCACCATTCAACATATCAAATAATTCTGGGCGTTGGTTTTTTTCATCCCATTGACCAAAATCATCACGAACAGAGAAAATACGCTCTTTTGCTCTAGCTTTTTCTTCATCACGTCTTGCGCCTCCAATAGCTGCATCAAATTTAAACTCTTCTAAAGCATCTAAAAGTGTTGTTGTTTGCAACATATTTCTACTCGCGTAACGACCGGACTCTTCTTTTACTTTTCCTTGATCGATAGAATCTTGTACATTTCTTATAATTAATTCTAAACCTAATTCTTTAACCAAACGGTCTCTAAACTCAATAGTTTCTGGAAAGTTATGTCCCGTATCTATATGCATTAATGGAAAAGGTACTTTAGCTGGGTAGAAAGCTTTTACTGCCAACCTAACTAATGTAATTGAATCTTTTCCTCCTGAGAATAACAACACCGGTTTTTCAAACTGTGCTGCAACTTCTCGCATGATGTATATCGCTTCATTTTCAAGAGAATTGATATGCGATGTGTCTTTATTCATAATCTTGCTTAATTTGTTTTAAAATACAAATATCTCTTTTTTATCTTATTTAAGCGTGTAAACCACACTCTCTATTTTCTAATGCCTTTGTTGGATCGAAATACTTGAATTCGTTTGGTAAGTTATTCTCTTCTAAATAAGTATCTAATTTTTCATCAGACCAGAAATAGAAAGGACTTACTTTTAAAACACCATCTTTACTTACACTAAAAATACCAATACTGTTTCTAAAAGCTGTTTGCCCTTGGCGTAAGTTTGTGAACCATACTTTTGGTTTGTGCTCTTCCATTGCTCTTTTAAAAGGCTCTAACTTTACTTGCTCAGTAAATAAAGCATGCTCTGGAGCATCAATATTTGGAATTCCCATAACCACATCTCTATGCGAAGACGTTTGTTTTGGCACATATAAAGACACGTTTAAGTTCAAGTCATTTATAACCTGTTCTGCATGCTTATATGTTTGAGGCGTATTGTAACCTGTATCACACCAAACCACAGGAATATTTGCTTCCACTTCGCTTACTGCATGCAAAATAGCGGCTTCATAAGGTCTGAAATTTGTTGTAACTACTGCTTTATCATTAAGCTCAAAAGCCTTCTGAATAATTTCAGCTGGCGTCGCCTTTTTAAAGCTTTTATTTAATTCTTCTATTTGATTATCTGTTAACATTGTTCTATATATTTATTTTCCCCATTTTACCGCATTCCAAATGCGCTCGTGAAAAAAGTACAAAATTAATTTTGTTACAAAATCTACTGATGCTATAGACGCTGCAAGCGATATTCTCCCTGTTAATATATAAGAAACTAACAAAGTATCTAAAGTACCAACAACCCTCCAGCTAAGAGCTTTAGCAATACTTCTTATTGGTTTCTCATCGGTAGAATCCTCGCTGTAAGTGGTCTTTTCTTTACTTTTTAATAACATTTGCGCAATCATTTGTTGTTATTTTACATTAATCCTATCAATTTACTAGGGATTACAAATGTAAAACATTTTGTAACACAAAAAAGAGTTTTAACAACTTTTTAGAATAATGGAATATTTTAAGGATTAACTGTGAAAAATTCTCTTGAGAGGTGCGTTATTTTGAGAAATCTTTAATCGTTTATATTAGATAAATCGGCTAAAGTTGTATTTCTGAATACTTTAAGCGTACTATCTCGTACCTCAATCATCAATTTATGAACGCTACATTTATGTTCATCTGGACAATCATCACACTTTTCATAATAATTAAGACTAACACAAGGCACCATAGCAATTGGACCTTCAAGGACACGCATTACATCAGTCATTTTAATTTCTAAAGGTTCCATTCGTAAATAATAACCTCCATGTTTTCCTTTTTTTGATCCTAAAATTCCAGATTTTCTTAAGGTAAGTAAAATGCTTTCTAAAAACTTCTGTGGAATTTGTTCACTTTTAGCAATGACACTTACTTGAACGGGCAAATCGCTTTCCCTTCTGGCTATATATGTAAGTGCTTTTAACCCGTATTTCGTTTTTTTGGATAGCATGTGGCTAATATACTAATTTAAAGCTTGCTCCAAATCGGCAATAACATCATCTACATGCTCTAATCCAACAGATACTCTTACTAACCCATCTGTAATATTTACTACCAACCTATCTTCCTCTGCTAAACTGCTGTGAGTTGTACTTGCAGGATGTGTTACAATAGTTCTTGTATCTCCTAAATTGGCAGATAATGTACACATATTAATATTATTTAAAAAACTACGTCCTGCATCAATACCTCCTTTTACTTCAAAGGCAACAATATTACCCCCTAGTTTCATTTGCTTTTTAGCAACTTCGTATTGCGGATGCGATTTTAAAAATGGATATTTTACCCAATTTACTTTTGGATGGTTTTCTAAAAACTCGGCTACTTTTAAAGCATTCTCACAATGTCTATCCACTCTAACCGAAAGGGTTTCTAAACTTTTCGATAAAGTCCAAGCGTTAAAAGGAGACAAAGCAGGCCCTGTATTTCTAGCAAATAAATATATTTCTCTTATTAAGTCAGCATTTCCAACGGTAACCCCTCCTAATACGCGACCTTGACCATCCATTAATTTTGTAGCAGAATGAATCACTAAATGGGCACCATACTTTATAGGTTGCTGTATGTATGGCGTTGCAAAACAGTTATCTATTATTAAAATTAAGTTGTGCTTTTTAGCAATGTTTCCCAACAATTCTAAATCAATAATATCGATACCTGGGTTTGTAGGTGATTCAGCATATAAAATTTTAGTATTAGGTGTTATGAAACTTTCAATCGTTTCTGGCTCATTGATATTAAAATAACTTGTTGTTATATTCCATTTAGGTAAATACTTAGTAAACATTGTATGCGTTGAACCAAATACTGACCGTGCCGATACAATATGGTCACCACTATCCAAAAGCGCGGCAAATGTTGAAAAAATTGCTGCCATTCCAGTTGCAAACGCATAGCCATCTTTAGCGCCTTCCATTTTACACACTTTATCAACAAACTCAGATGTATTTGGGTTTGTAAAACGACTATATATATTACGTTGTTTTTCCTCGGTAAACGAAGCTCGCATATCCTCAGCATCTTCAAACACAAAACTGGACGTTAAATATAACGGACTAGTATGCTCTAAAAATTCTGTACGCTCTAATTGGGTACGAATGGCCTCTGTTTCGAATTGTTTTTTACTTTTACTCATTACTTTCTAAATGGTTTCGACTGCGCTCAACCTGACATTTAATTTATATGCTTAGACAATCTCAATATATCACCAAAAACACCTCTTGCAGTTACTTCTGCTCCTGCTCCTGCTCCTTGGATAACGATAGGTTGCTCACCATAAGACTCTGTAAATATTTCAAAAATAGCATCAGATCCTTTAACATGTCCTAAAGTACTATTTTCAGGAATTGACACTAGTTTTACTTCCAAATTTCCTTTATCTTGAGATAAATCACCTGATAGATCACCAACATAACGTAATACATGACAATCCTTTTGATCGTCTTTTATCTTTTGATATTGACCATCCAACACATTCAATTGTGATAAAAAGGATTCTACTGAAATATTTCGGTACGCCTCTGGTATTAAATTTAATACAGAAACATCTTCAAACTCATTTTGCAAATCTAACTCTCTGGCTAGAATTAACAGCTTTCTTGCTACATCATTTCCTGAAAAATCCTCTCTTGGATCTGGTTCAGTAAATCCTTTATCTATGGTTTCTTGAATGATTTCGCTAAACGGTTTATCCTGAATTGAAAAATTATTAAATAAATAACTTAAAGTTCCTGAGAAAACACCGCGTATTCTGGTAATGTTTTCTCCAGATTCATGTAATAGTTTAATGGTATCAATTAACGGCAAACCCGCGCCCACTGTTGTTTCGTATAAATATTCTTTATTATTTTTTTCTAATTGAACTCTTAATTCCTTATAAAAATCGTGAGAAATCGTATTTGCGATTTTATTAGATGATACTAAATCGAAACCAGCTTCTACTAACGGAATATAATTATTAAAGAACTCAGAATTTGCAGTGTTATCTACTGCAATTAGGTTTTCTAAATGATATGTTTTTGCAAAAGTGATAATATCTTCAATAGAGCTTTCTGTAGTTGTTTCATCAATTGCTTTCTTCCAATTAGCATCGACACCATTTTTGCTTAAAAGTAATTTTCTAGAATTCGCAATGGCAAAAACATTCAAATTGAGGCCTTTACGTTTTTCAATATCGTTTTTCGATTTTAAAATCTGATTTATTAAAGCGCCACCAACTCCTCCGTGACCAAAAATGGCAATGTTTATTTTTTTTGAAATTCCGAATACTTCACCATGAATTACATTCATTGCTTTATTCAATTGGCTCTTCTTAACAACTAAACTCACATTTCTACCAGTTACTGTATTATTAAATAGTAATGGCGTAATTTGATTTTTTATTAGTGCATTAAATGGTTTATGGAAAGAACTCAATTCTATTCCAATGATTGAAATAACCGAAACATCATCAACTACCTCAATTTTATTTACGTCTTGTGCATAAAAATCATTTTCAAATTCACGCTCTAAAGCTATAACTGCTTGAGTTGCTTTTTCTGCATCTATAATTAAACCTATCCCGCGTTCTGAAGATCCTTGAGAAATGATACTTACGCTAATATCTCTGTCGCTTAAAGCTTTAAATATCCTTGCATCAACGCCAATTTTGCCTAATAAACCACGTCCCTCTAAATTAAGCAACGCCACATTGTCTAAAACAGATAATGATGTTACTTCCTTTGAGCTTGGTTTTGCCGTAATTAAGGTGCCTTCATCATCTGAATTAAAGGTGTTAAGTATACGCAGATTAATATTTTTTTCAACTAACGGAATAATTGTTTTGGCATGTAAAACTGTTGTTCCAAAATTAGCTAGTTCATTAGCCTCAGCAAACGACAACTCTCTTATTTTTTGAGCATCCTCGACTAAATCTGGGTTGGCTGTATAAATACCGTTTACATGCGTATAGTTTTGCAACTCTTCGGCATCTAAATAATTAGCTATTAAAGCGGCTGTATAATTACTCCCGTTTCTTCCTAAAGTAGTGGTTTCGTTTTTAGAATTGGAAGCAATAAATCCAGCTAAAATATTAACGGTGTCGCTATTATTATTCTTAAAGTAATTCTTAACATTGTCCTTAGTTAACTGTGAAACAAGCTGTGCATTTCCAAAATTACCATCCGTTTTAATTAGCTGTCTAGTATCTGTTACTTTTGCTTTTATTCCTTTCTGATTAAGCAAACTGGAAACCAATTTTACAGATAACAATTCACCTTGTGCTAATATTTCATCTTTAGTTTTTTGACTGTAATCCCTCAATAAACTTACCCCTTCAAAGAGTTTATTTAATATTGAAAATTCTTGCGAAAAATCAATATCCTTTAAAGGTTCTTTTTGATATTGCTTAAAAGCTTCTAATGCTTCTTTATATTCTTTACCTTGTACTGATTTATTTAAAATTTCTTCTAAATCATCGGTGGCACTCCCTCTAGCAGAAACAACAACCGCTATTTTTTCGCCGTCATGTACTTTGTTTTCAATAATGGAAAGCACTTTATTCAATCCATCACCATTTGCTAAAGATTTCCCTCCAAACTTTAATACTTTCATTTTTTTCTTTTTAGAATCTGGCACAAAAATGCCTTCTACTATTTTTTCTAATTGTTGATACTCCATTAAAAACGCATCATGACCATGAACCGAATTAATTTCATTGTAAGTAACATTGGCATGTGTTACCGCCAATTGCTTATGTGTTTGCTTATTTTCTTCAGCAGTAAAGAACAAATCGGAATCAACACCAATAATATGTATGTTGGCCTCTATATCTTCTAAAACATTCAGGTCTGCTTTTCGGTTTTTAGTAACATCAATTGTTTTTAACAACTGATTCATTAATTTATAAGCTGATAATTGGAAGCGCTCTTGCAATTTTTTACCATGATGCAACAACCAACTTTCTACATTAAAAATTTCTGAATCCTCATTTTTTGAACGCTGAAATCGCTCTTTAAAAGATTCTGGAGTACGATAACAAAGCATCGCATGCATTCTAGCATCGTGAACTGGGTTTTTAGAATTCAATAAAAATTGTTCTTGTATCTGGCAATTCGCAATTAGCCAATCAGTAGATTTCCAATCGGTTGCAACCACTATTAAATGCTCTGTAAAATCAGGTTGTAAAACAGCCATTTCCCATGCAATACCACCTCCTAATGAACCACCAATAGTAGCGAAAAGCTTCGTGATTTTTAATTCTTGAAGCCCTAATAAAAAGATTTTCGCTACATCTCGAGCTACAAAATCTTTATAGTTTTCAATTACGAAACTATCGTAGCCATTTCCAGGAATGTTAAATGCTAAAACTGAATACAAATTGGTATCAATAACTTTATCAATGCCCACTAAATCTTTCCACCAACCTGTTTTACCTGCAACATTGCTATTACCAGTTAGTGCATGATTTACTAAAACTATTGGTGCCGCACCTAAAGTTTTTCCAAAAACTTGATAACTTAACTTTATCTCAGGGTAAAGCACACCTTTTTCAGTAGTGTAATTATTAATAGCTATATGTTGCAACTTGTGATTCAATTCTTTGTATTACTTATGAGTAAATTAGATTTTACTAAGTGCTTGTTTTAAATCTGCTTTTAAATCTGCTATGTCTTCAATACCAACAGACAAACGAATTAAATCTCCAGATACACCAGCCGATTCTTGTTCTGCTTCATCTAACTGTTGATGTGTTGTACTTCCAGGATGGATAATTAAAGATTTTGTATCTCCAATATTAGCTAATAATGAAAATAATTTAGTTTCGTCTGCTATTGTTTTCGCAGCATCAAATCCTTTTTTAGCTCCAAAAGTAACAATCCCGCTTTGGCCATTAGGCAAATACTTATCTGCTAAAGCTTTGTATTTACTACTTTTTAAACCTGGATAATTAACCCATGCAACTTCATCTTGCTGTTCTAACCATTTCGCTATTTCTAAAGCATTTTCAGAATGTTTTTTAATTCTAATAGGTAAAGTTTCTAAACCTTGGATAATATTAAATGCATTTGTTGGACTTAAAGCACCGCCTAAATCACGTAATCCTTCTAAAATCAATTTAAAGGTATAAGCTGCTGCACCCAATGCTTCATTATAAACTAAGCCGTGGTAACCAGCAGATGGTTCTGTAAATTCTGGAAACTTTCCGTTTGCCCAATTAAATGTACCACCGTCAATAATAGCTCCACCTATAGAAGTTCCTTGACCACCAATATATTTTGTTAAAGAATGAATAACAATATTAGCACCATGATTTAAAGGATTTAATAATGCCGGAGTAGCTACTGTATTATCAACAATAAAAGGTACTCCTGCAGCTTTTGAATGAATAGAAATGGCTTCTAAATCTAACACATCTAATTTTGGGTTTCCCAATGATTCTACAAAAAATGCTCTTGTATTATCTTGAACGGCTCCTGCAAAATTATCAGGATTATCAGCATCAACAAATGTCGTTGTAATACCAAATCTTGGCAAAGTAACTTTTAAAAGATTATAAGTTCCGCCATACAAACTGCTAGAGGCTACAATATGGTCGCCGGCTTTTAATAATGTAAGTAATCCTGTGGAAATAGCAGATGTACCAGATGCAAAAACAACAGCACCAATTCCGCCTTCAACTGCTGCTAAACGGTCTTGTAAAATTTGGTTTGTTGGGTTATTTAAACGCGTATATATAAAACCTAATTCTTGTAATGAAAATAAGTTTGCTGCATGATCTGAATTGTTAAAAACATAGGATGTTGTCTGATAAATTGGTACTGCTCTAGTCCCTAAAGTGGTTGTAACATCATGTCCTGCATGTAATGCATTTGTTGCTAATTTTGGTATGCTCATTTTTCTAAATTTAATTCATTAATAAATCAAGCCAAATATGCTTTTATAGAAAAATGTTAAAAAGAAATTTAAAAATTACTGAAAGTAATTTTCTTAAGTTATCTATCCGTTATGGGTAGAATTTAGCACCTTCTTTACGGGTAAAGGGTTGCTAAGGCTTCAACGGGTCTAATCCCTCCGCCTTTCTTGATAACATCTCAATAAGTTATTGAACTTGTGAATACAAATATTCAGTTAGAAAAAGTTAATATCCAAATTTTTTAGTGACTATTTTATTTTTTAATTGAATCTTCATTAAATTTTCTTCTAATTATTTGCCCTATAGGTTTATTCTCAATTTTCGATTCTAACCATGAAATAATATCTAGATACAAGAAAGCGCGACTTTGGTATGGATCATTCTCGAACTCTTTTAACTTATTAAGTAGTTTAATAAATTCGCCTTTTACTTCATGCGGATAAATATCACCTAAACCTCTTAAAAACTTAATAAACTCTTTCTGAACCTCATATAAATCTTCCATTTTAATTAAAAACTTATATGTGCTTCTTATTAAAACATCTAAATTATAATCTAATCCCGCTTCATAATGAGCTACAAGATTTAATATTCTTGAAAAGCAGAGTAAATCCTCTCGCATTTGAAGCGATTTATTACTTATAATTTTATCAAGATAAATAATACACTTTTTAGTTTCTCCAGCACCAAAATACATACTAGCTATTTTATAATAAAATACCATAATATGATGCTCATCTATACGATTTTTAAAACCTTTTAGTTGCTCTAATACTTCATCAATTAACGGTATACCTTCATTAAAACTACCTTCAATAAAATGTAAATTGAATTTATTATTGTAGATATATAAAAAAGCTAAACTAGCATTATTATCGTCTAATGGAAACCACTTTTCTCTGGTTACTTCTTCTAAATTCTTAAGTGTATCTTGAAATTTTTCATACTGACGCAAGTAAAACAAGGCCTCTAACAAATAATGATTTCCTCTTAAGAAAAAAACAGGATTTAAAACTATCATGTTCTTATTCTTGTAAAACAAATCTACCCACTTTGATGCGTACTTATAACATGACAAAAAATCTACTGTTAAAAAACTGTACCATAAATAGGATTTGTAAAGCCAAAGTTTTTCGCGGAATCCTAATTCATTAATATCGTATTTGGGTAACCTGTCATTGAAATAATTAGTAATAACTTGATGCTCTTCATCATTTTTAACATATCCTGTTTTTAAAAATAAACCATACAGCTGTAGAGACAAGTTTGATAGTTTACTTGCCAATACATTTTGTAGACTAAACTCTTTGGCTTGAATAGTTAATTCGTCGGCGCGATTACTAATACTTCTTGTAATGTATTGCGATTCTATAACTTTTTCAAGCTCAACAATCTCATACGCTACATTTTTCTCTTCATTTGCAACTGCCAAATTCTTGGCCTTATCTAATATTTTTAAACTTTGTTTGTAAAGCCCTTTATGGTATAGAATAGTTGCAAAATCAAGCTGCTCACGAATCTGAATTCGAATGTTTTGGTGAGACGGATTTAGACGCAAGCTTATAAGAATTTGTTTATAGAGATGTGCTTTTAAATTAGACAATTGCTGTTTTTTAACAATCCCTTTTTTTAAAATAATCGCTTCATCGTAAACTTTTAGTTTATCAAGGATATTAAAAAGTAATAAGAATTTTGAGTCTTCATTTACTCCCAATCGACCAACATACAGCTTAAACTGTCTTTTCTCCGATTTAGAAAGCGATTTAACCAGTACAAATAAATTATCTTTTTGCTCTCTTGTCATAGTCACAAAAACTCTATTAATAAATTGATATTCAATTGATTAAACATAAAACAAACAAGTTAAACATCGTAAAAAGGATTAATGGAGTAGCGTCATTTACCAAACCAAAATATACATTCGTATAAGAATACGAAAATATATTTTAATAAATGTCTAATAGTAACGTACAAATTTTCGATACAACGCTTCGCGATGGCGAGCAGGTCCCAGGTTGTAAACTTAACACTGAGCAAAAATTAGTTATAGCCGAACAGCTTGACAGTCTAGGTGTTAATATAATTGAAGCCGGTTTTCCTGTTTCTAGTCCAGGTGATTTTAAATCGGTTGAAGAAATTTCAAAAATTGTTAAAAATGCAACAGTTTGTGGTTTAACCCGTTCTGTTGAAAACGACATAAAAGTTGCTGCCGAAGCTTTAAAATATGCTAAAATACCAAGAATTCATACTGGTATTGGCACATCTGAATCACATATAAAACATAAATTCAAATCAACTCAAGAAGCTATTATTGAACGTGCTGTTAAAGCCGTGAGTTATGCTAAATCTTTTGTTGAAGATGTTGAGTTTTACGCTGAAGATGCTGGTAGAACAGACAACGAATATTTAGCTCGTGTATGTGAAGCAGTCATTAAAGCAGGAGCTACGGTTTTAAACATTCCAGATACTACAGGTTATTGCTTACCTCACGAATATGGGGCTAAGATTAAGTACCTAAAAGAAAACGTAAAAGGTATTGAAAAGGCGATTATTTCTTGCCACTGCCACAACGATTTAGGTTTGGCGACAGCCAATTCCATTGAAGGTGTAATTAACGGCGCAAGACAAATAGAATGTACTATAAATGGTATTGGAGAACGTGCTGGTAACACGGCTCTTGAAGAAGTTGTTATGATATTAAAACAACATCCTTACTTAGACCTAGACACGAGTATTCAAACCGAAATGCTTTATGGTATTAGCCAATTAGTGTCCGATAGCATGGGTATTTACACGCAACCTAACAAAGCGATTGTTGGCGCTAATGCGTTTGCACACAGTTCTGGTATTCATCAAGATGGTGTCATAAAAAATCGTGAAACATACGAGATAATAGACCCAAAAGATGTTGGTGTAACTGAATCTGCTATAGTATTAACAGCACGTAGTGGTAGAGCTGCATTAGCATATAGAGCAAAAAATGTTGGATACGAATTAACGAAACTTCAGTTAGACGAAATCTATACCAATTTCTTAGATTTTGCAGATAAGAAAAAAGAAGTTGACGATTCAGATATTCATCAAATAATAGAAAATAGCAAAGTATATAACGAAATTGTAGCGTCTTAATTGATAGATTCCCACCTTCATGGGAATGATAAAAAAGTTAAATTGATGAAATTAAATATTGCCGTTTTACCAGGCGATGGTATTGGTCCAGAAGTTACAGCACAAGCCGTTAAGGTTTTAAAGGCTATTGCTACGGAGTTTGACCATGTATTTACGTTCAAAACTGCTCTGGTTGGTGCTTCCGCTATCGATAAAACTGGGAACCCTTTACCTCAAGAAACTATAAACACTTGTAAAAAAGCAGATGCTATTTTATTTGGAGCTATTGGCAATACCAAATACGACATTGATCCTAATACAAAAATTCGTCCAGAACAAGGGCTTTTAGGACTTCGCAAAGAACTTGGTTTATTTGCTAATATTCGTCCTGTGATTGCCTATGAAGATATTTTAAACAAATCATCTTTAAAGAAAAAGCAGATAAAAGACACCAACATACTTATTTACAGAGAACTTACTGGAGGTATTTATTTCGGAAAAAGAACACTAAGTGAAGATGGTAATACGGCATCCGATACTTGCGAATATAGCAGGTTCGAAATAGAGCGGATTGCCCATTTAGCATTTAAAGCAGCACAAACTAGAAAGCGCAAACTAACTTTAGTGGATAAAGCCAATGTTTTAGAAAGCTCTAGACTTTGGCGCAGAATAATACAAGAAATATCACCACAATATCCAAATGTAAAATTACATTACATGTATATTGATAATGCTGCCATGGAGCTTATTATTAGCCCTAGACAGTTTGATGTTATATTAACCGAAAACATGTTTGGCGATATACTATCAGAAGAAGCTAGCGTTATTGTAGGTTCTATTGGCTTACTAGCATCAGCATCACATGGCGATAAATATGCCATGTTCGAGCCCATTCACGGTGCCTATACAAAAGCAGCCAACAAAGGTATTGCGAACCCAATTGCTTCCATTTTATCGGCAGCGATGTTGTTAGACCATTTTGGATTAGACGATGAAGCGGCACTTATTAGAAAGGCAGTAGACAAATCGTTGAAACTTCAAATTACCACACCAGATTTAAATACTAAATACGACAATATTTCAACCACTAAAGTGGGCGATTTTATTGAAGATTATATAAATAACCCAGAAGAAACAAATTTGAATTTTACAAATATACATTTAGGACAGTCCACGATTATTTAATTATTTTGAGTTAGTCACCAAGCATATTAAACTAAACTATTGGATTCCTAATAAAAGCGCATTTAACCGATGCGCTTTTTTCATTCTTATTATTTGGACGCCTGCCTGCCGGCAGGCAGGTTACAACACCCTTAAACTCCGCTCAGGGCAGTTGGTCGGGCTTTACATTACAATCTTTTTGCTTGTCCTTCACAAAAATGATGTTCATTGCGATGCCTAACGTGGAATTTGAGGTTCGTTTAATGCTAAGATAAGGTTCTGTTTTAATAAACTTTATCGGTAGCTAAACGAAGGTCTCAGAAAAGATTTACAAAGTCAAATAAATTCCTACTTAGGAAACTTTGCCTTAATCTTATCTAAACACAAATTATGAATACTCCCAACATGGGTATGTTGTTTAGACGTATCCGGTACATAAGTGCCATCTTGTACTTGTCCGCCAATTTTTTGGTAAGCTTCTCTAAAACTTTGTCCCTCTACAACCAGCGTATTAATATTATCTACAGTAAATAGATACTTGTATTTATCGTCGTTTATATCAATATCCTTAACAATAATTTGCTGGATGGAGTAATTAAAAATATCTAGAATGTCTTTTAACTCTTCAAAAGCTGCAATCATGTTTTCTTTTAACAACTGAAAATCTCTGTGGTAACCACTAGGCAAATTATTAGTTATTAAAATCATTTCGCTTTGTAAGGCTTGTATTTTATTACACTTACCACGAATGAGTTCAAAAACATCTGGATTCTTTTTGTGTGGCATGATGCTACTTCCTGTAGTTAACTCATCTGGGAAAGAAATAAACCCAAAATTCTGGCTCATATACAAGCATACATCCATTGCAAAACGTGCCATCGTATTACTTAATCCGCCCAACGCAGCTGCAATAGTTCGCTCGTTTTTACCCCGCCCCATTTGAGCCGCAACCACATTATATTTTAAAGTAGCAAAGTTCATTTCTTTGGTAGTAAGTTCTCTATCTATTGGGAATGAACTACCATAACCAGCCGCAGAGCCTAAGGGGTTTTGATCCACTGTTTTTATAGCCGCATTTAATAAATAAACATCATCAATCATGAGTTCTGCATAGGCAGAAAACCATAATCCGAATGAGGATGGCATAGCCACTTGTAAATGTGTGTAACCAGGAAGTACTTTATTTTTATAAGTTTCGGCTAAGTCTAAAAGTGTATTAAAAAGCATTTCTGTTTTTTCTTTAACTTCTCCTAAATTCTCTTTGTAATACAAATTAAGTGCTACTAAAACCTGATCGTTTCTAGATCTTGCTGTATGAATCTTTTTCCCAACTTCGCCTAAAGATTTTGTTAGTTCGAACTCAATTTTGGAATGTACATCTTCAAACTGTGCATCAATAATAAAACCACCTTCCTCTATTTGTTTTTCTAAAACTTGTAATCCACTTAACAATTCTACTAATTCTTCAACGGTAATAATACCGATCTTCTGAAGCATTTTTGCATGCGCTTTAGATGCAATAACATCGTACTTTGCTATATGAATATCAATCTCTCTATCGTTTCCAACAGTAAATTGTTCTATCTTTTTATCTATTGATATGCCTTTCTCCCAGAGTTTCATAAATAATACTTTTTTTATTTCCATGTAGATGGAAATCTCTTGTTTATTCTATACTAATATTTTACAGATTCCCGCCTTCGCGGGAATGACAAAATTATTGAACAATAACTCGTTTCAACAATTCAACATATATCTTAATGCCTTCTTCTATTTCGTTTACATAAATAAATTCGTCTGCTGAATGCGATCGGGTGCTATCTCCAGGGCCTAGTTTTAAACTTGGACAGGACAATACCGCTTGGTCAGATAATGTTGGCGACCCGTAGGTTGTTCTACCTATTTCGATTCCTGCTTTCACCAATTCGTGATCTGTTGGAATTGACGACGAATTAAGCCGTAAACTACGTGGTGTAATACTTGAAACTGGCGCTTCTTTTTTTAAAATTTCTGCTATTTCAGTATTACTATAAGCATCATTCACGCGAACATCAATTACTAATTCTAAATCGGCAGGCACTGCATTATGCTGTTTGCCCGCTTTTATTTGAGTGACTGTTAGTTTTACATCACCTAAAGCTTTTGATCCTTTTTCGAATTTAAAATCTTTAAACCAATTTAAAACAGCAATCGTATTGTAAATAACATTGTCGTTATTTGGATGCGCTGCATGACTCGGTGTTCCTGTTACTATGGCATCAAAAACTACGAGACCTTTTTCAGCTACTGCTAAATTCATTAACGTTGGCTCTCCAATAATAGCCACAGCGACTTCAGGAATTATAGACAACATACTATTTAGCCCATCGGGACCACTGCTTTCTTCTTCCGCTGAAGCGACAATAACGATGTTATATTTTAAATTTTCGTGATTATAATAATATGTGAACGTCGCAATTAAAGACACCAAACAACCTCCGGCGTCGTTACTCCCTAGTCCGAATAATTTACCATCTTCTACAATAGCTTTAAATGGATCTTTAGTATATGCTGAATTTGGTTTTACGGTATCATGATGTGAGTTTAGCAATAATGTTGGCTTAGTCTCGTCAAAATATTTATTGATAGCCCATACGTTATTTTTAGTTCGTGTATACACCATATCGTAACTCTTAAACCAATCTTCAATATGCGATGCGGTAACATCTTCTTCAGAAGAAAAAGACTGTGTTTCTATTAGCCTTTTTAAAAGTGCAATGGCATCGCTTGTTAATTTCTCTAGTACCATTTACAAGCTTATTTTTGTGAAATTATCGTTTTCTTGGGTTAACATAGAGGTATTCCCCATATTTATTGCATTAACGCCATTTCTTAACGCATCAAAACAATTTTCTAGCTTGGGCAACATTCCATCTGCAATGATGCCTTTATCTAACAAATCTTTATAAATATTAGAATCTATATGCTTTAAAACAGAATTTTTATCATTGATATCTTTTAAAACACCATTCAACTCAAAACAATAATAAATTGAGGTTTCATATAATTCGCTCATCCCTATAGCTACTTGCGAAGTAATGGTGTCTGCATTCGTGTTTAATAACTGCCCTTTGCCATCATGAGTAATAGCACAAAATACGGGCGTAAAATTAGCTTGTATTAGTTTATCGATAGAATTATGATCTACTTGTTTTACATCACCAACAAAACCAAAATCAACCTCTTTCACTGGTCTTTTATCCGATTTGATGCTATTCACGTCTGCTCCTGTCAATCCAATAGCATTGATGTTTAGCGCTTGTAGTTTGGCGACTACATTCTTATTAACCAAACCACCATAAACCATAGTAATAACCTCTAAAGTATCTGCATCAGTAATACGTCTGCCATTAATCATTTTAGACTTTATACCTAATTTGGAAGCAATATGTGTCGCTCGTTTTCCTCCACCATGAACTAAAATTTTCTTTCCTTCAAGATTAGAAAATAGATCTAGAAATGCGTTTAAAGATGTTTCATTCTCAATGATATTCCCTCCTATTTTTACTATGGATAGTTTTTCCATTTTATTATTCTATTATTTAGGTTTCGAACTTCGACTGCGCTGCGTGTGACATGCTTATACTCTCAATGCAATGCGATTCTGAAATACTGAAACCAGTTCAACACCAGCAAGTTCAGGCTGATGAAAATTTTATAAATTTTCTAATATTTTCTTCAAAACTAATTGTGCTGCGTATGTTCTATTATTAGCTTGTTCTATAACTAGTGAGCTATCACTATCTAAAACCGCATCTTCAACAACCACATTACGTCTAACTGGTAAACAATGCATAAACTTAGCACTTCCCAACTTCTCTTTAGTAATCATCCAATCGGCATTAATATTCAAAATTTTTCCATATTGCGAATAACTGCTCCAGTTTTTCGTATATACAAAATCGGCGTCTTTAAAAGCCTCCAACTGATTATGGTAAATTGGCGTGTCTCCAGTTATTTGTGGATTCAGATCGTAACCTTCCGGATTTGCAATTACAAAGTTTACATCCATTTTTAGCATAGCCTGCACAAAACTATTTCCCACAGCGTGCGGTAATGCTTTTATATGTGGCGCCCAACTTAAAACAACTTTGGGTTTTGAGGTTTTAGCATGCTCTGATATTGTAAGCGCATCGGTTAAGCCTTGTAATGGATGACCTGTAGCGCTTTCCATATTTACTATTGGCACACTTGCATATTTTGTGAAAGACCTCAACACTTCTTCACTTTCATCTTTCTCCTTATCGGTTAAGGTTGGAAATGCACGAACCGCAATAATATCGCAATATTGAGATACCACTGCTGCAGCTTCTTTTATATGCTCCGCCGTTTTTCCATTCATAGCTGTACCATCGGCGAACTCGATACCCCAGGCATCCCCAGAAACATTCATAACAATAGGATTCATACCTAAATTTAAGGCTGCCTTTTGTGTACTCAGACGGGTTCTTAAGCTAGAATTGAAAAACAATAACCCTAATGTTTTATTTTTTCCTAATGCACTATTCTGAAGTGGATTAGATTTTAATTGCTTCGCCTCTTCAATCCACGTATTAATATTGTCGATATTTTGTATAGATGTATAGTTCTTCATCTCTTTTTATTATCTATTAAATTTAGATGCTGAAATAAATTCAGCATAACCTTTCAGGTTACTTTATTTTTGTAAACGGTACTTTATTTTCAAAAGCATTTACAACAAAATTATCTTTTAATCCATTTACAATCCATGTTTCTATTTCTGCTTTTTTAGTAACGGTAGCCGCTTCTATTTTGGATTTCATACCACCACTGCCATGAGACGATTTAGAACCGACTACTTGCTTTTTCAATTCGTCAAAGTCCAATACCTCTTCAATGGTTTTTGGTTTGTTGTTCTCAATCGATTCTTTAGTGTAAATTCCATTGGTATTGGTTGCAATTATAAACAAATCAACACCTAAAAGAGACGCCGTTAAAGCACCTAGTTTATCATTATCACCAAATTGAATTTCGTCTGTAGCAACCGTATCATTTTCATTTATTATTGGAATATAATTATTGTTTACCAAAACATTAATGGTATTCATGATATTGGTTCTACTTTGCTCTTTCTCGAAATCTGAGTACGATAACAAGCATTGCGAACTCAACAATCCATATTCTCTAAAAATTTCTTGATAAATACGAATTAGATGCGGTTGACCAATAGATGCTAAGGCTTGTTTTACAAAAATATCTTTACGTTTACTTTCTAACTTTACAAACTGCTTTGCCACAGCAATAGCCCCAGAACTTACTATGATAAATTCGCAAGTATCTTGTAATTGCGAAATTTGACTAGCAATATCCTCAATTTTTCCTCTAGAGATATTATCTGTTTCTTTTGTTAGGGTATTAGACCCTATTTTAAGTAATATACGCTTCTTTTTTTGCATGCTATCTTATTTGCCCGTTGCCGTGAACATACCATTTATTTGTTACCAAATGCTGTAAACCTATTGGCCCCCGCTGATGTAATTTATCAGTACTTATTGCTAACTCACCACCTAAACCTAATTGCCCACCATCTGTAAAACGAGTAGATGCATTATGATATACTGCAGCAGTATCAACATTTTCCATAAACAATTTTGCTTCGGATTCATTGGTAGTTATAATTGAAGATGAATGACCGCCAGAGTACTTATTTATCATAGCGATAGTCTCTTGATTAGATGCAATTTCTCCAATTAAGATCTTGTAATCTAAAAACTCTTCGTACCAAATATCATCAGACTTAATAGCTACTAAGCCATTATTTTTTGAAATGGTTTCATCTCCTAAAACTTCTATTTTCAAATCTTTTAACTTTGAAATTAGTGTTTTTACAAACTCGCTTTTGTTTGGAAGATTCTCATCAATTAGAACCTTATCTACTGCATTACATGCCGATATTTTCGACTTACCATTCATAATAACATCTATAGCAATATCTAAATCCGCTTCTTGATGAACATACACAAAATTATTGCCACGACCACTAATAATTACAGGGCAAGTCGCGTGTTCTTTCACAAAAGCAATTAATCTTTCTCCACCACGGGGTACAATTAAATCTACTTTCTGAGTTGGTTTTTCTAGAAAAGACTGTGTTTCGGTTCTATTGAACTGCAAGTATTCAACCCAGTTTGTTGATGCTCCATATTCTTGCAAGGCTTGATGCCATAATTCAACAATTTTCAAATTTGAACGTAACGATTCTTTTCCCCCTTTTAATAAAATTTTATTACCTGATTTAAAAGCTATTCCAGCAGCTTCAACGGTTACATCTGGTCGTGACTCATAAATAATCAAAACAGTTCCAAATGATGCTGTTTTATTATAAACCTGCATTCCATTATCGTGTTTAAAACTAAAGCGTTCAACTCCCACTGGGTCTTCTTGAGACGCTAAATGCTTAGCCGCGTTAATCATTTCATCTACTTTAGCATCGTCAACCTTTAAGCGATCGAACATTGATATATCATCGCCTTCGTAAGCCTCAAGATCTTCCTTATTAATTGAAATAATAGACTCTCTTTCTTGCTCCAAAAGTTGAGCCATTTTAAGTAAAACAGCGTTTCTAATCTCTATGGATAATAAGGTATTCATTTTATAAAACTTTCTTCAATGCATCAAAAAATTGATCGACGTGTTCTTTTTTAATATTAAGAGGTGGTAAAATTCTTAGCAACTTTTTATTCGATGCGCCTCCAGTGAAAATGTGATGTTTATAGATTAATTCTTTGCGTAAATCGCCAATTTCAAAATCAAATTCAAGACCTAACATTAAGCCGCGTCCTTTAATATTTTTTATCTGCGGAATCGTTTTAGCTATTGAAATGAAATATGCAGATATCACATTTACATTGTCTATTAAATTTTCATCTTCAATGGTATTTAAAACTGCTAATCCAGCTGCACACGCCAAATGATTACCACCAAACGTAGTACCTAACATGCCGTATTTAGATTCTATATCTGGATGAATTAAAATACCGCCTATGGGGAAACCATTACCCATTCCTTTTGCTATGGAAATAATATCTGGTGTTACGTCATAATGCTGAAAGGCAAAGAATTTACCTGAACGTCCATAACCCGATTGGACCTCATCGGCAATAAACATGGTATTATTAGCTTTACACAATTTATTAACTTCTTCAAAGAACTCTGCTGTTGCTTGATCTAATCCACCCACACCTTGGATAAATTCAACAATAACCGCACATACATCGTCTTTTTCTAATTCAGTCTTAACACCTTCAATGTCATTTAAAGGTAGTATAGAAACTGCTTGTTGAGCATTAATAGGCGCAATAATATTTTTATTATCGGTAGCAGCAACAGCAGCCGAAGTACGCCCATGAAATCCATTTTTAAAAGCAACAACTCTAGCTTTCCCTGTTTTGAATGAGGCTAATTTTAAAGCATTTTCATTGGCTTCGGCACCTGAGTTACATAAAAATAACTCGTAGTCTTTGCACCCAGAAAGCGCTTCAATTTTATCTGCTAATTGTTTCTGTAGGGGATTCTGAATGGCATTCGAATAAAACCCAAGTTTTGAAACCTGACTAGTAACAGCCTTGATATAATTTGGATGCGCATGCCCAATTGAAATAACAGCATGACCGCCATAAAGGTCTAAATATTCTGTTCCATTTTCATCATATACATGAATTCCCTTAGCCGAAACTGGAGTTACATTGTACAATGGATAAACGTCAAATAATGGCATTTTAATTCTTTTTAATTTGATTTATTTTTTCAAAAGAAGCTACAATACCTTGTATTAAAGCAGAGCTTAACCCTTGGTGCTCCATGGCATTTAATCCTTCAATAGTACATCCACTAGGTGTTGTAACTCGATCGATTTCTTGCTCCGGATGTCTACCAGATTCAATTAACAAACTAGCTGAGCCATAGCAAGTTTGTGTTGCTAATTCGTGTGCTTGTTCGGCTTCAAACCCTAATTGAATTGCGCCTTGCGTTGTTGCTCGTACTAAACGCATCCAAAAAGCAATACCACTAGCGCATATAACCGTAGCAGCTTGTATTTGTTCTTCTGGAATTACCATGGTAGTCCCTAACTGATTAAAGATCTTCATAGCTAATTCAATTTTACTTTGACCTTGCTTGTTAGCCGATAGACAGGTCATTGATTTTCCAATTGAAATAGCTGTATTAGGCATTACCCTAATAATATTCTTATCATCGCCAATAATACTTTCTATTCTAGAAATCTCGAATCCAGCAGCAACAGACATGACAATATGGTCTTTGGTAATACTCGAGGAAACATTTTCTAAAACTTTATCTATATGGCGAGGTTGCAAAGCGAAAATCAATATATCAGATTCTTTTACTGCTAATTCGTTATCGTTTGTTACAGTAACATAATCTTCATTGCTGAACTCATTAACTGCAGCCATGTTTTTATCGCTTAAATAAAGTGATGTAAACGACTTGTTTTTTATGAGTCCCTTTGCAATTGAACTTCCTAAATTTCCTGTACCTATAATGGCTATTTTCATAATGCTTCTATTTTAATAGTGGATTCATGCCTTCGCAGGTATGACAAAATATTTTAAAAATAAGTTGCTTTTAATTGTAACCCTGTTGTTTCCTCTAAACCAAACATTAAATTCATATTCTGAATAGCTTGACCAGAAGCTCCTTTTAATAAATTATCAATAATACTTGTAATTAATAATTTTCCGTTATGCTTATGTAAATGAATTAAGCACTTGTTAGTATTTACTACTTGTTTTAAATGTAAATTTTCATCTGAAACAAATGTAAAATTAGCATCCTTATAAAAAGACTTGTAAATATCTTTAGCGTCTTCTATTGTTCCTTCAAAATCTGTGTACACTGTTGCAAATATTCCTCTTGAAAAATTCCCTCGATTTGGCATAAATAAAATTTCGGAAGAAAAATTATTCTGTAATTGTTTTACCGACTGATTAATTTCTCCTAAATGCTGATGCGTAAACGGTTTGTAATACGAAAAATTGTTGTCTCTCCAAGTATAATGGGTTGTTGCAGATAATGAAGTCCCAGCACCAGTGGCACCTGTAACGGCATTAACATGCACATCACTATCCAATAAATTGTTCTCTGCTAATGGCAGTAATGCTAACTGAATAGCTGTTGCAAAACAACCAGGATTTGCAATATATTTTGCAGTCTTGATATTTTCTATTTGTAATTCTGGCAAGCCATAAACAAATGTTTTTCCTTTAAAAACTTTATCAGATTCTAATCTAAAGTCATTTCCTAAATCAATAATTTTTGTGTTACTGGAAAATGTATTAGCCGATAAAACCTTAACAGAATTACCATGACCTAAACACAAAAATAACACATCTACATCTGAATTTACAGTATTGGTAAATTCTAAATCTAAAGAACCCACTAAATCTTGATGTATCTTGCTTATTTTGTTTCCAGCATTAGATGTACTAAACACAAAATCGATTTCAGTTTCAGGATGATTAATTAATAATCTAATTAACTCTCCAGCCGTATAACCAGCACCCCCAATAATTCCAACTTTTATCATAATTTAAGAGTTTACTTGTCTATAAATTTTATTTTGATTTCCTAGAATTTTAATAAACCCTTTAGCATCATCAGCTGTCCAAGCTCTGTTTTCCTCTCCGTAACTTCCAAACTTAGCACTCATTAAATCATGCTCTGAGTTAATTCCGTCTAATGAGAAGTGATAAGGTTTCAATGTTACCATAACATCACCCGTTACCATATCTTGACTACTTTGTAAAAAAGCTTCAATGTTACGCATTACAGGATCTAAATATTGTCCTTCATGTAAATGCATACCATAGAAGCTAGATAAATATTCTTTATGTTGTAATTGCCATTTAGTCAAAGTATGTTTTTCTAATAAATGGTGTGCTTTCACGGTAATTAAAGCAGCAGCAGCTTCAAAACCAACACGCCCTTTAATTCCAACAATAGTATCACCCACGTGAATATCTCTACCAATAGCATAAGCTGAAGCAATATCATTTAACTTTTCAATATTCACTTCAGGGACATTTTTTTCACCGTTTAAAGCAACAAACTCACCGCCTTTAAACGTTAAAATAACTTTTTCTTCGCCTTCTTTTTTTAATTGTGACGGATATGCTTCAGTTGGTAGTGGTTTTTCTGATGTCAAAGTTTCTTCTCCACCAACACTTGTTCCCCAAAGCCCTTTATTAACTGAATATTTTGCTTTTTCCCAAGACGCCTCAACACCATTTTCTTTTAGGTAATCAATCTCTTGTTGTCTTGTTAATTTCTGGTCTCTAATTGGCGTAATGATCTTGATATTTGGTGCCAATGTTTGAAAAATCATATCGAAACGAACTTGATCATTTCCTGCTCCAGTACTACCATGAGCAATATACTCAGCATCAATACTTTTAGCGTACTCAATAATTTCAATAGCCTGAATAATACGCTCAGCACTTACAGAAAGCGGATAGCTATTATTTTTTAAGACGTTTCCAAAAATTAAATACTTCACTACTTTTTGGTAAAACGTAGTTACCGCATCAATATTTTTATAAGTTGAAACACCCATTTTATAGGCATTACTTTCAATATGATTAATTTCTTCTAGGGTAAATCCGCCTGTATTTATACTTACCGCATGAACATCATATTCCTTGGATAAACTAACGGCACAATATGATGTGTCTAATCCACCGCTATAGGCAATTACTAATTTTTTCATTACTTTTTATTTTTATCTTTTTTAAGGAACAAGGCCTCTTTTATTCTTTTTAATCTTTTAAATGCTTTTTCTTTAACCTGAGATTTTTCCGCACTTTCAATATTTTTAGGATCAAAAAGCATCCCTGTACACAAGCACATTTTTCTATTGGTACGCGTTAAAACATCATAGTTTTTACAGGTTTGACAGCCATCCCAAAAGGTTTGATCATCTGTTAACTCTGAAAATGTAACAGGTTTATAACCTAAATCGCTATTAAGCTTCATAACCGGTAACCCTGTAGTAATACTAAAAACCTTAGCATCTGGGAATTTATTTCTGGAGTGTTCAAACACTTTATGTTTGATTTTCTTAGCAAGTCCTTTTCCTCGATAATCTGGATGTACAATTAATCCAGAATTCGCAACAAACTTACCATGACCCCATTTTTCTATATAGCAAAATCCTGTAAATTTATTACCATCAAGTGCAATTACTGCATTGCCATTTTTCATTTTATTAGCAATATATTCTGGTGTTCGCTTTGCAATACCAGTTCCTCTAACCATAGCAGATTCGGCAATTGTTTCGCAAATGGCTTTTGCGTATTTAATATGTGATTTATCGGCTATTACAATCTTCATTTTCCTAATTTGATATAATGTTGAATTTTAATTTGTCTTGATTGCTGAACTGGACTCACCTAGTTCAATAAATTGAAACATACCCTTACGGGCGACGAGGAAAACGACGACGCATAATAGAACTATTGTTAATTATTAAATTAACTTTATTTTGAACTGCTATGATGAAAAAATTGAACACTTTTTGAAAAATTAAAATTACGTTTTTGGTTTACTAAGCTAAGTATTAGAAGCGGCGGCGACAGCGCACGGGCAAACCGGGTGTAGTACAACGTATTTTATTTTTAGAATTTTTCATTATGTAAAACTAAAATTTTATTTCAAAATCGCCTAATAATGATATAGTTTTTGAATAAAATTACAGAAATCTCTTTTTAAACGGGTTTTTATTTTAAAATATGTAATCTATTTATGCATTTTCCAAAAAAATGCGCGATGATTATGGCATTTTTATCTTAAAGTTGTTTTAATAGGCAAAACGACTGACTGAGTATTTAACTGCTAATTTTTATTGTTTAATTAATTACTCTAATTTTTATGTTTTTATAGTAAACTGCGTTATCATGATCCTGAAAGCCAATTTTTCCTGGACCTGGGTTAGCAAATTCTGTTAAATCTGAAAATTTACTTTTGGAAATCATATCTTTCCAAACATCCGAATTTAAATCATAGCTTATAACTTTAGTTCCATTTAGCCAATGCTCTATTTTACCCTTGTTTTTAATAATTCGAACCGTATTCCATTTACTTTGTGGTTTTACCCGAATTGGATTCGATGCAATTAAATCGTACAAATCACCTGCACGATGTTTATTTATAAGTCCATCTTTGTGCTTTTGATTATCCATTACTTGCATTTCCGGGCTTGTTTTCCAATTTTCATCATATTTTTTATCTTCTTGAACAGTATAAAAAATGCCGTTGTTTCCAGCTTCTGAAATCTTCCATTCTAGCGCTAATTCAAAATTCTCAAAAGAGTCGTCGGTTACAATATCTTCTCCTCCATCGAAAACCTTGTTGGTCGGACCCAATTCAATTTTACGTCCAGCAACAAAAAATTCAAATCGATCTCTTCCTTCAAAAACAAGCATCCCATTTTTGGCTACCCACTTGCGACCAATTGTTCCTGGCTTATTATATGTATGCCATCCTTTGGTAGTTTTTCCATCAAAAAGAAGTTGCCAACCTTCTTCTTTCTCTAATTTTGAAAGCGTGTTGTCAGGAACAATTTCATCAGCATTATTGGTTTCTTCACCACTCCAGTTTTCTACTGTAAATGCATCTAAATTATTATAACTTGAATCAGGAATTACTTCATATCGCTCGCCGTCTTTCGACCATTCTAAAACTAAATATGGATCCTTCAAAGCAGGATAATATTCGTATTCAAAAATAGTAAAGCCCTTTTCCAAATACGTTTTACTCATATTAATTTCCTTACTATGTACTAGCTCATTAACAACAAGATCTTTGTTGTCAAGTTTTAATTTGATCTTTCCACTATTCGTTAATCTAAAGTAGTAGTTGCCGCTTTCGGGTACTGCAATACTTCCCATTGCAAATAATGCAAAGTCCTTTTTAGAACCCCAAAATTCACTTGAATCCCTCAAATTAATATTCTTCAAAAGGCGAGTTTCTTTCAATACATTGACATCAATTTCATCGAGAATGAGCGAATCCTGCACATCAATAAACACACCTTCATAAAGAGTTTTTGCCTGTTCTTTTAGTTTCTCATTAATTTCAATTTCGGTAGATTGTTTTAGGGCTTGTCTACATGCTATAAAGCCAAGTAAAATAAAGACTATTAATATTTCTTTTTTCATTCTTCTAAAATTAAATTCCCAGTATTTTTTTCAATTGTTCATCATCGGTATCACTCCCTGCGAAATCATCAAAACGTTTATTAGTAGCTTCTATTATATGATCATTTATAAACTTAGCACCCTCCTTAGCACCTTGTTCTGGACTTTTTAACACACATTCCCATTCTAAAACTGCCCATACGTCGCAACCATATTCCGTTAATTTTGAAAAGACTGTTTTAAAGTCTATTTGCCCATCTCCTGGGGAACGATAACGACCTGCTCGATCTTTCCAGTCGTTGTAACCTCCAAATGTTCCTTTTTTACCTGTAGGATTGAACTCCGCATCTTTAACGTGAAACGCTTTAATAAACTCGTGATAGTGATCTATGTACTTAATATAATCTAATTGTTGAAGCACAAAATGAGAAGGATCATAAAGTATATTAACTGCTTTATGACTTCCTGTCGCTTCTAAAAAACGCTCAAATGTATCACCATCATGAATGTCTTCAACCGGATGCACCTCGTAACAAACGGCCACACCGTTTTCTTCAAACGTATTTAAAATTGGCTTCCAACGGTTCGCTAATTCCTTAAAACCGTATTCAATTAGTCCTTTTGGTTGTTGTGGCCATGGATGCATCATTGGCCAAAGCAATGAACCAGAGAATGTTGCATGTGTTTTTAAGCCCAAGCGTCTACTGGTAATTCCAGCTTTGTTCATTTGATCAATTGCCCAAGAGGTGCGTTCTTTATAATTTCCCTTTAAATGCTCTGGAGCAAAAACATCAAACATAATATTATGAGCAGGATGAACCGCTACTAACTGCCCTTGGATATGAGTTGAAAGTTCAGTAATTTCTAACCCATAACTGTTTATTTTTCCTTTAAAATCGTCACAATATGTTTGACTTTCTGCAGCAATATCTAAATCTATAATTGACTTATCTAGTGTAGGAACTTGAATACCTTTATAGCCTAAATCTGAAGCCCATTTACATAAACCATTTAACGAATTAAATGGCGCTTTACTATCCATAAATTGTGCTAAAAAAATAGCAGGCCCTTTTATAGTTTTCATCATTCTGTAGTTTCAATGTTTACCCAAATATTTCCATTTTGGTGAGACTCTACAGCCTTTTCAATAAAATTCATTCCTCTAACACCATCAATAATCGTTGGGAATTCTCCAGGATTGTAAGGCTCTTTGTTAATAGCTTTTGCCACTCCTTTATAAATATTCCCCATAGAGTCAAAAATGCCTTCAGGATGTCCAGGTGGTAATTTTGTTCCATCTAAAGATAACTTAGAATTATAAGCATGACCAGGTTTTAATAAACGGAGTGGTTTCCCATCTTCCATTAAATATAAATAATTAGGATTTTCCTGTTCCCATTTTAATCCTGCTTTATCACCGTAAACTTTTACAATAAAACTGTTTTCTTCCCCTGTTGCAATTTGGCTTGTACAGATAACCCCTTTCACATTGTTTGAACAACGAAGTAATACAGTTCCGTCTATATCCATTTTATTATCAGAATACAAATAGTTTAAATCTGCTAAAATCGATTCAACTTTTAAACCAGATACATATTCTAACATATCGAAAGCATGGGTTCCAATATCTCCCACACAACAACTAATTCCTGATTTTTCAGGATTTAAACGCCATGTTGTCGATCGTTTTTCTTTATCATGAATGATAGGGTTTATCCAACCTTGATAGTATTGCGCATCTATCTTTTGAATATTTCCTAAATCGCCATTTAAAATCATTTCGCGCATTTGGCGAATCATTGGATAACCGGTATACGTGTAAGTTACAGCAAAAACAGTTTTGACTTTATTTAAAGTAGTATTTAAAATTTTGGCTTCATCATAAGTCGTTGTCATTGGTTTTTCACAAATAACATTAAAACCACTTTCTAATAACTTATTTGCCATAGGAAAATGCAAAAAATTAGGTGTTAAAATGGACACTACTTGCATTCTTTCAGATTCTGGAAGTTTTAATTCTTCATCAACTAAGGTGTCAAAATCTTTGTAAATTCTATTTGTTGCCAAACCAATTTGTTTTGCAAAACCAATATTTTCTTCCCAATTTGGATTAAAAACACCTCCAACTATTTGATACTTATCATACATAGCCGAAGCGACACGATGCAAAACACCAATAAGAGAATCTCCTCCGCCTCCTAATATCCCAAGTCTAATCCTACTACCCATTTTTAAGCGTCTTTATATTCTACTTTTTCATTTTTAAATAAGAATGCAAACAATACGAACACACCTATAGCAAATAATGTTGGAAATTGCCAAATATCTAACCAGCTATGTGTACCATCTGCTAGCACATTTTTATCTACTATTTGTCCTGACACCCAAAAACCAACTAGCATACCAATACCATAAGTTGCCAATGTAATTAAACCTTGAGCTGCACTTTTAACTTTTTCACCGGCTTTTGAATCGGTATAAATCTGACCTGAGACGAAGAAAAAATCATAGCATATGCCATGTAAAGCAATACCAATAACTAGCATAAAAAATAAATCTCCTGCGTTACCAAATGCAAATAACGCATAACGGATTGCCCAAGCTAACATACCGAAAAGGATGGTTTTTTTAAATCCGTATTTCTTAAAGAAAAATGGCAATAATAGCATAAAACCTACTTCGGACATTTGTCCTAAAGAAGCCCAAGCAGTAGAATTTTCAACCTTATATTCTGTTAAAAACGGGCTGATGTTTTGATAGTAAAATGCTAGCGGAATACAGATTAATACGGAAGATAAAAAGAACACTAAAAAATTTCTATCCTTTAATAATTTTAAAGCTTCCAAACCTAAAATATCACTAATCGTTACTTTTTCATCTTTGGAAACACTTGGTGGTGTTTTGGGCAGTGTAAAGCTAAATACTCCTAAAACAGCTGAAGCAATAGCTACCATAGTAAACGTATTTGATAACAGACCTTGTCCAATATTTTCTATTGAATCCCATTTAAACACAAAACTAATTACTAAACCTGCCAAAATCCATCCTATAGTACCAAAAACACGAACTATTGGAAATTGTTTTGCTGGATCATTCATTTGATTAAATGATACTGAATTAACTAATGCTAAAGTTGGCATATAAGCAATCATATATCCTAAAACATATGGATAAAAGGTTGCAAACTCAGTAGATTTCGACATTTGATACATTAAAAATGCACCGACTAAATGTAACACTCCAAGAATTTTTTCAGCATTAAAAAATCGGTCTGCTATTAAACCAATAATAAATGGTGCAATAATAGCTCCCCACGATTGGGTCGAGTATGCCATTCCTGTTTCTGCTCCTGTTGCACTAAGATTGTTTCCCATAAACGATCCAAGCGTTACAAACCACCCGCCCCAAATAAAGAATTCGAGGAACATCATAAAGGATAATTGAAATTGTGTTGATTTTTTCATTTCTAGATTAGTTAGTTTTAGTTTGAATTATTTTATCATCTTAGCCGATTTTAATAATAAATCTCTAGTAGCTATAATACCTTTCTTTTCGGAATTATTATCTATATCTAATTCAACACTTATATATCCTTTGTATCCAGAGTCCTTTATAATTTGCAGCATTTTCAAAAAATCAATAGTAGTTTCATTACCATTTTCATCAAAGGCGTATGACTTGGCACTAACAGCTTTTGCAGCTGGCATCATTATCTTAATACCTTCATACTTATCTGGAAATTCCTCAAGACATTCTCCGCCGAAATAATCCTCAGAACGTTTGATGCACCAATTTCCAAAATCTGGTAGGGTCCCACAGTTCGGCGCATTTATCTCATTAATGACTTGCATCACTCTATTAGCATCAGAAGATATCCATCCATGATTTTCAACCAATACATTAATGTTTTTAGTAGCGGCATATTTCGATAATTTTGTAAGACCATCTTTGACCGTTTTCACCCAGACTTCAGGGTCGTTAGCTCCAAATGTATTTACCCGAATGGAATGACAACCTAAATAAGCGGCTGCATCTACCCATTTCTTGTGAGCTTCTACAGCATCATTTCGTATGTCCTCATCAGGATCTGCTAAATCTGGCTCGTGATCAACCATAATCAATAAATTTTTAACACCATGTTTTTCACTTTCATTTTTAAGACGTTCAATAACGGCATCTAGTCCCATAGAGTCAATTTGCCTCTCATAAAGTTGATTTACATATTCTACAGCTTGAAAGCCTAATGCTTTGGCTTCTTTAGCAAAATCGAAAGGATCAGTTCCATTCTCATTTATTTCATTATGAAAAGACCATTGTGCTAATGACAATTTGAAAAATGGTTTTTTAGCGACTTCCATTTTTGCAGAATCAGTTTCTTTTACTTCTTTTTTCTTTGTTTCTGCGCAATTGAACAAAACCAATAAAAAGAATATAAAAAATGATAAAATTATCTTAGAAGATACATTAGGAATAAACATAACTTAAGTTGTTTTTGAAAATTTTGAATCCGAAAAATATAAAATCATAATAGTAATCATGTGTATAATTATTCAGTGAAATAATTTAAACAAAAATTTAAATTTCAATTTTGATTAATTCTAACTGCTTTTGACGATATTCTATAGGCGTACATTTTTCATGTTTCTTAAAAACGGTGGAAAAATATTGACTTGTTGAAAACCCACAGGCAAATGCTACTTCAAGGACACTCATTTTTTCATTTTGCAACAAGATTTCTTTTGACATTTCCAATCTTTTAATCATTAAATAACGCATAGGTGTAAGATTAGTAATTTGTTTACAGTGATGCGTAAATCTGGTTAAACCAACACCTGCAGATTGTGCCATCTTTTCAATTGTCCAGGCCTCCGTTAAATTATTATCCAGTTCTTTCAAAAACAATTGTACGCTTCTTGAACTGTCTGTGAGTTGTTCATTCAACTCAACTTCTTCAACCACCAATAAATCCAACATTAATATTAGTAAATAATTTATTAGTAAACGTATTCTTGATGCATTAGAACCCCCTTTATCATTATCTACCGCTTTGCCTATTCTTTGAAAACAATCTCTAATTCGTTTATTAGTTTTCCAAACTATTTTTTCGTTCTGACGTAAAATGATTGTTAATTTTTCCAAATCATTTGAAGATAATAGAATCCAATCAGGCCATATCCAGTTTTGATGAGGTCTTCTTACTCCTAAATCTATAATTACCCAATAAAATTTACCCATTCCTATCGAAGGATTACCAACTTTATGTGCCTCCCATGGTCTTGTAACTGTTAGGTAATTGGGCTGTAATTCCATTTGATTACTCCCTTGTGCATAAGGCATTGTGCCCGACTCTAAAAAATGAATTTCTAAGCCCTCATTTCTATGCCAATCCAAACCCCAATCTTGCGGTTCATTTGCATCCCAATAACCTATACTATTTAATCCAAGTGTATCTTCGGTCAATCGATCACCTGGGTAAGTGTATCTAGCTAAAGCTTTAAACTTTAATTTGTTTCTATCCACGGCATCTATAAGTGACACACAAGTATCTGCGTGGTAAACAATACCGTCAGATTCAAAAGGCGCTATATTTTGTATATTTATCTTCATTGAAAAAAATTGAACAACTTTAACATGCAAATTAATTAATTTGCCGATAAATGTGTAATTTTAATGGCACTTAATTGATAAATTTCTAAAAATACTAACTTAATTTTAACAATAATGAACATTAACAATCAAAACCCTAATGAAAGTGAATATGATGCAATTGTTGTGGGAACTGGTATTTCCGGTGGTTGGGCAGCAAAAGAACTTTGCGAAAACGGATTAAAAACACTGGTTCTCGAACGTGGACGAATGGTAAAACATATTGAAGATTATCCAACGGCAAATATGGATCCTTGGGATTTACCAAATGGAGGAGCTCCTTTAAGAGAAACGAGAGAACGAAAATACAAACAAGACAGAGATAGTTCGGCAACTAATGAAGATGTTCAGCACTTTTTTGTTGATGACAAATTACATCCTTATAATGAAGACCGCCGATTTGATTGGATTAGAGGCTATCATGTAGGTGGCCGTTCTCTTATGTGGGGGCGTCATAGCTACCGTTTAAGTGACTTAGATTTTGAAGCTAACAAAAGAGAAGGTATAGCTGTTGATTGGCCAATTAGATATAAAGATATTGAACCATGGTATGACCGCGTTGAGGAATTCATTGGTGTAAGTGGTGAAAACTTAGGACTTGAACATTTTCCGGATCAAAAATTACTGAAGCCAATGGATTTGAATTGTGTTGAAGAAGACTTAAAAGCGGTTATAAAAGAAAAATATGAAGATAGAGTCCTTACTGTTGGCCGTGTTGCACATATAACTGAAGGAACAAAACCAGGCATGGGTAGAAGCACTTGCCAGTACAGAAATAGATGCAAGAGAGGTTGTCCGTTTGGAGCTTATTTTAGTAGTAACTCTTCTACGCTCCCAACAGCTGAAGCAACGGGAAATATGACCATGCGACCAAACTCAATTGTTCATGAGGTTATTTACGATGAACAACTAGGTAAAGCAACAGGAGTAAAAGTTATTGATACCGAAACTAATGAAACTTTTGAGTTTAAAGCCAAAATCATTTTCTTATGTGCTTCTGCAATGGCTTCAGCATCTATATTGTTACAATCAAAATCCGAAAGATTTCCAAACGGTCTAGGAAATGATAGTGGAGAACTAGGTCACAATGTAATGGATCACCATTTCAAGGTTGGTGCCAAGGGAATAATAAAAGGCTATGAAGATAAATATTACAAAGGTCGCAGGCCTACTGGCACTTATATGCCAAGATTCAGAAATATTGGTGGAGATACAGACCAGAGTTCATTCGTTAGAGGTTATGGTTTCCAAGGAGGTGCTAAACGCGATGGAGGCTCTGAATTAATAGCTGAATTAAAATATGGTCCGAAATTAAAAGAAGCCATTTTAAAACCTGGAGATTGGGAAATGGATTTTCATGGATTTGGAGAGACTTTACCAAATCATGACAACAGAATGTATCTTAATTATGACAAAAAGGATAAATGGGGATTACCTACAATAACCTTTGATGCTGACTTTGGAGAAAATGAATTAGCGATGCGTGAAGACATCAAACAACAAGCAGTTGAAATGCTTGAAGCCGGCGGATGTGAAAATATAGAAACCTATGATGAAAAAGTTGGTATGGGACTTGGAATTCATGAAATGGGTACTGCAAGAATGGGGCGTGACCCAAAAACATCTGTTTTAAATAAGTACAATCAGATACATGCTTGTAAAAATGTTTTTGTTACCGATGGATCATTTATGACTTCTGCTGGCAATCAAAATCCGTCATTAACATATATGGCATTTACTGCAAGAGCTGCAAATTTTGCTGCAGAAGAATTAAAAAAATCCAATCTTTAATATACTATTATGAAAAGAAGAGACGCATTAAAACACATTGGACTTACAGCAGGATTTGTAGTAGCTACACCAACATTAGTAAGTCTATTGCAAAGTTGCACAAGCGAAGTAAAAACCTGGATTCCAACTTTCTTAACTGGAGAACAGGGTATAGTGTTAAGAAAAATTGTTGATGTTTTTTTACCAAAATCTGATACGCCATCAGCAACAGAAGTAAATGTTCCAGAATTTATAGACAAATACATTAATGAGGTTTTTGATTTAGAAGATCAAGATAAACTAAACCATGGTTTTACCAATTTAATTAATCTATTAAAATCAGATTTTAAAAGCGATTTAAATGACCTTACAGAAGATGATTATAAAAATCTATTAGATAATCATATGCTCTTAAATGAATCTCCAACACCTGAAGATGATCCTATGACAATTTCAGACATATTACACACTTTTAAATGGATGTCAATTAATGCTTATATAACTAGCGAAACTGTTGGGGAAACAATTTTAGCTTACGACCCTGTTCCTGGTATCCCTAAAGAAAGCTGTATGACGGTTGAAGAGGCAACTGGTGGAGTAGCTTGGTCGTTAGATTAAAAAAAAATAAGTAATGCCAAAAATATGCGAGTAATAATTCTTATTCTAATAATTAGCATTATATACAATTGCAAAAACGTTGAGAAAAAAGAATCAGAGAAATGGGTAAAACTTTTTAATGGTAAAGATTTAACCGATTGGACAGTTAAAATAAATGGTTTCGAACTTAATAACAATTATAACAATACTTTTAGAATTGAAAACGAGGTTATAAAAGTATCTTATGATAATTATGATACTTTTACCAATCAATTTGGGCACTTATTTTATAAAACGCCTTTTTCAAATTACAGGTTTCGACTACAATATAGATTTATAGGTCAACAAGTTAAAGGCGGTCAAGGTTGGGCTACCAAAAATAGTGGTATAATGATTCATTGTCAATCCCCAGAAAGCATGTTACTAAATCAAGGCTTTCCTATCTCTTTAGAAGCTCAATTATTAGGAGGCATAAATACTGACGAACCTAGACCATCTGGAAATTTGTGTACACCAGGGACTCATGTAGTAATGAACGAAAATTTGATTACAGAACATTGCATAAAAGCTAACTGCGAAACCATTTATGATGAAAGGTGGGTTGATGCAGAAGTTATTGTAAGCAATGATTCCATTACTCATATTATTAACGGGAACCCTGTTATTTCATATTCAAAACCAATAATTGGAGGTCAATTTTTAGATAGCGCTTCTAAAGAAATTCAAGGAAAAGAAGGACAACCTCTGACAAGCGGTTATATTTCTTTACAAAGCGAAAGTCATCCTATAGAATTTAGGAATATTGAAATCTTAGAATTGTAACTATACAATTCCATAACTATTTTTTAACTATGAGCAAAAATAGCAAATTAAATAGCAGAAGATCTTTCATAAAAAAAGCATCTATTGCAACTGTAGGAATTTCGATAATACCAAGACATGTGATGGGTAGCGGCTTTATTCCGCCAAGTGATAAATTAAATATTGCTGTAATAGGCGCTGGAGGCAAAGGATATTCTGATATGATGAATGTTTGGAACAATGGCGCTTCAAATATTGCTGCCATTTGTGATGTTGATTGGAATAGAGCAGCAGAAGCATTTAAACAATTCCCAAAAGCGAAAAAGTTTAAAGATTACAGAAAATTACTAGATGAAATGACACATATTGATGCTATAACTGTATCAACTCCAGATCATACTCATGCTGTTATTACGCTTGCAGCCATGCAATTAAATAAAGATGTTTATGTACAAAAACCTTTAACTCACAATATTCATGAAGCCAGAGTACTTACCAAAGCGGCCAACACCTATAAAATTGTAACCCAAATGGGAAATCAAGGGGCGTCTGGCAAAGGTGTACAGACTATGATGGATTGGTTTAATTCTGGAACAATAGGAACCGTAAATCAAGTAAACGTTTGGACAAATAGACCTGTTTGGCCACAAGGTATAAAAACACCAACTGAAAAACCTAATTTACTTGATAATTTAGATTGGGATAACTGGGTTGGGCCAGCAGAATGGGTCGATTATCACCCACTTTATCATCCATTTAAATGGCGTGGTTGGTGGAATTTTGGAACTGGGGCGCTAGGCGATATGGGCTGTCATTTAATGGACCCACCATACAGAGTTTTGGGCTTAGGATATCCAACCGAAGTTGAATCTAGCGTTGGCTCTATATACACCCAAGATTGGACACCGGACTATTATCCTGAATCTTGTCCGCCTTCATCAAGAACACAGTTAAAATTTGAAGCCTCAGAAAAAAACCCTTCAACAGTTAAACTTAATTGGACTGATGGTGGTTTAAGACCATTCCATCCGGAGCTTATACCTGCCGATCACCCAATTGGAGATGAAAATAGCACGAATGGCGTTATAATGATAGGCGACAAAGGCATTATGACTTGCGGAACCTATGGTAGAAATCCGAAAATCTATTTAAACAACGGAGATGTTATTCTTCCAACAAAAGAAGAAGATATTGCCGACAATAGTAACTTACCTGAGAATGGGCATCATATGCAATGGGTTGAAGCTTGTAAAGCTGGCTATAATAGTGAGGCACATAAAACCTTAACTTCTTCTTTTGATTTTGCTGGACCATTAACAGAATCTATTTTAATGGGCAACTTAGCGATAAGAAGTTTTAATCTAAGAAATGAAACGAAAAACAATCGATTTGAATATCCTGGTAGAAAAAAATTATTATGGGACGGTAAAAATATGAAGGTTACTAATTTTGAATCTGCTAACCAATTTGTAAAACGAAAATATCGCAACGGCTGGAAATTAGATTAATTAAAAAATACACAATAGTGACCCAACAAAACTGCGCTCAAGCGAAACTTAAAAAAAAGTTTATGATTTTTCCTATGTCAATTATTTACTCTACAATAAATTTTCCTTTCATTAAACCTGAGTGACCAGGAAAACTACATAAAAAATCATAAATTCCAGATGCTGGAGCTTCAAATTCTATAGTTGTTACCTGTCCTCCTCCAATCAAATCTGTGTGGGCAATTATATCTTGGGAATTCTTTGGTATATATTTATTTTCTCTTTCTATTGAAGCCTTAGCAGCAAAAGCCGTTAAATCAACCCCTTCTTTTAGTATTACCAAATTGTGCCCCATTACATTTATATCAAGTTTACCAACATGCCTTAGAGTAAGTCTTACTTTTTTTCCCGAATTAACTTTTATTTCACTAACATTGAACTTCATCAAATCATTTGATGTAATCACAACATTATTAGCATCCTTATCAGCAGTTTCATCTCCTTTTACTTCGCTAGTCTTATTACTCTCATAAGAAAATCCTTCTTTCTTCTTTTCTTCTTTTCCTCCACAACCAATTAACACTAAACATGAAAAAATTGAAAGGAATATAAACTTTGTTAATTTCATTTTTTGATATTTTATTTTAACACTAGTCCAAATATAGCCAATAATACTAAAAGGTTAGTACAGTTTTAATCACTGAAATAAATTATACACCTTTGCTACTTTAACACATACCTCTTTAATAAATAATTAAATCTATGTAAATCTAATAAAATTATAAAATATAATCTGTGCTAATAAAATTGGATGTTTTTTTATCTAACAATTCTTCTAAAATGGCATTATTATAGTCGTTATCTTTTGAGGCCACAAATGTTCGTATTGAAAAAGATCGCAATGCATCATGAACACTCAAGGTTCCATATGCTGAATCTTTTCTACCCGTAAATGGATAAACATCTGGACCTCTTTGACATGAGCTATTTAGATTAACACGACATACTAAATTTACTAGAGTATCAATTAACGGTGATAAAGTATTTACATTTTTACCAAACAAACTTACTTGTTGTCCATAATCTGATTCTGCCATATCATCAAGAGGTTCTTCTATATCTGAAAAAGAAACAATAGGTACTACTGGACCAAATTGTTCTTCTTTAAAAACACGCATCTCTTTATTTACTGGATACAATACTGCAGGAAAAATAAAATTATCGGTAGTTTTTCCTCCTTTAATATTCAATATATCAGCACCTTTTTCTTTAGCGTCATCAATTAATTCTTGAATATACCCTGGTTTGTCTTCTTCGGGAAGTGGTGTTAATTTAGCTCCTACTTCCCAAGGATTTCCGAATTTGAGCTGGTCTACTTTATACGAAAACCTTCTATTAAACTCTTCAACAACAGACTCGTGCACATACAATACTTTAAGTGCAGTGCAGCGCTGTCCGTTAAAAGATAATGTTCCTGCTATACATTCTTCAACTGCTAAATCTAAATCGGCATCTGGCAGTACTATGGCTGGATTTTTAGCTTCTAAACCTAAAACCATACGCAATCTATTTCCTTTTGGGTGTTGCGCTTGCAATGCATTTGCAGATTTACTATTCCCGATTAGTGCCAGTACATCTATTTTACCAGACTTCATAATTGGAGTTGCCAGCACACGACCACGTCCATATACTATGTTTACAACGCCTTCTGGGAAACTACTTTGAAATGCTTCCAATAATGGCGAAATAAGTAAAACACCTATTTTTGCAGGTTTAAAAATAACTGGATTACCCATGATTAATGCTGGAATCAATAATGTAAAAGTTTCATTTAGCGGATAATTATAAGGCCCTAAACATAATACAACCCCAAGAGGCCCACGGCGGATATGTGCATATACACCACCACTCTTTTCAAACTTTGCTGAACCTCGGTCAATTTCTTTATAAGCTTCAATTGTATCATAAATGTAATCTACTGTTCTATCAAATTCCTTTTCTGAATCTGGTAGATTTTTTCCTATTTCCCACATTAAAAGCTTTACAACTTCTTCACGCTTAGTCTTCATTTGTTCAACAAATGTTTCCATGCATGCAATTCTATCGGCTACTTTCATAGTTGGCCATAAGCCTTTTCCTTTATCATAAGCCAATGTTGCAGAATTAAGGGCATCTAATGCTTCTTTTTCACCTAACTGAGGAATAGTTCCTAATAAAGTTGGCTTATAATCTTCTGTTGATGAAATAGTTGAGAATACCTCAGCTGTTTCACCATTCCATTGTTTTAATTCACCATCAACTAAATAAGTGTTTTGATGTAAAAGTGATTTGATCTTATATTCTTCTGGTATTTCTAAAAAAGTATCTTTCATAATCTGAAAATTTAAGAGCACTAATTTAATGTAAACCTGTCTATAATAACGCCTAAATACTATATAAACAGCATAATACACACGAAAACGATGTAGATGAGCTTACTAAAAAAGTGTTTTCCTTATCCAACATTTATCACTTATCAAACATCACTACAAGTTGAATTTACTCTAATAAAAAACCTGTCAAAATGATAACATCAGACAGGTTCTTACAAAATATAGTTTAGTCTAGTTGTGTTCTATACTATTGGCTTCATTGCTGTCATAGATGATCTTAAAAACTCCCCAACTTTTTCAACTGGATGATTTCTTAAAGCTGCATTTACTTCAATAAGCTTCGCATTATCAACACCATCACCGTTATCTTTAGAATAAGGCTTCCCAATAACATCTGTTTTAATGTTTTTCATGAAATCTGTTAATAAAGGCTTACATGCATGGTCGAATAAATAACATCCGTACTCAGCAGTATCAGAAATCACACTGTTCATTTCGTATAATTTACGTCTTGCAATCGTGTTAGCTATAAGTGGCGTTTCGTGTAACGACTCGTAGTATGCAGAAGCATCAATAATTCCAGAATCTGTCATCGCTTCAAAAGCCAACTCAACACCTGCCCTTACCATTGCTACCAATAACACACCATTATCATAGTACTCTTGCTCTGAAATTTCAACATCACCAGCTGGTGTTTTTTCAAAATTTGTTTCGGCAGTCGCAGCTCTCCACGTTAATAAATTCTTATCGTCGTTAGCCCAATCTGCCATCATACCTTCAGAGAAACGTCCTTCAATAATGTCATCCATATGCTTTTGGAACAATGGACGCATGATATCTTTTAATTCTTCTGATAATTCAAAAGCTTTAATTTTTGCCGTGTTAGACAAACGATCCATCATATTAGTTACACCTCCATATTTAAGACCTTCCGTTACTGCTTCCCATCCATATTGAATTAATTTTGAAGCATACCCTGCATCAATACCTTCTTCAACCATTTTATCAAAACAAAGTATTGAACCTGTTTGTAACAAACCACATAAAATGGTTTGCTCTCCCATTAAATCAGACTTAACCTCTGCAATAAAAGACGATGCCAAAACACCTGCTCTATCACCACCTGTTGCAACAGCATAAGCCTTAGCTTGTGCCCAGCCTTTTCCTTCTGGATCGTTTTCATCGTGCACAGCTATTAAAGTTGGCACACCAAAACCTCTTTTATATTCTTCTCTTACTTCTGTTCCTGGGCACTTTGGCGCTACCATGATTACAGTGAGATCTTTACGAATTTGCATCCCTTCTTCAACAATATTAAAACCATGAGAATACGATAATGTTGCTCCTTTTTTCATTAAAGGCATAACCGTATTTACGGCATTAGTATGTTGCTTGTCTGGAGTTAAGTTTAACACTAAATCTGCCGTAGGAATCAACTCTTGGTAATTACCAACATTAAATCCATTTTCTGATGCATTTAAAAAAGATTGACGCTTTTCTACAATCGCAGCATCTCGTAATGCATAAGAAATATCTAATCCAGAATCTCTCATATTTAAACCTTGGTTTAACCCTTGAGCACCACATCCTACAATAACTATTTTTTTACCTTTTAATGCGTTTACGCCATCTGTAAATTCTGAAGCGTCCATAAATCTACACTTCGACAATTGATTTAATTTATCTCTTAGCGATAGTGTGTTAAAATAATTTCCCATTTTATATTTGATTGTAATTATTATTGGTTATTAAATGCTTTTAGCATTTCGGTTATTTTCATTTCGTCTTTTGTAACTGCAATTCTTCCCGAACGTACAAATTGCATAATGCCAAACACGTTTAAATCGCGCCTTAAAGACTCTATTTCATTTCTTCTACCCGATTTTTCAAGTACAAAAAACTCTTTATTTACTGTTACAATTCTAGCGTAACTTTCTTTAATTATATTCTGAATTTGAGGTTCATTAAACAACAAAGCGGATTTGATTTTAAACATACAAGATTCCGTAAAAATAGTTTCATCTTCTGTATGATAGTATGCTCGAATCGTTTCAACTTGTTTCTCTATTTGCTTTACAATCTTACTTGCATTAGTTTCGGTTATGTCAACTACAATTACAAATCGATTTACACCATCAATTTCTGATTGCGATGTCGTCAAACTTTCAATATTGATATGTCTACGCTGAAAAATGGCAGATATCCGATTCAATAAACCGATATTATTTTCGGTGTATATTGATATAGTAAATGATTTTATTTCTTCGTTCATTTCTTTTCTCTTAACTTAATCTAACATCTGAAACCGATGCTCCTGCAGGAATCATTGGAAATACATTATCTTCTTTTTCTACACAAACTTCCAGGAAATAGGATTCTTTTGAAACCATCATTTCTTTTACAGCATCTTCTAATTCATCACGTTTTGTTACTTTTCTCGCTTTAATATAATACCCCTCGGCAATAGCTACAAAATTTGGATTTGTCATTTCGGTAGAAGCGTAACGCTTATCGAAAAACAGCTGTTGCCATTGACGCACCATTCCTAAAAACTCATTATTAAGAACAACTATTTTTACAGCTGTTTTTTGCTGAAAAATAGTTCCTAATTCTTGAATATTCATTTGGTAACCGCCATCTCCTATAATAGCAACCACCTCGCGTTCTGGCGCTGCCATTTTAGCTCCGATAGCCGCCGGAAGAGCAAATCCCATAGTGCCTAAGCCACCTGAAGTAATATTACTTTTTGTAATATTAAAATCTGCATATCTACAAGCAATCATTTGATGTTGTCCCACATCTGAAACAATGGCTGCGTTTCCTTTACTTTCAATATTTATTTGCTTCAACACCTCTCCCATAGTCAATCCTTCTTTTGTAGGGTGGATATCGCCTTTAATTACCTTATCAAATTCAATAGCATATAAATCTTTGAATTCTTGCAACCAAGAGTTGTGAGAATTTTCATTTAAGGCATCAACAAGCATTGTTAAGCTTTCTTTTGAATTCCCTAAAACAGCTACATCGGTTTTTACATTTTTATCAATTTCCGCGGGGTCAATATCAAAGTGAATAATTTTCGCTTGTTTAGCATACGTATCTAAACTACCCGTTACTCGGTCATCAAAACGCATACCGATAGCAATTAACACATCACATTCGTTTGTTAATTTATTTGGTGCATAATTACCGTGCATTCCAACCATTCCTATATTTAAAGGATGTGATGTTGGTAATGCAGAAGCTCCTAAAATAGTCCAAGCAGAAGGAATTCCAGCTTTTTCAATTACTTTTTTAAGCTCTTCTTCGGCTTGACCTAAAATAACACCTTGTCCCCAAACAATCATTGGTTTTTTAGCATTATTAATCAATTTCGCAGCAGCGTTAACCGATTCTTGATTTGTTTTGGGAATAGGCTTATAGCTTCTTACTCCTTCACATTTTTCGTATTTAAAATCGAATTCAGTAACCTGAGCATCTTTGGTAATATCAACTAATACAGGTCCTGGTCTTCCACTTTTTGCAATGTAAAATGCTTTTGCGATGGCTCCTGGAATATCTTCTGCTCTAGTAACTTGACAGTTCCATTTGGTAACCGGCGTAGAAATACCAACAATATCGGTTTCTTGAAACGCATCACTTCCTAATAAATGAGAAAACACTTGCCCAGTAATACATACTAAGGGAGTAGAATCGATCTGTGCATCTGCAATTCCTGTTATTAAATTAGTTGCTCCTGGTCCTGACGTTGCCATAGCGACACCAACTTTACCAGATATACGTGCATAGCCTTGAGCTGCATGCGCAGCACCTTGTTCATGACGTGTTAAAACGTGATGAATCTTATCCTGAAATTTGTATAATTCATCATAAACAGGCATAATAGCTCCTCCAGGATATCCATAAAGAATATCAACTCCTTCAGCCATCAAACTTCTTACAACAGCTTCACTACCTTTTATTCGTTGTGTTTTTTCTGCCACTTCTTTTTTTGTGTTAATTGTTTGTGTTTTCATATTCTCAACATTTAACGATGTGATTCCTGCCTACGCAGAAATAACAATTTATTATGCATCTGTTACACAGCCTTTTGAAGCCGAAGCAACCGATTTTGCATATTTATATAATATTCCTTTTTTGTGCTTTAATGCTGGTTGTATCCAACGTGCTTTTCTTTCTACTAATTCTTCATTAGAAAGCAACACATTAATGGAGTTGTCTTCGGCACTAATTCTAATTTTATCACCCGTTTTTAATAAACCAATTGTTCCTCCCTCTTGAGCTTCTGGTGTAATATGTCCAACAACAAATCCGTGAGTTCCTCCAGAAAAACGACCGTCTGTAATTAATGCAACAGATTTACCTAATCCTGCTCCCATAATTAGTGATGTTGGTTTTAACATTTCTGGCATCCCTGGACCTCCTTTTGGGCCTACATAACGAATAACAACTACATCGCCTCTTTCAACTTCACCATTAGAAATTCCAGTATTTGCAGCTTGTTCCCCATCATATACTACCGCTTTCCCTTCAAACAACAGGCCTTCATTTCCTGATATTTTCGCTACAGCACCTTCTTCGGCAAGATTTCCATAAAGGATCTGTAAGTTCCCCGAAGATTTTAATGCTTTATCTTTTGGATAAATAACATCTTGACTATCTTCTTCAAATGAAAGTGGTTCAACATCTGCTAAATTTTCTGCTAATGTTTTTCCTGTTACTGTTAAACAATCGCCGTGTAGATAACCATTGTCAAGTAAATATTTCATTACTGCTGGTGTTCCACCAACTCCATGAACATCTTCCATTAAATATTTTCCGCTAGGTTTCAAGTCTGCAATTAATGGCGTTCTATCACTTACACGTTGAAAATCTTCTAATGTAAATTCAATATCTGCAGCATGAGCAATTGCTAAGAAATGTAATACCGCATTGGTAGAACCACCTAAAGCATTTACAAGAGCTATTGCATTTTCAATTGATTTTTTTGAAATTATATCGAGAGGTTTTAAATCTAATTCTAAAAGATTTTTTATAGCTCTGGCAGTTCTTTCGCTTTCTGATAATTTATTTGGATTTTCTGCTGGAATAGAAGAGTTATACGGCAATGCAAAGCCCATACACTCTATAGCCGAAGCCATAGTATTTGCGGTATACATACCACCACATGCTCCTGCACCCGGAATAGCTCGTCTTATAATATCTCTATATTCGTCTTCATCAATTTCGCCAGCTACTTTTTGACCTAATGCTTCAAAAGCTGAGACAATATTTAATTTTCTTCCTTTATATTTTCCAGATGCTATGGTACCACCGTACATCATAATTGAAGGACGATTTAATCGCAACATAGCAATAACGGCACCTGGCATATTTTTATCACAACCTACAACAGAAACTAGCGCATCATAACTTTGCGCATTCATAACGGTTTCAATAGAATCTGCAATAATATCACGAGATGCTAAAGAATAATTCATCCCCGAAGTTCCCATGGAAATACCATCACTAACACCAATAGTGTTGAATCCTAAACCTACTAAACCAGCAATTTTAGTTTCAATCTTTACCTCAGCAGCTAAACCATTTAAATGCATGTTACATGGATTTCCGTCATATCCTGTACTAGCAATACCAACTTGAGCTTTACTCATATCTTCATCAGTCAAACCAACTGCGTATAGCATGGCTTGAGATGCTGGCTGAGATTCATCTTGTGTTAATCTTTTACTATGTTTATTAAGTTCTTTCATGTTTTTTGCAAAAAATTTCGCCTTTCTTACTTAATGATAATTATTTTAATAGTTTTTAAGAATTTGCTTGAAAAATCCATAAACCCTTTAAAAGGTTACGAAATTATATTATTACATTATTAAATCTACTATTTACTCTATTCTTTGGTTAAATTCAGCATTACAAAAATTAATTTAATATGTTGACTAACAATGCTTTAAATGATTATTTTTATGATGTTCAAAATTATAAAAATATTCCATAAAAAAAGCCTTCCGTTTTAGGGAAGACTTTAAAATTTATGTTCGTTTTAAAATACCATTCCCTCTCACCGTGAAATAATCACAACGACACTAATAGAAACGATATTTAAAATTTGTTTTTGCACCATAACCCCACAAATATTTACAATTAATTTTAAACCACCTATTCTTTTTTGAAAAAAAGAGAAATAGGCGTTCATATCCTTTTATTTTTTTACTTTTGCATGATTAATAATAAGAGGAAAGATTTGACTGATTGCAACCTCTGTGTTTTTCGTTTACGAGAAGCAGATCCTGAAATAAATTCATGATTTAAAAATGCTAAAGGCAGTGTAAACTTCCTGAGACGCTCTCGTCAAATCTCAAAAAAATAAATTAAAATGGCCTATTTATTTACTTCGGAAAGTGTTTCTGAAGGACACCCAGATAAAGTAGCAGATCAAATTAGTGATGCACTAATAGATAATTTTTTAGCATTCGACACAGATGCTAAGGTGGCATGTGAAACGCTTGTTACAACAGGACAAGTTGTACTTGCTGGAGAGGTAAAATCGAATACCTATTTAGATGTTCAAAAAATTGCGAGAGATACTATAAATAAAATTGGTTATACTAAAGGAGAATACATGTTCGATGGTAATTCTTGCGGTGTATTTTCTGCAATTCACGAGCAGTCTGAAGATATTAATCAAGGTGTAGATCGTGGTAGCAAGGAACAACAAGGCGCTGGAGATCAAGGTATGATGTTTGGCTATGCAACCAACGAAACCGAGAACTACATGCCTTTGGCATTAGATTTATCGCATAAAATTTTAAGAGAATTAGCCACATTGCGTCGAGAAAATAAGGAAATCACTTATTTACGCCCAGATTCTAAAAGTCAGGTAACTATTGAATACAGTGACGATAACCTTCCGCAACGCATCGATGCTATTGTAGTTTCTACACAGCATGATGATTTTGCAGATGATGATACCATGCTTGCAAAAATTAGAAAAGATATTGTCGATATTTTAATCCCAAGAGTGGTTGCTAATCTACCTGAAAATATTCAAAAGTTGTTTAATGATGACATCACATATCATATTAACCCAACTGGAAAGTTTGTTATTGGTGGACCACATGGAGATACAGGACTTACAGGACGTAAAATTATTGTAGATACTTACGGTGGAAAGGGTGCGCATGGTGGTGGTGCTTTTTCTGGAAAGGACCCGAGTAAAGTAGATAGAAGTGCTGCTTATGCAACACGACATATAGCAAAAAACTTAGTAGCTGCAGGTGTTGCAGATGAAATTCTTGTACAAGTAAGTTACGCTATTGGCGTCGTAGAACCAATGGGAATATTTGTAGATACTTACGGCACTTGTCCTTTTAACATGACCGACGGCGAAATAGCCGAGAAAGTTTCTAAGATTTTTGATATGCGCCCTTTTGCTATTGAAGACCGTTTAAAACTACGCTCACCAATATATAGCGAAACTGCTGCTTATGGACATATGGGACGCAGCAACCGTGTTGTTTCGAAAACTTTTAGCCAACCAAATGGTGAAAGTAAAACGCTTGATGTAGAATTATTTACATGGGAGAAGTTGGATTATGTAGAAAAGGTAAAAGCGGCTTTTAGCTTATAACAATAAATACTTATTCTTAAAACCCTCTGAAACTTAGTGTTTCAGAGGGTTTTTTGTTTTTTTATTTAATTAGGCTAGGAAATTCTCTAAATAACTTGTTATATAAGCAGATGACTGCTTAAAGCAGTCATCGCCCAAATTTTTAACCTACAAATATTTATTCTTATGAAAACAAAATTACTTCTTTTGATTTGTTTAATTGGACCAACAATATCTTGTAACAAAGATAATTTGCCAAACGGTGAGCAAAACAACAACGATACGCCATCAAATTTCCATGAAAATTTTGGCATTGAAATTACAAGAGAGTTTATTGGTAATGTTATCGATGTTAACAATAATGCCATCGAGAATGTTTTTATTTCAATTGGAAATGAGACCGTACAAACCGATGAAAACGGTGTTTTTATTCTTAAAAATGCCGATGTAAACGAACGATTTGCCTTTATAAAAGCTGAAAAAGCTGGTTATATTCATGGCTCACGTTCGGTAATACCAACAAATGGTGTTAACAAAGTTACCATCATGCTTTTAGAAGAAACTGTTGCAGGCACTACAAGTAGTGGTACTACAGAAACCATTTCAATAGGTAATGGTGCTTCTGTTAGTTTAGAAGGTGACTACATTAAAGAAGACGGCACGCCATACTCTGGTAGCTTAGACGTGATTATTCATCATTTAGATGCCACCGATGAAAATGTTGAATTAATGATGCCTGGTATGTTATATGCAGAAAATGGAGATAACCAAGAACGTATGCTTCAAACCTTAGGTATGTTGGCAGTAGAATTACGCGGAACTGGTAGTGAAGATTTAAATATAGCTGAAGGAAGTTCGGCTGAAATTAAAATTCCTGTAGATGCTAGTATATTATCTATGGCACCAAGCACAATTCCGCTATGGTATTTTGATGAAGATAAAGGCTACTGGATTGAAGAAGGCGAAGCCACTTTGGTTGGGAACTACTATATAGGAACTGTAGCTCATTTTTCTTTCTGGAACTGCGATATCCCAGCAGAAGCCATCAACTTATGTATTAGAGTTATAAATGAAAATGAAACGGCCTTTGCCAATACAAGGGTTAATGTAACTAGCAATACCTACGGAACGCGTAGTGGCTACACCAACGAATTAGGTGAAGTTTGCGGTTTAGTGCCAAGTGGTGAAACACTAGAAATTACTGTTTATGACTTCGCTATTTGTGGTTCAAACATAATTTATACAGCTACTATCGGACCATTTAATGCTGATGACAGTTTATTAGTGGTTGTGAGTGAAACGTCTGATATTATTAATGAAACCATCACAGGTGTTTTTACAGATTGTAATGAAAACCCAATTACTAATGGTTATGTAGTATTAACTTATGGCGATCAACAATTCTTCGATACGGTAGAAGAAGGCGTATTCGAAATTAATATGTTGCGTTGTGGCTCAGCAGATAATTTCTCGATAGAAGCCATAGATACGGACAATCTGCAAACTACTGGAGAAATAAATTACACGTTTAGTACGCCAGAAACCAATCTGGGTAAATTAATGTCGTGTAATAGTATTACCGAATTTATACAATATAATATTGATGGTGATACAGGTGAGAATGCCTTATTGGCTGCAAACATTCAAGCTACTTTTGGCGATACCGCTAATGGAACAAGTGGCAATAGTCTCAATATTTCTGGACAAAGAGATGCTAGTGGTAATAATACGTGTTTCTATTTATTTGGTAATTTAAATGATGCGCCTCATACAGGAACCTATGATAACCTAGATTTCCAAACACCAGATGATACTGGTATTTTTATTGGCGAATGTATTAGTATGTCTCAAGAGAATAACAACATTACCTATAATGTTACGGCTTTAGGTGAGGTTGGGGAGTACATTGATATTAATTTTAACGGTAGTTATGAAGATTACAATGGTAATGCACATACTATAACAGGTGTTATTCATGTTTTTAGAGATTAATTTTATTGAAAAAGAAAGGTTAAAAGGCCACTTCACTAAGTGGTCTTTTTTATTTGTGATATTTGGCATTATCTTTAGTCTAAAATAAACTAATTCTATAAGTGTCAATAAAATTTCTCAAGCCAAATTATTTGACTAAAAAATTATAATATTCACTAATATCCAATAACAACAATTAATACTGGTTACAAATTTATATTATAAATCTAATTAATGCCTTCTTAACCAGCCAAAATGTTTAGCAATAACAGCTTGTTTATTTTCGTTAACATGATCTATTAAACTTTTGGCAATGGTGGACATATTTTTAGAACTGAGCCAAATTAAATTCCAATTGGTTACCATGGGAAGTCCTTTTACTGGTATAATTTGCAAATCCCCAATGGCAACAGCATTTTTTATCCCTATTAATGGCATTATTGAAAAACCTAACCCAGAAATCACAGCTTGCTTTAAAGCTTCATTCGATGTCAACTCCATTTTCTTATAAGTAGATACTTTTTTCGAATCAATAAATTTTTCCATGGCAAGTCGTGTAGCCGAGCCTTGTTCTCTATATATAAGTGGTAATTTTTGAAACTCCGATTTAGATAAATATTCACCTTTCATTTTATAATCCTTTCCTCCCACCATGAATAATTGATTTTTCATTAGCTCTATTCTATTTATTTTAAGTTTTTTTGGTATGGTAGAAACCAAAGCAAAATCGACCTCGTTATTTTCCAGAGCTTTTATTACCGACGCTTTATTTGTTACGTCCATTGCAAGATCAACACCTCGATGTTCATTAATAAAGTCTGAAATAAAATATGGCATTACATATTTAGCAGTAGAAACAATAGCTATTTTTAATTTTCCAGCCAATTCACCTTGATACGACAAGGCCTTATAATCAATTTGTTTGACTTCTTCCATTATTTTTTTTGCGGCTTCTGCTACTTCTTCACCAAATTTGGTAATATATATACGCCTACCAACCACTTCAAATAGTGGGATTTTAAATTGTTCTTGAAAATTTTTTAATTGAATTGAAACAGCAGGTTGCGTCAGATATAAGGCTTCAGAGGCCTTAGTAACACTCTGTAATTCGACAATTTTTAAAAAGACCTCTAGTTGATGTAAAGTATAATTCATAAATATAATTTATGTTTTTCATAATAAATATAAATAAAAATATATCAACAAAAGTATTAAACTTTGCAAAAAAATAAATCCAATGAAAAAAGCATTTTACACCAGTTTAAAAAAGTTGCAAGAAAAGCCAAGAATTTTTAATGATGCCATTTTGATTTCTACTTACCTCATTTTTATAATTCTATCAATAAAAAGCAACAACCTTTTTTTAAAAGAATTGACTGTATGTGGATTAACAATAGGTTTCATAATCCTTAGCAACCAAACTAAACGGAAAAACTAAAGAATTTTAAATGGATTTACATTTACTTATAGACAACTTAACTAATCCTGCATTATTGTTCTTCTTTTTGGGCGTCATTGCAGTGCAGCTAAAAAGTGACTTGCATATCCCAGAAAATTCTTCAAAATTCATATCTCTTTACTTGTTACTTGCCATTGGTTTTAAAGGTGGACAAGAATTGGCGCATAGTGAATTTGACATGGAGATTCTTTGGTCTTTATTGTTTGGTATTTTCTTAGCAGTAGCTGTTCCGGTATATGGATATTTCATACTAAGACGCAAGTTTAGCATTGAAAATGCTGGTGCGATAGCTGCTGCCTACGGATCTGTAAGTGCTGTAACTTTTGTTACCGCTATTTCATTTTTAGAAATAGAGCAAATTGCCTTTAGTGGGCACATGGTAGCTGTAATGGCTTTAATGGAAGCTCCTTCAATTATGGTAGGCTTACTCTTAATTATGCTTTTTAAAGGTGGTAATGGTAAATCAGAAATTCCAATGAAAACAGTTATTCAACATGCTTTGTTTAATGGAAGTGTCTTATTGATTCTTGGGAGTTTGGCGATAGGTTTTCTAGCCAGTGAAGCTCAAGCAGAAGGTATTAAGCCATTTACTACAGATATTTTTAAAGGATTCCTAGCAGTATTCTTATTAGATATGGGAATTACAAGTGGTAAAAAACTTAATGAATTTATTAAAAAAGGACGATTTGCTTTAACATTTGCCATAATTATACCAATTATCAATGGTGTTATAGTTGCAGTTGCAAGTGGTCTTTTTATAAGCGAAGTAGGTAATCGTCTATTATTTGCTATACTAGGAGCAAGTGCGTCTTATATTGCGGTTCCCGCTGCCATGAAAATCGCAGTTCCAAAAGCCAGCCCTAGTTTGTACATACCAATGGCTTTAGCTATTACATTCCCGTTTAATATTACTCTGGGTATGCCACTTTACTTGTTTATCATTCAAAATACTTTATAAAATTTTTAACTTAAAAAAATCACATTATGGAAACACAATCGATTTCAACCAAAGAAATTAATTTAGATCAAGAAATTAAACTTATTGATGGTCACTTTACACCATCTGAAGCAGGAGATATAATCAACTCGGTTTTGGATGTAAAAATTAACTTTCACAAGTTACAGAGATTATCTCGCACTGAAGGTAACGCAAATGATACTTGCGAATATGACAACAGTAGAATCATTGAGCTCATCGATGCGAAGCATGATGCTAAAGATTATTTTAAAGATGCCCGTTTAAAAGGAAAGAAATTAAGAATAGAAAGTATCATTACAATTCAAGTAGAAGATTAAAATAGTTAGTTTGAGTTAGTCAAAAACCCGTTAACCTTGAGAGTCAAGATTGACGGGTTTTTATTTCTTAAACCAATTTATTGCATCTTCTATTCCCTTTTCTATAGGGTTAATAGTTAGTCTTAATTCCTCTAGAGCTTTTCTATTTGAATAATAGTTGTTTATTGAAACAGCCTTCATATTAACAGTCGACAAATTGGTTCTTACTCCAAAATACCTAAGTGTATCTCCTATTCTACCAAAAAATAATAGCACTATTCTTGGGAGTTTTACAATTATGAACGTTCTTTTACACAGCACTCGAAGTCTCTTAAAAAACTTAGTGTAACTTAAATTCTCGTTGCCTATGATATAAGACGCTCCGTTTACAGCATTATCTAAAACACTTATAATTCCATTAGCCACATCCTCTACACAAACAAAATTTTTACCTCCTGGAGGGCAAAAAACAATTCGATTCTTTAATCCCATTAAAACAATTCTTCCGCTACTTGGCTTTGTGTCATACGCTCCAATCATAAATGTTGGATTAACGGTCACCACTTCAATTTGACTTTCCTTAGTTTTCAAATAACGACTTGCTTCTAACTTACTTAAAGCATAGAAGGACTCTGAAAACGGATATCTCATTTTAGAGCTTTCATTTGCCGAAACCCCGCTTTTTCCATGACCAAAGACGTTAGAGGTGCTTACATAAATAAATTTTGAGACACTTTGTTCTATTGCTATATCTACAAGATGCTTAACACTTTTAATGTTTAAATCGTAATAATCTGAATATTGCAAAAGGTTTTGATTAGTTATAGCTGCACAATGAATTATAGTATCGACATCTCCAAGCACCTGGAATATACCATTAACATCAGGCAAATTACCTTCTAATAATGTAAGATTTGCATTAACTATCCCCTTGTAAGAAGACTTTTTTCTTAAATACCCATAAACTTTATAGCCTTTTCTCAAAAGCTCGTTTATAACGTTGGTCCCTAATAAGCCATTAGCTCCAGTAACTAAAACAGTCATTATTTTAAGCTCATTTGGATAAAACAATATTGAATTTTTGAAATGAGACCTTATTAAATAGCATTACTTGTAAGTTTATTTTTGATTCCTACCGGAAGTATTGAATCTAAAAACATAAAAACTTTATTCATAAAACCAGGGATAATGACCTCTTTACCTCGAAAAAAATCTTGTAGAGTTTCTTTAGCAGCGTCCTCTGGATTAAGAATTGATTTTCTAGATATCCATCCTAATCTTCTATTTTGTATGCATAACCTCGCTGTGGTATTCATCCCTCCAGGACAAACAATAGAAACAGAAATCCCATATTTCTTGAGTTCTTTTCTTAAGCTTTTTGAAAAAGACAACAAATAAGCCTTGGTACCACTGTATACTTGTTTTTTTGGCAAATGAAAAAAACTCGCCATACTGCTTACATTCAATATTCCTGATGGGGTATAGGCCTTAAAGTCATCGATGAATAGTTTTGTTAATAAAGTTGGAGTTGAGACATTAATATTTATCTGGGTTAAAAAATAATCCGCGTTCATATCTTCAAATAAACCATTACTTAACATGCCTGCATTGTTTATTAGATATTTAATTGAGGCCCCTCTCCTTTTGACTTCCTGATATAAATGTATGCAATTTTCTTTTGAACTTAAATCCATTTCAAAAAACAACACATCAATTCCAAAATTGTTTGTTAAAAATTCACTCAACACTTCTAATCCAGAATTTGGAAGCGCTACTAAAACCAAATTCATGTTTTTTTTTGCGCATTCCAAAGCAAGTGCTCTTCCGAATCCTTTGCTTGCTCCAGTTATTAAAGTATAAGTTTTCATGCTGCAAATTTTAAGTAATTTATAGTTGTTAAAAGACCTCTATTTAAGGGTGTAACCTGATAATCTAAATCTTTAATCGCCTTTCGTGATGATGAAATTCTATTTACAAAGAGGGAGTCTAAAACTTTTGTGGTAATTCCTGATGGCATTCCAAAAAATCTCTTAGTTATGTTAATGATAGCAAAGCCAGTTTTTATAATGCCGTAGTTAACCTTAACAATTTTTATCTTACTTTTTGTAATATTTTTAATGACTTCAAAAAGGGTCTCATAACTTATATTATCACCCCCAATAATATATTTCCCGTTACTTATCTCTTTTTTCATTGCTAGTATATGAGCATCGACAACATCATCAATAAAAACATAATTTGTTGTGACATTTAGTTTTGCTGGTACGATCAAAAAATCATTATTCGCAATTTTGGAAATTAGTGTGTTGACACCACTTGTAAAAGTCTTTAACCCTGGACCATATACTCGTGTAACATTTAAAATGGCACAAGGCAATCCTTTTTTGATATATGAGAAAACCAACTCTTCCGAAACCCCTTTTGTTAACTCATAATCATTTGAATAGGATATTAATCGCGGTTGATCTTCGGTAATTGCAATGCTTTTATATGAAGGCCCATGAACAGCAAGTGTACTAGTATAAATAACCTTTTTAATATGATGTTTTTGAGAAGCTTTCAAAATGTTCTCTGTTCCCTTAACATTGGCACTATAGAAGTTATTTATATTTTTACATTTTAAGTTGGTATAAGCTGCCGTATGAAATACATAATCACAGCCTACAATGCTCTTTTCTATGGAATCATAATTACATATATCACCTTTTACAGGAATAATATTTACATGTTTTGGAATATTCTCTGAATTCAAATTCCTTACTAGAGCAATCACTTTATAATTTTGATTTGCCAATTTTTTTGCTAATTGATGGCCAACATAACCTGTGGCTCCTGTTACAAATACTTTCATGATATAATTTTGTTTTTAAGTGTTAAATAATAAAACATCGAAATTTCATAAACAGATGATAGTGCGAGATGAATTAAAAAAGCATACCAAACACTGTTTGTATAATATGTGAATAAGCATAGAACAATTCCAAAAGGTATAGCTCCAATAATTTCTTTTTTTGAATCAAAAATGTGAATTAATACGTAAAAGGTTGTACTATAAAAAATAGCCAAAAAAAGGCTTGTTTCGTTAAGAAACTTGAATAAAAGAACACCTCTGAAAAAGAATTCATAACATAATAGAAATGTAAATCTTATAATGAAATACATCCAGGCGTTTGAAAAACTATAATGGCTTATATGGACTTTATGAATCTCTTCTCTTTTTTGGATACTTAAATAAGAGACGAAAGCAGAAAGAAACAATATCAAGAAGAATGCTATTAAAACAACTAATTTTGCTATTTCAATAGTTTCTATAAGAACCCTAAATTCTGGCATCATTATATAACTAAATACTCCAAAAAGGACGATACCTAAAAGATGTTTTAAATTTAATAGACGTAATCCATTGGCAGATATTAATGCCTTATGTAAATTTTGAATTCCCAACTTATTAAACACAAAACTCACTATAAAATAGGTGGAAAATATAATTCCTATAAGAGTCCATATAATCTCTGAATTATTCATATTACTACTGGAATTAGAGTTACATTAAATAGTTTGTTTACAGCATCAATTTTGACGCATTGCCCATTTTTATAATGAAACACATTATATGCTCCATTGGAAAATTCTACTTTATATCTGCTATCGCCTAATGGTGTTATTTTTGACATAGTCCCTAAGTTGTCACAAAAAACATAGCCAGCTCCATTAGGTTCTTCAAAATATAAGGTGATAAGATTCTGTTTGATACGGTTAAAACCTAAGGCTGTTGAATTACCTGTAGATTGAAGTTTGTATTGCCCATTATCTAAAACAATCTTATTATCTGTTTTTGTCTTTTTATTAAGAGTTCTGAATATGGAAGAATAGACCAATACGCCATCTTTATAGACTGACTTTTCTTTAGCAACTACATTAAATTTTAATAAAAACTTGACTTTTATATGACTTTCGGATAAATAAATAACAGAATCATCAATAACTCTTTTATTGATTTCAATTGTACCTATTAGTACATTATTTTTAATAACATGATAGGTAATAACTTTACTATTGACCTTAGCAAAGGAGAATGAAATTAATACTGCTAGAATGAATAAAAAAGTTTTTACCTTCAATACAGCCGTTTTTAACTCTTCCTTAATACTCAATATAACAGTATTACTTTTGATCTTTTTAAAGAGATATAAAATAAGGATAGGTAACATAACTAATAGTTTTATAATTAATTCTTTCAATCATAAAACTATTAAGTTTAAAATGTTTTAATGTCCAAGATATTCTTATTTATGAAAATCAGGATGTCCAACGATAATATTGGATTCTAATAATTCTAAATTTAAGAATTAATACTAAATTTAATTACATATCTATGAAGTCACAATGATATATATCAGAAGAATCTTAATTTCTGTAGGATGTTGGTGTCTCTGAAGTGAATTTTTTAAAGGCAGAATAAAAGGTAGATTTAGAATTGAAACCACATTCTAAACCAATAGCTACAATGGTATATTCATTAAATTCATTACTGGACAAAAACTTTTTAGCTTGTTCTACCCTAAGCGAATTAATAAAATCTGAAAAGTTATAGGTACTATAAGAATTTATCAGTTTTGAGAAATAACTTTTGCTCATCCCAAGGTCGCTGGCCAAAGTCTCCATGCTTAGCAAAGGATCCAAATAAAGTTTATTTCCAATAACATGATTTTTCACGTTTTCAAAGTCATTTTGATGTTTTTCATTAAAGAAATCATCAGATTTTGTGGATGGCTTCTCATAATTATTTGGCGTAATTAAAACACTATTCGTTTCAATAGAACTTCTTAAATAAATACGATCCCTTACCACATTATATTTATAGAATCCTTGATATCCTATCCAATAGAGCAGTATTGACGAACTAAATCGTAAAAATAAGTACACAAACTCATCACCTGTTAAACTTTTAACTATCACAGCAACTGCCCATAAAAGCATGACCAAACCACCAAAGCGAATAAACCATTTTATCCAATTTAAGTCATCATAAGCTAAAATATATTGCAATAAGTGGTGTTTTCGGAATATAAGAATACACGAATTCGCAAAAAACAAAATACCGTATACCAAGTTGAAGATATCTTCAAAAGTCGTGTAATTTTCTATTATTGATATGTCCCTATTAGGAACTTGATAATAAACATGAGAAATTAAACACAGCCTTATAATTATTTCAACAATAAAAAGCACAATTGTAAACCTAACAAAGTCATTTACACGATCCTGAACTTTAATAAAGTGAATTGTAAATGCATAAAACATTGGCGCAATAAACAAATACCAAGGAATCATCAAATTTTCCAACAGAAACAAATCAGACGAATAATCATTATCTATAAGCCACCTTTGAAGATTGTTTAATGAAATAAATAAGACAGTTAAGTTTAAAAAGATAATGGTTTTATCGAATCTCTTTTTAACAAAAATGGTTACAAGGTTAAATCCGAAACCTTGTAAAACCCCAGCCATTAATAAAAAGTCAATAATGGAAACGAAGTCCATAATTAAGTCAACTTAAAAAATTAAAATAAGTTTCTTACAATTTAAAAGAGCTATTCGAATTTGGGAAAGTTAATTATCCTTCATATCGTAAGATTTTTATGTCTAAAACGAAGATAACAAAAAAGGGTGGTATTTTTAATAGAATGTTATACACTGCTTTTAAGTTGCACTTAACATTGAAATAAGACAAAAAGAATGGACGAGTTTACTAAAGTTTAACAAAAGTATTCCGAATCACTTATGAGGCTACTCGAAAATTAAAATTCTGAGTTTCTGATGACAACATTTTTTGTTCCAATTGTTGCTTATAGGATTTTTTAATTACAACATAATATAGATAGTTATCAATAATGCTTAATACAAGATTTTTAAATGGATTACTTTTTATATTTCTAACAGTTCTCATTGCGATCAATTTAAAGTATTATTATTTCTTTAATCTTGTTAACATTCAGCAATAGTTTTTTAAGCTCTCCTTTGATATTTTCCATTCCAAAGAATTTTCCTGAATCGATTATAATATGTTCAAGCTTTATAAGCTTATTATCATAAGTTAAAATTTCAACAGATTTGAGATTAGCGATAGCCTTACTTAGTAATTCACATTTAGCCTTATATTCCCTTACCATAGAAATACTAGGAACAGACCAAAACAATATTAAGGGAGAATTTGTTGTAATATTAGCTTTCATGGCTAGATTATTAAAAGATTATAGTACAAACTTACTTTGTATTAATTGATAATCATTTGACTAAATTGTTTAAAAAACAATTTAATTTTCTTATTTTTCACAAAACCACCCACTTTCCTACTTGGAATTTTTGAAAAAATGCAAAATCAGTTCATTAAACTCTTAAAAGAGAAATCAAAAGACAATACGTCTTTTGTAGATGAAATGGCAGATGTATTAGATATTGGTTACGATGCCGCTTATAGACGTATAAATTTAAAAACGAATTTATCACTTGAAGAAAGTGTAAAACTTGCAAAACATTATAATATTTCACTAAATAAACTATTTGAAGTTGGTAACCAAAACTCTATTATAGCGGAATTGTCCCCAACTATTCATGATACGGATGGACTAGAATCATGGTTAAAACAATCTTACAACAACACCTACCCTTTAACGAAGCTTAAAGGTGCTTCAATTATTTACTCAGCTAAAGACGTCCCTGTTTTTCACACCCTAACAGATTCTTATTTAACAAGATATAAAATGTATGTCTGGTTGAAAGATTTGAATATTGACATGGCCAAAAGCAAAATTTCTTTTGATGATTGGATAAGTACTATTCCTGAATCCCTTTTAAAAAGCGCTTTTCAATTAGGTGAAATATATAAAAATATTGATATAACAGAGTTATGGAGCGATAACACAATTAATGGCACTTTGCAGCAAGTACTTTACTATTTTGAAGCTGGATTAGTATCTAAAGACTTGGCTTTACTTATTTGTGATGACATACATGAGGTAATAAAACACATTGAGGAACAAACAATTAACCAAAGCATTGAAAGTCATGGTAGTAGTAATAAATTTTTACTATACAAATGTGATTTACATATGTTGACTAACACACCTATGATTATAACCCCATTTGGCAAAGTATTTTTCACACCATTTACAGTATTAAATTATTTTAAAATTGAAAATCAGAATACATGCGAAATGATGTATGAATTTTTGCAAAAACAAATGTCTAACTCAAAACTGTTGGCAACCTCAGGTGAAAGAGATAGAACGTTATTTTTTAAAAAAGTACATCAAAAAATTTACATTGCCCAAGAGCGTATAAACATGGAAGATAAAATGTCTTTCCTATAGATAAAGAAATAGTTAGCCACTTCGCGCGGTCTAAATTGTGACAATTCAAATACTCTAGGGTCTAAAAAAAGAGTGTATAAAAAATTATTTCAAAGTTTTTGTAACATTTTTTGACATTTAAACGTATAACCATAGAATAAGAATTGCAATCCCTCTAAAATAACGATATAATACATGAGACAACTCAAAATTACGAAGCAGGTAACCAATAGAGAAACCGCTTCGTTAGATAAATACCTGCAAGAAATTGGAAAAGTTGACTTAATTACTGCAGACGAAGAAGTAGAATTAGCTCAACGTATTAAAGCTGGTGATCAATTAGCTTTAGAAAAGTTGACAAAAGCTAATTTACGTTTCGTTGTATCGGTAGCTAAGCAATATCAAAACCAAGGTTTAACCCTTCCAGATTTAATTAACGAAGGCAACTTGGGACTAATTAAAGCTGCACAACGTTTTGATGAGACTCGTGGATTTAAGTTTATCTCTTATGCTGTTTGGTGGATTAGACAATCGATTCTTCAAGCGTTAGCTGAGCAATCACGTATTGTACGTTTACCTCTTAATAAAATTGGCTCTATTAACAAGATTAATAAAACATTTGCCTTTTTAGAGCAAAGTCATGAGCGTCCGCCTTCTGCAGAGGAAATTGCAAAAGAATTAGACATGACTATTAACGATGTTAAAGAGTCCATGAAGAATTCTGGACGTCACGTAAGTATGGATGCGCCTTTAGTTGAAGGTGAAGATTCTAACTTATACGATGTATTAAATAGTGGTGAATCACCAAATCCAGATAAAGAATTATTACACGAATCTCTACGTACGGAAATTGAACGTGCCTTAGAAACTTTAACACCTCGTGAAGCAGATGTTATTCGTTTATATTTTGGTTTAGGTAACCAGCACCCAATGACTTTAGAAGAAATTGGAGAAACATTCGACTTAACACGTGAGCGTGTAAGACAAATAAAAGAAAAAGCTATTCGTAGATTAAAACATACGTCTAGAAGTAAAATATTAAAAACATATTTAGGATAGTAATATAATTACGACTAAATTACCACAACAAACAGTTACACATAACTGTTCGTTTTTTGATTGATGAAAGAACCCTCGGCTGATTACCGGGGGTTTATTTTTTCTCCCATCTTCCGTCTTCCCAAAGGGAAGAAACTTCTTTTTTTATCTATATATTTGTAGAAACTTTAACAAAGCATTCTTATAATGAGTTCTAAATTAATAGCACCATCAATGTTAGCAGCCGATTTTGCAAATCTTCAACGGGATATTGAAATGGTGAATGAAAGTGAAGCCGATTGGTTTCACATCGATATAATGGATGGCGTTTTTGTACCTAACATCTCCTTTGGAATGCCTGTTTTACAAGCAATAACAAAGCATGCAAAAAAAACGGTAGATGTACACTTAATGATAGTTGACCCAGATCGATACATAAAAACTTTTGCTCAATTAGGAAGTAATATTCTAACTGTTCATTATGAAGCATGTACACATTTACACAGAACGCTTCAGGCTATAAAGAATGAAGGCATGAAAGCTGGCGTTGCATTGAATCCACATACCAATATCAATGTTTTAGAAGATACGATTAATGATATTGACTTAGTCTGCGTTATGAGTGTAAACCCTGGATTTGGCGGACAAAGTTTTATAGAAAACACCTATAATAAAGTAAAGCAGTTAAAAGAATTAATTACCCGCAAAGGTGCATCAACACTCATTGAAATTGATGGCGGAGTAACTAATAAAAATGCCAAAGAATTAGTTAATGCTGGAGCAGATGTTTTAGTAGCAGGAAGCTACGTTTTTAAAAGTACCAACCAACTAGAAACCACTAAAGATTTAAAAGCTTTAGCAAATTCTTAGTATTGTTTAAGCAAATATTTTATTAAATCTGTTGTAGTTACAATACCTACTAAAGTAGAATCGTCAACCACAGGCAGAGCATGAAACTCTTTTTCAGCTAGAATCTCTGCAACCTCACGTATAGTAGTCTCACTATTAACACATACTAAATCTTTAGCCATTACTTGTTCAATTGAATACATATTATAGACTATAGTTTCAACATCCCGATCATCGTTAGTAGCGTCTGCAAAGCTAATTTTTAGCAAGTCGGTGTAACTCAACATGCCTATAATAGATTCTTCGTTCACAACTGGAATGTGGCGAATGTTATGTTTTTTAAAAAGCATTTCTGCTCTAATTAAATCATCTGTTCTATCTAAAGCTATAATGTCTTTTGACATTATTTCAGAAACTGGAGTTCTATTTCTCATGATCTTATTATTTAAATTGTATCGCAAAATTAGTAACTAAACTCTTAGGAAAATATGATAATAATCAGCCGTCGTTTACTTAAAACATTGCAGTAATTCAATAATGACTAACTAAAACTGTTTTAACAAATACTTTATCAAATCTGTTGTAGTAACAATGCCAACCAATTTATTGTTATCAACTACGGGTAAAGCATGAAACTCTTTAGTTGCAAATATTTCGGCTACTTCTTTTATTGAATTTGATGATGACACAGACACAATCTTCTGAAGCATTACTTGTTCTATAGTAAACATATTATGTATAAAAACATCAGAATCTGTATTTTCTTCTTCGTTTAATTGAGAAAAATTAAGTCGTAATAAATCTGTGTAACTAAGCATCCCAATCACTGCATCTCCACTTACTATAGGAATATGTCTAATATGGCGGTTTTTAAAAAGGTGTTCGGCTGTTTCTAAATTGTCTTCTTTTTTTAATGTAATAACAGGTTCCGTCATTATCATTGAAATTGGTGCTTTGCGTATCATGACTTTCATATATAAGTTTTGTTATCCTTAAAATTATTAAACTAAGTTTTAATAAATTATGATTAAAATCATATTCCATAAATCTAAACAAAATGATATATGTTAATAAATTGTTAAATAAATACAGACTTGTCTGTTTTTTAAGTAATAGTTATATATTTGCCCTATGAAAAAATTAGGTGTTAAAGAAAGACTTGTTCAAACTGCTTCTGAATTGTTTTATTTCCAAGGATTTAATCAAACTGGAATAAACCAAATTATTGAAGAAGCTGGTGTAGCTAAGGCTAGTATGTACCAACATTTTAGATCTAAGGAAGATATAGCAGTAGCTTACTTAATTGGAAGGCATTCTGTGTGGATGGGGCAATTATCAAATTTTGTATCTGTAGAAAAGGACCCTAAAAATAGGATATTAAGATGTTTTGATTATTTGGTTGAATGGCTGACAGATGTGAACTTTAGAGGTTGTGGATGGCAAAATATAATAACTGACTTACCACAAGATCACGACAAAATAAGAAATCAAGCTTTATTACATAAAAATGATGTTCGAACTTGGGTGAAAAATACACTAAAAGAAGTAGAGGAATATAATGATGGTGAAGCCGATACCCTTGGAGATGAAATTGTCATTCTTTTAGAAGGTGCAATTATTCAATCTCAAATTCAAAAAGATGTTTGGCCAATTAAAAGTGGAAAAAACGTGTGTAAAAAAATATTATGTTAAACGAATAAAACATAAGAAAAATATTATTTTTCTTCATTAAAACAAACAGACTTGTCTGTATAAAATTATATAAAATGATAAAATTAACCCCTCCATTTACAATGGCAACGGCAAAATTAAAAGTACAAAGCGCAGAAGATGCTTGGAATAGTAAAAATTATAAAAAAGTATCGCTTGCCTATGCTGTAGACTCTAAGTGGAGAAACCGAGATAAATTCTTTGAAGGTAGAATGGCTATACAGGAATTTTTAAAAGATAAATGGAATAACGAGTTACATTATAAACTTAAAAAGCACTTATGGTCTTTTACAGATAATAGAATATCTGTTCGCTTTGAATATGAATGGCAAGATGCTAATACTGGTCAATGGAAAAGAACACATGGTAACGAGCATTGGGAATTTAATGAAGAAGGATTAATGCAAGTACGAGATATGAGTGCAAACGATATAGACATAAAAAAATCTGAAAGAAAGTTTAAATAAATATTAACTATAAATTATAAAAAAATGAGAACATTAAACAGTAATCGCATTACAAGTACATTAAGGAAATCAAAAATAAGTATTTGGAATAGTAAAAGGAGGCATAGGATTTAGTCTTAAAAAAAAATAAAAATAAATTTTAGAATTATGAAAACATTAAAACCATTATCATTAAAAGAAGCAAACGAAAACGCACAAGCTATTTTTAATAATGTAAAAAATAAAATAGGCATGGTACCAAACCTGTACGCAGCAATGGGAGTTTCAGATAAATTATTAGGAGGTTTCTTATCCTTTACAGAAACACTTAAAAGCGGAGAATTCTCAGCTAAAGAATATGAAGCTATAGCTTTAGCAACATCACAAGCAAACAGGTGTGCTTACTGTTTAGCTGCTCATACAGCAATAGGTAAAATGAATGGATTTACAGAAGAAGAAACCCTTCAATTAAGATCTAATGATATAGAAGATACTAAACTAAATGCTTTAGTAACTTTAGTTAGCGAAGTTGTAAATCTAAAGGGGCATCCTTCTCAAAATACAATTGACAACTTTTTTATTGCTGGATATACAAAAGCTGCTTTTGCTGAATTAATAGGAGCAGTTGCTTTAACAACTATTACAAATAATATATATCACAATGGAGGTTTTGAAATAGATTTTCCAAAAACACAAAACATAGAAAAATTACAAGAAGCATAATTAACAAATTAATCAAACATTAAATACTATATTATGAAAACACAAATTTTAAAATCAGTACTTAGTATCACCTTTTTAGCCCTGCTATCCATTAGTCTATCTTCTTTTGAAAAGTCAAAAACAGACAAAAAGGAAGTTACATTAGAAATGACAAAACAACCAACATTTCACAAAAATGTAAAAGTCAATGGCGTAAACATATTTTATCGTGAAGCTGGAGATGTTAGCAAACCAACCATACTTTTATTGCATGGCTACCCAACATCATCACATATGTTTCGCAATTTAATTACAGACTTGTCTGTACAATATCATGTATTAGCTCCTGATTACCCAGGATTTGGTAGAAGCGATCAACCATTAATTAAAGACTTTGAATACACTTTTGATAATATGTCAAAAATTGTGGAAGGGTTTTTAAAAGAATTAAAAGTTGAAAAATATAGTATCTATTTAATGGATTATGGCGCACCTATTGGTTTTAGAATTGCTGCAAAATATCCTGAAAAACTGGATGCATTAATTATTCAGAATGGAAATGCTTATGATGAAGGTTTAAAAGATTTCTGGATTCCTATCAAAAAATACTGGAATGATTATACTGTTGAAAACGGAAAGCCGCTTGAAGGATTTCATTCACCAGATGGATTAAAATGGCAATACACTCATGGTGTAGGTAATGTATCTAAAATCAGTCCAGATAATTGGAATATTGATTTGCAACATTTAACTCGTGAAGAAAACAATGAAATTCAATTAGCTATGTTTTATGATTATAGAACGAATGTGCCTTTATATCCAGAATGGCAACAGTACTTTAGAGATCATCAGCCACCAACATTAATTGTATGGGGGAAGAACGACTATATTTTTCCAGCAGATGGGGCACATCCATATAAGCGAGATTTAAAAAATTTAGAGTTTCATTTATTAGATACAGGACATTTTGCCTTGGAAGAAAAAGGTGACGAAATTGCTAGTCACATATTAAGTTTTTTACAAAAGAATAACATAGAATAATTGAGAGTTAGTTTGAATTTGTTCGAGTTTTTACTTCATAAATAAAAAGGGTTTCCTTCTCGAACAAATCTTTATCCTTTGATAACAAGTCAATTATATTTTGATAGAACACTTTTGTAATATCAAAAATAATAAAAATTAATAATTATGGAAGCAAATTGTATAAAAGCAACTCAGACACATTATTTAAAATCTGGCGAGGAAAGTTTTGGCAAAATTAAAAGAATTTATAAAAAGCCATTAGAAATCATGGGATATTGGGAATCAATGGCACGAACAAAGTAAAGATTATGAAAACATCAATTACAATTAACAAAAATGCATTTAACTATCGAAAACTTGAAATAGCAAATGCGAGTAAAAGAGTGAGGTGGAACTTTAAAAGACAAAACTCCAGTTTTAATAGAATTTAAAAACACAAAAATATTATGAAAACAATTAATTGGAAAAACGCAATAATAGCAGGAGTTATAGGTACTATACTGTTTGATTTAGTAGGATTATTAATTACCGGAAAGTGGTGGGATATACCAGGTGTATTAGGAACAAAAACGGGATTAGGAATAGCATATGGAATTATAGGACATTATAGTAATGGTATATTATTATCCATTTTGTTTGCTGGTATAGCGCCATCACTTTGGGGACCTAAATGGTTAAGGGCTATCACATTTGTAGTTGGAGAAACTATAGCACTTGTTTGGTTATTTATGCTTCCTTTATTAGGCGCGGGTATTGCAGGAATTGATATGGATCCAATGATGCCAGTAATAACCTTGGTCCGTCATTTAGCCTTTGCAGTTCCGTTAATATTATTACTTAACTATGATATTTTTTCAACATTTAAATCTCTTAAAAATTAACACTTATTAATGGCAGTCTATAGCATGAGAGCGCATTTAAAGTATATGAAAAAATGCATAGAATTAGGAAAAGAAGCAATGCTTAACGGAAATCCACCTGTTGGGTCGATAGTCGTAAAAAATAACACTATTGTAGGCATTGGTAAAGAAGCAGGAAAATCTTCAAAGGACGTAACTAAACATGCCGAAATTGAAGCTATTAAGGATGCTTTATTAAATCATCAATCATTAAGCGAATCTATACTTTATACTACTCATGAGCCTTGTATAATGTGTTCTTACGTTATTAGACATTATAATATTAAAACTATTGTTTTTGGTGTGAAATCTAAATATGTCGGAGGGAAAAATTCTAGTTTTAAGATATTACAAACAAATAGCATTCCAGTATGGAAAAAAGTGCCTGAAATTATTGAAGGCATATTAGAAAATGAATGTTTGGCTCTTTCAAGAAATTATCAATCATTAAATAATTAAAATATCATGGCTAAAAACTTTGCGGAAATAGCATTCACAGAAATGGTAAAAAAACTACAAGAGAAACATGGTAGTCGGAAGAGCTATGAACGTATGGAAAAATTGAGTGTTGTTGATGGATTGACAAATAATGAGAAGTCATTCATTGAGAATCGTGATAGTTTTTATTTGGCGTCAATTGGAGTAAAAGAGTTTCCGTACATACAGCACAGAGGCGGTCCAAAAGGTTTTCTAAAAATATTAGATTCTAAACGATTGGGTTTTATCGATTTTATAGGAAACAAGCAATATGTGTCGGTTGGAAACATAGCAACCAATAATAACGTATCACTCATAATGATAGATTACCCAACAAGAACACGACTCAAGATTTTCGCTAAAGCGGAAATTGTGGAATTAAAAGATAATCCCGAATTATATGATATGCTCGATTTGAAAGATTACAAATTTCGTCCAGAACGAATGATGGTCTTTAATATTGAAGCATACGATTGGAACTGTCCACAACATATAATACCAAGATATACTATTGAAGAAATAAATAAAGCTTTTTTGCCACAAAAAGAATATATATCAAAGTTAGAAGAAGAAATAATAGAACTAAAAGAGATTATTAAATGATGAAACAATCATATAACAGCCAATTACTAGTTACAAAGACTATTAAGTTGAAAAAAAACAACAACTTGATTCGCTTTGCTGAACTAGGGCACAAATCAAAACCGACAGTTTTATTATTACATGGCGTTCCTGAAAACCTACAGGCTTGGTATGCTGTTGCACCAATGCTATCTCATAATTATCATGTCATAGCTTTAGATTGGCCAGGGTTTGGAGGTAGTGAGTCATTTAAGTCAACTGAAGACTATAATTCTCAAAAATTTGCAGACATAGTCATAGATTTTATGGATACAATCAATGTTAAACAACCTATTATTTTGGCTTCAGATATTGCTCTTTTACCAACATTATTAATAGGTCTAGAAAGGCCTGAATTAGTTTCAAAACTAATTGTTATGGATGGTATTCCTTTTCCGAGAAAACAATATTCTTCTTGGGAGTTGAATAGTTTTACAAAAAAAGGATCTATTATAAGTAAAGCTTTAGTTCGATGGTTTCCTAGTATTTCATCTAAAATTGTTTATATTAAAGGGTTTCATAAGGGACATTCTATTCCAAAAGAAGTCCGTAAAGAATTTCTGGATGATGGTAAAAGAGAGCATACAATGGATGCTTTCCTGTCCTATTTTCAAAACTTTCATATCGGACAAACATATTTTGAGCAAGTTGCTCACAAACTAGAAATACCTGTATTGGTTGTATGGGGTAAATATGATCGCTTTATTAATATTAAACTCGCATATGAGATTGTTGAAAAACTCCCTAATTCTCAACTCGAAATAATTGATAAATCAGGCCATTATGTGCATATGGATAAACCTTATGAATTGGTTGAGGTAGTAACCAAATTTATTTCAAATCATAATACTTCAATAAAGTAAAAACAGACAAGATGAAAACATTAATTAAAAGCATAATTATTTTATGCATAACTACATTTAGCTACGGACAAACTCAAGGAATAAAAATTGATGGAGAAATGCGTCAATTCACAATGTACATTCCTTCAACTATCAACAAAGAAAAACCAGCAGCTCTCGTTTTAAATTTTCACGGTTCTGGGATGACCGCTTTAGAACATATGTTTTATACAAAAATGAATTCAAGCGCTAATAAAAATAATTTTATAGTTATCTATCCTCAAGGAATAAAAAAAGACTGGAATGTTGGTTTTGGTATGGACTACGATGAAGGATCTAAAGATGTTGAGTTTATTCGTCAATTAATAGGAAAAATCAAGAAGCATTATAACATAGATTCCAATGCGGTATTTGCTACAGGACTCTCTCGAGGTGGTTTTTTCACACATAGACTAGCTGTTGAACTTCCCGAAGTTTTTGCTGCTATCGCTGCAATTGGTGCTCCTATACCAAATGAAGTTAAAAAAAGACATGCATCCAAGGAAAAAGTAGCAGTTCTATTAGCGCATGGAGATGTTGATGAACATGTTAAGTATAATGGGAAAGAAGGCAAATATAATTCAGTTGAAGAGACAATAATATATTGGAGAAATCATAATAAAAGCAATAAAAAAGTTGTTAAAGAAATGAATCCAATAGAAGACGAAACTTCAGTAAGCATTACAACGTTTAGCGGAAAAAAAGATGTTGTTTTAATAAAAATTGAAAATGGTGGACATACTTGGCCTGGAGCGAATGATTTTAATGTTGGCTTTCCTTTAGGTAAAACAACTCACGATATCGCTTTTAATGATGTTATATGGGAATTTTTTAATTTGAATAGAAAATAAATAAACTAATACATAAAAACACAATCACATGAATTTATTTAATCCTTTTACTTTAGGAAATACAACATTAAAAAACAGGGTCGTAATGGCACCCATGACTCGATGTAGAGCCATAGATAATATTCCAAATAATCTAATGGCAAAGTACTACCAACAACGAGCAAATGCAGGACTAATTATAAGTGAAGGCACATCTCCTTCAGCTAATGGTATTGGGTATCCACGTATACCAGGTGCATACACTGATGAACAAATTATAGGCTGGAAAAAAATTGCAGAATTGGTTCATTCACAAGGGGGGAAAATATTTGTACAGTTAATGCATACTGGTAGAATTACAGCCAAAGTAAATATGCCAAATGGAGCAGTAACATTAGCTCCTTCTAATATTAAAGCAGCTGGTGAGATGTTTACAGATAACAATGGAATGGTTGCTCATGAAACACCAAAAGCCATGACTTTGGAAGAGGTAAAAAGTACTCAAAACGAATTTGTAGTAGCCTCGAATAGACTTGTAAATGAAGCTGATATTGATGGTATTGAACTGCATGCTGCAAATGGGTATTTAATAAATCAATTTATCAACCCAAAATCCAATAAAAGGGAGGACCAATATGGAGGTTCGATTGAAAATAGGGCACGTTTTGTATTAGAAACGGCAAAAAAAGTAGCTGATGAAATTGGGGCTAACAAAGTAGGAATTCGCGTTTCACCCTATGGGGCATACAATGATATGTTATCTGATTACAAAACTTTAGAAGATACTTTCATTTATCTATCTAAAGAACTAGCTAAAATTGAACTAGCTTACATTCACATTGTAGATCAAAGGGTTGCTTTTGGTGCACCAGATTTTATGACTGATATAAAGAAAACAATTAAAGATAATTTTAGAGGAACTATTATTTCTGGTGGTGATGTTGATTCGGTAGAAAAAGCAGAAAATATTTTAGATTCTGGATTAGACCTCGTATATGTAGGAAGACCTTATATATCAAATCCTGACTTTGTAAATAAATTAAAAAGTAGTACTGAATTAATTGCACCTGACATGAATACATTTTATTCTCTAGGTGAAATTGGCTATACAAATTATTAATAATACAGATTTAAAACAAAAATCACATATATGTATATAGGTACTCTCCTATATTGAATTCTTTTATTTAATACCCAGCAAAATCAAAATTAAGCATCTGTTTCACTTTTGCATATACCTCTGGAAACTCATTACGGAAGCTATCTGGTGTTTCAATAAAATTCTCAATAGCCACAGCCAAAAATTCGAATTGATTGGTATAGGCGTAATTTCGGAAGTATTTAGACGCTATTATTTGATTTCTTAAGGTGTCATTATTGTTCAATAAAGCAGAAAGTTCCTTAAATGTATCGCTAAATATAGTGGAGCTAATGTCGCGCTCTTTAATGCTATTTATATGAATAGCATGCGTAAATTCATGAATTCCGAGATTCAAATTATCATCATTCACATCAAACCCTTTTTTAAAATCTTCCCATGAAAGCACTAAAGCCTTTAGCTTTGGATTAAATTCTCCTTTGTGATATGAATCATTAGATTTAGAATAAAACTTCTTGGGATAGACAACAATTTTTGATATTAACCCAATATAAAAATCCCGAAAACCAAAGGTTAGCATAACCGCAGTCGCAGAAATTAAAACACGCATCTCTTCGGTAATTGGAGTACCACCTCTTGCTATAAAATCTTTATCCTTTATAAAAGAAGCGACACGGTGTTCGAAATAAGATTTATGTTTTTCAGACAGTTTTTTATAGAATGGAAAATTGCTTGTTAAAATTGCTTTTTGATGATTATTAAGCTTTCTTAAGAAATAATAGAAATGCACATAAAAAGGTTTCTTTCGTTTTAAAACATAGCCCATTTCTATCATTTTAACCGCAAAATGAACAAACATATAAGCTAATATGGCAAAGAAAATACCCAGTATTACCTTACTACCTAAACTATACTTTTCTAAAATAATTAATAATAACACCTATAAATAACGTATTTTATCTATCCGAAATTACATTAATATAGTCTCATAAAATAATATAATCTGTAAAAATGTTGAAAGTTAGACTAGTTGATTCGTTGAATAGCACAACCACTATATTACTTAGTTCACTACTTCTATAATACCGAATTACATATTAAAATTTTACTAGCTTGGAATTACATTTCTTTTAAAACTCAATTTTTAAAAGAAAAAATCCAAACTTAAACTTATAAGTTTGGACTTTTATTTAATCGTGACCGCGAAGGGATTCGAACCCCCAACCCTCAGAGCCGAAATCTGATATTCTATCCAGTTGAACTACGCAGCCATTTTTAGTATTCAGTATTCAGTATTCAGTATTCAGTATTCAGTATTCAGTATTCAGTATTCAGTATTCAAAGATGATTTTTATTTTTTGAGTTATTGAAACTAAATGCAAAGATTAATTATGATAATTTTGCTTTCACGATATTAGAAATAGTTTTACCATCTGCTTGTCCAGCAAGTTCTTTACTTACAATGCCCATAACTTTACCCATATCTTTCATTCCTTCTGCTCCTACTCTTTCTATAGTCATTACTACCACTTTTTCAATTTCTTCTTCGGTTAATGATTCAGGCAAAAACTGATTAATAATTTCAGCCTCTGCTAACTCTGGAGTCGCTAAATCTTCGCGCCCTTGTTCTAAGAAAATAGCAGCACTATCTTTACGTTGCTTAACTTGCTTTTGAAGTATTTTAAGCTCCTGTTCTTCACTTAATTCTTCCTTAGCGCCACTTTCTGTCTGTGCTAATAAAATAGCTGATTTCACTGCTCTTAAAGCCGTAAGTGCTGTCTGGTCTTTTGCTCTCATCGCTTCTTTTAAAGCAACCATAACATCTTGTTGTAAACTCATAGGTATAATTATTAGATTGCGAAGATAAAAAATAGATTCCTGCCTATGCAAGAATGATAAGAAAATTAAAACCCGAAAAGCTGAGGGAAACTTTTCGGGTTCATAACTAAGTAAGGTTTAGTAATGTTTTATAATTTAATCAACATTGTCGTGTAAAAACGAATTATTACTTCTTAATTGAATATCATCATTATCATCTAATCCTATACTCGTTCTAGATATATCTGTTTCCGAAGAATGCTTTACTTCATCTAAATTCACGCCTTGTCTTTTATAAGCTGGAATTTTTTCAATATCATCAATTTTTGCGTTATTGAATTTATAATTGAAATCTTTCATTTTACGTCTACGTTCTTCCGCTCGCTCTTTTAACATTTGAGAGATTGGTGTATTCATAGGGTCGATTTCATCACTTAGAATCTCATCTTGAACTACTTCTTCAACAATTTTCTTTTCGAAAACAATTTCTTCCTCCATCTCTTCAACAACTTCTGCTTTCTTAACTGTTTTAGTATTCATAGCAGACTCTAATTCAATATAGTCATCAAGTGCATAACGCACTTCACCATCTTCATTAGCTTCTGTAACTGTGATAAGTTCTATATAATCTTTTACTGGGATTTTTTTGATATCCTTATTTACTATAGGCTCTTGAACAACCTCTTCCTTCTCGTTTATTGAAGACAATGGCAAATCGAAGGTTAATGTAATTTGTTGTTCTTCTTCATCCAATGTTTCATCTTCTTTCTCTGAAATTACCGTAACGGGTTTGATAATAAAATCTTCTTCTTCTTGAATACCAGAAGACACTTCTTCATAAATCACATCCATATCTTTTAAAATCTCTGAAGTTGGAATTAGATTTATATCCGTATCATTAGAAATAGTGAATTTTTTTGGTTCCTTAACTGGCTTCTTTTCCGCATCAATAGTTTCTTCCTCTTCTATTTCTAGTGTATGACGAACAATTGGTGTTTCTTTTTTCTCTTCAAATTCAATGATTGGTGTGATAATAACTGGATCTCGATCATTAGCCCCCAAATCTTGTTCTTCTTCAAGAGAATGGACCACTTTTTTAGTTTCAGTATTAGAAATTTCATCTTGTTGCTCTACATTAAAGCCTGTTGCAATAATGGTTACTGCAATTGATTCTTCTAAGGATTCATCTTCACCTACACCCATAATTATATTGGCTCCATGTCCAGCTTCATTTTGGATATGATCATTTATTTCACCTATTTCGTCAATCGTAATTTCTTGCGAACCAGAAACTATAAGTAATAATACATTCTTTGCGCCAGTAATTTTATTGTCGTTAAGTAACGGCGAGTCTAAAGCTTTTCTAATCGCATCTTGAGCACGATTTTGACCAGACGCCAAAGAAGATCCCATAATGGCAGTTCCACTATTACTTAATACCGTTTTAGCATCACGTAAATCGATGTTTTGTGTGTAATGATGTGTAATAACTTCGGCTATACCACGAGCAGCAGTAGATAGCACTTCATCTGCTTTAGAGAAACCAGCTTTAAAACCAAGGTTTCCATAAACCTCACGAAGCTTATTGTTATTTATTACTATTAACGAATCAACAACATTTCTTAATTTTTCAATTCCCTTTTGCGATTGTTCTAAACGCATTTTACCTTCAAACTGAAAAGGCATGGTAACAATACCAACTGTTAAAATATCTAAATCTTTAGCCATTTTAGCAATAATAGGCGCTGCACCAGTACCTGTGCCACCTCCCATACCAGCAGTTATAAATACCATTTTTGTATTGCTATCTAACATTTGAGAAATGTCATCAAAACTTTCTACGGCAGACTGCTCCCCTATTTCTGGGTTAGCGCCTGCACCAAGTCCTTCCGTTAAATTAAGACCTAATTGAATTTTGTTAGGCACACCACTACTTTGGAGGGCTTGTGCATCTGTATTACAAATGTAGAAATCCACTCCTTTAATGCCTTGTTGGAACATGTGATTAATGGCATTGCTGCCGCCACCTCCAACACCAATAACTTTAATGACATTTGACTGATTCTTGGGTAAATCAAATGCAATGCTTTCGAATTCTTTTTTGCTGCTCATAAATTCTTTTTTACTGGTATTAATACTTAAATTTTACTTTTTATTCTATGGATTAATTATTCTATCTATTCGGCGTTATCTAAAAAATCTTTAACGCGTTCTGTTAACTTATCTAAAAATGAACGTCTTTCTTTTACTTGCGCTTCGTTAACTTCCTCTTCTGTATCTTCTTGATCTTCTATGGCTTTCTCTTCAATCTTTTTCCTGTCTAAACGTTTAAGACCATCTAGTACAAGACCTACTGCTGTGGCGTACAATGGACTCGTTACATCTTCATCACTATCTCCTGCCAAATGTTCATTAGGATATCCTATTCTGGTATCCATACCAGTAATATATTCAACCAATTGCTTTAAATGCTTTAATTGACTCCCGCCACCAGTAAGAATTATACCTGCAATAAGTTTTTTCTTTTGCTCTTCGTGCCCGTAATTTTTTATTTCTACATAGACTTGCTCTACTATTTCAACAACACGTGCATGTATTATTTTAGATAGATTCTTAAGTGTAATTTCTTTAGGCTCTCTTCCTCGAAGTCCTGGAATAGAAACAATCTCGTTATCTTTATTTTCCCCTGGCCATGCCGAACCAAACTTGATTTTTAATAATTCTGCTTGTTTTTCAATAATGGAACAGCCTTCTTTTATATCTTCAGTAATAACATTTCCTCCAAATGGTATTACCGCCGTATGGCGAATGATGCCATCTCTAAAAATTGCCAAATCGGTTGTTCCGCCCCCTATATCAATTAATGCTACACCGGCCTCTTTTTCTTCCTGACTTAATACCGCATTAGCTGATGCCAATGGCTCCAATGTGATTCCTTCTAAATCTAAACCTGCGCTTTGGATACATCTACCAATATTTCTAATTGATGACACCTGCCCAACAACCACATGAAAATTAGCCTCTAACCTACCTCCATACATACCAATAGGCTCTTTTATTTCTGCTTGTCCATCTACTTTATATTCCTGTGGTAAAACATGAATTATTTCTTCTCCAGGAAGCATTACCAACTTATGAACTTGATTGATAAGTCTGTCTATATCTTCTTCATCAATGACAGTTTCCGAATTAGGCCTCGTTATATAATCGCTATGTTGTAAGCTTCTAATATGTTGTCCAGCAATACCAACAGTAACCCCTTCTATTTTCATATCGGCAGAAACCTCAGCTTCTTGAATAGCTTGTTGTATTGATTGAATAGTTTGTGTAATATTATTGACAACTCCTCTATGAACACCTAGGCTTTTAGATTTACCTATACCCAAAATCTCAACTTTGCCGTATTCATTTTTACGACCTATCATTGCCACAATTTTTGTGGTTCCTATATCTAACCCTACTGCTAAATTATGTTCCATTGTTTATATTTTGGTACACACGACTTGATTATCAAATTGTAAATTAACTTTGCTATAACTATTAAGTGTTTTTTCTTTAAGGTTCTTTTTATAAAACACTTTAAGGTTATTAATTTTCTTATCTAAATACTCTAAACGTCCTAACTGAACAATAAAATTACAACGTCGCAGTTTCAAGTAAATAGTATTATTTATATTTTGATGAATTTCAATAACATGTTTCTTTAAGAACTCGTCTTTTTTAATTTTACTTACTATTTTATATAAATTTTTCAAATCATTTTTTTCAACATAACCTGTAACTAGTGGCACTCTAGCTGAATAATTGTTTGACAATGGCATAAAAGAACCTTCGTCATCAATATAATAAGACGCATTTGTACTTACTCTTGCTAAAGGTGTTTTTTGCTCTACTTGGGCATTAAGCCCTCCATTTACAGATACATACACTTCCGCCGATTTAATCATCGGATTAGAATTTAGGGCTTCTTCTAATTGATTCAAATCTAAAGTTTCTTTATGCACATTTTTAACACCGTCTTGATTTTGTATTAACAATTTACTAACAGTCTCATTAGTTATAAAAAGATTGTTCTCTCCTACAAATTTTATGTTCGGATTTGATACTTCTCGCGCTGCATTTTTTACTGTTGCAAAAGCAAAAAGAAAGACCACTACACCAAGTAGTATAAACATTTTTATAAAATTCCAGTTAACTCGCAATGCTAAATTCTTTTTTAATATGTTTTACTTCATCACCTATATCGCCTGCTCCAATAGTTAAAATTACCTGAGCCTTACTTGCATGGATTTCTGTAAGTAAATCTTGTTTACTTACTAAGCTCTTATTATTGTTCTCAACCTTTTCTAATAACCAAGAAGAAGTAACACCTTCAATTGGTAGCTCTCTAGCTGGATAAATATCTAATAGGATAAGTTCGTCGAACTGAGACAAACTAATAGCAAATTCGTCCACAAAATCACGGGTTCTACTATATAAATGTGGTTGAAAAATTGCCAATACTTTCTTATTAGGATACATTTCTCTAACCGCCTGATGAACGGCATTAATCTCTTCTGGATGATGCGCATAATCATCAATAAAAACCAAGTTCTCGGTTTTTATATGATATGTAAAGCGTCTTTTAACTCCTTTGTAGGATGCTAAAGCTTTGACGAGCTGCCGGTGAGGGCAACCATATTCTACAGCCATCGCCAAGGCTATTAATGCATTCGACAAATTATGTCTACCAGGTAGGTTAAAGTGTAAATTTTCAATATCATTTTTTGGTGTTTTTACATCAAAAACATAAGTTCCATTTTCGATTTTTATATTATTAATGGCGTAATCCGAATCGTCTTCTATTCCATAAGTAATTCCTTCTAAGGGTAACCCGTTTTTGATAAATAATTTACCATTTGGTTTTAAACATTTTGAAAACGCTACAAAAGAATCTTTAAGTGTCTCTGCTTCCCCATAAATATCCAAGTGATCCGCATCCATTGATGTTATACAAGCCATATTTGGCGATAAGGTTAAAAATGAACGATCAAACTCATCTGCTTCAACAACTGATACTTTAGTTCCCTTTAAAATTAAATTAGAATCATAGTTTTCACTTATTCCTCCTAAAAAGGCAGTCAATTCAACATCACATTCATACATTAAATGCCCTAGAATACTGGTTGTGGTCGTTTTTCCATGAGTTCCAGCAATCGCCATACAGAAAGTACTTTCAGTAATCAATCCTAAAACACTAGAACGCTTCAAAACATTGAATCCATTGTTTGTAAAATATGTCAACTCTTTATGTGCCTTTGGTACGGCCGGTGTATAAACAACTAAAGTTTTTTCTGGTTTTAGGAACTCTATAGGAATATTTTCAATCGCATCTTCAAAATGTATTTTTACACCTAAAGAAACCAAAGTATCAGTTATTTCTGTTTGCGTCTTATCATAACCTACAACATGTTTCTTATTTGCCTTAAAATATCTCGCTAAGGCACTCATGCCGATACCGCCAATACCAATAAAATATATGTTATGTATATCCTTTAAGTTCATTTATTTTTTATCAGAAGTTTTTCTACTTCGTCTACAATTTCCTTAGTTGCATTTTCCAATGCTAATTTTTTTATATTTGCTCCTAATTCTTTTTGCCTTTCTGGTGATGCAATTAATTGCGAAAACTTATTCTCAAAATCAACATCTAAATCTGTTTCTTTTATTAACATGGCTCCTTCACTTTCTACTATTGCCATCGCATTTTTTGTTTGATGATCTTCTGCAACATTTGGAGATGGAATAAAAATAACTGGCTTACCAACAATACATAACTCTGACACTGAGCTAGCTCCAGCTCTTGAAATGACCACATCCGCTGCTGCATAGGCAAAATCCATATTATTTAAAAACTCATAAACCTGAACATTATTCGTGTTATTATAAATTTTGTATTGCTGATAATATAGTTTGCCACACTGCCATATAATTTGAACATTCTGAGTGTCAAAAAAATCTAGCTCTTTTTCTATTAATTCATTAATTCTTTTAGCCCCTAGACTACCCCCTAAAATCAAAAGGGTATACTTACCGTGCTTTAAATTGAAAAAATTCTTAGCTTCAACTGTTTTATCATCAATATCCAATAAATCTTGTCGTACTGGATTGCCCGTTTTTATTATTTTTTTTTCAGGAAAAAATCGTTCTAAACCATCGTAGGCTACACATATTTTTTTTGCTTTTTTAGCCAATAACTTATTAGTTATACCTGGATATGAGTTTTGCTCTTGAATTAAACTAGGAATACCTATTATTGCTGCAATTTGTAACAATGGCCCACTTGCAAAACCACCTGTACCGATAACAACATTAGGTTTGAACCTTTTTATAATATTATATGCTCGAAATAAACTACTTAATAATTTAAATGGGAACATCAAGTTTTTCAAAGTTAACTTGCGTTGTATACCGGAAATCCACAAACCCTTTATTTTATACCCTGCTTGAGGTACTTTTTCCATTTCCATTCTATCCTTCGCTCCAACAAATAAAAATTCAGATTCTGGGTTACGCTGTTTTAACTCATTAGCAATGGCAATAGCAGGATAAATATGCCCTCCTGTGCCTCCTCCAGATAATATGATTTTATATTTGCTCATTAAATCGCTTCAGATAAAATTTCTAAGGGATTATCTTCTTTATCCAATTGTTCTTTTAGTTTTTCTCTATTTGCACTTACGCTTAATATAATCCCGATGGCCAAGCAAGTCATCCAAATGGAAGTTCCACCACTACTAATTAATGGTAAGGTCTGTCCTGTAACTGGGAATAACTCAACCGCCACTGCCATATTAATTAAAGCCTGAAAAACTATGGGTAACCCAACTCCAAGCACAAGTAGCTTTCCAAATATGGAATCAGATTTTTGAGCTACTATTACGATTCTGAACAAAAACCACATATAGAGAATCATAATTGTAAACCCGCCTATTAGACCATATTCTTCTATAATTATTGCGAAAATGAAATCTGAAGAAGACTGTGGTAAAAAGTTTTTTTGAATACTCTTACCTGGACCAACACCTTTTACACCTCCAGAAGCAATAGCTATTTTCGCTTTCTCAATTTGATAATCTGCTTCGGTATCTTCACCATTCGAATAATTCTTAATACGATTTTCCCAAGTCGTAACCTTTACATTTAGTGGACCACTTGTTAATTTCGCTGCCATCACAAATAACACTAATGCAATGACCCCTAACCCAAAAATAATTCCTAAATAACGAATTGGGTAACCGCCTAAAAAAACAAGTATAATTACCATCAAAAATATAATAGCTGCAGTAGAGAAATTGGATGGTAGTATAAGTGCTAACACTAAAAATACAGGTATCCATAACGGTAAAATTGACGCCTTAAAGGTAATTTCTCTGTCTTTGATTTTAGACATGTACCTTGCCACATAAACCATTAAAACAACAGATGCAAACGTTGATGTTTGAAAAGACACGCCTACTATTGGTATTTGAATCCAACGACTCGCGCTTGCCCCTTCTACAACGGTTCCTTGTAACATAGTAATCCCTAAAAGGACTAACACGATTGGAATCATGATTAAAGACAGGCCTCTAAAATATCGGTATGGTATTTTATGAACGCCATACATAATGGCGAACCCTAAAAACAGATGCATAAAGTGCTTAACAAAAAAAGTGAAAGTATTTCCATTACCTCCCTTATAGGCTAAATTACTCGCAGCACTATATACAGGCAAGAAAGACAGAATAGCCAAAAGTGCTACTATTGCCCAAATTAATCTATCTCCTTTTATGTTATTAAATAATTGTTGCATACCATTTGTCCTTTCGGACATCTTCCCTAAGGGAAGAATTCATATATTATATTTAATATTTTCAATTTAAACATCTCTTTCTTCCTTTTAGGAAGAGCAAGATGGGATTATAAATTTCTAACTGCATTTTTAAATTGACGCCCCCTATCTTCATAATTTTCAAATAAGTCAAAACTCGCACAAGCAGGAGATAATAGTACATTATCACCCGCTTCAGTGACCTTATAAGCTATTTTAACAGCTTCGCTCATAAATTGGGTTTCAATAATGATATCTACCATGCCCCCAAACGTTTTTAAAAGCTTTTCATTATCAACACCAAGGCAAATAATTGCTTTTACTTTTTCATTTACAAATTGAAATAGCTCGTGGTAGTCGTTACCCTTATCTTGTCCCCCAACAATCCAAACAGTAGGTGCATCCATACTTTCTAAGGCATAGTAAGTCGCATTTACATTGGTTGCTTTAGAATCATTGATATACTGAACTTTGTTAATTTTCAATACCTCTTCCAAGCGATGTTCAACACCTTGAAAGTTTTCTAGACTTTCTCTAATGGTTTGTTTTCTTATTTTTAATAGGTGTGCAACGGTTGAGGCGGCCATGGCATTTTTAATATTGTGTTTTCCCTCAAGAGCTAAGTTTGTTGTTGGCATAATAATTTGATCGTTATCTATCGTTATTTTTATATTTTCTTTATCTAAATACGCACCATTTTCAATAGTTTTTGTTAATGAAAACGGCAATAATATTGATTGAACTGGATTGTTTTTTAAATGATTTGTAATTACTTCATCATCTGCATCATAAATGAGATAATCATCTTTTGTTTGATTCATCGCTATTCTAAACTTTGAGGTGATATAATTTTCAAACTTATAATCATATCTATCTAAATGATCAGGTGTTATGTTTGTAATAATGCCTATATGCGGTTTAAAATCAATGATGTCATCTAACTGAAAACTGCTAATCTCAAGTACATAATTCTTATAGCTAGATTCTAACACTTGCTTCGCGAAACTGTCTCCTATATTACCAGCTAATCCTACATTTAAATAATTTTTTAAAATGTGATGTGTTAATGATGCTGTTGTTGTTTTGCCATTACTCCCAGTAATTCCCACTATAGTAGCTTCTGTATATTTAGAAGCAAATTCTATTTCGGAAATCACGGGAGTATGGGCTGCTATTAATCTCTGAACTATTTCCACTTTTGCAGGAATTCCGGGGCTTTTCATTACAACATCAGCATTCATAATTTTTTCCTCAGAATGCTTATTATCTTCCCATTCAATCTCATTATGTATAAGAACTTCTTTATATTTTTCTTTTATTTTTCCCTTATCGGAAACAAATACGTCATATCCCTTTTCTTTTCCCAAAAGAGCGGTTCCAACACCACTTTCTCCTCCCCCAAGAATTACTAACCTTTTCATTTATCTAATCTTCAAGGTTACAATCGAGATAATGGCTAACAGAATGCCTATTATCCAAAACCTTGTAACTATTTTACTTTCGTGATATCCAGATTTTTGATAATGATGATGTAACGGAGACATCTTAAAAATGCGCCTACCTTCACCATATTTTTTCTTTGTGTATTTAAACCAACTCACCTGTATCATTACTGATAAATTTTCCGCCAAAAAGATGCCGCACAATACTGGAATTAACCATTCTTTACGCACCGCAATAGCAATCACGGCTATAATTCCGCCAATAGTTAAGCTTCCTGTATCTCCCATAAAAACCTGAGCTGGGTAGGTGTTATACCATAAAAACCCTATAAGTGCGCCGACAAAAGCTGCTATATAAATGGTAATTTCTTCTACACGGGGTATGTACATGATGTTTAGATAATCGGAGAAAATAATATTACCAGACACCCAAGCGAAAATACCCAGAGTGAGTACTATTATTGCCGAGGTTCCTGCAGCTAGACCATCAATACCATCGGTTAAATTTGCGCCATTTGATACAGCGGTAACAATAAAAATAGATACCAGAATAAATATTATGAAAGCATACTTTTCTAAACCTGGACTAATCCAAGTTATCAATTTGGCATAATCGAATTCATTCCCTTTTACAAATGGAATGGTGGTTTTTGTTGACTTAGTTTCTTCCTCAAAAAGCTTTGAAGGTGCAATATTAGAATCTTCAGCCAATAATTCTTGTTGCTGTGTAATTGGCAATTTTTCTTTGATAGTGACGTCATCATGAAAATATAAAGTTGCTCCAATTATAAGACCGAGTCCTACTTGCCCTAACACTTTAAAACGCCCTTTTAGGCCGTCTTTGTTATTTTTAAACTTCTTAATATAGTCATCAAGAAATCCAATAATTCCCATCCATACTGTAGTAACTATTAGTAAAATGATATAAATATTATCTAGTCTTGCCAATAATATTACTGGAACGAGTGTTGCAAGGATTATTATAATTCCACCCATTGTTGGAGTACCCGCTTTTTCAGCTTGACCAGCCAAACCTAAATCCCTTATTGTTTCACCCATTTGTTTTTCTTGAAGAAAACGAATAATACGTTTACCAAAAATGGTAGAAATAAGCAACGATAAAATAATTGCTGTCGCAGCCCTAAAAGTTATAAATCCAAAAAGTGATGCTCCCGGAAATTCAAATTCTTTTTCTAAATATTCAAATAAGTAATACAGCATATTATTTTTGCAACTGTTTTAAAAATTCTTGTACTATTTTAAAATCATCAAAATCAAAGCGTTCTCCTTTAATTTCTTGATAGGTCTCATGTCCTTTCCCTGCTATTAAAATGATGTCGTTTGGCTTTGCCATTTGACAGGCCGTTTTTATAGCCTGTTTTCTATCTGTTATAGAAAGAACTTTTTTAAAATTTTGCGGCTCTACTCCTTTTTCAATCTCTTGAATAATAGTTTCTGGTACTTCGCTTCGCGGATTATCACTAGTAAAAATCACCTTTGTACTTAAAGCCGAAGCTATATGCCCCATTTTAGGCCTTTTAGTTTTATCTCTATCTCCACCACATCCAACTACAGTGAATAATTCTTCATTTTTAGTGCGAATGCTATTAATTGTTTCTAATACATTTTTTAAAGCATCAGGCGTATGCGCATAGTCAACAATAGCTGTAATTTGTTCATCTGAAACTAAATATTGGAAACGCCCAGTTACACTTTGCAATTCACTTATTAGGCGTAATATTTCTACTTTCTCAAGCCCTAATAACTCTGCCGTAGCATAAATTGCCAAAACATTATAAGCATTAAAATTTCCAATAAGGCGCGACCAAACTTCACTATCATTCAATTTAAGTAGTAGTCCACCAAATTGATTTTCTAGTATTTGTGCTTTATAATCTGCATAACTTTTTAAAGCATAAGTCACTTTTCGAGCTGCAGTATTTTGCAGCATGACTAAACCATTCTTATCATCAACATTAACCAGTGCGAATGCTTTAGAAGAAAGCTGATCGAAAAATCGTTTTTTTACATCTCTATATTCTACAAAGGTCTTATGGTAATCCAGATGATCGTGTGTAAGGTTTGTAAATATGCCACCTTCAAAATGCAATCCTTCTGTTCTATTTTGATGGATTCCATGTGAACTAACTTCCATAAAGCAGAACTCTACACCAGCTTCATTCATTTTCTTTAAATATTTATTAATAGTTAAAGAGTCTGGTGTTGTATGTGTTGCTTTATAAACTTTTTCATCAACTAATATTTTAACCGTTGATAATAAACCAACCTTAAAACCTGCTTTCTTAAACAATTGATATAACAGGCTTGCAACTGTTGTTTTTCCATTGGTTCCTGTTACGCCAATAAGTTTTAAGTTTTCTGAAGGGACCTCATAAAAATTAGATGCCATAACAGCTAGAGCTTTACTCGAATTATCAACTTCAACATAAGTAATACCTTCATGCAAATTAGACGGTAATGTTTCACAAATTATAGCCGAAGCTCTCTGTTGAATGGCCTTATCAATATATTTATGTCCATCGACAGCATGACCCCTTATGGCTACAAATACATTTCCAGTCTTAACGCTTCTGGAATCAAATTCAATAGCATTTACATCAATATTAGTACTACCAACTACAGCATTTAAGGTAACCTTATACAATATGTCTTTTAATACTATCATGAAGCGCTTAAAACTATGACTTGATTATTATTTAATTTCACTTTCTCGTTTACCGATTGTTTTTTTATAACACCATTCCCTAGAAGCTCAACCTTCACTTTCACTTGCATATTTTCTAATAATGCTATAGCATCCATTGCTGGCATGCCAACTACATTTGGCATGATAGTTTTATAATTCTGTGCTAGTTTATAATAGCCTTCGAACTCAGCCTCAATTTTTGTGTTTATTACTTCTAAAGTTTCCACTTCATCAATAATTGGCGTATCTGTAAATATTTTTTGAGCAATTCTTTTAAATACAGGACCTGACACATCCGCGCCATAATACCCTACACTTTTATCTGGCTCATGAATAACTACAATACATGAGTATTTGGGGTTATCTGCCGGAAAATACCCAGCAAAAGACGAAATGTAATTGAGCTTATCTTTATCTCTATAATCTTTTTGACATGTCCCTGTTTTACCTGCCATTGAAAAATTTTCGGAATACAGCCTATGCCCTGTGCCATGTTTCTTTTCAACAACACTTTTAAGAAGCTTTTGAAGCTTTCCAATAGTTTCTTTGGAACACACCTGTTCATTAATAACTTCTTTTTCGAATGGCACAATTACCTTATCGAACTCTTTAACTTCTTTTAAAAACTGTGGCTTAACCATTTCACCATCATTTGCGATAGCATTATAAAATGTTAGTGTTTGCAATGGCGTAAAAGAGACACCATAACCATAAGCCATCCATTGCAAAGCAATACCACTCCAACGACCATTTTTAATTCTTGGATCTGGAATTATTGATTTAGCCTCTCCGATTATTGGAATACCTAAAGAATCATCATGTCTCAAATTCATTTTATAAAGACGATCGACAAATTTGCTTGGTTTCGTTTTATACGCTTGATCAATCGCTTTAACAACTCCGGTATTTGAAGACACTTCAAAAGCTTTGGAAACTGTTATTTTTCCGTAGCCACCATGTTTTGAATCTCTTACTTTTTTTCCGTAGAAAGACAAAATTCCTTTTTCTGTATCAACCACGTCACTCGTATCGACTAGTTTGTCTTCAAAAGCAGCTGCCAAGGCCATTAATTTGAATGTAGACCCAGGCTCATGACTTTCTCCAACAGCATAGTTTAAGCGCTCGTAATAAACCCCTTTAGAACTTCTACCTAAATTAGAAATCGCTTTTACTTCACCAGTTTTGGTTTCCATAACAATCACACAACCATGATCTGCTTTATATTTATCTAATTGTTGTAAAAGTGAATGATGTGCTATATCTTGTATATTAACATCAATAGTAGTATAAACATCGTAACCGTCTTGTGGTTCAATCTGATTATAGTCGGTAAGTGGTTTCCATTTATTTTTTCCGATTTTTTGTTTCCATCGTTTACCGTCTGTTCCTCGTAAATATTTCACCCCAAAAGCACCATCAATTCCTGGGCGAGTTACATTTCCTTTTTCATCGATACGCTCATATCCAATTGTTCTTCTTGCAATACTTCCCATTGGAAACTCACGCTTGGTATTTTGCTCTACTATTAGCCCTCCAGGAATAGCACCTTTATTTAATAGCGGAAAACTCCTCAAGCGCACATAATCTGAATAACCAATATTTTTAGCTAGCAAATAATATTGATTTTTGTTAGCACGCGCCCTCCTAATAACTTGCTGATAATAATTTGAAGGTTTCCCTGAATAGTTTGAAAGTGAATCTGCTAACCCTCTAATATTTTCTTCAAATAATTTTGATGATGATATTACAGCATCAATGGCGATATTGTACTTTGGAATTGACGTTGCCAATAAACTGCCATCATCTGCATATACATTTCCTCTATTAGCTGGAATTGTAACATTTCTTATGGAACGCTTTTCAACAAGACTTTTATATTTATCGCCTTGTAAATACTGGATGCTTACTAGTTTAAAAACCACAGCAATTCCGAAGATGAACATACATCCTGCTATAAAATACAATCGGTTTAATATGCTTTTCTCGTTTACTGCCAAGTTTAGCTTTTTAATTTTGAGATTTTACTTTAATTTTTTTTGGCGGAATAATGGAGGGTGCCAACCCCTTGTCTTTCATTTTGGCAATCACTGCCGACTCCATTTTAAGCCGCATGAGTCTCGATCTTCCGTCCAAGAAATTAGATCGCAACTCTTTTACTTCATTATTTAATCTAGCAATTTCATACACCTTTTTATCGGCACTATGCGAACTTGCAATCATAACTATTGCAAGTCCTGAAATAAAAATGATAAATCTCCAATTCTTAAAAGAGTCATCACTAACTAGAAATGTTCCTTTTAATATTTTTTGAATCCTTTTCTGCACTTTATTTCTTCTATGTTTTTATGGCGATGCGCAATTTTGCACTTCTGGCTCTGCTATTAATATTTATTTCTTCTCTGGTTGGTACAATAAGCCCGTTTACTTTCTTTAGGGGTACTTCAAAATTTCCAAACATATCTCGCTCTGGCTCCCCTTCAAATAACCCATTTCTTATAAAGCGTTTTACCAATCTGTCTTCGAGTGAGTGATAGGATATAAAACTTAATCGTCCACCTTGTTTTAATATTTCTGGCGTTTGTAATAAAAACTCCTTTAAAGCTTCTATCTCTTGGTTTACTTCTATTCTTATGGCTTGATAAATTTGTGCTAACACTTTATTCTCATGTCTTGGAGGTAAAAATTTTCTCAAAACGGACTTTAGTTGCTCACTTGTTACTATAGGCTCATTTTCTCTATGCTCAATAATTAATCTTGCCATTGCCGGAGCTGCTCGCAATTCACCATATTGGAAAAACACATTTTTCAATTGTTCTTCGTCGTATTCATTAACAACATGAAAAGCCGATAATTTGTTCTGCTGGTTCATACGCATATCCAAATTGGCTTCAAAACGTGTTGAAAAACCACGTTCGGCAACATCAAATTGATGTGACGATACTCCAAAATCTGCAAGAACTCCATCAACCTTTTTTACACCATGAAATCTTAAAAAGCGCTTTACGTATCTAAAATTTTCATTTATTAAAGTGAAGCGATTATCATCAATTGTATTTTCAAGAGCGTCTTGATCTTGATCAAAAGCAAATAACCTCCCATTAACTCCAAGTCTTTTTAATATCTCCTTGCTATGGCCACCGCCACCAAAAGTCACATCTACATAAACACCATCATGTTTGATTTCTAAACCATCAACAGTTTCCTTTAACAATACAGGATTATGATATTCCATAGTCATCATCTTGCCCCATAACTTCTTCGGCTAAATCTGCAAAATCTAATGCCGCATCGCTAATAGCCTGTTCGTAAAAATCTTTATCCCATATTTCAACTATATTAATGGCTGAAGCCACAACAATATTTTTTGAAATATTTGCAAACACTGTTAAATCCTTAGGAATTAGTAATCGTCCATTAACATCAACCTCAACCATTTTTACTCCAGCAGTAAAACGGCGAATGAAATCGTTGTTCTTTTTCTTAAACTTATTAAGCTTATTTACTTTTTGCATTAGCACTTGCCACTCTTTTATCGGGTAGAGTTCCAAACACTTTTGAAACACCGAGCGACGCAACACAAATCCTTCCTGCAAAACAGGAGATAATTGCTTTTTTAATGCCGCAGGCATCATCAATCGACCTTTAGCATCGACTTTACATTCGTATGTACCTATTAATGAATCCAATTGATATGGTTGGCGTTTTGGTGTTTAAGTTTCAAATATATCGAAAATTTTACCACATTTTACCACTTTATACCACTTTGTTGATAATTTTTCGTTTAAATGCTGTTTATCGACGATTATTAAAAATTGAAGTATTATTACTTACTCATTGTCAATCATTTACACCTCCAGAGTTTTTTAAATTACAAATTGTTAACATCTCCATTCTTAGCTTTTACTGTCATGATTTATTTAACATAGTTAAAATATGAATGAAATAACTATATTTGTTTTTAACGAAATGACTAACTAATTAATGACGCATCGTTTAAAAGAAGAGAAGAATTACCGCTATATTGAAGTTGGAGAAGGCACACCTATTATTGTTCTTCATGGACTAATGGGAGGGCTCAGTAATTTTGATTCTGTAACAAATTTTTTTAGTGTAAAAGGCTATAAAGTTTTAATTCCAGAATTACCTATTTACACCATGTCGTTATTAAAAACTAACGTTAAGAGTTTTGCCAAATACCTGCATGACTTTATAGTTTTTAAAGGTTATAAAGAAGTTATTTTGCTCGGGAATTCTTTGGGTGGTCATATTGGTTTGTATCATACTAAATTATATCCTAAAAGTGTTAAAGCTCTTATAATCACGGGGAGCTCTGGGCTTTACGAAAGCGCAATGGGTGGCGGCTACACAAAACGTAGTGACTACGAAGTCATTAAAAAGAAAGCTCAAGATGTATTTTACGACCCAACAGTAGCGACAAAAGAAATAGTTGACGAAGTATACGAAACCGTTAACGACCGAAACAAGCTAATAAAAACACTTGCTATTGCTAAAAGTGCCATTCGCCATAATATGGCTAAGGATTTACCAAAAATGCAAACACCTACTTGTATTATATGGGGTAAGAATGACAATGTAACACCACCTGAGGTCGCGGTAGAATTTAATCAGTTACTTCCAGATTCCGAATTATTTTGGATTGACAAATGTGGACACGCGGCTATGATGGAGCATCCAGATGAATTCAACCAAATTATGAATACTTGGTTAGAAAAAAGATCGCTTTAAAATCATTATTCCTAAGGTAGCTTACAAGTAAATTATTTCAATAGAAGTTCAATTAAAAACGTTCTCGACTTCAAGGGAATGACAAAATATGAAAATCAAATCGGCTGAGTTTATTATAAGTAATTCTGATGTTGCAAAATGTCCAAAAAGCAGATTACCAGAGTACGCTTTTATTGGCAGAAGTAATGTTGGTAAATCCTCATTAATAAACATGCTAACTAATCGAAAGAGTTTAGCAAAAACCTCTGGAAGACCTGGAAAAACACAACTTATAAATCATTTTTTAATTAATAAAAATTGGCATTTAGTAGATTTACCTGGTTACGGATATGCAAGAGTTTCAAAAAGTGCCAAAAAAGTATTTCAAAAATTTATCACTCAATATTTTGCTTCACGAGAACAACTAGTTACTGCCTTTGTTTTAGTAGATATTAGACATAACGCACAACCCATAGATTTAGAGTTTATGCAATGGCTAGGAGAACATGGCATCCCATTTTCTATTATTTTCACAAAAGCTGATAAGCTTAAACCAAAAGCAATTGAAAATCATATTGCAGATTACAAAACAACTCTTTTAGAAACTTGGGAAGAAATACCCAATTACTTTGTTACTTCATCTTCTAATGGTATTGGGAAAGACGATGTATTGGAATATATTGACCAATTAAATCGAAATATGGAGTCAGAAAAAAATAACTCTTAATATGCAAAGTATCGCTTAGAACATTATCAAACTCACTACGCAGAATCTAATTTTTTTATGTTTAAATTCAAGAAGTCCTTTCTGGAACATTAACACCGTTTCGCAAAATCGAAATACCCATAGCTAATAACCAAAGTGCTTTAACATGAAATACAGGTTTGTAAACTTCAAAGTTGTCTGGTATGGACAGAATAATTCCCATAGCTACAAAACCTAATAAAAGTGTAAACCAACCCAACCATTTACTAACAATATTCCATTTTATAAATCCATAGCCCAATAAAACAAGACCTACACCAGAGAAAATTCGACCAAAACGGAAAAAACAGGTTACATATTGATTGGTAAATAAGATGCCATCCATAAACTCCTGAATTTCATCTGGAGATTTACCAGCCGTTTGTCCAACACCCCAAGCGCCATAGTTATAAAAATAAGCCGCTGCAATAGCAATAGTAAAAGTTCCTACAATAACCATACCTGCACCAGGGAGCATTAACACGCGATAAGGCCTTCTTGCTGTAATAGACACCAATGCAAACATGGAAATTGCCATGGTTACCCATCCGAAAATATGAAAGCGATACATCCAAATCCAATACCATAAATCCTCACTAATAGCACTAAAATCTGATGCTACTAAATATTCACCGATATGATGCGGTGAAAGCACCCATCCTCCCCATAATAATATCGTAGCAAATATAAAGGCCCAACCTGTAAATTTTGTTTCAAAATCTTTTTTCATAATATATCATTTTGTTGTAGTCATGTAAATTACTAATACTATAAATGTTTTCTTGTAACATTAGTTACAAAATGAAAATTTGTACTAATAATTATGATGACAAAGTATTATTTTTAATAAAATACTAAACTGATATCCGTCAATTTCAAGACTATTTTTTAAGCTGACTAATATCATTGTCAGTACTAGACAAATCAACTAATATTATTTATTAATTAGATTCTTAAATATGTCCCACAGTTACTGTAACATTAGTAACAAAAGGAAAGTTTTAGAAATTGTAATTTACACAGATTTTCTTTTAAGAACCTATAATTTAATTATTTTGAAAAGAAGAGATTTTATTAATAAAGCAACATTAAGCTCATTTGCAACACTGATTGGTGCAGATATTATTTTTGGATCGAATTTACTGGATGGATACACCCCGCTAGCCTTACAAGACCTAGATCCTTTTAAATTGTTCAACAAACACAAAGACATGATTGTGCTAAACGATAAACCTTGGAATATTGAAGCACAAGCACACTTGTTAGATGATAAAATCACTCCTAATTCCTGTATGTTTATTCGAAATAATGGTTTAATACCTGAAGGCATTGATACAAAGAAATGGACACTCATTATTGATGGCGAATCGGTTAAAAATAATAAAACATACACTTTAGCCGAGTTAAAAACGAAATTCAAGCAATACACTTATCAATTAACCATTGAATGCGGTGGAAATGGCCGGAGTGAATTCAATCCTACAGCAAAAGGTAATCAGTGGACAGTTGGAGCTGTGCATTGCGCTTCCTGGACAGGTGTGCGTTTACGAGATGTTTTAAATGATGTAGGTATTAAAAACAATGCGGTTTATATAGGTTTTCATGCAGTAGATGTACATTTGAGTCAAGACCCAACGAAAGAACCTATTTCGAGAGGTTTCCCTATGGAAAAAGCGCTTCAAGATGAAACTTTATTAGCATTTAAAATGAACGGCAAAGATATCCCTTTAGTACATGGCTACCCTTTACGTTTAGTCGCTGGAGGTTGGCCAGCTTCAGTTTCTGGCAAGTGGGTAAATAGAATTAGTATAAGAAATAAAGTGCATGATGGCGCAAAAATGACTGGTGATGCTTACAGAATTCCTTGTAATCCTGTTGCTCCAGGAGAGAAAGTAAAAGATGAAGACACGTGTATAATTGAATCGATGCCTGTTAAATCATTAATTACTTATCCAAAATCCGGTGCTATTATAAAAGAAGGGCGTTCTTTAAATATTCGTGGACATGCTTGGGCTGGAGAATTAGAAGTGGCTAAAATGGAATACTCAATAGATTATGGATCTACTTGGAAATTATGTGTAATTGAAAAACCTTCAAACAGGTTGGCGTGGCAACACTTTAATGCATTGGTTAGCTTTCCTAAAAAAGGATACTATGAAATATGGGCAAAAGCGACTGATATAAATGATAAGGCACAGCCTATGCTTTTACCAGGATGGAATCCTAAAGGGTACTTAAATAATGCTTGTCATAGAATTGCTGTAAAAGTAAATTAAATGTCTAAAGAAGAAGATTATAAAAAACTCATTAAAAAAGTAATCCGATTAGTATTTGTACTTTTTAGTCTGTTTTTAATTACAGGTGGATTGATTGTATATTACACTGTTAATCCCAGTTTTTTTGATATTAACAAAGAATCTAATATCATTGTTGATATACCCATTGAAGAAAATGAAGATAAAATAGAAAATGGCATTCATTTAAGGACTGGATTAATTGACAACGAGGGATTAATGACCGTAGTAAATAATTGCACCAACTGTCATTCATCAAGATTAGTAATTCAAAATAGAATGAATACTGAACGCTGGAATGCAACTATTAAATGGATGCAAGAAACCCAAAACCTTTGGGATTTAGGAAAAAATCAAGAGATAATAGTCAATTATTTAGTGACAAATTATCCTCCAAAAGATATGGGTAGAAGAGCGCCTTTAGAAAATATGAATTGGTACGAGTTAAAAGAATAAAATAGAAATTAATTTAATAGTTAAAAAAATAATCATGGAAAAATATTTAGACGCTTTTATTAGTGCTTTCAATGGCACATTAAGTTGGACATGGAAATCAATAATCTTTGAGGTGCCATGGTACACAAATTATTTTTGGGGGCTTGTAGCAATTTCACTTTTTGTATGGGTTTTAGAGATTGCATTTCCATGGAGAAAAGAACAATCAATCATTAGAAAAGACTTTTGGTTAGATGGATTTTATATGTTTTTCAATTTTTTCATCTTCTCAATTGTTATTAGTGGTGTTTACAAAATTCTTGGACTACTATTTGCAGATGTAAATATAACCGCCAAAACTTTTGCACTGTTTGATATCTCATTATGGCCAATGTGGATTCAGTTATTAGTATTTTTTATTATTCTTGATTTTGTACAATGGTTTACACATGTATTATTACATAAATATCCTTTTTTATGGAAATTCCATAAAGTACACCATAGTGTAAAAGAAATGGGGTTTGCAGCTCATTTAAGATACCATTGGATGGAAAATATCCTATACAAACCACTAAAAACTTTTGGTGTTATGCTAATTGGTGGTTTTGAACCCGAACAAGCTTATGTCATTCATTTTATAACTATTGCTATTGGCCATTTAAATCATGCTAATATTAAGATAACATGGGGGCCACTTAAATATGTTTTCAACAATCCTGTGATGCATTTATATCATCATGCCTATGTCCTTCCTAAAGGAAAATATGGTGTGAATTATGGTATTAGCTTAAGTCTTTGGGATTATATATTTAAAACAAATTACATTCCTGAAGATAGTGGAACTGTAGAAATAGGTTTTAAAGGTGATGATAAATTCCCAAAAGATTTTATTCATCAAAACATTTATGGTTTTAAAAAAGGGCAAAAATAATTTTTATGAAAGTTTAGTTTTTTACATCCAAAGCATCTCTTAAGGCATTACCAATAAGCATAAATGCCATTACCAAACTCATAATGCAAAGGCCAGGTATAATAGCAAGATAAGGTTTTCCAAGAATAATATAATTGTAGTGGTCTTTAATCATCGCACCCCAACTTGCCATAGGTGGTTGCGCTCCAATACCTAAGAAACTAAGTCCGCTTTCAATTAAAATTGCTGCTGCAAAATTTGCCGCAGAAATCACAATAACTGGCGCCATTATATTAGGCAAAATATGCTTGGTAATGATTCTAAAATCGTTATAACCTAAAGCTCTTGCGGCAGTTACATATTGCATTTCTTTAGCACTAATAATTTGCCCACGCACTACCCTAGCTACTTCAACCCACATTGTTAGACCAACAGCAATAAACACTTGCCAAAACCCCTTGCCTAAAGCCAATGTAATAGCTATCACCAACAATAAAGTTGGAATAGACCATGTAACATTTATAATCCACATAATCAGCGCATCCACTTTCCCGCCAAAATACCCAGCGACACTTCCCATAAAAATGCCTATCAACAAAGAAATAAATACCGCAACAAAGCCAATAAAGAATGATATTCTAGCTCCTACTAAAACGCGACTTAACAGGTCACGCCCATATTTATCAGTACCAAAAATAAATGTTTTATTATTTATAAATGCTTCATAGTTTCCTTCTGGAAATGATTTTAATGGCATTTGTTTTGAAACACCTTCAAGACCGTCAGAAGCATATTCTGTGTAAAATAATTCGTTTCCTTGAGCTTCAATATCGGAAACAGGGATCTCGGTGTTTGTGTTTTTTTCTCCAAAAAATACTTTGGACAAGTATGATTGCTCATTCTTAATCTGAGAAGGAATGGTTAACATCTGTACTTTAAATCCAGGTTTTTTAGAGTGAATAGACAAATGCATTTGATTGGCATGCATAGAATTGTCGGGCGCTAACACATAAGCGAAGACAGATACAAACCCAACTAAAAGAATAAAGTAAAAACTAAAAACGCCCCAACTGTTCTTTTTGAACTTTTGGAGCGCTAATTGTTTTAGTGAGTGTGATTTATGACTCATATATTTTGCTAGTCCTTAACTGCAGAAGCTACTTTTTTAATACCCTGAGACATACGTAAATCCTCAAGAACATTCAAAGCCTCTTCTATATAAACATCTTTGCTAAGGCTTGTATACCAGCGCTCACGCTTTTCTTTTAAATCTGTTGTATCTGATGCGAAAAGCTGCTTTTCATATTCTAAAGGTTCAAAGGTCAAATTGGTTTTATAATCAGACAAAGCATCAAAACGTTTAGCTTCTTCCTCATTTAAATCTAACTTCGCCTTGTATTTATTATAGTTTAATGAAAATACCGTATCGTCAATTTTACTCTTCACCCATCTTGCATTTTGCTCAATCAGTTTTAATTGCTCATTACTACTCATACGCTCAGCACTATTTTTAATAGTTTCGTTATAATCAAAATAATTATCCCATACTGTATAATCGGCTGGATCAATGACATCATAAGGTAGCGGATTATCCTTATCCTTTTCGCCTACATCAATAAAACTAAATCGACCAGGCACTTTTACATCACTTTTAACACCTTCTAATTGCACAGAACCGCCATTAATTCTATAATATTTTTGAGTTGTTAAAGCTAATGCTCCTAAATCGCCATTAGAATTGTTTCTTACTAAATTATTAAGATTTAATACATTTTGGACAGTTCCTTTACCATAAGTCTGTTTACTACCAATAACTATAGCTCTTTTATAATCTTGCATAGCTGCAGCCATAATCTCGGAAGCCGAAGCTGATATTTCATTAACTAAAATAACCAAGGGTCCATCCCATGTAATAGATTTATCTCGATCTCTTAAAACCTCTTTAGATTCTCCTGTAGAACGTACTTGAACCACAGGGCCATCTTTTATAAATAATCCCGCCATATCAACAACTGCTGGCAATGAACCACCACCGTTATTACGGAGATCTAAAACCAACCCTTCCATTCCTTCTGCCTTCAAGCGTTCTATTTCTAGCTTAACATCTTTAGCAGCGTTTAATTTTTTATAATCATTAAAATCTACATAAAACGCAGGTAAGTTAATCACTCCAAATTTCTTGTTGTTTTTTTCTACTAATGACGCTTTTGCATAAGTTTCTCCTAATTCAACAATATCTCGAACAATTTCAACATCTTTAATAGTGCCGTCAATTTTTTTAATTGTTAAAGTTACTTTAGTACCCTTTGGGCCTTTAATATATTTTATGGCGTCGTTTATACGCATGCCAACAATATTAACCGGAAACTCTTCGTCTTCTTGCTTCACTTTTAAAATAATATCTTCAACTTCTAATGCCTTACTTCTCCAAGCTGGACCACCAGAAATTAATTCTACTATTTTAATATTATCCATGCGTTTGGTTAATCTAGCACCTATACCCTCCAGTTTTCCAGACATACGTTGGTCGAAATCTTCTTTTCCTTTTGGTGCTAAATAATAGGTGTGTGGATCGAATTCTTCAACAATTGCATTCACATATATTGCAAACCAATCTTCACGTTTTAAATCGTCTATATTATCGTTAAAGTATATATCAATAGATTTTAGGGTAGCTTCACGTGCTTCTTTTTCTATTTCAGAATCAGTTTTTTCAATATAAGAAAGATCTCTTTCTTTGGCTCTATTTTCTTCAGTATATACATCGTCGTAATTTGTTAACGTAGAAAACTTAAGTTGTTTTCTCCAACGCTCTTTCATTTGTTTTTTATTTTTAACAAACGTCATGTTTTCATAGTTCGTATCGAACTCTTCATCAACAGTATAATCGAAAGGGTTCGCTAATACATCTGTATATATTTCTTTAGCTTCTTCAATGCGTTTCAACATTCTTTCGTGTACTACATTAAAAAATGTGATATCGTGTGCTTTAAGTTGATCGTCTAATGTTAATTTGAATTTTTCGAAATCTTTGATATCCGATTCATAGAAATAACGCTTTACAGGGTCGATTGTTTCAATATAATCTTCATACAAATCGGCTGAAAACTCATCATCCATATCTATAGGGTCGAAATGTCCTTGTTGCAACACATAGGTTATAACACGAATTAATAATTTATCTTTATCTGGGTCATCGAATGTTTTGGCTGTAAAACTGCATGATGCAAATGCTAGTAGCAAGACTAATAACAAAACTTTATAATTCCTCTTCATAATTTTTTTCATCTGTTAATTTTCATATTTCTTAAGAAAACACTGCATATTTTCTACTAAAATAAAGAAAAAACTATGCCAATAAAGTTAATTGCTACTAATTTTTTGTTAAACCAAAGAAAATAAGCGTTTACAGAGTAAATTATGTATTTTAGCGATGCCATAATTACACCAATATGACAAAAAAACCCTTAATTCTGGTTACTAACGACGATGGTATTAATGCTCCAGGTATTAGGACTTTAATAGCAGTAATGAAAACTATTGGTGATGTAGTTGTAGTTGCACCAGATAGCCCACAAAGTGGCATGGGACACGCCATAACATTAGATTCTACACTTTATGTTGAACAAGTAAATTATGATCAAGAGGCTTTAAAAGAATACAGTTGCTCCGGCACTCCTGCCGATTGTGTAAAACTTGCTATTAGAGAATTAATGGATAGAAAACCAGATTTATGTGTTTCAGGTATTAACCATGGGTCAAATTCGTCTATAAATGTTATTTATTCTGGCACCATGAGTGCTGCTCTTGAAGCTGGCATCGAAGGTATTCCTGCCATTGGTTTTTCTTTACTTAATTATAAATGGCAGGCTAATTTTGAGGCATGCAAATCTTTTGTAAAAACGATAACCAAAAATGTATTAAAACAAGGATTACCAAATGGCATTGTACTTAACGTTAATATTCCCGATATACCTAAAAAAGAAATAAAAGGTATTAAGGTTTGTAGACAGGCAAAAGCTAATTGGGTTGAAGAGTTTGACAAACGCGTAAATCCACAAGGGAAAGATTATTATTGGCTTTCTGGAAAATTTGTTAATTTAGATGGTGGCGAGGACACCGATGAATGGGCATTAGAAAATGGCTATGTTTCATTGGTTCCTGTTCAGTTTGATTTAACAGCACATAAAGTAATTAAAGAATTAAAAAATTGGGATTTATAAAGATTTAGTATAAATGAAAAAAGAAATATTTATTGGTGTATTTGTTGGTTTAATTGCTAATGCTATCGGTCTGTTTTTCGCTGCAACATTATTAGGACAGGGAGATGATTTTTTAAAAGTTATCGAGGCTGCATCAAACGAAGGTTTTCTGGGGAAACTAATAAGTCTAGGTGCCATACTAAACCTTATTGCCTTTTTTGTTTTTATTAAAAAGAAGCAAGATTATCGCGCAAGAGGAGTTCTATTAATTACCGTTTTTATTGCTGTTTTTACATTTGTTTTTAAACTCTTCTAAATGAAGTATTATATCATTGCTGGAGAAGCGTCTGGTGATTTACATGGCTCAAACCTTATGAAAGCTTTACAAAAAGAAGATGTAAATGCTAATTTCAGGTTTTGGGGCGGTGATTTAATGCATGCTGTTGGCGGCTCACTAGTAAAGCACTATAAAGAGCGTTCTTTTATGGGTTTTATAGAAGTGATTATGAATCTTTCGAAGATTTTTAAAGATATTTCTCTTTGCAAAAAAGACGTTGAAAGTTTCTCCCCCGATGTCTTGATTTTTATTGATAATTCTGGATTTAATTTGCGTATTGCTAAATGGGCAAAACAAAAAGGCTATAGAACTAATTACTATATTTCGCCACAAGTTTGGGCATCTCGCGCTAAAAGGGTGCATTCAATAAAAAGAGATATAGATGCCATGTATGTGATTTTACCCTTTGAAAAAGAATTTTATAAAAGCAAATTTAATTATGATGTTACCTTTGTTGGACACCCTTTAATTGACGCCATAGCAGATAGAACTCAAGTTGACGAATTTGAATTTAGAAATGACTATTTACTCAATGATAAACCTATCATTGCCCTTTTACCTGGTAGCAGAAAACAAGAAATAAAAAAGACCCTTTCGGTTATGTTAAGTTTGGTTGATGATTACCCAAATTATCAATTTGTTATTGCTGGCGCTCCGAGTCAAGAATATGAATTTTACAAAACATTTATAAACAAACAAAATATTAGATTTGTTCCAAACAAAACCTACGACTTACTAAGTGTTTCTACAGCAGCCTTAGTAACATCTGGAACAGCTACTTTAGAAACCGCATTATTTAAAGTTCCTCAGGTTGTTTGTTATAAGGGAAGCAATATTTCGTATCAAATAGCAAAACGCATTATAACTTTAAAATATATCTCGTTAGTAAATTTAATAATGGATAAAAAAGTAGTTACCGAACTTATCCAAAATGACTTTAACACTAAGCAACTAAAAAACGAACTAGACATTATTCTAGACCCTTACGAGCGGACCAAATTCTTCATGAATTATTATGAATTAGAAAAAAAACTTGGCGGAAAAGGTGCTAGCGAAAAAGCTGCTCGTTTAATTTTTAACTCACTTCGGGATTAACTTAACTATGAGGAAACTATTAATTCTACTTCTTATAATAGTCAGTTATAGTAGTTGTAAATCTTCGAAAAAAGCAAGAAATTCAAAAATAATTACAAAAAAGTCAACAACTAGAGATGTTTCAAAAAGTAGAACTACGGAAACTTCTGAAATAACATCATTGGAAGACCAAATTATTAACTATGCTAAAACATTTGAAGGCGTTAGATATCGATGGGGTGGTACTGATAAATCTGGAATGGATTGCTCTGGTCTAGTCTTTAAATCTTTTAAAACACATGATATATACCTCCCTAGAATTTCCAGAGATATGGCTAAAAAAGGAGTCGAGATCAAATTGAAGGAAACACAAAAAGGGGATTTATTATTTTTTAAAACTGGAAAAAGTAGAAGGAATGCTATAAATCATGTCGGGCTAGTAATTGAAATAAAAAACAATGCTATTTATTTTATTCATTCGACCACTTCAAAAGGCGTTATTATTTCTTCTTTAAATGATGATTATTGGAAATCTAGTTTTACTGAAGTGCGTCGGATTTTATAAGATATTTCTTATATTAGAGCGCGATGCGCTTATTGAATTTTACTATAATAAAACTAACCATTTGCCTAATAATAGGCATCATCATTGGATATTCACTTGCAATTCCATGGGAAACGACCTTATACGTTTCACTTGCAGTATTTTCCTCATTACTTATTTCATATTTAGTAGCTAGAAAACAATTTATAAAAACAATTTGGTTTGGTATGTTAGCCTACCTTATTATGATTTGCTTCGGAATCTTAACTGTAAACTTTCATAATCAAAAAAACTTCTCTAACCATTATTCCAATTATCTTGATGTTGAAAGCGACTCCACCCAACAAATCACTATTCGGATTAGGGAAGTGCTTAAACCTGGTAATTATTATGATAAATACATTGTTGATGTCCTAAAAATTAACAATATCTCAACAAGCGGAAAATCTTTGCTAAACTTCGCTAAAGATACGTCAAAAGTTCCTTTAAGCGTAGATGAAATCTACATCAGTCAATCACAATTTAAAGATTTGATTCACCCCTTAAATCCACATCAATTTGATTATAAAAACTATTTAGACAAACAATACATCTACCATCAATCTTTTGCACAGAGTAGCTCCCTTTTAAAAATAAACACCCAAAGCGAAACACTATTTGGAATCGCAGATAATATCAGAAAACACATTAATTCTAAATTAAAAACGTATCCTTTTCAACCTGATGAACTTGCAATTATTAATGCGTTAATACTTGGCCAACGACAAAATATAAGCAAAGAAGTTTATACCAATTATACGAATGCTGGAGCTATTCATATTTTGGCTGTCTCTGGTCTTCATGTTGGTATTATTTTACTCATACTAAGTTTTGTTTTAAAACCTATCGAGCATTTAAAACACGGGCGGTCAATCAAAATAGTTTTACTTGTTTCCATTCTTTGGTCTTTCGCAGTAATAGCTGGATTATCTGCCTCGGTTACTCGTGCGGTAACTATGTTCAGTATTGTAGCCATAGCTATGAACTTAAAACGACCGACAAACATTTACAACACCTTAGCTATTTCTATGTTTGTAATACTGCTATTTAAACCTTTGTTTTTATTTGATGTGGGATTTCAGCTTAGTTACCTTGCCGTTTTTTCAATTGTTGCCATTGACCCGTTGTTATACAAATTATGGAAAACCAAATATTGGGTTTTTGATAAATTATGGCATACACTAACGGTTACTATATCAGCACAATTTGGAATAATACCTATTAGCATATTTTATTTTCATCAATTCCCTAGTTTATTCTTCATTTCAAACTTGGTTATTATTCCAGTACTTGGAATTATCTTAGGGCTTGGTTTACTTATCATCACGCTTGCGACGATTAACTTGTTACCAAATTTTTTAGCAGAATTTTATGGAAGGATCATTAGTCAAATGAATCGTTTTGTTGCATGGGTTTCTAATCAAGATTACTTTTTAATTAAAGACATATCGTTTAATCTATTATATGTTATTACCAGTTATATCTTGATAATTTCCATAGTACGGCTTTTTATAAAACGAAATTATTTTAGTCTAAAGTTCTTTTTAATTTCAATCTTATTTCTTCAAGGTGCTTTTATAATAACTAAATATAATAAACCTTCAAATGAGCTTATTATTTTTCATAAAAGTAGATATAGCCTTATTGGAAATGTTACTAATAATAGTATAAGCGTAGCACATGATTTTGATACAATCACAACATCAGCAAATAAAATAATTAAAATTTACGCGGTAGAAAGTCATACAAAGACAATACTCAAAGACACATTAAAACCTTTTTATGTATTGAATGACAAAAAAATACTAGTTATAGACAGTCTAGGTGTTTACAACTTAAAATCTTTTAAACCTGACTATGTGTTATTAAGACAATCGCCTAAAATTAATTTGAATCGTGTGATAGATTCTATACAACCAAAACAAATTATTGCAGATGGCAGTAACTACAAATCTTATATAGAACAGTGGAAAACTATTTGCCAAAAAAAGAAACTCCCTTTTCATCATACTAATGAAAAGGGAGCTTTTATTATAAATTATTAGTTTGGATTGAACACTTTAAAGCAACTAATTAGCCTTTAAATTCTGGCTGAAATGCCTTAGCATAAGCCGTAAACTTTGCTTGCGTATCCATATCTTTATAGTCATTATCTTTAAATAATTTTAAATATAATTCTAAGTCTTGAGGTTTTTGATACCCCTTTATTGGAGCGATTACTTTCCCTTTTTCATCAACAAATACTATGGTTGGGTAAGCACTCACTTGGAAATACCCTGTTAATTGATGAGCCGAATTACGTCTATTAGCATTTGCTGGATTATAGTTTGGATTTTCAAAGGTCTTTCCATCAAAAGTAACGACATCATTACCTTCACCGTTAAACTTAACCGCATAATAATGTTCGTTTACATAATCTGCAACATCATTATTATGGAACGTATTTTTATCAAGCATTTTACAAGGTCCACACCAATTCGTGTAAACGTCTATCATTATTTTTTTAGGCACTTTCTTTTGAAGCGCAACCGCCTCTTCTAATGACACCCAACTAATCTCTTGCGAAACTGAATTCGTACTTATAAAGCAGCACGCTACCAGTAAATATATGACTCTTTTCATAGGCTTATTTTTTAATAATGTTATTAGCAACAGCCAACCATTCTTGAGTACCTCCACGAACATAACCCGTGCTACCAAGACTATTTAAATTCATTTTGCCGTCTGGCTTTTTTTCAGGATTAACAAAAAAGATTTTTGGATACCCTCTTACATTAAATATTTTTTGTAATTGATAATTTTGAACTTTAACAGATTGCTCTTGAGCTGTTCTTCTTGGAAAATCTAATTCCATAAGCACTACATTGTCTTTTGCCCAAGCTTCAAAATCTTTAGTAAGTAATACTTCACGTTGTAATCTTTTGCACCAGCCACACCAATCTGAACCAGTAAAAAACATGAGTACAGGCTTATTTTCATTTATTGCAATTTCGGAAGCTTTGGTCATATCTGTATGCCAAGTTACTTCTTGAGCGGTGCTAAAATTGTAAGTGCCAACCAATAATAAACATGTAAATAATATCTTCTTCATAATCGTATATGTTGCAAAAGCTATTCCGAACTTACAAAAAAAGCTCCTAAACAGGAGTTTTTTGAGTTAATTTTAACTATTTATTCGATTAACGAACACCATGCATGAGTTTTTTAAGTAATGGATGAAGTAATAAAGACACAAGTCCCAAACCTATTGGTATAAACGTAAAAATCAAGAAGAAAAAAGAAAGACCATGTTCACTTGTTATTTTTTCAATATCCCCACCTACGTAATGGGCTAATTTATTACCAATTGCGATAGCTAAGTAATAAACACCAAACATGAATGCTATCATACGTCCTGGAACTAGTTTGCTAAGATAAGATAGCCCCATTGGGCTTAAACACATTTCCCCTAATGTATGAAATAAATATGCTAGTACTAACCACGCCATACTTAAACTGGCCGTTTGAGCACCTAATGGCACATCTTTAGCACCAAATGCTAGGAATCCAAATCCAACACCTAAAAGAGCGAGTCCTAAAAAGTACTTCACAGAAGCTGGCGGATTATATTTACTATCCCACCATTTAGTAAAAAGTGGCGCAAACATTATAATAAAAAGTGAGTTCAATATTGCAAACCAAGTAATTGGAACTTCTGTTTCGGTAGAATGAAATTCAATATATAATTTATATAAAACAATAGCCCAAACAATAACAAAACTAAAACCAAGAATAATATTTGATAAACCAATTCTGTTAAATGTCTTTCTGAATAAACTTAACAGCACATAAGTAATTACGCAGAGCGGTACTACCGTAACTATTAAGTCAACAATTTTAAACGTTGTTGCTGCTCCACCTTCCAAAATTCTATTTGTATAATCTCTTGTGTATATTGGTAAAGATCCTGCGGCTTGCTCAAATGCAGCCCAGAAAAAAATAGTAAAAAGGCAAAATATTGAAAATGCTATCATTCTATCCCTCTCAATAGCAACATATCTCGGTATTCTAACAATTAGAAGTAAAATAAACGTAATTGCTGCAAGTAAAGCAAAGAATAAAGAATCTGTCATTCCTACAACGGTAAAATTAAAGGTATAGATATTTCCAATTTTACTTAAGGGGTCATTAATAATAAAAATAAGTGCAGAAACAATAAACACGGCTATAAGAATATAATCTATAGTTAAAAATCTGTTTAACCTTACTCCTGTGCTTGATACTACTTTTGAATTATTTGTTAAATCATCAATTAAATCAACATTTTCGTTTTCTGGCTTTGCACCGATATCCCCAAATAGTGATTGTGCATAATGAAACTGAAGCATACCTAATAACATAAAAATTCCAGCAAGTCCAAAACCATAACTCCACCCTATTTTTTCACCTACCCAGCCACAAAGCATAATTCCTATAAATGCACCAGCATTAACCCCCATATAGAATATATTATAGGCCCCATCTTTTTTCTCATCATGACCCTCGTACATTTTAGAAATTATAGAGGTCATATTAGGTTTAAAAAAACCATTTCCAACTATTAAAAATGCGATACCAATATATAAGAAAGTTGGCGTTTCAACAGCCATAGAAGCATGTCCTAAAGTCATTAACAGCGCACCAATAACTACAGCCATTCTATAACCAATTTTATTGTCCGCTAGCCAACCTCCAAGTAAAGGTGTTAAATAGACGAGCATTGCGTAAGTTCCTAAAAGTGACAATGCAGCTTCAGAAGTCCATTCCCATCCAGGGTTATCTCCAATAAGTGCACCTGTTAAAAATATCACCAAAATTGCACGCATCCCATAATAGGAAAAGCGTTCCCACATTTCGGTAAAGAATAATACAAATAATCCTGAAGGATGTCCTAAGACCTTATCCTTAAAAAAATGATCGGTTGTGTTTTCTGTCATATTAAAAGTATTAAATAGAAAGACCTCATAAAAGTTTTATGAGGTCTATATTTAGTTTAATTAATTATCTGCTAATTCAAAACCTTCTGCTTCATCATAAATAACATGTTCATCATCTTCAGCTCCATGAGTTAAGTGTTCTAATTTTTTTCTTATGGCTAACACCAAAACCCCTAATACAACACAAAAAACTGCAATTCCAGTAAAAATAGTGTACTCTCCAAGGCTTTCAGACCATTCCCCAAGGAGCCCTGCTAGCTTACTTCCAAACCCTGTCATTGCAAAATAAATCCCCATCATTAATGAGGCATATTTAACCGGAGCTAATTTAGTAGTATACGATAATGCAACGGGAGATAAACAAAGTTCACCAACAGTATGAAAAAGATATGCTAACACCAACCAATACATTGCTGAAGAACCTGTAGATTCAAATTGTGCTGCGGCGGCTGTCATAAAAAAGAAACCTAGCCCCATGATTATTAAGCCTAAAGTCATTTTATATAGAGAAGTAGAAATCTTATTGTGCAATTTTCTTTTGGCCCAATATCCTGCAACCGCTGTTCCTAAAACAACAATAAAAAGAGCGTTTAAAGACTGAAACCAAGTTGCTGGGACTTCCCATCCCATTAGCATTCTATTTGTTTTTTCGGAAGTATAAATATTCATTAAGCCTCCTGCTTGCTCAAAAGCACCCCAAAAAACAATTACTAGTAAAAATGAAAGGAGTAAGACGACTACTCTATCCTTTTCAATTTTTGTAAGCGGTCTATTCATTGCTGCTTTTTCTTCAACATTTTTAGATTCCCCGAGGAAATTCCCAACATGTTTCAAATGTTTCTGCCCAACAACATATTGTATTAAACCCAAGGCCATACCAATTCCTGCTAAACCAAAACCATAATGCCATCCATGAACTTCACCAACATATCCAACGATTATACTTGACAAAAACGCGCCTACATTAATACCAATGTAAAAAATTGTAAACCCTTTATCTCTCCTGATATCACCTTGTTTATACAAGCCTCCAACCATAGTCGAAATATTTGGTTTAAGCATGCCAACACCACATACTATTAATACCAAACCTGTATAAAAAGCCCACATTGCTTCTATAGCCAATATACTATGTCCTAAAACCAATAAAATCCCCCCAACTAATACTGCCTTTTTCTGACCTAAAAGTTTATCGGCAATAATTCCTCCTGGAATCGACATGACATACACCATCATAGTATACCATCCATATAAAGCCAAAGCTTCACCATTTGACCACCCTAATCCAGAATTGGCGTCGGTTGTTAGCCCAACTAAATATAATACCAAAATAGCACGCATTCCATAATAGGAAAAACGTTCCCACATTTCGGTAAAAAAGAGGACAAATAATCCTACTGGGTGTCCAAATAATTCCTTTTCTTTCATTGTCGCTGAATTTGCCATATATATAATTGTTAGTTAGTATTCTATCCTTTAATTCTCACTTTTTCTTCTACTTCAACTTTCTCGTTATCATCTCTCTTGTCACCTAGTTTATCATGTATAAACTTTGTCATTTTTTTGAATAAATGCAACCTTGTGTTCCCACCAAAAATGCCATGATTATCATCTGGATACACTGCCCAATCAAAAGGTTTATTTGCTTGAATTAAAGCCTCTGCCAATCGCATTGTATTTTGTAAATGTACGTTATCGTCTGCAGAACCATGTACTAAAAGAAAATCACCTTCCAACTTGTCAACATGGTTTATAGGTGAATTATCATCATAACCACTTGCATTCTCTTGCGGTGTGGTCATATAGCGCTCTGTGTAAATCGTGTCATAAAAACGCCAACTTGTTACTGGTGCAACTGCTATTGCCATTTTGAAAACATCATTGCCCTTAAACAAACAGTTGCTACTCATAAAACCTCCATAGCTCCATCCCCAAATTCCTATTCGGCTAGCGTCTACATGTGGCAATTCTCCTAATTGTTTAGCCGCCGCAATTTGGTCTTCAACTTCATATTTACCTAATTCGTTTTGTGTCACTTTCTTAAATTCAGCTCCTTTTAAACCAGTACCTCTTCCATCTATACAAACTATTATATAGCCCTCTTCTGCTAAATGTTGAAACCAATAGTCGTTTGCACTATTCCAACTATTTGCAACCGACTGTGATCCCGGTCCAGAATACTGCGTCATGAAAAGTGGATACTGCTTTGAAGCATCAAAATCTGCAGGTTTAATCGTCCACATATTTAAATCGTTCCCGTTGATATGTATTGTACTGAATTCTTTTTTTGAAGTTTTATAATCTGAAAGTTTTTGAGACAATACATCATTGTCTTTTATACTTTTTATAAGATTTCCTGATGCAGCACTATTTAAAGAATATTCAGGTGGGGTTGATGCACTTGAAAATGCATTAATGAAATATGAAAAATCCGCACTAAATGATGCGTTATTAGTGCCTTCACTTTTAGTCAACCTTTCTTTGTTGCGCCCATTAAGTTTAATTGAATAAACATCACGATTTATTGAGCCGTTTTCTACAGATTGATAAAATATTTTATTGGTGTTTTTATCATAACCATAATAATTAGTTACTTCCCAATTTCCCTTTGTAACTTGATTTATCAGTTTACCATTTTTATCGTAATGATAAATATGATTATAACCATCTTTCTCACTTGTCCAGATAAAACTATTATCTTTTAAAAAAGTTAAATTATCCGTAACATCTAAGTATGCTTTGTCTTTTTCAGCTAAAACCAAATTAGACGCATTAGTTTTGGCATTAATCATCCACAAATCCAATTCATTTTGATGTCTGTTCATGTAATGCGCACTCAAAACATCAGGATTATTGGTCCATTTAATGCGTGGAATATAAAAATCGCTATATATTTTATTAACTTTTACTTTATTTATCTCTTCCGTTTCAAGATTATAAATATGAAGCAACACCAAAGAATTAGCTTCTCCAGCTTTGGGGTATTTGAATACCTCCTGGGTTTGATACAATCCTGTACCATAAACATCCATAGAGAATTCTGGCACGACAGTTTCATCAAATCGAATAAATGCTATTTTATTACTATTTGCATTCCAATCAAAAGCTCTAACAAAAGCAAATTCCTCTTCATAAACCCAATCGGTAATGCCATTAATTATTTCATTCTTTTTGCCATCAAAAGTAAATTGTAGCGTTTCACCAGAATTTAGGTTTTTAACATATAAATTATTCGCTTTTGCGAATGCCACTTTAGTGCCATCCGGTGAAAATGTAGGTTCTTGAATTTTGTCTTCCGAAATTAAATCAAGTGAACTATCACTTACGTTATAAACGTAATAATTACCAAGAACAGAGCGACGAAAAATAGATTCTTCATTAATCGCCAAAATAATTTTTTGCTCATCCTTACTAAAAGTATAGTCTGTAAAATATGGCAAAGCGTCAAGATTATTAGAACTAACTAAAGTCTTTACTTTTTCTAGTGTTTTGTAATCATAAATATCAATTGATGTACTCCTTAAAGTTCTATCAAAATTTAAAACCGAATATTGCTGTCCATTCTTCATGGAGTGCAGCACATCCATACCTTCAGTGCTAAAGGTTCCATTCCAAATTTCTTCTAAACTAATTTCTTTTGTTTGTGCCGATATTATTGTGGATAGAAAAAGGCAAATACTAAGGGAAAGTTTCAGGTACTTCATTTGTAGATATCTACTGTTTTAAAATGATTGAATATAACATATTAGCAAGTCAAAATCATTAAATTAAATAATGAATATAGGGCATTTCGTTAAAAAATATGTTTATTTCACAAAATGATGTCAAGTTTACTAAAAATTATGCAAAAAACCGTAATTATTAACACTTAAATGACTTGCTAAAACAAGATATTCAATATTCATACCAAGAGTCTTATCTTTGCACCATAAACTAATTTTATGAGTAAATCTATTGCTGGTTTTTCCAAATTGTCTAAAGAAAAAAAAATAGACTGGATTGTTAACACCTATTTCTCAGATTCGGAAGAAGCCAGGAATATTTTAAAGCAGTACTGGAATACTAACCAAAAGGTGCAACAATTACATGATGAGTTTATAGAAAACACCATTACTAATTACTATTTACCATTAGGTGTAGCTCCTAATTTTCTTATAAATAACAGACTCTACACCATCCCAATGGCAATTGAAGAAAGCTCCGTTGTTGCTGCTGCGAGTAAGGCGGCTAAATTTTGGTTAGATAGAGGTGGTTTTAAAACAAAGGTGATTTCAACAACTAAAATAGGTCAAGTTCATTTTATTTTTAAAGGTGATTTTTCTAAGCTAAAATCCTTCTTCGAAGAAGTGAAACCAAAACTTTTAAGTGATTCGAAAGACCTTACAAAAAATATGGAATCGCGAGGTGGTGGCATACTGGATATTGAATTACGCGATAAAACAGAAAACATAGATGGTTACTATCAGCTTCATGCTTCTTTTGAAACACTGGATGCTATGGGTGCCAACTTTATAAATTCTTGTTTAGAACAGTTCGCTAAGACTTTTAAGAATGAAGCTTTAAATTTTGCTTCTTTCTCTGAAGACGAAAAGCACATTGAAATTGTTATGAGCATATTATCTAACTATGTTCCCGATTGTTTAGTTAGAGCAGAAGTTAGTTGTAAGGTCGAAGATTTGAATGAGAATGATACTATTTCATCAGAAGAATTTGCTGCCAAATTTGTTCAAGCTGTTAATATTGCAGAAATAGAACCATATCGTGCTGTAACGCATAATAAAGGTATTATGAACGGTATTGACGCTGTGGTTTTAGCTACAGGAAATGACTTTAGAGCTGTTGAAGCTGGTGTACATGCCTATGCAGCAAGAAAAGGAAGTTATAGCAGTTTATCACATGCCAAAATAGAAAACGGCATTTTTACTTTTTGGATGGAAATTCCTTTGGCACTAGGTACCGTTGGAGGGCTAACCAAATTGCATCCATTAGTTAAATTATCATTAGAATTATTACATCATCCATCAGCCAAGGAACTCATGCAAATTGTAGCGGTTGCTGGTTTAGCTCAAAATTTTGCAGCACTACGATCTCTAACTACTACTGGTATTCAGCAAGGGCATATGAAAATGCATTTAATGAATATATTAAATCAATTTGAAGCAAGTAACGACGAAAAAAAGCTCTTAACTGAGTACTTTAAAACAAATACTGTAACACATAGTGCTGTTGTTGACGCTATAAATAAGCTAAGAGTTACAAGTGATAAATAATATGCTTTACAGAAGTAACGGAAAATTATTACTCACAGGTGAATACGCAGTTCTAGATGGTGCTTTGTCTCTTGCTATTCCTACTAAATTTGGTCAGTCACTAGAAGTTGAAACTATAGATGAACCAAAAATCATTTGGAAAAGCTTAAATGAAAAAGGTTTGGTTTGGTTTGAAGATGAAATTTTAATTGAGAATGTAACATTTCGACCTCACTCATCAGAGGATAAGCAAACAGCTCACAATGACATTTCAAATAGATTAATTCAAATTCTAAATACTGCTAAAACTTTAAACCCCAATTTCTTAAATAAGAATATTGGATACAGAATTACTACAAAATTAGATTTCCCTAAAAATTGGGGACTTGGAACCTCATCTACCTTAATAAATAATATAGCTCAATGGGCTAAGATCGATGCTTACAAACTACTTGAATTAACTTTTGGCGGAAGTGGATATGATATAGCATGTGCTAAGCATAATATGCCTATATCTTATCAGCTTCACTCTAATGATAAATTTGCAAAAAGAAATATTGAAGAAATTGATTTTAATCCTTCATTTAAAGAACATATCTTCTTTGTTTATTTAAACAGAAAGCAGAATAGTCGAGAAGGTATTAAACATTATCATGCTAACAAAGAAAACTCAAAATCGGTGATAGCAGAAATTAATGAAATTACAAGTAAAATGATTTCTTGTGATTCTCTGGAAACTTATGAGAATTTAATAACTAGGCACGAAAATATAATTAGCAAACTAACCAAACAAAGACCTATTAAAGACTTATTATTTAATGATTTTGTGGGTAGCATCAAAAGTTTAGGTGCTTGGGGAGGCGATTTTATTTTAGTCACTTCTAAAGTGAGTCCAACATCTTATTTTAAAAATAAAGGATTCAAAACCATTATCCCTTATGTCGATATGGCATTATAACAATAGAAAAGAGCCTCGATTAACGAGGCTCTTTTCTATTCTATGAACTGCAATTTTTCTCTATTGAACTTGAGAAGCAGCTCTGTTATCTTCAATGTCAGCAGCCTCTTTTAATGCTTCAAATACTTTAGTGTTTACTGCACTTGTTTTTTGTTGTGCTACTCTATTTGCAGAAGCTTGATAGTTATCTAATTCTACTGCTGGAGTTACTTTAGTTACTTCAACCATATATACCCCATTTTCTCCTGCGACTAACTTTGAAGTCTCACCTTCATTTAGTCCAAATGCTGTTCCAACAATTAATGGCTCACGTCCAGCTCCAGAAATAGTTGGAGTTTTCATTGTAAGTGCTGACGCAGATTTTGCTGTTGTATTTTCAGCAGCAGCTAAATCTTCTAAATTAGTAGCAGAAATACGATCCTTGATAATTTGTGCCTTTTTCTCTTTACGAATTGCAGGTAGCGCTGTAATAGAGGCATCTTCAACAGACATAAGTCCTTCGTCATGTTTTGCAACTAATTGAACAATAGCATAACCGCTAGGAATATTAAAACGTTTGATATCTCCTTCTTCTGAAGCATCTTCAAAAGCCCAACGTACAATACTTCTTTGGCTGCCTATACCCGTAATATTTTCATCTAAAGCTTTAATACCGTTTATTGGACGTACTGTGTATTTACTATCTGTTGCTGTTGCTTCGTAATCTTTTTCGGCTACTGTAATTTCGAAATTAGAAGCATCTCTAAATACTTTATTTATAGTAGCTTCTGAAGGCTCTATCGTTCTAGCAATCGTACCAACTTTCACTGCACGATTTTCATTCTTTTGACCTTCAATTTCAATAATATGAAAGCCAAAAGCTGTTTTTACAACACCTAAATCACCAACTTTACCTTCGAATTCAAAGTCATTAAACTCAGGAACCATCGTGTTATATGGATGCCAATCATATCGACCCTCTTTTTCTAAACTTCCCTTATCCGCAGAAAACTCTTTAACTAACTCTGGAAACTTTGAACGATCCGATTTAATTACAGCTAAAAGGCTATCGGCCGTTACTTTAGCTTGAGTCTCTGTTTGGGTTATCTGAGCATCCGCACTTTGCGATCCGATAAACGGAATTAAAATGTGTCTTACTTTAGCAGAATCAGGAATGTTTTTCTCAGCAATTATCTTTGTCAACTTAAAGCTTCCACCATCTTTATAAGGTCCGTAAACTTCACCAACATTTAATTTAAATATACTATCAGTATGTGCTGCAGGCAAACTTGCCTTAAACACAAAACGATCGTTTAACTTCTCGGTAGAACCTGCAATTAAATTAATATAATCGGCATGATTTTTTACTTTTGAAAAAGCTACGATTGTATCTTTTCTTCCAGTTTCATCTACGAATCTACCATTTAAATACGTCTCAAGATCTGCTTTTATAGCATTCTCATCTTCAACTGTCGCTACTTCTTTAAATTCAACATATCTTATATCTCTTGAAGCTTCAACTTCATATTTCTTACTATTTTTTTTGATATATGATGAAATATCAGACTTATTAACAGTTACTGTGCTATCTGGAATAGAAGAGTAAGGTATTTGCACATATTTAATGTCTACTTTATTACCCTGTAGTTTGTGCTCTAATTCACCCTCAGCTAAGGTTCCTGTTAAGCCTGCTTTCACTAAGTTAAAGTAATTTTGACTTAAGGTACTTGAAGCTAATTGCTTTTCGTAGTTTACCCAATCAGAATAAGTTAAAGGTTGGCCACCAAAAAAACCTGGTTGTGGCGAGATATCTTTTAAATTTGCAATAAACTCGTTTAATTTATTTTCATCAAATAATCCAGCTTCGTTTAAAAATTCTGGCCTCGTTGCTAAAGATGTTTTTAAAATATCACGCATTTGGTCTTTCTCAACAGAAATTCCTAATTCATCATATTGCGTTTCCATAACCGCCTTTCTAACTTCTTGATCCCACACACGGTTCATTACTTGTGTACTTGTAGCGTTTGGTCCAGCTTGTCTTTGAGCTGCCTCTACCTTTTGTAAAAAGTCTTCTCTTGTAACATCTTTCCCATTTATGGTTGCAACAACATTTTGTGATTTCGCCGTAAGAGCATCACTGTTTTTGAATAAATCTGCTAACACAAAAGAAAATAATGCTAACGCTATAATTAAGATTAAAAAAAGTGAACGTTGTCTAATTTTATTTAAAACTGCCATCTGTCATTTAAATTTTATATTCCAAAAGGGAAAATTGCTTGTTAATTTGCTTGTCAAAAATTGCGATTTGACAAAAATATCGTGCGCGAAAATACCATTTTCTATTTAATAATAAAAGGCTTAACTGGGTTTTGTTTATTGAAAATTGTTATGCCAAGTCAAAGATTTCAAGCTGTTAAATAAGATATACACTAGGTACACCTAATGATTAAAGCACACGGTACACTAAAATCTAACCTTCTTCCAAAATTTTGAGTTCTACAAGATCAATTTTGGTAGTTGAAACTTCTAAAATTGAAAATTGAAAATTTTCAATAATTACAATCTCGTTTTGTTCTGGTATTTCTTCGGTATGATTAACAATTAACCCCCCTAAAGTTTCGTAATTCTCGTTTTCTGGAAGATTCAATTTATAGGTTTCATTTATATAATCAACTTCTAAACGTGCCGAAAGATTGTAGGTGTCATCTTCTATTTTCTCTTCTATTAAATCGACTGTATCATGCTCATCTTCTATTTCTCCAAAAAGTTCCTCAACGATGTCTTCAACCGTCATAATTCCTGAAGTACCACCATATTCGTCTAAAACTACTGCAATACTTTTGTGCTTTTTAGTTAATACATTTAGCACATCTTTTATAAGTACCGTTTCAGGTATAAACTCAACAGGAAGCATTGCTGATTTTATCGTTTTTGGTTTCTTGAAGAGCTCAAAGGAATGTACATAGCCCAAAATATCGTCAATAGTTTCTTTATAAACCAATATTTTAGTGCAACCAGTGTCTGTAAAAAGTGCATTTAAGGTTTTTATAGACTCGTTAATTTCTACAGCTATAATTTCTGTACGAGGTACCATAACTTCTCGAGCCTTAACTTCTGAAAACTCTAAGGCATTTTGGAAAATTTGAATTTCGGAATCTACTTCTTCATGCTCCTCAACCGATTCCATTTGTTCACTAATGTAGTTACCTAATTCTACTTTAGTAAATGCCAATTGAATTTGATCGCCTTCCGTTTTAAAAAACCATCTTAAAACAGTATCTGATATCCACATTACAAAATCTGAAACCAACGTGAATAAAACATAAAAAATATAGGCAGGTAACGCTAATGCCTTTATAAGCGTGTTAGAATAAATTTGAAAAAATACTTTTGGTAAAAACTCCGCAGTAATTAATATTACAATGGTAGAAATAATAGTTTGTGAAAGTAAGCTTAAATCGCTTAGCATATAGTTTATAAAAACCGAAGAAGTTGGAAGCAAAGACAGAAACCAATTCATTAATAAGTCTCCCATAAACAAACCATAAATAACTAAAGCTATATTATTACCAATAAGCATTGTAGCTATAAATTTAGATGGCTTTGCAGTGAGTTTTGCCAATATCTTAGCCAAAAGACCTTCCTGTTTCTTTTCGATTTCTATATGAATCTTATTTGAAGACACATAAGCTATCTCCATACCAGAAAAGAAAGCTGAAAGCAATAAGGAAAAAATGATGACTATGACCTCGGTACTCATTTAGTTTGATTGATCTTTTTTATCAAACTTTTTAGCAAACTTTCTTCTAAAGAAAAACATGAATATAGCAGTAGCACTCAATAATAAAGATGCGTAAGCAACAATACCTTGGTTAAAATATTTATCTAAGGCATCATAAATAAAAAGTGCTGCAAATATTAAATAGGCATATTGAAAAAACTTTGAATATTTCATTGGTAAGATTTATTTGCAAAGATAACTAAAATAAGAAATGCTTGTTATTCATCTACGCTAATTATACCTGTAACCTCTAACACTCTTGCATTTGTGAATTTCGTGTCTGAATCGAATCCATTACCATTAATAACATCGGAACCCGTTCTAAAGGTGACTGGTTTGTTTGTGAAGAGCCATTCTCGTTTTTGATCGTAAAATAACTGTTCGGCATATAACGTATCTTTACTATGAGTTGCAATTCTAACATTACCTTGCAAATCAATTAAATCTGTTTTATTGTAGACAATCGCATAATCTGAAACAATAACACTTTTTTGATTTTTATCATCGAAAACATCTAAAATAATACCATCGGGAAATTCATTAAATGCAAACTCTCGATTGGAATAATCTAACATTTTCGGGCTAAGCAGAATTGCTTTTATTTTACCTGAATCTGTATATTTTAAATTAATATTTTCGGCAACCCCAATAGGTTCGTTTTCTGAAATACCCATTTTTTGGACATCATTAAAGTTGTCTTTGCATGAAAAAAACATAGTCACCATAAATATGGTGACTATGTTTAAAAAATTATATTTTAAAAATATTTTCATTTATATATTTGGAACTTTTACAGAAGAACCAATCCAACATCCTATACTAATTGTTTGACCTGCATTACCAGCACTAAATATTTCTGCTTTTGTAGGTGCTTTAGCTGTGTAATTTGCAACCGACTGAGAAGCTGCTTTTTTTAATGTAGCATCTACTCGTGCTGCTTTTCTAGCTTCGTCTGCTGCTAACCAATAAACCGCTCTTTTATTAAAGTTAGAATCACCACAATTCTTAGCACTAGCAGCATACATACCTGCTATAGACAAATATGGGCGTCCGTTGGAAGGATTCAATTTCAAAGCTTCTCTAAAGAATCCTCTAGCCTGACCGTATCGGTGTTTAGCTTTTAATTTTAAACCTATTCTATTGTTAAGTTTAGATTTTTTGAAATCGTCTGTTTCTAAATCAATTGCTTGCTTATAAAATGCAATAGCTTCATTTGGTTTTCCTTCTTTATCTTTTAAGATCCCTAAGTAATATGCAGAATTTGCAGAAGGGCTTAACTCATGATATGCATTTACTAGCTTGAAAAATAATGGATCGTCTGTACATTCTTTTTCAGACATTTTTCCAGCAGCTCTTTGTAACCATAAAGCATCACCTTTATTAGTTTCAAAATCTTTAGTATATAAAGGAATTAAGTTTTCGCAATTTGCTCTATCACCTAATTTAGAATCGATACTACCAGCAATTTTATCATAAGCTTTTAAGTAGCTTTCATAAGATTTTTTATATCTTTTCACCTTACTTGTTAAAGGAGTTCCAGCATCTTCCTTAGCAATTAACTTATTTACTTTACTTGAATAATTTTTAACTTCATCTTCAACTTTTTCAACAACATCATCATATTTATTAAACAAATCAGAATCTGATTTCTTTTTAGCATCAAACAAATCTACCATTAAAGAAAAATAAGTATACAAACTTTTAGGGTTTGTAAACGTAGCTTTATCTAGCTTATAAGCAGCATCATAGCATTCGTACAATTCTACATCTGTTTTTCCAAGAGCCTCTTTATTGTCGTACATTAATTGACAGGCTTTTGCTGCATATTCTCCTTTTGCTGTTTTACTAGAAAAATACTGTGCCCGTTGTTCCCAAAGTTTTAAAAGATCGTTGATCTGAGTTATTTGATCTGCACCAGAGGTCTTCTTTATTTTATCCTTTAATATTTTTTCTCCATCTATATAAATGGCATTATTAAATTTTGGGCATTTGTTTCTTACTGCCATCCAAGGCTCATAAGCTGCATCATAATTTTTAGCTTTTACATATTCGTGAAATATGGAAAGCTTGGTCATACACTCTTCGTCTTGTTGTGCAAAACTTATATTTAATGCTAAAAATAATAGTGTTAATAATGTAATTTTCGTCTTCATGATATTAATTTTATGCTGTTAGTTATATTTCCTTTTAACAAACCATCTATCGTTCAAAGATAAACTTATTTGGAAATTTATAAAATTCTCTTCTATTAAGTTGCTATTAGTAGTCCCACGTTTTCCAATCTCTACTCCTAGATTTATATTTGAAAACGATGTTACTGCGCCAACTGGTAATCCTACCCCAAAAGATATGCCAAACTCATTAATAGACTCGTTATTTATGTTTAAACCTGTCTTTTCGTAGCGTAAACCACCTCTATAAACAGCTCGTTTAAAATATCCGCTAAACGAATTATATCGAGGAATATAAAAGCCTCCTAAAGAAAATGTAGAACCATCTTCGTAAGTTGTAGCGCTACTTGTGTACAAAGGATTAGAAAAATTACTAGTTTTTTGAGATGTATACTCTGCACCCACAAACCATTTTCTAGGTTGCCCTATTCCTGCACCAAGGGACAGCTTAGATGGTAATGTAAGATCTGTTTCTAATAAACCTTGGGCTTCTAAATCTGTTTCTATAGTATTTATTACAAATTCGTTACCATTAGAGCCTAGAGAAACAGTTGAAAAAGATCGTTCGTTTTTAGAAGTCAAACTACTTTCTGGTGTAAATGTAAGCCCAGAAACAAATTCTAATTTCTCATTTAACATCGCGCTATAAGACAGTCCTAAATTAAAACTTAATCCACTTAAATCAGATCTGTTGTTTTCACGAGACTGGTATTGCAAAGGCACATTATCTGTGTCATAATTAATCTCAATAGTACTGTTTTGTATATTACCAAAGTTATAATTAGCATCTATACCAATACTTAATCCTTTAGCAATTTGATAACCAACACCTAAATATGTTTTATTTAAACCACCTTCTCCTTGAAATCTATTTTCAATATCACCATTGCCATTTAGAGACTCTAGTTTATACCCTACCGATGTAAATGGTAAAATTCCAAACCCAAATCCGAATTTTCCAACAGGAACAGAGAGAGCTAAATAATCAAAAGTTGTAGAGGTTGCGGTTCCTTCAGAAGAACTACTTTTTAAATCTATAGAAGAATAACTCCCTCCAACCGAAAACTTTACAGGTCTACTTTCGTTTCCATAAAAATTTAAATTGTTGGTTGCATAAGATGCTGGGTTTCTCAAATTCACATGGATACTATCATTGTAAATACTTATACCTCCCATACTTCTATTTTCAACAGTACCTTTAAATTTCAAGCTTCCAATACCGTAAAAAGAATATGGTGAGGCCGTACCCTCTTGTGCGTAACTTTGAATTGCAAAAACTGCAATAAAAACTAATACAAGTTTTTTAATCATTAATTTGAATTAAATTGTAAAATATAGTTCAATCCCTCCAATAAGAAATTCGAGTTGGCAAATATGCTACTTTTTAATTGTTTAGACAAGAATTTAGCATCTCCTCCTGTTAAAATTACTGTTAAATCTGAATATTTTAGTTTATACGTATTAATTACGCCATCAATTTCATTAAGAACACCATAAATAACACCTGAATGAATAGACTCTTGAGTTGATTTACCAACAATCTCCTTTGGCATTTCTGTATCTAACAACGGTAAATTTGCAGTTAAATTATTTAATGCTTTATAACGCATTCTTATTCCTGGTGAAATAGCGCCACCTAAGTATTCGTTTTTTACGGTTATAAAATCGTAAGTAATGCAACTACCCGAATCAATAATAAGCACATTTTCATCTGGAAATTTTAATACCGAAGCACTTACTAATGCCAAACGGTCTTTCCCTAAAGTTTTGGGCGTTTTGTATTTATTTTTAAACGGAAGTTTGGTTGTAGTATCTAAAACCAGTAAACTAATCTTGTCTCTTATCTCCTGTAAATGATCAACGTTCACTTCACCAACCGAAGAAATTATACCCTTTTGTATTAATGGGTAGGCCTCAATTAAAGCTACAACATGCTTCAGAATATATGCAGGTTTTACTGTTTTTTTCTTAACAATTTTGCCTTCATTAAAAACGGCGAGTTTTGCAAACGTATTTCCTACATCTATTATTAAATTCATTTTTCAAGAAAAGGTCAAATTTACAAAAATTAAGCCTTGTAAACGCTCTTATTTAATGAGATACAATTTTTAAGATGTGTAATAAAAAATAAACTACACTATTTTTTATAATTTTCTTTTGGTGAATAATAAAAATGAATATATTTGCATCCGCTTTGGCGAGGTACCTTAGCTCATCCCGATAGCTATCGGGAGGTAGCACAAAGGCCTTCAAAAGTGATGGTACCTTAGCTCAGTTGGTAGAGCAAAGGACTGAAAATCCTTGTGTCCCTGGTTCGATTCCTGGAGGTACCACTTTTAAAGTTTATAAACCCTTGATTATCAGATGATATTCAAGGGTTTTTTGATTCTTGCTCTAGAATATTGCCTATACAATGGTTAACTAACCTTTTCTCTTAAAAAAGACTATCACTTCAACTATTGAAAGTTATAAATATTGTCTATTTTTAAAACAGTTAATTATATTCAAAATTGTACATGACAATACTTCTAATTATTCTAACAATAACAATCGTAATCTTTGTTTGGGGTAAATTCACACCAGATATTGTGGCACTAATGTCTATGTTGAGCCTGTTTTTATTTGGCATTTTAGATCTTTCTGAAACACTTAGCGGGTTTAGTAACCCTACCGTAATAATGATTGCCTCGCTATTTATTATTGGCGAAGGTCTATCTCAAACGGGATGGACAGCATTAGCAGGACAAAAATTTGTAAAATGGGCAGGTAAAAGCATTCCCAAACTATTAGTATTAGTCACCTTAGGCTCTGGTGTTTTGTCTGGTTTTGTAAGCAATACCGGAACTGTTGCTACATTACTACCAGTTACTGTATCTGCCGCATATAAAATGGGTACATTGCCTTCAAAACTATTAATGCCTGTTGCTTTTGGATCAAATACTGGTGGCTTATTAGCATTAACTGGAACCCCTCCAAATATTATTGCTAGTAATGCCTTAGTAGAAAAAGGATTCGAATCCTTTTCATTTTTTGAGTTTGCCCTCATTGGGTTGCCATTACTACTTATTTCAATTTTATATTTCCGCTTTATTGGTTATAAATTATTACCAAAAAACACCTCTGAAAATCAGCCAGTAAATATTGATTCTGAAATGCATCAATGGATTGAAAATTATAGCATTGATGAAAATATTTACCGTTTACGAGTACGTTCAATGTCTCCTTTACTAATACTACCATAGGTGAATGGGATTTCGATAATAAATACAATGTTTCAATAATTAGATTAAGAAGACGGTTTCCTAATGTTGTAAAAGGCGTCAAACCTTATATTGAATTTCCAACACCAGATACTATTTTACAATACCACGACATTATTACTGTAAAAGGAAAAACAGAAGATGTGGATAATATGATTTTGAAATTTAAACTTAATTTGATTCCTTTTAAAAACAATAACGATGATTTAAAGGATGAGTTCATAAATCAAGAAGTAGGTATGGCAGAAATGATTGTGACACCTAAATCGCTTTTTTTAGGACATAACATCCCAATGGGATTGTATTTGGAACAAGCTGGTATTCAATTATTAGCTGCTTCAAGAAATAACAAGCCTCTAAAAGATAAAAACGTAGCTGTAAAAGCTGGAGATGCATTTATTATTCGAGGCACTTGGGAGCGTATAGAACATTTAAAAAATGTTTATAAAAATCTTGTGATTTCTGGAAACCCAGAAAGCATGTCTAAGGATGTAAATACGTTAACCTATAAATCTTACATTTCATTAGCAATGCTTTTACTAATGATTGCATTACTTGTATTTAAAGTTGTTCCTGGAGCCATTGCTGCTATGGTTTCTGCGGGTGTTATTTTATTAACGGGATGTGTACCAATGGCTAAAGCCTATAAAGGTATTAGTTGGATAAGTGTCGTGATGATTGCAGCAATGATTCCTATGGGTATTGCACTTCAAAAAACTGGTGTTGCAGAACTTGCTGCTAATAGTTTAGTTACTAATTTAGGAAGTATACACCCCATTGTATTATTAGGTGGCATATTTTTATTAACTACTGGTTTTAGTCAAGCCATTAATAACTCAGCTACAGCGGTTTTAATGGCTCCAATAGCTATATTAGCTGCCACGTCTTTAAATATTTCGCCCGAACCATTTATGATTGTTGTTGCCATTAGTGCTTCTACTGCTTTTTTAACCCCTATTGGCACAACAACTAATGCCATGGTTATGGCTGCAGGCGATTATAAATTTATGGATTATGTAAAAGTTGGTGTCCCTTTATTACTACTATTTTTCATTTTATCTTTGATTTTAGTGCCTGTGATTTGGCCTTTTTAAATCAAAGAAACTTATTCTTGAAAAAGAATGACTCCATCTTTAACTATCTGGTTAATCAGTTGATTGCAAAAATTATTTGCTGCCGATTGCAATGATGAAGGGTCTACCAGTGATGATTCTCCTGTCCATACCCAAGTATCTTTACCTGTAGTCAGCTCTCCCTTTAAATTATAAAAAACAGCTTCTAAAACATAAGATTTTGTTGGAACATAATACCCTGGTTCATTAATAGTAACATAACGTCTGTAAATATATTTACCTACTCGATAATATCCAGCTGGTACTGAATAAGACTGACCAGTTTGGTAACGATGACTATCATTTACATCAATCAGACTTATAGTTAAAATACCATCTAAATTATTATCTTTTATAATTTGAATGTAATTTTCTGGTGTTTGAGCTTCCTTTGGCATTTTTTGTGGAAACATATTAACCCCTACAACAGCATTAATATTATTTTCTTTTAATAAATCCACTGCTTTATTTTCAAAAGCTAAACGAGCATTTAAATCATTACTCATTCCTATAACAGCAATTTTCCTATAATTTTCTCCGTTATAGCCTTCTTTAGTATAACTTGAAGATAAAGTAGAAGCGCAACTTGTTAGAATAACAGAAATTAAAACACTAAAAATTATATTTTTTCTCATGATTACATAATTGTTTATGCTTTTTAAGTTTACTTAATAATAAGTAACTTTATAGCTATATAAAAATATGGATTTGCTATGAAGAAAACAATTTTGATGTTTACAATTTGGGCCTTATTTTTCATGTCATTAGCCGCCCAAGACTTATCACCTATCTACGAAAAAGTAAGTCCAGCGGTTGTTGCTATTTACACACAGGAAAACAATATAGTCACATCACCGAATAATGTTTCTCAAACCATTACGAGTTCAGGTTTAGGCTCAGGTTTCATGGTATCAAATAAACTAGTCGTAACTGCAGCTCATGTTGTAAAAGTGCCCGATACTTTAGTTGTACAGTTTTCAGATGGAGAAACTATACCGGCTAAAGTAATTACTTCCTATGATAGCGCAGATATAGCATTATTAGGATTATCTAGACCAAAAACTAATGCCACAATTGTAAAATTTGGTGACTCTAACGAGATGAAAATTGGACAACGTGTATTTATTATTGGTGTACCATTGGGGGTGGGTTTTTCACTATCTTCGGGATATATTAGTGGATTTAAAAAACAATATCTTGGGAAAAATCCATTTACCAATACCGATTTTATTCAAACCGATGCGGCCATAAACCAAGGCAATTCTGGAGGGCCTATGTTTAACTTAAACGGCGAAGTTATAGGGATTGTAAGTCATATTACTTCTAATTCAGGTGGGTCAGATGGTATTGGCTATGCTTCAAGTTCTAATTTAGCTACTAAACTTCTATTAAATAATAAAATGCCGTGGTTTGGAGCAGAATTATATTCCCTATCTGGGAAAGATGCTAAATTATTTAACCTACCTCAATCTAATGGCCTCTTGGTTCAGCGTATTGCTTCCGCTTCTTTGTTTGACAAAATGGGGGTAAAAGAAGGTGATACAGAGGTAATTATTGGTAATAAGAAATTAATTTTGGGCGGTGATATTATATTGGCCTTTAATAATATAAAATATGAAGTTACAGACGATGCGCTATTAAAAATAGCAGACTTCGCAAACAGCTTAGATAAAAATCCTAAATTTGAAATGACTGTTTTCCGTGAAGGAAAAATTATCATTTTAAAATCTTTATAAGGAATAAATGTAAACTTGTTTTTTGGATTTCAATGACAAATAATTATTATTTTCCCTAGTTCTTTTTTCTACTCACACTATATATAATCTTACTAAAAGTCTCTAGGTGTATTATGTACTGTTCAGGTGTTAATAATGTTTTCATTTTAACATTCATTTTGCCCTGAATGCTATTGAATTTTTCAGCAATTTCACTATCAGTATAATCTTTATCTTTATCATCTAACCTTGACATGTCATAAGTATGAAATAAAAGAATGTTATAATACTTTTCTCTTTTTTCCTCAGACAGCTTCATTTTAGTAACTTCATCTGCATAGAAACGTTGGAGATTGCTCTTCTCTTCAGAAGTGAAGATATTCACTTTGTTCTGTTCCCTTTCTTTTTGTTTTTCTGTCATCTGTTGTGAAAAAGAGCTTGCAGTTAGAAAGAGGAATGCAAATGTCAATAATACTTTAAATGATTTCATATTTTAAATTGTTTGTGATTATATTTTAAAAATTCGTTCTTGTTTTTTTTATTAATTTTTAATGTCATTTTGGCTGCTTTGATTTATGTATTTTCCAACAACAATTGCTGTTATAACAACTAAGTAAATTTGCCCCATTAAACCAATTAAAATAGCTGCTTTATGTGCTAAAGCACTAATAGGTAAAACATCTCCATAACCAATAGTTAAAAGCGTGATATAACTATAGTACATTAAATTTTCAGTAATTGAAATACCTTCTATTAAGCCTGAAAATGAATTGGGGTATGCCATTTCAATACTTAAACAGATAAAAAATCCTATTAAACCAAGAGAAATGTATCCGCTAACCAGTCCAAATATTACATTTTTACTTACTTTTTTTGCTTGCCACACTTGCTTTATAATTTCTGACGTTACTACAATGTAAAACAAAAAGTAAGTTCCCATTTCAATAAATCTCACTAAAGCTTCATGAGTAGTTTCTATTAAATTAGAACCTAATAAAAAAGCACTAATAACAAGCAGTAGCACTAAAAACCACATGACTTTTTTTTGCTTTAATAAAAGCACTATTCCTGCTAATAAATTCAATAGAAATAATGCAGGAGATAAAAAGGTTTCAAAAATAATTGATGGTACAATTAACGACCCAAACAAAATAGCTATTTGACTAAAGAAGAATATCTCAAATCGATATGGATATAAACGTTTTAACATTCCTAATCTAAAAGCGCATCATTAAACTCATAATCTTTATAATTCACTTTATACATCACGCTATAAAATGCTGGAATAAATAGTAATGTAATTACAGTTCCAAATAATAAACCAACCATAATAGTTACCGCCATAGGTTCCCACATTTCGCCTCCACCAAGATATAAAGGAATTAGACCCAATACTGTTGTAAAAGTTGCTAATAATATTGGCCTAAAACGCTGTAAACATGCTGCTATAATAGCATCTTGTGGTTTACGTTTTAATTCCGATTCTTCAATCTCAATTCTATCTACTAAAACGATGGCATTATTAATAACTATACCTGCTAAAGAAATCACTCCCAAAAATGCCATAAACCCGAAGGGCACACCAAACAATAAAAGTCCCAAAACCATCCCAATAACTCCCAACGGAATGGTGCAAACGATCATCACCATTTTTCTGAATGAATTAAATTGAATGATTAATAGCATTACAATAATAAAAGCTGAAAGTGGTAAATAGCCGGCAACTGCTCCCATGTTTTCGGCAGAACTTTTAGCATCCCCTCCTAATTCATAAGTATAGTCTTTACCCCAACCATCTTTTTGTTCTTCTAGCCAGGGTGTAATCGCTTGAGTTACTTCAGAAGCATTACCTGTAGTTGTTAATTCGCTTGACACCTTAATCGTTCTTGTTAAATCAACACGCTTTATTTTAGAGTATTGCCATTCGGGAATGATAGTCGCTACCTGTAATAAAGGGACGCTTTTTCCTGAACTTTGCGCATATATATTTAAGGTTTCTAATGACGATAATGATTGTTGCTTGCTTTGGTTACTCTTCATTATGATTGGAATGGATTTATCGCCTTCCCGATACTCACCTGCTTGAAAACCATCTAAAACGGTTTGTAGTGATGTCGCAATATCTTGATTTGTAACGCCAGCAGTTTGTGCTTTATTTTGATCAATATCAATAACAAATTTCTTCCCTTTAGGTCCCCAATCGTCTTTAATATTTTTTGTTCCAGAAATGGTAAATAACTTTGCTTTAATTTCTTCGGAGATATTTGCTAATTTATCTGGGTCATCCCCCGATACTTCAATTTCAATAGGAGTTCCGCCGCCGCCAGAACCTAGCAAACCAACTTTAATATCGGCATTTGGAAAATTTTCGAAACTGAACGCATCTAGTTTTTCAACCATGAGATTATTCACCAAAAAAGAAGAGGTATTAATTAAAATATGTGCATAATTAGAATTAGCTTCATCTGCATTATAACCTAAATCGTAAGCGGAAGGCCCTTCGCCTATATAAGCCGACCAATCTTCAATTCCATCTGGTTTGTCTACTGTTACTTTTAGTTCTTTTTCCATAAAGTCCTCAAGTGCCAAAATAACAGCTGTTGTACTTTCAATTTTTGTATTCTCTGGTAAATTAACATCAACTGTTATCATATTACGGTCACTATCTGGGAAGAATACAAAGCCTAAAAGACCAAATCCGAAAATAGATAAAAAGAACATAAAAACTATAAGCACTAATACTGATTTTTTCCAGTTGAGCGCTACTAAGATTAAATCCTTATACTTGTTTTTTAATCCGTTAATTAATTTATCTAAGAAGCTTACTTTTCCAGCTTCTTTTGGTTTTACCTTAAGGAAAAACACACAGAATAGGGTTATAACACTTAAAGCTATAATCCAAGAAGACAATAGGGCTATTGTTATAACCACGAAAATAGGCCCCATGATATCTCCCATTACCGATTCTGCCATAAAGAAGGCCAAAAATGCTGCAGAGGTTGTTAATGTTGAAATAAGTAATGGCGTAAATAATTCTGAACACGAATCTATGGCAGCCTTTTTAACGGGAATGCCTGCCTCCATTTTCACCATAACCGATTCTGCAACAACAATTGCATTATCAACCATCATACCTAATGCCATTATTAAAGCAGCTAAAGAAATTTGATTTAATCCAACATCAATTAACCCCATGACCATGAGAGTGGTAATAGTTACAATAGGAATTAAGCTTGCTATGACCAATCCTGTTCTTATTCCTAAAAAGAATAGCATTACTGCTAAAACAATAGCAATGGCTTGTAAAAGGTTTCCAATAAAATCACTAATTTTTAAATCGATGTATCTATCAATAGAAGCCAAACGAGACACCTCTAAACCAACTGGTAATTTATCCTGCCATTTGGAAAGTAGTACATCTATTTCCTCTCCTAATTTAATAATATTAGCGCCATCTTTTAAAGATACATGTAAAGAGATAGCATCCAAACCGTTAATGCGCACTTTTTGTTTTGGCGGGTTGATATACCCTTTTTTTACATTTGTAATGTCCTCTAGAGCTATTACTTGTCCGCTTTCTCCAACAGGAATCAACATCTCTTGGATAGACTTTAAATCGCTAAAATTACCAGTAGGCTCAAGAATAATACGCTCAGACTCAACGTTAATAGTTCCTCCTGAACTTAAAATATTAGTGCTACTAATAATATTTTTAAGTCTACTAGCAGTCAAGCCATAAGTCTTCAATCTAGTGTTTTCAAACTCTACAAAAACTCGTTCTTCTTGTTCTCCATTTAGCTCAACTTTAGCAGCATCTTCCAACTTTATCAAATCATCCCTCAAATCGTCGGCATAATCTTTCATTTCCGCATAGTCATAACCATCTGATATCAAACCTACTGCAATACCAAATACTTCGCCTATACCGTCATCTCTCAATTGTGGTTGGACATTACTTGGTAAGCCTTGAATAGTATTTAATTTTCGACGTAGTCTATCCCAAACAGGTTGTAACTGATCTGGAGAAACTTCCATTTTAAGTTCGACCTGAACTACAGAAAGCCCTGTACGAGATGTACTTTTTACAACTTTTAATTCGGGTAATTCCTGTGCTACTTTTTCAATTTTATCACTAACCAATTCTTCAACTCGTTCTGGACTTGCGCCAGGGAAGGATGAAACTACCGATGCCACCCTAATAGTATATGGTGGCATACTATCTCTTGAAAGTGACGCGTAAAACAACATACCCATGACCATAACAACAGCAAGGATACTTAAAACAACACGATTACGATTTATTGAAAATTCAGTAAGATTCATAAGGTTCCTTTTTAAATTATTGTAGTCTTACTTTTTGACCATCCAACAAAGTTTGCAAGCCAGCAGTAGCTATTTTGTCTCCAGAATTTAAGCCCTTTATTACTTCAAACCCAGACGGTGTTAGCTCACCTAAATCAATCCTTTGTTTTTTTACAGTTCCAATTTGTCCATCGCTTGAATCAACAATAAAAACAAAATTACCATTACCATCTTCACCTACTGACTTCACAGGTATAACCAACGCATCACTTGAAGAAGCCTCACCTTGTGCAAAATCAAAGATGACATTTGTTGCCATACCTGATTTAATTTCTGGAATTGGATTAATTATTGCAACAGCAGTAATGTAGGTCGAAGAATTAGGGTCTATACTTGGTGATACTTCAAAAACTCTACCTTCAAAAACTTTATCCTCAATAGCCGAAAACTCAATTTTGGTAGGCATATCAACTTTTACCTTATTAATAACGGCCTCTGGTAATCCAACCTCAACCTTCATGTCTTTACCTGCGTTCAATTCTGCAAATTGATGACCAGCCGAAACTTGCTCATTAACTGCACCGTCTGTCCAAACAATAACGCCATCTTTTGGAGCTGTAATAACACCATAACTTAGTTGAGTGGCTTGTATGCTTTTATTTCGTTTTGCCGATTCAAACTGATCCAAAGCTGATTGATACGAGTTTTTAGCCTGTTCATAATCGCTTAATGAATTGCTTCCTTTTTCATATAATGACTTAATTCTATCCAAACTTGATTTAGAAGTATTCATACTAGATTTTGCTGCATTTAAGGCTGAAACAGATTGTTCATATGCCAAATTTGCCTCAACATTATCCAATCTTGCGATAACATCTCCTTTTTTAACCTGTGCCCCTTTCCAATGGTTCACTTTCGTGATAATACCGCCGCTTCTAAAACTTAAACCTATGGCATCACTTGCCTTTGCTGTTCCGCTATATACCCTTGTACCCTGAACGTTTGAAGTTCCAACAACTTCATATTTTACAGGGCGCAAAATAGTTTCTTTTACTTTTTGCTCTTCTTTACATGAAATGAAAGTTACAAGACTTAATAAGGTTAATAGTGATAGTTTATTAATTTTCATAATTGAGTTTGTTAGTTTTTACTTAAAATGTAAGTATTAATTCTTTGTATAAATTCTTGATTTTCAGATTCAGTATGTACCAAAAAGAAATAACCAATAGCTCGTTCTAGTTGCATAGATATTAATAAATAATTATACGTTGCTGTTGCCCTGCCTAATTGTGCCTGTAGATAATTGGTTTGCGCATCTATTAATTGTATTACTGGCACAGCGCCTTCTTTATATGCGTTCTGTGTAAGTTCTAAACTCTCTTTTGCAGTACTTTCTGCCACTTTAGAAATTTCAATATTTGCAATCTGACCTGTTAAATCGAGAATAATATCATTCACGTTTTTTTCAATACTTAATTCAATATTTTCTTTTTCATATGTTAATTGGTCTGCTTGGATTACTGCTGTTTGACGATTAATATTTCTTTGGTTTTGATTAAAAATTGGTAAAGATAAGTTTAAACCAACATTATAAGTGCCATCAGGAGCGACAGGAATACCTGATGGTAAAGTTGATCCAACTCCAGACTGAGAAAGCGCTAAATTATATTGACCTTGCAAAGCAACCGTTGGTATAAAACGTCCCCAATCATTTAATTTGTAGGTACGTTCATTTGCGTTAAGGTTATAGCTTATGTTTTTAAGTTCTGGTGCATTTTTTTTAGCTTCTTCAACCAAGAATTCTAAGAGATAGGGACGCAATTTTGGATTATCTAGAATTGTATAAAAATCTTCATATTTATAATTTTTAAAAACTCCTTCCGACAATTCTGCATCATCAATATCTATTTCTTTAGAAATGGGTTGATTCATCAATTGATTAATGGTATAGTAACCTTGTTTTAATTGGTTATCTGCATCAATAAGGTTTTGGGTATTCTGCGCTAACTGACTGCGGAATCGCAAGACATCTGATTTACCAGATTCTCCGCCTTCATAATTTTGTACTGCTATTTCCAAATTACGTCTTGTTAATTGCAAGTTCTGATTTTGAATCCCCGTATTTGTTTTTAAAACTAAAGCATTAAAATAAGCAACACTTGCGTTAAGTAAAGCGTCTAACTCATTTGTATTATAAACCTCTTGTTGTGCATTAAATAACTCTTTTTGAATATCAATATTGGCTGATGCACTTTCTGAATAAATAAGTTGTTCTAGTATAATATTTCCAGAAGTAGAAAATTCCGGGTTTGCTCCATTGGAAATTTCAGCTACTTTAGGATCTAAATAAAAAGCATTTGCACCAGCGGTTAAATTTGGCAAATATCCACTTTTTGCTGTTTTCACATCCTGACTAGATAATTCAACTCCTTTTTTTGAAGAAGCTAAACTTAAATTCTGTTCTAATACATCTTCAATAATATCTAATATTGAGATTGAATTAACATTAAACCGTTTTCTGTCACCACCAATAAAATCTACTGAGCCCAACATAGCATAACGCAATGGAAAACCAATAAGTTTGGCAGTGTCGTAATTAATAGTGAGTTTCTGCTTGTATTCTAATAATAGTGGCAATTCTGAGGCGTTAATACCACTAGATATTGCTTCTACATTTAATGCTATTCTTCTAAAGAATTGGTCTATATTAGTTTGTGGCTGATTAGTGGCTAAAATACCAAGTTTTACATCGCGAATTCGACTTGCAGAAAAAGATGGTAATTGTTTACTATTAATTTTTCTTGCTATTTGACTAAAATCACTTTCATTTAAATTAAAACCACCTGTTACATAAACCGCATCAATGCCATCCATATCAGCATCTCTTATACCTTCTTTAGACAATGGAATAATTTTATATTGCTTATTTTCATTTTCGAAATAAGGATCAAAAACAGATGCCAAAGGGAGTGTTTCTAATAAATAGTCATCCATTATGATTCCTATTTTTTTATAATCAAAGATAGTTTTAAAGGCATCTAAATCTTTTTTATAAGATAGCGGGGCTATGATATATGTAATGTTATTAATCCCCGATGTTTTCTGTTCAGGAGGTAGATTTATAAAATCAGAATTAATTGAACCAAAAACAATAACAGGTTTGGTATACTTTTCCTGTTGACTTAAAACTATATTATCCACCACACCAAAAGACAAAATAATATCTGCATCACTATTAACCAATGATTGGTAGTTAGCTTTTGCCGTTTCTAAATTATAGTTATTTGAAAGTACTTTTTTGAAGCTTACCGTTTTATCTTGACCTAAAACTGCTCTAATTTCAGTTTTTAATTGTTCAAGTAAAGGTTGTACTTCAGGGGTATCTCTATCTGTTAAAAGACCTATTTCTATGGTTTGAGAAAAACTTAATTGCAAAATTAGAGCAAAGAAAAACACAAAAATTCTTTTCATAAGGTGGTTAGTTTTTCTATAAAAATAACACTTTTATATATAATTCAAACGTGGTAATTAATTTTTAAAGTTCTAACCTCATAAATATTAAATCTCAAATATGCTCTTGAATACTCACTAGTATACAGAATCACACAAGTACATTTATAAAATAAAGAAACTCTTAGTCTATGCATACAGATGTACATAGTTATATAGAAGTGTAAAATAATAAGCTACTGGAGGTACCACAAAAAAATCCCGAAACATTGTTGTTTACGGGATTTTTTGTTTTTAGGGTACTGATAAATTCAATTATCTTATCAAGATTTAGAATTTATCATGAACTTTTACCTTTAATATTGTCAAACTACTGTTTTTATTAAGTTGAATTAAATGGGGCGATTTATTAATAATAATTTTCTTTATAGCCTTCGTCTCTTCCATATTTAAGTAACTCATATCATGTAAAAAAGAAAAAGATTTGTTTTGAGAACCTAATAATAAATAACCCATAGATGCATCATATCGAATAGTTTCTACTTCGGCGTCAAATATATTTCCCACACCAAAAACATCCAAGTAACCATCATTATTTATATCTAAGACTTCGGTTGAAAGTGTTGGTGAAAATTGTGATTGATTAGGTAAATCAACAATTTCAAAACTTCCATTGCTATTACCTTTTAAAAACACAGAATTAAAAGTATATGCTTTATAATGTAACGCTTTGCTTAGTTTGTTTTCGCCATAAATATCGGATAGCGTAGCATTTGCAAAAGCATTATATGTTTTGAGTTTATCATTTATGAATGGGGTTTGTTGCGATGAGCATTCCTTACCTCTAACTGGCAATAAATCTCCAGTTTTTGAAACTTTACTAAGAACAACATCAAAAGTCGTATTATCATCTAAATAGTCTGCGTAAATATGTAATGGTTTTTCTTTGCTAGGATGAAATTTATTATTATTTCCCCAATTTCCAACAATGTAATTTTTGCTCCCTTCATTATCAAAATTACACTCTTTTATACTTTGATACCAGCCATCTGAATTCTTAAAAGACTCACTCTCTTTTTTTAAGAATTCATCATTCTTGTTTTCAAATAGAGTAATAGGCATCCACTCGCCTACTACAATTAAATCTTTATCTCCATCATTATCGTAATCAGAAAAAATAGCATCATTTACTATTCTCAAATCTTTGCCGCTTTTAAATACATTGGATGAAACATTAATCAATTTCCCCTTTTCATTTTTAAGTAAATAGGAATCATATGATAAAGGATATTTTCCATGTATTACACCGCCACCAATAAAAACATCTACATCTCCATCGTTGTCGTAATCGTCAACTGAAATACTTTGCGAATTAATTAAAATTTCTGGTAAGTTATTTGCCTTAATAAAATGGCCAGAACCATTGTTAATATATAATCTATCTTTAAGGTATATGCTTCCTTCTTTAAATTCATAACCCCCAGAAGCAACATAAAGATCTTGGTCATTATCATTATCAACATCAAAAAAAACAGCGTCAGTATCTTCGAAACCCTTTTCTAAGTTAAACAAATCACTATTTGTTTCTATAAAATTACCATTTGGTTGTTGCTGATATAATGATGCTTTTGAGTTTTTGGCATTACCAACAAAGAAATCGTCTAAACCATCATTATTAATATCTCCAATAGCTAAAGCTTTGCCTTTTTCTGACTGTTTTTGAGGTAACAATAATTGGAGATCGTAGTCGTTAAAGTTATTTTCCATCTGTATATAATCTATACCAAGAGTTTTTGGGTCTATATTTTCAAACAGAGGCTGAACCTGTGAAGCATTTTGTTTTTTAATATGAGCATCCTTATAATTTGCTGTAAAAAGTGAATTGATGTTAGGATTTAAAATAATCTGTGAATCTCCATTTGGCCAATTAACAACAACACTATCTATTGTCGAATAATTTCTTAAACCAAAGTGAACTTTATTTGTTACGGAAGACTGATAACCTCGACTAACAAACAACTCCTTAAATTGTTTGATGCTATCTGTATATACAGCTACTGATGCTCCTATACCGTTTTTATTTTTCGAAGGTCCCTCTAATGAAATCGTAATATAATTATTATTAGAGTTGTTTCTATAAACATGCACTTCATCAGATTGGTTATTTAAAACAATATCTAAGTCGCCATCATTATCCAAATCAGAATAAATTGCACCAGTTGAATTAACTTCTTGATTCATGCCCCATTCTATTGTCGCATTATCAAATGTCAAGTCTGTATTATTCTTAAAAATATAATTACTAAGCTTGTTTGAGGGCATCATATTAATAGCTTGGTCTAAAGAAACTTTTTTACGATTTCGAATATTAGTTTTCATTTGATTTCTGAAATCCTGATTAGACAAATCATGTTCAATCCCGTTAGTTATAAACAAATCATTATAACCATCGTTATCAAAATCGGCAATTAATGGCGCCCAGCTCCAATCTGTTTTAGCTATTCCTGCAAGTTGTCCAATTTCACTAAATATGCCGTTTCCATTATTGAGTTGAAACATATTAGACATGTACTGATAATGATAATCTGCATTAACAAGCGTATTAAAATTTTCGGTACTCATTGTTGCCATATTCTCTTTACTTCTAATATGATCCTCCGCCATCATATCTAGCGTTATTAAATCTGGTAGTAAGTCATTATTAATATCTGCATAATCTGACCCCATGCTATTGGTAGAAATATGTTTAAATCTGTTTAGTATTTCATCTTTAAAAGTTTCATTACCCTGATTAATGTATAGAAAATCTGGTTCAAGAAAGTCGTTAGCTACATAAATATCAAGTAAATCATCATTATTAAAATCACCAATGGAAGCACTTAGCCCCCACGCTTTATTTTCAACACCAGCCTCTTTTGTTATGTTAGTGAAAATTTCACCATCATTTCTGAATAGTTGATCTGAACTATATGGTTCTTTGGTCTTCTGTATCTCTGCATCAATATTTGTGTTGTTTCTAAAATCTGCTCGGTGATTAACCAAGTACATATCTAAATCGGCATCGCTATCATAATCAAAAAAATAAGCTTGAACAGAAAATCCGTAATGATCTAATCCATAATTTCCCGCTGACTCCTTAAACGTATTGTTCTTTTGGTTGATAAACAATTTATTTTTTCTTAGCTCATGACTATTTAATGAACCGGATTTACAAACATAAATATCTAACCAACCATCGTTATTTATATCTATCATACTAACACCTGTAGTCCAGCCATTTTCATCTGAAGCACCAGACATTTCTGTTATATCTTCAAACTTAAGATCACCCTTATTTAGATAAAGCCTATTAGAATTTTGGTTAGAAGTGAAATACAAATCTTCTAACCCATCATTATTAATATCTCCTACAGCTACCCCTGCACCATTATAGATATATGAATAATTAATAAAATTAAAATAAAGATCCTCTTTTACAGTATTTTTAAAGTGAATATTATTGTGCTGGTTATCTATTAAGGTAAAAAGAGTGGTGGGGTTAGATTCTATTTTTTCTTTTGAACAAGCTGTGAGTAATGCCAATAGAAATATTAGCACGTAAACGAAAACTGCGTATCCTTGTTTAAATAGATTCACTAACAATATTAGTTATAATATTATCGATTGGTCTTCTAACAAAATGTGTTGCTTTTAAACCTTTTTCCTTTAATAATTCTTGAATATAATCTTGAGCAAAATAAGCAATAGAACCAACAAAATGGAGAGGAACTTTTTTTAATTCTTCTTCATATTGCATGATATTATTTTCAATAAACTTACTTATTCCATCTAATAAAACTTTTCTAATAAAAGGATGTTTTTCATGTTCAAACAAAAAACGAGCAAATTGCGCCAAGTATTTGTTGGGAGTTGGCGATTTGTATAGTTTCTTTACAACTTCCTTTTCTTTTAAATTACAATCACTCTCAAAAATCTTACTTAAAGATTTTGGCATTCGATTATAATAATAGGCTTTTAATAATTCTTTTCCAAAAAAATTACCACTTCCCTCATCCATCAACATATAACCAAGTGCAGGCGATTTTAAGTGGGTTGTAGTCCCATCAAAATAACAACAATTAGAACCTGTACCTAAAATACAAACCACGGCAGGACTTGATGTAGTTGCATAAACGGCAGCCATAATATCTTCGTGAGTAGATGCTCTGGCATTTTTAAAAAAAGAGTTAAGAATACTATTTACTTTTTTCTGATTTTTTTTAGTACCGCAACCTGCTCCAAAAAAATGAACGGACGTTATTAAGTCTTTGTAACTAAATAGATCCTCATTCTTAGTAATAATGGATTTAAGCTTTTTCTTTGATAAGATAACAGGATTTAATCCCTTTGTTCTAATTTTAATAGGATTGGCTTTGTTTTGATTGTAAAGAACCCAATCACATTTAGTCGAACCACTATCGGCTATTAAAATCATCTTTCGGAAACTTATTAGTAATTTGATTCACAAAACGTCATTAATAATCTCAAGGATTTAGTAATAGCAACTTCAACATCTGCATGAGGTTTTTCCAATGTAGCTAGATGGTTTTTTAAAGAATCTAGACTTATTGAATTTATAGAATTCGTTTCTATTGACTGAAAAAGTATTTGAGACGCGCTAGATAAGCTCTTAGATAGTTCTTCTAAAGGAGTTATTTTTGGGTTTCTATTAAGTTTTGAAAATGCGGTATAGTTTTTAGCCCAAAGATTTAAGTAGTTTACTATTTCTGTTGATTTTTTGGGTTGCTTAATAAATGTAGAGACTAATTTATTAAACCTCGCCGCATCTTCAGCATCAACTACACAAGCATCGGCAAACAAGGTAAAAGGGGAGAAGGTTTTATATTCAACTCCGTCCTTATTTCGCTCGTATACTTTTAAAGGCTCACATATTTTAGATAACATAACTAGTGAAGAAATATCTTGATTATTAGTCATGCTTCTTAAAATAACATCTCTATTTCTAATATGTGCTACCCCTAATTCTTCTAATTGAAAAGATACTTTTTCAAGACGTTTTTTCATATTATCAACATCATTAATAACTTTTGGAGACCAAAAACGTTCGGCAATTGCGGCCGTTCTAGGCCATATTCTTGAATCAATGGTCAAAGGTGTTACCAGCTCGCTCCACATTGTGGCTTCGCCACCTAAAATTTTATAACGTTCTTCATCTGACAATTTAATGTTCCCAATGGGATCAACACTGTAATGGTGCTCAACCGAGAGCATCCTGTCAATATAATACCCATTAGACAATACGGTTTGATATCCTCGTTTTGCCGCATTAATTAAAGACCCACCATTAGGTAATCCTTCGTTTTCACCTCTCCAAGAATGAATAACAGCCGTTGTAGGCATATCTGGTGTCATAATTTCATCCCAACCCATAAGTTTTTTGTCAAGTTTGGACAGAATTTTTTCTAATTTAATATTGAAATAGGTTTGCAAATCATGGTTTGTTTCTAAACCGTGTTCTTTTTTAAAAGTTTGAATCTGTTCATTTTCATCCCAATGCTTCCCTTCATTTTCATCTCCTCCAATATGAAAATATTCATCTGGAAATAATGGTACTATTTCAGAAAATAAATTTTCTAGAAACTCATAAGTCTTTTCGTTGGTAGGATCCAGCGTTGGGTCAAAAACTCCTGAATATCTTTCTATAGCATAATGAAAACCTTCACTACTTCCCAATTCAGGGTAAGCAGTTAATAACGCAGATGCATGTCCAGGCACATCAATCTCGGGTATAACTCGTATCCCCAAATTATCGGCATAAGCCACAACATCTTTTATTTGTTCTTGGGTGTAAAACTGTCCATCTGAAGCAAACTCTTGTAACCTAGGATAACTTTTTGATTCTATTCTAAATCCTTGATCGTCTGTTAAATGCCAATGAAACACATTCATCTTAACAGAAGCCATAGCATCTAGATTTCTTTTTAACACATTAATTGGTTGAAAATGTCTTGCAACATCAATCATTAAACCTCGCCAAACAAATCTTGGAGCATCCTTAATAGAGACTCCAGGAAAATAATATTCTATTTTGCTGTTTTGTGTTAATTGAAGAAGTGTTGCTAACCCTCTATTTGCACCTATATCTGTTTTTGCATTGATAATTATAGAAGAATCATTTACATCTAATGAATAAGATTCATCAGTGTTCACATTTAATTCAGCAACTTCATCAAATGTTATAATAATATTTGCTTCTTGACTTTTTAAAGGAAACCCTTCGTTTAAAAACACCCCTGTTCTATTACTTAGTCTTCTTAAAAAACTAACAGCGGCATTACGAACTCTATGTTTCTTATCATCAGCATTTATTGAGATCGTAACGTCGCTATTAATATAAAACTTAGCAGGTTTTTCTGAAATTTCTTTAGGCCATGGCATCAAATCATATCTCTCTAGCAATACATTTTGTGCATTTGTAGTGCTACTAGAGCAATTAAATATTACAATAAATAATATGATTTTCCTCATGACTTATTTTAAAATTGATAATTTATTTTATCAGTTTATCTTAATATACTTTTCGGTTATTTTTCGATTAATATTTGCCCCCTTTACAAGTTCTACCCCAGATTGAATTAATGTATCACCCTTAAATGCTATCTCAAAAGGAAATGTATGGTTTCTAATAGCTTTAACCGTTGTAAAATTTAAGGTTTCTACATAAACATTATCATTCAAAATATAAGTTCCTCCACCGCTATAAAAACTTGAATCTACTTGTTTGTCTTGATTAAAAAATGCAAAATGGGTCTTGTTAATAATCTTTATAAAATGTGTGTTTGTTAGATTCTTAACTTTTAAAGAATCATTTTCAATCACTTCAGCATAGACCATCTTCCAAGTCCCTCTTAATTCTGTGTTATAAGTATTATTAATATTACAACTTAAAATAGAAACCAAAAACAAACACAAAACAATTACCTTCATATTAAATGAACCTAAAAATGATAACGCTTAAATGCCTCAATTGCCGCATAATCAGTCAAACCTAAATCGTTATACTTTTTGGCCGTTAATCTATTTCTATCTTCAGCACGTACCCAAAACTCCCTTGAATCTCCTCCTTGAAACATAACACCATCTTTTTGTGATTGATGGTAAAAAATAGCGTGACGTTTTCTAAGTACTTGATCTGGACTCATAGGAACAGCCATTTCAATTTGGTAAGATTCCCACTCGTGCCAAGCGCCACGATATAGCCAAACCCAACAATCAGTCATATAATCATAATGTTTTAGATCTTCTAATGCCAAAAATAAAGCATCCAAACATACTTTATGAGTACCGTGGGGGTCTGCCAAATCTCCAGCAGCATAAATTTGATGTGGTTTTATATCGTCTATCAATGTCTTCATAATAACAACATCTTCGTTACTAATATTATTCTTTTTAATAGTACCTGTTTCATAAAAAGGCAAGTCTAAAAAGTGTACATTCTCATCTCTTAATTCTAAATATCTCGTTGCTGCTATAGATTCACTTCTACGAATTAATCCTTTTAGTTTTCGAACCTCATCAGAATCAATATCATTCTCGGTCTTTATCTTTAGAAAATTAATAATACTTTGCGTTTCATCGCAATCAGGACATAATGACTGTGTTATTTCTGCAAACTTTAAGGCTTCTTCATCAGATACAGCAATATTTCCAGAAGTTTGATATGCTACGTGAACGTCATGTCCTTGCTGTACTAATCTATCAAAAGTACCTCCCATAGAAATGACATCATCATCTGGATGTGGACTAAAAATAATAACACGTTTTTTTTCTGGCGTAGCTCTTTCAGGACGGTTGGTATCATCAGCGTTAGGTTTTCCTCCTGGCCAACCAGTAATTGTATGTTGTAGTTTATTGAACATTTTTATATTCAAATTGTAGGCTGTTCCCTCTTCTGTAAGCAAACCAGACATCCCATTATTATTATAGTCGGAATCTGTTAACTTTAAAATAGGTTTACCTAAAAGTTCTGAAAGCCAAACTACTGCCTTAAGCTTTAATGCCTCACTCCAGATACAAGCCGTTACTAACCAAGGAGTTTTAACTCTAGTAAGTTCTAATGCAGCACCTTCATCTAAAATAAAAGTAGTATTATGATGGTTTTGCAAATATGTCGCAGGTACTTCGGCAGTTATATCTCCTTCAATTGTTTCTTTAACAATTTCTGCCTTATTAGCTCCCCAAGCTAAGAGGACAATTCTTTTGGCACTCATTACAGTTCCAATACCCATGGTAATTGCTTTTCTTGGTACATTATCAATACCTAAAAAAGCGGGAGCAGCATCAACTCGAGTTATATGATCTAGGGTAATACTTCTTGTTCTTGAATTTAAATGAGACCCTGGTTCATTAAAACCTATATGCCCCGTTCTACCTATACCTAAAAGCTGAAAATCTAAACCTCCAAGAGATTTAATTTTCATTTCATAATCTATACAATATTGATAAAGATCTTCTGCGCTAACTTTTCCATTTGGAATATTAACATTTTCAGGCAAAACATCTACATGATTAAAAAGATGCTCATGCATAAAATAAAAATAACTTTGAATGCTATTTTTATCCATTGGGTAATACTCATCAAGATTAAAGGTAATTACATTAGAAAAGCTCAACCCTTCTTCTTTATGCATTCTCACTAATTCTTCATAAACCTTAATCGGTGAAGAACCCGTCGCTAAACCTAATACACATGACTCATTCTTTAATGCTTTTTTTCGAATTAAAGAGGCTATTTCTTGAGCTACAAGAATAGAAGGCTCTTGAGAATCTTTGAAAATTACATTATGTACTTTTTCAAAACGGGTTTCTTCAAAGGTTCCTGCTTCGGTGTAAGCTATATTTTTATGATTTTCAATTTTCACCATTTTACTTTTTCTTGTTAATGATTTTTGATAAAGCGAACAGAAAAATCATTTCCCGTTCGCCAATCAAACAAATTAAACTAACTCAATACTACTTTATACTTCTTTTTAAAAAGTATTTAAAAATTAGATCCTCCAGTATCCCACCAGAGACGGGTACCTCCATTATCAGGACCTCCTAACTTAGAAACTGCTCCTGAAACACCTTCTGGATTAGTAGAAAGTTCACTATCTACAAAAGGAATTCTTCTGATTTGAATATCGGTATCTACTACACCGCCGCTTTGATTACTTACTACAGGAAATATTTTTGGATAACCCGTACGTCTAAATTCACTCCAAGCTTCTTGCCCTTCAGGGAACATAGCAATCCATTTTTGCGTAATTATACGCTCTAAATTCTCTTCGTTTGTACCGCCTGCATCCCAGGCAATTGTTATTGTGCTCATTGCCGAAGCACTATTAGCAGCATTAACAGGGTCTGTGTAATCTGCTGGTGTAGAGGTGTTATCTGCCATATAAGCAGCTGAACCACTTGCTCCATGCTGATCAAATGATAACTGTATTCCAGTTTCGTAATTTCCTTGAGCATCACCTGCTCCAGACCAGCCTCTTAAAGAAGCCTCAGCTTTTAAGAAAGCAACTTCCGCTGCCGTCATTAGCTGTACTGAGGGCGTATGTATATTATCATTTATTGCTGAAAAGCCAATATAATCTGCCTTTTGTTCAAGCTCATCTGCATAACCAGCTAACAATGGCAGCCCTCCACGTACGCCTTTCATTTCTCCTGAAACACTTGTAGGGGCATCAAAATAACTTCCAGCACGACTATCATTGTAACCTATTAAAATAGATTCCATTGAAGCATTTGCTCTTATGTCTCCCCAAGAATTATCTATTGTAGCTAAAGGATGATCTAAAGAACTATTAACAAAGAAACCTTCTGGATTAGCTTCAATTAGCCCAAGTGATTGAGATAAAGCTTTTTCGCCTTCAGATTTTGCTCTTGCAGGATCAACTTTAGATATTCTTATTGCTAAACGTAATCTTAATGAGTTTGCGAACTTTACCCATTTTGAATAATCTCCACCGTATGACAAATCAAATGCACTAAATCTAGGGTTTTCTAAATCGTTAGAAAGAATCCCAACTGCTGTATCTAAATCAGCAAAAAAAGCATTGTACGCCTCTTGCTGAGAATCATAAACACCCGCATTCGCTAGATCCCCAAAACTTGTATATACTATAGGGCCAAACACATCAGAAACTCGGTGCATAGCTTCTACTTTTAAAATTAATGCCACCGCATTTAAAGTCGGAAATTCTTCTTCTGTCAGTTCAGTTATCTGATTAACATTATCCATTACAAAATCATAAGGTACAGACCAGATAAAATTATTCCACCCACTCACCAAACTATATGTAGTATTATTTGCTCCAGCTCCAAAGGGTCTAGGGTTGGTTAAATACCCTGAAAATACATCGGCATTTAAGTTTTGCTGTAATTGGTATGACCATGCTGGGCTATATTGATAAATGCTTTCAAAAATAGGCTGATATTTAGAACCTACTTGTTGAAAATCAACTTCCAATTGTTCTTGTGTTATATTTCTATCATTTTGGTTGAATTGATCTATATCACTACAAGAAGTAATGACTAACCCCAAGACAACTAAACATGCTAATATTTTACTTATATTTTTCATTGTTTTATTTTTTTAGAATGTTAAATTAAGGTTTAGCCCAATACTTCTAGTTGAAGGAAGTCCCAAAACATCAACACCTTGTAATGCATTCCCTGTACTTAAAGAAATATTAGGGTCATGTGGTGCATCTTTATAGAAGAAAAATAAATTGTTTCCTACTAATGATGCTTTCACTCTTGAAAAGAATGAGTTTTCAGAAAGATTGAAGTTATAACCTAAAGCGAATTCGGCTAACCTTACATTCGTTGCGCTATAAATATACTCTCCTGTAAAACCATTTCTACCTCCTACTTTTCCATAATAATCTTGCGCCGATAAAGTTGACGCTGATCCATCTATTTGTGCATTTACATTTCCGTTAGCTGTTTCTCTAGCAGAATTATTACTAAATCCTTCTACTATAGCTTCAGTCATACTCATGGTTTCGCCTCCAAACTTACCATCAACTAAAAAGTCAACCGTAAAATTTTTAAATTCAAATGAGTTATTCCATCCTAATGTAAAATCAGGATTTGCATTTCCCACTTTTGTTAACCCATCAACAGTATTATCATCATTGGCAATTACAGCATCTCCTTCTATTATAGGTAACCCATCTGCATTACGGCTAACAACCTGCGCATAAATATCTCCAAATGAACCGCCCTCAACTAAATATGATCCAAAAGTATTAACCCCTTTTGCTGAAAGTGTAAAAAACTCAGGTTCAATAAGCCCATCTATTACTTGCCCATTATATATTTTTTCTATTTTATTTTTATTAGAAGCAAAGTTTACGGTAGTTGTCCATTTAAAATCTTCTTTTTGAATTGGAATTGCAAAAATAGAAGCTTCTATACCTTTATTAGAAATTTCTCCAGAATTTAAGTATGCTGAAGGAGCGCCAATTACTGCAACAGATGTAGCAAAAGCATAATATTGATCCACTGTTTTCGTGTTATAATACCCTAAGTCAATCCCAAATCGATTATTATTAAATTTCCATTCAGTACCTATTTCAAAAGATTTTTGTCTTTCTGGTTTTGGTGTAGAACCTGGAAAAGCTTTTACTTGATCGACTATAGGTGAACCGTCAAACTGTATTTGCCCATTTGGACTAATTTGATCTGCTCCAAAACCACTACCAACCTCGGCATAAGAAGCTCTTATTTTAGCAAAAGAAACATTTTCTGGCAAATCTAATAATTCACTTAAAACTCCTGTCACACCTATAGATGGATAAAAAAATGAATTGTTTTCTGCTGGTAATGTTGAAGACCAATCATTTCTTGCCGTTAGATCCACAAAAACTTGATCATTAAAGCCAATAGTAACACTTGCAAATATAGAGTTCACTCTAGTCTCAAATGTATCCTGCCTAAAGTTTGTAGATGGCCCTCCATTAAAATTTTGAAACGAAAATACATTAGCAAATTGTAAATCTCCATTTGTTCCAGAATCTCCAGTAAAATTCTCTGTAGTTGTGCGCGTTGTACTGGCACCTACTATTGCAGATATTGAAGTTGTTTCATTAAATTGTGTATTAATATTTGCTATAACATCACCATAATATTGTGTGTAATCATTTTCAAAAACAATATAACGACCATTTAATGGTGCCAAAGTAGCTTCGGTAGTCGCATGAATTTTTCTTTCAAACTCAAATAATGATTTATCATAAGTCCCTCTTGTTTGAAGCGATAACCAATCATTGATTTTAAAATCTAAACTTAACGATGCTACTAATTTCTTATTATTATCTTCAGAAGCATTTCTATTTACTACCCAATAAGGGTTTTGTTCTATATCTGAAGTTCCTCTAAACCAGCGTTGTGCCATTATATTCCGATTAGGGTCTAATTCTTCAAAGTTGGCATAGTTAGATAGGCTTTCAGTAGCTGATTCAAATGCATAAGCTCCAACTAGTGGATTAAAATACAAGCCTGAAATAGGTCTGTTCTTAATATTTTGTGTAGATGCCATAACACTTGCATTGATATTTAATTTGCCATCAAATAGCTTAGCAGTTTCTCTAACATTAAAAGTATGTTGCTTTAATTTATTTGTTGGAAGGACACCATCAGAAAATGTATTACTATAGGAAAAATAGGTTTGAGCATTTTCCGTTCCTCCAGAAACTGATAGCGAATTAATATTTGTTATTCCCGAAGTTAAAAAATCATCAATGTTTCCTTGAGCCTTATCATTAAAGTCCATGATATAAGCAGCACTATCAACTGTTAGATTTGACGAAAAATCTACTTTAAAACTCCCTGAGCGTCCTTTTTTGGTTGTAATTAATATAACTCCATTTAAACCTGCGCTACCATATAAAGCAGAAGCAGAAGCTCCTTTTAAAACTGTTAAAGATTCTATATCGTCTGGATTTATTAAAGCTAATGCATCACCACCGTCTCTATTTCCTCCATTAATATCACCAAATGTGTCACCTGGTTGACTAGAAGATGGATTAGATAATGGTATACCATCAACAACATATAATGGTTGGTTATTCCCAATTGAGGAATTACCTCTCAAGGTTACTTTTACCGAACCACCAGCACCTGAAGCACTACGCGTAATTGATACCCCCGAAACCTTTCCAGATAAGCTATTTATTGGGTTAGTTTGTTTAGCCTTATTTAGCTCATCGGCATTAATGTCCTGAGCTGCATAAGTTAAAGACTTTCTAGTCTTTTTAATACCAAGAGCCGTTACAACAACTTCATTAAGTTGTTGTGCATCTTCTTCTAGTTGAACATTAATTAAATTAGAGTCTGCAACAGAAATTTCTAAAGTAGCCATTCCAACATATGAAAAGACTAAAATATCACCAACATTTGCTGTTAGCGTATAATTTCCATCAAAATCTGTTTGAGCACCATTAGTGGTTCCTTGTACAATAACATTCACTCCAGGTAGAGGGATGCCATCGCTTTTTGAAGTTACAGTTCCTGTAATTTCTTTTTCTTGAGCGAAAGAACCTTGCGCCAATAAGAGTAAGAAAGAAAACAAGAAAAGTGTACGTAAGTTTTGTTTCATAATTTGAATTATTTTGTTTTTTAGTTAGGCCAAACTATCCATTATGAAAATAATTTAAAAAAAAATTATATAAACGACATCGTTTTGCACATAGACAACATTTTATGTTCGATAAGTGATTTTTGAAAAATAACAATTGTCAATTTAATTGTTAATTAATGAATATATCACTAAAATTGCCTTGTATTAATGAATTTTTATTAAAAATAATCGTTTAAACTTAAGAATCATTTCATTATCTAGTAAAAAAATAGGCGAAAACATTCCTATCAGATATCACGTTATATTCTGGCTAGGATACTTTACCTTCAATGTTTGGAGATGGGGAAGTTACTTTGATGATTATGAGTATTCATTTAAGTCGAATGTAGTTGAGTTTACCATTCATATTATTATTGTTTATGGTAATATATTTTATTTAATTCCAAAATTCATTTTACGAAAAAAATACAAAACCTATTTGGCCATTGTGATTTTTATTTTAGTCATGGTTTATGTAATTAGAACGGGATTGAATTATGCTTTGGTAACAAAAGTAGCCTTTCCAGAATCTATAGTTCCTTCAAGTTATTTTGATGTTAACTATATTATAGATGTAATTCTTGGCGAACTTTATGTTATTTCCTTCGTAACGTCAATAAAATTTATAGTAGAATGGTTCTTAGAAAAAAAGAAAAATGAAGATTTAGCTAAACTTCAACTAAGCACGGAACTCAAGTATTTACGTACTCAAATTCAACCACACTTTTTTTTTAATACCTTAAACAATTTATATGCTTTAACATTGCAAAAATCTGACAACGCTCCAAAACTAGTTATAAAGTTATCTGAAATGATGCAATACATACTCTATGAAATAGATGGCCCTAAAACGCTGTTGCTTAATGAAATAAAACATATTAATAATTACATGGATATTGAGCGCTTAAGGTTTAACAACAAAGTCGAAACTGATATGGATATTACAGGTCATATAGAAGATGTTAAAGTACCACCTCTTTTGTTTCTTTCGTTTGTAGAAAACTCTTTTAAACATGGAATGAAAGGTAATGATCTTTTAAAGGTTAAAATGAGCTTTACATTAGCAAACGGGTATTTGGAGTTTAAATTGAGTAATAACTTTAACCCAAAAGTCTCTAAAAAATCTTTATCTGGAATTGGCAATGTTAATACAATAAGACGATTAAAACTATTATTCTCTAGCGACTATGTTTTAAATGCTAATGAAGAAGGCGATATTTATAATTTGTTTTTAAAAATCCCGGTACAAAAATGAAAATTAAGTGCCTAATAATAGATGATGAGCCATTGGCTATAACAGTGATCGAAAATCATTTAAAGAATTTTGACCATATAGAAATTGTTCAGACTTTTAATAACCCATTAAAAGCCTACATGGTTTTAGAACAAGAAAAAATTGACATTATTTTTCTGGATATCAACATGCCACAAATGACTGGTTTTACTTTTATTGAAAATTTAAGCTACAAGCCATTAATTGTTATTACTACTGCTTATAGGGAGTATGCCGTAAAAAGTTTTGAATTGGATGTCTTAGATTATTTGGTGAAGCCAATCCCTTTTAATAGATTTTTAAAAACAGTAAACAAAATATACCAACAAGTATATGTTACTAATACTAAAGCGGATGCCTCGCTAAAACAAGAGCCACATATTTTTTTAAAAGTCAATAAAAAATTAATAAAAATTAATTTAAACGATATTCTTTATATAGAAAGCTTAAAAGATTATATCAAAGTGATTACCACAATAGGTGATTATGTCGTGCATAAATCACTTTCAGCTATTACTGAAGAATTACCGCAATCTAATTTCATGCGTATCCATAGATCCTATACTGTATCTATAAATAAAATAATTGCTTTAGAAGGCAATACCGTGGAAGTTTCTAATAGAAAAATACCCATAGGTCGCAATTACACTAAACAAGCTAAAGAGCGCATTTTTAATATTAACGACGATAGAAATAACTAACCATAATTAAATTCCACTTGCAATCATGTCGAATCATCAAGAAAAAAACAAAACTTTAATACCAATACTAATCATCGCTGGATTGTTTTTCATATTCGGATTTGTTACCTGGATTAATGGCGCATTAATCCCATTTATGAAAACCATTAATGAATTGACTGATGCTCAGTCCTATTTAGTTGCATCAGCATCTTACATTTCATTTGTGGTTATGGCGTTACCAGCATCTTCTATAATTAACAAAATTGGGTATAAAAAAGGAATGTCGTTAGGATTAATTATTATGGCCATTGGAGCTTTGGTTTTTATTCCCGCAGCTAATGCAAGAACATATTGGATGTTTTTAACTGCAATTTTTATCCAAGGGGCGGGTATGACATTATTACAAACAGCATCAAACCCATATATTACAATTTTAGGTCCAATTGAAAGCGCTGCCAAGCGCATTGCTATAATGGGAATAGCAAACAAAGTAGCAGGGTCTTTAGGGTCTGTAATATTTGGAGCGATTTTATTATCTGGTATAGATGAAATTAAAGAAAAGCTAACCTACGTTGATGCTTCTGAAAAAGCCAGTTTATTAAACACCATGGCTGATAGTGTGGTTACACCATATATTGTAATGGCTGTTGTTTTATTCTTATTAGGAATTTTAATTAGAAAAGCACCTTTGCCGCATGTTGAGGCAGAGCCAATTGAAGCTTCTAAAGCTGGTAAAAAAGCAAAATCAAGTATTCTTCAATTTCCGCATTTATGGTTGGGCGTTTTAGCATTGTTTGTCTACGTAGGAGTTGAAGTTATTGCTGGGGATACCATTATTTCTTATGGTATTTCATTAGATATCCCTGTAGATCAAGCCAAGTTTTTTACCTTATTTACTTTAATGGCTATGGTAGCCACCTATGCTTTAGGAGTCTTTTTAATTCCTAAATATATAAGTCAGGCTTTTGCTTTAAAGGCCAGTGCTGTCTTAGGTATAATGTTATCATTTTGTATTGTATTTACAAGTGGGTTTACATCAGTTCTTTTCGTTGCTGCCTTAGGTATTGCTAATGCTCTAGTTTGGCCAGCAATTTGGCCGCTAGCACTAACAGGTTTAGGTAAATTTACTAAAACAGCTTCAGCATTATTAATTATGGCCATTTCTGGTGGAGCTATTATACCACCATTGTATGGAGCTATTGTAGATAATAAAAAAGAAGAATTAATAACAAGTGGCTTAGAAGAAATTGCAGCTACAGCAGAAGCAGCTTCAAGCGGATATTGGATTTTATTGCCATGTTATCTAATCATTTTTTATTATGCTTTTTGGGGACATAAGGTTGGTTTAAAAAAGAACTTTTCGGCTTAATTTCAACATTAATTGTGAAGCAGCGAATAGCATCGGTAGACATATTGCGAGGATTTACTATAGTCGCTATGATTTTAGTAAATACTCCAGGAGATTGGAATCATATATACCCACCACTTTCACATGCTAAATGGCATGGTTTAACCCCTACAGATGTCATTTTTCCGTTCTTTCTATTTATCGTTGGTATTTCAATATATTTCGCATATAAGAACAAAACAAGTAAACGCGTAACTTATAAAAAAATAGTCATTAGGAGTCTAAAACTTATTGGTCTTGGATTATTTCTAAATTTATTTACCCCCTACTTTCCATTTTTTGAAGATCTAGGAACGGTTAGAATTCCAGGGGTGCTTCAACGTATTGGTGTTGTGTTTTTTATTTCTGCAATCTTATATCTTAATTTTAACTGGAAGATTCTGTTAAGGATTAGTTTATTTATTTTAGTTAGTTATTGGTTGTTTTTAGGTTACATGCCTTTTCCAAATCTAGAAGGCATTTCTCCAACTTTTGATCGCGCACCAAATAATTGGGCTAATTATATAGATTTACAAGTATTAGGAAAACATATGTGGCAACCTGATTATGATCCTGAGGGAATTATAAGCACAATTCCCGCTACTATATCCTGCCTATCTGGAATTTTAGTGGCTAGGTTAATAGATAAGTTAAAACATTTAGGCTTATTAGTTATTACGGCTCTTTCTCTTTTAATTCTTGGTTATATTTTTAACCTGTGGTTTCCTATAAACAAAGCAATTTGGAGTAGTAGTTTTGTGTTAGTCACAAGTGGTTGGGCAACGCTTATTTTGGCAATTATTTACTATTGCATAGATGTAAAAAGTTTAAAATTAGGAACTTTATTTAAACACGTTGGAATGAACGCTATAACCATATATTTCTTGTCTATTTTTATAACCAAAATTTTTTATTCCATAAAAGTCAATAATCATGGTAATATCCATACATATATTTATGAATCTATTTTTACAAATGCGCTTATAACAGATAAGTTAGCTTCTTTGTTATACGCTCTAGTAATAGTAACATTTTATGTTACTTTAGCATACATACTTTACAAAAAAAATATTTTTATTAAAGTCTAAATACATCTCTATTAGATATTAAAAATCAATAAATCATGAGCAACTATCACATAAAACACTTAGAAGAGTACTATCAAGTCTACAGAAAATCGATAAGAGAGCCTGAACACTTTTGGGAAGAAATTGCCGAGGAACATTTTATGTGGAAAAAAAAATGGGACAATGTGTTGAGTTGGGATTTCTCTAAACCAGAGATTAAATGGTTTGAAGGGGCAAAACTTAATATTACCGAGAACTGTATAGATAGACATTTAGCTACTCGCGGCAGCAAAACTGCTATTCTTTTTGAACCTAACGACCCATCAAAACCTGCAGAACACATTAGTTATAACCAACTCAGTGAACGTGTAAATCGGTTTGCAAATGTGTTAAAACAAGAAGGAATTAAAAAAGGAGATCGCGTTTGCATTTATCTACCTATGATTCCTGAACTTGCTATTTCTGTTCTAGCTTGTGCAAGAATAGGTGCCATTCATTCTGTTGTTTTCGCAGGGTTTTCAGCTACGGCATTATCTACAAGAATTAATGATTCAGATTGTAAAATGGTTATCACAAGTGATGGCTCTTACAGAGGCGCTAAAACAATCGACCTAAAAGGTATCGTTGACGAAGCACTAGAAAGTTGTTCAGGAGTGAATTCTGTTTTAGTTGCCAAACGAATTCATTCAGAAATAAATATGAAAGAAGGACGTGATAAATGGCTCCAACCTTTGTTAGATAATGCTTCAGAGCATTGTGTTGCTGAAGTTATGGATGCCGAAGATCCGCTTTTCATTTTGTATACCTCTGGTTCCACAGGGAAACCTAAAGGCATGGTGCATACTACAGCTGGGTACATGGTTTATACAGCATATACTTTCAAAAATGTATTTCAATATAAAGAAGACGATATTTATTGGTGTACGGCAGATATAGGATGGATAACTGGACATAGCTATATTGTTTATGGCCCATTAGCAAATGGGGCAACAACCGTTATGTTTGAAGGAGTGCCTAGTTACCCAGATTATGGACGATTTTGGGAGATTGTTGAAAAACACAAAATAAATCAATTTTATACAGCACCTACTGCTATTAGAGCACTTGCAAAACAAGGCCTCGAAGTAGTTGAAAAACATGACTTGTCATCGCTTAAAGTTTTAGGTTCTGTTGGAGAGCCTATTAATGAAGAAGCTTGGCATTGGTACAATGATAATATTGGTAAAAAACAAAGTCCGATTGTAGATACTTGGTGGCAAACAGAAACAGGCGGTATTATGATTACCCCTATCCCATTTGTAACACCAACTAAACCAACTTACGCTACGCTTCCTTTTATTGGAATCCAGCCAACTTTAATGGACGAAAACGGAAACGAAATTAAAGGCAATCAAGTGAGTGGTCGCTTATGCGTTAAGTTTCCATGGCCAAGTATGGCTCGAACCATTTGGGGAAATCATGAGCGCTATAAAGACACGTACTTTTCTGCTTATGAAAACAAATATTTTACAGGAGATGGTGCATTAAGAGACGAAGTTGGTTATTATAGAATTACCGGACGTGTTGATGATGTTATAATTGTCTCTGGGCACAACTTAGGAACGGCTCCAATTGAAGATGCTGTAAACGAGCATCCTGCAGTGGCAGAATCGGCCATAGTAGGCTTTCCTCATGATGTAAAAGGTAATGCGCTCTATGGTTATGTTATTTTAAAGGATGTTGGCGAAACTAGAGATCATAATAATTTAAGAAAAGAAATTAATCAAATAATTACCGAACACATAGGGCCAATTGCTAAGTTGGATAGAATTCAATTTACAGAAGGGTTACCTAAAACACGCTCTGGAAAAATAATGCGACGTATACTTAGAAAAATTGCACATAATGACATTTCTAACTTGGGAGACACTAGTACCTTATTAAACCCTGAAGTGGTTCAAAGTATTATTGATGGCAAAAAAAAAGCAGATAATACTAATTGGTAAAGCTGAAAACTATTTTATCCATCAGTCTTTTAAAATTTCTGATTATCAATGAATAATTCTTGAACAATAATTAATTTTATTGTTAAGTAAACTTCTTTTATACGACTACAAGTATTAGATTTTTATCTTTAGCAAAAAATATTTTATGCAAAAAACATACTACGACCCTGCTGACCTTAGAAAATTTGGAAATATAACAGAGTGGAATGAAGAATTGGGCAATAAATTTTTCGAGTATTACTCTAAAGTTTTCGAGGAAGGCGCACTTACCGCGCGTGAAAAAGCACTTATAGCTTTAGCGGTCTCACATACCGAACAATGTCCATATTGCATAGATGCATACACTAAAGACACATTGCAACGCGGTGTTACAAAAGAAGAAATGATGGAAGCCATTCATGTTGGTGCTGCTATAAAAAGTGGTGCTACGCTTGTACATGGTGTGCAAATGATGAATAAAGTAAATAAATTGGATGGCTAATTTAGATATTTGATTCTACTAGATTAATCATATTTTACACACAATTGATGGCTACAAACTCACTACATAAACGCAACAGCGATTTAGCAAATAGTAATAGACAACTTGAGATTTTATCCAACGGGATTTTTAAAAATGGTGACTTACCTACTTTTAAAAAGAAAATTGCAGAAAGCAATCAATTTCCCTTAAAGGCAAAGAAATTAGAAATTTTGCAGATAAATGTAGGTTATATGTGTAACCAAGTCTGCGATCATTGCCATGTAGATGCAGGTCCAGACCGAAAAGAGATTATGACACGTGAGACGATGAAGCAATGTTTGAAGGTTATAAAAAACACTGGAGCTCATACTTTAGATTTAACTGGTGGCGCACCAGAAATGAATCCTGATTTTAGGTGGTTTGTTGAAGAAGCTGCTAAGGCAGGCATTAAAGATTTCATAGTCCGTTCTAACCTCACAATTATTCGAGCAAATAAAAAATATTACGACTTACCCCAGTTTTTTAAAAAGCACAATATTCACATAGTCAGTTCTATGCCACATTGGACTCGTGGTAAAACAGACAAACAAAGAGGCGATGGTGTTTTTGATAAATCAATAAAAGCACTTCAAGAATTAAACGCTGTAGGTTATGGAATGCCCAATAGCAACTTACGCTTAGATTTGGTATACAATCCATCGGGAGCCTTTCTGCCAGGAGATCAAGCATCCATGGAAAAGGATTTCAAAAAAGCTTTAAAAGAAGATTTCGAGATTCAATTTCATAATTTATTTGCCATTACCAATTTGCCAATCTCAAGGTTTTTAGATTATCTTATTGCCTCAGAAAATTACGAAGATTATATGTATTCCTTAGTTGAAGCTTATAATCCTGCTGCTGTCGCTAACGTTATGTGTACTAACACGCTTTCAATAAGTTGGGAAGGTTATCTATACGACTGCGATTTTAATCAAATGTTAGAATTGCCCGTAAATAGTAAAGTAAAACATATTTCTGAGTATAACGAAGAATTATTAGAAGACAGAAACATTGTTATATCACAACATTGCTACGGTTGTACAGCAGGTGCAGGTAGTAGTTGTCAAGGTGTAGTAGCATAAGATTGGTGAATGAAAAATACTCTCATTATAATATTAATTACATTTCATTGTTCTTTGTTTGCTCAAAAATCAATTGACAAATTATTGAAAGAATATAATGACAATAGTGTCCCTTATATAACAGTTCAAGAACTAGCTATGCCAAAAACAGATGCTATTATTTTGGATTCTAGAGAACTAAATGAATATAAAACGAGCCATTTAAAAAATGCTATACACGTTGGGTACGATAATTTTAATATTGACAGTCTTCAGAAAAAAATTCCTAACAAAGATTCTAGAATTGTTGTTTATTGTTCCGTCGGAATTCGATCAGAATCTATAGCAGACAGTTTAAAGCTCGCTGGTTATAGCCAAGTTGAAAACCTGTTTGGTGGTATTTTTGAATGGAAAAACCATAATTTTCCTGTTTACAATATTGAAGAAAAAGAAACTGATAGTGTCCACACGTTCTCCAAAACTTGGAGCAAATGGTTGAAAAAAGGTGTAAAAGTATATGAATAAGGAACTCGTTATCGTTTTTGTAAAGAATATTGAACTAGGCAAAGTAAAAACCAGGTTAGCTAAAACGATTGGTAACCAAAGTGCTTTTAATGTGTATAGCGAACTTGTTAAAGTAACAGAAGAAGCTACAAAAGATATTAAAGCAGATAGGCATATTTATTTTTCAGAAGCTATCGTAGAAGCTCAATGGAAAGGTGATTTAAAAACTGTTCAAGTTGGAAAAAATTTAGGTGAGCGTATGAAAAATGCTTTTAAAAAAGGCTTTGAAGATGGTTATGAGCGAATTGTACTCATTGGATCAGATCTTCCAGATATAAGTGCAAGACATATTGAAGAAGGATTGGAATCACTAAATGACAATGAGGTTACATTTGGACCAGCATTAGATGGGGGATATTATTTAATTGGTCTAAACTCATTCCATGAAATGGTTTTTAATAATAAACCTTGGAGCGAACCAAACTTATTAAAACTTACTTTAGAAGAATTGAATTTAAAAAAAATAGGTTACAAATTACTTGAGCCCTTAAACGATATCGATACTTTTGAGGATTTAATTGCCTCAGAATTTTATAAATCGAATTTAGAATTACAGAAAAAAATAATACAATTCCATGATTAAGCATATAAACGAAACAGTTGAATATTTACAAGACAAAGGTTTTGATAATCCAGAAATAGGAATCGTTTTAGGAACCGGATTAGGGCAACTTATAAACCATGTTAACGTTATAAAAGAAGTTAGTTATAACCATATTCCTAACTTCCCTACTGCAACGGTTGAGTTTCATAAAGGGAGACTTATTTATGGTGTGCTGGAAGGAAAAAAAGTAATTGTTATGCAGGGACGTTTTCACTTATACGAAGGATACTCTTTACAAGATGTTACTTATCCTGTTAGAATCATGGAAAAATTAGGTATTAAAACTTTGTTGGTTTCTAATGCTGCTGGAGCGGTTAATTTAAACTTTAAAAAAGGAGAATTGATGCTAATCGAAGATCATATAAATCTTCAAGGTAGTTCACCATTAGCTTTTAAAGGTGTTGACCAATTAGGTGAACGTTTTGCAGATATGAGTGCTCCATATAATGCAAAAATAAACGAAAGCTTCCGCCAAATTGCAAATACAAATAACATTAAACTTCACGAAGGTGTATATGCAAGTGTTGTTGGGCCTCAATTAGAGACTAGAGCTGAATATCGTATGCTTAAAATAATTGGAGCCGATGCTGTGGGTATGAGTACTGTTCCAGAAATTATTGTCGCAAATCATTTAAGATTAAAAGTGGCTGCCGTGTCAGTTTTAACAGATGAATGCGACCCAGATAACTTAAAGCGCGTTGATATTGAAGAAATTATCGAAATGGCAACGAAGGCTGAACCAGACATGATTATTCTGTTTAAAGAACTAATAAAAATGTTATAGTGGTGTAATGTTTGTTACATCATTTTAGATTAAAGAAACTACCTTTATTCTTTCAAATAATATATAAGAATTTATTATGGATAACTATTTAGAAACCACACACGACGTATATAAAGAAGCAGCGCTAACACCAGATGTTGGTCTTTGCTGTACCACAAATCCTATTTGGGAATTACCAGGACTTAAAATCCCTAGAATCATGCAAGAAATGAATTATGGTTGTGGTTCTACGGTACATGCACGCGATTTAACAAACAACCCCAAAATGCTTTATGTTGGTGTGGGTGGCGGCATGGAATTATTACAATTCGCCTATTTTAATCGTCAAAAAAATGGTGTCGTTGGTATTGATGTTGTTGATGAAATGCTAGAAGCATCACGTAAAAACTTTATTGAAGCTGAAGTACAAAATGATTGGTTTAGAAGTGAATTTGTTGAATTAAAAAAAGGGGATGCTATGAATCTTCCAGTGGAAGATAATAGCATTGATGTGGCGGCTCAAAACTGTTTATTCAATATTTTTAAAGCTGATGATCTAAAGAAAGCCATAGCCGAAATGTATCGTGTATTGAAACCTCATGGGCGTTTGGTAATGAGTGATCCTACTTGTGAGCAGCCAATGAATGATGAATTACGAAACGATGAACGCTTACGAGCTTTGTGTCTAAGCGGAAGTTTACCAATCGCAGAATATGTGAAAGCATTAACGGATGCTGGTTTTGGTACTATTGAAATTCGAGCAAGAAAACCATATAGAATTTTAGACCCTAAAAACTATCCAACGGATGAATTAATCTATATCGAATCTATAGAAGTTGCTGCTATAAAAGATCCTATGCCAGAAGATGGCCCTTGCATATTTACAGGAAAAGCAGCTATTTATTACGGTGATGAAGATTATTTTGATGATAATGCTGGTCATATATTATTAAAAAATCAACCATTAGCCATTTGTGATAAAACTGCAGGAATACTGCAAGCCCTGAATAGAGATGATATCTATTTTTCAGAATCTACTTTTCATTATGATGGTGGTGGGTGCTGTTGAAAGATGAATTTTATTCCTTATTTTAATTATGAAATACTTTCTGCTCATCTTTTTATTCTGTTTTATAAGTGCTTGCTGCAGCACAAAAACAGTTGTTGAAAATGCCACAGAAACAACTAATAAAAATACTGTTACAACAGAAGTATCAGATGTTGTTGAAACACCTCCAATCCAAGAACCTCCAACACCACCTATACTTCCCAAAGAAGTAGAAAAAATAAAAGACCCTATAGTTGAAGAACCAAATCTAATAGTTTCAAAATCTGAAATTAATAATACTCTAATTATAGATTATGCTACTCAACCTATAAAGGGATCAATAAAAAAACCTAATCATGATAGTTTTAATAAATTACTTAAAACATATGTTTCAAATGCAGGAATAGTAAATTATCAAGACTTAAAAAATGGACAATTAGACCTGCAAAATTACATATCATATTTAGGCAAAACAATTCCTGCTGATAAATGGACTAAAGAGGATAAATTAGCTTTTTGGATTAACGCCTACAACGCCTTGACAATCGATTTAATATTAAGAAATTATCCTGTAAATAGTATTAAAGATATTAAAAACCCTTGGGATCAACGTCTTTGGAAGTTTGGTGATAAATGGTATAATCTTAATGATATAGAGCATCAAATTTTACGAAAAATGGATGAGTCCAGAATTCATTTTGCTATAGTTTGTGCTTCATTTTCTTGCCCTAAATTACAGAACGAAGCCTTTACTTCCGTTAACTTAGAAAAACAACTTACATCTGCCACCAAAGAATTCTTAAATGATTCAAAACGTAATGAAATATCTGCAAGCAACTTAAAATTATCTAAAATATTTCAGTGGTTTGCCAAAGATTTTAAACAAGAAGGTAGCTTAATAGACTTTTTAAATCAATATTCAGATATTAAAATATTACCTAATGCAAAAAAGCGGTACATGGATTACAACTGGGATTTAAATGAATAAACAAATTTCTATTGTTATACCTGTTTTAAATGAAGAAGTTTATATAGGTAAACTACTAGAGCACTTACAAGTAAATTCGTCAACACAAAACATTTCTGAAATTATAGTTGTTGACGGCGGTAGCAAAGATAAAACTCGAGAAATTGTTACTGCTTTTTCGAATTTTAACCTGAACCCCATAAAAGAAGCATATCATTATATCGATAATAGCATTTTACAAAATAGCATTCCAGAAAAACAAATTTCAAAAACAAAGATTAAACTTATAACTTCAGAAAAAGGACGTGCTAAACAAATGAATTTAGGCGCCAATTTTTCAAAAGGAGGTATTCTCTATTTTTTACATGCCGATTCATTTCCGCCAAAAAGCTTCGATAAATTAATTATAAATGAAATTGAAAAAGGCAATCAAGCAGGTTGTTTTAGAATGAAATTTAATAGCAATAATTTATGGTTAAAATTGTCAGGATGGTTGACGCAATTACCTTTTAAATTTTGTCGAGGTGGAGACCAAAGCCTTTATATAACTCAATCTCTTTTTAATAATATTGGTGGCTTCGATGAAAATTTCGATATCTACGAAGACAATGATTTTATCTCAAAGCTTTTTAAATTAAATCAATTTATTGTTATTCAAAAATGGCTTATAACTTCCCCAAGATGCTATCAAAAAAATGGTGTTTTAAAATTACAGTATCATTATTGGACAATTCATTTAAAAAAGTTTTTTGGTGCTTCGCCAGGAGAACTCAACCAATATTATAAGAAGTATATTGCGTCATAAAGTATCTTAGCTATCTTTATGCAAATGAAACCTCTTGAACTTTTATTAGTTATTCTTCTTTCAATTGGAGCTATTCAAGGTATTATTTATGGTATAATTTTATGGCGAAATAAGGGCCAAAATAGTATTGCAAATAATTTTTTAGCAACTATTCTTTTTTTCTTTTCATACAGACTTATTGTAGAGATATTAAAGCTTTTTGGTATTGGTTATTATGATTTCTTTTATCATATTTTATTAGAATACAATTGGATATACGGAGCACTAATATATTTTTTTGTTAAAGCTTATGCTACACCTAATTTTAAATTAAATTTCAAAAAAGATTGGATTCATTTCGTTCCAGTTGCTATTGAATTTGTTTGGAGCAACTTTATAAAATCACAAAATTTTTATTGGGATGGTACACGCGAAAGCTTATCATGGCTTGGGTATTGGGGTTATGTAGTTTGGATGCAATGGCCTACACAATACATAATAAGTGCTATTTTAATTATTTTTTATATTTCGAAATCAGAAAAATTATTGAATCGAACAAATCAAGATTCATACAATATCATAACCGAAAAAGCTAAATGGATTAAACGTGTTTTAAAGGTTATGAAAATATATTCTTTTCTAATTATCGCAGATGTAACCATAGATTTTTTATTCTTTGACTATTCATTTAATCGTTCATATCACATTGTTTTATTTGCTGGTATGGCACTAATATCTTATTGGTTAGGGATTGAAGGTTTCAACAAAAAAAACAACTCAATTATAAAACTTAAAACTATTTTAGATCCAAAAGAAAAAGAACAATTAGAAAATATATCTGAAAAATTAAAGCAATTAATGCAACAAGAAAAAGTATTTAAAAACTCAGATATTACACTAGCAAGTCTCTCTAAAGAACTTAATGAAAAGCCTTATCTAACTACTAAATGTTTAAATATAATTTTTGAAAAAAATTTCAATGATTTTATTAATGAATACCGAATTGAAGAGCTAAAACTACTTTTAAAAAATCCAGAAAATCAAAACTACACCTTATTAAGCCTTGCTTTTGAAGTTGGTTTTAATTCAAAAGCATCTTTTAATCGAGCGGTAACTAAGCTCACTGGAAAATCTCCAAAACACTTGAAATCAATATTTTAAAAGTTTCATTTTTTTAATTGAAACTTAAAACTCTCAAAAAACAAGTCTCAAATTTAAAATTGAGACGATTTTATTACTTTTCATTTACATATTTGTTAAAAATTATAAAACAAAATTGTTATGAAAAGAAATGATCTATTAAAAGCAATGCTATTATTTACAGCATTACTACTAATTACTCATTTAGGATACGCACAAGAAAAATCATTAGATTTAAATCAACTTATTGGCTCTTGGGAACTTGATCTGACTCCTGAAAATGAGTCAGATTCCAAGTTTGCCATTATGAAAATAGAAAAAATCGCTAATAATTTAGTTGAAGGTATTTTCTATAGAGAAGGTGTTAGAATAACTGAAGGAAGAACAAATATTCAATCCGGTAAAATTTATGTCGCTTTAGTATCTGGAGATAATAGTGGAAACTATAATACCTCATTTTTTTTAGAAAACGGAAAACTTTATGGTTCTACTCATTCTTTAAAAAAAGATTTTCTTTCAGTTTGGGTAGCAAAAAAAATGCACTAAAATGAAAACTATAATCACATTATTATTAGTATTATTTACATCATATTCTTGGTCTCAAACCAATTATGGTAACCCTACAAATAAACCGTTACCCGAAAAATTACAAAAACTAAGAAAGGCTATTGATGTTATTCAATTTCCTGAAGAAAATGACCCTATTAAAATTGGGGATACTTATTATTGGAAACACGCAACAGGAATTCTTTGTAAAGAAAGTGCAATAACAATTACCGAATATGGCGCATATATATATTATAACGATACATGGAACCTTCGAAAAATTTATCCTTTAAAAGAACTCGATAAATTGTTTAATACTAAAAAACAAAAACTATTGCAAGGCCAACCCTATATATGGGCGAATAATTGGCGAACAGACGGTAGAATGTTTGGTGGTTGGGCTTTATGGTATTTTATTGGTGAAACCAAAAATGGAGAAACCGTTTGTGGTTATAAAAAATTAAATACAACTAATAATCTTTTAAATTAAAACTAATGAGAACTTTAAAAATGATTATAATTCTAATCCTTACTTTTTCAAGCTTAAAAATAACTGCACAAAAATTAGACCTAATTGGTAAAGAAAGCAACTTAACTTGGACAGGAAAAGCCGCATTTAGTAGTTATAGTTTAACAGGAACATTAAAAGCTAAGGCTGGTTTTATAAAAATTGCAGATAACACTATTACCTATTTAAAAATTATTATTAATATGAAAAGTCTTAACCATGAAAACAAAGATTTAACTAAACATTTACGTGGTAAAGACTTTTTTGAAGTTAATACTTTTCCAGAAGCATTTTTTGAAATTTATGAACCTATAAAAATAGTAGATAATAAAGCCATATTACTTGGTAAAATGACAATAAATGGTATTACCAAAGAGGAGATAATTAGCGTTTTAATTAATAAAAAAATTATGTCTTTTGAATGTGAATTAAACCGAACCGATTATGGTATGAAATTTAACTCTCCAAGTTTCTTTAAGAAAATGAAAGAGAATGCAATAGCTGATAATTTCCAGCTGAATGGAGAATTAGTTTTTAAGTTACCAATAAATTAAAAAATGTAGTGTTTTTTAATTAGTGTTTATTTCTACCCATTTCGTTTGGATATAAGTCAGGTAAATTATCGCTTTGAAAAACTTCTTTAGTATCAACATTAACTACTGAAAGTTTTCCGGTAAAAGCTGCTCCTGTATCAATATTCCAAACATTAACAGCATTCATTGGGACATCAACTTTAAAGTTAATTGTTGGTGTATGACCGATATAAATTTCTTTATAATGTTTTAATCTACTTGGATAAATAACAGAATCCCTTTCAATCTGTCTATCCATTGTCAAAGCCATTTCCCAAAGTGTTCTATCAAAATAAAAGGTAGTTTCGAACACTTCCTTTTCTACACCATGCATAGAAGTAAATCCAGCATGCAAAAACAAACGATTCTTATCATCTAAATAATACAAAGGCATATTTTCAAAAAAGTTTAAATGTACTTTTTTATCATTTTCAGATAACCCTTCATAACTCTCAATCGTTTCTTTTCCTCCATGCATATACCAGGTTGGGTTAACGTCACCACTTCTTAACCATTCTTCACACCAAACATCATGATTTCCTTTTATAAAAACACAAGTAATCTTTTGAGAAAGGTCGATTAAAAACTGAATTACTTGAGCAGATTCACTCCAACCGTCTACGTAATCACCAACAAAAATTAAGATATCCTCGTCTCTAACCTCAACTTTATTTAAAACTATAATCAAGGCTTTTAAACCACCGTGAATATCTCCAATTGCAAAAGTTCTCATGAATTAATTTTCGAGCAAAAATAACTATTTAATATAGTTTATGAAATTAAAAATACTGTCCAATACCAAATACAAAACCTTTACTAGCATCTTTAGTTAAACCATAACCATAGTCTATTCTAAAAATAGCATTATATATTTTTTTATGAATAAAGCGCAATCCCAAACCTGGATAAACCTTTACATTATCCATATTACTAAAATCTCCGAAATCACCACCTGGGTTACGCCACGATCCTGCATCAATAAAAGCATTGCCTTGAAGCACAAACCAGTTTTTTTCATAAAATGTATGTCTGTATTCAGTATTTAAAACAATGGCTCCAGTACCTCTATCAATAGTATTTCCAACCCCTCTAATATTTAAATTATTATCCACAGAAAAAGGAGCAAATGGGGTATTGTCATTTGTAGATAGCCCTAATCGTAATCTACTAGCCCAATTGCCTTTTCCACCAACGCGGTTGAAATAGAAAAAATCGTTCCAACCAATAAAAAAATCTGGAAGCATACTATTCGTTGATGTGACATATTGAAAATTAGCAACACTTCGAAAACCAGAAACATATTGATAAAAATAATCTAGATTGTTATATTCGTAAATCCCTTTTGCAAGCCATTTATGTACATTCAACTCTTGAGGCACATCAGGATTAGTTGCTCCCGATTTATATCTATAATCTTCAACAAAGTAATTTATTCCAAATTCAAATCTGTTATTAAAGTTTAATCTGTATAACCCTAATACTTCCAAAGACTCATTATTATATTTATAATTAGCCGTTGTATTATCAAAAAATACAGGTTCTTGCGTTGTTAAATCTTGGTAGTTTACTGCTAATCCCCAATTTTTTGAAAATAAAAATGGTGCTCTAAAATTTAGCGCATAGGAAGCGTAGATATCTTTTTGATAAAAGCCCCCTAAAGCAATATTTCTGCCTAAAAAGTTAAACTCATACAGTCCTAACCGATAAGCAAATTCATCATTATCTGTAGTATAAATATTAGCTGAAGGAATAAGAGTAAAATTCTCTTCAATATTATAAAACACGTTATATTGGCCCCCTTCTGATGAAAACACCTGATAATAGGCGTGCGATATTGATGGTAAGCGTTTTAGTAACTTCATATCCTGTTCCATTATCAAAGAATCTAGTACATTACCAGATTTAATAGATGCTATTTTTTTTACGAACGAAGACTTTAACCTTTTATTCCCTTGAATTTTTAAATCGTGAACCACATAGTCTTGAGCGTTCATAGACATGAACCCCAATATAAAAATTGAAAGAAATTCTAGTTTTTTCACTGTGATCCATATTGTTGCCTGATAACCGCTTCAACAGGTTTGTTTTGAGGTGTAAACATAAAATTATTCTTTCCTCCTACCTCATCATGTTTATGAAACCATTTCCAAATAAAACCACCTGCAAACCATTCTTCTTCCCAAAAAGTTTGATACAAAGCCTTTGTAGTATTTGTTTGTGCGTCTAGATTTACTTGATTCATACTTCTATCACTAACCCATGGTGTTTTTCCTGAATAATCAACACTTCTATACCCATATTCAGTAAATAAAACAGGTTTGTCATTTTGAAGAGAAAGGTCTTTAACCACTTGTTTATGTTTTTTCCATCCTTTTAAGCATTCTGCAACAGTTGGAGATTTATTCTCACTAACTGGAAAATAAGCATCAATTCCTATATAATCTAAATCACTCCAAAACGGAGTTCGTTTAAATTCATCCCAATTGGCGGCATAGGTTAGTTTTCCTTTGTATTTTGCCTTTATTTTTTTTATTAAAGAACTCCAAAATTCAGGTCTATTTTCAATAAACTTTTCTAGCTCGGTACCAATACAAAAAAGTTCAGCTTTAACCTGATTAGCTAAATCTGCATATTCTAAAATAAAACTTGAATAGGAATCTTCTAAAGCCTTCCAATCGGCTTCATTTTTCATCTCAATAAATCCTGTAAACTCACCTCGCCAAACCCAAATTTGAGGTTTAATCATGACTTTAATCTGCTTCTTTCTAAGCTCTGTAATATATTGTTCAGCACCCGCTTTCGTTTCACCAAACCACTGTCTATCTGTATTATGAATTACTTCTGGATGCGCTAAGTTTTTTATAAACCCAAATGGCATAACCGCTGCATAGTTAGCATTTACATTAATAACTGGGTTAATATGAGTTTCATTTACTCGCTCGCTAGAGGCAACAAAACTTACTCCATTAATTTTACTAGTTTGAGTTTTACACGACTGTACACTTAGTATTGATAAAAAAATTAGGGTCTTAAATGATTTCATAAAACATATTTAAGTCTCTAATTTACTATAAACCATTAAAATAATGCTCTTAAACCTATGTTAAATGATTGTCCTATCCCAGAATTAGAGCCTCTAACAAAACTGCTATAAAGTGCTTCTAAGTTCAAAGTTTTAGTTAATTGGTACTTTCCTCCAAAACCTAAAGCAGTAAAGTCTTGATCAAAATCTCCAAAACGTTGTTGGTGTTGAACAAACCCTAAAATAGTAGATTTATCACTTGGAAAATAACTCATAAATACGCCTGGTGCCAACACAAATGTTTTATCAGCAAAACTGGAATCGTCACCAAAATTATACTCTGTATTCAACTCCGTGAATAATTGCCAATTTCCACTTGGCAAAGTATAATCATAGAAAAAACGATTCTGAAATGTATAAGCCGTTTGATCTAAAAAGACGCCATTCTCACTTTCATTATCAATTAAAGGAATATGAAAGGCCGTTTGAACTGTAAAATTGCTTACATTTTTAAGTGGATTAAATTTAATTACCGGAGCAATAGAAGTTAGACCTGAACGCGCTGTCCCTGGTTCTCCATCAAAAGAAAACACATCTAGTGCACTGCGATCTCCAATTACATTAGATCTTATTTCTCCTAATAAACCAACATTAACTTTACTGTTTTCAGAAACACCAGTAAAAATGTCAATGCTAGAAGTAAAATAAGTTTCTCTATCTAAATTTTTGGTTATATCACCATTACTATCGGCACTTTTTGTTTGTGTAAACAAATTATTAAACCATTTAATATCCCACTGCCCTTTCTTTAAAAGTTTTGAAGGCGTGTAAGTTTGTACATTACTTTTTTGAGGTGTTGATTCTGTGTCTTCTTGCGAAAATCCAGAATATGATATGGCTATTAATACGAATATTGCGATTAATTTTTTCATAATTTGATTTTGTTTTTCATTTCAACGAAGGTGGAAATCTATTACTTTAATTTAGTTTGTTATTTATATGATTACTGTTTATTTACTTTCCAATTATATGGGAAGTAGCTTAATTTATATTTGCCTTCTAATTTTTCTGTTCTATATTGATTTATAAAGTCTATTTCTGATTTTCCGTTCATAGTAAAATCTTCTTTATACCACTCCATAATTTGAGAAGCTTGCACGCGTTTCTTTTTAGTATTTACTTTTAAAAAAGAACCATTTAAAGCTAATTTAGTCTGATTTTCTAATTGGGTTTCTAAAGTATTTGGTAAATAGGCTTTATTTATTAATGGCGGACAACCCACAGCTCCACAGACTAAAACAAAGTGAAAACGCGCATCTTTAAACTGACCTCTTAAAAGTTTATGCTCAATATCATTTAAAGTAATATTCTTTCCTGCTAAATTATAAGTCGTTTTATCAAAAAAGCCTTTGCTATCTAGCGGAGAATTTGTTGGATAAATATCTACAATGCCTTTTATTACAGATAAATTATAAGCGTTAATCCAAAACGCTTGATACTCTTGAGCATCATCTTTTGAAACTGAAATACCTTCGGCTGCTTTTAAAATGGTATTCAATTTTTCAGGATTAGAATGAATATCATCATAAGCAACCAAACCTTGAGACACATATGTTTTAAAAAATGAATCTGCTTTTGTGAAAAATGAGTTTAAATCTTGTGAAAACCCCTTAACTGTAATTAAGGTTATTAATACCAATATGAGTCTTGTTTTCATTTCTTAATAAATTTATCTGTTGCAAAGTAACTGCACTTATGTCGAAAGAAGTGTTAGCTAACTTACATAAGGTCAAAAAAAACACTCGTCTTATAAAACATCTATTCCTTACACATGCATACAATTTAAACCTATTCTAAATTAAACTGTTCGATATAAGTTCTTACCTTTAGCTGCGACCTAATACCACATAACAACCAAATTATGGAACACATCGTTATTATTGGCAATGGAATTTCTGGCGTTACAGCTGCTAGACATATACGGAAGCTTTCCGATAAAAAAATCACCATTGTTTCCGCAGAAACCGATTATTTCTTCTCTCGCACGGCTCTGATGTATATCTACATGGGGCATATGAAATTTGAACACACGCAACCTTATGAAAATTGGTTTTGGGAAAAAAATAGAATTAATCTTAAAAAAGGATATGTAAAAAGGGTTGATACAAATAACAAAACGCTTCATTTTGCTAAGGGTGATGAATTGCAATACGATAAACTTATTATCGCCACAGGCAGTAAACCAAACAAATTTGGTTGGCCTGGACAAGATTTAGAAGGCGTTATGGGCATGTACCATAAGCAAGATTTAGATAACCTTGAAAAGCACGCACCTAACAACAAAGTTTGCAAAAGAGCGGTCATTGTAGGTGGGGGTTTAATAGGAATTGAACTTGCTGAAATGCTTAATTCAAGAAATATTCCTGTAACATTTTTAGTTCGTGAAAATAGTTTTTGGAATGGGGTCTTACCTGAAGGTGAAAGCGAAATGATAAATCGTCATATAAAAAATCATCATATCGATTTGCGCTTAGGCATGAATCTTAAGGAAATAAAAGCAGATGAAAATGGTAAAGCAAAGTCGGTTATTATCACTGAAACTGGGGAAGAACTAGCTTGTGATGTGGTTGGATTAACTGCTGGTGTTTCACCTAATATTAATTTTATTAAAGATTCTGAGATTGAAACAGGTCGTGGTATAAAAGTAAACCGGTACTTAGAAACTAATATTCCAGATGTGTATGCCATTGGTGACTGTGCAGAACAGCACGAAGGAATAAATGGACGTAGACCTATTGAAGCTGTTTGGTATACTGGCCGTATGATGGGCGAAACTCTAGCACAGACCATCTGCGGTAATAGAATTCAATATAATCCAGGGCATTGGTTTAACTCCGCTAAATTTTTAGATATAGAATATCAAACTTATGGATGGGTGTTTTCCAAGCCTAGAGAAAATGACGTTCATTTTCATTGGAAACATGAAGATGACACCAAATGCATCACTATTTGCTATGACACAAATAGCAACAAATTTTTAGGTATTAATACCTTCGGAATTCGGATGCGTCATGAGGTGTTCAATAAATGGCTTACTGAGAAACGTGATATTAATTATGTTATGGATCATTTATCCGAGGCTAATTTTGATCCAGAATTTTATAAAACATACGAAACTGACATATTATCTGCATATAAAAACAAATTACAAACAGTATAACAACATATAAAATGAGTAATCAAATAAATCATAGTATGTCTTTAGCAAAGCCTGAAGCAAACGATTTATCAACCAAACAAAGAATTGCTCTTTTGATTGGCACCATAGGTCTTTTCATTTTAACCCTAGCGCTTTTTAATACAAACTTCCCTAATAAAGGAATGTTCTTATCATTAGCGTTAGGACTAATTTCTGTTGGAACTATTGTATTTACAAGAGATCTATATTTAACAAAACTTGAGGGCATTAAAAATGATGGAACATGGTTTAAATCAATATCATCACGTGGATTATTGGGTTGGATTTCAGGTGTCGTACTCACTGGATTTTATATATTGCTATATTTTTACCCGCAGTATTTAGGTCAAGCCGCAGATGGCAGTGCTAATTCTGGACTTATTTCATTATTCGACCCTTTAAGTAATTTACTAAGTGGGAGGCCTGCAAGTCAATGGTTTGTTTACGGAACTCTTTACACAGTGGCAATTTTAGTTTTTGGCTATAAGTTTATGCTTAAATATCGCCATAATCGATACCAACAATTAAGAACTGTATCTGTTATGTTTTTTCAATTAGGCTTTGCTTTTTTAATTCCAGAATTTATGGCTAGACTAAATGAAAGTTCTGCCTATAATTTACCTTATTACGATTTAAAAAGCATGTGGCCGTTAAACTATTATCTTTTTGATAGCTGGTCTATTAATGGATTATTATCATCTGGATCCTTAGGCTTAATTATGCTTCTTTTTGGGGTATTATCCATCTTTGTAGTATCTCCAATTTTAACTTATAAATATGGTAAACGATGGTATTGTTCTTGGGTTTGTGGTTGTGGCGGCTTAGCCGAAACCGCTGGAGACCCTTTTAGGCAATTAAGTAGTAAAAAATTATCTGCTTGGAAGCTCGAACGCTGGCTAATTCATACAGTATTAGTGTTCTCGGTTATTATGACAACAGCTATGATATACACCTATTTAGGAAGTGACCCAAACAAATACTGGTTAACTCGCGGCTCATTTCTGCTAAGTGTTGGGATTTTGCTCACGCTAATTTTTGCTGTTGTTATGCTTTTTAAACGTAATGAACTTGGCAAAGATGCAAAGTACGGGGCTATTGGCTATTTTGTAATTATTGCTGCACTATTTTTAATGTTTTACACAGGAACAACAGATAAAATATTTTTAATAAAATCAAGTAGTCTTCGTTCTGCTTATGGATTATATATAGGCTCTATATTCTCTGGAGTTGTAGGAACAGGGTTTTATCCAATATTAGGTAATCGTGTTTGGTGTCGCTTTGGTTGTCCCATGGCAGCTATCTTAGGGTTTCAACAACGCATGTTCTCAAAATTTAGAATCACTACAAATGGCGGACAATGTATTTCCTGTGGAAATTGTTCTACATACTGCGAAATGGGTATCGATGTGCGTTCTTATGCTCAAAAAGGAGAAAATATTGTGCGTTCCAGTTGCGTAGGTTGTGGTGTTTGTTCTGCTGTTTGCCCAAGAGGTGTTTTAAAGCTTGAGAATGATAGTATGGAAGGTCGCATCAATCCGACAGAAGTACTACTAGGAAATGATGTTGATTTAATGGATTTAGTAAATAATAAATAATGAGACATCTTTTTAGCCTAATTATATTCCTTACTACTTTTAATGCTTTCGCGGGAAAAGAATACCAAAGAACGTATTTTGAAAACGGAAACATTCAATCTGAAGGTTGGATTGAAAATAGTAAAAAAATAAAGTTTTGGAGATTCTATTATGCAAACGGTAACCTAAAAAAAGAAGGTCATTTTTCAGAAAATAAAGCATCTAAATATTGGAAGTTTTATAATACAAATGGATTTATTGTAAAAGAAGGGCATTTTGATAAAGGCTTTAAATCAGGTTGGTGGCTTTTTTATGATGATATGGAAAAAATAAATCATAAATGCCAACTTGAGTATAACCAAAAGAATGGTTATTGTCTTATGTATAAAAATGAAAAGCTAATAGCAGCTTCAAAATTTAAAGCAGGTAAAAAATTAAAAGAATGGACTAACTTTGCTTCATTTAAAAAAGAAAATAACCTTAGCGACCTTCAATGACCAAAATAAAAGTCATCATTCCTGCATATAACGAAGCCGATTCTATAACCAATGTTATAAATGATATTCCTAATACCATAGATGAAATAATTGTTGTTAGCAATAATTCTACCGACGATACTGAAGCAAATGCAAAAAAAGCAGGAGCCACCGTTTTAGTTGAAACAAACAAAGGTTACGGATATGCGTGTTTAAAAGGAATGGATTATATCGCTAATCAACATGAGAAACCAGATATCCTTGTATTCCTTGATGGAGATTATAGCGACTACCCTGAAGAATTAACCAAAATTGTCGCGCCTATAATTAATGAAAATATTGATTTTGTAATTGGCTCAAGGGTCAAACGACTGAGAGAAGTAGGTTCTATGACCAAACCTCAAATATATGGCAATTGGTTAGCGACTAGCTTAATGAAATTATTTTTTGGAGCGAAATTTACTGATCTTGGACCATTTAGAGCAATTAAATACCAAAAATTACTCGCTCTTAACATGCAAGACAAGACCTATGGTTGGACTGTAGAAATGCAATTAAAAGCACTTAAGCAAAAACTTACATATACCGAAATACCAGTAAATTACAGAAATAGAATTGGTGTTTCAAAAGTGTCTGGTACAATAAAAGGTGCTATATTTGCAGGCGTTAAAATTTTAGGTTGGATTTTTAAATACAGCATTAAACAATGATTTTAGAAACAACAGTTATAGTTATTTATTCCATTGCACTTGTACTCATTTTCATGTATGCACTGGCACAATTAAATTTGTTGTTTAATTATCTGTCTTCAAAAAAAAATAAAGACAATTGCCCAAAATTTGATTTAAATAATCCAGAAGAAACACCATATATAACTATACAGCTTCCAGTGTATAATGAGATGTATGTTATGGAACGTTTGTTAGACAACATTTCTAAAATTGAGTATCCAAAAGATAAACTTGAGATTCAAGTGCTTGATGATTCTACAGATGAAACAATTGAAAGTACTCGCAAACATGTTGAAAACCTCCAAGCTACTGGATTAGATATTACGCATATTACAAGAACTAATCGTACTGGTTTTAAAGCAGGAGCTTTAAAGGAAGGATTAAAAATAGCCAAAGGTGAAATTGTTGCCATTTTTGATTCCGATTTTCTTCCAAAAAAAAATTGGTTAAAACAAACCGTCCCTTATTTTAAGGATGAAGCCATTGGTGTTGTCCAAACCCGTTGGGGACATATTAACCGTAATTATTCAATCCTTACTAGAATACAGGCTTTTGCGCTAGACGCTCATTTCACTTTAGAGCAAACGGGAAGAAATAGCAAAGGACATTTTATAAATTTTAATGGAACTGCTGGTTTATGGCGTAAAGAATGTATTATAGATGCTGGAAACTGGGAAGGTGACACACTTACTGAGGATTTAGATTTAAGTTATCGTGCACAACTAAAGAATTGGAAATTCAAATACTTAGAAGATGTTGAAACTCCAGCCGAACTCCCTATAGTCATTAGTGCCGCTCGTTCACAACAATTTAGATGGAATAAAGGAGGTGCTGAAAATTTTAGAAAAATGCTTGGCCGCGTAGTAAACAGTCAAAATATTTCTACTAAAACCAAAGTACATGGCATATTACATTTACTAAATAGCACCATGTTTTTAAACGTACTTATTGTAGGTGTTTTTAGTATTCCTATGCTCTACATTAAAAATGAATACGAACACTTGAAGCCATACTTTTACGTCATGAGCTTTTTTGTAGTAAGTAGTATAATATTTTTTATATGCTACTGGTTTATGTACAAGAATATTTACGGAGGTGGCATTAAAAATTTTATAAAATATATTGGGATGTTTTTTGTATTTTTCTCAATTGCCATGGGCTTTTCTCTTCATAATTCTATAGCTGTTTTAGAAGGCCATTGGGGTAAAAAAAGTGAATTTGTTAGAACACCAAAATTCAATATCAATAAATATAAAGACAATTGGAAAAACAATAAATACATGAAAAAGACTGTTTCTGTTCATGTTATTTTCGAAGGCTTACTTACACTCTATTTTGGTTTTGGAATGTATAGTGCGTTTATTGTAGGGAATCAAGGAGGTGATTTTGGACTCTTTCCTTTTCATTTAATGCTCTTTGCTGGTTTTGGCTATGTCTTTTTTAAATCTTTGGCATCAAAAGTTTAAGGAATTATAATTCACTACTCTATTTAATAACCAGCTGCCTGTCCATCTTTTCTACTCTCAGAAGCACCTCTATATACTTTGTTTTTAGCATCCCATAGAATAGCTTGGTAACCACCATAACCTCCTAACCCAAATCCAACTTTATGTCGCTTCTGCATTAAACCTCTTACCGTTTTATAAGGTATTCTAGATTCTATATGGATGGTTCCAGTACCCTCTGCTGATTCTCCTGTTGGCTTCGATGTTCCTGAATGGTCCCAACGTGGAGCGTCACCAGCCTCTTGAATATTCATACCAAAATCAACAATATTCATAATTATTTGGGTATGCCCCATTGGTTGAAAATCGCCGCCCATAACACCAAAGCTTAAAAACGGCTCATCATCTTTGGTTACAAATGCAGGAATTATTGTGTGGAAAGGTCGCTTACCTGGTTCGTAAGTATTAAAATAACCGCGTTTTAAATTAAATAGTTCTCCTCTATTCTGAAGCATGAAACCCAACTTTGGAGGTGCCATTCCAGATCCCATTCCACGGTAATTACTTTGTATAAAAGAAACCATATTACCTTCTTTATCGGCAGTCGTTAAATAAATAGTTTCACCTGCACTTATTTCGCCAGCTTTATACTTAGATGCTTTATCAGTAATTAATTTTCGTCTTTCATTTGCATAATCATCTGAAATTAGTTTCTCAACTGGTACTTTTGCAAAATCCATATCGGCATAATATTTTGCGCGATCTTCAAACGCCAATTTTTTTGCTTCTGTAAACAAATGAAGATGTTCAGCACTTCCAAATTCTATTTTAGAAAAATCATATCCCTCAAGAATTTTAAGCATTTGCAAAGCAGCTATACCTTGTCCATTTGGAGGAAGTTCCCAAACATCATACCCTCTATAATTAATGGAAACAGGGTCTACCCATTCGCTTTTATGATTTTTTAAATCTTCCATAGATAAAAAACCTCCTTGGCTCTTTATAAAATCTGCAATAGTTTTTGCTACTTCTCCTTTATAAAATACATCCCTTCCTTCATTTGCTATTTTACGATATGTATTTGCTAAATATGGGTTTTTAAAAATTTCTCCTTCTTGTGGTATTTGTCCATCAATCATATAATTGTCCTCGATATTTGGATAATTATTTGCTCTAAATCTTTTTACACTTAAACCAAAATAATATCCTATAAGTTCAGTTAAAGGGAATCCATTTTCGGCATATTGAATTGCTGGTTCCAAAATATCGGTCATAGGTAATGACCCAAATTTATTATGTAGTTCAAACCAGCCATCTACTGCTCCTGGAACACTAACAGGCAATGGCCCATAAGATGGAATTTTTGTTAGACCTTTCTTCTCAAAATATTCTAATGTTAAGTCCTTTGGCGAACGCCCACTTGCATTAAGTCCATATAATTTTTTGGTTTTAGCATCCCAAAGAATTACAAACAAATCACCGCCTATACCGCAGCCAACAGGTTCCATTAAACCCAATGTAGCATTAGCTGCAATAGCGGCATCAATGGCATTACCTCCTTTTTTTAAGATATCTAAACCTACTTGGGTGGCTAATGGGTGACTTGACGCTACCATAGCATTTTGCGCAATAATTTCAGATCGAGTAGACCAAAGTTCTCCTGTAATTCTATCTTGAGCATTACACAATAAAATTAAAAAGAATAAAAACAAAACTAACTTATACTTTTTCATAAAATGGAATTTTAATTGATTAGAACGAGGCTTAACGAATTTACTCGTTTTATTTAAGATTATCAAGTAAGTATTTATTAAGAAACACAACAAACAAATAACACTATATTTGAAACATGTTTTTGAATTCTACTTTTTTAAAACTAAACAGAACACCTATTATATTAGTGTTTTCTAGTTTTCTATTCTATTTCTCTTTTGCTTATGATTTGGTGCGCACAGATTATTTAAAGTTAATTATGCTCTATGTAGCCCTGTTCTTTTTATTCTATAAACTAATACAAATATTAAAGTATAATTTAAAATTACTCGCCTTTTTAGCTTTTGGATTTCGAGCAGTTTTTATTTTGGCCATACCAAACTTATCTCAAGATTTTTATCGCTTTATCTGGGATGGCAGAATGATTTTAGAAGGTTTTAATCCTTATTTATACACGGTTGAATCTTTTATTTCTAAGGACATATTTCCAGTAGTACAAGCGCAAGAATTACGTAATGGTATGGGAGCTCTTAATGCGAGTCATTTCACCAATTACCCTCCATTAAATCAATTGTGTTTTGTGCTTGCTAATTTTTTTCCAGGCAACAGCATATTGAGTTCTGTTATTGGTTTAAGACTTATTATTATTGCTGCCGATTTTGGAACGCTTTATTTTGGTAAAAAACTACTCCAAAAACTTAATATGCCCGCTCATAACATCTTTTGGTATCTATTAAATCCGTTTATCATTATTGAGCTTACAGGGAATTTGCACTTTGAGGGTGTTATGATTTTCTTTTTAATTTGGAGTTTATATTTACTTCATTTGGGAAAATGGAAAATGGCTGCGATTATATTAGCTCTGTCAATTTCCGTTAAACTTATACCCTTAATATTTCTGCCTTTGTTTTATCAAAGGTTTGTTAAGACAAAGGAGCTTGAGGTACTGAAACAATCCCGAAAACATTCGGGACAGCATAGCGTAAAGAACAAAAAGAAGATTCCTCCTTTGGCAGGTATGACAAGATTAATACCCTTCTACTTTATTACAGGTATTACAACCCTATTATTATTTGCCCCGTTTTATTCTTCTGAATTCGTAAATAATTACACACAAACTGTTGCATTATGGTTTCAAAATTTTGAATTTAATGGCAGTATTTATTATATAGTAAGAGAAGTTGGATACACTTTTAGAGGTTATAATGAAATTGCTGTTATTGGTAAAGCAACATCAATTATTGTCATTCTATTCGTTTTAATATTAAGTTTTTTTAGGAAAAACAAAACGACTGTCGAACTTATAACTGCGATGTTATTTGCTTTATCATTCTACTATTTTACAGCAACTACTGTGCACCCTTGGTATATAGCAACACTCTTAATTTTATCGGTTTTCACAAAATATAAATTCCCACTAGTATGGAGCTTTGTAATTATTCTTAGCTATTTAGCTTATATAAATGTTGACAAGGCTGATAAATCTGAAAATTTGTGGATTATTACTTTAGAGTATGCAATTGTTTATGTTGTGTTTATTTGGGAAGTGTTTATAAAAAAGGCTCCCAAATTATCGGAAGCCTCGTAAATTTTGATATACTTAATACTTTTCAATATGAAAATAAGATAAATTGAACTAAATTCAATTCTAATTTCGCTGATAAATGATTCCACCAAAAAAAATCAAATTGGTTTTAAACTTTCTACTCGGTAAATTGGATTATCGTCATCGCCATCTTCAACAAAAGTGATTCTAAAATCCTTGTCGACTAAACTTTTATCGTTTTTTAAATCATACTGTTTTAAAACGCGAGGATGAACTTCTTCAAATGCCAATTCTTCTCCATTCTCAAACCAAAAATTGTAATAACCGTTTTTGTGCGATTTAAAAGCGGCTGTTCTCATAATTTATACTATTAATTTGTTAATCTTCTTCTGTGTCTTGATCTACTATATCTGGATCTTGTACTGCTTCTGGATCATCATTATCAAAATCTTCGTAATCGTCTTCATCAAAATTTTCCATAGTAACTTCTAATTTAGTACTTACTTTTACTAAATATTTAGTATCATAAGTAGTAACTTCAACAGCTTCAATAATTTCATTATTTAAGTTTCTAAAAGAAATAATGTGGTCATCATCATACCCATCCGGGTACTTTTCTACTAATAATGCGAGAATCTCAGGGGTTAATTTCTTAAAATCGACAATGACACGTTTTAAATTATCTTTTTTATTATGCATAGATACAATTGTTTGATAGCTCAGCTCTTTTACTAATCAATGGATAAATTAGCGATACCAGCTTATCATAATTATTTTTAATATTTAAATTTAATAATTTTTAATTTGAAGTCATTCATTTAATAAAAATTAAAGATGAATTTTGTAGATTAACTAGATGTTAAATCTATAAAAAATAAATACTCAAATACGTAATTGATTTTGAATTGCAGGAACACACACATAGAGAACTATATATGCAGAAGAAATGGAAGTTAGCTTTAAAATTCGGTCGCTTAATCGGTAAGCTGCTTTTGAATATGACTTCCTAATTTTCAAAAGCCCGAACACAGAAACAGGTTTCAATTTGTTCAGCTAATATGTATCAAATGTACTCTATTTTTAAATACGCAAGACATTTTTGAAAAAAAACAACTAAAGCATCTTAAGCGTGTTTAACTCCTGCTCCGTAAGATGTTTCCAACTACCACGAGGAATATCTTTTTTAGTAAGATGTCCGATAGCTACACAATCTAAATTTTCTATTTCATACTTTAAATAATCGAATATGGTACGAATGATTGTGTTTCCAGTATTCTTAATTTTTAAGCCTACTTCTTTTTTACTCGAACCATCGATATAACTAATTTCTTCGACACTAATTAATTTTCCTTCTACTTTAAAGCCTTCTTGAATCTTTTTCAAATCTTCTAACCTTAAATTTTTATTTAATTCTATATGAAATAAGCGAGCAACTCCATTTTTAGAGTTTGTAAATTTATCTACAATGGTATCATCGTTTGTAAATAACAATAAACCTTTAGAATTCCTTCCTAAGCGTCCAATAGGTTTTATTCTGGATGATGTTGCATTAGAGACTAAATCCATCACTGTCCTCCCCTTACCTTCACTGGTCGTTGTAGCAAACCCTTTTGGCTTATTAAGTAACACATAAGCTTTCTTTTCAGGATTGATTCTAGCACCATCATATCGCACTTCGTCTCCATGTTTTACTTTGAAACCCATTTCTGTAATCACTTTTCCGTTTACAGAAACTAACCCTGTGGCAATATGTACATCGGCTTCTCGACGTGAACACATGCCCGAATTAGCGACATATTTATTCAGTCTAATCTCATTAGGATTAGATGGTTTTTTGTTTTGTTGACCATCATTCTTTTTAAATGGAGCCTTCCCTTTCACAAAACTTTTTTTGAAAGTACCTTTATTACCTCCAACTGAAGTTTTTCCTTTTCTCTGTCCACCTTGTTGCTTACTCATAACTCTAATTTTGCTGCAAAGATATAGTTAAAATTACGATTGGCGATTTTGAATAACAATTTTGTTAAATTCTATTTAGCACCAAATCAACATTTATAAGAACGATACAGAAAACACCAGCAACAATAATGAATTTTAATATATTATGAAGAATTAAATAGTATGTTTTTGTATTAGATTTCCATAAAACAAAAAGAAAAACAAACAACAATGCAATGCAGAAATAGAAATATATAAACATATATCCTATCACAAAATTAAAAAGAAGTAAATACGTTGGTATAAATGTTAGAATTAATAACACTGTTAGCATGATTTTAGAAACCTTTTCACCATAAACAACAGGAATTGTTTTATAACCAAGTGTTAAATCTCCTTTTATATTTTCTAAATCTTTAGTTAGTTCTCGCATAGAAATCATAAGAAATAAAAATACTGCATGAACAAAAATAACCGTCTCGAAATTCTTGTAGTACATAAAAATGGCAAAAAATGGTGTAATGGTTAAAATAGCGGAAGTTAAGTTACCAATAAAAGGTAAGCGCTTTAGTTTATGCGAATAAAACCATATCCCAAATATGTAGCACGAAAAAAACATAACAGCTCTGAAGGATACATAACTTGCCATTACTACTGCAGCAAAGTTAAGCACAAAATAAAATGATAATTTTGTATTCTGGCTAACTAATTTATCTAACCTCGATTTAATTGGTCTATTAATTAAATCCTTTTCTGAATCATAAAAATTATTGATAATATAACCACCCGCAATGGTTGCTGAAGATGCAAGTACAATCATAAATAAATTAACATCAAATAGAACTTCCCTCAAGGGCTTATCATGCGCCAAAATATAAATAGAGGTAAGATATTGAGCTAGTACAATTATTAAGATGTTGTATCCCCGAACCACAGAAAACATACTAAAAAACTTAAGTAGAATATGCTTTTGTCTTCTGCTTAACATAAAAAATAATTTTGATCAGAACCTGAAATTAGTTCAGAATGAATAAAATGAAGATTAAAAGTTGTAAACGACTTCTAATTTATAATCTTTAAGCGCTAGTTTCGCTCTATCTATATCCTCGGTAAAACCTAAAATATAACCGCCACCACCAGAACCACAAAGTTTCAAGTAATACTCGTTAGTATCTAATCCTTTTTTCCAAAGTTCATGAAACTGTTTTGGAATCATAGGTTTAAAATGACTTAGTACGATTTTAGACAATTGCTTTGTGTTTTTAAACAACGATTTTATGTTGCCCTTTAAAAAATCTTCAACGCAAGCATCGGTATGTTTTATAAACTGGTCTTTCAACATATTACGAAACCCTTCTTGCTTCATGTTTTCCATAAAAAGACCAACCATTGGTGCTGTTTCGCCAATAATACCACTATCTAATAAAAACACAGCGTTCTTTCCTTCTATATTCTGAGATGGAATACCCGTAGCTTCTATGTTATCCTTAGAATTAATAAGAATTGGAATACTCAAATAACTATTTAAAGGGTCTAGACCAGAAGATTTACCATGAAAAAATGATTCCATTGCAGAAAAAATACTTTTCAATTTTAAAAGTTTTTCTCTAGTCAAATTTTCTAAAACTGTAATTTTATCTTTTGCATACTTATCATAAATAGCTGCGACTAAAGCACCACTACTTCCAACTCCATATCCTTGAGGTATAGATGAATCAAAGTACATGCCTTTTTTAACATCTATTGAAAGTTGTCTATTGTCAAACTCTACCAAACTTGAATCGATATTCAATAAATGTCGTGAAAATTCCTTTAAGCTTTCATTAGATTGTTTAACGCGGTCAGAAGAACCTTCATCTAATTTCAAAGCACCATTATAAAAGTTATAAGGAATTGATAAACCCTTGGAATCTTTGATAATACCATACTCCCCGAAGAGTAATATTTTTGAATAAAAAAGTGGTCCTTTCATTTAGCAATTATGATTTGGAATATAAAGTTACAAATGTTTTGCTCCAAAACCAATTCTGTCACAAATATACTGTCCATTTTGGCAATATGCAACTAATTCATTTTGAATGAATTCTAGACATGTCTTCGTTTCACTTTCTGGATAAAGCACATGCACATTTGCTCCCGCATCCAATGTAAAACAAAGCTTTGAGTCTGTTTTCTCTCTATAAGACCAAATTTTATTAATTATTTCTAACGTTTTTGGTTTCATTAAAATAAAATAAGGCATACTAGTCATCATCATGGCGTGTAAAGTTAATGCTTCACTTTCAACCAGTTTTATAAAAGCGTCAAAATTGCCATTTTTAAGAATAGATAAAAGATCTGAAAGGTTTTTATTTGCCTGTTTAAAACGTTTTTTTGCGTACGGATGCCCATGCATTAAATTGTGACCAACACTGCTACTCACTTGTTTTTCTCCTTTGTCTACTAATAAAATTGTATCCTGATAATTTTTGAAATTATTATGTATTTCATAAGGGTATTTAACTCCAAATAAATCTGAACTACCTTCTAATGCATTGTGCTTTCCCCAAACTACTAAATCTCCTTCCAAACTTCTACATGCACTACCAGAACCTAATCTTGCTAAAAATGAAGCTTTTTTTATGAAGAAATCTTTATTATAAGATTCCTCGACTGCGCTCGGAATGACACTAGAATTAATTAACTCATTTTCAATGCTCATTAAACATAATGCCAAAGCACTCATCCCTGAAGCTGAAGAAGCTATTCCTGAACTATGAGGAAACGTATTGGATGTTTCTATTTTAAAATGATAGTCTTTTAAAAAAGGCAAATAGGTTTTAATTCGCTTAAAGAAAGTTAAAATCTTTGGCTTAAAATCGGCTTTTAATTGTCCGTCTAAAAAAACCTCAAACGAAAAATCTGTATTTAACGCTTTTTTAGAAAAACTAACAGTCGTTGTAGTTTTGCAATTGTTAAGAGTAAAGCTTAATGATGGATTCTCTGGGATTTGATTTTCCTTTTTACCCCAATATTTAACTAAGGCGATATTACTTGGCGAAGACCAAGTGAAACTTCCATCTTCAATAGATTGTCCATAAGGATTTGGTATAAAATCTTTTTCTATCATACTAATTATTCTGCCGACAAAGATAGTAACTTTAGCATTGTTTTATAGTTCCTTGCGGTTGCGGTAACTTTTAATTTTCTTTCGAAAAAATTATTACCAAGTTTGGCTTTTCCATAACCTATCGAACAATAAAAATAAATACAATTATCCGTTATTTTAAATTCTTCGTTTGAACAGGTAAGTTTAGACACCTCGCCCACTAAAACCTTATTTGCTGGTGAATACAACATCATAAAATAACTATTTATTTTACTTTCTTCTGGAAACGGAGAGTTATCAAAAATTTGCTGTAATTCAAAAGGCGTTTTAACTAGAACAGGAACTTCAAAACCAAAATGAGATTTGATTGCATTATGAATTTTAGATTGTAATTTATCACTCTGGGAAGATTTGAATATTACATTCCCACTTTGAATGTAAGTCTGAACATTTTTTAATCCAACTTTGGCCAATACTTCACGAAGTTCTGCCATTGGTATTTTTTTGTGTCCACTAACGTTAATTCCTCTTAGAAGTGCAATGTATGTTTTCATTATCAACAAATATTTTTAGCTGCAATATAAGCACCTGTCCAAGCATTTTGAAAATTAAACCCTCCTGTAACGGCATCAATATTTAAAACTTCGCCTGCAAAATATAAGTTTTCAATTTTCTTACTTTCAAAAGTTTTAAAATTAACCTCTTTAAGATTTACGCCTCCGGCAGTAACAAACTCTTCCTTAAAAGTACTCTTTCCATCCACGTCAAAAACGGCTTGGGTAAGTTGATTAGCTAAATTTTCTAGTTGAGATTTATTTAAATCAGCCCATCTTGTGTCTTCATTCATATTAGCTGCTAAAACCATCTTATGCCAAAGTCTTTTCGGTAAATCGAATTGTGTAGATTTATAAACCGTTTTTTTAGCTAAATCTTGTTTTAATGCTTTTAAACTTTCCATACAGTCTTCAAAGGACTGCTTGATAAAATTGATTTCTATTCGAAATTTATAATCTCTTTTTGCAAATTCCAAAGCTCCAAATGCTGACAGTTTTAAAATTGATGGCGCACTCATACCCCAATGCGTAATTAGAAGCGGTCCTTCGCTCCATAAATTGGTGTTTAGAACTTTAACTTCAATATTTTTAGCTACAACTCCAGGGATATCTTTAATTCGATTATCTTGAATATTAAATGTAAACAAAGAAGGAACGGGTTGAGAAATAGTATGCCCTAAATGTTCCAATATATTCCAGATTTTAGGATTACTTCCGGTGGCTACCAAAAGTTTCTCAGAAGCGAAATCACCTTGTGTTGTTTCAATTTTAAAAACGCTATCTGGTTTCTCAATCGTTTTTACGGAATGATTGTACAATACTTCAACTCTGTATTTTTCAGCTTCACTTAAAAAACAATCAATAATGGTTTGAGATGAATTAGAAACAGGAAACATTCTACCATCATCTTCAATCTTCAATGCAATACCTCGCTTTTCAAACCATTCAATGGTATCACCTGTCATGAATTGATGAAAAGGACCTAACAATTCTTTTTCGCCCCTCGGATAATTCAAAATTAAATCTTGTGGAATAAATTCGGCATGCGTCACATTACAGCGTCCGCCACCGGAAATTTTTACTTTAGTTAATCCTTCTTTTCCGCGTTCCAGAATCGCAACTTTTAAACTAGGATTTTGTTCAGCGATATTAATTGCAGCAAAGAAACCGGCTGCCCCACCACCAATAATGATGATATCTTTGCGAATCATATTCTATCCGGGTAATCGGAGATAATACCGTCCACGCCATACGATTTAATTCGCGCTAATGGTTTTAGATTATTAACTGTAAAAGCAAATACCTTATAATTTTGTTTTAGCTCTTCCACAATTTCTGCTGTAAGCATGGTGTAATTTGCATGAATAGCAACGGCGTTAACTGTTTTAGCAAAGGCAACGGCGCGTTCTATACTACTATCTGTTAGCACACCAAGTGGTATGTTCTTGTTAATGCTATATACCGTTTCCAGTAAATCTTTTTCAAAACTAGAAACTAGCAAATTACTATAATCCCATCCTTTTTTTTCTACATAAAAAGTTAATATTCTAGCGGCTTCCTTTGCTGTATCATGGCCTTTCAATTCAACATTAAGTAAACATTTGTTTTCAACTAAAGTTAAAACTTGTGCTAAAGTGGGAATTTCATAATTCCCTTTAGTCTTCAATTTCTTCAATTCTCTATAGGTGAATTTTGAGATTTCTCCAGTTCCATCAGTCATTCTATCTAAAGTAAAATCATGAAAAACAACCAATTCTCCTGAGGCACAGCGATGTACATCAATCTCGATTCCATCAACACCTAATTGTAAAGCTTTTTTTATGGATGCTAAAGTGTTCTCTGCAACGTGCCCTTTTACGCCTCTGTGGCCAATTTTTAAAACAGGTAAATTCATTTATGAATTATAAAAAAGTAAATATTATCTGTGTAAATTTAGCACTATAAATTCTGATTGCCTAAAATGAATAAAATTCTATCACTATTTTTTTTAATTTTTTCTAGTTGCAGCACTGGAAAATTACATATTATCGCCGATTTACCATCTAGTTTAAAAGAAGCTTCTGCTATTGAAAAAGTTGTGAATTCGAACTTACTTTGGACGATTGAAGATTCTGGAAACAAAAACAATATTTACGGTTTAGATTTAAAAGGAAACATTGTAAAAGATATAGATATTAGCAATTCCAGTAATATTGATTGGGAAGATTTAACCTCCGACAAACAAGGAAATCTCTACATTGGCGACTTTGGCAACAATAGTAAAAATAGAGACGATTTTACCATTTATAAAGTTTCGAACTTGAAGGCAAATAAAACCAACGCAGAACGTATAAATTTTGTTTTACCTCAAAGCGTTAAACCAAAAGATTTTGAAAGTTTTTTTCTTTACAATGATTTTTTCTACCTGTTTAGTAAAGAAAATAAATCAAGTATGGTTTTTAAAGTACCCAATAAAATTGGATTACATACAGCAACGTTACTTGAAAAATTTAACTTAGAAGGCAAAAACCATAGAATTACCTCGGCAGATATAAGTAATGATGGCATAACCATAGTATTGTTAAATCATAACAAACTCTGGAAGATTACTAATTTTAAAGGTGATAATTTCTTTGAAGGCAACATACAAGAATTAAAATTCGGCCATAATTCTCAAAAGGAAGGCATTTGTTTTAAAGATGCTAAAACAGTTTATATTACTGATGAAAAAACTAAAAGTAATGGTGGGAATTTGTATGGGTTTGGGTTGTGATTGAGTATATGATGTTCGTTTAATGCAAAGATAAGGTTCCGTTTTAATGAACTTTATCGGTAGTTAAACGAAGGTAGTAGAAATTTTTACAAAGTCAACTAAAAAAAGACCATGAATAAGTTTAAAACCCAAACCCCATTCTAAAGGCTAATCGCAACCCATCATCACTATTAAATGCTGATAAATTAAGAGTTATCATATCCGCGGCATTGGCAAATATGCCACCACCAAACGAATTATTCCATTTATCAGAGTCCTCGCCATCTAACCATACACGCCCATAATCTACACCGCCATAAATACCAATATTAAGTGGTAATAACCCTGTTTTAACCTTACGAAGATTTATGCGTACATCTGTACTTTGTACAAAGGCAGAATTACCTACAAAACGTTCATTTCTATAGCCTCGTAGACCATTGTTTGCTCCTAAGTTCGCACCTTGATAAAACTCGAAATCATCTCCTAAATTAACATGCCCTTTTAGTTTGGTTGCTAGCACCAATTGTCCGCTTGGTATGAGTTTATAATCGAAAGCCAATTCTGGAATAATATAACCAAAACCTTTAGACGTACTTACATTGTTTTTATATCCTGTTTGAATTGCAAATAACATCCCCAATGTTGGAAATGCCGCATTATCTAAATTTGCATATTGATACTTTGCATCAACGCCGTAAAAATCTTGCTTATCGAATATAGATGCTGGTAAGACTCCCAACATGTCAACAAACCGTCCAGCCGTTTTATCGACTTCATTCGATTCATAAGACAGTCCTATTCTTAAGGTAGATCCCAAGTCACCTCTGCAGGTTAAAGCTGGTGATATTCTAAAAGTTCTTAGCTTTACACGGTTATAATCTAAATCGAAATTATCGCCATCTTCTGCTTCAGGATTGATAGATTCGTTACCAAACCCGAAAAAGTTAACGGCATAGTTTGGGCTTGTAAACTTAGTATCAATACTTAAATTCCAATGGCCAACAACATTTGCAAATTCCGCATGATAACCCAAATCGAAACCGCTAGTAGCAAAATAATAAGCTGCAGATAATGTATGTTGTGAACTAAACGGATTACGTTCAAATCCATAGTTAGTAATAGTGTTTACAAAACCTATTTTAAATCCGTCATCTGGATTTGCACCCAAAGATGGCACAAACTGATTCGAACTGTTTTTTAACTTCTTGTAATCGTAAACATTGGTTTCGTAATTATCTGTAAGCTTCTTACTCCCTTTGTTAGTAACAAATTCATTAGGTTTCGATTTATGGTCGTAAATCTTAAGCTTTTTTCCGTTTGAAATGTTATAAACATCTTTATTCTGCCCACCTATTAATCGTATTTTAATAAGTTTATCACCTGCTCCAAAAACTTTAAACCTATCAACATCATCTAAACCGTATACCCAAACTTCTTTTGTATGCTCGCAGGTATATGTTCTATTGTGAAACATATCTGTTTTTTTTCCTTTCTTTATTCTATAAGCACTTACTTTAGTAGCTCCATTTGGTAAACGCTCAATATCGAACCAATCGTCTTTATTTGTTCCTTTTACAACTGCATATTTATTAATATGCTCGTAATAGGCATCTGATATTTTTTGAAGATTTGCCCGCCTTCCAATTAGTTTTTGCTTAATTTCTTGAATAGAATTTTGATTCACTTCAGACGGGAAGTTCTTAAACGCCTCATCTATCACATCATCAGTTAATCCTTGAACAATGCGTGTAACCTGTGCATCCCAAACTTGCTTATCTGATTGATTGATGAGCGCCATATCTAAAGGGTACGGTTCTAAATTGAACCATTTCGGACTCTTTAACTCTTCATCGTAGCTTTGCATCAAGCGCAGCGAAGGCACAATTTTAGTTGCTAAGCTTAATAAGGCGCCATCTGCCATAATAGAAAAAGCCTGATCGCGATCTCGAGGCACTGGCCGGTATACTTTTTTTCCATCTTCCTTAAATTCCGCCCAACGCCATTGGTCTTCATGTCTATCCCAATCGCCAATAAGCATATCGAATAAACGGGCTCGAATATATGATGCTTCATCTAACACAAAATCTTCATCTTTATTTAACTTTTTTAAGACATCATCGGTACTAATTAATTCATCTGAAAATCCAAAACTTGCCTTATCGCCATGACCGGAATCGGTACGTTCTTCTATCATATATAATTCATCTCCAAACTCACTTGCGAAATGCCCTAAAGCATTTTGTTTCGGGACATAATACAATACTGGGTTTGGGTGATAAACACCTACAGCATCAGACAACGTTCCAATAGTGAATGGCGCATACGGGTGTGCTCCAGTAAAGACATCTAGTAACAGTCCCTCGGTATAAGTATCATCAAACTGCCCCTCTATATATTGATCCTTAAAGGCTACGGCTTGCAAATATTGAACAGCATTTTTCCGCAGGGCCCTCATAACATATTCACGTCCCTTTTTATCTTTAAAACGCAATGATTTTGATTGATGGCCACCACCTTTTCTTATTACGGTTAATCCACCAAATAAGGTATCTAAATCTACGGTTGGGGCATTAATTTTAGCACTAAAATCTTCGCGATATCTATCTCCCCAGAACATTTTATATAATCCTCCTTTGGTCGTTTCATTATCCGTATAAATTGAAGCAGTTTTATTGGTTGGGTAAGATGTTGGATAGGTATTGAACACTTTTTTATCGTCCTCTTTAATTACTTGCGTTTGAAAAACCACTTTATTATCTGCATAATAACGAACATGTGACGATCCATCTTTAAACACATCTAATCTCGCATAACCAGGTGCGCCATATGAAAATTGTCCACCGCCTACATTTCTTGTTGGATTGGTTTTAGATCCTGAACCGCTAACAATTTGTGGCAGATTATCTTCTAAAATATATTGCAGGTTATGGTCGTGACCAGAAACAAAAATTGTTTTATCATTCTCTTGAGATAGCGTAATAACCCTTTTTCTGAATTCATTGTAGCGCTTATTTTGGTCATCTACTGTTACTACGCCGCCCGTTTTTCTAATTAAATTCTTTAAAGTTCCAAGAACAGGAATTGGAGACATATGGCTTCCAAAAGAGTATTGCCCGCCATGAGACCCATTTGTAAACATGGGATGATGAAGCGCAATAATGGTCGTTTTACCTCGTGCTTTTTTAATTTCACCTTCCAGCTCATCAAAAAACTTTTGTCTTGTTTTTATATCACAATCGTCATTAATTGTTGGGTGTTTATCCCAATCGGTCATATACCACTCTGAATCTATTACGATTAAAATGATATTCTTCGTAATCTCAACCTTTTCAATTGGGCAACCATCTTCAGGTAAAAAAGTGTTTTTTCCTAACGCGTCTTCAATATATTTTTCTTGACGCTTTAAACCTTTTAATCCGTTGCTATACCAATCATGATTTCCTGGAATAAAAACCGTTTCACCTTTAAAATCTTTAACTGCATTAATTTGAGTATTCAATTGAGTTTCGGCTTCAGAGCGACCTTCTTCATCTTTTTTTGGCAACCCTTTTGGATAAATATTGTCTCCTAAAAAAATAACCGTGCTATTTTTAGAAGCTTTTGAAAGTTCGGTTTTAAAACTGCTTATAGCACTAGAAGATTCTGAATCTCCTGCTATTCCGGCATCTCCAATGAGATAAAATGAGTGTTTTATTTCTTTATCTGGAAATATGGACTGTACAGTCTTATCCTTATACTGCAGATTATATGTAGCGCAGGCATTTAGCATGAATATAAGGGCAACTAATATTGCTGATTTTTGAAACTTCATTGGTTGGTGAATTAATTCATTAAAGATAATCATTAGAAATTTATTTAATTCCAAATTAACTTACTGCGCTCTTCCCAATAGTCTTTTGCAGAACCCTTCAAACCCTTCAATAAAAGAATTTCATCTTCCGAAAAACTAAAGTCTAAAGCTTTCATATTTTCCTTTAGCTGAATTCGATTTGAAGCACCGCTTAAAACATAAGTCGGTTGTAAGTTATCAATCACAAAACGTAATGCAATAGCATCAACGCCTACTTGATACTTTTTTGATAACTGATTAAAAACCTGATAAGCGTGATTGCAATGCTTGAATTCTTCATTAATAAAAACCCTACCATTTGCCAAAGCTTCTTTAATAATGACAGATTTTCCTTGTGATAAAACAGTTTTCAAAATTTCAAAAGCATCTTGTTCAAACACATTAAATGTTACTTGAAAACTATCAAATAGCGATTCATTTTCAACTTTTATACTTAAAGCAGATTCAATCACATCTTTTTGATTTTCTCCACTTGTGGTGATTCCAATTTTTAACCCTGTTGCCTTTTTTATTTGATGTAATTGATTTAAAACAGCTTCGTTATCCAGAATACCACTTTCATAAGTAGTCGAATGCACTTGATAATATTTTAACTGAGGCATTAATGCTTTTGAAACCTCCCATTGTTCCTGTAACTTCGCTAATGAATGTTCTTTAATTTCGTGTTTTCCAGAATAACCCAACTCCCAATTCGCTACATAAGTGTAACCCCATTTTGTTCCTAAAACAGCCTCTTTATATTTTCTGGTATCATTCCATTCTTGTAAAAATGCCTCACCTTTTCCATAAGAAGGTGCTGTATCAAAATAACGGACACCTAAGGCATAAGCTTCATCTAAAACCGAAAGTGTATTCTGTTTAAAAGCTACCTCAGTTTTATCTATAGATTCATCTTCTCTTATATTGATATATTCTGGACGCCCTAAAGCCGCTAGTCCTAACCCAATTTTTGTATTACTTTTTGTCATTAATTTATAACTTCGGTTTCTATTAAAGTATCGGACATCAACGTTCTATGAACCGGACATTTTGAAGCAATTTCTTTAAGTTTTGCTTTTTGAGTCTCATCTAAATTACCAATAAATTTCAATCGTTTTTGTAGGTGGTCTATACGTCTAGGTTTCTCTAAATCTAACATTAAATCGTCACTGTGCTTTTTAGAATACGTAATGTAAGCGTACACTTCTTGTAAATCCCATTTTTTACGTTCTGCATACATTTTCAAAGTCATTACGGTACATGCGGCTAATCCTGCGCTTAAAAAATCGTAAGGAGAAGGCCCAAAATCATCACCTCCTATACTTACTGGTTCATCAGCAATAAAACTGTGTTTTTTGGTTTGAATAGACGTCGTAAAATTATCTTCCGCCAAATTTAAATGTGCCACTAATTGTTCTCCATTGGGATCTAACATCGTGTTATCCTGAGGTTCAAAATAACGGTCTGCCCAAGTGCCAATTATATTACCAACGTATTTACTGTCCTTTGATTTCGACAACAGGTGATCGGCATTGTCTAAACTCACAAAACTTTTTGGGTGATGTGCATTATGGTATAACTCGTGTGCATTATTTATACCCACCACACCATCAAACGGCGCATGCATAATCAACAATGGTTTCCTTAAGTTTTTAGTAATCTCTGGTAAATTTATTTTATCAAAATCTTCCACAAAACGATTATCTATTTTGAAGGGCCTTCCGCCAATATTCACCTCAACTTCACCTTTTTCTTTTACTTCTTCAATCCCGTGCGAGAACAAGTGTGTCACATGATTTACCGTTGATGGTGCTCCTACTGTAGCCACTGCTTTTATGTTTTCTAACTTTGAAGCAGCTACAATAACTGCTGCACCTCCTAGAGAATGTCCAACTAATAAGCCTGGTGCTTTATATTGTTCAGTTATATAATCGTTTACTGCTATTAAATCGTCTATATTGGCAGAGAAATAACTCTCCGCAAACTCCCCTTCACTCCTACCTAAACCCGTGAAATCGAAACGTACCACACCAAAACCATGAGACGTTAATGATCTACTAATATTTTTTACCGCAGACAAATTACTATTGCAAGTGAAACAATGCGCAAAAATGGCAAAATAGTGCGGCTTTTGATCTGCAGGTAATTCAAGATATGCCTGTAATTTATGTCCTTTTTTATTCTGAATACTTAGTCGTTCGTGATTCATTCTTTAAATGCTTTAATTTATTTTGGTCTGTGTATTTTGAAAAGTTTTTCAATAACATTTGCAGCTTGGGATTGATAAAACTTTCACAAAACGGTTTTTCTGGGTTGTTATAATAATAATTCTGAATTTGCTCTCTTGAGGCTTTAAACCTATCAAAAGGGAGAATCTGTGTAATAAGTTTATTTTGAAACTGGAATTGAAATAGCTCCAAATGAGATTTTACTAGATTATTTTGATCTTCTGAAAACGTATAAATCGCAGAACGGTATTTAGTTCGCATAGAATGATTTGAGGTGCTTTTATGCGTATGCAAATGGACTTCAATAAGAATAGAAAGTGGGATTTTAGAGTCATCAAAATATACAATAACCGCTTCTGAAAATTCACTGTTTGCATCAGTTGAAGCCACAAAACCTTGTTCTACTTTTGAAACACCTATTAACGATTGAAATACAGCTTCTGTACACCAATGGCAACCACCTCCTAATGCTATTTTATTTAATTTATTCATCACAATAATTTCTCAATCCACTTAGCCAATTCTTTATTAGATGGATTTCTTAATTTCTTTGCGCCAATAGTTATTGTTGGAAAATTAAGTTTTCTGTTTTCATAAAGATTACACAATGCTTCAGCATGATCAGTATTTAACTCCACATCTAAAAACTCATATTTCAAATTTAAATGTTCTAGAAACTTTTTATAATATTGACTTTTATGGCACCTTTCGGTGCCATAAAGTTTAATTTCATTTAACATGACTTACATTGTTTTTAGCAACTCGATTGCCGCATCTGGGTTCAAATGAAAATCTGAAAACACCACATTGTCATGCTTATCTATAAACAAAAACCAAGGTGTTCCTCCTGTTTGATAGTTTTTCATAATATTGGACTCAGACTTCCCGTCATCACCAGCATCATAACCAAATGGGATTATTAAATCGTATTGCTTTTGAGTTTCAAGCATCTTTTCATAAGTATTTTCATGATACCCTTCAAAAACGGTTTGTATTGCTAGAAATACCACATTATCATTCTCTTTCAAAGCATCTGCCATTTTCTTCAAATCTGGCAAACCTTTACTATGACAACCTGGACACCAACTTTGAAAACAGTAAACCACTTTAAATTTATCTTTAAAATCTGAAAGCTTGATACTATCTGTTTTTACACCATTAGCATTTACCCAATCTTTAACTCCAAATTCTGGAGCTTTAAAAACATTTTCATGCCCTAATTGATTTGACATATAATTGTCCCTTTCTTTAAATTTAATTTTCATCTACTTCAACTTATCTGCATGAAGTTTACGTAGTTTCGATAACTTTGGAGTGATTACAAAACTGCAATACCCTTGTGCCTGATTACTTCTATAATAATCTTGATGTTCTTTTTCTGCTTCATAAAAAACATCCAAAGGACTTATTTCGGTTACAATTGGATTATCATAATAAGGCGTAACTTCCTTTACAACAATTTCTGCAATTTCTCTTTGCGCATCACCGTGATAATAAATAACCGAACGGTATTGCGTGCCTCTATCTGCTCCTTGTCTATTCAAAGTTGTGGGGTCATGTGTTGTCATAAAAATGACTAAAATATCTTCATAAGAAATAATATTTGCATCAAAAGTTATTTGAACCACTTCGGCATGTCCAGTTAAACCAGAACAAATCTCGCGATATGTTGGCTGCCCTGGAGCATTTCCCCCCGAGTATCCTGACACTACTTTTTCTACACCTTTTACTTCTTGAAAAACTGCTTCTGTACACCAAAAGCATCCACCACCAACAGTAGCAATTTGTATATTCTTATTGTTCATTAACTACCCCTTTCTCTAATTGTAAAGACTCTGAATTAATGCAATATCTCAATCCGCTGGGTTCTGGTCCATCTGGAAACACATGCCCTAAATGAGCATCACATGTATTACACATAACCTCAACGCGCACCATACCAAAAGCAGTATCTCTTTGATACTTAATCGCATTTTCTTTTATAGGCTGTGTAAAACTAGGCCACCCTGTACCAGATTCAAACTTAATAGTAGAATTGAATAAAGGCGTATTGCAGCAAATGCAGTTGTATTTTCCAGCCTCATGAATACTGCAAAGTGCACCACTATGGGGTCGCTCTGTACCTTTTAATCTAGTAATTCTGAATTGTTCTGGAGTGAGTTGTGCCTTCCAATCTGCTTCAGTTTTTTCGACACGTTTGTCTGGGTTTGGGTTTCCTTTTACGGAAAAGTTGATTACTTCTTTCCAAGTTAGCATAATTAAGTTTCCTTTCTTTTTTAGTTAATTATAATATGCTTTTCAACCAAATTTTAGTCGAAACAACAATCAAAAACTTACATATAATAAATTCAATAACATTATTGAAAGCATTCATGAAATTTACGACAAATATTTACGTTTTATGTACTACAACTTTATGTTAAATAAAGTTTAGTATTTTTACTAAAATTATTGTTTCTATGAACAATCTTATTGCTGAAGCTGAAAAATTTGCAACCAATCTTTTAAATGAAAAGTTAGATACTTCTTTTCTCTATCATAATTTAACGCATACCCAGCGCGTGGTCGAGAAAGCAAAAGAACTGGCCGAACAAAGTGGATTATCCGATTCTGAAAAAGACATACTCACATTAGCGACATGGTTTCATGATACTGGTTATACTAAAGGCATAAAAAATCATGAAGAGGACAGCGTTGTTATTACGAAGGATTTTTTAAGTTCCCAGAAATGTCCAAAAGAAGATATTGATGCTGTTTGTGATTTAATTTTGGCAACTAAAATGGATTATGTTCCTAAAAATAAATTAGAAAAAATTATTAGGGATGCTGATTGTGCCCACATAGGAAGCAAAAGCTATTTAGAGGTTTCTGAGTTACTTAGAAAAGAATGGGAATTAACTTGTGATAGAACATTATCTGAAAGTGAATGGTTAGATGAAAACATTAATTTTTTAGCAACTAAACATAGTTTTCATACAACTGAAGCTGCTTTAAATTGGGATAAAAGAAAGGGCAAAAATCTTTCTGAATTACTAAAAGCGAAGAAAAAACTAGATGTCGATAGCAAAAAATTAAAACAAAAAAAAGAAGAGTTAAACTTTAAAAAGAATAAAGTAGAACTGCCCGAGAGAGGCATTGAAACCATGTTTAGGGTAACGCTTAAAAATCATATAACTTTAAGTAATATTGCCGATACAAAGGCTAATATTTTACTCTCTGTAAATGCTATAATTGTCTCGTTAGTTTTGGCTAATTTAATTCCTAAGTTAGATAATCCATCTAATCAATACCTTATTTACCCAACCATTATTTTTGTTACCGTTACTGTAGCTTCAATTATTTTATCTGTATTAGCGACACGACCAAATGTTACAAGTGGTAAGTTTACCAAAGAAGACGTTGCTAACAAAAAAGTAAATTTGTTGTTCTTTGGGAATTTCCATAAAATGAGTCTTAAAGATTTTGAATGGGCTATGGGAGAAATGATGCAAGACAAAAACTATCTTTATTCTTCAATGAAAAAAGATTTATACTTTTTAGGATTAGTACTAGATAAAAAATATAAAATTCTCAGAATTACCTATTCAGTTTTTATGGTAGGCATTATAGTTAGCGTAATTGCATTTGCTATTGCATTCCAATATCAAGTGCCTAGGCTTTAATTTCTTTCATTAAATCATCGTAGGTATAGAATGCTTTATCTTCCTCATTTTTATGATAAAGAACGCTAACACGTATAGCCTTTAATCCAGTAACAGCCTGTAAATCTTGTAATTCAACAATTTCAACATCGGTATCTAAATAGTTCTTAGACTGTAAAAATTTGATATATCTTAAATATTCACGCTCGTCTTGTTTTTGCGAATAAACAATGGTGATTTTACCTTTATCTGTAACTCTTGTATTAGTTCCTTTTATATAGGCTTTATCTACTCGTTTTTTTACAATTTCATATCTGGCATTATAAGTCCCGTCTACATCAAATTGCTTTTCATCCATTCTAAAACTAATAGACAATGGTTGATTGAAAACTAAAATCATAGAAGCTACATCTAGTGCAATAGGGAAATTCTTTTGCATTTGATAGTATGAATTTTCCATTTCGCACATGACTTGCAACTGCCATAATCTCAAGTTATAAAGATATATAGGGTTAAAAGAATCTTCTTTCGTAATTGACTCTCCTATGTACATATTATGCTCTACTCCGTCGGTTTTAAAACGTTCAAAAAAGTGCGGATACATAGCTTGTGCTTCTACTTGTTTACTATCTAATAACGAAGCCATTTCTTTGTTAATAGTAGCTATGGTATCATCATAATCCTTTCTGTGATGGTAAAGTACATTTATCTTATCATCAATACTTTCAAAATAAGCATCAATATGCTCTTTTAATTCACTTAACTCGTATAGATGATTTAACACAGGTTCTATTTCATCCTTGAAAAAGTTAGATATGTGTTGTTCACTATCAACTTGAAAATTTTCACTTAGCCCTTTTAAAAAATCATCAATTTGGTAAGTATACTGCTCATAAATAGGTAACATTTCAATTTCGGATGCCTTTGTGAAAATATTTTTAATAGCATTTAACTGTAATGTTAAATCCAACTTAGTAGCTGTATTTCTCGCTTCTGATGAACCTTTTATATCAATTTGACCATAAAGTGGATATATATTTTCGAATGCTATTTTATTAAACGCCGCCTTTTCTCCATTAAATTCAGCCTTAATAAAGTTTTTAGCTTCTTTTTCAAAACGCCAATGCACACTTGGATGAATTGAAGTACATTCTTTTTGAATCACTGCTTCAATCAAGTTTTCTTCTTCTTTCTTAGAACGTTCAACCGCAGAAAGAATATACGGCATAACATCCACCAATTTATTTGCATTTATACTATTAAGTATATATGGCTTTTCAGAAACCAGCTCCATAATACCAAGTAAACCATCATCGTTTGCAATTGGGGCCAAAATAGCACTTTTAATTCCTTGTTCTTTTAACGATTTATATTGTGGTGCTTTACCTTTTGAGAGCTTATAATATTTATCTACATCAGAAATAGCATAGAATTTTTTATCTTTAAGTATATGATTATAAGACCTTTTACAAAACGATTTTTCTGTAGCATTTACACTTTTACCATTAAGTAAAAAACTGTTCATTCCAACACCATAAACACTCTCCAGAGAATCCTCCTCTTTGTTATATATTGAAAAACCAACTTTTAATTCTTTAATATTAAGTAACGATCTGAATATCTCATGAAACTCTTCCATGAAATTCTCATCTTGACGTTTATCTTCTCCTATAAGATTAGATTTAATATTAGAGATTGATTGATCGTCAGTAACATCAAAAATATTAGAAATAACAAATCCTTTAAAAATATAACTGTTAGGTGGAAATTTTTCTTTCCAAAGGTCAATATTATCGAAGCTATCTAACAATAATTCATAATCTTCTCTAGTAATATCTGGAGCAATGTCGGTCTTTATAATTTCGGTAAAATCCGCATTATATAAAATTTTGTAATAACGTAATATGCCATTAGCATCAGGAATTTCATAAAAGAATGGGCGCTTGAAGTTTAAAGTATAACCATAACAAAAATTTAAAATAATAGTACAAGCTATAATGTATCTATCATCTTCTGGCATGTTTTTAATTTGCAGTTCAAAATCATCGCCTGCTGTTTTAATAATGTTTTTAAAACGTTCTGAAGAATTAAAAATTAAATTATGAAATGGTACAGAAGCAGTTTTAATTTCGTTGTTACTTAATACTGGTGCAAAAGAGTCTTGTAGAATAATTCCAATTTCTTTTTCTCTTTCTTTTAACAAGTTAATATCGCTAAATCCATCTCGTAGCTCTGGATATGGATTAGCAGATGCTAAAACACGCTTCGCCTTTGCCGAAAGAAAATCATCTTTACTTTTAGCTAATTTCTCATAATGCTCAAGTAACTTATTAAAGCTTACTTTAAGCGTCATTGGCGATTCGATATTATCGTTAATATCCATTATGTTATACTCCTTATAGAACAAAGTTACGAATTATTGGTTTAGTCGTTGTTTAGAAGACTTGCTAACACTAAAAATGTTACAATAAAATGTGTTAAATTATAAATAAAAAAAGCATCTCAAAATTGAGATGCTTTTCCTTTACAGTGCGGGCGGGGAGACTCGAACTCCCACACATTGCTGCACTAGATCCTAAGTCTAGCGTGTCTACCAATTCCACCACGCCCGCTATTAGTCCCGATAAATATCGGGATGCAAATATAAACAAGATTTTTAAATTGCAAACTTAATGAGCCTTAAAAACATTCTTTTTTATACTTTTGAAGGAAACCATATTATCGCTTTATGAATAATGTTAAAACTTATATTGAAACCCACAAAGACCGATTTTTAAATGAGCTTATCGAACTACTTAAGATTGCATCCATAAGTGCAGATTCAACATTTGAAAAAGATGTATTAAATACAGCCGAAGCCATTAAAATTAGCTTAGAAAAAGCTGGATGTGATACTGTCGAGGTATGTGATACAAATGGATACCCCATTGTTTACGGTGAAAAAACAATTGATAAAAACTTGCCAACTGTTCTAGTATATGGTCATTACGATGTACAACCACCAGACCCATTAGATTTATGGCATTCCCCTCCGTTTGAACCTGTTATTAAAAATACAGAAATACATCCTGATGGGGCCATATTCGCACGTGGTGCTTGTGATGATAAAGGGCAAATGTATATGCATGTAAAAGCTATGGAGTTTATGACATCTACCAACCAATTACCTTGCAATGTCAAATTTATGATTGAAGGCGAAGAAGAAGTTGGAAGTGCAAACCTTGCAACATTTGTTAAAAATAATCACGACAAACTAAAGAATGATGTTATTCTTATTTCTGATACAGGTATGATTGCTCCAGATGTTCCATCAATAACAACCGGCTTGCGAGGTTTAAGCTATGTTGAAGTTGAAGTTACTGGACCAAATCGCGATTTACATTCTGGTTTATATGGTGGTGCAGTGGCGAACCCAATCAATATATTAACCAAAATGATAGCATCCTTACACGATGAAAATAATCATATTACCATCCCCGGATTTTATGATAAGGTTGAAGAACTCTCAAAAGATGAACGAGCAGAAATGGCTAAAGCACCTTTTAATTTAAACAATTATAAAAACGCTTTAGATATTGAGTCTGTTTATGGTGAAAAAGGTTATACAACTAACGAGCGCAATTCTATAAGACCAACCTTAGATGTTAATGGGATATGGGGTGGTTACATAGGCGAAGGCGCTAAAACTGTTATTGCAAGTAAAGCTTTTGCTAAAATATCCATGAGGTTAGTACCTCATCAAGATTGGAAAGAAATCACCCAACTATTTAAAACTCATTTCGAAAATATAGCTCCAAAGGGTGTAAAAGTTAAAGTAACACCACATCATGGTGGTCAAGGTTATGTAACACCTATAGATAGTATTGGTTACAAGGCGGCAAGTAAAGCTTATAAAGACACATTTGGTAAAACACCTATCCCTCAACGCAGTGGTGGGAGTATTCCAATAGTATCGCTTTTCGAGCAGGAATTAAAAAGTAAAACTATTTTAATGGGCTTTGGTTTAGATAGTGATGCCATTCACTCTCCTAACGAGCATTTCGGGATTTGGAATTATTTAAAAGGCATCGAAACCATCCCTTACTTTTATAAATATTTTACAGAATTCTCTCAATAGATTTGGGGGTGTTACCACGATTTTCACTATAACTTTTACAAAAAAGCAAAAGAATTGAATTTATCCTGAGCTAAGTAAAAGGATTTTAATCCTTAGCACAGGTCAGCAATGCCTATGAAAAACCAACACAGTAATCAACTTTTATTACTATTACTTGCAACACTTTTTATAAGTACTTCTGGTGTCTTAGGTAAATTTATAGATATGCCAACACCAGTAGTGGTATGGTGGCGAAGTTCATTAGGGGCATTATTCTTATTCATTTATTGTCGTTATAAAAGAATTAATTTAGACCTTAAATCTAAAAAAGACATTCCTACATTAATTTTAAGTGCTCTTTTTATGGGCGGGCATTGGATTACCTATTTCTACGCACTTAAACTTTCTAATGTAGCCATAGGTATGTTATCACTATTCACGTTTCCTGTTATAACGGCCATGTTAGAGCCAGTTTTTTCAAAAACAAAACTAGACCCCATCCATATTATTTTAGGTGCAATGGTTCTCGCTGGAATTTATATTCTATCTCCTGATTTTAACATAGAGAATTCATATATAAAAGGGCTTTTATTTGGGTTATTATCTGCACTTTGCTATGCTATTCGCAATCTCATTTTAAAACGTCATATAAAACATTATAATGGCACTGTACTTATGTTGCATCAAACAATTATGCTTACAATTTTATTAGTTCCTGTCATGTTTATAATGGACACATCAACTATAAAAACTCAATTTCCGTATGTTATAATTTTAGCTTTATTGACTACAGCTATTGGTCACTCATTATTTATACATAGCCTAAAATATTTTTCGGTTACTACAGCAAGTATAGTTGTTAGTTTACAGCCAATTTTAGGAATTATACTGGCATTTATTTTCCTAAAAGAAATACCAACGTTAAATACCTTTATTGGTGGCTCTTTAATACTTGCCACAGTTGTAATTGAAAGTATTAGATCAAAGAAAAGATAAACTTTCCTCCTTTTCTATGTAACAAATCGCCCGGTTTAACGTTCTAATAGTCAATCAATCAAAAACAATCAAATCATGTTAAAGCAATTCTTCATAATTTGCTCTGGTGCAGACACCGATCTTTTAAAAGACTGTTCCACTGGCGAACAAAATAAATATGCTGGCATAGGTGCTACTGTTTTTTTTACAGCAGTAATGGCATTCATTGCTGCTAGCTATGCCCTCTATACTGTTTTCGACAATCTATACACGGCTATATTTTTTGGACTAATTTGGGGTTTACTTATTTTTAATTTAGATCGCTATATTGTTTCAACTATAAAAAAAACAGGAAATGTCATAGACGAATTAATGCAGGCATCTCCAAGAATACTTTTAGCAATCATTATTGCTATTGTAATTTCTAAACCACTTGAATTAAAGATTTTTGAAAAAGAAATAAATCAAGTTTTACTTGAGCAAAAAAACAAGTTAACTCTTGCTAATAAAAATCAAATTGCCGAACAATTTACGCCCGCCATCGTTGCGCTAAATAATGATATTGTTTCATTAAAACAGCAAATAGATACTAAGGAAGCAGAAGTAAATCAATTATATGATACCTACATCGCCGAAGCAGAAGGGACTGCCGGCACTAAACTATTAGGTAAAGGTCCTGTATATAAAGAGAAACGTGAGAAACACGATGCTCTACTTGCCGAATTACAAGAGCTAAAAGCGGAAAACAAAGCCAAAATATTGGAAGCAAATTCTCAAATTGCAAATTTAAAAGGGGATTATGAAGCACAGGTTGTAAACACGCAACCAATCATTAATAGTTTTGATGGTTTAATGGCAAGAGTTAATGCCTTAAATGAACTTCCATGGCTACCATCTTTATTCATATTCCTACTATTTTTGGCTATTGAAACGTCTCCAATATTCGCGAAATTATTGTCGCCAAAAGGCGCTTACGATTTTAAATTGGAAGATCAAGAAACTGCAGTAAAAACAAATGTTCTTCAAAATAAAAACCAAAGAGAAGCATTATTAAAAACAGATTATGCGATTAATGATCGTATTTATGAAGACATAAAACAAGAAGATGAACTCTATAATTATAAACGCAAAAAAGCTAGAGAGCTAATGCAACTTCAAGCAGATGCCTTTTATAAAAAACAAAAAAATGCGCTTTAGAAATTAGGCCGCATTTTCCGATTTAAACTTATTGTATAAACTTGTGGGACCACTTCCAATAATAGAAATATTTTTATGGTTCTTAACAGATTCTTTGTGTAATTCTAACACCGCTCTTATTCCATAACGGTCAATGTGCTCCACACCTTCAACATTTATAACAATACTATTCTCGCGTTCAAGCATGCGCTGAAGTTCATTTCTAAATTGATGCACATTTCGTTTATTTAGAACGCCCTTAATTTTTAAAAAATTCCCATAGCTGGTTATTCTAAGATTCATATAACATAATTATTAGGTTAAACATTAGACTTAGGGAGTGTAATATTTTGACTATCAATCAAATATAGACATAATAATCGATTACGCATAATTTTTTCGACAAACGGAATACTCATCTGATAAAATGAGGACTTAGCCTCAGTATAAGCTTTTTATGGCTCATTATAAATTTAGATTTATTACATTTAAATAGTTTTAAATTTTTAATTAAACATCATTAAATATGAGAGCTTTTTTAATAATATTCGTTTCAATTATATGTTTTAACTTAAATGCCCAAACAACCAGTAATCAGGATACTGAAGCTATTCTAGCTGTTCTCGAATCTCAACGAAAATCATGGTCGAATGGCAACATAGAAGCATTTATGGGTGGCTACTGGAAAAGCGATTCATTAAAATTCTATGGAGCAAATGGCATTACTCATGGTTGGAAAAATACATTAGAAAACTACAAAAAAGGCTATCCTACAAAAGAACACACAGGAATATTAGATTTTAAAATTAATGCAATTAGTAAAATTACTAATGATGCTTACTACGTTATGGGCGAATTCTTTCTAAAACGAAGTGTTGGAGATGCTAACGGAATTTTCATGATTATTTTCAAGAAAATAGATGGCGAATGGAAAATTATTGCAGATACATCTTGCTAAGTCATGGCATCAATAGTTAGAAAAGCAACTGCGGAAGATCTTCCAATTTTATTGGACTTTGAACAAGGCGTTATTGAAGCGGAAAGACCTTTTGACCCGACAATTAAATCAGGAAACATCACCTATTATGATATTTCTGAATTGATTAATAGTCCTAACTCGGATGTTTTTGTAGTAAAAATTGACAATACCATTGTAGCATCTGGTTATGCCAAGATAAAACCAGATAGACATTATTTAAGACATACAAAACATGGTTATCTTGGATTTATGTATGTTTCCGAAAAACATAGAGGCAAACAATTAAACAAACTTATTGTGGATGCCCTTTTGCAATGGTGTAAAGAAAAAGGTGTTTTTGAAATAAGACTAGATGTTTATCAAGACAATCTTCCCGCTATTAAAGCCTATGAAAAAGCAGGATTCAAAAAGCATATGATAACTATGCGTCTTAATTTAAAAGACGATTAAGATGTGCACTAAATATGATAAAATAGGGAATAATTACAATCTTACAAGAAAAGCAGACCCATATATAGCTGAGAGGTTTATTAAGCTTTTAAATCCTAAACTAGGAAAGCAATATTTAGACATAGGATGCGGAACTGGTAATTACACAAAAGAGTTTGCTAATAAAGGTTTTTGTTTTATAGGTATAGACCCATCTAAACAGATGCTAGACATTGCACAAAGTAGTAAAAGTAACATTGTTTGGAAGATTGGATCTGCCGAAAGCACAGGTTTAAAACCTGAAAGTATAGATGGTATAATAGGAAGTTTAACCATACACCATTGGGGGAATTTAGAAAAAGGTTTTAAAGAATTATATAGTATTCTAAAACCAAATGGTAATATTGTTATTTTCACTTCCACTCCTAATCAAATGAAAGGCTATTGGCTAAATCATTACTTTCCAAAAATGCTAAATGATTCTATTAAACAAATGCCAACCTTAAAATCTGTTTCTCATGCTATGCTTAACACTGGTTTTAAATCCATTAAACCAGAAAAATACACTATAAAATCTGATTTAAAAGATTTATTTCTTTACAGCGGTAAACATAATCCTGAACTGTATTTCGATGCTAAAATACGTCATGGAATCTCTTCGTTTTCTTCACTTTCCAACAAAAAAGAAGTAGACAAAGGGTTAGAACAAATGAGACAAGATATAGATAACAATACCATCCAAGATATTATTAAATCCTATGAAAATAATAACGGTGATTATTTGTTTGTAGTAGCTAGAAAGTAATTCTATTAAAACTTTCTGTCGGGATGAAAAGCATCAATTTTAATAGATGCTTTTCTGTCCGAAATTATTTCTGAAACTATTTTACCCGTAGCTGTTCCCATACTCCACCCCATCATAGCATGACCAGTTGCAAAAGTTAAATTTTTACATTTTGAAGATTTTCCTATATATGGTAACCCATCTGGTGATACTGGACGTAACCCTGATGCAGCTTCATTTTTTTCTGAAGAATTCAAAACAGTATCTGGATAATATTGCGAAGCGGCACTAGCAATAGCTTCAACCCTTGTTTTGTTTATATTATTATTAATCCCCGCAATTTCCATTGTTCCAGCAAATCGCGTAAAACCATTCATTGGGGTAACTGCAACTTTAGCTTCAGTTAATATAGCAGGCACGGTTATTCCTGTAGATTGGGTTGTATTAATTCTATATCCTTTTCCTGCCTGAAGTAACAAGTTTAATCCTATTTTTTTGCTTAATATATGAGACCAAGAACCAGCTGCCAAAACAAACTCATCGGCATTTAAAGTTTGTTTGTTTGTCTTAATCGATGACACTTTATTATTCGATATCTCTAGGTCTACAACCCTTTCATTTTTATAGAACGTAACCCCAACTGATTCTAAATAGGATTTCATTTCCTTCATAAACTCACTTGGCGTTGTATGATAATCGCATTTATAAAGTACCGCTCCTAGAACTGAAATTTTCGCATCAGGTTCTACTTTGCTTAACTCTTCTTTATTCAGAACCACTGCATTTAATCCTTCAGAATTAGCAATGTGTGACGTTATAATTTCTTCCTCCATCATGCGTTCTGTCTTGCAAAGCATTAATAAGCCTTTCTTATCATAATGAAATGAAAACTTTTCATCTCGCTTAATATTATCGTACAACTCCTGACTTAAAAGTGATATGCTCTTAATATTTGGAATCGCTTTTTTAACATGTTTTACACTACACGATTTATTAAATGCCCATACCCATCTTATAAAATCTGAATTGAAGCGTGGTTTTATGTAGAGTGGACTTGTCGTATCGAACATCCATTTTAGTCCTTTCTTCATAACCCCTGGAGCTGCTAACGGAATTATATGACTTGGTGATAAATATCCAGCATTCACATAAGAAGCACCTTCGGCCATATTAGATTGATCAACTATGGTAACATCATGACCTTCCTTATGAAGATAATATGCGGAGCACAGTCCAATTATTCCACCTCCTATAATTATAACTTTTTTACTCATTTAAATAATTGTAATAGATCCCGAAACAAGTTTGGGATGATTTAACGCTTCGCATTAAATCACTTGAAAGCCATGGGCATAAGGATCATCATCATTTATTGTAATTATATTATGCCCATATATTCTTGCCCATCCTTTTATACTGGGAATAATTGCAGGTTTCCCATCTAAAGTTACTTCTTTTTCAACACAACCTATAAACTTACTACCAATAAAACTTTCATGAATAAATTCTTCTCCCTTTTTAAGCTTTCCTTTCGCATGTAATTGTGCCATTCTAGCTGATGTCCCTGTGCCACAGGGGCTTCTATCAATTGCTTTATCCCCATAAAAAACAGCATTTCTGCCAGAAGAGCTTGAATCAATTGGGTTACCTGTCCAAAGTAAGTGCGAAACTCCATTAATAGTTTTATCTTCAGGGTGAATAAATATATCTGGATATCTCTTGTTAATTCTATCTCTAATTACCTGTGAATATTGAACTAGCTCACTTGCTTTAAACTCTTGAACTCCAGCAAAATTTTCTTGGGGATCTATAATTGCATAGAAATTTCCACCATAGGCTACATCAAATATTAATTCCCCTAATTGTGAACATGTGATAGTTAATCCTTCTGAAGCCAAATAACTTTTTACGTTAGTGAGCTTTACCCAATCTACTTTATTACCAATTTGTTGGTAGTCGATTTCAACTAGGCCTGCAGGAGTCTCCATTTTTATTTTTCCAGGTTTTTTAGGCGTAATTAAGCCTTCTTCAATCACAATTGTTATGGTTCCAATAGTACCATGTCCACACATTGGTAGACAACCTGATGTTTCAATAAAAAGAACAGCTAAATCGTTATCTGAGTCATGTGGTGGATATAAAATACTCCCACTCATCATGTCATGCCCTCGAGGTTCGAACATTAAGCCTTTACGAATCCAATCAAAATCCTTCAAAAAATGCTGGCGTTTTTCACTCATTGATTTACCAACCAGTTTTGGGCCTCCTTCTTTAATTAGTCTAACAGGGTTACCACAAGTATGGGCATCAATGCAAATGAAAGTTGATTTACTCATTTTGTTGATGTTGGATATAGGCATTTATTCTTTTTTCAAGAATTGCTAAAGTCACTGTACCTTGTTCTAAAATAACTTCATGAAACTCTCGAATATCGAATTTCACTCCCAATTCAACTTCTGCTTTCTTTCGTAATTCTCTAATTTTCAATTCGCCAATTTTATATGACAAAGCTTGCCCTGGCCATGAAATATAGCGATCTGTTTCTGTGTTTATTTCATGTAATGACAGTGCTGTATTTGAAGACATATAATCGATAACTTGTTCCCGAGTCCAACCTTTTGCATGAATTCCTGTGTCTACTACCAATCGGCAAGCTCTCCACATTTCATAAGTTAACTTTCCAAATTGTTCATATGGTGTTCTATACATACCCATTTCGTTAGCTAAAAATTCTGAATATAATCCCCAACCTTCACCATAAGCAGATAAATATAAATTCTTTCTAAACTTAGGAATGCTATCTCCTAATTCATTATTTAAACTACCTTGTAAGTGATGTCCCGGAACCGCTTCATGAACCGTTAGAGCTGGTAATGTATATAAAGTTCTACTTGGTAAATCATAAGTATTTACCCAATAATAACCTGGTTCTGTACTTTCCTTTGAAGTAGGAATATAACGTCCACTAGTGTATTTAGGAGCAATAGCGTCTGGTACGGGTGCGACACCATATGGTTTTCTTGGTAATGTTTTAAAAAACTGCGGCAATTGTGCATCTGCACGTTTAGCCATATCTCTTGCTATCATTAACAATTGCTCCGGAGTTTTGGCGTAAAATTGCTCATCAGTTCTTAAAAAATGGAAGAAATCTACAAAGCTTCCTTTAAAGTTTAAATTTCCAATAATCTGCTCCATTTCACCTTTGATGCGAGCAACCTCTTGGAGTCCTATTTGATGAATGTCATCAGCTGTAAATTCTGTACTTGTTGTATAAAAGTTAATTCGGTTTTGATAAAATGATTTTCCATTCGGAGTTTCAGAAACTCCTAAACTAGTTCTTGTATTTGGAAAAAATTCTGTTTCAAAAAAGACCTTAATCCTTTTAAATTGAGGTGTTACATTAATTTCAATAGCTTCTTTTGCTGCGGTTAGCACAGAATCTTTTTGAGTTTTAGTTAAACCTGAAGGCAATTTTTTAAATGGGGAATAGTAATAACTCTCTTCATAATTTTCTACTATATTATCATTATATGTGGACTCATAGCCTTTAAAAATAACTAATGGTTGAGATACCCCTTTTTCTAAACCTTCCCGAAGATTTTCCAAATGTTGATTGACAAAAACTGGTAGTGCATTTAGTTTGTTCAAGTATTGTCTCACTTGAAAATAATCATTTAAAGGTCGTACCCCGTAAGTTAGATTGTTGTGGAATCCTGCGTCTGATAATAACGGATTTAAATATTGTTCAAACTCATAATAACTAATTTGATCCTTTAGGATAAAGTCTAAAAGCTCTGCTGAAATTTGATCGGTTTCGCTTAAATTCTTTAAATTAATTTGTGTAAGCTCATCCAATTTTTTTTGTGCAAATTCTGCTTGAGATTTGTAATGTGCTTTAGTAAAAATTCCTAAGGGATAAGCTTTTTTATCATATCCCTCATAATCTTGATAACTCTTAATAATTTTATCTAATTCCAGAGATGTGTTTTCAGTTTTTTCTTTTTCACATCCAAAAATGAATAGCAGTGTCAATATTGAAATTAAATTAAAATACTTCATATAGTGTCTTGGGTTTGAACATTATTAACGAGTCTTGAAATACCTAAAGGGTTTTCATTTTTAAGTTCATCTGGAAGTAGTTTATTAGGCCAATCCTGATAGCTAAATGGTCTCACCCACCGCTTTATAGAATGAATACCGACAGCTGTAAAACGGCTATCTGTAGAAGCGGGATAAGGGCCTCCATGTACCATAGATGGGCAAACCTCAACACCAGTTGGAACTCCATTGTATATAATGCGTCCTACTCTGTTTTGTAATGCTGAAATGACGTCGCCATAATTTGAAGCTTCATCATTTTCTGCAATTATAGTTCCCGTTAATTGCCCTTCTAATTTAGAAATAATTTGTTTTAATTGATTCGCGTTTTCACATTCAACCACCATCGAAAAAGGGCCAAAAACTTCTTGATGCAATGTTGGATTCGCTAAAAACACTTCTCCATCTACTGCTAAAATTGCTTGTCTTGCATAATTAGATTTTACATTTCCTTCATAATCTGCAACAACTACCAAATTAGATTGGTTTATTGCTTTTGCTTTTTTAGCTTTATAAGCTCCAATAATATTAGGATGTAGCATACAAGTTGGTTCTATCTTTACAATTTCTTCGGAAAGACTTTTTATAAACTTGCTCAGACTTTCGCTTTTAATTCCAAAAAGCAAACCAGGATTTGTACAAAATTGCCCAGTTCCTAAAGTAATAGAACTAGCATAGGTTTTCGCCAAGGTTTCATCTCTATTTTTAATAGCTTCTGGAAGCATAATTACCGGGTTTACACTGCCCATTTCTGCAAATACGGGAATAGGCTCTTCACGCTCAGCAGCCAGATTATACAATGCTCGCCCACCATTGATGCTTCCTGTAAATCCTATTGCTTTTACTCCAGGATGTTTAACCAATTGCACCCCAACATCTATTCCTTTGCTATTCAAATTTGAAAAGACACCATTAGGCATGCCTGTTTTTTTTACTGCTTTTATTATTGCAGAAGCTACTAATTTGCCTGTTCCAGCATGCATAGGATGCGACTTTACAATAACTGGACAACCAGCAGCAAGTGCAGCAGCTGTGTCCCCTCCTGCAGTAGAGTAAGCTAATGGGAAATTGCTGGCTCCAAAAACTACTATTGGTCCTAAAGGCACCATCATTTTACGAATATCTGACCTTGGCATAGGCTTACGTTCTGGTTGAGCAGCATCAATAGTCGCTTCTACCCAAGAGCCCTCTAAAACTAAATTAGCAAATGATCTTAATTGGCCAACCGTCCTTCCTCGTTCTCCTTTCGCTCTTCCTTCTGGCAAACCTGTTTCAGAGCAATATGTTTGAATTAATGTATCGTCAAGTTCTAAAATTTCATCGGCAATTGTATTAAGAAATTCTGCCTTTTTAGCACCAGAGATTGTTCTATAAATCTTAAAAGCTTCTGTTGCAAGTGCTACAGATTCATTTATTTCTTCATCATTTGCTTGCGTGAAAATATTTTCGTTTTCAATATTCAATTCTGGATTGAATGTTTTATACGTTTCATTCCCTTTTGCAGATTGCTGGTTTCCTATATAGTTTTTACCTGATATCATTTTTTATTTATTCTTTTTAAATGTGCTTCAATATCCACAGGTTTATGAATTATTTTCGTCGATACTGGATATTTGCTTAACGAGGCTTTTGGTCTAATAGGACGTGGCACAAAACCTCCACCACAATTTGGGCAAACACGATGTAAAATCGTTTCTATACAATCCTTACAGAAGGTACATTCAAATGTGCAAATCATGGCTTCTTCAGAATTAAAGGGCAGCAATTTATTACAATGTTCGCAAGAAGGACGTATTTCTAACATGTTATCTTAATTTTATGCAAAGACGTTCAATCTTTTATATTCTGGAAGCGTTGGCCTTGTTTTTAAGCCATGTTCTATAATTGCAATTATTGCTTCCCTTTCTTGGTCTTTTAAAACTAATCTAGGCGCTCGAACATATTCCGATCCAATATTTGTAAATTGAGATGCTAACTTAATATATTGTACTAATTTAGGATTAATATCTAATTCTAGCAAGGGCATAAACCAGCGGTAAATAGTAAGAGCTTCTTCTATTCGACCAACTTTTTGCAACTCGTAAATAGCCACTGTTTCAGCAGGAAAGGCGTCTACCAAACCAGCTACCCATCCATCGGCGCCAATTAACAAACTTTCTAAAGCTATAGTATCTACGCCACACAGAATTGCTAATCTGTCGCCAAACCTATTCTTAATTCTTGTAATATTGGTGGTGTCTCTAGTAGACTCTTTTACAGCTTGAATATTAGGACAACTCTCTAACAGCTCATCAAACATATCTAGTGTCACCTCAATTTTATAATCTACAGGATTGTTATAAATCATAATTGGTAAAGACGTACTATTAGCAACAGTTTTAAAATATTCTACAACCTCAGCATCACTAGCATTATAACGCATGGGTGGCAACATCATAAGTCCCTTGGCTCCATCTTCTTCAGCAATTCTTGCCAAAATAATAGCTGCTTTGGTAGTTTGTTCAGCAATATTCATTAAAACTGGCACTTGCCCATCAACAATCTTAACGGCTTCTCGGGTTAATATTCTTCGTTCTAAATCTGTTAAGGTACTGGCTTCTCCCAAAGTACCTCCTAAAACAATACCATGTACACCTGCTTTTAATTGCGCCTTGATATTTACTTTAAACAACTCTAAATCTAATTCATCGTTTACTGTGAACGGTGTTGTAACTGCGGGCATTACCCCTTTCCATTGAATACTCATATACTAAATTTTTGATACCGTAAAATTACTTTTGTTTCAACTTTACTAAGCATGTTTTATTATTCAATTTCAATATTATATTATCCATTTTTAAGTGAATATTAATATTTGTGAATATTATTTATGTATTTTTAAGAACGATTTAAATTATATTAATTGAAAGTTTTACCATTTAAAATACCCAAACCTGAATACGATTCTTTCATTTTTCAAGTTGATGAGGGGGCTGCTTTTTATGATAAGTTACACCAGCATGATGAAATTCAAATAAGTTTGGTTCTTGAAGGAGAAGGCACTCTAATAGTAGGAGACAAAATAAATTATTACACGAAGGATGATATCATTATTCTAGGAAGTAATATTGCACATGTATTTAAAAGCGACCTTAAAAATGCGAAAAACTCCCATATGCTGTCTTTGTTTTTTACGAAGTCGTCATTTGGATCTCGTTTTTTCGAATTAGAAGAATTGAAAGAATTACAACCATTCTTTAAACGTTCTAAGTTTGGTTTCAGGCTTACCTCTAAAAATCAATTAATTAAAAAATTGTTTTATCAACTTGAAAACGCTAACAAATTTGATCAATTTTTAACCTTGCTTCAACTCATAAAAATATGCTCAAGAGCAAATTACAAAAGTTTATCTTCTTTTATTTATGATAAATCATATTCTACTAATGAAGGGCAAAGAATGCGTAATGTATTTGAATATACTATGAATTATTTTGAAGATGATATTTCTTTAGACACTATTGCTGAAGTCGCTAATATGACCAAAAATGCTTTTTGCAAATACTTTAAAAAGCGAACTAACAAGACATATATTCAGTTTTTAAACGAATTACGCATAGAACATGCTTGCAAAATATTGAAATCTCACAAAGACCTATCAATAATTTCTGTTGCTGAAAAAGTTGGGTTTAATAATATGTCTAATTTTAATAGACAATTTAAAGCGATTAAACATTTGAATCCTTCAGAATTCAGGAAGTCCCTTTATTAGGTTTTTTTGACGTAATCGGTTATAATTACAATGTGCTGTGCTCCAACCTTACCTTCTATGTATTTATCGTTTTCACGGTCTAAGCGTATATTTCTAACAGCTGTTCCTTGTTTAGCTATCATACTCGAGCCTTTCACTTTTAAATCTTTGATAAGTACTACAGAATCTCCAGAATTTAAAATAACCCCGTTAGAATCTCTATGAATTATTTTAGCCGAATCGTCTTCGTGCTCGCCTGTAGTTCTTGCTAAAGCCATAGCTTCATCGTCTAGGTACATCATGTCCAATAAATCTTTTGGCCAACCTTCATTACGAAGTCTTTGCAACATTCTCCATGCCATAATTTGTACTGCAACATGTTCACTCCACATACTATCGTTTAGACAACGCCAGTGATTTGGATTCATTTCTAGGTCACCATTTATTTGATCAAAACAAGTGCTGCATGCTAAAATATCGTTAGCCACATTTTCGTTTAACGAAGGTGGGATAGTATATTGCTTTAAATTTTCGGTTGAAGAACATAATTCGCAGGTATTATTGCTTCTGTCTTTTAATGTTTGTAATACACTCATGATCATGTGGTTTTAACTTTGCAATATTACAGTTAAATAGCAGGTTCTACAAGTTTGAATTTTCACAAATAAAAAAGGGTGCCTTTTGGCACCCTTTTTTAAAAACCTATTTTAATTAAAGTTTCACAGCAGTGTATACATAATCTCCGTGTCCTTTAAAGTACTTTCCTAAAGCTTTACCTTCTTCTTCGGTTAAAGCCTCTTTCATTAACTCAATGTTTCTATCAAACATTTTGCCTAAATCGTCTAAAGAATCAATTAAAATACCTTCATTAAAATCTCTCTTATCCGATCCCCAAGCGTGCATACTTGGGTAATAGCCTTTAATATATTCGTTTTTATTTATAACATTTTCTAGAATTTTTGCGCGAAGTGCATTAAATTCTTCCATTGATCCATCCTCTGGATATGCTAATTTATTTTGGCGCATATATAAAACCATATCTCCTTCTGGGGCTGCTGGTAAAATCTTAGCCCCTGGTAAAGTAGCATAAATTTCGTCTGAATGAAACATTGAATAAGCAGAATTCAATTTCTCTAAAAAAGCTTTTCTCTCTTCTTCATCTGGCCATGCTTCTTTTTCTAATTCGCTATTTCTAGCTGCTGCTTTATCTAGTGCTTCCCAATTAGGGTATGTTTGCACATAAAGCACTTCATTACTGTTCTCAGTTAGTAAATGGGTATAATACCATCCACCAACAACATACTCATTCTTGCTAGTAACCTTGTCCATATATTCCTTCTCTGTTGCTCTCCATTCTTCTGGAGATCCTTCATAATTCTTGCTCCAATACGATTTGGTTACTGTAACGTATTCTGGCCTTTTTGGAGCTTCTTCATCTTGAGCAAAAATAGCACTTGGGCTTAATAAAAAGAGTAATACTAAGATAGCGGTAAAAAATTGGTTGGTTGTTTTCATAATGTTTTTAAAAATTAAAGTTAATATATTTAAATTAGTCAATACTTCTTTAAGATTAGGGGCAACAAAAATGTAAAATTATGGGGTTGAATTTTTACGCGCTATTAAAAAATTCTTTAAAGGGATTTAAATGTACAACAAAAAAATTGAATTAACCTAGTCTAGTCTTCTACTTTAAAGTTTCTCGAAGTTTTTTGGGCATCCCTTTTACAACCATTTCATAAGAATGATCTATAAGCTCGATAATGAACTTTGATTGCAACTCTCCTTCTCGAAGATATAGTGTTCCAGTGTATTTTACTCATATGATAGCCTGGACGGATACTAGAATATATGGCTCTAAGTTCTTGAGCATAATCTGGGTCACGTTTTAAATTAATACCTGCCTCGCCTCGTTCCCACCATTTTAAAGATGTTAACGCAAACATTTTACCAAGCACCTTAAAAACAAGGGTATCTTCATCAAATGGAAAATCTTCGGTACTCCCTTTTTTACTTAAACAATATTCTCGAATTTGCTCAATGTTCATTTTAAAAACTCTTCCTTATTACCCTCAATTTTAAGAGCTGAATAATCCAATTGCCACCCTATAGTTTCAACAATAGTTTCCATGAGTAAAATAGTTTCTAAAGCTTCTTTTTGTGCCATTTGAATCAATCCGCTTTCTGGGATTTTATCCTTAATATGAGTTTTTGCTTCATTGTGCAAATCGGATAAGTCGGTCGCTTCAAATTTATTGAACAACCCATCGGACTTATCATAATAATTCAAATTAGTTTCAATTGAAAGAATTTCAGGTTGTGGAAAATGCTCTAAAATAATTTTCTTTCTTCCTACGTCCGATTTTAATTCGATTTTAGACAAATCATACCCGACATGAGCCTTAGCATTTATAACCAGCAAAGCCTTTTTCTTACTTGAGATTAGTTTCAAGAAACGTGCCTTTACATCTTCATAATGATAAATTTCGGCAAAATCGCCTTCTACTGTTATAAACTTACAAACCTTTTTTATTTTGTCTAGCAGCAGCACCGATTGTGAATTTACAAGTTGTTTTTTCTTAATCGATTTTAAATAAGTAACAATTCCCAAACTCACTAAAACTCCAATAATGATTCCTAAAAAAGCTTCCATATTAATCTATAATTTTATATAAAATTGGTTTGCTTGGACTTGCATCGTTTTCAAAAGGTGCTATTTGAATATTAATAAAGTAAGTTCCATCTATTACATTGTTTGGCACATAAATAAACTCGGTTATAGTCGCATCCATTCTCAATTTGCCCGCTGTATTCCAAAAAGCATTGTGTGACAAAAGTTGACATTCATCTTTTTCTTTGTCAACACTTGGTAAATCAATTAACAAATGCTTTATCCCTTTTTCTCGCAAATAAATAGCTGCTTCTTCAAGCAAATAGGTTGGGTTTGTATTGGAATATTGTGTGGTTATTTTTTCTTCCATATTCGGAATGGTTCGAATAACAATCGCTTCTCTTTTTTTATTACCAATTGCGAATTGAAGTTGTTTTTTAGAAATCACAGAATCGCCATTTAGCCTCTCTGGCGCAACAGTAATTACTTCTGTTAAAAAGAAAAACTGTTTTAAATTCTGGTTAATAGAATATACTTTTTCAGTTATATGACCAACACATTCGGTATGAGTGCCATGGGCGTGTGGATTAAAAGAAATATTATTAAAATTTACACAAGCACCATCCTTAACACTTGCAGTCCATTCACCATCTTTTACTGGTTCAATTTTTGGTTCTTCAATATACCATGCATTTACATTGTTTTCAGAAGCCCTTAATGGCATGGAAATATCCAATGGTTTTGATAAGTCTATTTGAAGTTTTCTAGAATTGTATTGAATTGTAGCGATCATATTCCCAAATATAATCAAATCATAAATAGTTCGGAAGCAATGCCATCAACTAAAAATTTTCCTTTTTGAGTAGTTATTAACTTCTCGATGCTATTTTGATTCACATCAATTTCACTCGAAGTGACTAGTAGCCCATTATTTATGAACTTTTCTGCAGTCTTATTTAAATACTCAAGTGACTCATTGCCAAAATCGTTTTGAATTTTATTTAACGAAACACCCCAAATGGTTCTTAGTCCGGTCATAACATACTCGTTATATTGATCTTTTTTTGAAAGCGTTTCTATTGTATTTGGCAATTCATTATTTTGAATACTTTTAATATATTTTGCGTTGTTGGCAACATTCCAACTTCGTTGATTTTGGTTAAATGAATGTGCCGAAGGACCAATGCCTAAATAGGGTTTTCCTTGCCAATAACTAGTATTGTGTTTTGAAAAAAAATTAGGCCTTCCAAAATTTGAAATTTCATAATGCACAAAACCTTCCTCATTTGTTTTTTCCACTAAATGATTAAAATGCTTTAATGCCAAAGTTTCATCAATTGGCGGGTATTTACCACTATTAATAAAAGAATCTAATGCCGTTTTTGGTTCTACAGTCAAAGCATAACTTGAAATATGATTTACACCAAAACTAAAAGCTATTTCTAAATTGGTGTTCCACTTTTCTAGACTCATACTTGGTATGCCATAAATAAGGTCTATAGTAATATTATCGAAATGTTGCGTCGCCACGGACAAGGAATTTTTAGCTTCTTCTGATGAATGAGCGCGATTCATACTTTTTAAATCGTCTTCAAAAAAGGATTGAATACCAATACTTAATCTGTTTATTCGTGTATTTGCTAAATCGTTTATTCGTTTAGAAGAAAGGTCATCTGGGTTAGCTTCTAGTGATATTTCTGGATTATCACCAACTTGATAGTTTTTGTAAACGGTGCTAATTAACATCATTAATTCTTCATTAGTTAACAAAGAAGGTGTACCTCCACCAAAATATATGGTTTCTATGGTTTGGTCATTTAATTCCCCTTTCCTCAGTTCTAATTCTTTTATTAAAGCTTGAACTAGCTCATCTTTCTTTTTTAAAGATGTTGAAAAATGAAAATCACAGTAATAGCATGCTTGTTTACAAAAAGGGATATGAATGTAGATGCCGCTCATTTAGTTATCAGTATTCAGTTGCAGTTCGCAGCCAATTGATTATTAACAAAACTACTCATGGATGTGGTAAAATTAGAGTTAAATTTTGTTTACTATAATTCTAACCCAAAAGGATTAAAAAAACAATTCTTACATAAATCACATCAATAATTTAAAAGTGGATTCCTGCTTTCACAGGAATGACAGCTAAACGACTTAACAACGAAACAAATCAACTTTTCGTAACCTTATCTTCATTCTGCTTAACAAAAGCACTCCATCCAGAATAGCTTTTACCAACCGTAACTTTTCCAGAATTGTAAAAATGACAAACAGCCGCCGCTAAACCATCTGTGGCGTCTAAATTCTTGGGTAAAGTTTTAAGATTTAATAAACTTTGTAGCATTCTAGCAACCTGCTCCTTACTCGCATTACCATTGCCCGTAATTGCCATTTTTATTTTTTTAGGTAGGTATTCTGTAATTGGTATTTGTCTACTTAAACCTGCCGCCATAGCAACACCCTGGGCACGACCAAGCTTCAACATACTTTGCACATTCTTTCCAAAAAAAGGTGCTTCAATAGCAATTTCATCCGGATGATGGGTATCAATAAGTTCGATTGTACGCTCAAATATTAGTTTCAATTTTAAATAGTGGTCGCTATATTTTTTTAAATCCAATTCGTTCAATTGCACAAATTGCATAGACTTACCAACCACTTTTATAAGCCCGAACCCCATAATGGTTGTTCCTGGATCAATCCCTAAAATAATACGTTCTTTACTCATCTTGTTCACAATAATAACAACCGCTTAGTGAAATTGAAACGCCTATTGTTACGGTTAAGATATCTCCGTTGAAGGATCCAAAACCATCTGAAATTGGATCAAAATCATCTGAAAACGCATACATATATGATGCATCTAAATACATTGACAATTTATCGGAGATACCATAATGGAATTCCATACCACCCATAATATTTAAAAACGATACATCATTTTGTCCAAAATCCCCTAAAGGTTTAATCATTGAAAATCCAGGACCAGCATGTATAAAGGTTCCCATTCGAGATGGTAAAAAACTCAATATTCGACTGGTGTCGTAAACTAGTTGGGCATTTATTCTCGAATAATTGAGCTTGAATTCTGGTGTTGCATCTTTATTTGAAATTCGACTAAAACTATAATCTAATTTTGCACCTATATTTCGCTTAAACATATATTGTAAACCTAAGTTAACTGTTGGAAAATTTAAAGATTTCCCTTCAAAACCATCCACAAAACCATCACTAGATGGACTATTAACTCCAAGTGCTACTTGAGCCTTAAAGGTACTGGTGTCTCGCTGAGAAAATCCAGAAAATCCAATCATGAAGAAGGTTAAAATAAAAATTATAAGCTTATAGGTCTTAAAATTTGAGGTCATAACATTTATAATGATTTAATTTGTAACTCTATATGCAAAACGCGTTACTATACAAATCTAAACAATTCTTTTTTGTACTTGTTAAAATGAGTATTGTTGTTTGTGCTTTTTATTATATAATTCATAAAATAAAAAATAACACCCAACTTGATTTTTCTGTTTTTATTAGCTTTTTGTTTAAAAATGATGTTTTTTCACTTAAAAACATTGTTTTTCTACTCTTTTTAACAATTTTTAATTGGTTTTTCGAAATCTTAAAATGGCAACATTTGGCTTTGATTGTAAAAAAAATTACAATTGTTGAAGCGTTAGAACAAAGTCTTGGATCCCTTACAGCTTCGTTATTTACACCAAATAGAATTGGAGAATATGGAGCAAAAGCCATGTACTACACAACGAGTTATAGAAAGCAGATTGTATTGTTAAATTTAATAGGCAACATGATGCAAATGGCTACTACTTCTATCTTTGGACTTATAGGTCTTATTATTTTTGCTTACCAATATGAATTGTTAATTAATTATACAAAAATTATAATACTTGGAACTGGTGTATTATTAATAGGAATTATTATTAGTTTATTTATTACCCAAATGTCATTTACTATTCGAGGCTATTCGTTAAAAAAAATTATAGATTATGTTTTAAATTTTCCAAGGATCCAATTATTAAAAACTTTCATTTTTTCGATAATTAGATATTTTATATTTTCATTTCAGTTCTATTTTCTATTGCTGATTTTTAAAGTGAATTTAAACTACTTTGACGCCATGATTGTTATAACTAGTATGTATCTATTAGCATCCATTATTCCATCTATTTTTATTTTAGATGTTATTGTTAAAGGTAGCGTGGCAGTTTATTTATTTGCTTTTTTAGGCGTAAATGAACTCACTATTTTAAGCATCATAACGATTATGTGGTTGCTTAATTTTGTGTTCCCAAGTGTTATTGGAAGTTATTATGTTCTAAAATTCAAACTCCCAAAAGACATAGCTAAAATATGATACTTGTTTACTTCATAATCATCATTTTATACCTGATTTTTATCGGAAGCTTTGTTTATGGTTTTGATAAAGTAAAAGCGTTTTATTTGAAAGACATAACTCCCAAAACTACTTTTTCAGTCATTATTCCTTTTAGAAATGAAGCTGAAAATTTACCTGTTTTATTAGAGTCAATAACTTTATTAAACTATCCGAAGAGCATGTACGATATTATTTTTATAGATGATGCTTCTGAAGATGAATCCATAGGAATTATTGAAAAAGTTCTCGATACAATCTCGAAAAAAAATGAAAATACTGGGACTAACATCAGGATAATAAAGAATGAGCGACTTACAAACTCGCCAAAAAAAGATGCCATTACCTCAGCTATAAATCAATCAAAATACCATTGGATAATAACCACAGATGCCGATTGCTTTCTGCCAAAATATTGGTTAGACAGCTTTGATGAGTTTATACAAAATACCCAGAGTAAATGTGTTGTAGCTCCAATAAAATATATTACAGAAAACAGTTTTTTAAATAGGTTTCAAACTCTTGACATTTTAAGTCTTCAAGGTGTTACTATAGGTGGTTTTGGGATACAGAAACCTTCTTTGTGTAATGGCGCTAACTTGGCTTATAAAAAAGGATTATTTCATGAATTAAACGGTTTCGAAGGTAACAGTTCTATTGCTAGCGGAGATGACATTTTCCTGCTAGAAAAAGCCGTTAAAACTTACCCTAATCAAGTAAATTATTTGAAATGCGAACAGAGTATTGTTCATACAAAAGCACAATCTAGTTGGTCTTTATTAATTGGACAACGTATACGATGGGCATCAAAAGCTAAAGCTTATAACAGCTGGTTTACCAAGCTAACCGGGCTAATTGTTCTTGCTATGAATGGCTTACTAATAAGCACATTTATACTCATGCTTTTTAACGAGATTAGCTTCAAAGTATTTCTATATATTTTAATTATTAAATTTAATATTGATTTCTTTTTAATTTATAAATCAGCTACATTTTTTAATCAAAAAGAAGTGCTAAAAAGTTTCTTTTTTAGTTTTATCATATATCCTTTTTTTACTATTTATATTGCCTTTATATCATTATTCAAAAGCTATAAATGGAAAGGTAGGGTCTTTAAAAAATAACCCGAATCTCATTTATTTTTAGTAGATTTACAAATACCCAAAACTTAAAATAGCATGAAAAGACTTTTCCTCTTACTGCTAATCTTAATAATTAACTCCCAAAGCATCTTAGCTCAAGAAAACTATGCGGTTAATGGCGAATCCCTTACTTTAAAACTAGAAGTTGAGGGTAATTTAGATTTACTTTCTTTAAAACTAGAAGATAACTATCGGTTTTTCATTAAAGACAATGATGAAAACTTAACAGAGTTGATTAACACCAAAGATGAAGATGACACATACTTCAATGAATTCAGAGATATTTTAAGCGATCTAACAAAAGGCTCTAATATGTCTACAGAGGAAGTTGGTTTTAGTCGTTATAGCTTAAAACAATTTATTAAAGCTTATAATTCTGTGGGGCATGCAAGGTATGCTTATACAGATGAAAGAGTGAAAACCCAAGTACGATTGGGTATATTTGGAGGTATTACGAATCATCCTTTTATCGAAAATCTAGACAACACAAAAGTACCTTATTTTACTGTTGAATTGGAAGCATTTGAGAAAAAGGAATTGCCAAGACAATCTGGTTTTTTTAGCATTGAGCACGCCTTAGAAAATGATGATTTCAAATATGTCTCAACTGTGTTAGCTCTAGGATATAGGTATCGTTTTATAAATAAGCCTAAATTTAATATTTACGTAAACTCACAATTTGCGACTTATACCATTTCAAAAAACACCATGACAGTAGATAATAGTGATATGGTTATTAAAAGTAATGCATTTCGAGTTCCTTTTATTTTCGGAATAGGTAGCGATATAAGACTGTCTGACTCCAGCGTAATATCCTTTATTTACAATGAACTATTCTCTGTGTTTGTTGCCAATAGCGATAATTTTCCAATAAATTTTGCTGCTGGATATAAGTTTAACTTATAATGAATTTACTTCAAAAAACATCTAATCCTGCTTTTACCGATTACTTTTTTAATGAAGAAAATAACTCCCCGAAAACAATGACCGTTTCTGGTGTTCTTCTTAAGTCATTAGCTTCAATTACCATAATCGTTATTATTTCTATAGGGATTTGGAAACTTCATGGTGATGGTGTAGAAATAAAATGGTATTCCATGGGTGGTTTGCTGGCGTCAATTATTATTAGTTTAGTAATTTCTGTTAGGCAACATTGGGCACATATATTAGTTCCATTATACGCTGCAGCAAAAGGCTTTTTTCTTGGGAGCATATCGGCATATGCACATGCTAAATTTCCTAATTTCCCATATCAAGCTATTGGTATTACTATGGTCACTTTTGTTGTAATGTTGCTGCTATATCAAACACGAATTATTGTAGTTACCAAAATGCTTAGGAGCATTATTATAAACGCAGTGACCAGCATTTTTATGATTTACATTATTTCATGGATATTAAGTTTCTTCGGAATTGAAGTTTTTATTTGGGGCACCTCTTGGCCTTCAATAATATTTAATTTTATTGCAGTTATTTTTGCTTCTCTAACATTTTTATTAGATTTCGATTTTATTGAACAACACAAAAATGAATCTCCAAAATATAAAGAATGGCTTGCCACTTGGGGGCTATTAGTTTCTTTAGTTTGGCAATATGTTGAAGTTTTAAGGCTAATGAAAAAGCTAGCTATTCGGTTTTAATAACCTTACTTAACATTAATGATTATTGGCAACTTAAATTCTGTTTTAACTTGTTGTCCTCGCTTTGTAGCTGGAAATATTTTAGGTAGAGAATCTAAACTTTTTTTAAGTAAATCTAAAATATTTGGTATTTCTGCACTTGTGAGTGAATCTACTTTTACATCCATAAGTGCTAAATCACCCGTTTCGGAAACCATAAATTTAAGACTCACGGTATCATTAATATCTTGCGTTACAATAATAGATTCTTTTAGCAAACTAGTCATTATGTGCGTTCTTAAAACCCGCTCGAAACATAGTTTTCCGGCCAGCTTTGTTAACGCCGAATCACAAGCAGAAAAACTAGGATAAGCATCTACCTCATTCCAATTAAAAGTTTGTAATTCTTCTTTTAAAATAGCTTCGGAAGATGTTTTTTTTACATTAAAATACTCACAAGAAAAGAGTATAAAAAATAACAATAAAACACTTATTCGCTTCATGAACAATAACTGAAACCGAAAAATACAATATTATTCCAATACTTGTTAATTTTCAGTTATTCTATTTGTAACAAAGCAAGAATTTATCCGTCAAATCAGGATGAATACTAACTTTTATTTATGGACATCATTTTATTAATCATTGCTGGCCTACTTATGGTTTTAGGCATTATAGGTAGTTTTATTCCCATCTTACCAGGACCGTTAACAAGTTGGTTAGGTCTTTTAACTCTGCATTTTATGGACGCTGTTCCTATGAATGTCACATTTTTGGTCATTACATTAGTAATTGCCATCCTTATTTGGTTATTGGATTATATAATTCCTGCTATTGGTACTAAACGCTTTGGAGGTACGAGATATGGCATGATTGGCACTACTATAGGTTTGATTGTTGGTTTATTATCCCCGATTCCTGGCGGAATAATAATTGGCCCTTTTGTTGGAGCTCTTATTGGTGAGCTTTTAAATAAAAGTGATTCTAAAGCGGCAACCAAAGCTGCGTTTGGATCTTTTATTGGTTTTTTAACTTCAACTTTTATAAAGTTTGTAGTAGCAATAATTTATTTAGGATTATTTATAGGTATTATTATAGAACATGGTAGTAAAATTATATAAATAAAAGAGCCCTGTGGGTCTCTCACCTCCACAGGGCCAATGTAAATTGCTATTATCAACAAATAAATTGAGGGATTAACTAAATTGAAGTGTTGACGCCGTTAAAAGTAGGAATTTTTCTTATCAATTAACTGTGGGAAAACCGTAACGATGCTACGGTTAAGTGGTAGTATCTATATATAGCAGCTGTTTTGAGCAGAAAAAAAAGATGACTAAATTAACTATTTAACAAATAAGCTTTGTTTGTTATTAATTTTTAAACAAAACCCTTTTTTCTAGCTGCATTTAGTAAACTTTCATCTTGGCCATCTTCTATTTCAAATAGCTCTTTAAGTTGTTTTTTTCGTTTTTCAACTGCGCTTAAAGACATATCTAAGTGAGACGCTAAATTTTTAGTTTTCACGCCTTGAGATAAAAGATGTAATATCTTTCTGTTTTTTTCATCAATAACTATATCGCTGGTAATCGTTTTTCTAATATGACTATTTACGGTACCGCTATAAAAAGGTGGATTATACAAAACAGCTTGAAATGCACTTGCTAATTCACTTGATGTTAAATCGCTTTTTATTAGAAAACCTTCCGGATCGATATTCCTAATAATATTATGGATTCTAAAGGACTCATTAAACATAGTTAAAATAATAACCTTAGCATTAGGTAATATCTCTCTGGCATACTCTGCTAAATCTTCTCCTGAACTCATAGATCCATCTGTTGAAGGAGGAAGACTTATATCTACAAACAAAACATCATAAGGAAGATTAACTTCAACAGATTTATTCATAAAAGCAACTGCTTCATCACAGTTGTTGGCAATATCTATCTTTAACTCTTGATTTTCAGATTTTGTAAATTGAAGTGTGTTTTGATAACCCTCAATAATCATAGGGTGATCATCAATCATTAATATTTTAATATGTTCGGTCATAATTGTCGTTAGGGTATTGGGACTTCTATGCTTACTTGTGTTCCTTTATTTATTTCTGATGTAATATTTATGTTTCCGTTTACTTCTTTAATTCTGGAATTCATGTTTTTTAAACCTATTCCAGACTTCGCCTTATTAACATCAAATCCAGAACCATCATCTTCAATCATTAAGCAAATTACACTATTTTTTAACTTAAAGCTAATTTTAACATTTGTAGCATCCGCATGTTTATAGATATTGTGCAACGATTCTTGTATTAATCTATAAATATGAATTTTCTTTTTGTTTGAAACATCGTCCCAATTTATTGACTCATCATGATTAAAGGTGTAAGTCAAATTATAAACATTTGTTTGTGTTTCTACTAATGTTTTAATAATGTCTATAAACCCTGAGCCTGAAACAAAATCAGTATTTAACTCATGAGACACCTTACGAATATCTTGCTCAATCGTTTTTAATTCATCAATATACTGACTCCTTGTTTTAATAGCTTCTGGAGATGGATTCATATTTAAGCTATCTAAACTTAATCTGGTTCCAAACAAACGCCCCAAAACGCCATCATGCAGTTCTTGTGAGATACGCTGCTTTTCTAAAGTTCTTGCTTCCTCTATGCTTTCGTTTTGCGAGAGCATAAGGTTATAAATTTCTTCATTGGCCTCCTGCTGCTTTTGCACAAACCGAAGCTCTTTGTTTTTATTTCTTTGATTGATTATAACGTATATTAAAAACGAGGCAATAATAAGTACGATTGAAATTATTAGAAGCCATAGACGTTCTTTAGATAATTGGATATTTTCTTTTTCTTTTTGGTCTGTTTCATACGCTATTCTTGCAAACTTATTTCTAATCGAACGTTCATTCTTTAAAAGACTATCATTTAGTTTTATATAAGCATTATAATGTTTTACAGCTATGCTGTCATCTTCAATGCGAGAAAGCCACAGAAGAGACTCTAGTAAATCATCTTTAAAATATTTTTCTGAAATATTCTTAGCATTATATGCATGATACAAAGCCGAGTCCTTTTTATCCTCTTCGTAATAATATTCGGCTAAATAGTGGTTTATCGCAATAGAGTTATAACTATCTCCAATACTATCACAAACCTTTAATGCTTTAAGGTATAAGGAGGGAAGTTTATCGTTATTTTTAGACAAGTAAAGTGTACGCGCATAATTACCTAATACAACTGCATAAAAACTTGGATTCTGATTAATTAAATCTTTAATTGACAATATTTCACTATAACTTTCTAAAGCTAGATCAAATTGTCCTGAGCTTCTATAGGTATTCCCTAAATTATTCTTTTCGCGATTAATAATAATATTTGATTCATCATATATTTGTTTTTGTAATTTTAAAGCTCTTTTATAATAATCTATTGATTCTTCGTACTGCTCAAGCTGTCTAAACACCTGACCTAACCTTTCATAAAAAAAAGATTTATATTTAATAACCTCATTTGTTTCTTCTAGTTTGTCCAGCAATGAAAGTCCTTTTATACTGGTTAATTCACTACCAGTATAATCCTTATCATTAAACTGAAGTAAAGCAATATCAAGAAGAACAATGGCCGTATTAAAATTGTCCTTTAAATTTCTAAATAATTTCTCTGCCTTACTATCGTAATAATAAGCGCTATCAACTGATACGTTGAAATAATGATAACCCAAATTTTTATTAACCTCTGCCATTGACGTTGAATCGTTTATTTTATTTGCCAAGCTTAATGCCTGATGGCTATATTTAACAAACAGATCTGAATTATTATCCTCTAAATATAAGGTCGCTAAATTCTTAACGCTTTTTATTAATAAAGAATTGTCATTATTAATTTTTGATAACACTTTGGCTCGATGGGCATATTTTAATTTGACTTCAGAATTGAACGTTACGTTTTTGGAATTATTTAAATAAAAAGTGATGCTATCAAAAACACCTTCCTTACTGTCTTCTTGAGCAAAAGAGACAAAAGCGCAGAAAATAAATAAAACAAAAAATTTAAAGTTCAATTGGATTAAATATATAGTATCTCAAATGTATCTATAATTTTTTAATTTTAAGCAAAACAATAAGCCCTTATCAATTGATAAGGGCTTCAACAAAAAGTAAATCTTCGTTAAATTTTATCTGTTGGGAGTGTCTCCTCCTTTATAAAATGACTGTGAATCTTCAATTAATACATCATCTTCATTTAAGTCTTGCTTAGTACATGATGTTAAAGCTGCAAAAAATACAGCAACTAGTAAAGTAACTTTTAGGGCTTTCATATTATTCGATTTAAGGTTAAACATTTTTTCTATATTTTTTTAAATATTAAATACTTATCTGTTTAAAGACTTTGAAAATCAAAATCTCTAACGAGGGAAAAAATGGATAATTAACTTTAAAATCGAACGCAAAAAAGCGTACAGATTTCTTTACTTTAAATTTCGAGGGAATCTGACTTTACAGTCAAAAAATGGATTAATTTTCTTAACTCGCTGAGGGGAAAATAATAGTGCTCGCTAAGAGGGAACTAAACTAGGTTAAAGAGACATTCAGGATAGAATATAATCGATGAAATACATATTTTACCGATTAAAAGTATCGATAAACGGTAATAAGGTTAATTTCCTACAAAAAACTCACTAAAATCGAACCAAAGCTCTAAACTATTTTAGCAATAAAATAGACTATTAATTTAAAGTAGATTTATGGCTAACCAAAGTCGTTTTAACTATTTTGGTTTTAAAGTCTATTTCTTCATCGTACTTCTTTTCCAATCGACGAATAAGTAAATCGGCTGCATTAGCTCCAATTTGTTTTGCATGTTGTCTAATAATTGTCAATCTAGGAATGGAGAGATCTGATACAGATTTACTTGCAAAACCAATAACCGAAATATCTTTAGGGACTTTAAGCCCTTTATTTAATGCTGTATTTATGGCAATTATACCAGAAGAACTATCTGCAGCAATAACACCATCTATACTTTTATGTTTCTTAAAAAACGATTTTATTTTTTGCTGATTGTCATCCTTTTTTTTCAGCTTTAAAACCAATGGCTCTTGATTTGCTTTTTCCAAAATGGCCTTGTTATAACCATGTTCTCTTAATTTACCAACACTTAAGTCATCGATGCTACTTATAAAGGCTATGTTTTTTCTATGCTCTGCTATCAAACTATTTGTAGCTTTATAAGTAGCATCAAAATCGTCAACAATCACTTTATCGCATAAAACATCATGAGCTACTCTATCAAACATAACAAGCGGCAATCCTTTTGCCATAGTTCTCTTAAAATGGTCTATTTCATTTTTAATTTGCGACTCTTCAGCAACACATAAAATAAAACCATCAACGCTTCCATTTGCTAGTAAATTTAGCGCTTCTTTTTCTTTGTCGAGAGACTCATTAGAAATACATGTAATAATATTATAACCTCGTTGGGTGGCTTCTCTTTCTATACCAAAAAGCACTTTCGCTAAAAAATGATTCAAGATATCTGGAATGATAACCCCAATCGTTTTAGTTTTGTTTTGCTTTAAACTTAAGGCAACTTTATTAGGTGTATAATTATACAATTTAGCAAGTTCCTTAACGCGCTTAACTGTATCTTCTCCAATTTCTTCACTATTATTTAAAGCCTTAGAAACTGTAGATATAGAAACATTTAACTCTTTTGCTAATTGTTTTAAAGTAACCATTTGTATTATTAAATATTTAAAAGCTATGCAATTTACAAAATTACCTGCTGTATTATGCACTGTATTCTAAAAATAGAAAAAACAACATTTTAGCAACTAAAAAAGAGTCACATAATGTGACTCTTTTTTATTAATATAGGCTTATTTTTAATTGTTATTTACGCACAGATTTTATAATATCTAAAGCAATCTTAACGTCTTGTTCAAGCTTTTTATAATCTTGTTTAGCAATTATATCTTTTGATATAAGTTTTGAACCCATACCTACACAGGTTACACCAGCATCAAACCATCCTTTTAGGTTTTCTTCTGTTGGAGAAACCCCTCCTGTTGGCATAATACTTGTCCAAGGTTGAGGGCCTTTTATACCTTTTACAAATTGTGGCCCGTAAATATCTCCTGGAAATAATTTTACAACTTCACAACCTAGTTCTTCTGCTTTAGTAATTTCGGTTAACGTACCACATCCTGGAGACCATAATACTTTTTTACGGTTACATGCTATTGCAATATCTTCTCTTAAAACAGGTGTAACAATAAAGTTAGCACCTAACGCCATATATAAAGATGCTGCTGCCCCATCTGTTACAGAGCCAACACCCATAATCATTCCAGGTAATTCAGCTATTGCATACTTAGTTAATTCTCCAAAAACTTCATGAGCAAAATCACCTCGAGCGGTAAACTCCATTAATCTTGCGCCGCCATCATAGCAAGCTTTTAATACTTTTTTACTCAGTTCAATATCATTATGAAAAAACAAAGGAATCATCCCTGTTTCTTTCATCGCTTGCGCTACTTCTATTCTTGAAAATTGTGCCATTTCGTATTGTTTATTTGTTAAACTGTTTAATTGTTGAATTATTGATTAAACAACTCAACGTTTAAGGGGATGAACCTTTTATTTATCTTGCTACACGACCAGAAGCATCGCCACCCATTAACTTTTCTACTTCAGCTACCGTTACCAAGTTTGCATCACCTTTAATAGTGTGTTTTAAACAAGATGCAGCAACTGCAAAATCTAATGCATTTTGATCATCTTCTGGATATGTTAATAATCCGTAGATTAATCCGCCCATAAAAGAATCTCCACCACCTACTCTATCTACTATATCAGTAATTTGATATTGACGTGTCTGTAACATTTGTTTTCCATCATATAAAACTCCAGCCCATGTATTATGAGAAGCAGAAATAGAACCTCTTAAAGTTGTAATTACTTTTTTAGCTCTAGGGAATTTCTCCATCATTTGTTGACAAACAGATAAGAAAGCTTCCGCTTTTACATCATGTCCAGCCGTTTGTACAGCAGCTCCTTCGGGTTTAATTCCAAAATGCATTTCTGCATCTTCTTCATTTCCTAACACTATATCACAATAGGAAGTTAATTCTGTCATAACAGCTTCTCTATGAGCATTATCACAATACTTCCAAAGCTTAGCACGGTAATTTAAATCTGTTGAAATAGTAATCCCTTTTGCACTAGCAGCTTTTACAGCCTCTAAACACACATCGGCAGCACCTTGAGAAATTGCAGGTGTAATTCCTGTCCAGTGAAACCATTCAACTCCATCAAAAACAGCATCCCAATCGATCATTCCTGATTCAATTTCAGCAATAGCTGAATGTGCCCTATCATATACAACTTTACTTCCTCTTGAAACGGCTCCTGTTTCCAAGAAATAAATACCTAAACGGTCTCCACCGTAAACGATTTTATCTACCCCAACGCCTCTTTTACGCATTTCCATCATCGCACATTCGCCAATATCATTCTTTGGCAAACGTGTTACAAAATCTACTGCAACACCATAATTAGCTAATGAAACTGCTACATTCGATTCTCCACCACCATAAATAGCGTCGAAATTATTAGCCTGTGAAAATCTTAAAAATCCTTGAGGAGCCAATCTTAGCATGATTTCTCCAAACGTTACTACTTTACTCATTTTTACGGTCTTATTTAGTTTTATTATATTTGCTTAAACGTTTAAGCAATGTTTTCAAAAAATAATCAAAACCATATTAAGTCAATAGTATTTTGATTATAACGAATAACAGTTTATATTTGTTTAAACGTTTAAGCAAATATATAAAAAATTGGCAAATAAAAAGAAAACCACTATAAAAGATATTGCCAATGTCTTAAATATCTCTGCCGCTGCTGTATCTAAAGCACTTCACAACGATTCAAGAATTAGCGAAAAGACAAAAAAGGCTGTTAAACAAGTTGCAAAAAATCTAAATTATCAACCAAACCATCTAGCCAGTGCCTTACGAAAGGGGAAAAGCAACTTAGTTGGTGTTATTGTGCCTCGAACAAATAGCCATTTTTTTTCATCTGTTGTTCAGAATATAGAAGAAGTTCTAAATAAAGAGGGTTATAATATTATTATCACACAATCTAACGAATCATACAAAAAAGAATGCGCTAATATTGACACCTTATTATTTACCCAAGTTGATGGTATTATTGCTTCCATGGCAAATGAAACAGTAGATTTAGAATATTTTGAGAAAATTAAGTCGAAAGGAATTCCATTAATCCTATTCGATCGTGGTGAAAATGATTTAAATGTGGACTATATTGGTATTAATGACTACGATAGCAGCCATATGATTGTTGAACATCTTGTTGCGCAAGGTTGTAACCGAATAGCACATATAGGAGGTTATAAGCACACGCGCATTTTTAACAATAGAATTCGAGGTTATGTGGACGCCTTAAAAAAACACCACCTCCCTCTAGATAATGAGTTACTTCTTGAAAGTAGTTTAACAACTGAGGATGGGCGAGAAAAAATGCTTCAATTATTAGCACTAGAAAACAGACCTGATGCTATTTATGTTGCTAGTGATTATGCTGCTTTAGGAGCTCTGCAGGTGCTTAGCGAGCAAAATATAAATATTCCCGAAGAAATCGCATTGGTGGGTTTTGGTAATGAACCTTTTGCCTCCATGGTAACCCCTTCTATTTCTAGTATTAATCAGCATAGCGCAGAAATTGGAAAGCAAGCTGCTATGGTTTTTTTAGAGCATACCAAACAAGAAATAATTACGCAATCTCTTAACAAAATAATTTTAGAGGCTGAATTGGTGGTTCGGGATTCTTCTAAAATATTAAATAAAAACCTATAATACAAAAAGGCATATACGAGAGTATATACCTTTTTTAGCTATTAACATTCTTAATTCTTAAACAGAATTCAGAATGCATAGATAACATTAAAAAAATAGTTTTGTGTAACATCTGTTACACTTCACAAAATAATTTTGAAGGCTGAATTGGTGGCTCGGGATTCTTCTAGATTGAAATAAAATCAAAAATTTGTTCTACCTAAAACGATTATTATGACTTAAAATTTTTATAGCAACAAAAGCTATTTACTTTCTCATAATCTTAAAAATCACTATATTTATAACATCCTTTCTACTTTGATAGTTTTCCTAAATTCTATTTTTTAAACCAACCAACACTAAGAACATGAAAACTAAAGCATTATTCATTGTATTTCTTGCCTCGATTTTAATTATTAACTGTTCTCAAACATCAAAAGATGTAACAAATGAAATTGTAGAAGCTAATAAAGTTTTTGCTGAATTTTTTAATGCTCATAATGGAAAAGCCATTGGTGAGCTTTACACAGAAAACGGAAGACTCTTCCCTGCTAACAGTCCTGTAATTGAAGGGCGAGAAGCTATAGGCTCTTTTTGGAATGCTGTATTTGGCATGGGAATTGACAATGCGACTTTAACGACGGTTCATGTTGAATCTTACGAAAACACGGCTATTGAAGAAGGTGTATACAATCTTTTTGATGCCAGTGATAATAAGTTAGACGAAGGCAAATACATTATTATTTGGAAGAATATTGATGGTAAATGGCATTTAGACAGGGATATATTTAGCTCTAACATTCCATTACCAGTGCCACAGGAAGAAGAACCATCTTCTTCTGAAGACCAAGGTGAAGAAGAGAAATAGTATAATATATTAAAAAAGGGGAGTCACGAACTCCTCTTTCATGTTTTGTTTTTAAAGCAAAAACCTTGTTAACCACGCGAGCTTTTTCAAGAAATTCTTCTATATTTTCAACTTATGACATCAACAAAAAACACTTCTGCAGAACTAACACTGCTTTTTATTCCTGACATAAGTGGCTTCACTAAATTTGTACACGAAACCGAAATATCTCATAGTGAGCATATTATTAAAGAGCTTTTGGAAGCTCTTATAGATGCTAATGAAATGGATCTTGAGATTTCAGAAATTGAAGGTGATGCTGTTCTTTTTTACAGGAAAGGTCGAAAACCTACCGCTGCAGAAACCCTAGCTCAAGTTCAAAGAATGTATATTAAGTTTCATGCCGCGTTACGAAAGTATGATTCGCAACGAATTTGCCAATGTGGTGCATGTATAAGTGCTAATGATCTTTCCTTGAAATTCATCATCCATTACGGAAATATTTCCATTAATCAAGTTAAATCCAGATCAAAACTTTTTGGTAAAGATCTCATAGTGGCTCACCGACTCATGAAAAATGACATTTCCTTAAAAGAGTATGTTTTAATAACTAATCAACTTATTAATGCATGTTCCTCTTGGGTCGAAATTGATCAGGTAGCGTGGGAGAAACCAAGTAAAGGAAATGGTGATTATGACTTTGGCTCTATTAAATATTGTTACTTATCTCTAGCTCCTTTAGAATCACATATCCCACAACCCACGATTGAAGATTATGCTCTTGATCCGAAAATGAGCAAAACTCTATCTGTAGAATCTGTAATAAATGCACCAATTGAATTAGTCTTTGATGTTGTTTCTGATACTCACGCTAAGCACCTCTGGGTGCTTCATGTTACAGGAAGTGATAAAACAAATGGCAAGATTCCCAAAAACGGCAGTACCCATCGATGTATTATGAACGGAGATGAAAACGACCCTTTTTTAACGTCTCGGGGGTTTAAAATAACTAAAGACCTAATAACTTGGATCGATACCAATCATGCAGGGAAATCTGATCTTGTAATAACTCTTCAACGTATTGGAAACCGGCTAACCAGAATCAATTTAACGGTTATGCAAAAACAGAATGTTATCAAAAAAATACTATATAATTTATTTAAAAAGAAAGGTTTTGTTCAATTCTATGGCGGTTCAGTAGAAAAACTCAACGAATACTGCAAAGGTTTGGAGAAAGAGGGTAGAAAACATTCTTCTGGTATTTTGTTGGAACCTGCAGACCGAAGTACTTTATTATAATAAAAAAGAATCTTATCTAATGGCTGGCACTACATTCATATCAGCTTCTCAACTATTTAGAGAGATAAACACAATTTTTTACCAAACAGTACAATTTCTTTAACTTGCCAAAAAAGCTCGTTTAATATTAAATATATCCTAAGTTCTAAAAAGGATACAAATATCCAATCCTTGAAGCTTAATCCTCCACTAAAAAAGGTATGTTAGCATGAGCGGTGTGATTGTTCGCATCTTCTACATATATAAACAAACGATAAGCACCCTGTTTTGAAGGAGCAATTAAATTCGCAGTATTAGAAGAATTCTCTGTAAATAAATCGCCAATAGCATCTGGTATATACTCTTTATCGCCGCCTGATTTCTTCGACTCGCTTTCTCTCCTGATTTCCCATCTATATGTTAATTCATCATTATCTAGATCTCTTACTATAACTTGAGACCTATAGGTGTTACCTGCTTTCAGTTTTATATTATCAATAGCCTTTTGTCCTTCTAAAGTAAAATCATGAATCCTGGGCGTACGATTCTCTGGCCATCTTCCATTCCAAACATAATGCATAACATCAACAGATTCAGTCTCATTCCCATCTGGCATAAACATACCAAACCAAGTAGGGGTTCGTTCTTGTTTTTGCCCCCAAAGAAAAACAAAAGACCCCATTACTTGCTGCGATTGAGATATAATGGACTTTTGATATCTACTTAGGTAAAGGTCTGCTTTTTTGGAGCTATTGTTCTCTATGGGTGCTCCCCATTCTGTTTTAGGTACCTCCCAATAGCCTGTAGCTCCCCATTCCGTAATCAATAGAGGGCCTTTATAGTCAGAGTTTTTAATAATATCTGGAAGTACATCCATTGGTCCATATAGCTGTAAACTCAAGAAATCTAAATCGGATGCTCTTTCATTAACTAAATCTGCCAGCTCTTTATTAATACCTGCCAAAGGGGAGGTCGTTAGGTGATATGGATCTACCTCATGAATCATTTTAGAAATCTCGTTAACTGCATCCCATACTTTCGGGTTTTGCGAACCATGGTTCATTTCATTTCCAACACCCCATATCATCAATGCAGGGTGATCTTTAAGTACAATAACGCGCTCTCTTATACTTTCTAATTGCTTTTTTACAGCCTCTTCATCATTATAATCAAATCCATGACGTTCTAGACCAACCCATACGCCCATCATTACCTTTAAACCAAGCTCATGTGCCTTGTCCAATACTTCTTTTCCATTATCTGTACTCCAGGTTCTAATTGCATTTCCTCCATGCTTAGCTAAAGCATCAATATTCCCTTTATCGACACCAGCTCCCTTGATATAGAAAGGTGCGCCATTCAAAAAAATGCCATAGCCCTCATCCGTTAGACGAACTTCTGATTTTGTTATCCCTATCCCTACTCCACTAGATGCCGTTTTAACTTTGGATTTACAACCTGCAAACAAGAAAAAAACAAATAATGATAGAAAATAATGCCTTTGGAAAACCAAATATCTCATAACCCTATATTTTTTTTATTGTAAATATAATGCAAGAGTTTTTAATGTTTAAATTTTTAACCTATGTTTCTAATAACTTATTACTGAAAATTAGCTGACTTAAAATATTCTAATCAAATCATTCAAATCGAATATTACCTCTATTTTGATTCAATAAAAAAAATAGGAACTTGGTGCCTTTGTAATTACAAACTTCCCCAAAACAAAAAAGCATCCCAATTTTCTTATTCCCGATAGCTATCGGGAGAAAAAAGGAAAGCTTTCCATTGGCTACTAAGCTAACTTAGTAGACTACATCACGCTTTTGGCGTGAACAACACAACATCTTAATACTAAAAAAGCCCTAATTTCTCAGAGCTTTTTCGCTCCCGATAGCTATCGGGATTGCGGTCTGGACGGGACTCGAACCCGCTTATAACATATTAAAATTTAAGCCACCATATTCAATAAAAAAGGCGCTTTTAAAAAAACGCCTAAATTAAATATTACGTAATAATTACTATTTAATAATAAGTTTGGTAGTCGATGAACGATCTCCAATAGATACTTCTAATAAATATAACCCACTTTTAATTGAGCTAACATTAAGTACATCTGAATTTAATGTTGTGTTTAGTACAGATCTTCCTAACATATCGTACAACTCAATACTTTTAATTCCAGAAAGTTGAGATTTAATAGTTACAAAACCATTACTTACTGGATTAGGGTAAATTAATAAACTATTGGGTTCGAAATCGCCTGTAGATAGTGTAGTTCCATCATTTTTTTTCCCAGGAGAAAATAGTGCAGTAACTATTGTCGTATGATCTACAAATGATCCAGTAAAATCTGGACTACGACCAAATGATTGATCAATACCACCACCACTATAATCAAATTGAGCAACTATTGTTCCAAATGGATCTTTAAGCGTTACAACATCCGCAGAATTATTGAAACCTAAAGAAGTTGCCGTTGCAACTTGTATTACTGCACCAGCTTCATCAATGTTTTGATCCGGTGTCCCTCCACCAAAAACAGTTATAAAATTATTTGCTAATACAATACTACTGGCTGGAAATATATGTCTAACTCCAGAAGCATCAGATATAGTGTAATTTTCTAGATCAATGGGGTTAGAGTCCGTATTATAAATTTCTACAAATTCGTCATCACTAGAATCTCTTACTCCATCTCCATTGGCATCTCCAGTAATATCACTTGCAGGATCAGCAAGAACTTCGTTGATAACTAAAAATCGAGGATCACATTCCGCAGATGGAACAGACCCGGAGGCTGTTCTTCCATCACAAGCTCCTCCATTTAAAAGAATATCCCAAGCATCTCCTTCAGATAACCCAGTTATTGTAATTGTTCCATCAGAGATACTATTAGGATTGTCTCCTCCAACAACACCTCCAGAAGTTGTGGTTACAGATGTAATTGAAGCATCCAAGCCCGAATATGGAATATTAATAGTAACACTATCGTTATCATTTCCAGCAGTATTTGCATTACAACTGGCAGTCCCTATTCCCAATGCTACAGTACATAAATTAGTACCTGCATCAATTAAATTCCATTCATTTCTTACATAAAAACCATCTACGGTTAAATCTTCTGCTGCAGCATATTGCCTTAATCCTATTCCCTGTATTGTTCCTATTTCAGAATTTGCAAATGGTAGTGGTCCAAGAGTAGGTGTTCCCGGTTCAGTAGTCAGGTTATCGCCGTCCGCAAAAACAAATAAACTAACAGTATCATTATCGGCACCATCAACAAAAGTATATTTTACAACAACTAAATAAGTGTCAGCAAGATTTAAATCACCTGTCAAATCAAATGGAGATACTGAGTCATTTGAAGGAAAAGTACCTGTTTCATAAGAGAGCCCAAGCTTAAAATCACTAGCAGTTGAACCCGGTAAAAAGAAGACTCTACCTCTAAATAACGAACTCTCTTCCAAACAATTAGGCGTGGCTTCATTTGCATATTTAAGAAAATGGAAAAAATAACCATCATTACTAGTTGTTGCAGCCGAATTAGGTTTCATTAAAAATGAAGCATATGCACTTCCAGAAGTAATCCAATCACTCATTATCTTGTTTTCATCAGAGCCAGTATTGTCAACTAAAGCAGCATTACCTACAGCACTTCCTATATAATTAGTAAATGATAAACTGCCACTTGCCACATCCATAGAATTTGTTCCTGGCGCACTGTGTGAACACCAACCATTATCCGTTAATAAGGCTCCTGGTGCATAATCAAAATTTTCTACAAGATAATTATCCTGACCAAAAGCCAAAATAGTTGAAAGTGATAAAAATAAAAAGTAAAGTTTTTTCATAATAATTATAGTATTAAAGTTAAAATTATAGGTTAAAATAAAACTCGGGAAGCCACAAATATGCTTAATTGTAAGCTACAAATAAATGCCATTAAATATAGCAAAAATAAGGTTATCTATTAAAATTATTTATAAATTATTGACGATCAACTAAATATTGTTTAAACTCCGGAGAATTATACATCCCATTAGCATTATGTCCCACGTTATTTACAATAATCTTATCATGATTGTTTGTGGCACTATAAAAAGTTTGCATATACAAAAGCAAATTTTCACCTCGTTTTACTCGGTTTGAGCCTAATAAAGTTGCTTGACAATCTGTTGTATTTAACAAGAAATTAGTGGTGTCATTACTACCTAATAAATACGTAGTATTTCTGGTTACTTGTTGCTCTGTAATTACAGGTTGCTCTATACCATCAAGATAGGGTACAGAAAACTCATACCCATAGGGCCAAAAGTTATATCCTGAACAACCCGTAGGTGTTACAAATTGTTGTGTGCTTTCATCATACCTCTGCCCGTCAGGGTAATAAAAATATTGATTATTGGCAATACCATATTCAAAATTAATATTTGTATGTGTGTTTTCAGCTCTATTAGCCAAAGCGTAGTGTTGTGCAAAAGCTGCCCCAGAAGAATGCCCAGTAACAAATATGGTCGACAAGTTTGGAAAGTTACCAGAATTTGCAATGTTCTCAATAATGGCATCTATGGCTGTAAATGAGCTTATAGAGGCATTGGTATTACTAGAATTTGCACCTTCTCTCCAACGTGTGTCCCAATATAAATCATCACCAGTTGCAGCTGCATTATCCTTAAAATAAGGGGAAATAAGTAAAGTGTTTTCTTCCATGTTAATGTCTTGTAACGAAGAAGCCATATATGAAAAATAGTCGTTGGCATTTCTTGTTAAACCATGAACAACAATAACTAACTGGTTTATTGAATTATATGTAAATTCTGGGTCATCTATAAAATCATAATTACTATACATATCAAAATTGAATTGATCACCAGCTCCATTTGGTACCTGTAAAGTTTGTATGCACGCGTTTGTAGCGCTTAGGCATGGTGTTTTTCCAAAATTAGTAACAAACGATAAGGATATACCATTATTGAAATACTCTCCGTTTGGCCCTAAATCTCCTGCTGGTATTGACAAACTGTAAGTTTCATTTGCATCCATTTGAGCAAGGGCTACAATTGCCTTTGAAGACACATTTGAATATGAAACCGTATAGTCAAGGGCTGCAGATCCTGTTGTTATTGAAAGTAAGTCTTCGAATTTAGAAGGGGTAATTTCTGATGAAAAGGCAATCTCAATAACCGAATTAACTGGTACATTAGTAGCTCCGTCTTCAAGAGGCGTACCATTTACTATGATAGACAGTATTGATAATGATAATAAATCACTGTCATCATCATTACAGCCAACTAAGAATAATAAGCCCAGTATCATTGAGAACACACTAATCTTTCTAAAAATATTTCTTTTTGTATTCATATTGTATTTTTTATTTTAAAATATAAAGAAAGGTTTTGCACATTACCTAAATTTATTAGTCAGTTTAATTGCATTCTGGATAAGCACAGGCAGAGGCCTGCGTACTAGTTGATCCAGCAGCACAAGCTAAACCACCAGTTATCCAGTTACCATTTAACTTGTATGCCCAAGATCCAGCATATTCCCATGCTTCTCCAGTGCCATCAACATTTGCATCACCATAGGTTTCTATAACATCATTCCCTTTAAAAAGCTCTATGGCATCATCTCCATTTTGGTTCATAGAACCAGTTTCAATAACATGTTCAAAAGTATTTATACAGGCTCCAAAATAGGTTGCTATTGTTGCCTGTTCTCTTGCTAAAAGAATGTCATCTCCAGCAGAAACTGACATTACAGGGAAGGTGAATTCTATACCATCTGTTCCGCCACCGTTATTTGCTACTCCAACACTATATAAACTTAAATCGGCAATATCTTTTTGCGCTTTTAAATGAACCGCTTTACCACCGTTGGTGCCACTTCCGTCCCAAAGAATTGCCATAACACCTTTTAACGATAATGCCTCACCACATACGGGATATACGCAATTAGAACTTTGCGTGGTTGTAGATCCTATTGAACAATCTACACCTCCATAAATCCAAACACCATCAAACTTATATGCCCAAGATCCTTTGTACTCCCATGCCTCTCCAGTTCCATCAACATCTGCATCACCATATGTTTCTATAATGGTATTACCACTAAACAGCTCAATAGCATCATCTCCATTTTGACTTATAGATGTGTTTGCCTGTAAAACATGCTCAAATTCGCTAGCACATCCTCCAAAATAGGTTGAAATTAACGCTGGCTCTCTTGCTACAAGAATATCATCTCCAATAGACACTGACATTACTGGGAATGTATATTCTAAACCATCGGTTCCACCACCATTATTTGCAACACCAAGACCATATATGCTTAAATCTGCTATATCTTGATTTGCAATTAAATGAATTGCTTTACCGTCATTAGTTCCTGAACCATCCCAAGTTAAAGCAAATACGCCTTTTAATGAAATTGCAGGTAATTGCTCGTTAATAGTAATTATAAGCTCTTGAGAATCACTGGTAGCATTAACAACATCGCTTAGAGAGATTACGATAGTCTCATTCCCTTCGTTTTCCCCATCTACAATTGAGGTTAATGAGATAGATGAAGATAAGCTCCCTGCTGGAATTGTTATAATTAAATTGCCAGTTACTAAATAATCTGTATTTTCGGTTGCGGTTCCTGCTAAAACAAAGGTGGCAGTTATATCCTCTTGAGATACTTTATCAAGACTAGCTGTAATAGTTGCCGTTTCACCATCTTCTTCTAATTCTAAAACATCACTTGACAAAGTAAATACAGGCGGTACAAATGCAGCTGTTGTAAAGCTAAGTGAAAGCGGCTCTTCCAAAGACTCACCTGACAAACCATAATCTCCAGCTGGTAATGTTAAGGTGTAAGTACTTTCATAATCTAAAGGGTTGCTAGGAATTATCGTAATTGTTGAGTTAGTATTTGAAAAATCTATAGTATAATCTACAGTTCCAGAAACCGAATTTAATGTTAAGGACGAAGAGAACAGATCTGTATTTAGAGTATGTGAAAAAATAATTTCAATTGTAGCATTTATGTTTACATTTTCAATACCACTATCAAATTTTACATCATTAATAGTTTTTGTCATAACTATTAGCGTGTTATCAACAATAGAACTAGTATCATCGTCATCACAGCCTACCAAAAATGTAGAAAGAAACCCCAAAGGGATAAGCATGTAAATTGTAAATTTTTTAATAATCTTCATGATATGTTTAGTTTTACGTTTTATTAAATATTTCTTTTTATTTTATAAATTCGGTGAAATCACTCGAATCAAAACCCCAAATTATTGGTAAAAAATAATACACCATAATTGTTAAAAATATAATAGATATAATATTCATCCATATACCACTTTTTATCATGTCTGGTATTCTTAAATAACCAGATCCAAATACAACGGCATTAGGGGGAGTTGCAACTGGCATCATAAATGCGCAAGACGCAGCTATGGTACAAGACACCATTAGTATATACGGGTTAATGTTTAATGATATAGCAATAGGAGCTAAAATAGGCAACAACATCGCTGTTGTTGCTAGGTTTGAAGTAAACTCTGTAAAAAAATTGACTACAGCAACTATTACTAACACCAACAAAATCATTGATAGTCCTTGAAGCATAGACATTTGAGAACCTATCCAAGACGCTAGTCCTGTAATTTGAAATCCTGCAGCAAGCGCCATACCACCTCCAAATAAAAGAATAATACCCCAAGGCAATTTTACAGCATCCTCCCAAGTAATTATACGTTTTTTAAAATCGCTAGCTGGCACAATAAACAATAATACACCTGCAGCCATAGCGATTATAGTATCATCAATAAATGGAAAAAATTTCTGTAAAATAAACGATCTTGTTATCCAACAAAATGCGGTTAGCATGAAAATTACTGATACAATTTTTTCTTCACGTTTCATTGGGCCAATAGCAACCAATAGTCTATTTATTTCTTGTTTTCCTCCTGGAAATTCTTTCTGCTTAAACTTAAATGCATATTTTGTTAGGTATAACCATGCAATAACAAGTAATGGGATTGCTATAGGTAAGCCAAATTTCAACCATTGTAAAAAGGTAATTTCAATACCATAAATTTCTTCTACATAACCTGCAAACACTAAATTAGGAGGTGTACCTATAAGTGTAGCCATACCACCTATTGAGGCGCTATAGGCAATACTCAACATAAGTGCTTTACCAAAAATAAAATTTTCATCTTCTTCAGTATCTGGATTATCTTGAAGTTGAGCAACTATGGACATTCCTATGGGGAGCATCATTACAGCTGTTGCAGTATTCGAAATCCACATGGAAAGAAATGCTGTTGCAACCATGAAGCCTAAAATGATTTTGGAAACATTGGTGCCAATTATCTTAATAATATTTAATGCAATACGTTTATGTAAATTCCACTTTTCAATAGCAATAGCAAGCATAAAACCACCCATATATAAAAATATATACTTATGGGCATAAGATGCTGTTGTAGTTTGTAAATCAACAGCTCCCGTCATTGGGAATAATATAATTGGAAGTAATGCTGTAACAGCTATGGGGACGGATTCTGTAACCCACCACAATGCCATCCATAATGTAATAGAAAGTAAGTCATAAGCTTTCTCAGACATTCCAGCAGGTGGATCAAAACACTGTAAAATAATAAACAATAGAGGCCCTGAAATTAAGAATATACTTTTTTGTATGGACTTCATTCTTTTATTTTATTAAAAGATTCAATTTTAGATTCCTCTACCAGTTGCTTAAAGAATGCTGAAGTTTCCTGCAATACAAATGAAAGATATAATTTTTCTCCATCTTTATCCATAGTAGTTACTCTGTTAGATATTTCAGATACTGATTTTCCGGTAAGTGCTTTATAAGCAATTAAGGCTATTAAATAACTACCGTCTGATGATGGATGTTTATCATCAAAATAAAGGTTTAAATCTGGCCTTAAATTTCGAGCCTTCATCCAAATAGGACCTACAGGAATTACTTTAGCATTCAGCTCATGTGCTAATTCTAAATATCCTTTTGTAATTGCAGGCTGCATTAAAGGGTTAGATTTATAAGCCCAAGTAATATAAAATATGGGTTCAGCACCCTTCGATCGAATTAATTTTGAAAATTTTCCTCCGTACTCTTTAAATCGTTCCAGAGAATTTATTGTACTTAAGCTATGGTCTCCAAGAATCACATAATCCCAATCTTGTTCATTTAAAAGCTTTCTTGTAATGGTTCCTTTCTCTTCATTCCAGTGCTGTTTTAAATTAGTACCTCCAACTGTAGATTGATGAATATCTAGAGCAATGCCTTGAGATTCACCCATAGCTTTTACCAATTGTGGCATATTCCAGAAATAAGTAAAACTATTCCCTACAAATAATACTTTAAGCGGCTGTTCTTCCTGTGAAAACAATCCTAAGGGCACTAGTAAAACTATTGCTAAAACTAAAATAAAATTCTTTTTTATGTTTTTAAGTCCTATCATGTTCTTATAAATAGTCTATTGGTTTACAGGTGTTTTATTAAAGAAGTCAGGTATAGGATTAGGTGTATTACTGTTTCTATCAATTTCTGATTGAGGATAAATAAAACGTTGTGGTAAAACATTGCCAGTATTAGGTATAACGGGAACTCTTACTATAGATTCATTTTCTGTTCTGCGGGTATCATTAAATACTTCTATCTGTCCAAATAAAGTAATATAACGTTCTTCCAATATCTCTCTTAAAAGCGCATTTTCAGTACTTATACCATCAAGATTTTCAATGCCTCCAGATGTAAAATCTGCAGCTACAAATGGTTCATATGTAATATTAGAAGAATTTACATTTGTTAAATACCCTCCATTGTTCATGAATGATCTAAAATTATTTAAGTGAAATAACCCGTTATCAAAACCATTTGTTCTAAAACCAGCTTCTGCCAATATGAGTAAGTTTTCTTGATAAGTTACTAATGCTATAGGTGCTGATTGTGCAGCATATCCATTAGATATATTTGGTTGAACACCTAACGAATTTGTTGTAAAGTAGAAATTATTTCTACCACTTTCATTTGTTTTAGAATGTCCTCTATAAGTATTACTAGTTGGATTTATCAAATTTGCCATAAAATTTGAAACAACCAGATCACTTTGTCTAACTTCAATTGCAAAAAATTGATAGTTTAAATTTGAATCTTCAGCAGCTGTACCATGAGGTCCATACATACTATTATTTGATGAACTAATTCCATTTTGAGCCACGGCATAAGCGTTACTATAATCTTTAACATGCATGTAAAACCGTGCTTTTAAAGTATATGCATTTTCAATCCAAGCTTGAGCATTTCCATCAAAATAAATATCAGATCCTGTTGCTGGTCTTCCACTACCCTGTTGCAGATTTGAAATGGCTTTATCTAATAACGTTTGTATCTTAGAATAAACGTCTACTTGATTATTAAACATTGGGTTTGGAAAGTCCCCATTTACAGCCTCGTCAAATGGGATATCTCCGTATAGTGCTGTTAGCGTACCAAAGGATTGCGCTTGTAATACTTGAGTAATACCTATAGTGACAGGCCCAATATTTTCATTATTGGCAGCTTCCTCTGTGATTATAGCATTTCTTAGAGCATCTACATAGCCATCATTCCATAAGGCATCAAAATCACTGGTAGTTACTGAGTATTGACTAAACCCTAAATGTTGTCTATCTATTCCAGTATATTGCCCTGCAAAAATGCAAGCCCTTCTTGCATTCTCTCCAGTTTGAAATAACATATTGCCAACTTCAGCTCCTGTTAAAATGGTTTGATATGCGCTTTGAGTTTGGTTGTTCGGGTCATTATTTAGGTCTTCTACTAAATCGCTACAAGATTGAGTTAGAATAATGCTAAGAAATAATAAAATATATGATTTCATAATTAACTATTTTTTATTAGTATGTTTATTTTTATTGGTCTTCAATGGACACTTTTATCATCCAATTAGTCAGTTTACTTGATTATCAAAGTTTACCTTTGGATATTAATTTTTAGATTATAAATTTAATGTTGCACTAAAAAGATAAGATTTGGTGCCAGGGTTATTAAAGTAATCTAATCCTCTTGCTGCACTCACTCCAGATAAATTTGTGTCTGGGTCATTACCTTCAAACTTAGTCCATAAAAACAAATTTCTTCCTGTCACTGAAAATTCTACAGATTTTAAAGATGTAGACTTTTTTAGCCAATCCGATTTCCATATATATGATAAAGTAAGCTCTCTTAATCTAGTCCAAGATCCATCTTCAACATATAACTCATCATTTCCGCCGCCAAAAAATCCACCATCGCCATTATACCAAACCTCTGTTAAAGCTACAGGTCCAGCACCAAAATCTACTACATTACCTCGAAACGTTTCACCAATATTTATAATATTACCATTAGATTGGAAGTAATTTCTAGTAGCTGTAACTTCATTACCGGTATCATACCATGTTCCTAAATCTCTCATTACAGATTTGGTTCCAGCATAAATATCAGCACCTTGATAGGTTTCAAATAAAACTGACAATCTGAAATTTTTATATTTAAATGTATTCGTAACACCTCCTTGCCAATCAGGATTTGGATTACCAATAACACCTTCCAATTGGTCTTGCTCAGGGAAGCCAAACTCGTCAAAAACTATTGACCCATTATCATTTCTTAGTGTTCTAGAACCCCATAAAACACCTAGTGGCTGACCTTCAACAGCCCTAGAACTTACTGCAGACAAGCCTCCTAAATTAAGAGATTCTGCTCCCGCTAAATCTGTAACTTCATTTTTTACTTTAGTAAAGTTAGCATCAATAGACCAAGAAATATCATTGGTATTAATTATTTTGTACCCTAAATCAAGTTCTAAACCTTTATTCTCAATTTCAGCACCATTTGCATAAATAGAAGAATATCCAGTTGCGTTTGCTACAGGAAAATCTAGAAGAACATCTTCAGTAACATTTTCAAAATAAGTTAGTCCTAAGGATAGTTTATTCTTAAAAAACCTTAAATCTGTTCCAATTTCAAATTCTTTTTTTCGTTCAGGTTTTAGTGATGCATTACCTCTATTAGTACTTGGTACAAAAGCTCCATTTCCAAACAATCCAGAATTTAATCCGCCTCCTAATGCATCATTATATGTTGGCGAAACAAAAATATTAGCAGTATTATAGCGTGCTGGCTGAACACCTACTTCGGCATATGAAGCTCTAATCTTACCGAAGGATAAAAAATCACTGTCTTTAAAAATATCTAACTGTGAAAACTGCCATGCTAAGGATGTTGATGGAAATAGAAATGGCTTATCTGAATTTTGTCCAAATGTTGATGCGTTTTCAATTCTAATAGTACTATCTATAAAAAACATATCGTATGCCGAAAAAGACAAGGAAGAATATAATCCTGCCGTTCGCTCTTGTCCAAAAGAACTGCTTACTACGGTGTTTTCAATAAGTGTATTGTCTATATCACGGATACCACTTGCCACATCAAGAAATTGAATAAAACCATTACCTTCTACACCATTTACATTTCTTGATCTACTGTTATAATTGAATCCTACTAAAAAGCTACCATCAGTAATAATATCTTGAATATTGAATGTAGTTTTAGCTATAAAATCTGTATTAAAAATCGTGTTGGAAGCAGTAGATTGATCTATAAAGCCTGCTGTAAAGGCTCCCGAAGCAGAACCAGGGGTCATAAACTCAGATTTAGTTTCGCTATAGTGATCAACTCCTGCTCTTGCTATAAAGGTTAGCCAGCTATTAGGCGATGTCATAAACTCAAAATTAGTAATGAAGCGATCTACTTTAGCTTTATTTTCTTGTTCATTAATAGTCCAAAGCGGATTGTTATAAGTAGCTGTTCCATCTGCGCCTAATGGCTCTCTGTAAGACCGATGTCTATTAGGAATTGGTGAACTATCACTAGAAGCATAATAATCTCCTCTATAACCAGAAATATCAAAATCAGCTGGATTTCTTAGCAAGCCTAAATAAAGCCCTGAAGAGTTTGCTCCTAATCGAATACGATTAGATGAAGTTCTTGTGTAAGTTGAACTTACTTTTAAACTAGTAGCATCAGTAAAGTTTTGTTTGGCATTAAATCTAACTGTTGATCTTCTATAATCAGAATTGTTTTTTACAATTCCCTTTTGATCCAAATCACTTAAGCTAAAAAACATAGTACTTTTTGCGGTACCACCACTTAAACTTAAATTGTTTTCTAAAAAATGGCCATTACCAAAAACCTGATTAAAATTAGAATCGCTAAATATAGCTTGCGAGTTTTTATTTAATATAGGGTAATAAACTCTTCCATTTTGATCTAAATAAAATTCACCGGAAGTATTAAATTCATCATTACCACCTGAACGATCTGAGATTAAGTCACCCCATGAATCTCGTGCTCTTTGATTATAGACACCATTATCACCTTGTCCATATCTTCTTTGAACAGGGTATTTTACATTAATCTTATCTAAAGAATAAGTAGATTTTAAACTTACAGACAACTTACTATTATACTTTCCAGTTTTGGTCGTAATATTAATAACACCACCCAAAGCTTGTGTACCCCATAACGCAGCAGCAGCAGCTCCTTTTAAAACAGTAATAGATTCTATGTCATTTGGGTTAATATCGTTAAGACGTGATTGCTGGCTAACACCACCTCTATCACTGTTACCCCGCACATCGTTACTAATAGGAATACCATCTAAAATAATTAATGGCTGACTATTTCTTGTTATAGAAGAAAGCCCTCTAATTTGGATAAATGATCCTGCACCTGGATCACCAGAATTTCTGGTTATTCTTACACCTGATGATTTACCTGAAAGTCCATTTAAAACATTCGCCTCTCCAGATTTTGCAACTGCATCTCCCTTAACCGTTGAGCTCGCATAACCTAAATTATCTTTTTTCTTAGTAAATCCTATGGCATTTACAATAACGGCGTCTAAATCTTCTAAATCTTCTACCATCACTACATCAATAACATCTCTTAAATTCACATCAATAGTTACTCTTTTAAAACCTATAAAACTAAATGTTAAGGTAGGGGTTTCAGTTTCTAATGATATTTTATAAAGACCATCAAAATCTGTTATTGCACCATTAGAAGCATTATTTTCTAATATACTTACACCAGATAAAGGAACACCTTCTTCATCGGTAACAGTACCTTTAACAACAGTTTGAGCAATTAATATTTGAAATGAAAAGAGAAATAGAAAAAATAGTGGTTTAGTTATGCATTTCATCTTAAAATTGGTTTTAAAAGTTTAGTTTTACTGTAATTTAACGCAATAAAGGCTTGATGTTTTTAGTGATAAATCAATAGGTATTTGATTAAAAGATTATCAATTATATAAATTTTTACTTTAATCTTTGCTGTTTTAGTAAATTTTATCAAATTTTATCAAATTCAACTTCATTTCAGTAACTTTAAATTTCTTATAAAATTAAATGGAAAGCCATAAAAGCACAGAAGAATTACACAGAAGTTTTATAGCTAATCTCCTTAAGAGATATGGTAAATTTGACAATTCTAGGAATAAGTTTGAATCTACTAGTAATTCTATAATAGCAAGAGATTTATTTTATAGTGATTCTCAATTTTCAAGATTAATTAATAATACGGCTTCTGAAGGAGAGTTTAAAAGAGCTATAGGTAATATTGAACGATTATTAGAATTAGATCAATTAACTTTAAAAGCTCCGAACGAATCAAAAGTTTTAAAAAGTAAATCGGGAATAAGTCGTAATATTTTATTTCTTTTATTAGGGATGCTTTTTTCTGTAATTCTTTATCTATACCTTAACATAAAAAAAGATTACCTTAATGTGCAAAAGGATAATTTAAAAGATGAAACACGATATGAGATGTTAAAATGGGGGTTTGAGAATAATTTTATTCAACCTTATGTAAAGTTAAAAGAATTACCAGATGACTGTTACTATCCGTGCTATAAATACCAGGGAAGGTGGAAATTAAAAGATGAATATAAAATCCCTTTTTATAGAGAAAGAAATGGTTTTCATTACGTAGCCAAGGAAGCAGTTATGTATGCCAGATGTATGGATGAAAGAGATGACAGAGGAGAGTCATTCGAAGGTTACGAGTATCAAAAACATGAGCTTTGGTATGATAAACGAGAGCTTCCTATAGATTCTTTTTTAACTAAAGGATCGAATACACAAATAAGAAAATCATATAATCTTTCAAATTTAGATGAGGATAATAACTTTGTGAAAATAGCTTACGTTCACACTTTTTTTAGAACAGAATTTGAAATAGATAGTTCTTTAATAAATAGAACAGGAAAGGCCATAGGAAGAGATATAGAATTTGTTTCTGACGAAGTTTTGGATAGACAATTGAACGACAATATGTCTTTAATAGGTTTAAAAGATGAAATTAAAGCTATTGCCGTTAATCGTTTAGAAGATTATTCTAAACCAATTTCATGCAATCCAACATTTGCTCCAGATATAGATTTTAATCTAATAGAGGAAGGTGATAAAATGAGCTTCAATTGTCATTTTAGTATTGGACGTTTTGTAGTTAATTATAATAAAACTTATGTTTTTGATGATCAGTACATTAATAATTACTGTAGATGAGATTTCTGTACTGAGAATAGGAGTTCACGAATAACAGCTCATCCATATCTTATAAAGCTATTGTATATAGCTGATAAATTTAATCAAAGAAATGGTCATACAGTTGACTCCCATTGCCCTATTATACACGATAGCAGACCAATTTATGAAGGACAGAAAGTAATAATTGTAAAAAATAATAAAGTTATAGTCTCAAATAGAAAAGTTGGAAAATCATATTATCTAGAATTTGCTGAGGGCGTTAGATATGAGGGTAACGCAGAGTATTTTGCCTAAGAATACAAAGATGATATTTTAAAAGCTTCACCTTTCTTAATAGAATATCAAACAAAAATTAGTTATATCTAGATTCTAATTTCAATGGTACACCTTTGAATAATTTGGTACGCCTAATAACTCACCTTTTCAGAAGAATATATACCTTTTGATTTTAGCACATTAACCCTTGTGCAGTTAGTGCATACAGTGCAATTAGTTAGAAGAAAACGCAAACTTCCCCAAAACAAAAAAGCATCCCAATTTTCTTATTCCCGATAGCTATCGGGAGAAAAAAGGAAAGCTTTCCATTGGCTACTAAGCTAACTTAGTAGACTACATCACGCTTTTGGCGTGAACAACACAACATCTTAATACTAAAAAAGCCCTAATTTCTCAGAGCTTTTTCGCTCCCGATAGCTATCGGGATTGCGGTCTGGACGGGACTCGAACCCGCGACCTTCGCCGTGACAGGGCGACATTCTAACCAACTGAACTACCAGACCGTTGCATTATTGCGGTTGCAAATATACACGCCTTTTTTTATATGTCAAATCTTTTTAGGTCTTTTTTCAACATTTCTCTAGGCGAATTTTTGGCGCTCTACCATATAGGTAGTAAGTATTGAATTAAAATTTTTATTTATATCTGCCTCGACATATTTAATCTTGTATTGGGCACATTTTAAACGAAGCGCTTTAAAATAATTAGTGACAGCTTCACTATAGCTCTCCTTAATATTTTCGGCGTACAAATTAATATACTCACCCGTTTCAACATCAATAAAACGCTTAGGGTTATTATCAAAATCGAAATTCAATTCCTTCGTTTTATCAAACACATGAAATAAAACAACCTCATGCTTATTATATTTTAAATGACGTAAAGCTTCAAATAATTTGGTATCATCTTCCGATGTTTGAAACATATCTGTAAACAAAAAAATCATCGAGCGTCTGTGAATCTTTTCTGCTATTTCATGCAAGTACTTATACGTTTCAGTTTGCTTGTTTTCGGGTTTCGAAATTACAGCTTCACTCAAACGGTTCAAAAGCATTTGATGATGACGCTCACTCCCCTTCTCCGGAGCATAATAATCATAGTTATCACTATAAATACTCAAACCAACAGCATCACGTTGCTTTTTCAAAATATACATTAACGAAGCTGCTGCCAATGCGGAAAATCCAACTTTATTCAAACTATCGATTGAAAACGAATCCAATTTCGGATAATGCATCGAACTACTATTATCTAAAATAATGTGACAACGTAGATTTGTTTCATCATCATAACGCTTTGTGTAAAGCTTATCAGTTTTAGCAAAGAGTTTCCAATCTATATGTCGCGTGCTATCACCTTGATTATAAATTTTATGTTCAGCAAACTCGGCAGAAAATCCATGAAATGGGCTCTTATGCATTCCAGCTATAAAGCCCTCAACCACTTGTTTTGCAAGTAGCTCAAGATTTTTAAATCCTTCCGCCTTATTTAGTTCGCTTTGTAGATTCAATTATATCATTTTATCTACTATACCATAAGCCACAGACTCCTCTGCTCCCATCCAATGGTCGCGATTAAAATCTTTCATCACTTTATCAAAATCCTGTCCGCAGTTATCAGCCAGAATTTGAGCACTCAACTCTTTGGTTTTTAAAATCTCTTGAGCTGTAATTTCAATATCACTAGCTTGTCCGCGTGCACCACCACTAGGTTGATGAATCATAACACGCGCATGTGGTTGTATAAAACGCTTTCCTTTAGTTCCAACCGATAATAAAATTGACCCCATAGAAGCGGCCAACCCTGTACAAATGGTAGACACATCACTCTTTAAAGATTTAATGCAATCGTACATTGCAAAACCAGACGTTACATAGCCTCCAGGACTGTTAATGTATAAATGTATATCTGCCGTTTCCAAAGCATCTAAATAAAGTAATCTATCAATCACATGTTTTGCCGACTCATCATCTACTTGACCCCACAAAAACACCTTGCGCTCTTCAATTAATTTGCTATCAATAGCATCCTGTATTTTTAATTTACTCATATCTAAATTATCTTTTTACTTAATTAACTACTAAGCATCTAAAATAAAAAAAGGTTCACCATTACGGCAAACCTTTTAACTTTCTTTTTCTTAATCTTTTACAAAAGCCCGTCAATAGCATCTGTATATGCATTTTTAGGAGCAACCCCAACTTGTCTTCCAACAACTTCTCCGTTTTGAAAAACTAAAACAGTGGGTATGTTACGTACACCATATTTAGCAGCAAACTCTTGATTAGCATCAACATCAACCTTACCTACAACAGCTTTTCCATCGTACTCATCACTAATTTGTTCAATAATTGGTCCTACCATTCTACATGGTCCACACCAAGCTGCCCAAAAATCAACCAAAACTGGTTTGTCACTCTTTAATACTGTTTCTTCAAACGTCGCATCTGTTATCTCTAATGCCATAATATTTATAATTTAATATATTCTTAATTCATTTTAATTACACAAAATTAGTCAAAAAATATTCCAAAGCTTACAAATGAACAATTTGTTTTACTTATGATGGCATTAGCTAGGTTTATTTAAATTTATTGGGCGCATCCCGATAGCTATCGGGACTAGGCTATCTGCTATATCTTTTTTACCATTAAAAGCAAAAAAGGATGCCGCTTCTATCCTTTGCGCAATTCAGAATATACTTCAAAATTTTAATTAAGCAACCAAAATGTTGCATATTTAAAATATATATTTTAGTTTAGCAACCACAAAGTTGCGTATTAATTAAAAATTTAACGATTATGATAGATGTAATTAAAAAGGAGGTAGTGTTCAATCACTCGGTAGATCAAGTATGGAATGCCATTACAAAAGCCGAAGAAATCTCAACATGGTTTATCCCAGCCGATTTTAAAGCAGAAAAAGGATATAAATACACGTTTACCTCTCCTCCAAATGAAAAAGGCTGTACTGTTATTAGTGGCGAAGTAAAAAATGCTAGCCCATACCTATTAATTTATACTTGGATTGTAGCAGACACCAAAACGGAAACTACTGTGAAATGGGAATTAGAATCCACAACAGAAGGCACAAAACTATGCTTAGAACATTCTGGCATTTCTAATTACACAGGCGAAACGGCTGTTGCTATGTTCGAAAGCTTTAACGGCGGATGGGATAATTGTATTTCTGGTTTAATAAACTATTTAAAAGAAACCGTAAATGCAGGATAAAATAACAAAGCTATTTAAAGCCATTGCAGATCCAACTAGGCGTGATATTTTTCACGCCTTAGTTTTTGCAACCTCAGCATTATCTATAACACAAATTTCAAATCAGTTTGAAATGACTAGACAAGGCGTTACCAAACATATAAAAACTTTAGAAAGTGTGGGTTTGGTTTACATCCAAATTGATGGTCGTGAACGCTTTTGTAATGCCAACCCTAAAGAACTTCAAGAAGTTAATAAATGGTTGAAATTCTACGAGCAATTCTGGGATGACAAATTGGGTAGTTTAGGGGATTATTTGGATAAAAAATCTTAACGTAGTCTGATATTATGAGGAGGCATTACATAACAATCTGTTTATCGGAAATTGAAGTTACAAAAACAGTTTCTTACGTTTTGTTACTAATGAAAAGTTCAGAATGAAGTATGTATGAAAACTAATTCAACTTAAACCTAACATCCTGTGCTTCTAATTCTTCTAACAATTCTTGAGAAACTTTTACTTTTTGCTTTCTACTGGGCATAGTAAGCTTCATCTTTTCTTTGGTGTCATACACCAAAAAATTTAATGCTTGATTCCCCGGATGCATGTGCAACAACTCTTTTAACGCTATTATTTTTTGCTCATTTAAATCTTTTATATCGACTTGAATTGAAAGTTTTTTAGCATAATTTTCCATTACGTCATGTAATAATTGAAAATTATTGAATTGCAATCGAGGATCGCTCTTTTTTCCAGTATCTTTATTTACCCATCCTTCACGCACAAAGGTTTTCACAAAAACAAAATTGTTCTGCAATAAAAAGTGTCTAAACTTTAAGTATTCTTCTCCAAATATCCGAAACTCATAACTATCGGTATAATCTTCAATGGTAAATAATGCCCAACCTTTGCCCTGTTTACTCACACGATGCTGCACATCGGTCACAACACCGCCAAACACCAACTCACGATTTACATAAGGTTCCAAATTATTGAACATGCCAACCATCGCATTACAAAAAGTTTTCATTTCTGTTTTAAAATCATCCAACGGATGCCCAGAAATATACACCCCAACAACTTCTCGTTCTTTACTTAGTTTCTCCATAGTACCCCATTCTTCACACGGCGGTACTTCGGGTTCAGAAAATTGCACAGTACTTTGTTCTCCAAACATATCTATCTGTGCAGAATTTTCATTTTCTTTATGTTTTTGAGCGTATTTAATGGCTTTTTCTAAAAAAGTAATGCCATCGCCATCATCATGAAAATATTGTGCTCTATGTGTATTACCTATGCCATCAAAACCGCCTGCTAAAGCTAAATTTTCAAAAGCCTTTTTGTTAGCTGCCCGTAAATCAATGCGCTTTGCAAAATCGAAAATGGATTTATAATGACCATCTTTTTTTCGGTTCTCAACTATCGTCATAACCGCACCATGACCAACACCTTTTATCGCGCCCATACCAAATCGAACCGCACCGTCTTTATTTACCGAAAATTTATAATAACTTTCATTAATATCGGGTCCCAAAACATCTAACTTCATACGTTTACATTCTTCCATAAAGAACGTCACTTGTTTGATGTCGTTCATATTATTGGAAAGTACTGCCGCCATATATTCCGCAGGATAATGTGCTTTTAAATATGCGGTTTGGTATGCAATCCAAGCATAACATGTTGAGTGTGATTTATTAAATGCATAACTCGCAAAGGCTTCCCAGTCTTTCCAAACTTTTTCTAGAATTTTAGCATCATGACCGTTAGCACTGGCTTGTTCAATAAACTGAGGCTTCATTTTATCAAGCACCGCAATCTGCTTTTTACCCATCGCCTTTCGAAGCACATCGGCTTCACCTTTTGTAAAACCTGCAAGACTTTGAGACAACAACATCACTTGCTCTTGATACACAGTAATACCGTAAGTTTCCTTTAAGTACTCTTCCATGGCTGGCAAGTCGTACTCTATCTCTTCGTCGCCATGTTTTCTACGAACAAAACTCGGAATATACTCCATAGGTCCTGGACGATATAAGGCATTCATCGCAATTAAATCTTCGAATACCGTAGGCTTTAAATCGCGAAGATGTTTTTGCATCCCAGGAGATTCATATTGAAATACCCCAACGGTTTCTCCACGTTGAAATAACTCATAAGTTGCTTCATCATCTAGAGGAAACGTATCAGGATCGAGTAAAACATTGTGTTTAGCCTTTACAATCTTAACCGTATCTTTAATTAAAGTCAAAGTTTTCAATCCCAGGAAATCCATTTTTAATAATCCCGCATCTTCCACGACGGAGTTATCAAATTGGGTAACGTATAAATCGGAATCTTTTGCTAAAGCTACCGGTACAAATTTGGTAATATCATCTGGTGTGATAATTACTCCACAGGCATGAATTCCCGTATTCCTAACTGAACCTTCAAGCGTTCTGGCAAGATTTACCGTCTCTGCTTGTAAATCGCTACCATCCGCAATATTTAAAAGTTCGTTTACTTTTTCTAAATCTTCAGCTCTAAATTTCTTGCCTAATTCTTTTTCATCTAAGCCAAAAATCTTTCCAAGCTTAGACATTGTTGGAATCAATTTTGCAATCCTATCGGCATCAAATAATGGCAAATCCAATACACGAGCGGTATCACGTATAGATGACTTTGCCGCCATAGTACCATACGTAATAATTTGTGCTACTTGATTTGATCCATATTTTTCAATCACATAATCCATAACACGACTTCGTCCTTCATCGTCAAAATCGATATCAATATCGGGCATACTAATACGATCAGGATTTAAAAAACGCTCAAAAAGCAAATCGTACTTTAAGGGGTCTATATTAGTAATCCAGAGGCAATAGGCTGCTACAGAACCTGCCGCAGAACCACGACCAGGGCCAACGGACACGTCCATGTTTCGAGCCTCACGAATAAAATCTTCAACAATTAAGAAATATCCAGGATAGCCTGTGTTTTCAATAACGCTAAGCTCAAAATCTATACGTTCTTTGACTTCTTCGGAAAGTTCTTCGCCATAGCGCTTTTTGGCGCCTTGATAAACCAAATGTTTTAAATAATCATTTTCTCCGCGCTTTCCGCCATCGGCCAAATCTTCACCATGTTTAAATTCTCCTGGAATATCAAAAGCAGGTAATAATACATCTCTCGCAAGTTGAAAAGCTTCAACTTTATCAACAACTTCTTGAACATTTTTAATTGCTTCGGGAACATCCTGAAACAATTTTTTCATGACCTCTGCCGACTTAAAATAGTATTCTTGATTTGGTAATCCATAACGGTAACCACGTCCGCGACCAATTGGAGTTGCTTGTTTTTCGCCATCTTTTACACACAATAAAATATCATGCGCATTGGCATCTTCTTGATTTTGATAATAGGTGTTGTTTGACGCTATTAATTTAACATCATGCTTTTTTGCCAATTTAATTAAAGTTGGATTCACACGATTTTCATCTTCTTGATTATGGCGCATGAGCTCCATATACAAATCATCTCCAAACTCATTTTTCCACCATAACAAGGCTTCTTCCGCTTGGTTTTCACCAACGTTTAAAACTTTGCTTGGTACTTCGCCATATAAATTACCTGTAAGCACTATAATATCTTCTTTGTATTGCTGAATCAATTTCTTATCAATTCTTGGCAAATAGTAAAAGCCGTCTACAAAGGCATGTGACGATAATTTTGCCAAATTATGATAGCCGTTTTTATTTTTGGCTAACAATACTATTTGATATCCGTTGTCTTTTCTGGTTTTATCAGTATGGTCTTCACAAACAAAAAATTCGCAACCTACAATAGGTTTAATGAGTTTGATATCGGTAGTTTCTCCGTTTTCTTCGGCTACTTGAATTTTTTCTTTTATCCCTTTATTAACTTTGTTTACCGCATTCACAAAGTGAAATGCGCCCATCATATTTGCATGATCGGTTAAGGCTACCGCTGGCATATCATGCTCTGCTGCTGCTGCTACGATATCTGAAACACTCATTGTAGATTGCAATACCGAAAATTGCGAATGATTATGAAGGTGAACAAATTCAATATCGGATAAATCAGATACATTTTGTTTGATATCTTCGGAAGATATATCTGCCGCAACCTGCTTTAATCGTTCAGCAATTTTAGCACTCTCTTTTTTAAGATTGATGTGTTTTAAACCGATGAGTTGAATGGTATCGCGGTTTTCTTTTTTGAAATTCTCAAAATAATCAGGCTGAACATCCAATTGTTCTTTCGTGTATTCGCCTAAACGAACCAACTCGAAAAAACAACGTGTTGTGGCTTCTACATCGGCAGTGGCATTATGTGCTTCTGAAAAAGGCACGCTGAATAAAAACTCATGCAATTCAGTTAACGTCGGTAATTTGAATTTTCCATAGCGTCCACCAGGAATCTGACATAAACTTGCAGTATGCTCGGTACAAGTATCCAACACAGGTAATTCTTGTAATGAGTTTGCTACATCCCCGCGCACAAATTCAGCACCCATAATGTTCAAATCAAACTTTACATTTTGTCCAACAACAAATTTAGTTTTACCTAAGGCTTCATTAAATTTTTCTAAAACCTCAGCTAATGGAATTCCTTGTTCTTGAGCTAACTCTGTAGAAATTCCATGAATTTTTTCTGCATCATAAGGAATATTAAAACCGTCAGGCTGTACTAAGTAATCCTGACTTTCAATACAATTTCCCATCCCATCGTGGAGTTGCCATGCGATTTGAATACACCTTGGCCAATTACCTGTATCTGTGATTGGTGCGTCCCAACGCTTTGGCAATCCAGTGGTTTCAGTATCAAAAATTAAGTACATTCTTTATGTTTATTTGTTGAATCGTTTAGCTGTTTAGCCGTAAATGACGAGCATATAAAAATAGGCAGAATTTGCACTTTTTTAAAATGAAGTTATAAACAGTTGTAAACAATAACGCTTCTTAACATTTAAATAAATTAGACTATTTTAGGGGCTTAATATTTTTCATATGAAATTCAAATTACTCATGTTCTGTGTTCCTTTATGTTTATTCAATTGCTCTAACCCGAACACTTCTTTATTTGTTGGCACGTATACGAGTGGTGACAGCGAAGGGATTTACCAATTTCAATTTAATACCGAAACAGGAGAGTTAAGTAATAAGAAACTAGCAGTAATTTCTGAAAACCCGTCATACTTAACTTATTCACCTGATAAAAAACATGTTTACGCTGTAAATGAAAATGAAAATGGCGCTGTTACATCTTTTAAAGTTGAAAAGGAAGGGAAATTAACCTCATTAAACACTGTTAACGCAAATGGCGCTCACCCTTGCCATATTACAATTAATGATTCTGGAGATAAGATTGCAGTATCAAATTATACTGGCGGTAATGCGTCATTACATTCTGTATTAAACAATGGATTGTTATCAGAAGCCTTTCAAGTCTTAGACCATAATAATGACAGCATAGCTTCGCATGTCCATTCTGCTGAATTTTTAAAAGACGAGTTATTCATTTCTGATTTGGGGCGCAATGCATTTTATCAATATAAATTAAAAGGTGATTTATACACGCTTAAATCCCAAAACATAATTGAAATAAAAGGAAACCCGGGCCCTAGACATTTTTCAATATCAAAAAACTGTGACTTTATTTATATGATAAATGAATACGAGGGTTCTATAACTTCAGTTAAAAAAATCGATAATGGGTTTAAGCAAATTGACTCTGATTCTACCATAGATGAAAACTACGCAGGAAAAAATTCATGTGCCGACATTCACTTATCTAAAGATGAGCAATTTTTATACGCGTCTAATAGAGGTGAAAATACAATAGCTGTTTTTAAAAGAGACATTAATGATGGGACGTTAGATAAAATTCAAACTATAAGTGTTCATGGTAACTGGCCTAGAAATTTTACTCTAGATCCAACAGGAAAGTTTTTACTTGTAGCCAACAGGTGGAGCCATAATATTTCTGTATTCAGTATTGATTCTTCTTCTGGAAAATTAAAATTCATGCATGATACAAAAATTTCAGAACCTGTTTGTTTATTGTTCTAAACACCAACTTTATAGCTGATAAATTCTTCGTAAATAAAGCGCTAATTATTAAAAAATAATAATATCTTTGCGCCCTCATTAATAACCGAGGTCGAGAACCTCAAATAATTAATTATTATGCCAGTAAAGATTAGATTACAAAGACACGGTAAAAAAGGAAAACCTTATTATTGGATCGTTGCAGCAGATGCGCGTTCTAAAAGAGATGGTAAATACCTAGAAAAATTAGGTGCTTACAATCCAAACACAAACCCAGCAACAGTTGAATTAAATGTTGATGGCGCTGTAAAATGGCTTCAGAATGGTGCCCAACCAACTGATACGGCTAAAACCTTATTATCTTACAAAGGTGCTTTATTAAAAAATCACCTTGCAGGAGGTATTAAGAAAGGTGCTTTAACTGAAGAAAAAGCAGAAGAAAAATTTAATGCTTGGTTAGAAGAAAAAGCAGCAAAAGTACAAGCTAAAGCTGATGGTTTAACAGAAGCTGAAGCAAAAGCAAAAGCTGATGCATTAGCAGCAGAAAAAGCTGTTAACGACGCAAGAATAGCTGCCGCTGCTCCTGTTGTTGAAGAAACAGAAGAGGCTGCTGAGGAAGCTGCAGAAATTGAAGCTTCAAACGAAGAAGAGTAAAAAAATATTTTTTTATACTTTAAAAAAAACTCCGATACAATGTATCGGAGTTTTTTTGTGAAAATAATATTGTATTTAAAGTAGACAACTTTTACTTAACAACTTTAGCCTTTTCTTTAGCCGCTAAGTTACGCTCAATAGTATGCTCTGGACGTGTCCATTTTGGTTTTTCACCTAAAGCTTGATATTGAGAATCTTGAGCTTCAACTGTTTCGGGTTGCATCTTCTTAATAAATGGTTTTTGAGGATTTAACCCTAACAACTCAAACATTTTCATGTCCTCATTAACATCGGGATTTGGCGTGGTTAGTAATTTATCCCCAGCAAAAATAGAATTTGCACCAGCAAAGAAACACATCGCCTGCCCTTCCCTTGTCATTTGTGTTCTACCAGCACTTAAACGTACTTGTGTTTCTGGCATTACAATTCTTGTTGCTGCTACCATACGAATCATATCCCAAATAGAAATTGGTTCTTGATCTTCAAGAGGTGTTCCATCAACAGCAACTAAAGCATTAATAGGTACTGATTCTGGTTGCGGATTAAGAGTGGATAAAGCGACTAACATACCCGCTCTATCTTCTATCTTTTCACCCATACCAATAATACCACCACTACAAACAGTAACATTGGTTTTACGTACATTATCGATAGTTTCTAAACGGTCTTCAAAACCACGTGTAGAAATGACTTCTTTGTAATATTCTTCAGAAGAATCTAAATTATGATTGTAAGCATACAAACCCGCTTCTGCTAAACGCTGTGCTTGATTTTCAGTTATCATACCAAGTGTACAACATACTTCCATGTCTAATTTATTAATGGTACGTACCATTTCTAAAACTTGATCAAACTCTTCGCCATCCTTAACATTTCGCCATGCAGCCCCCATACAAACACGTGAACTTCCACTAGATTTGGCACGTAAAGCCTGTGCTTTAACTTGTTGAACAGTCATTAAATCATTTCCTTCTATATCTGTATGATAACGTGCCGCTTGAGGACAATATCCACAATCTTCTGGACAACCACCTGTTTTTATAGATAACAAAGTAGATACTTGAACCGTGTTAGGATCATGATGCTCACGATGAATAGAGGCTGCCTCATAAAGCAACTCCATCAATGGCTTATTATATATATCTAAGATTTCTTCTTTAGTCCAATTGTGTTTCGTCTCGCTCATAAATCTGCTAGTTTGTTAAACTCAAAAATAGTAATTATAAGGGATATTTGTTTAGTTTTTAGTCAATAATATAGACACCGCATTTCCGCCAAAACCTACGGCATTAACTAAAATATTTTTAATCCTATTAGGAGGTTTTTGATTTTCTAAATATGGTATCCCAACAAACTCTTGATGTTGCAACATTAAAATAGCAAGCTCAATACTTAAAGCTCCTGAAGCGCCAAAGGTATGTCCGATTTTCCATTTATTTGAGGTTAATAAAGGTGTATTATTATCAAAAACAACTTCTATAGCCTTATATTCTGAAAGATCTCCTTTTACAGTACCCGGTGCATGCATTACAATAACATCAACATCATCAGGGTTTACATTCCCTAGAGCCATTTTCATTGATTTTTGAAAACATTGTGCATCACTTGAAATAGAAATATTATGTTCTAAAATTTCGGTAGCGTAGCCATAACCATTAATTAAAGCCAACGCGTTTTCTTGAATACCAGCCTCTAAGCACATCATTGAAGCACCCTCTCCTAAAACCATGGTATTTTTAGTTTTGTCAAGATCTAAGGCACGACAAGGAAAAGATTCTTCGACAGCGCTCAAGGTGATATCATTCTTTGCATAAATTTTTAACGCTTGCATTTGGGCAATGGTAAAGCCTGTTAATGGTGCTTCACTACCTCCTACTAAAAATTTATCACTCATTCCAGAATTAATCCAAGCAATCCCATTTAGCATAGCATGTAATGCTGTGGAACAAGTAATTGAATGGCTTATTTCGGGGCCCTGAGACTGTAAATCGTGTGCAACCCAAGATGAGATATTCCCCAAAGTTGTTGTTGGAGAACTTAGGGTTTTAGCCTTATTGTTTTTAAGAAATCCTTCATGGTAATTTTCAAAAAGTTTTGTAGCACCTCGAGAAGAGCCTATATTAATTCCGAAATTATCAGAACCTTTCCAATTAGCATTATTTATGGCTTCTCTTGATGCATAAATAGCATATAAAACGGTTTTATCTAACGACTTGTATTTGTTATCGGATAGTCTTAAAATCTCAATATCTTTTTTAGCCTCTTCAGCTATTTCTGCTACTAAAACAGATGATGAATTGAAGGTTTTGGCGATAATAAAATGATTATCACTTTGATAACTTTTCCATGCCTCACTTAAGGATTTTCCTAATGGAGAAATAGATGAAATAGCTGTTATAGAAATTGGTTTTTGCAAGAAATTATTTTGGCTACTAAGTTATACTATTTCTAGGGCATCTTCAATTACTTGATAGACTTTATCTAATTGTTCTTTAGTAATTATATAAGGTGCTTGAATATATATTGTGCTCCCTAATGGACGTAAAAAAACACCATTGTCCATAAAAAACTTAAAGAGCTTATCGCGAAGATTCCCATAGCGTTCCATTTCCACATTTAAATCCAAAGCAAAAATAATTCCTGTTTGACGGATAGATTTCACTTTAGGATGACTTTGAATACGATTGCCAAAGTATTGATGTGATGCTATAACAGATTTGATATTTTCTTGAATACCATCAGTTTGCAATAGCTCTATACTCGCTAAAGCTGCAGTGCAAGCCAATGGATTTGCAGAATAGGTATGCCCGTGAAATAAGCCTTTACTTAGATCTTCACTATAAAAAGCATCATAGATTTTCTGTGAGCATGTGGTTAAAGCCATGGGCAACAAGCCTCCTGTTAGGGCTTTACTTAAACAGATAATATCAGGCTTAGTCTCAATGTGAAGCGAAGCAAAATGTTTTCCTGTTTTTCCAAAACCAGTCATTACTTCATCTGCTACAGTAACGATATTATTTTCAGCACAGAATTTCAAAATACTATTTAACCCTTCAGCATCATGCATTTTCATGGATGCGGCTCCTTGAACCAGAGGCTCATAAACAAACCCTGCAACTTTATTGGTCTCAATTATATCTTGAAGGTCTTTTAAAATTTTATTATTGTTTTCTCCATTCGGAACAGGAATTCGTTTTACATCTAAAAAGAAATCTTTAAACGGCCCATTGTATACCGATAGTCCAGAAACACTCATTGCTCCAAAAGTATCTCCATGGAATCCATCCTCAAAAGCGATTAATGCATTACGTTTTTCTCCTTTATTAAAGTGATATTGAAACGCCATTTTAATACCAATTTCAACTGATGTAGAACCGTTATCACTAAAGAATATCTTGTTTTGGTTTTCTGGAAGAATTTTAATGAGTGCTTCAGCTAATTTTATTGCTGGCTCATGCGTGAATCCGCTAAAAACTACTTGATCGAGCTGTTGCATTTGATCAGAAACCCTACTGGTTATATATTCGTTACAGTGCCCATACATACAAGTGTACCATGATGCAATGGCATCTATATACTCATTCCCATTTTCATCAATTAAAATACAGCCTTTAGCTTTGGTTATAGCAATACTATCTGGATGCAATTTATGCTGCGTTAATGGATGCCAGAGGTGATTTTTATCTCTTTCGCTTAAACGCATAACTTATCTTTAAACAATTCAGCATATTCTTTAATAACATTTTTATCGAAATAAGGCTCCTCCTCAATTCTACCTATAACAGGAACATTCGTCATTTTTTTAATAATGTCTTCAGTTGATTTATGTTCGTTTCCACTATAAATAATGTACACATCAAAACCTTTATATTTTAAAGCTTTTATGGTTAAAAGTGTATGATTTATACTTCCTAAATAATGTCTAGAAACCACAATGACTTTGTAATTTGATTCTATTAAGTCAAATACCGTGTTGTTATCATTTAACGGAACCAATAATCCCCCAGCACCTTCGATTACCAAGTGGTTATTTACTTTTGGAACTTTAATTTTAGATAATTCAATTGAAATACCATCAATTTTTGCTGCGCCATGTGGACTCATTGGTGTATTAAGAGCATAGCTATTTGGATGAAATTTTGATTTAGTATTTGAAACTAATCTTTCAACTTTCTTTATGTCACAATTCTCCAATTCTCCAGCTTGAATCGGTTTCCAATAATCAGCTTCTAATGCTTCGGTTATTATAGCAGATGCTATTGTTTTACCAACATCGGTCGATATTCCTGTAATAAAATAAGTGCTCATTAAAAAGTAGTATTACAAACGTTACAGCGGTATTTTGTTTTTTCAAAAAAAGGAAAGAGCATAAAAAATATATTTTTTCTCAAAGGTTCTGCAATCAATATTTTTGTCGATGCACAATTTCCGCAAACTATATTATCGCCATTTTTATCCTTTTCATAAACTCTTATCTGGTTGTAAATCTTTAAGGCTTGTTTCACATTATCGTTATGAACTAATAACTTTACACCGCCAATAGCTTGACTAATTAAAGGATCAGAATCAACGGTTTTTTCATCTAACAACATCACACGAATACCTTCTGCTTCTAACTTTGCTTTTGTGACCTGCGCTTCGGTAGAATAGGGAAAAGCTGCTAATACTGTATAATGATCTATCATTGATATAAAATTTAAACAAAAGTACTCAACAACCGTAAAACATCTGTCATTTCTTTTTCAGTATTATAACTGTGCAAACAAAAACGTAACCGCTCATAACCTTTAGAAACAGTTGGCGCTAAAATGGGTTTAACATCAAATCCATTGTCTTGCATTTTTTTGGCTATCAATTTAACCTTTTCGTTCCCTGGAATGACACAAGAATGTATAGCGGAATCCGATTCAATAAAACTAGATGAGAGTTTATTATGACTAATTTCATCTTTAAAAAATCGAATGTTCTGATGTAGTTTTTCTAGGCTTCCTGTATCGGTTAATTCATTATAAACAGTATGGATAGTCGCTAAACTATGCGGAGGTAATGCCGTTGTGTAAATGAAGCTACGTGAAAAATTTGTTAGATATTCTTTTAATGTTGCGCTTCCTAAAATTGCCGCCCCATGACACCCCAGAGCCTTGCCAAAAGTAATAATTCGCGCAAAAATAGCATCTTCCAATTTTAAATATTGAACCAATCCTTTCCCTTTCTCCCCAAAAACACCAATAGCATGAGCTTCGTCCGTCACTAAATAAGCATTATGTTTTTTACTTATTTCCGACATTGCTTGTAAATCTGGAGAATCGCCATCCATTGAGAAGACCGATTCTGTGATAATATAGATTTTTTGCTCAAGAGGACTTCGACTCCGCTCAGTCTGACATTTTTGTTCTATATCAATGAGATCATTATGCTTGAACTTATAAGATTTGGCATTGCTCATACCAATACCATCCCGAATAGAAGCATGAATATATTCGTCGTATAAAATAATATCACCACGTTGAGGTACGCTCGAAAAAAAACCAATATTGGCATCGTAGCCAGAATTATACACTAAGGCACTTTCCTCATTATGAAAATTAGCCAGAATATTCTCAATTACATTATAAAGTCTATGATTTCCTGAAAGCAATCTAGACCCTGTCGATCCATTATTAGTAATGTTATGACCTTTTAAAAACTCATGAGCGTTATTAAAAATAGTTTTGTTGTTTGAAAATCCTAAATAATCGTTGGATGAAAAATCAATTGAGGTCGTGTGATCTCCAAGTTGTCGCAAGGCATTATTCGCTTTACGCTCTTCTAGTTTTTGTTGCAGTTTTTTAGGAATATTTTTCATTGAAAAACAAATATAATTAATGCTCTTGTTATTATACGATTAAAATATTTTTTAATTAAAATTATTGTTTTTCAATAATTTTATATATTTTTAATCTAGAAGGTTTAGCATTTTATTTTTTACCTAAAATAAGCAATCTACGCCTGCTGCAGAGGAAAACAGTTTAACCATATAACATGTCAATTGTCGTAAACCTGAATATCATGCTTGCTAAACGTAACATGAAAAGCAAAGAATTGGCTGAAATTATTGGTATCACTGCAGCAAATATGTCTATTTTAAAATCAGGTAAGGCTAAGGCTGTTCGTTTTTCAACATTACAAGCTATATGTAAGGCGTTAGATTGTCAACCCGCAAATATTTTAGAGTATGTTGAAGATTAAAATTGTATTTTTGAGGTTAATTTCAAATCTATTTTTTTAGCTATGAAAACAGGTCTTTTAGTTTTAGTTTTTTTTATATCATTTATTAGTTTATCTCAAAACAACTATATTGTTAAAACTGATGACGGTAGACGTGTGTTGCTAAAAGCTGATTATACATGGGAATATATTGATATTCAACCTTTAACCCTAGTGGATAGCGCAAAAGTAAAGGGCATTAAGCCTTTAAAATCAAATACTTGCAGCATTTCGGAAGATTTTGTTGAACCTAAATTAAACGCAAAATTACAATCACAACTAAAAAAGGGACGCGCCACTATAAAACATGTAAAAAAGAAAGTAGCTAAAGACTATAATTGTAGTGTGGACCAAGTTATTTTGCTATCTGCTAAGGAACAAAAAAGTAGAGATATTTATTCCTTTTGTGCAAATGGTACGAAAGTAACTTATAAACGTGTTGGCAATTCTATTATTAAGGCGATTGATCTTTTTTAACCTATTGTCTTCTATTTGCTAAAAGTGGTGGTGGCTCTCCTGTAAAAGGGTTCCATCTGCTTATCGTTTTTGCTTCCATCCCCGCAGCGGCAATAACGGCTCTATCACCATAACGCTCACGCATTCTATCTATAGCTTGACTTAAATGAAGTTGCTTATCATTGTCTTCAAACAGATTTATTTGATGACCTCCTTCAACTAAATGATTAAATTTTACACCTATAAGTCTTACTAATAAACGGCGATTATAGAGTTTTTTAAACAAATCTAAAACCACAGGAATTATGTTTTGATCTAAAGCACTATATGATATTCGCTGTTGTTGGGTATAGGTTTGAAAATCGGAATATCTAATTTTAAACGTTATACAAGCCGTTAGTTTATTGCCTCGCCGTAGTTGATATGCTAGATTTTCTGCCATAGCAATAATGATGCTTTTTAACTTAGCAACATCTGTTGTGTCTTTATTAAAAGTACGTTCTGTAGAAATAGATTTACGCTCATGGTATTGTATTACAGGGCTATTATCTATTCCATTAGCCTTTTTCCATATGCTTAATCCATTTTTTCCTAGTACACGGTGCATTAATTGCATAGGCATTTCTTGCACTGTTTTTATACGCTTTACCCCTAAATCGCATAAGGATTTATAAGTAACTTCTCCAACCATAGGTATTTTTCTAACCGACAAAGGTGCCAAAAAAAGTTTTTCATTACCTTTTAAAATGTGTATTTCATTATTGGGTTTAGCTTCTCCAGTAGCCACTTTTGAAACAGTTTTGTTAATAGACAACCCAAACGAAATTGGTAATCCTGTTTCGTTTATAATTCGATGACGCAACTCAGTTGCTAGTTTATGGCATCCAAAGAACTTATCCATTCCTGTTAAATCAATATAAAATTCATCAACCGATGATTTTTCATAAAGTGGTACGCTTTCTTTAATGATTTCGGTAACATTTTGTGAAAACTTAGTATAAACCCCTGTATTTCCTCTAAGAACAATAGCTTCTGGACATAACATCTTTGCCATACGCATTGGCATTGCCGAATGCACTCCAAACTTACGTGCCTCATAGCTACAGGATGCTACTACACCCCTATCTGACGTGCCACCAATAAGTACGGGTTTTCCATTTAAACGACTGTCAAGTAATCGTTCACAAGACACAAAAAAAGTGTCTAAATCCATATGTACTACAGCTCTGTTTTCCATTATCATATTGCAAGCGTTTTTACATTATCACTATAACGCGGATCCTCAATAATAGCTAATCTATACATAGAAATAACTTCAATATTAATACAATCGAACTCTTCTAAAACTTTCCCCGTTATTTTATAAACACCTCTCCCTCTAAACGGAAACTTTTTAGCTATAGGTGGAAAGTGAACAGTATCTATAAAGTGTCCTTTTCTGTCTAAAAAAGTTCCAAAATACATTTGCTTTCCATTTGATGTTGCTGTGTTTTTTGCTGTAATTAAATAGCCTTCAATACTAATTATTTTTCCAACATACTTATACAAGTCGTTTACCTTTAATTGATTTTTTAAAGGTTTTTCTAAGAGTTTAAAAGGGTTGCAAAGTGAAAATCCTAATAATTCCATTTCATCAAAAGCATTTTCTAAAAATGTGCTAGGAAGTTGCGGTGTTTTGTAATTAATTTTTTCGGTTTTAAACAACGTAACCACATACTCTTCATATACTGCTTTACTAATTTTCAAATGAGCTTCCCAAAGCAATTCTCGCTTATTAACACCTGTAAATCTAAACGCATTAATTTTTATTAAAATGGAAATTTGTTCCATAGAAATTGGAACTCGATCAATAAAATTATCTAAGCTTTCAAACAATCCGTTTTTTTGTCTTTCAGAAACTAACTTCTCTATGGTTTTAGATTGTAATGCCCGTAAAAGAATAAACCCTAAATAAATCGCACTACCCTTAATAATAGCCATGTTAAAACTAGTATTTACACATGGTAATTCAATAACAGCTCCATGCATTCTTGCTTCATGCACATAGAGTTCGGTTCTATAAAACCCTCCAAAATTATTTATGGTTGCCACCATATATTCCAATGGGTAATAGGCCTTTAAAAATAAACTTTGATAACTTTCTACAGCATAAGATGCTGAGTGACCTTTTGCAAAGGCATAACCTGCAAAACTTTCTATTTGTCGCCATACCTCAGCGGCAAGCGCTTCAGGTCTTCCGTCTTTTTTACAATTATCAAAAAACTGCTGTTTCACAGCTAAAAACTCATCGCGAGAACGAAATTTCCCAGACATTCCACGTCGTAACCTATCAGCTTCTCCTAAACCTAAACCTCCAAAAATGTGTGCTACTTTAATAACATCTTCTTGATATACCATAACACCATAGGTTTCGGGCATAATATCAAGTAAAACAGGATGTGCTTTATTTATGCGTTCTGGATAGCGATAACGCAAAATATATTCACGCATCATACCAGATTTTGCAACTCCTGGGCGAATTATTGAACTAGCAGCCACTAAGCCTAAATAGTTATCTACTTGTAATTTTCTTAATAACATTCGCATGGCAGGAGATTCTACATAAAAACAACCAATTGCTTTAGCATTTCTAAGTAGGTTTTTTATTTTTTCATCTTCTTTAAACCGTTTGATATCATGGATATCTATTGGTTCTCTTTCTGGGTGATTATATTTTACAATCTCTACGGTATCTTTTATTTTTCCAAGACCACGTTGACTGAGAATATCGAATTTATAAAGTCCAATATCTTCAGCAGTAATCATATCAAACTGTGTTGTCGTGTAGCCCTTTGGAGGCAAAAAAGTGGTAGTGTAATAATGAATAGGTTTTTCCGAAATAATAATACCACTAGCATGAATACCTAAATAGTTAGGAAACCCTTGAATGTAAGCACTATATTTAATGACTAACTGAGATAATTTATCCAAATTAGTTATGTTGTACTTGCCTCTGGTTAGTAAATCCATTTCAGCTTTAGGCAAACCAAAAACCTTACCCAATTCTCTAACTGAAGCTCTAAACTTAAATGTATTGTAAACTGCAAGAAGTGCGGTGTTTTTAAAGGTTTTAAAAATAAAATCGGTAATATCGTCTCTATCTGCCCAAGAAAAATCAATGTCAAAATCGGGTGGATTTTTTCGATATAAATTGATAAATCGTTCAAAATACAAATCTAACTCTACTGGATCAACATCGGTAATACGCAATAAATAAGCAACAATACTATTGGCGCCACTACCTCGACCTACATAGAAATAATCCTTACTCCTCGCGTATTCCAAAATTCTCCAATTAATTAAAAAATACGACACAAAACCTTTCTCTTTAATAATCTCCAATTCTTTTTCTATTCGTTTATAGACAGTATCGTTAGGATTTTTATAACGGTAATTTAAACCTTGGTATGTTAATTTTTTTAGCAATGTATAATCTGATGACTCATCTTCTGTATACGACCTTTGATTGTTTGGTGTTTCCTGTGAAAAATCGAATTCTATGTTACAGTTATTTAAAAGGGATAATGTATTCTCCAGAAGTTCTGGAAATTCTTGATACGCTTCACACAACTCATGATACGGTAACATTCTATCTGTTTCTTTTCCTTCTTCACTTTTAGGAAGCTTACTTAATAACGTATTATTATCAATGGCTCGTAATAATCTATGTGTATTAAATCCCTTTTTGTTTTCAAAAGAAACGGTTTGCAAAACCACTAACTTTTTACGTAATGTATCCCATTTCGAAAACTTAAGATGGTTAAGATCTCCTGGTTTAATTCCTAAAAATTCATTAGACTTTAATCTGTAAATCTTCCTATGCTTATAGGGGTAGATAACAAAAGTGTCTTTAATCTCAGGTGCTTTTTCAGGCATTTTAATACTCTTATCATGTAAAACCCCAGAGAGGTATATATTGATGTTTTTAAAACCATTATTGTTTTTAGCTAATAAAATAAATTGCTGCTGTGCCCCATTTCTAAAGTCTACTCCAACAACTGATTTAATTTTATATTTAGGAGATAACCTTACAAAATCTAAACAAGCAGATGTGTTATTTATATCTGTTAAAGCAATAGTCTGCAAACCATTTTCTGAAGCAATAGCAAGCAATCTTTCTGGCTTAATAGTGCCATAGCGCAGACTGTAATATGTGTGACAATTAAGATACATGTGGTCAACAAAATTAACTACTATTTGTAGTTATTATTACTTATATTTGTAGCAAATGAAAAAAATACAATTCAATATTCGACATTTAAGAACTGCAAAAAAAATGTCGCAAGAATACTTCGCTGAAGAATTAGGGTGGACGCGTTCCATAGTAGGCTCATATGAAGAAGGGCGCTCTGAACCATCAATAGAAAAGCTTATTGAACTTTCAAACTATTTTGATATTCCCATAGATATTTTAGTAAAAAACGATTTACGCATCGCAAAAGACACCTCGTTTATTGAAGTTGGGAACAAACGTGTGCTATTCCCCATTACAGTTAATGATACGGACGAAGATTTAATAGAAATTATTCCTGCTAAGGCATCTGCAGGATATCTGCAAGGATATGCAGATCCTGAATACATTGAACAATTACAAAAAATAAAACTCCCTTTTTTACCTACAGGAACACATAGAGCATTTCCTATAAGTGGCGATTCTATGCTTCCTGTAAAGGACGGTTCTTTTGTTGTTGCTCGATTTATAGATAACATAAGAGACATTAAAGATGGGAGAACTTATATAGTATTTACAAAAAAAGATGGCTTAGTATATAAACGTGTTTATGATAAAATTGAAGAAAACCATAGCCTTCTACTCTGTTCAGATAATAAAACATACGCCCCTTATAGTGTTCCTATTGAAAACGTTATAGAGCTTTGGGAATTTACTTGCTGTATTAACACCCAAGAATATAGTGAAGATGAATTAAAATTAAGTAGTATCATGAGAATGTTTCAAGAGCTTAATGTAGAATTAAAGTCTATTAAAAATTTAGATCATAGCTGAAGACACTAAGATATATTTTGAAAACTCATCTCCAAAATCACATCTTTATAACTTCAGCTAGAGAATATTATTAATTCCCAAAATTATATCTCAATGTAAACCCTGAACGAATGGTTGTTTGCGGAAACGCTGTGGAAATTGCATACTCAGAAAATGCATAATCAAAATAAAAGATTGCTGTTAGATTTTTACTGAAGGCATAATCTGCGGAGTATTTTAAACCCCAAATAGTCTGTCCAGAAGTAACTTGATTATTCTCTAAATCTAAATACCTTATAATCGTTTTATTATCTCTTATAGAGATATCTGCCTTCATATTCAAATCACTCACTATGCGTTTTTTGGGACCGGCTAATTGCGATTTTATACGCACATCTTTTATTCTATAACCCAAGCCTAAAACATACTCGTTTCCTAATATCTCTGTCATTAAATTGTTATCGAAACTAAGCGATAACAATCTATCTTTCTTAACCTCAGCTAATATCTTAATGGAATTTTTCATCTCCATATCAATTCTAATAAGTGGGCTAAACATTTCTGTTAAATTGATATTACTGAAAAGTGTTTCATTTTTATAATTCCCAGATTGATCTTTAGTTTCTGGAGCTTGACTATCATAATCTAAACTAAAATCTGGACTCACATAATCTAAATTAGATTGAAACTGATTAATCGTATAATTAGAACGATATCCATGTGTTAAAGAAAATCTTTTAAAACGTTTTTTAAACCAAGCAAACTTCATAAAACCTGTATACTTTAAGTCCCAGTTTGGAATAGGTACATCCCGAAATGCTGTAGTTTTTACTTTACCTGCATCTTGTCCTGAATAAGCTGCTAAAAACGCTGGCAATAAGACTGTTTGACTATTTTTTCCATAACCTCTTGGGAAACCATCAGCATCCACATCATTAACATCAGAGCCATTTTGTTGTGCCAATCTTCTAGCTATTATTAATCTATTAGCTCTAAAATCATTAAAGGCATCAGAAGATGTTTCATCACTTTTACTAAAGGCCGTTTTTATTAAAATCGTTGAAATATTAAAGTTTCCAAAAGTATTAGGTGTTAAAGATTCGTATTCTAATTGACCGCTAACATTGTTAACACGATAATTCTCTGTGTAATTTTCAAAATAGGTTCTATTACCAACTATATCAATTTTTAAATCTCTAAATGGCTCTAAGTTTGCAGATAAATCTAGTTGTCTAGTTTGTGTTTCTGTATATTGTTGGTTAAATTCCGGAAATACCGTTAACCAACCTCTTCTTGCTGCCAAATGTCGAATATCGCTTTGGCTACCAAACGTATAACCTAAAGTAGGTTTTAGTGTTCCCACAAAACCAGGGGTTTGTAAATATCCAGGTAAGAATGTTCCGTTATTTTCTGAATAATTTACTTGAATTCTCTTAATACTCGTTAAAATATCAATTCCAGCATTTAATATTTTAGTTCCAGAATTCGTTTTATTTTTTTCTTGATTGGTTGCATCTTGATTGTTTGATCCTGGAGGACCAGAAGCAGCTCTTCTTGTTCTAGCGCCTCTAATAGGTTTTTTCACCAAGCCAATATATCTATACAACTTTTTCATATCTAAAGTTGAATTTATATTGTGTGTATTTGCGTTCTGGATGGTGTTCCCCAAATCATAGGTTTGTCCATCAAGCTCTAGGTCTCCAAATAAATCGGATCCTTTTTGCCATTGGAAGTCACCACTATATTGGTATGTCGCCTCCAAAAAGCTTAACGTAGGTATCTTACTTAATGGCAATTGATAAGTAATTCCTAGCTGTTGGGTTTGCCTATTAGGATCGCCTACATCTAAGAACCCATCCCAGACATCAAGGTCGGGATTTTGTTCTCCATTAATAATATTATCTTTAAAATAATTTCGAACAATATTATTATTAGCTGCAGTAAAGTTTAACTGTAATGCATCGGTTAAATTGTAATTAATCGTGTATTGAAAATCGAAAGTATAGTTTCTTCTAAACAATTCTTCTATACCTATATTCCCTCCGCCTAAATCAATTTCTCTAAATTTTTGTTTATTGAATTGTCTATTTATATCTGTATTAACTGTGAAACTCGTTGGCAATAAATTAAAATTAAAATCTTTTAATATTTTCCAATATTTTCCTTTAAATAATGAATCGTTCTTTTTAAAAGGCTCTACTTTAATTGGGTTGAAATTAAACGCATAATTAACGCCTGCTCTTACGGTTTGATTAAGAGAATTTTCTATTTCAAAATCACGATGCTCAACTTTATTATATGAATAATTAACGGTTAGATTTTCAACATCGTAGAAGCGAGGTATGGCATCTTCACTTGTTCTAATTTTTCTAACACCAATAAAATTTATACTTTGCCTTTTGGTATAATCTTCAGATTGTTCTTTTATTCTTTCTCGATCTTCGTTAGTATTAGCTGCTTCTAATCTAGAATCCAAAGTTAAATCTTTATAAAATTGATCGTACTTCGGTGTTATTAACTCTTCACTTTGCGCATAATTAAATGGTATTTGTATACCCCATTTTTTTGGTAATAATTGCCCAACATTTACATTGGTTACCACATCATATTGTTGAACATCCTCTAAACTTCGTTGGCTAGGGCCTTGCTCTAAAGAACCAAATCCAGAAGTGCTTTGCCTTCCTGTAGCACTAATATTCATGAAATCTGCGATATTCGCATCCATACTAACCACAGCAGCCCAACCACCTTCATTATCTAAATCTGATAATCGTAATTCGTTAAACCAAACTTCTGCACACACATCATTACTATTAGTACGGTTTTTAACCCCTACCATCAATGTTCTAATATCTCCAAAATTAGGGTTTCCTCTTATACCCACACGGTGTTGCCCAACTACATAATCTGAAAACTCATCATTAGGTACTGGAATTATTTCGCCATCAACTACATCGTAAAAAGTTGGATCTTCATTAGTCAATGTCATATCTGAAATTCCTTGAGCTTTAATTTTACCTAAAACCTCAATTGGTAAATTAATTTCATTCTCTTCTGGCCATAATTCTTCTCTAGATATTCCAGTAGACACTTGAAGCGGTACTTCAATTTGATAATAGTTTTCAGTAAGGTCATTACCCATACGTATAAATCCTACCAACTCATCGCTAGTTAAGTTTCCAGAATCTCCCGCTTCGGCATGCATAAACATTCTTAAGCGTTTATATTGACGCATATCGATATTAATGTTTTTAAATACCGCTTTAGAATCTTGAGCTTCTAAATTACAAACGTTAACAACTAAAGACTGTTCGTTTTGTTCAACAACCGTGTTATTATTAAATAATTCTTCTGGTTCAATACCAGGAGGTCTTTGATAACTTCCTTCATTTTCAATAGTTCCTATAATTCCAACAGAAAACTCGGTTTGAGCATCATCTGGTGTTGCATCGTTTTTATCAAGTGCTTGTGTATAACGTCTCCAATCACTTCTAACTAAATCCAATGTACCAAAACGGAATACTGTTTTTTCCTGAAATTCTTTTAAATAAACACGTGCAAATCGGATAGATCTAAAATCTGTAATACCTCCATAACGCTTGTACTCTGGAAATGCAGGATCATCAAATCTATCTAAAGGCACATTAACAGGAATTCTAACTTGAAACCATCTAACATTCTTTGTGTCTCCATTAGGAAGTGTACGCGGTTGAATTTTAATATCTGTTAAAAATTCTTTTAAAGGATTTGAATCGGGTAAATTTTCAAACGCTACCTGATCTTCTGGTAAAAATTGTGGTGCTAATTCAAGTTCGTATTCAAAATAGCTATCAATCGTATTCATGGTATTATCACGATTAATATCCTCAACATCTGGCTGTGTATTAGCGCCTCTATCGGTATTACTAAAAGTATCTGGCGTATTTCCTTGAACTCCATTATATTGTTTATAACGTTCAAAAATATCTCCCGAAGCGTTTAAGAAATAGGTGTAATTATCATTTGCTGGATCTGGTCCAAAATCGGTTCCAAAAACAGCTGTTTCTTCTCCATCGTCATAACCATCGTACCCCACATCTTGATTATCACGTTCTTGTCCTGTTGTATCAAATGCATAAATAAGCGACTGATTTTGAGGTACAACTGTATTATAATCTGTTGGCAATAATAAACTTACATCACCATCTTCAGGTAACCCGTTTTCATATAATTTTCTACCATCTCTAATCACATCCTCAGAAACATTCCCCAAATTAAATACTAATTTACCTCCTGGGTTTGTAGCATTCTCTTGAAATGGGTCTTGCAACCAAAACTCAATGTATTCTACATTCGCTTGTTCTAAATCTGTAGAAGTTAATTGACGTGTGATACCTGCCCAAGAATCGTTAGGATTATCTAATCTTCCATCGTTATTTACATCAGAACTACTTAGTGGTTCAAAATTATAAGGTCCACGTTCATCAGGATAATAGGCTAAATCTAAACTAAAGAGTACGGAATTTTGACCTTGAACTAAATCTCTATTCGGAAATAATTCATTTATAAAAATACGGCTTGTAAATAAATCTGATAAATCGTCGTCGCTTACATCATCAGGTCGTTGACTACTATAAAAAATAGGATCAATATTATACCAGTTTAGCAAAGCTCTGTCATAACCATTGGTCATACCATTAACATCAAAATTATCCGTACCATCAACTCGTAATGGTCTACTAGATAAAAACCAAGATTGTTGTGATTTTAAATCAATAGCATTTTGCGAACCCTCAAAATCATCAACATAGGAAGTTGCCTCACCATTCAAATTAGTTCCTTTTGGTGCTCCAGGAGCTAGATAAGCAAACTCCCCCCTAACAGATACATTAGATTCAACATCAGTATCAATATTTGGTAATTTATTAGCTAATCTGGTTAAAAATGGAACCTGGGTAGCGTAATTTCCATTGAACCCGAAAATAGTATTGTTAATTGGCTCTGACCCATAGTTCGCTTTTTGAGTAATAGGTCGCTCATTTAGATTTAAAAGTGTTGCTCCCAGCACAAAATTCTCATTAAACTTATGCTCAACATTAATCCCAGTAAAACGTCTTGTTTGTTGACCGAAAACTGCATTATTCTCCGTTGAAACATTTATTGGTGTATTAGAAGCTTTTAAGGCTTCATCTAAAATTTGAACACGCCCCAATTGATAGTTTACTGTGTAATCTATCCCCTCAACTAATACACGTCCTCCTGCAGTCACCTTAACCGAACCTCGAGGCACATTAAATGCGCCGATAGGAATACCATCACCGCCACTTGACTTATACCGCCCTTTTAATTTAAACTTATTCTTTTCAACTTCCTCCAGAGCAGCTGTTTTTGTGCTTTTGTAAAGAACATCGTAAACATACTTTGCTTGATTCTCGTTATAGGTACTTGTTACGTCATAATCTTCGCTAGGATTAAGAGACAATTTATTAAATAGAAATTCTCCGAAAGGTTCTGCGCTAGGAAATATTATTTTTCCGTTTTGTGGCAATACTGTAATCCCCGGAACATAGTCGAAAAAACCGTCCCCATTTGTTTGCGGGTCATTGTTAAAATTCAACTTATCTAAGCTAAACACTCTTAATAATGGTGATTCTTGAAGCCCTTTTTCGTTAGGTGCTGGTGTTGGAAAGGGTGTTGTTCCTACCGGCGTTATAAAATTTAAAGGTGATGCTTCGTTATAAAATATATTTAATTTGAAATCATCTTGACTCAAGTTAAAAGCACCTGTATCATAAATATTTTTCATCATTAAGTCCCATACTGGTAATTCAACGGCTGTAACACTACTTTTTAATAGTTTAAGAACTAAATTAGAATTAATTACCTGAGTAACCTGTCCTTGACCATTAGTAGTAACATCGGTTGCATTTACACCATCGTTAGCAAATTCACCAACTTGGTATACTTGTCCACCGACAGTAAATTGAAAAGCTACCGCTAAAACTTCGTCGTTATTTAAACGTTGATTTAATGAAATATATCCTAATTCTGTATTTAAAATATATTCTTGTCCTTGAATAAGTTTTCTCGCGTTTTCTAATTTGGCATAATCAAAACCTTCATTAGTATTAGGAACTGTTATTGCCTGTTGTACTGTTGCAACATCTCTAATGGCATCAGTTATTAAACCTCCAGGTCCTATTGTGTTAGGATCGAAATCGTTATTACCATTATCTGGAAACGCATTTGGGCCAACATTTACAAAATTTGCAGGGGGTGTTTGCAGTCCAATACGGTCTCCTTCACCTATATCTTGAAGTGCCACAATATTTCTAACATTCTCGGTTCTATTACTTCTATTGGTCGTCCAAACCTCTATCCTCGTAATTTGCAATCCTTTGGTATCTAAATACGGATAGGTTTCTAGAGCCGAATCGTAATTATCTCTAAAATACTGTGCTAAAAAGAAGTGCCTGTTCTCGTCATAATCTCTTATAAAAAGATCAAATTCTTCTAATGTTCCTCCGCCTTGAGATACTACCGAAGTAGATTCTGATTTTTGCTCAGAAAAAACACCGGTTACTGTAGTTCTACCAAATTGTAACTGTGCTTTAACACCAAATAAACTTTGAGCACCTGTTATTAGTGAACTATTAAGAGGCATACTTACATTACCAACCTCAATTTTTTGAATGATATCATCCTCGGTAGGTGTATACTCTAATTTTATTAAATTTTGAAAATCAAAAGTTGACTGAGTGTCATAATTAGCTGTTACCTGAAGTCGTTCACCAACTTTCCCTAGTAAACTTAGGCTAATTCGTTGATCAAAATCAAAGGTAAAATTACTTCTATTTCGAGGTGAAAAAGAAGGATTATCTTGTTGTGAAAATAACACCCCTAAATCCATTTCTACAGAACCTTGAGGGATTACTTCAATGGTGTTTCCTCCAAAAATAGATTCAAAAAAACCAGAATTCACATAAAACTCTGGCAAAAGATTTTTTTGCGCATCTTCAGATCCTTCTTTCTTACCGTCAAACGCAGCAATTTTTTCTTGGTAGTATTGTTTTAAGCTTTCTTTGGCAACTAATTCATAATATTCTCTAGGAGTTAGAATTACAGGGTAATTGATATTAAAAGTCCCGACTTTCTCCGTATAAATATACCTGTCAGTTAAAGCATCATAAGTATATTTAGATTCAACACTATTAGGGTTAGGTGTTTTTATATTTCCTAAACTAAATCCTGTTTTTGTTGAGTCTTGAGGAGTTTGTTGTGACCAAGCAGTTCCAACAATCAAGAAAATAACAAATAGTGTAAGGTAATTTTTAATAGATATATACAAATTATGGTTAGTTGTATTCAAAATTTATTATAAGTTTTTTAAAGCTTCTTTAATAATAGTTTCGACATCTGCGTCCGGATGAGCTATCATAATTTTATCCACAGCACGTTCAGCCTGCTTTTTTACAAAACCAAGAACCTCTAATGCAGATAACGCTTCATCCTTACTGGTATTGCCTTTAGAAACAGAAACTTCATCAATATCATAAATCTTTAAGATTTTATCCTTCAAATCAATAATAACACGTTGTGCAGTTTTTGCTCCAATACCTTTTATTGATTGAATTAAAGCTACATCGCTAGATGCAATGCCTTCCCGCACTTGTTTTGGTGTTAACGATGAAAGCATCGTCCTTGCTATACTGGAACCTATACCGCTAACTGAAATTAATAATCTAAAAATTTCGCGTTCAGCCAGAGATGAGAACCCATAAAGTGTGTGTGAATCTTCTTTTACCTGAAGATGCGTATACAATTTTAAAAAATCGTTATCTGGAATTTGAGAGTATGTATGTAATGAAATATTTAAAATATATCCCACTCCATTACAATCTATAACAACATGTGTCGGATTTTTTTCCGAAAGTTTTCCCTGAATATGTGTTATCATTTAGAGCAATTCGTTAACAAACCAAATGTAATAAAATTATTTGCACTAGTCCTACTTAGTCTGCCCCTTTTCTTCTTCCCACTTTTCTTTATACTGTGCATCAATTACTGCAATGGCTGTCATGTTCACAATTTCATCTACACTCGCACCCAATTGAAGTATATGAACAGGTTTACGCATACCCATCATAATTGGTCCAATAGAATCTGCTTCATTTAATTCCTTTAATAACTTATAAGTAATATTCGCAGCATCTAAATTAGGGAATATCAATGCGTTAACTTTTTTACCAACTAATTTTGAAAACGGGAATTTCTCACGTAGCATCTCATCATTTAATGCAAAATCTGTTTGTAACTCACCATCTACATCTAAACTAGGGAAATGTCGATGCAAATAAGAAACAGCCTCTCGCACTTTAGAAGCTTTATCATTATCTGAAGATCCAAAATTGGAATACGATATCATTGCCACGACTGGATTCATTCCAAACATTTTAATAACCTGTGCGGTCATTTGTGTGATTTTGGTTAAATCTTTAGCCGTTGGGTCGATATTGATTGAAGTATCACTTAAAAACAACGGCCCTCTCTTAGTCATCATGACATTGGTAGTCGCTATTCTAGTAGCACCATGAGCCATTCCTACTAATTCTAGCATTGGTTTTACTACCGAAGGATAATTACGAGAATATCCAGAGATAAGTGCATCGGCGTCACCTTCATTAACCATCATTGCTGCAAAATAATTGCGCTCACGCATTAATCGCTGTGAAGAATAATATGTTACTCCTCTTCTTTTTCGTTGCTCCCAATGAACCTTAGCGTATTTATTTTTAACATCATTTTGTTCATCTGTTTTAGGGTCGATAATTGGAACATCTGCATCAAATTCAATTTCTTTCATCAGACTTTTTATAGTATCCTTTCGCCCTAATAAAATTGGAAACGCAATGCCCTCTTCATAAACAATCTGCGCTGCTTTTAAAACAGCAAGTTGATCTGCTTCCGCAAAAACAACGCGCTTAGGATCTAATTTAGCTCTATTAAGCAGTAACCGCACTAATTTATTGTCTGAACCTAAACGCTCTCTAAGACTATTTTTATATTTCTCCCAATCGCTTATAGGTTCTTTGGCAACGCCACTTTCCATAGCTGCCTTCGCAACCGCTGGAGGAACCTCGGCAATTAACCTCGGATCAAATGGCTTGGGTATTATATAATCTTTACCAAAGGCCAGTCGTGTTTCTCCATAGGCGATATTAACCTGTTCTGGAACAGGCTCTTTAGCCAATTTAGCCAATGCTTGTACTGCTGCCATTTTCATGGCTTCATTAATTTTTGTAGCACGAACATCTAATGCACCTCTAAAAATAAAAGGGAATCCTAATACATTATTAACTTGGTTAGGATGATCGCTACGTCCCGTAGCCATAATTACATCCTTTCTTGCTGCAATGGCTAAATCGTATTTTATTTCAGGATTTGGATTTGCCATAGCAAAAACAATAGGGTTATTAGCCATAGCCTTCAACATATCTTGCGATACAATATCTGCCATGGAAAGTCCAATAAACACGTCGGCACCTTTCATTGCTTCATCAAGAGTATCTATTTTTCTATGCGTAGCAAATTCAGCTTTTTCCTTAGATAGGTTGCCTCTATCGTCCCTAATCACACCTTTACTATCTAGCATTACCATGTTTTTGCGATTTGCACCGCATGCTTGATATAGCCGAGAACAAGAAATAGCTGCAGCTCCAGCACCACTAATAACTATTTTTACATCACTAATTTTTTTATTCGCAAGTTCAACGGCATTCAACAATGCAGCAGCAGAAATAATTGCCGTACCATGTTGATCATCATGCATTACAGGAATATCCAGTTCCTCTTTTAAGCGTCTTTCAATTTCGAATGCTTCTGGAGCCTTAATATCTTCCAAATTAATACCTCCAAAGGTTGGTGCAATATTTTTAACCGTTTCAATGAATTGATCAACATTCTCGGTATCAACTTCAATATCAAAAACATCAATATCTGCAAAAATTTTAAATAGCAGCCCCTTTCCTTCCATCACTGGTTTGGAAGCCTCTGGACCAATATTCCCTAATCCTAATACGGCTGTTCCATTGGATATTACAGCTACCAAATTTCCCTTAGCAGTATATTTATAAGCATTGTTTTTATCCTTCTCTATTTCTAAACAGGGCTCTGCTACGCCTGGAGAATAAGCTAAGGACAAATCTCTCTGGCTTGCATATTTTTTGGTGGGAACTACTTTTATTTTACCGGGAGTTGGTTTTGCGTGATATATAAGGGCCTCTCTTCGTTTACTTTCTTCGCTCATATGGATTGGTATTATATAGACTAGCAAATATAATAATCCTATTAACGTAAGACCTATTCTTTTAGAAAATTGATATTTCTTTTTAAACCAGAATACTTAGTTCGTTTTACGGGAGATTTTTGAAAAACCTTTCTGAAAGTGTCTTCGGTAATTTCTTCCCAGTCTTTTTTAGTCAAAGATAGAAGTTCTGGATGCGGATTAAATAGTGGTTCATTGTGTGATTTTGAAAAACGATTCCATGGGCAAACATCTTGACACACATCGCAACCAAACATCCAATCATCCATTTTACCTTTGAATTCTGTTGGAATATTTTCCTTTAATTCTATGGTGAAATAGGATATGCATTTGCTACCGTCTACGACATAAGGCTCTGTAATAGCTTCGGTTGGGCATGCATCAATACAGGCGGTACAGGTTCCGCAATGATCGGTTACAGGATTATCATAATCTAATTCTAAATCAACAATAAGTTCAGCAATAAAATAAAACGAGCCGACTTGTTGCGTTAGCAAATTGCTGTGTTTCCCTATCCACCCTAAACCAGATTTCGCTGCCCAGGCTTTATCTAGAACTGGTGCCGAATCTACAAATGCTCGACCTTGGACTTCACCTATTTCATCTTGAATAAAATGCAATAATGATTTTAATTTGTCCTTTATAACAAAGTGATAATCGGTACCGTATGCGTATTTTGATAATTTATAACTATCGCTGTTTTGTTCTTCAGAAGGGTAGTAATTAAGCAATAATGAAATAACACTTTTTGAGTCTTCTACCAGTTTGGTTGGGTCTAAGCGTTTGTCAAAATGATTTTCCATGTAATGCATTTGCCCATGCATGTTGTTATTCAACCATTTTTCTAACCGTGGAGCTTCTTCTTCTAAAAATTGTGCTTTGCTTATCCCGCATGACAAAAAACCGAGGCGTTTGGCTTCTTTCTTTATTAAATTTGAATATTGGATTTTTAAATTCATTCACAATGTCACACTGAGCGCAGTCGAAGTGCTTTATTAATTTTTAACAATATTAGGTCTTCGACTGCGCTCAGACTGACAAAACTAATAAATGTTTAAGCCTAACTATATCAAAAAATCAATTTTTGTATTTATAATGAGTAGCGTTTCTACATTTAGATAATATTTGAAGCATATCATAATTTCCATTTATCAATGCTTGTTTTTTAACTTTTGTCCAACCTTTAATTTTCTTTTCAAAATAAATAGCTTGCAAAACATCATTAAACTCCTGATGGAATTCCAAAAACAGAGGTCTTCTTCTGTACGTATAAGAATCCTTTTTATAGCCGTATTGATGCTCTTTAAATCTTTTTTCTAAATTATTAGTTATCCCTGTATAGTAAGATTCATCAGAACATTTTATAATATATACGTAGTAATAATACATAAGTTCAGCTTATAAGGACTTAGACCACGCTCAGTCTGACAATATAGATTAGTTTAGAATAATCCTCCTTGGGTAGGGCCTTTTGTTTTTCCTAAATGTTTATAAGCTTGTTCTGTGACTTCTCTTCCACGCGGTGTTCTCATAATAAACCCTTGTTGAATTAAAAAAGGTTCATAAACTTCCTCAATGGTTTCTGGGCTTTCACTAACAGCCGTAGCGATTGTTGATATTCCCACAGGACCTCCTTTAAATTTTTCAATAATAGTTGTTAGTATTTTGTTGTCCATTTCGTCCAAACCATGGGCATCTACATTTAAAGCTTCTAGGGCAAACTTTGCTATTTTAATATCTATAGTACCATTACCTTTTATCTGTGCAAAATCGCGTACTCTTCTTAAAAGAGCATTAGCAATTCTTGGCGTACCTCGACTGCGGCCTGCTATTTCTATAGCTGCTTCCATAGAAATAGGGACATCTAAAATAGATGCACTTCGCTGGACTATAGACGTTAATAATTCTGTGTTATAATATTGTAATCTACTTTGAATTCCAAAACGTGCCCGCATAGGAGCTGTTAGCAATCCCGATCGTGTGGTTGCTCCTACAAGTGTGAATGGATTTAAATTAATTTGAACCGAGCGCGCATTGGGACCGGACTCAATCATGATATCGATTTTATAATCTTCCATAGCAGAATACAAATATTCTTCTACTATTGGACTCAATCGGTGAATCTCATCTATAAACAAGACATCACGCTCTTCAAGGTTTGTGAGCAAGCCTGCTAAATCTCCAGGTTTATCTAAAACAGGACCAGAAGTCACTTTAATGCCTACTTCTAACTCATTCGCTAAAATATGCGCTAAAGTTGTTTTTCCTAATCCAGGAGGGCCATGAAAAAGTGCATGATCTAAAGCTTCTGTTCGCAAATTAGCTGCTTGAACGAAAATTTTAAGGTTCTCTAAAACTTGATCTTGACCGGCAAAATCATCAAAAGATAATGGTCTTAACTTTCTTTCTACATCAATTTCTTCAGGAGAAAAATTTTCGTTGGATGGATCTAGGTTTTCGTTCATTTTTATAGTATGCCTTAACCCGGTTAACTGTTCGGGTTTTTAAAACATTTAAATGGGTAAAACATTCGAGGCTTTTAGAATATAAACAAGGACTAGGACAATTACAGCACTTAAACCAAGAACACCCTCCCAGTGATAGATACTCCAAAACTCTCTTCTATTTGGTGTTCTACCTTTTAATTTTTTAAACCTCTTATAGGATAATTTGTGGATAATGTAACCCACTAACACAAACAAAATTATTGCCGCTATATAATACACCATTTCCTTATCAAATTAATATGATAAAAATACACAAAACAAATGACTTACTTGAAAATTAATGAATGATAAAAACATATGTAACAAAGCCTTTCAATTCTAAAAGTGTTAGATAGAAAGGCTCTTCAGGCTTTTGATTGGTATAAAATGGTTGGTTAATTTAAAATAGTAAACTCACAACGTCTGTTAATTTCGTATTCTTCTTTTGTACAAATAGCAGGTTTCGTGCATTCATTAAGTGGTTGCATTTCACCATAGCCTATGCTTCTTAATCTACTTCTTTCTATTCCTTGACTTACTAAATATTCTAAAGTTGATGCTGCACGACGCTTAGACAACTCTAAATTATACTGGTCTTTTCCACGAGCATCTGTATGTGCTGAAACTTCAACTTCCATAGATGGGTATTTTTTCATTAAATCAACTAATACGTTTAAAGTAATTGCTGCATCATCACGGATTCTTGATCTATCGAAATCAAAATAGATTTTATCTAATTTCACTTGAACATCACCTTTTTCATTTTCTTTAACACGCTCTTCTGCATCTGCAAAAGACTCTAGTGACAGATAGATGTTATGACTAATTTTACCTTCACTATCTGTTGAGAAATCTACATCTTGTGGAATATAGGCCTTGCGAGTTCCTCTAATTGTATACTTTTTGTTTGGTTCTATTTTAAATAAATAATTCGCCTTTTCTCCAACAATAGAATCTTGAAGTACTCTTCCCGTTTCGTCAAGTAGTGTTACTAAAGAATTAGGCAATAACGCTTTGCTGTTTTTATCCTGTACTAGACCTTCAACCAAATATTTAGTTAAAACATTATCTTCTCTAGAAAAACCATATAATCTATCATGACCTGTTCTATTAGAAGATATATATCCTTTGTTATTATTTTCTTTAACAACATAAGCAAAATCATCAAGACTACTATTTATAGAGCTTCCAAGGTTTACAGGATTATCAAAAGTATTATTCACCATGTTACTTCTAAATACGTCTAAACCACCATACCCTTGATGACCTATAGATGAGAAATACAGCACATCTAAATCACTAATGTATGGGAATTGTTCGCGTTGTGGCGTATTGATTTTATTTCCTAAATTTTCAGGCTCACCAAAGGTTCCATCTTCATTCACAGCCACTTTATAAATATCGAAACTACCTAATGCCCCTGGCATATCACTAGCAAAATAAAGGGTCTTACCATCTTTACTTAAGCTAGGGTGTTCTGTACTATATGTATTAGAATTAAATGACAATGCTTTTACATTTGTCCATTTATCTTCAATAAACTCAGCTTTAAAGATCTTGACATGTGCTATTCTTTCACCATCCGCTTTAACACGAGATTTATTGGTTCTATTAAAATACATGGTTTTACCATCTTTACTAAATGTCGCATTACTTTCGTGAGAATCTGTATTTACTTCATCTGAAAAAGGGGTAACGTTTTCTATTTTTCCATCATTGGATAATGTAGCGCTGTACAAATCTAAATATGGCAGATTATTCCAGCTGTATGTTGGATTTTCACTGTTTCTTGCTGAAGCAAAAGCCACCTTATTGTCATTATAAAAAGACAAACCAAAATCACTACTAGAATTCGTGTTATCTAAGGTTTCAATATTAAAAATATGAGGTGTTGTTTTTTCATTTAATTCTATAAACGCACCTGTATCTATATTTTCACCATAATATTTACTCAGCTGAATATCGGCTTCATTATAATTTTTAGTTCCTTTTAAAGCTTGTGCATATCTAAATCGTAAATCTGTATCTAAAGAATCTGCATAAGCGTTAAACAACTCTTTATAAGTACTAATAGCTTTTTCCATATTAGCGTTATAGTAATAACTATCTGCTAAGTTTTGAAGCACCGTTTTCGATCGGTCTTTAGTTTCATAAATTTCGGCAGCCTCTGCATAAGCTTTCATTACAAAAAGTTTATGAGCTCTTTTTAAATTCCCTTTCTGCGCTAGTGCGATTCCACTAACTAATAAAAGGCTTGCAAGTATGTATATATGTTTTTTCATCTTTATAGTCTTTAATTTTAGAAGAATCTAGGTGAACGATCGTAACCGCTTTTGAGTCCGAATAAATCAACGTCAAACAAAATAAATATTTCGTGAGATCCCGAATTGAAACTTCCCAAGTTTGAGGTTGTAAAATCGTATGAATATCCTATTCTTAAATCTGGAGCTACTCTAAAGTTCACTAATGCACTTATGGCATCATCCAAACGATAGCCTAATCCAGCTTCAAGTTTTTCATTTATTAAAACGTTGGCAGTAATATCTAAAGCCAATGGCGCTCCATTTACAGCTTTTGCCATAAACGCTGGTTTCAGTTTTAAGTTTTCATTAATATCGAACACATAACCACCCGTTAAAAAGTAATGAACGGACTGGACACCTGTTGATTTTATGCCATTCTCGGTTTCAAGATGTTTTGTGGTTAACATATTAGGAGCTGACAAGCCCAAATAATAATTATCTGTGAAATAGAAAGCACCAATCCCGATATTTGGGAAGGTTTTGCTAATATTATCATTAAAAGCAATATCGGTTGATGTATTTCCAGATTGCAAAACAAATCCATCAAAATTGGCATTAAAGAAGGTAAACCCTGCTTTAAGTCCCAATGATAATTTCCCGTCCAACCCTACAGGTAATACATACGCAAAATCTGCATAGATGTTATTCTCGGAGACAACGTCACCAATATCATCATTTGTAAACGATATACCTACTTCTATTTTTTGGTTAATAGGTGTATGTGCAAAGAAGGTTCCTGTTTTAGGAGCTCCTTCTACACCTACCCATTGCGTTCTATATAAACCACCTAAATTCAGCATACCCTCGTCGGCAGTTGCATAGGCTGGATTAATGACACTCATATTATACATATATTGTGTAAACTGAGGATCTTGTTGTCCAAAGCTTTGTAATGACACTAAAGTCAGACTTAACAAAGCAATTATTTTATGATATATATTTAAATTTTTCATCGTTTCTAAATTTTGCTTTATCTAAATTATCTGCTTAGGTATAATCTGCCTTGTGTAGGCTTATTAGTTCCATCATTATAATTGAATATGTAGAAGTACACGCCTACTGGTAAGTCTCCACTACCAAGAGTTCCTGATTGGTTTGATTTACCATTAAATCGAGGTGTACTTGCATTTCCTTTATATATTAGATTGCCATAACGGTTATAAATTTCCATGACGAAATTAGGGTATAGAACGTTTAAGTTATCTATATCGAAGGTATCGTTAGTACCATCGCCATTTGGTGAAAATCCATCTGGAATTACTAATTTTCCACAGTCTGTTAAATCTGGCAATACATCCAATCGAATACTACTCTCGCATCCAGTTACTGGATCAACAAGGACTGCATAATAGTTTGTGTTACTAGATAGTGTCGATGTATCAGTAATAGTATTTCCTCCTGTAGCGGCATCATACCAAACTAAATTGCTTAATGATGCATCGTATTCTGTAATATTTAATGTTAAATCATTGATTGTTGGTCCATCATTTATACAATAAGTTAAAGACGGGTCGTTTAAGGTTGGTGTAGGTGTATCATTAATAGTTACATCCACTTGAACACCAATAGAGGATGGGCATCCACTTCCACCTGTTTGTGTTGCGAAATAATCTTCACCATCAATTAGTGCATCTGTTGATGCTAATACTATTGCTAAAGTTGCATCCGTGTACCAAGTAATGGTTCCTGTTGCAGTCAAATTAATATCTAAATTAGCTACGGTAGGATTATCTGTTGTACAATACGATGGATTTGAATTTATAACTGTTGGGGGCAAGCTATCACCAGCTGTAGCTGTTATGGTAGCGCTCGCTCCAGTTGTACAAGGTGCTGTAGGCGCTAAGGTATAAGTATAATCGCCATCAGCATCAACCAATGGATCGAAAACTCCTGTTCCACTTGTTAAAGCCGGTGACCATGTTCCTCCCGTTTGAGCGCCTCCTAAAAAGCCGAACAAATCGGTTGGTCCATCGGCAACACATACGGTTACTGAGTCATCACTTCCAGCATTCGCTGCTTGTGTAACAGAAACTGTAACATTACTGCTTACATCGCCGCATGAATTAGTTAAAGTATATGTGTAAACCCCTGGTGCATCTATTGCTGGATCAAAAACTCCTGTGGTGCTTGTTAATGCTGGAGACCAAGTTCCTCCTGTATCTGCCCCTCCTAGAAGTGGAAATAAATCGGTTGTTCCACTATCACTACATATATTTGTAGATGCTGGAGTCCCAGGATTTGGTGATTCTTCTATTGTTAATATTACACTTACGCTCGCATCAATACACGGTGGTGTTGCGGCTATAAAGTAAGTGAAATTATAAGTACCTGCTATTAAGGTGGTAGCATCCAAATTATTTCCAGATACAGCACCTGTGCTATCATTATCTTGCCAAACACCTCCAGCATCTTGCGTGCCATCTAAGGTTGTAAATAAATCAATACTGCTGTTATTATTACATTCTGTTATTGGTGATCCTACGTTTCCAGCAACTGGTGTTTGGTTAACCGATGCTGCTACTGATGTTCTAACTGAAGATTCGCAACCTGTTGTTGGATCGGTTTGAGTTGCATAATATGTTCCACCATCTGTTAAATCGATAGTTCCATCTAAAGGTGTACCTCCTGTTGCTTGGTCATACCATTGTATATTTGTTCCAGTGACTGTAATATCCCCAACAGTTCCTGCATCACAAAATGATTGGCTAGGAGATGCTGTTGGTGGTGGTGGGTCGTTTATTATAACAGTAACTGTTACTAAAACATCATCACAAGTACCGATTGCATCAACATCAAAAGTAAAATTGTATGTTCCATCCACAAGACCATCTACTGTAAGTGTATTTCCAGATAAAGCTAACGATCCATTATCATCACTCCATGTACCTGTTTGGTCTTCACCTTCTAACAAATCAAATAAATCAACCGTTTGACCAGTTGTTAATTCTACTGCACAAAATTCTAATGGCGCATTAGGTGTTCCTGATTCTGGAGCAGGTTCTATGGTAATTGTTACTGGTTCTGTATCGATACAAGTTCCGTTATCAATTGTATAATTAAATGTATAAGGACTACCCGCAACAGTAAAACCTGTAATATCTATTGAGTTTGAAATGGTTACATTACTTGCATCTGTCCACGTACCTGAATTATGATCTTGAGAGCCATCTAACGCATTGAATAAATCAAAAGGTGAGTTAGCAGCAACATCATTTTCACAAAAGATTTGATTATTAGCATTTCCAGCATTTGGATCTTGTAATACTGTTACTTGTACGGTCGTTGATTCTTCCAAACAAGGACTTGGTAATAAGTTCTGTGTATATGTAAAATTATATGTTCCCGGTGTGAAACCGACTAAATTTAATGGTGAAGTAAGTACAGGATCTGAGCTAGATGTTCCTTGTGTCCATTGTCCATTAGGGTCTTCATTATCAAGTAGTGAAAACAAATCGAATGAACTTGGCAAATCTGCTTCACAATAGCTTGCTGGATTTGATGCAGAAGGTATTCCTGAACTAAGAATTTCAAATAAGGTTATAGTTACGGTTGAAACGCCATCTGGACATGCACCATTACTTGGTACAGTATAAGTATATACATTTGTACTCGGCGCCGTTAAAGATGAAATATTTGTTGTCCCTTGATGTCCATTAGAAATAGTTGTAAGACCTGTCCATGAACCTGTTGTATCTGCCATACCGCCTAAAAGACTGAACAAATCAAAATCTGTTGTTGGAATATTATCTTCACAATATTCTAAACTAGCAGGTGTTCCTGGGTCAACTGGTATATCAATATTAACTGTTACTGGTATAGGGTTACTATCACAGAAAAAGTCATCTACTTGAACATAATAAGTATTTCCATCAACTAAAGGTGTTGCTGAAGATAAAGCTGGTTGTACTGGGTTTCCAAATACATCTAAATCTACATACCAACTGTGGCTTGAACCTGTACCAGGATCTAAATTCCCAATAGTTGGACTTGAAGCTGAACAAAGTAACTGAGGATCTGCAGGTGTTGGGTCTGGTAGTGAATTAAATAAACCAACATTACCAATTTCTATTTGACTCTCACATCCACCATTATCAATAAAAACAATATAATAACTAAATGCTCCCACTATAATCGAATCTGAAGCATTTGCTTGATCTGTTAACTGTGAATCATTATAAACTTCAACAGTGCCACCTACAGGTATATATGTTTGTAAAACATCATCAATATAGGTTTGTACCGTTGGATTTTCATTACTACAATAAAGGCGATCTAAGTTTTGATTCGATGGACTAACTTGAAAAGTGATTGTTATCAATTCTCTAGCGCCGCAGGTTCCAGAATTATCGTCAGCGTAATAAATACCTTCTGAAACTAATTCTGTGCCAAAATAGGCTGTTCCTCCAGTTGCAAGATTATACCAAACAATGCCGTTACCACCAGTGGTCGCAAAAGCATCCAAATCACTAAATGTAAAACCAGATGCATCGCAAATTGGTGGTGGACTTGGATCTGCTATTGTAGGACATTGAGCAAAAACTTGACTTGTTGTCCATAACAATAACAAAATGCAGGATACTGTTTTAAATAGGTTCCTAGATAAGGGTTTTGTTTTCATGACTGGATTAAGTTTATAATTATTAATATTAATAACCTGTCAAAAACCGAATCAATTTTATATTAAATTACAATTTCAGTTCTTTCGAACGCAATTTAACTGATTTTTTTGTATTTCATCGTGTTTTTTTAATTTTTTTGTATTTCATCGAAAATAATTGACGTTTAAACGATAAAAGCTCGCTTTTTCAAGCGAGCTTTTATTATATTATGAAATATTATTATTTAGTGTTGTAATTCTTCCTCTCCATCTTTAAGTGGAATATTCTGAGGTACAAAATCTACATCATGTCCAGGTTTACTATAGTCGTATGCCCATCTATGTACATGAGGAATCTCACCTTCCCAATTACCATGAATATGCTTTATAGGTGCAGTCCACTCTAATGTAGTAGACCTCCAAGGATTTTGCACTGTTTTCTTTCCGTAGAAAATACTTGCAAAGAAATTGTATAAGTATAAGATTTGAACAACTCCTCCTATTAAAGCAAAAATGGTAATAATTACGTTCACATTAGCTAAATCATCAAATAAAGGGAAATTACTATTGGTGTAATAACGACGTGGCAATCCTGCCATGCCTATAAAGTGCATTGGGAAGAAAACTCCGTAAGCACAGACAGCAGTTACCCAGAAATGGATGTAACCTAAGTTTTTATTAAGCATACGCCCAAACATCTTTGGATACCAATGATAGATTCCTGCAAACATACCATATAATGCAGATATACCCATTACTAAGTGAAAGTGCGCCACTACAAAATAAGTATCATGAACATTAATATCTAAAGCAGAATCTCCAAGAATAATTCCAGTTAAACCTCCCGTGATAAAAGTTGACACAAACCCAATTGAAAACAACATGGCGGGGTTCAACTGTAAATTACCCTTCCAGAGTGTTGTAATCCAGTTGAATGCCTTGACCGCTGATGGTATAGCAATTAATAACGTTGTAAATGTAAATACAGATCCTAAGAATGGGTTCATCCCTGAGATAAACATATGGTGACCCCAAACAATGGTTGATAAAAATGCTATTGCCAAAATTGAAGCAATCATTGCACGGTAACCAAAAATAGGTTTACGCGAACTTGAGGCCATAATTTCGGAAACAAGTCCCATAGCAGGTAAGATTACAATATATACTTCTGGGTGACCTAAGAACCAGAATAAGTGCTCAAACAATACTGGTGATCCTCCTTGATAATGTAATACTTCACCTTGAATAAATATATCTGATAAGAAGAATGATGTTCCAAAACTTCTATCCATTATTAATAATAAGGCAGCAGATAATAATACTGGAAAGGATACTACACCAATTATAGCTGTAACAAAAAACGCCCAAATTGTAAGTGGCAATCTTGTCATAGACATGCCTTTGGTACGTAAGTTAATTACAGTAACAATATAGTTAAGAGATCCTAATAATGACGATGCAATGAATATGGCCATAGACACTAACCAAAGTGTCATACCCATTCCTGAACCTCCTTGAGCCATTGGTAAGGCACTTAAAGGTGGATAGATGGTCCAACCAGCCGATGCAGGTCCCGCTTCAACAAATAGAGAAATTACCATGATTACACTCGATAAGAAGAATAACCAATAGGAAACCATATTTAAGAAACCAGATGCCATATCTCGTGCACCAATTTGCAATGGAATTAATAAGTTACTAAACGTACCGCTCAAACCAGCGGTTAATACAAAAAACACCATTATAGTACCATGTATGGTAACTAATGCTAAATAAATATCTGCATCCATTACACCATCTGGTGCCCACTTACCTAATAAGGCTTCAAACAATACGTTTGGTTCCTCTGGCCATGCAATTTGCATACGAAACATCATGGACATTAAAACCCCGATGACACCCATAATAGTACCTGTAATTAAGTACTGCTTAGCAATCATCTTATGGTCTTGACTAAATATATATTTAGTTACAAACGTTTCTTTATGATGATGTCCGTGGTCGTCGTCGTGAGCGTGAGTATCTGCGTGTGCTGACATAATCTTATATCGTTTTTATCTTTTTAATTAGTTAACTAGAGAGTTTTTGAATTCTTTTTGCTCTTTTAACCAAGCATCATATTCTTCTTGAGTTTCCACAACAATTTTCATTTGCATATTGTAGTGAGACTTACCACAAATCTTATTACATAACAACAAGTAATCAAACTCATAGCGTTCTAACGCTTCTTCTCCTTTTGCTATTAATGGCTTACTATTTTCAACTCTAATTTTATTAATATTTGCTACTTTCTCAATCATTTGAGGAGTTTGGCGCATATCTGCAGTAGTAACTGTTGGTGTAAAACCAAACTGTGTAATCATTCCTGGGACACAATTCATTTGTGCTCTAAAATGTGGCATATATGCAGAATGCAATACATCTTGTGAACGCATTTTAAATAATACAGGCACACCTACAGGTAAATGTAATTCTGTAGTAATAACATCATCTTGTGCATTTGGATCAGATTCATCTAAACCAAGAATATTAGCACGATCTATATCAATTAAACGAACGTTTGCTTTTCCTAAAGTGTTATCCGCTCCACCGTACCTAGCTTTCCAATTAAACTGTTGCGCATAAAGTTCAACAACTAATGGGTCGTCACTTTCGTCAACACCCATGATGTCAATCCATGTGTTTAAACCGTAAATAATTAAACCAGCTAAAACTATTACAGGAATAATTGTCCAAATTGCTTCTAATTTATTATTATCTGCAAAAAACAATGCTTTTTTCCCCTTTTCTCCTTTATACTTGTATGCAAAGTAATGCAACAAGAATTGTGTAATGGTTTGAACGATAAATATAATTACCATTGAGATAATCATCAAATTATCTATAGTAGGCCCATGAGCTGAAGCCGAATTAGACATTAGGGGTAAATCGCCCCAGTAAACAAAACTTACAATGGTAATAACATAAATGAAAGCTAAAAAGCCCATCATTAAATATCCATTTAACGTATTATCCTTGTCCGTGGCAACTCCTGGCGTGTTATCATTTTTAGCTTGAGCTAAATCGAAAATCTTTACCATTTGCCAAATGGCAATTAAAATAAATACTAAAACTATAATTGTTAATAAAGCAGTCATTGTTATCGTTCGTCTTTATTTATATCTTAATTAATAATGAAACTCTTCACTTTCTTTTCTAAAAGGATATCTTTTAACTAGTAAAGGAGCTTTTGATAATGCTGTAAACACTATAAATATGAATAGGCCAGCAAAAAGTAATATGGAACTTATTTCTGGAATTCCAATAAACCATCTGTCTCCAACGGTTGCAGGCATAATCATATTGAAAATATCAATATAATGCCCAAACAATATTACTAAACCTGTCATAACAACAAACCAAGGAATACGCTTATAATCAGCATTCATCAACATTAATATTGGGAATACAAAATTCATAACTACCATACCTAAAAACGGTAGTTGATAATCCCCAAAACGTGTTACAAAATATGTTACCTCTTCTGGAATGTTAGAATACCATATTAGCATGAATTGAGAGAACCATAGGTAGGTCCAGAAAATACTAAACGCAAACATAAATTTCGCAACATCATGCAAATGATTCTCATTAACAAACTCTAAATAGTTTCTAGATTTTAAATAGATAGTAATTAAAGCGATAACTGTAATTCCACTTACAAACATACTAGCAAACACATACCATCCAAATAATGTTGAGAACCAGTGTGGATCTACACTCATAATCCAATCCCATGACATCATAGATTCTGTATATATAAAGAATACTAAGAATCCTGCTGCAATACGAAAAGACTTTTTGAAGTTTCTATTATCTTCAGCTGTATCTTGTGCAATTGAAAATTTACGAGAAAAATATCTGTATAAACTCCAACCTCCTATAAATATTAGTGCACGAACTATAAACCACGGTTTATTTAACCAGCCCGATTTTCCTGCTACTAATGCATCGTATTTATCACTCTCAGGATTTATCATATCAGGATTCATCCAAACAAATATGTGATCTCCTGAAAATATAGCAATAGCAACAACAATTAAAGCTCCTGGTAGTAAGTAATAAGTTATTCCCTCCATAACTCTAAAAAGCACCGGTGACCATCCTGCTTGGGATGCTATTTGAATAGCATAAAATGCTAAAACACCTAAAGCTATCATCATAAAGAAAAACGCTGCTACATAAAGCGCAGACCACGGTCTGTTATGAATTTGGTGCATAACATGTTCTGCGTGTTCATCTCCATGATGCGCATCCTCTCCATGAGTTCCTTCGTCGTGAGTTGCTTCTTCAGCATGTGCATCATGAGAATCAGCTTCTGCATGTGAAGCTTCTTCCGCATGACCACCTCCATGGTGTGATGCTTCATCAGCTAGCATAGTTTTTACTTCATCTAAAGATTTATGAGATGTCATAAAACCATATCCAACACCTAATGCTCCTAAAACCATTAGTATGATAGAAAATGTCTTTAATTTATTTGAAAATGTATACATATCTATAATAATCTTATCAATCTTACTTTTGTAAATCGGCTTTCAATTTTAACACATACGAAACAACTTGCCAACGCTCTTCTTCATTCAACTGGTTCGCATAAGAACCCATCGCATTTTTACCGTAATAAATCGTGTGGTAAGTACTTCCTTCATTAATAGCTCTACCAACATCGGCATAACTTGGTATGCCAAGAATTTTTTCTCGCTTTACGAGTTTACCTTGACCATCCCCTTTATTACCATGACAAATACCACAATAAATATCGTATAACTCTTTACCTCTTGCTAAATCTACTTGTGTAGAATCTATAGGACTCGTTAAAGTCGCCTTAGCTATCTCGTAACCTTCTGTTGTGTTTTCAATATCGAAAGGAACATATCCTCTTGGTATAGAACCTTCTGCTGGTATTTGTGCCTCAACTCCATTTGGAAAAGCAGCTTCTCCATATGTTTCATAGCCTGCAGACTCATACATATTAGGCATGAATTGATAGTTTGGAGCTGTACTCTTATTACAAGATACAACTACAAATACAACTGCTAATACTAATATTTTAATTAAGCCTTTCATATTAATGTCCATCTTCTTTATCAATAATATTAATCTCAACTGCTCCTGTATCTTTAAGCAATGTTTCTAAAGCATCTTCATTTCCATGAACTGCAATTTCCATTAAAAAATGGTCATCAGTTGTTCTAGGATCTGGATTCTCCGCCTTTTTAAATGGCCACATTCTACTACGTAAATAAAACGTAATTACCATTAAATGCGCTGCAAAAAACACCGTTAATTCAAACATGATTGGCACAAATGCTGGCATATTTTCTATGTAACTGAAACTTGGTTTACCTCCAATGTTCTGAGGCCAATCTGTAATCATGATAAAATTCATCATTACGATAGCTACGGTAAGACCAACAAGACCATACATAAAAGCTGTAATAGCGATACGGGTAGGTGCCAACCCCATAGCTTTATCTAGTCCATGCACCGGAAATGGTGTATAAATTTCTTCTATATGATGTCTTTCTGCCTTAACCTTTTTAACAGCTGACATTAGTACGTCATCATCAGTATAAATAGCGTGAATAACTTTTGAAGCTTCCATTGACTATGTTTAGTTTATTAATTTTTTAGCTTGTCCAGACCAATCATCGCGTTCTGCCCTTCCAGGGAAAGAACCAGTTATGCTATCTAACAAGTCATATTCTTTCTTGGTCATTCTACTAACTTGAAGGAACGTAAAAATACCAATGCTATTAAGCACTTCCTCCATTTTAGGTCCAATACCATTTACTTTCTTTAAATCATCCGCTTTTTGTGTAGAGGCATCAAAAGCACCAATGCTTCCCAAAAGACTAGATACTTTTTCTGAATTATCCCCTACTGAAGTTTCTTTAGATTTAGACACTATTCCGCCAGAAGTTCTTACATCAACACCTGTTCCTACCAAACTATCCCCTCGCTCTCTGATGTTTTTATATCGTTCCCCTGATGATTTTAAAATCGTTTTTACCTCAGCCTGAGCAATTACTGGGAATGTTCTAGAATAAAGCAAGAAAAGCACAAAGAAAAATCCAATGGTTCCTATAAAGATTCCTATATCAACAAATGTTGGTGAGAACATTGTCCATGATGATGGTAAATAGTCTCTATGTAAAGAAGTTACAATAATTACAAAACGCTCAAACCACATTCCAATGTTCACAACAATGGATATTAAGAAAGAGAACATGATACTTGTTCTTAATTTCTTAAACCACATAAATTGTGGAGAGAATACGTTACAAGTCATCATCGCCCAATATGCCCACCAGTAAGGTCCTGTAGCCCTGTTCAAGAATGCATATTGTTCGTATTCTACGCCAGAATACCAGGCAATAAATAATTCTGTTATATATGCCACACCTACAATAGAACCCGTAATCATAATTACTATGTTCATTAATTCGATGTGTTGTACCGTAATATAATCTTCAAGGTTACACACTTTTCTCATGATGATAAGAAGTGTGTTTACCATCGCAAATCCTGAAAATACCGCACCAGCAACAAAGTATGGTGGAAAAATCGTTGTATGCCAACCTGGAATAACTGATGTTGCGAAGTCAAACGATACAATGGTATGTACAGAAAGGACTAACGGTGTTGCTAAACCAGCAAGTACTAAAGATACTTCTTCAAAACGTTGCCAATCTTTTGCTCTACCAGACCATCCGAAACTTAATAATGAATATATTTTCTTCTGGAAAGGTTTTATTGCTCTATCACGTAACATAGCAAAATCCGGCAATAAACCTGTCCACCAGAATACTAATGATACCGATAAATATGTTGAAATTGCAAATACATCCCAAAGTAGTGGTGAGTTAAAGTTAACCCATAGTGATCCAAATTGATTCGGAATTGGCAGTACCCAATACCCTAACCATGGACGACCCATGTGAATAATTGGAAATAAGCCGGCTTGAACTACGGAGAATATTGTCATGGCTTCAGCTGAACGGTTAATTGCCATTCTCCATTTTTGACGGAATAATAAAAGTACCGCAGAAATAAGTGTTCCTGCGTGACCAATACCAACCCACCAAACGAAGTTAGTAATATCCCAAGCCCAACCAACGGTCTTGTTTAAACCCCAAGTTCCAATCCCTGTAGAAATTGTATAAATAATACATCCAATTCCCCAAAGAAAAGCAGCAAGTGCAATACCAAAAACTATCCACCATTGCTTATTGGCTTTTCCTTCTACAGGTGCAGCCACATCCACAGTAACATCGTGGTATGACTTTTCCCCTGTAACTAAAGGTCTTCTAATAGGTGCTTCGTAATGAGACGCCATTTGTTAATTGTTTATTTGTTTATTTGTTTAGCCGTTTGTTTTGGTTAAGTGTTTAAACCATTAAACTTTTAAACAGTTTACTTAATTTATGCTTCCGTTGTATTTCTCACTTTTGTTTGATACTGCACATTAGGCTTAGTACCAACACTTTCTAACAAGTGATACATACGATTATCTTCTTTAAGTTTTGCAACTTTGCTTTCCTTATCATTGATGTCTCCAAAACTCATAGCTCCGTTACTACAAGCTGCAGAACATGCGGTTTGGAATTCTCCATCTTTAATTTGACGCCCATCACGTTTCGCATCAAGAATAGTTTTCTGTGTCATTTGAATACACATAGAACATTTTTCCATAACACCACGAGAACGCACCACAACATCTGGGTTTAATACCATACGTCCTAAATCATCATTCATATGATAATCGAACTCATCATTACCATTGTATAAGAACCAGTTGAAACGGCGTACTTTATATGGACAGTTATTTGCACAATATCTAGTACCTACACAACGATTATAAGCCATATGGTTCTGACCTTGACGACCGTGTGATGTCGCTGCCACAGGGCAAACAGTTTCACAAGGCGCATGATTACAATGCTGACACATTACTGGTTGAAATGCTACTTGAGGATTCTCTGAAGCGCTTTCCATTTCACCAAACTCACTTAATGAGCTTCCTAAACCAGAAATATTATCTTTTTTCTCATTATCACCTTCGAATGATTCTTCAGATGAATAATATCTATCTATACGCAACCAGTGCATATCACGGCTACGACGTACTTCAGTCTTACCAACAACAGGTACATTATTCTCAGCGTGACAAGCAATTACACATGCTCCACAACCTGTACAAGCATTCAAGTCAACCGATAAGTTGAAGTGATGCCCAATAGAACGATCAAATTCATCCCATAAATCAACATCTGGAGATGTTACTGGAGTTTCTTCATGATTTAAAGAAACTACAGGAATTTTATTCCAACCGTGTTTTTTATCTTCCTTATCGTAAGTATTAAAAATCTCTAAAGTGGTTTCCTTAATAATATCGCCACGACCCATCAAGGTGTTATGCAACTGCACTGATGCAAATTCATGCTCACCAGTAGCAGGTTCAATTGTTACATTCTGTACATTATTGAAACTTTGGTATAACGCATATGCGTTAACACCTGTTTGCATTTCTTCCTTTAAACCGTTAGTCCTACCATATCCTAAGGCTAATCCAACAGAACCTTTTGCTTGTCCTGGCTGAATCATAACAGGTACCTTAATCGATACACCGTTTGCAGTAACATTTGCATAACTACCATTTAATGCACCGTTTGCAACGTGTGTATTTGTTAAACCTTTTTCATCAGCATCGGCTTTAGAAATAGTTAAATAGTTATCCCAAGATGCTCTTGTAATAGGATCTGGAAACTCTTGTAGCCATGGGTTGTTAGCTTGTTGGCCATCACCCATACCTACTTTGGTATATAATGTTAATTCTAATCCTTCAGATTTTGAAGACGCTGCTAAAGCTCTAGCTGCATTTCCTGAAGGTGCTTCAGTTACTGCTTCCGCTTCAGAAACAATTGAAGTTTCTTCAATTTCAGTATTTATACTTCCAACGTAAACACCATCATGTAATGCTTTATTAAAAGAACTTCCGCCTAAAATAGTAGTTCCCCAAGCATCTTTAATATAATCGTGATAAGAAACATCGTTTCCTGTCCACTTTAATAATGATTCCTGAAATTGTCTTGTATCAAATAATGGGCGAATTGTTGGTTGCGTTAAAGCATAATGACCTTTACTTAATTCAACATCTCCCCATGATTCTAGATAATGAGGTGCTGCAGCGATATAATTTGTTAAAGAGGAAGTCTCATCAGATTTCATAGAAAAAGCAACCGATAAGTCTACTTTTTTCAAACCCTCTGCAAATTCAGATGCACTTGCTAAAGTGTACATTGGATTTACACCACTCATAATGATTGCTCCAACTTTACCTGCATTCATATCGACAACTAATTGCGCTACGCCTTTATCGCTACCTTGTCTTGTTTTAATTGGCGAAGAAGAATCAAATGCTTTACTGTTTAAAGCTTCGTTTATTTCTAAAGCAACTGTTTGTGCATTTACATCTTGAATTCCTGTAACTACTAAACCTTTGCTTCCTGCTTTTTTAAGTTGTGCAGCTGCATTTTTAACTACAGCTTCTAAATGTTCTGGTAAATTGCCTGAAACAGCACCGCCAACAACCAAGCTATATAATTTCGCTAACACTAATCTTTGCTCACTTGGCTTTAAAGGCACACGTTTATCTGCATTGGCACCTGTTAAAGACATATTAGATTCAAACTGAATATGGCGAGACATTTTACCATGATCTGGCACTCTGTTTTTTGAATAACCAGAATCAAATCCACCTCCTTGCCAATCTCCTAAGAAATCTGCTCCAACAGAAACAATTGTCATCGCTTTAGAAAAATCGTAATTCGCTAATCCGCGTTCTCCATATTTAGCCTGATAAGCATCTAAAGCAGCAGACTCTGATACAGCATCATAAACAACATGTCGCACATTTCCATATTTTTCAGAAAACTCAGCTATTAATTTACTTGTAGATGGACTTGCGAAAGTTTGTGTTAATAACACAATATCTTTATTAGCCGCAGCTATATCTGTTAAAGTCTTTGTTGTTTCAGCATCAAAATCACTCCAAGAAATAGATTCTCCAGATTTTTTTGGGCCTTGAACTCTTAAACTATCATACAAGCCTAAAACCGAAGCATTCACTCTAGCATTTGCATTACCGTTAGTAGCTGCCAAAGTGTTATTTTCAATTTTAATTGGACGACCTTCACGCGTTTTTACTAAAACACTTGCAAAATCGAAACCATCTGCAATTGTAGTTGCATAGTAATTAGCAACACCAGGAATAATTTCTGTTGGTTGCACAACGTAAGGAATCGATTTTTTTACTGGTCCTTCACAAGCCGCTAATGAAGCCGCAGCTGTACTAAACCCGACATATTTTAAGAAATCGCGACGCGTTGTTGATGTAGACTCTAATGTATCTTTATCTCCTAAAAATTCATCTGTAGGAATCTCACTAACAAACTCGTTTTGTTTTAGAGTCTCAACAATAGAGCTATTTTCGTTTAGCTCTTCAACACTTTTCCAGTATTTCTTGTTTGATGACATATTATATAATTGAATTACTTCTTTATTAATTTTTTACACCTCGACTGCGCTCAGTGTGACAATCTTTTTATTCTTAATAGTGACACTTACCACATTCTAATCCGCCCATTTGAGCAACAGTCAACTTATCTACACCATATTTCTTAGATAATTGCTCGTGTATTTTTTCGTAATAAGCATTGTCTTTAACATTTACATTCGTTGTTCTGTGACACTCTATACACCAACCCATTGTTAAAGGTGCATGCTGATACATAATCTCCATTTCTTCAACAGGACCATGACATGTTTGACACTCAACACCAGCCACTGTAACATGTTGCGAATGATTGAAATATACAAAATCTGGTAAATTATGAATACGAACCCACTTTACAGGTTGTGAATCTCCAGTATATTTTTGATCTGCATCACTCCACCCTGCGGCAGCGTATAATTTTTGAATTTCTCCATCATAAAATTCTTTAGTATACTCTAGAGACGTTTCTCCATTATATTCATAAATAGATTTATGACAATTCATACAAACATTCAATGAAGGTATTCCTGATGTTTTACTTACTCTAGCTGATGAGTGACAGTATTTACAGTCAACTCCATTATCACCTGCGTGTATCTTGTGTGAAAAGTGAATTGGTTGTACTGGCTGATATCCTTGATCTACTCCAATTTGCATAAAATATCCAAAGGCAAAATAAGCACTAGAAAGCAAAAAGAAAATTGCAACAACAATCATTAAAAACTGATTTTGTACAAATGCTTGCCATAGTGGCTTTCTAGTTGAAGCTTCAGGTAAATCAATATTTTGAGCAGAAGCAAAACGACATAACGTTTTATTTACTAAATATAATCCCGCGGCTAATAAGATGAATAAAATTGCCAGTGCTCCTAAAATGATTTCGTTTGAAATACCGTTAGAAGAACCCGTAACATCTCCACCTCCAACAGGAACAGCAGTTTGAGCAGGTGCTTTTTTCTCTTCAGCTGTATAAGCTAGGATATTATTAAGATCATCATCTGTCAATTGTGGCATCGCAGTCATTGCGGCACCTGCATACTCATTATAAATTTTGTTACCGTAAGCATCACCAGATTTAATTACCCCAGCACTGTTACGAATCCAAGCATAAATCCAATCTCTATCTAAGCCTTGCTCATCAGATAAACGCGCTTCTACATTACGCAATGCAGGACCAGTCATTTTTTTATCTAATTGATGACAAGCTGCACAATTGGCGTTGAATAATGATTTTCCTTTTGCTGGATCTCCTTCTTGAGCTGAAAGAGAGGTTGTAAACGCTAATAAAATAATTAAGCCAAAACGAAGAATGTTTCTACTTAATTTACGGTGAATCACCTGTTTCATATTGTTGGTTAAATTAACTTCCAAATTTTGGTATGGTTTTTTCATATAAGAATACGACAAAACACAGTTATAAAATCTCTGGCAAAAGTAATATTAAAAGTCGATTTGGAAAATGTTAGAGAACTGTTAATTGGTAATTTAGAGGGATTCTAAATAATAAAAAAGTCCGCAATTAAGTTAATATCGTATACATTTGTACAAACAATTTGAAATATGAATTTATTCCATTTAAAAAGAGTCATTTCAGTATTAATAATTTGCTTATTTATTGTAAATTATAGTTTTTCACAGCAAGGAGATGCATTAATAAATCAAGATCAAGCTATTGTTACTCTATTAAATCTTAAAAAAGAGATTAATAAAGAAAGTAACAACTACTATAAAATTCAAATTTATTCTGGTAATCGTTCTAGTGCTGAAACTGCTAGAAAAAACTTTAATGGCAAGTTTTATGACTGGGCATCAAAAATTGTATACGAAACACCTAACTTTAAAATTTGGGCTGGTAATTTTAGAACAAGATTAGAAGCTGACAGAGCTTTGAAAAAAATAAAACGGGAATTCCCTGGTGCTTTTATTTTTAAACCAAAAAAGGAAAAAAGTTAACAAGAATTACTATAAATAAGAAAGCGACCAAAATGGTCGCTTTTTTTTCATAATATCTAAATTTTCTCTTTAGCTTCTTGAAGGATAAATTCCAACTAAAGCTATTATATACCTAACACCTAAATAAGGACTTCTTGTTTGAATTTTAGAATCACTCGTTTTAACCGAATACGTTTCATAAGTTTCTTCCGTCTCTTCTTTTAAAACATTAATTCTTCTAAGTTCTAAAGCCTCAACACCACCCATTTGCCCTAATCTAACTTCATTTAAATAAGGGCTTTTACCAGCATGCACAGGAGCTCTTCCTCTTAAATCAGGTAAAGCAAATGTTGTTCTACCATCACCACCGTATGTCGTTCCTAATAAAGAAAATAATGCCGTGTTACTTGAAATAGATAGCTTTTGTCCATCACAAAAAGCCCAGCCTCTTGGAGCAAAGTTGCCAGCAAACATTTTTATTTCTCCAATCATAGCTTCTTGAGAAAACACAGTGTTACTATAGCCTAAACTTAGTAGTAATGTAACCATTAAAATTGTTCTTTTCATAATCATAAATTTGAGTTGATAATAATTTAAGGCAAGCTAAAGATATTTTTTTAATTCTTTCAAACTGTTACAATAAAAAAGCACCCTTTTTTCAGGATGCTTCATTTATTACTATATATTTTTATAGTTTATTTCAACTTCTTTTTTACCTCGACTTCATGGAAAGCTTCAATAATATCGCCTTCTTTAATATCGTTATAGTTTTTAATTTGCATACCACAATCGTAACCTTTAGCAACTTCTTTAACATCGTCTTTAAATCGTTTTAACGACGCTAATTCGCCTGTGTAAACTACTACGCCATCACGAATTAATCTAATTCCAGAAGACCTAAGTATTTTACCATTGGTTACCATACAACCTGCAATAGTTCCAATTTTAGAAACTTTAAACATTTCTCTAATTTCTGCAGTACCTGTAATCTCTTCTTTAAGCTCTGGAGACAACATACCTTCCATAGCATCTTTAAGATCGTTTATAGCGTCATAAATAATTGAGTATGTTCTAATATCAATTTCTTCTTTATCAGCTATCATTCGTGCATTACCAACTGGACGTACATTAAATCCGATTATAATAGCATCAGATGCAGTTGCTAAAAGCACATCGCTTTCGGTAATAGCACCAACACCTTTATGAATTATGTTAACGTGTATCTCTTCTGTTGACAATTTTTGGAAAGAATCTGTTAATGCCTCAACAGAACCATCCACATCACCTTTAAGAATAATATTCAACTCTTGGAAATCACCAAGTGCAATACGACGACCAATCTCATCGAGTGTAATATGTCGCTGTGTTCTTACCGATTGTTCACGTTGCAGTTGTGCACGTTTAGTTGCAATCTGTTTTGCTTCACGTTCATCATCAAATACACTAAATTTATCACCTGCTTGGGGTGCTCCATCTAATCCTAAAATAGACACAGGTGTTGATGGACCAGCCTCCATAACGTCATTACCACGTTCATCATGCATGGCTTTTACCTTACCACTGTGTTGTCCTGCTAATACGTAATCTCCAATTTTTAAAGTCCCTGCTTGAACTAAAATTGTGGACACATAACCGCGGCCTTTATCTAAAAAAGCTTCAACTACAGTACCTATAGCTGGTTTATTTGGATTTGCTGTAAGCTCTAATAATTCTGCTTCAAGCAATACTTTTTCTAATAACTCATTTACTCCTGTACCAACCTTAGCTGATATATCATGCGACTGAACTTTTCCTCCCCAATCTTCAACTAATAAATTCATATTAGCAAGACCTTCTTTAATTTTTTCTGGATTAGCAGCTGGTAAATCAATTTTATTAATCGCAAAAACAATAGGAACTCCAGCAGCTTGCGCATGTGAAATTGCCTCCTTTGTTTGGGGCATGATATCATCATCTGCAGCAGCTACAATAATAGCTATATCTGTAACTTGAGCACCACGAGCACGCATGGCCGTAAAGGCTTCGTGACCTGGTGTATCTAAAAATGCTATTTTTTGTCCGCTTTCTAGTTGTACACCATAAGCTCCAATATGTTGCGTAATACCTCCAGACTCCCCTGCAATTACATTTTCTTGACGTATATAATCTAGAAGTGATGTTTTACCATGATCTACATGCCCCATAACCGTTACAATTGGTGCACGAGGTTTTAAATCTTCTGGTTTGTCTTCAACTTCTTCAATGGCTTCTTCAATATCTGCGGTTATAAATTCTACTTTATATCCAAATTCTTCAGCAACAATAGTTAATGTTTCCGCATCTAAACGCTGGTTCATAGTAACCATCATACCTAAAGACATACAGGCTGAAATAATTTCTGTAACTCCAACATCCATCATTGTAGCAACCTCACTCGCGGTAACAAATTCTGTTACTTTAAGTATTTTGCTTTCAGCTGCTTCTATTTGCTGATCTATTTCAGATTGCTCTCTGTGCTGATCTCGTTTATCTCTTCTGTATTTAGCCCCTTTTCCTTTGCTAGATTTACCTTGGAGTTTTTCAAGTGTTTCACGTACTTGTTTTTTTACATCTTCTTCGCTAGGTTCTTCTTTAACAATATTTCGTCTTCCTTGACCAGGTTTATTTCCACCCTTGCTAAATCTACCAGTTCCACCAGGTTTACCGCCTCTTTGTTGACCGCTATTGCTAGGATCTACCTTACTGATGCGACGACGCTTCTTCTTATTTGCACTCGCAGCACCTCCTTCAGAAGGTTTAGCGTCTGGTTTCTTTTCTTCCTTCTTTTTCTTAGGCTTATTAAATTTACTTAAATCTATTTTATTCCCAGATATTTTAGGCCCTGTTAATTTTTGATACTGTGTTTTAACTTTTTCTTCAGGAACTAAGCCTTCTTCTGTTTCAACGATATTTTCTAAAGACGTTTCTGTTTCTTTCTTAGCTTCTTTTGGTTTTTCTTCAACCTTTTTAGGAGCAACAGGGACTTCAGCTTTAACTTCAACAGGTTTTTCCTCAGCCGGTTCAGCTTCCTTTTTAGGAGTTGCTTCTTTTTTCTTAGGGCTTAAATCAATTTTCCCTACTTTCTTTGGACCTGAAAGCGTTTTAGTAGCTTTAACTACCTCTTCTTTTTTGGCTTCTTCTTTTTGTTTTTCTTCAATCTCACGCTCGCGTTGTTCACGCAACAAATCTTTCTCTTTTTGTTTTGCTTCGCTAACCTCTTTAGATGCTACTTTTTTGTTAGCATCTACTTCAAATTCATCAGAAAGAATATTGTATGTTTCTTCTGAAATTTTTGTAGTAGGTCGCTTCTCTATTTCAATGCCTTTAGAATCTAAAAATTCTACGGCACGGTCTAAAGAGATGTTAAGCTCGCGCAATACTTTATTTAATCTAATTGTGTCAGCCATAAATTGCCTTTAAAAACTCAAATATATATTATTCTTCGAATTCTTCCCTAAGAATTCTAATCACATCACCTATTGTTTCTTCTTCTAAATCGGTTCTCTTAACCAAATCTACAATGTCTTGCTCTAAAATACTTTTAGCAGTATCTAATCCTGCTTTACTAAATTCATCAATAATCCATCCTTCTATTTCATCTGAGAATTCTCTTAATTCTACATCTTCTTCAGCACCTTCTCTAAATACATCAATCTCGTAACCAGTAAGTTGACCCGCTAAACGAATATTATGCCCACCTCTACCAATGGCTTTACTAACCTCTTCTGGTTTTAAAATAACCTCAGCTCGTTTTGTTTCTTCATTTAATTTAATTGAAGTTACTCTAGCAGGGCTTAAAGCTCTGGTTACATAAAGCTGTAAATTATTAGTGTAATTAATCACATCGATGTTTTCGTTACCTAATTCACGCACTATTCCATGAATTCTAGATCCTTTCATTCCTACACAAGCTCCAACAGGGTCGATTCTATCATCATAAGAATCTACAGCCACTTTTGCTTTTTCGCCAGGTATTCTTACAACATTTTTAATCGTAATTAACCCATCAAAAACTTCTGGAATTTCTTGTTCGAATAATTTCTCTAAAAACTTAGGAGAACTTCTTGACATTATTATTGTTGGTTTAGCGCCTTTAAGCTCTACACTGTCAATAACGCCTCTAACATTATCTCCTTTTCTAAAGAAATCTGACGGTATTTGTCTGTCTTTTGGTAAAACAATCTCGTTACCTTCATCATCCAGCAGAATAACTGCTCTATGACGAATATGATGCACCTCAGCGGTATAGATTTCTCCAACTAAATCCTTAAACTGTTTGTAGATTATGGTATTATCGTGTTCGTGAATTTTAGATATTAAGTTTTGACGCAACGCCAAAATAGCTCTACGACCTAAGTCTATAAGCTTTACTTCTTCTGACACATCTTCTCCTACTTCAAAATCTGGCTCTATTTTACGAGCTTCTGTTAAAGAAATTTCTTGGTTTGGTTCTTCAACTTCACCATCTGCAACAACTATTCTATTTCTCCATATCTCTAAATCCCCTTTATCTGGATTAACAATGATATCAAAATTATCGTCATCACCATATTTCTTTTTTAATGCACTTCTAAATACATCTTCTAAAATTGCCATTAACGTTACTCTGTCAATTAGCTTATCGTCTTTGAATTCAGAAAAAGATTCAATTAACGCGACATTTTCCATAACTCTTTTGAATTAAAATTTAATCATAACTTTTGCTTCTACAATATCTTCATAAGCAATATTGGCTTGCTTTTTTACAGTTACTTTGCCTTTACCTATTGGTTTTGGCTCCCTAACTTTCCACTCTAATGTAATGTTAGAGTCCGTCGCACTTGTAAGGGTTCCTTCAATTTTGTCGGAAGCCGTTTTTAAATCAAGCACTCTATTTAAATTCTTTTTATACTGCCTTTTGTGTGTCAACAGTGAAGTTGCTCCAGCAGACATTACTTCTAAAGAAAAATCTTGTTCTTCTCTATCTAAATTATGTTCTATAGCTCTACTAACAAACATGCAATCTTCAACAAGAACACCTTTATCACCATCTAAAACTACTTTAATCTTAATATCTCCAGAAATAGAAAACTCAATAAGAAACAAATCGCTTCTTTCTGTTAAAGCCTGATCTAATAAATTTTTAACCGTAGTTTTAAACATTTTTAGTATAAAAAGAGGGGACTTTCCGTCCCCTCAATTCTTTTATTTTTCCTTTCAGCGCTGCAAATATAATACATTTTAATTAAAATATTAGCAGAATTTGAAATAAAAAGCCCTAACTATTTTAATAATTAGGGCTGTTTTCTGTTGGCCTACTAGGGCTCGAACCTAGACTCTTTGGTACCAAAAACCAACGTGTTGCCAGTTACACCATAGGCCAATGTGTAATTTAACGGCTACCGCTCGCTAAAGCAGGTGCAAATTTAGTATAAAGTTTTATTTGCACAAGCATTTTTTTGAAAAATAATCTTGAATACTTAACGTTTACTTAAAAATATTTGGGATATCATATTTATTAGTAAATTCGCCCAAGCAAACAAATAGCAATATACATGGCACATTTGAACTTTAAAAAATGGAATACTATTTTAGGATGGTTCTCTTTTTTAATAGCGCTTATAACTTATAGTTTAACAGTTGAACCTACAGTAAGTTTTTGGGATGCAGGAGAATACATATTAACTTCATCAAAATTGCAAGTTGGCCATCCGCCTGGAGCACCTTTATTTCAAATGATGGGAGCCTTCTTTTCTACTTTTACTTTTGGAAATAATGAGTTAATAGGGTGGATGATGAATATGATGAGTGCCGTTTCTAGTGCCTTCACAATATTGTTTATGTTTTGGACTATAACACTTTTAATGAAAAAGTTAATTGTACAAAAAAGCGACTTATCGCAATCACAAATAATAGCTATTTTAGGAAGTGGCTTAGTCGGTAGTTTAGCTTTTGCTTTTACAGATTCTTTTTGGTTTAATGCTGTAGAAACTGAAGTATATGCAATGGCTACGTTAATTATGTCTGTATTGTTTTGGTTAGGATTACGCTGGGAACAAGATATGGACAAACCCCGCGGAAATCGCTGGCTTATTCTAATTGCTTTTGTTATAGGGCTATCTTTTGGTGTACACTTCATGGGTCTGCTTACTATTCCTGCAATTGGACTAATTTATTATTTTAAAAATTATAAAAAAATTACCATAAAAAACTTCATAGTAGCGAATCTAGTTTCTGTCGCTATTCTGCTATTTGTTTTTAAATTATTGGCGCCTAATATTTTAAAAATCTTCAGTGCTTTCGAAATCTTTTTTGTGAATTCTGTGGGGCTTCCTTTTAATTCCGGTTCTATTATAGCTGGGATTTTCTTAATAGCTCTTATTCATTTGACTTTAAAATATACTCGAAAGAAAGGATTTGTGCATTTAAACACAGGGGTACTGTGTGTGACTTTTATAATTATTGGCTTTTCTACTTGGCTTATGTTGCCAATTAGAGCTAATGCCAATGTTGTAATTAACGAAAATAATCCATCGAGTGCTAGAGAACTTCTTGCATATTATAACTTAGAACAATACCCAGAAACACACTTGTTTTATGGCCCACAATTTACAGATCAATACGCTTATTTAGATGAAGACAACCCGTATGTGGATGACAAACCTAAATATGAAAAAGATTATGAGAAAGGAGAATATGTTGTTGTAAACGATTATAAAAATGCTAGGCAAAATTATAATTCGAAACACGCATCTATACTTCCACGTATGTGGAGCTCTGAACATACCGAAAATTACATGCTCTTTTCTGGCTTCTTAAATTTTAAGTTAAAGCCAGAGTACCAAATGGAAAACGAATTACGCACAGCCATTACAAATTTTAGAAACGATGTGGTAAATGGAAATGTTGACTATGAAGATTACAATGACTTTTTAAAACAATTTAAGGATTATATAGACATAGAAAAACCTTCCTTAGGAAGCAATATTGCTTACATGTTGGAATACCAGTTAGGATATATGTATTGGCGCTATTTTATGTGGAATTTTGCTGGAAGACAAGATGACCTTCAGGGGAAGTACGATAATCATGGAAATTGGATTAGTGGCATAAAACCTGTTGATGAATGGCATTTAGGAGTTTCACAAGATAACCTCCCTGGTGATGTGAAAAATAATAAGGCTAGAAACACTTATTACTTTCTGCCACTTATTTTAGGACTCATTGGCATGTTCTTTCTATTTAATACTGATAAGAAATTATTTTGGGTGATGCTCGTATTTTTCTTGTTTACTGGGTTAGCTATTCAATTTTATACGAATGTGAGACCTTTTGAACCTCGTGAGCGGGATTATTCAGTGGTTGGTTCATTTTATGTGTTTGCTATTTGGATTGGCTTTGGAGTTTATGCTATTTATGATGGTTTAAAAAAATACTTGTCAACTAAATATAGTGCTTATATTATAACATTGGGATGCTTAATTTTAGTTCCAAGTATTTTAGCAGCAAACAACTGGGACGATCATGATAGGTCTGGCAAATACACAGCCAAGGCAATGGCGAGAAAGTATCTAGATTCTTGTGCCGAAAATGCAATTTTATTTACTATAGGCGACAACGACACATTTGCGCTTTGGTATGCTCAAGAAATTGAAGGCTATAGAACCGATGTTAGAGTGGTTAATACCAGTTTATTTCAAACCGATTGGTATATCGATCAAATGAAACGTAAAGCTTACGAAAGTGACCCAGTGCCATCGCAATTAAAACACGACAACTACAAATATGGCACTAACGATTACGTTATAAAAGAAAACGTTATTAGAGATACCTTAGAAATTAAAGAAGCTCTAAATTTTATTTCAAGCGACCATCCAAGAACGAAATATCAATATGTATTGCAGCAAAAAGGAGTTGATTTAGCGCAGGTAAGAGCTCAAGATTTAAATGCAAATTATTTACCTACCGAGTTCTTAAAGCTTTCGGTAAATAAAGAAAATGCCATTAAAAGTGGTATCGTAAAACCTGAAGATACGAGTAAAATTGTAGACACTATTTATATTAGAGTAAAGGGTAATGCATTATATAAAAATAGACTTTTAATGCTAGACATTGTGGCCAATAACAATTGGACACGCCCAATCTATTTTACTGGTGGTAGCTTTGGTGACGACGATTATATTTGGATGAAAGATTACCTACAATTAGACGGAATGTGCTATAAATTAGTACCCATTAGAACTCAAGTTGATAGAGCAAATCCATTTGATATGGGTCGTGTAGACTCAGACTTAATGTACAATAAAGTTAAAAATTGGGATTGGGGTAATAGTGGTAGTCCAGATATTTATCATGATACTGAAACACGTAAAAACTCTATTACGTACAGGGGTAATTTAGCCCGTTTAATAGAACAACTAATAAATGAGGGAGAATTAGAAAAATCTGAAGAAATAGCTGATATAGCTATGACTAATATGCCAGTAGATTATTTTGGATACTACACCCTTTTAGAGCCCTATATTAGTGCTTATTACGAAGTTGATAATAAAGAAAAAGCACAGCAACTATTTAAAGATGTTGCCGTAAAATATCAAGAAAACCTAAGCTACTACAGTGGATTAAAAACGGAAAATCAGGAGCGAATGTTCGAAGAAATCTACACAGACATTCAACGATACAAAGGTTTAATAGATGTACTCGTTGAATACGATTCAGATTTTGCTGAAAGTGAAGGTGATATTTTCAACAACTACCTAAAACTATTCAAGCATTTTTATGGTGATGATGAGCCAGAAGAAGAAACAAGATCTGATGCAGACATTCCAGTAGATAGCGGTATTGATGCCATCAATTAAAAGGTATGACTTTAAAGCCTATAAAAACGCCAAAAGTTGCCAAAAAAATGTTCCCCAATTACATTTGGGACATTCCTACAAAAGAAAAGGTTATCTACTTAACTTTCGATGATGGTCCTACCCCAATTATTACGAATTGGACATTAGACATGTTGGATAAATACAATGCCAAAGCAACATTTTTTTGCATTGGAAATAACATAGAAAAACATCCAGACATTATACAGAACATTGTAAAAAAGGGGCATGCAATTGGTAATCATACATATAATCACTTAAAGGGCTGGAAAACCAAAACTAAAGACTATTTAAAAAACACGGAGAAAACTCAAAAATTACTTGAGAATCAAAATTTAGAGTTTAGAACCCATAATTTATTTAGACCCCCTTACGGCAAAATAAAACCAAAGCAAGGTCGGAAACTTATTGAACTGGGTTATAAAATTGTTATGTGGGATGTCTTACCTTTTGATTGGGATAAATCAGTAACACCCGAAACCTGCTTTAATAATGCTATTGCTAAAACAAATTACGGAAGTATCGTTGTATTTCATGACAGTGTAAAAGCATCAAAAAACATGCAATTTGCATTACCAAAAATGTTAGAATACTTTAGTAAAAAAGGATATATGTTTAAAGCTATTAGCCTTTAAACATATTGTTGAATAATACCAATAAGTGTATTAGCATCTTGCTCGCCACTTTGGCGCCATTTCATTTCGCCATCTTTATAAATAATTAAAGTAGGCAGCCCTTTGACACGGAGTGCTTCAGCAAGTTCGCCGTTTTTCTCAACATCAATTTTTATAACCTTTGCTTTGTCACCAAGTGCCGCAGCCACATCGCGAAGAACCGCGTGCATAGTTGTAGATTGATCGTTCCATTCTGTATAAAAGTCTAACAGAACTGGTATTTCTACATCAATAAGCTCCCCAAATTTTGACATACTCTTTTAATTATTAGTCAAACAAACTTTTACAAACCTACATATTTTTTTAATATTATAAATAAATACAATATTTACCTGCATTTTTATCAATCTGTTAACATAAAAATAAGCAATTTCTTTATAAAAACAGCAAATAATACAAATTATACATTTGCAGAGCCTTTCTTGAGTTCTATTACTGTTATTTCTGGCCAAATTCCAACGCGTCCAGGAAAAGCCAAATAGCCAAAACCGCGATTAACATTTATGTATTGACCTAGTTCTTCATAAATTCCTGCCCAATATTTATAGCGCCATTTTACAGGACTCCACTTAAACCAACCTGGTATTTCTATGCCAAATTGCATACCATGAGTATGCCCGCTTAAAGTTAAATGATAATGATAATGGTCGCTAATTACTTCTTTTTCCCAATGAGATGGATCGTGACTCATTAAAATCTTGAAATCATCTCTTTCTATACCAGTAGCGGCTCGCTGCAAGTCGCCTACTTTTTTAAATCCGCCTGCTCCCCAATTTTCAACACCAACAAGTGCAATGCGCTCCCCATCTCTTTCAATAAATCGGTTTTCATTTAACAATAAATCAAAACCAATTTGCTTTTGTATTGTTTTTAAATCTTCTAAGTTTTTTAGTTTATCTTCATCAGAATCCCAGTGAATATAATCTCCATAGTCGTGATTTCCTAAAACGGAGTATAAACCATCTTTAGCTTTTAAACGACTAAACATTTCTACATAAGGTTTCATCTCTTCAGCCTTATTATTAACCATATCTCCAGTAAACAAAATAGTGTCACTTTCTTGTTCATTAATTAAATCAACGGCATAACTTACTTTATTAAGGTTGTCAAAACTGCCTGAATGAATATCACTAATCTGGGTTATTCTGTAGCCATCAAAAGCTGCTGGCAGGTCTTCAAAGTGTAGTGTGTACTTTAAAACTTTATAGTTATACTTCCCTTTATAAATACCATAAATTATTCCCGCAAACGGGATAGCCGCCAAACCCAAAGCCACCTTGCTAATAAACCGCCTTCTTGAAGCAAAATAATTCCCTTTTGCCATCTCTCCTTCAGTAAAATATCGAAAAATTGCTTGAGGCACTCGAAACACATCCTCCCCTAACATAACTATCAATAAAATCATTTTCGGAATTAAAAGAGCAATAAAAAATCCGAAAGCATAAGAATGCCCATGCGAAAAACCATCTCTTCTATTAAAGCCATAATAATGAAAAACAAAATTTCCAATAACTAGAAGTGTAAGGAGCCAATAAGATCCCTGAAGCCAATGATTTTTTGAAACAGTTTTTAAAGACTGAAAAGCATATAAATCAATAACAAGAAAAATAATCAGAAAAATAATCCAACGAAGCATACAATTTTTAATGGTAAAGTTAATGAATAACCATCCCCTTTTATCTTATAAAATTGTTAAAGAAAATTGTACCCAACTAATCAGCAAATACTAACTCTCCTCTAGCTTCTTGATCCTTTAATTTCTGAACCAAATCTAAGGCGTCAGGAATAACATCGCTACATAAAATAATTAGAGATCCTTTAACTGCGTTTTTAACCGCATGAGTTATGGCTTCTTTTTCGGATGGGATAATTGTAGTTTTCTTATTAGGGTCTTTCATTTTAATGCCATCATGCAACATTTTAATAAGCTCTTCTTCAGTTTTTCCGCGCAAGCGCTTATCTTGTCTGATAATGATTTCATCAAACATTTCTGCGGCTATACTACCCATTTCGTTATTATCTTCAACACGTCTATCACCAATTCCAGCAATAATTCCAACCTTCACGGTAGCTTCTAATTCATTTGTGAATTTTTGAAGTGCTCTCATTCCTGCTGGGTTATGTGCGTAATCTAAAAGAATTGTGAAATTTTTAAATTCAAATAAATTCAAACGTCCAGGTGTTTGAGATGCGGAAGGAATAAAAGTCTCTAAAGCTGCTTTCATATCTTCTATACTTATGCCCTGTACATGAGCCGCTAATATAGCTCCTAATACATTTTGAATCATGAATTTTGCCTTACCCCCATAGGTTAATGGAATGTTTTCAGCTTTCATTAATCGCATTTTCCATTCACCTCTACAAATGGTTACATAGCCATTTTCGTAAACAGCCGTAACGCCGTTTAAGCGCTGCATTGCCTTTATTCTAGGATTATTTTCATCCATAGAAAATAAGGCAACATTACAATCTAAGTTTCTCCGCATATCATAAACTAAATCGTCATCAGCATTTAAAATAGCATATCCATCGGGTAAAACTGTTTCAGGAACAACCGCTTTTACTTTAGCCAATTGTTCTATCGTATGAATCCCCTTTAATCCTAAATGATCTTCTGCGACATTAGTAACAACGGCCACATCACATTTTTTAAATCCTAATCCAGCACGTAGTAATCCACCACGAGCACATTCCAAAACTGCAAAATTTACGGTGGGGTCTTTAAGAACAAACTCTGCACTCGCTGGCCCTGTACAATCACCAGTCATAAGAAGTCTGTTTTGAATATAAACACCATCACTCGTGGTATAACCAACCCGATAACCTTTCATTTTTGCAATATGGGCAATTAAGCGCGTTGTCGTTGTTTTTCCATTAGTTCCAGAAGTTGCAATAATCGGAATACGACCGGTGTCACCTTTTTGTGGAAATAATTTATCAATTACAGGAGCCGCAACATTGCGTGGCAATCCTGTTGTTGGAGCTAAATGCATTCTAAAACCTGGGCCCGCATTCACTTCTAAAACTGCTCCGTCAGTTTCAGATAATGGCTTCGAAATATCTGTAGTCATAATGTCAATGCCACAAATATCTAAATCTATAATTTTAGAAATACGTTCTGCCATACTCACATTTGCAGGATGGATAATATCTGTAATATCCTCTGCCGTTCCTCCTGTACTTAGGTTTGCCGTATCTTTTAAAATAAGTCTTTCGCCCTCAGCAATAACAGAATGTAAAGTATAACCAGCATCTTTAATAATATTAAGTGTTAACTCATTTGTTGTTATTTTTGTTAATACATTCTCATGACCAAACCCACGACGTGGATCACTATTAACTTCATCAATTAATTCTTGAATCGTCGATTTGCCATTTCCCACAACATGAGCTGGCGTTCTAATAGCACCAGCAACTAAAACGTTATTAATAACTAATAACCTATAGTCATCACCAGTAACAAACTTCTCAATAATAATTGCTCCACTTCGCGAACTATCTTTTGCATGTTTAAAAGCAACTAATGCATCCTCATAATTTTGTATATCTACTGTAATGCCTCGTCCATGATTCCCGTCAACGGGTTTAACAACTAACGGATAACCTACATAACGACAAGCCTCTTCTAAACTGCGCTCTCTACGAATAATTTCGCCTCTAGGAACTTCAACTTCAGCTTGTTCTAACAAATATTTGGTATCTTCTTTATCGCAAGCTAACTCAACACCTATACTGCTTGTTTCACTTGTTACAGTTGCTTGAATACGCTTTTGATTGGCCCCATAACCCAATTGGCATAATGAGTATTTATTTAACCGAATCCATGGAATACCTCTACTAGCAGCTTCTTCTACTATAGACCCTGTACTTGGACCCAATCGATCTGCTTCCCGTAATTCACGCATTTGTTGAATATCCTCAGACATATCATAAGCTTCACCTGCTATTAAAGCTTCACAGATTCTAACTGCAGCTTTTGCTGCATAACGCCCTACCGATTCTTCCATATATGAAAACACAACACTATATACACCGTCTTCACCATAACCTCTTGTTCTACCAAAACCTGTATCCATACCTGCTAAGGTTTGAATCTCGAGTGCAATATGCTCTATAATATGCCCCATCCAAGTACCTTCATCTACGCGCATAAAAAATCCGCCTTCACATCCTTCAGAACAGCGATGTGAATACATAGATGGAAACATTTCTTTTAAACGCTCTGAAAACCCATCAATTTTATTAGATGGTAATTCTTCCATCTCTTCAAGATCAAGAACCATTACAATTAAATTGTGTCTTCTAATCGACCAATAATTTGGTCCCCTCATGGCATTAATCTCGCGTATTTTCATGGAACTTTGTTTTAGTTTAAAATCTGTGAAAGTTTATAAATATAGTATTTTTCAATAAAAAAATTAGCTTATTTTTGTTCAATATTTAAACTATAGTAGAGATTTTATGCAGAAGATTAAAGGAATCCTTATTCCTATAGGAGGAAATGAAGATAAAGGTACAGAAGACAGTGAATTATATACGCTTGAATTTATTGATGATGGCATATTATTTCATGTTGTAAAAGAAGCTGGAGGTGTCGAAGCCAAAATAGTTGTGATTCCAACAGCATCAAGCATCCCTGTTGAAGTTGGTGAAAACTACATAAGCGCTTTTACTAAATTAGGCTGCAAAAATGTACATGTTCTTGACATTAGAAGCAGACAAGATTCGGAGAAAAAAAGTTCTATAGAATTAATAAATTCTGCAAATTGCATTATGTTTTCGGGAGGAAACCAATCTAAGATTACAAAACATATCGGCGGAACTAAGATTCATGATATTATGCGTAGTCGCTATAAAAACGAATCTGGATTTGTAATTGCAGGTACTAGCGCTGGTGCTATGGTTATGACCAATGAAATGATTTCTGGTGGTAGCCCAAAAGAAGCTTTTATTAAAGGAGCAGTTAGCATGTACAATGGTTTAGGATTAATCCCAGAATTAATTATCGACACCCATTTTATTAGACGTGGCCGTTTTGGAAGACAGTCTGAAGCCGTGGCAAAATTTCCAGAATTAATAGGATTTGGTCTTGCTGAAGACACTGGAATGATAATAAGAAACGGCAATGATTGCACCGTGATCGGGTCGGGAATGGTGATTGTTTTCGACGGAAGCAAGATAACACATAATAACGAAGAAGTATTAGAAGAAGGTACACCAATGACTATAGCAAACTTAACAGTTCACGTACTTTCTAACGGAGACCAATATACTATTAATGAAAGAAAAGTGTCTGTATTACCAATTGAAGCGCCTTTTATTTAGTTATTATATATAGCAATTATCTCTTCTCCTTTTGAAGTTTTACTTGCTCGATACATCCCTTCCGTGTTAAAAGGCATCGCAATATTGCCTTGAGTATCTACCGCAATTAATCCGCCATCGCCTTTTATTTCAAGAATGCGTTTATTTATCACTTCATTTGATGCCTCTATTAAAGACATGCCTTTGTGCTCCATTAAACAAGCCACATCGTAAGCCACAACACCACGAATAAAAAACTCACCACTTCCAGTGCAACTAATAGCGCAGGTTTTGTTGTTTGCATAGTTTCCAGCTCCAATCATAGGGCTATCGCCTACACGCCCCCATTTTTTATTTGTCATTCCGCCAGTTGAAGTGGCTGCGGCAATATTTCCATTTTGGTCGCAAGCTACAGCACCAACAGTACCAAATTTAGAATCCTTTTTGGTCGCATGATCCAATTGAAAACTATCAGTATCCTTTATTTCTAACCATTGATTATGTCGAAATTCATCATAGAAATATGCATCATCCTCAATTTTATAATTAAGTTGTTTTGCAAATTGCATAGCGCCTTCGCCCGCTAAAAAAACGTGCTCGCTTTTTTCCATAACGTCCCGTGCTAAATTTACTGGATTTTTAATTCCAGAAATTAAACTTACAGCTCCTGCATTTAATGAGTTGCCATCCATAATAGATGCATCCATCTCATGGGTTTCGTTTGCTGTAAACACACTACCTTTCCCTGCATTAAACAAGGGTGAATTTTCTAATATTTTTACGGCTGCCTCAACAGCTTCAATAGCGGTTCTCCCTCTTTCTAAAAAAGTATACCCTTTTTCTAAAGCTTTTTTCAAAGCTTGTTTGTATTGCATTTCTAACGCTGTCGTCATCATACCTTTGACCAAAGTTCCTGCACCACCATGTATGGCTATTGAGAATGTATTCATCATAACTATTTAGAGTTGGAAATTACAAATTGCATTTCAAATTACACCCATTAAACCATAAGTTTTTGTAGTTTTATAAACTTCAAATACAAAATCAATGTCAGATCAAAAACGTCTTTTTCTAGTCGATGCTTACGCCTTAATTTTTCGTGGCTATTATGCCTTTATAAAAAATCCAAGAATTAATTCTAAAGGAGAAGACACCTCAGCCATTATGGGTTTTATGAACTCATTGCTAGATGTTATTAAACGTGAACGTCCAGACCATTTGGCTGTTTGTTTTGATAAAGGTGGAAGCGCAGATCGCGTAGAAATGTATGAAGCATACAAAGCCAATAGAGATGAAACTCCTGAAGGGATAAAAACGGCAGTGCCTTATATCTATAATATTTTGAAGGCGATGCATATTCCTATTATGGTTAAAGAAGGTTATGAGGCCGATGATGTTATTGGCACTTTGTCCCGTCAAGCGGAAAAAGAGGGCTACAAAATCTTTATGGTAACACCAGATAAAGATTTTGCACAATTGGTTACTGAAAATATATTTATGTATCGGCCCGTTTTTGGTGGTGGCTATGAAACTTGGGGTATTCCTGAAGTTCAGAAAAAATTTGAAGTAACAGATCCTATGCAAGTGATAGACTTTTTAGGAATGATGGGTGATGCTAGCGATAATATTCCTGGATTACCAGGTGTAGGTGAAAAAACAGCCAAAAAATTCATCGCACAATTTGGAAGTATGGAGGGATTATTAGCAAATACCGACCAGCTAAAAGGTAAAATGAAGGAGAAAGTAGAGGCCAGTGGAGAACTAGGGTTGCTTTCAAAAAAGCTAGCAACTATTATGTTGGACGTACCAGTAGAATTTAATGCGAAAGATTTTGAACTAGATCATCCAGATATAGAAAAGGTTAAAGAAATATTTCAAAATTTAGAATTTAGACGACTTACCGATAATTTCTTAAAAACATTTGCTACCGAAACTGCTTCAACACCCAGTACTCCTGCCAATTCTGAATTGAAGACAGAAGATAAACCTACGCCTAAAGAAACTAAATCTGCTGGATCTGGACAGTTTTCACTATTTGGTGCAGACCCATCAAATGACACCGAAACTGTCTCAGAAAACACCAGAAAAAACAATGAAACAGTACCACATTTTTATCAAAGCGTAGCTTCTGGCATAGCTACCAAACTTTTCATTAAAAACTTAATGAATCAAAAAGCTGTATGTTTTGATACAGAAACTACAGGTTTAAATCCTTTAACGGCAGAACTCGTTGGTATTGCTTTTTCATGGGAGGTTGGTAAAGGTTTTTATATGCCATTTCCAGAAAACAAAGAGGAAGCTCAGGAGTTGATTGAGCAATTGCGGCCGTTTTTTGAAAGTGAAACCATTGAAAAAATTGGTCAGAATTTAAAATACGACATTAAAGTTTTAGCAAAATATAATATTGCCGTTAATGGTAAATTGTTTGATACTATGCTAGCGCATTATTTAATTAATCCAGATATGCGTCATAATATGGATGTGTTGGCAGAAACTTATTTGAATTACACACCCATTTCTATAACAGAATTGATAGGGAAAAAAGGGAAAAATCAACTCTCGATGCGCGATGTTCCATTAGAAAAACAAACAGAATATGCTGTTGAAGATACTGATATCACCTTACAATTAAAAGAGCATTTTCAAAACGAATTAGGAGAAGCTAATACTCAAAAACTATTTGATGATATTGAGATTCCGTTGCTTCGAGTGTTGGCTGCTATGGAATTAGAAGGTATTAATTTAGATAAAAAATTCTTAAATTCTTTATCAGAAGATCTTAATAGCGATATTTTAAATCTTGAAAAAAGTATATATGAAGCTGCTGGCGAAGAATTTAATATTGCCTCTCCAAAACAACTTGGTATTATTCTATTTGAAAAATTAAAACTGGTTGATAAACCTAAAAAAACCAAAACTGGGCAATATGCTACAGGCGAAGATATTTTAAGCTACTTAGCCAAAGACCATGAAATTATTCAAAACATATTAGAATATAGAGGACTAGCAAAATTGAAAAGCACTTATGTTGATGCTTTACCGTTACAAGTTGAAGAAGCTACAGGGCGTGTGCATACCGATTATATGCAGACTGTTGCTGCTACGGGACGATTGAGTAGTAACAATCCTAATTTACAGAATATCCCTATTAGAACAGAACGTGGTCGACAAGTTCGTAAAGCGTTTGTACCACGAAATGAAGATTACATTTTATTGGCTGCCGATTACTCGCAAATAGAACTTCGTATTATTGCCGCATTAAGCAGAGAAGAAACCATGATTGAAGCGTTTAAGAATGGTGAAGATATTCACGCATCTACCGCCTCAAAAGTATTTAATGTGCCTATAGAGGAAGTAACAAGAGAACAAAGAGGCAATGCTAAAACCGTAAACTTCGGAATTATTTATGGGGTTTCAGCTTTTGGGTTAAGCAATCAAACCGATTTATCTCGTGGTGAAGCAAAAGAGCTTATTGATACCTATTATACCACATATCCAAAGCTACGTGCTTATATGAGCGAACAAGTCGATTTTGCAAGAGACAATGGCTATGTACAAACCGTTTTAGGGCGACGCCGCTATTTAAAAGATATTAATTCTAGAAATGCCGTAGTTCGTGGTGCTGCAGAACGTAATGCGGTTAACGCACCAATACAAGGAAGCGCTGCCGATATTATTAAAATTGCCATGATTAATATTTACTATAAACTAGAAGCTGGTAATTATAAAACCAAAATGCTTTTACAGGTACATGATGAATTGGTATTTGATGTTTATAAACCTGAATTGGAAGCCATTAAAACTTTGGTGAAAACTGAAATGGAAAGTGCTTTTAAACTAGATGTACCTTTGGATGTGGAAGTTGATACGGGGCTGAATTGGCTGGAAGCTCATTAAATCATTCTTAAAGAACTTCAGGATAATTACTAAAACATAAAACTACGACCGTTTGTTTTGTTCATTAATCAAAACCCAAAGCTCCACTTCTTCTTCAGCTCGCCAATTTAGCTCTCGCATGGTTTTATTTGAAGGCGCTTTTACTTTTCTTGTTAAACACGATTCCAATTTAAAACGACCACCATTGACTAATTCGGTTTCTATGGGATGGTCTTCTGTTGCTTCTGTTATTTGAGCTAAATTTGAGAACAAAATAACGAGTTTCCCTTCGGGCAAGAGTCTTTTTGTAGCTTCAGCAAAAAACTCTGGAAATAGATTATCGTTATAATAAATAGCTTCGTCGTTTTTATCCAGTTCTTGAGAAGCTGGTAACCACGGTGGATTAAAAACAATCAATTCAGTCTGCTTGTCCCATTTACCAAAAAACGGTGCAAAATCAAGTTCTACTTTCCGAGACATTTTTGTATCTCCCATAGATTCTGTTAGTCCAACAATAGCATTAGGGTTAGTATCTGTCCCGAAAACCTTTTGAAATCCATGCTTTACCATTTGAAAAGCCAATACGCCACTACCAATACCAACATCTATGGAGGACTTTTTAGGGCCTTCGTAACGTTTCAGCCAATTATCAAACAGTATTAAATGATCAAAACGTGTTGGGAAATAAACCCCGTAATATGGGTGAATTTTATTTCGCAATACAGGCAACAAAATACCGTTTTGGTACCATTGCCAAGAACTATTTAGTCCTTGAACTTTAGAAAAAGGCAACAAAAAATTACCTGTTTCTGGATATAGCTTTGCGAACCAACCAATAGCAGGTGCTTTTTTTACGGTTAATTTATGGTTTGATATTTTTATGTAAACAAGACTAGATAACGCTCGGTATGCAGATCTGTAAACGCGCTGCTCTTGAAATGTTTTATACGGTAATTTTATTTTAAGATGCTTATGTAATTCTTTATGCAGCAACAAACCGTTGCTATAATATTCTGTTATTTGTATAGGCTTGCCAGCTTCTAAACCTTTAATCGCACGATGAACATTTATAGATTGATTAAACTGGGCTAATGGCTGTTCTGGTAAAAAAGGCTCAGGTTTGTATACTTGTATATCTGTAATCATCGTTTGGTTCTAAATTGAAACGGATTGCAGAGTAATGACGTGAGCAAGTCGTAAGATTAAAATCACTATTAAATAGTTACTTACTAGCAATCAGGCATTAAGTTGGCCGCTATGGTTTAATTAATTATAATAGAGACTTAAAGAAAAGTCTAAAAATTTCGCTGAATTACTGCGAAAAGCTAATTAATTTCAACAGATAAATAATATGGCAACAAAGGTACTTTTTTAAAACCTACCTCCGCTTCTTCTTAGACCTAAACTTAGTCTTATTCTTTCGCTGATTAAAGGGAATAGCATCATCAAACGTGTGCTTCGCTTCACCACTAGGCTTATTTTTACGCCACCTCTCAGTCTTTTCAGGTAAGAGTACTTTTAGTAAATCTTGACGCCCAAGTTTATTCAAAGTATTTTTTATCCAAGCTTTATTTTCATCTTTATACCAGAAGAAAAAACGATGTTGTTCATCTTTTTCCTTTCTAGTTATAGGTGTATTTACTTTTTTGAGGGTGTAAGGGTGATAGCCACTATAATAAATTACCGTAGCCACAGTCATTGGTGTTGGTGTAAACCCTTGTACTTGCTCTAACTGGAAACCCATGTCTTTTGTTTCGGCAGCTAAATTTGCCATGTCCTCAACTTCGCAAGCTGGATGATTGGATATAAAGTAAGGTATCAATTGCAATTTTAAACCTTTCTTAATATTAATCTTATCAAAACGTTCCTTAAACTTATGGAAATAACTAAAGGAAGGCTTACGCATCAACTTTAAAACAGGGTCGCTGGTATGTTCTGGTGCTACTTTAAGTCTACCTGACACATGTTTAGTCATCACCTCTTCAGTATAATCATCTAGTTCTTTTGGATCAGCATTTTTATTGAATTCTGGCACTAACATATCATGACGAATTCCAGAACCAATAAACGATTTCTTTACTTTTGGATGGCTGTCTACTGCTTGATATAATTCAGTTAAAGGTTTATGGGACGTATCTAAATTGCTACAAATTACTGGCGAAATACAAGAAGGTGCAACACACTTATCGCATATTGATTGTACTTTCCCTTTCATCTTGTACATATTCGCACTTGGCCCACCAATATCAGATAAGTAACCTTTAAAATCTGGCATATTCGCTACCGTATCAACCTCTCTTAACACAGATTCCTGACTTCGAGATGCGATAAATTTTCCTTGATGTGCCGATATAGTACAAAAACTACAACCTCCAAAACACCCACGGTGGATGTTAATGGAAAACTTAATCATTTCATAGGCAGAAATTGGACCACGTTTATTATATTTTGGATGTGGTAGTCGTGTGTAAGGCAACTCGAAAGATGCATCAATTTCATCTTCCGTCATCGTTGGATACGGCGGATTAATCATCAACGTCTTGTCTCCAACCTTCTGAAAAATACGTCGCGCAGCCAATTTATTACTCTCCTGCTCAATAATTTTAAAGTTAGACGCAAACTTCTTTTTATCCTTCAAACAGGTTTCGTGGGATACGATTTCTACATCTTCCCAATTACTATTCTTTGGAATCTTTGCCTCTTTGTTTACAAGAACCGCCGTTTGTTTTATGGTTGTAATGCTGCTAAAAGGCACTCCTTTTTGCAATAAACGTACGACTTCACGAAGCGGTTGTTCGCCCATTCCATAAACCAACATATCTGCTTTAGATGTTTCTAAAATAGTTGGCATCAATTTATCACTCCAGTAGTCGTAATGGGTTACACGACGCAACGAAGCCTCAATACCTCCAATTAACACAGGAATATCTGGCCATTTTTCTTTTAAAATCTTACTGTAAACCGTTGTCGCATAATCGGGTCTAAACCCAATATCACCATTGGGTGTATAGGCATCTTTATCTCGTCGCTTTTTATTAGCATTATAGTTGCTAATCATAGGGTCCATACAGCCGCCAGTCACCCCAAAAAATAATTTTGGAGCACCTAGCTTAACAAAATCCTGAAGATTATCTTTCACATTTGGTTGTGGCACGATAGCAACCCGCAATCCGTAGCTTTCTAATATGCGACCAATAACAGCAGGCCCAAAGGATGGATGATCTACATAAGCATCACCACTAAATAAAATCACGTCCAGTTCATCCCAACCGCGTATTTTTACCTCTTTGTTTGTGGTAGGCAACCAATCTGAAAGTTTTAACTCTTGCATAGCGTTGCAAAAATAGGTAAAATATATACTTCTCTCATTATTTCATGTTATTCAATAAAAGCTTAATTTATCAACCAAAATGTTAAATCTGGTAAGGATTCATATTTATAAACGACAATCTAATTGTTATTTATAGCTTTTTATGAATTCTAAATACCTATTAATTGTATTGCAAAGCTTCATGTTTTTCCATACTCATTCTCAAACATGTTGCTCCGGAGGTATTCCTTTATCAAACAGCATAGGCTTACCATTACTTGAAAAAGGATCAATTCAACTTGGTATTAATTATGATTATAATAACCTAAACACTTTAAATAACGGGTCAGAAAAGCTCAACGATAATTCTAGGCTCAGAATAACACATTCTGTTTTGATAAATACAAGTTACGCAATTACTAATAAAGTTTCTGTAGAGGGTCTTTTTACATGGGTTAATCAACGAAGAAATATATCTCAATTTGGAAATAACAATTTGGACCAAACATCTGGGATTGGAGATGCTGTGATGCTCCTAAAATATGATATCACCAATATGTTTTCTAATATAATTGGAGAATATAGTTCTTTAAGTTTTGGTATTGGAGCAAAAATCCCATTAGGTTCAACTAGAGAAACTAATGATCTAGGCGTTACTCTTAATGCAGATCTACAACCAGGGAGCAATGCTTGGGATTTATTATTTTTATCTTCGTTTTCTACAACTTTAAAATCAAGACCAACATTAACATTTTCTTCAAAAGTAATTTACAGAAGTACCGGAACAAACAATTCTTATTTTGGGGATTCAACTTATAAATTTGGAAATGAATTTCAGGGGTTTATTAGTTTTTCAGATCAATTTTTGATTTTTAAAACTCTGTCAAAACCAAGTATTTCCTTTAAATATAGAGATGCAAATCAAGACAAAATAGGTGGATTTAATTTAGATAATACGGGAGGAAATTGGGTGTCTTTCATTCCTAGCTTCTCTATTGATATAACAACTAACATCGCTTTTTCTGCAAAGTCAGAAATTCCAATCTATAATAATGTCGATGGTACTCAATTAACACCAACTTACAGAATTACATCTGGTATTTTGTTTAAAATAACTCCAAAACAAAAGGTATTAACCTTAAATTAATTATTATGAAAAAGAATATATTTTATGTATACATTTTAGCTCTAATATTTGTCGCATGTAGCAGTAATAATGTTAATGACAATAGTGGTAATGAACTAAACAATCCTAATAATTCAAGTGGTGGTAATGGCAGCTTAATTGTTGGTTCTTGGTTAGTCCCCTTATCTTCAATTAAAGATGGTGGGCCGGGTAAAGATGGTATTCCGTCTATAGATAATCCGGTATTTATAAGCCCTAATCAAGCCTCTTTTTTAAGTGATGAGGATTTAATTATTGGGATAATTAAAAACAATGAAGCAAAAGCCTACCCTCATAGAATATTAGATTGGCATGAAGTAATTAACGATAATGGGATAACTTTATCTTACTGCCCCTTAACAGGAAGTGCACTAGGATGGTTATCAAAAACTAATGGGGAACAAACAACTTTCGGTGTTTCTGGGTTACTTTACAACAGTAATTTAATTTTATATGATAGAAATACAAACAGTAATTGGTCGCAATTAAGAATTGATTGTATTAATGGTAGTGAAATTGGTAACGAACCTGAAACAACTAAAATAGTTGAAACTAATTGGAAAACCTGGAAACTTTTATACCCAAACACAACTGTTTTGAGTACAAGTACAGGTTTCGACAGAGATTACAACCTATACCCTTATGGGGATTACAAAACTAATCAAAACAAATTTTTGTTTTCGGTATCACCAAGTAATAATGCTTTGCCTAATAAACAACGTGTATTTGCAATTACAAATGAGAAGAAATCTAAAGTATTTCAATTTTCTGACTTTGAAAATGGTAAAACTTTTAGAGATACTTTTAATAATAATGAATACCTAATAATAGGCAACAAAAATATTGTAAATGCTTTTGTTCTTTCTGAAGATTATGCAGATTTAACTTTCGAATACTATTTTAATGACTCTGAAGCTTTTTTTAAAGATGATGAAGGAAACTTATGGTCTGTTTTTGGAGAAGTAATTTCAGGTTCAAGGCAAGGTGAATCATTAACACCTGCTAAATCATTTGTTAGTTTTTGGTTTGCAGTTGCAGCTTTTTATCCAAATCCAGAAATTTTTGACTCATTATAAAGCGCTAATCATGTCCAGAATCGTAATCTTTCGTTATGACGATTAAGCATTAAAATTTACATGAAATTATCTCACTTCACTATTTGGTAATCAAATATATAATCGTAAATTTGCAAACTCTTTTTGAGAGAGGAATGTTTAATTAGAAAAAATAAAAAGTGTGAACACATTAAGCTACAAAACGATTTCAGCAAACAAAGCTACTGTAAATAAGCAGTGGGTTTTGGTTGATGCTGAAGGTCAAGCGCTTGGTCGTTTAGCTTCTAAAGTTGCAAAACTTTTAAGAGGTAAGCACAAGCCAAACTTCACACCTCATGTTGATTGCGGAGATAATGTAATTATTATCAATGCTGAAAAAATCACGTTATCTGGTAACAAATGGACTGACAAGTCATACATTCGTCACACTGGATATCCAGGAGGTCAAAAAAGTTTAACTGCTACAGAATTGTACGGAAAAGATCCTGCAAGAGTAGTTGAAAAATCAGTAAAAGGAATGTTACCTAAAAACAAATTAGGTGCAGATTTATTCCGTAATCTAACAGTTGTTGTTGGTTCAGAGCACAAACATCAAGCTCAAAAGCCTAAAACAATTAACTTAAACGAATTCAAATAATGGATGTAATTCACAAAATTGGCCGTAGAAAGACGGCTGTTGCGCGCGCTTATGTTGCCCCAGGAAAAGGTAACATTACAATCAATAAAAAAGACCTAACTAATTATTTTACTACTGCTACTTTGCAGTACAAAGTAAAACAACCTTTAGTTTTGACTAACAATGACGCCAACTTTGATATTACAGTTAATGTATATGGAGGTGGTATTACTGGACAAGCAGAAGCTGTTCGCTTAGCAATATCTCGTGCAATGTGCGAAATTGACGCTGAGAACAGATTGACACTTAAACCAGAAGGTTTATTAACAAGAGACCCTAGAATGGTTGAACGTAAGAAATTCGGTCAGAAGAAAGCTCGTAAGAAGTTTCAATTCTCTAAACGTTAATATCCTGGACTTGGTTCAGGATCTGATTATCAGATTTTTTTATCATTTTCAAACAAAAAAATATAATTAAAAACAGTTATTGTTGTCCTAGTCTAAAAAGACAGGATTTAGTTTAGCATCTAAATGGTTAAGGCGAATTTTAAAAAATGACCACTTAATCATTGCTAATTCAACAGAACGTAAACTATTACAAAATGGCAGTAGAAGTAACAGAATTACTTGAAGCAGGTGTACACTTTGGACACCTTACACGTAAGTGGGACCCAAATATGGCACCTTACGTATATATGGAGCGCAATGGCATCCATATTATTAACCTTTACAAAACAGCGGCAAAAATTGACGAAGCTGGAGCAGCATTAGCAAAGATTGCAGCATCAGGGCGTAAAATTTTATTCGTTGCAACAAAAAAACAAGCAAAAGATATCGTTGCTGAGAAAGCTAGCGAAATTAACATGCCTTACATTACAGAAAGATGGCCAGGTGGTATGTTAACTAACTTTGTTACTATTAGAAAAGCGGTTAAAAAAATGGCTTCTATTGATAGAATGAAGAAAGACGGTACTTTCATGACTTTATCAAAAAAAGAGCGTTTACAAGTTGATCGTTTAAGAGCCAAGTTAGAGAAAAACTTAGGTTCTATTAGTGACATGACTCGTTTACCAGGCGCACTATTTGTTGTAGATATTAAGCGTGAACATATCGCGATTAAAGAAGCTCAAAAATTAAACATTCCAATTTTTGCAATGGTAGATACGAACTCTGACCCACGTCAAGTTGATTATGTTATCCCTGCAAATGATGACGCTTCTAAATCGATAGATAAAATCTTAACGCATGTAACATCTGCAGTAGCTGGTGGGTTAGCAGAACGTAAAGCGGAAAAAGAAGCTGCTGCTGTTCCAAAAGCTGAAGCTCCTAAAGTGGAAGTTGAAGCAAAAACTGAAGTAGTAGCTGAAAAAGAAGCTGCTCCTAAAGCAAAAGCTGCACCAGCCAAAAAAGCTGTTGCCGAAGAAGAAGAATAAAAAATATTAATACAACACAAATAAGTCGTTTGTTTCTTTTCTTCTGAAAATAAATTGAACGACTTTTTTAAATTATAATAACTATGAGTACTACTGTAAAAGTTACAGCCCAAGAGGTAAACAAATTAAGACAAGCTACTGGTGCAGGAATGATGGACTGCAAGAAAGCTTTAGTAGAAGCGGAAGGTGATTTTGATAAAGCTATTGAGGTTTTACGTAAAAAAGGACAAAAAGTTGCGGCAAAAAGAGCCGATCGCGAATCTAGTGAAGGTGCTGCTGTTGCAAAAATAAATGCAGATAACACCACTGGTGTTGCAATTGTTCTAGGTTGTGAAACTGACTTTGTTGGTAAAAATGAAAACTTTTTAGCATTAGCGAGTCAATTAGGAGATATTGCTTTAAACACAAACTCTAAAGATGAATTTTTAGCTGCTGATTTTGGTGGAATGACAGTAGCCGACAAATTAATTGAGCAAACTGGAGTAATTGGTGAGAAACTAGAGATTAATGCTTTCGAAAAAATCGAAGCGGCTTATGTTGGTACTTACGTTCACATTAACAAAATTGCTGCTATTGTTGGTTTTTCTAGCGTAGTTAACAATATTGAAACTTTAGGAAAAGATGTTGCAATGCAAATTGCATCTATGGGAGCTACAACATTATCGTATAAAGATTTTGACCCAGCATTCGTTGCTTCAGAAACTGAAGCAAGAATTGCAGTTATTGAAAAAGATAATATTGAATTAGGACGATTAGGAAAAACACTTAAAAATGTCCCTCAATATATCTCAATGGCACAATTAACGCCTGAAGTTATAGCTAAAGCCGAAGAAGCTGCAAAAGCTGAACTTAAAGCAGAAGGAAAACCTGAACAAATTTGGGATAGAATTTTACCAGGTAAAATGGAACGTTTCATTTCTGATAATACAACTTTAGATCAAGAACAATGCTTATTAGATCAAAAATTTATTAAAGATGAAAAGAAAACTGTTGCGGCTTATGTTTCATCCTACGGCGAAGTAGAAATTACAAGTTTTAAACGTGTAACTTTAGGATAAATAGAGACATTTTATATAATTTTAAAAACCATCATGCCTGCAAGCATGATGGTTTTTTTTGATTAAAAAAGAGCTTCAGAGTAAATTCAAAAAATAAAAAAAATGTTTAGCTTTGCTAAACTCCAAAGCGGAACTGAAATGCGTCTTAATTATTATGTTAGTGATAACCTAAATGTTAATAGACAAATTACAATAGACTTTAAATCAGCAATAGAAATCGTTTAATGAAATACAAAAGAATACTTCTAAAATTATCGGGTGAAGCCTTAATGGGAAACCGTCAATATGGTATTGACCCAGAGCGATTAGCAGAATATGCGGAGGATATTAAAGAGATCACAAATAAAGGCGTACAAGTTGCTATTGTAATAGGAGGAGGCAATATTTTTAGAGGTGTAGCTGGCGCTAGTAATGGCATGGATCGTGTTCAAGGCGATCATATGGGAATGCTTGCAACTGTTATTAATGGGCTGGCACTACAGGGCGCTTTAGAAGATGCAGGATTAAAAACAAGACTCCAGACAGCCATAAAAATTAATGAAGTTGCTGAACCTTTTATAAGACGGAAAGCCTTGAGTCATTTAAATAAGGGGCGGGTCGTTATTTTTGGAGGTGGAACAGGAAACCCTTATTTCACTACAGATTCTGCAGCAGTATTAAGAGCTATCGAAATTCAAGCGGATGTTATTTTAAAAGGGACTCGCGTAGATGGAATTTACAACACAGATCCTGAAAAGGATACTAATGCAACAAAATTTAATTTTATATCTTTTGAAGACGTTTTGAGTAAGGGTATAAAGGTGATGGATACAACTGCATTTACTTTAAGTCAAGAAAACAAACTACCAATAATTGTATTCGACATGAACAAAAGAGGTAATTTACTTAAAGTTGTATCGGGAGAAAATATTGGAACAGAAGTTAATATTTAATTCTTGTTTCAGTTTTAAAAAAATTGGCGTAATTTTTGAAACATTGATTGACATAAAAGTTTAAAACAATGAATGAAGACATACAATTTATATTAGATACGGCAAATGAAGCCATGGATAATGCTATTAAGCATCTAGAAAAGCAATTTGTTAATATTAGAGCAGGTAAAGCAAGCCCTTCCATGCTTGGTAGTGTTATGGTAGATTACTATGGCTCACAGACACCTTTAAATCAAGTTGCCAACGTAAATACACCTGATGGTAGAACTATTACGGTGCAACCATGGGAAAAAAGTATGCTACAAGAAATAGAACGTGGCATTGCTTATGCAAACCTTGGTTTTAACCCTATGAATAATGGTGAAACTATAATTATAAATGTCCCTCCTTTAACTGAAGAGCGAAGACGCGACCTAGCTAAACAAGCCAAAGCGGAAGCTGAAGATGCTAAAGTAAGCATTAGGTCTGCAAGAAAAGATGCCAATAACGACATTAAAAAATCAGATGATGTTTCTGAAGACCTGAAAGCTAACGCAGAGATAGACATACAACAAATGACAGATAGTTACGTTAAAAAAGTTGATGACCTCTTTGACAATAAGGAAAAAGAAATTATGACAGTATAATTACCAAAGCGACTACAATGTCGCTTTTTTATTTATAACCCTAGCTTTAATTTTCTAATGCTGAAATTTTATTCGTTTCTACTTTTTATTTTATTTTCAGTATTGGCTCAAGCCCAAACCTACTCTATTGATGAATCTATTCCAATTCAAGATTCAATTAAAAAAAGTGTTTTTCTTAAACAATTAGGAAACGGTTATCTACCTACCAAATATTTTAACGCCGACCTTAGGTATTTAATAAAATACAATCAATATGAGGGTGTAAGAACAGGAATTGGCGGTATAACCAATGATGCCTTTTCTAAAAAATACCGTTTAAATTCTTATGTAGTTTATGGGTTTCGGGATCATCGCTTTAAATATAGCATAGGAGGTGGTTTTAGACTTTCTGAAAAAACAAATACATGGGTAAACCTATCTTATACTGACGATTTGCAAGAAACAGGAAGCTCTAATTTCTTAACAGACAATAGGTTTTTTCAGTTTTTCGAGCCTCGACTTTTAAATATCGATTTATTTCATAAGCATATTACCAAGGCCATAGCGTTAGAGCATCAAATAAACCCAAAACTTATAACAGAAACACATTTTGCACTTAGTAAAATAGACCCAACTTATAGGTATAATTTCATCTTAAATGGTAATTCCATTAGTCAATTTGATTTGAGTACAGCAAAGTTCGGTTTACAATGGAGTCCCTTTAGTCAATTTGAATCTTCAGAAGGAAAACTAAAAGAAACAAAAAGAGGTTATCCGCAATTTTCTATTCAATACACTAAAAGTTTTAAAGATGTATTTAAGGGTGACTTCAATTTTTCAAAAGTCGATTTTAAAACTATTTATAGATTAGGAGAAATAGATAATCATCTTTCAGAATTAACAATTGTTTCTGGACTCGTTGGGGGAGACACACCGTTAACACATTTATATCATGCCTATCCTAATAACATAAGAAATGAAACCATTATGCAACGATTTTCTGTTGCTGGTCTTAACAGTTTTGAAACTATGTTTTTTAATGAATTCTTTTCTGATAAATTTACAACCTTACAATTTAAACATTATTTAAAGCCCTTCAATGTTTCTAAACGATTTAAACCGCAAATGGTTTTAATCTCGCGATACGCTATTGGGGATATTAAAAACCCTGAAAGACATGAAAACATTTCTTTTAATTCATTAAAAAAAGGGTTTACTGAATCTGGTTTTGAAATTAATAAATTATTTTTTGGGTTTGGCTTGAGTTTTACTTATCGATACGGTGCATATCACTTACCAAGCATTGCTGATAATGTTGCATTTAAATTTACTTTTAATATAACATTATAAACCATATACTTATAGTAGTACTTTGTTTTTCCTACCTTTGCGCATCTTTATATTAAAGCATGTTTAAACTTTTTACAAAGGATTTTTGGGATGTTACAGCAAGACTAATTCTTCGGAATAAAATTATTATTCTTATTGGTATCGCGATTGTTACTTTTCTATTTAGTACCCAATGGGATAACATGCGGTTTACATATACTGAAGCCAATTTACTTCCAGACGACCACGAAATAAATCTAACTTACAACGATTTTTTAAAAACGTTTGGAGAAGAAGGCAATCTTATTTTATTGGGTGTAAAAGACAGTTCTTTTTTTAATATAAAAAAACTAAATGCTTGGAATAAATTATCGCAAGATTTCAAAAAATATGAAGCTGTTGAAACAGTAATTTCTATAAAAGATTTACAAAAACTTATAAAGGACGTTCCTAATGAAAAATTTAATCTGGAACCTTTTATTAAAGATTCTATCACTTCAATCGAGCAAATAGACAAACTTCAAGAAGAGCTTTTTAACAAATATCCTTTTTACGATAATTTCCTATTTAACGCAGATAGTAAAACAATTAGAACAGCTATTTACCTTAAAAAAGACATTGTAAACACCCCTGCTAGAAAAGAATTTATCGTAGATATTTTAATTCCGAAAATTGAAGCTTTCCAAAATTCTCAAAAATTAGATGTTCGTGTGTCGGGTATGCCATATATTAGAACGCTCAACTCACAAATTATTATTGATGAGATTGGGTGGTTTGTTGGTGCGGCATTATTCGTAACATCTATAATATTCTTTTTCTTTTTCAGATCATTTAGGGCCACTTTTATTTCTTTAGTCGTCGTTTGTATTGGCGTTATGTGGACTCTTGGTATTCTCGGTCTTCTAAATTACGAGATTACCGTGTTAACGGCTCTTATCCCGCCTTTAATTATTGTAATTGGTATTCCAAATTGTATTTTTCTCATTAATAAATATCAACACGAAGTTAAATTACATGGAAACAAAGTAAAATCATTACAAAGGGTTATTACCAAAATTGGTAATGCTACTTTAATGACAAATGTTACCACAGCTTCAGGTTTTGCTACATTCATCCTTACAGAAAGTAAATTACTAAAGGAATTTGGTATTGTTGCATCCTTAAGCATATTGGCAATTTTTATTTTATGCCTTCTTATTATTCCAATAATTTACACCTTTTTACCATTTCCAAAAGAGCGCCATTTAGAGCATTTAAACAAACGCTGGATAGGCGGTTTTGTTGATTGGATGGAATATATGGTAAGGAATAAGCGTATAGCAGTATATGCTACTTCTTTAGTTTTAATTATTGCAAGCATTATAGGTATTTATCAAATAAAAATTTCTGGAAGTTTAATAGAAGATATGCCTAAAAAAACAGAATTTTTTAATGATATACGGTTTTTCGAAAAGGAATTTAATGGTATAATGCCTTTAGAAATTATGATTGACACCAAACGCAAGAAAGGTGTTATGAAATTATCTACTCTAAAGCGTATGAATGAGATTGAAGAATTAATTATTGAAACACCCGAATTATCAAAACCAATATCGATTGTTAGTCTTGTAAAGTATTCGAAGCAAGCTTATTACAATGGTAACCCTAAGTTTTATCAGCTACCATCAGCTCAAGAAAATAGTTTTATTTTATCCTACGCCAAAAACTCATCATCAAATGTAGATCTACTCAAAAACTTTGTTGATAGTACTGGACAATATGCTCGTATCACAACATTTATGAAGGATATTGGTACAGATAAAATGGAACGTATTCAAGAAAATGTTCAAAATAAAATAGATAAAGTTTTTCCTAAAGAACGTTACAATGTTACCATGACAGGAAAAGCACTTGTATTTCAAAAAGGCACGAAGTATTTGGTTAAAAATCTGGCAATATCGTTGTCACTAGCTATTTTATTAATTTCAATTTTTATGGCGTACATGTTTAGATCTGCTAGAATGATTATAGTCTCACTTATTCCAAACTTACTACCTCTTGTCGTCACTGCTGGTTTAATGGGCTACTTAGGAGTTCCTATAAAACCATCTACAATTTTAGTTTTTAGCATCGCTTTTGGTATTTCAGTAGATGACACTATTCATTTCTTAGCTAAATACAGACAAGAATTGCAAGCCAATCAATGGAAAATAAAAATTTCGGTTTATGCTGCCTTAAGAGAAACTGGGGTTAGTATGTTTTACACCTCTATCGTTTTATTCTTTGGTTTTTCGGTATTTACAATTTCGAGTTTCGGCGGAACCGTAGCTTTAGGCGCATTAGTATCTGCAACCTTATTATTTGCTATGCTTTCTAATCTTATTTTGTTACCGTCTTTATTGCTTTCATTAGAGCGAAGTATTGCAAACAAAGAAGTGTTAAGAGAACCTTCAATTAATATTATTCCAGAGGAAGATGAAAGGAATTAATTCCTAATTAGAATTTCACCTTTTCTTCCTTGAAAGCCTAATGGCTTTTTTTATCTTTACTTTTTAAAATTAACTCGTTTATGCAGACATATACTGTTTCAGACTTATTACAAAAAGAGCCATCTATTTTCCATAGCGTTGATATTAAAGGATGGGTAAGAACCTATAGAGCTAATCGATTTATTGCTTTAAATGATGGTTCTACACTAAACAACATTCAATGTGTTGTAGATTTTGAAAAATTTGATGAAGCATTATTAAAGCGTGTCACAACCGGTGCAGCTGTGCATATAACTGGTGACTTAGTAGAAAGCCAAGGGAAAGGGCAAAAAGTTGAAATACAAGTAACTAAATTAGAAGTTTTAGGTGATGCTGACCCTGAAACCTACCCTATTCAACCCAAAAAGCACTCATTCGAATTTTTAAGAGAACAAGCGCATTTACGAACAAGAACTAATACTTTTAGTGCTGTTATGCGCTTGCGTTCATCCTTATCATTTGCAATACATAAATATTTTAACGAGAATGGTTTTTATTATATGCATACGCCAATAATTACAGGAAGTGATGCAGAAGGTGCCGGCGAAATGTTTCGTGTATCAAGTTTGGATGCTAAAAACCCTCCTGTTAACGACGAAGGTCATATAGATTACACCCAAGACTTTTTTGGAAAAGAAACCAACCTCACTGTATCTGGACAATTAGAAGCAGAAACCTATGCCATGTCTTTGGGGAAAGTCTACACTTTTGGTCCTACTTTTAGGGCTGAAAATTCTAATACTTCGCGTCATTTAGCAGAATTCTGGATGATAGAACCAGAAGTAGCTTTTATGGATTTAGCAGGTAATATGGATTTAGCTGAAGATTTTTTAAAGTCTGTATTAAAACATATTTTAGAACATAACCGTGAAGATTTAGACTTTTTAGATACACGTTTGCAAAACGAAGAAAAGTCAAAACCTCAAGCAGAACGAAGCGATATGAGTTTAATTGAGAAATTAAAATTTGTAACAGAAAATAATTTCATGCGTCTTAGTTATACAGAAGCCATAGATATATTGCGTAATTGTAAGCCTAACAAAAAGAAAAAGTTTAATTACATAATTAACGAATGGGGTGCCGATTTACAAAGTGAACACGAACGTTATTTAGTTGAAAAGCATTTTAAATGCCCTGTTATATTGTTTGATTACCCAGCTAATATTAAAGCCTTTTATATGCGATTGAATGAAGATGGGAAAACAGTTCGCGCCATGGATATTTTATTCCCAGGCATTGGCGAAATTGTTGGTGGCGCGCAAAGAGAAGAGCGTTTAGAAGTTTTAAAACAAAAAATGGCAGCCATAGATATCCCTGAAGAAGACTTATGGTGGTATTTAGACCTGCGTAAGTATGGAACAGCTATACATTCTGGTTTTGGATTAGGATTTGAGCGTTTAGTTATGTTTGCTACTGGCATGGGAAACATTAGAGATGTTATTCCATTTCCAAGAACACCTCAAAATGCTGAATTTTAATATTAGAAAGAAAAACAGAAAGCCCCAATAATATAGGATAGAAAGATTTTTTATATTTTTATCTTAAACCAAATCACAATATGCTCAAGCAATATTTACAGTTCAAATTATCGCAAAAATTATCACCGCAACAAATTCAATTGATGAAATTGATACAGTTGCCCACTCAAGCTTTTGAACAAAGATTAAAACAAGAACTTGAGGAAAATCCTGCTTTAGAAGGTGGTAAAGAAGAAAATGATAGTGAATATGATTCAGATTTAGATAATACTGTTGACGATTATAACGACAATGAGACTATTGAAGCCGATGATATAAACGTTGATGACTATTTAAGTGATGATGAAGTTCCAGATTATCGAACACAAGTAAATAATTATAGTAGCGATGATGATGAAAAAACAATTCCATATGCCGCTGGCACATCTTTCACTCAGCACTTAGTAAATCAACTAAACACCTATAGGTTAAGTGAAGAAGAACGTGAAATTGCCGAATTCTTGGTTGGAAGTGTTGATGAAAGCGGATACATTCGTCGTTCTCTTTCAGACATCATGGACGACTTAGCTTTTACTCAAAACGTGTATACTACCGAAGATAAAATTCAATATGTTTTACGCATTGTACATCAACTAGACCCAGCAGGTGTAGGAGCAAGAAATTTACAAGAATGTTTGAGTATTCAACTTCACCGAAGAGAGAAATCGGCTGATGTTGAGCTTGCTATTGATATAATTGACAACGCTTTCGACCAATTCACAAAAAAGCACTATAAAAAACTACTTCAAAAATTTGATATTTCTGAAATGCAATTGAAGGATGCCATTTCTGAAATTGAACATTTAAACCCGAAACCTGGAGGTTCATATTCTGGAAATAACAGAATTGTAGAACATGTAGTTCCAGATTTTGCTATTAAAATTGTTGATGGCGAATTAGAGCTTACACTTAATGGACGAAATGCTCCAGAATTGCATGTTTCTAGAGAGTATAACAACATGTTAAAAGGGTATAAAGAATCTAAGGATAAATCGAAATCTCAAAAAGATGCTGTTATATTTATAAAGCAGAAATTGGATGCTGCTAAATGGTTTATCGAAGCTATAAAGCAGCGTCAACAGACTTTATTCGTTACCATGAGCGCGATTATGCATTATCAAAAGGAGTATTTTCTAACAGGTGACGAGCGTAACTTAAAACCTATGATTCTTAAAGATGTTGCAGATGAAATTTCCATGGATGTTTCTACAGTATCTCGAGTTGCAAATAGTAAGTACGTAGACACGCCTTATGGTACTAAATTGATTAAAGAGTTTTTCTCAGAATCAATGAAAAATGATCAAGGTGAAGATGTTTCAACAAGAGAAATTAAAAAAATTCTTGAAACTGTTATTGAAGAAGAAAACAAAAGAAAACCTTTAACAGATGAAAATTTAGCAAAAATTTTAAAAGAAAAAGGATATCCAATTGCACGAAGAACTGTAGCTAAATATAGGGAGCAACTAGATATTCCTGTTGCGCGTCTACGTAAAAAAATATAATGGATAAAATTCTAAGAAGCATCTCGTTTATTTTTCATCCATTACTAATGCCAATACTTGGTGTTATTTTTTATTTTGCTAAATCTCCTCGCTACATCCCTCCAGAAATTATCCAAGCTAAATTAGTGTCGCTCTTTATTCTTACGGTAATATTACCTATTCTATTATACTTTTTACTCAAGACTTTAGGGAAAGTTAAATCGATTTATTTAGAGTCTGCAAGAGAGCGTATTTTTCCTCTGACTTTAAATTTTGGGGTTATTCTTATTGTATTACAGCGTATTTTAACACCAACCCAGGTCATTGAACTTTACTATTTTTTTGTGGGTGTTTTAATATCTACACTAGCGTGTCTAATCCTAGCTGTATTAAAATTTAAAGCTAGCATACACATGATGGCTGTATCTGGATTATTTATGTTTTTTATCGCCCTAAGTATTCATTTTAGCATCAATATAAATGGTACATTGGCTTTAATGGCAATTATAATTGGTGGTGTAGCTACTTCAAGACTTCATTTAAAAGCTCACACGAATAAAGAATTAATAATTGGTGTTTTTATAGGACTGACTCCCCAGCTACTGTTAGTTAACTATTGGCTATAAAATATAAAACATCAAGCCTACCTTAACAGCATTAATATCCAATTGATTACCGTCTAAAAGAGAGTCACTTGAAAAAATTGGATTTAAACCATAGTAGACATTTATATTCCAAGTATTATAACCAACACTTAAGGTTAATCCGTATTGAAAATCATTAAAATCGGAAATGTTACTATGTTTAATCGAACCAAAATCACCCCTGTACTTGGTGGTATGCGTAAACATATATCCAATTTTAAACCCAGTATAAATTCTCCAAAATTTATATTCTGTAAGTGTAGAAGTTCGCCATCTAAATTCAAAAGGAAGTTCAATTAAATGCGTGGAAAATTTGTTTTTTGTAAACGTGCTATTATCATCTAAAATAATAAAAGTACTATTCCCCAAATTGTCCTTGTCAATAAGTAAATTCTGATTATACGAGTTTGAAGAAATTCCAAGACCTATTCCAAAGGCAACATTTCTTTTTTTATTAATAGGCATATCTCTAATAAAGCCCAAATGAAAACCACTTGAAAATCCTGTTTGGGAAAGATTCATTGGTTTTTTACCCAATAAATTATATGAAACACCAATGTAAAACTGATCCTCGCGATATAAAGAATCTTCAACTTTATTGGAAAATTCTTGAGCACACACAAGATGCGAATAAAAAAAAGTCCCAACTAAAATTAATAGCTTTTTCAATTGCTAATACTTTGATATTTCGTTATAAAAAAAGGCATCCTAACGAATGCCTTAATCTATTAACAAATTTTATTAAGATGATATTATTTCATATTAGTCAATGCATCACCACTACCTGTTGTGTAGTTTATCTTTAATGCATTAACTTTTCTTAGTTCTTGTTTCACATCACCAACAATACCCATATTTGCTTCTTTATCAACCTTTAAAGACACTGTTAAGAAAGGAATAAGTTCTTCTCTTAAAGCTGCTCTCTCGGCACTAATAAAAGGTGCTATATCCTTAATATCGGCAAACTTATCATTAAGTTGAATTCTAGCTTCTGTACCAAATTTTTTATAATTGGTACTAGGTTTTCCCATGTAGACATAACTAATAGGATTCTTTTTATCCAATTTTTCAATTTGGTCTGCCACAGGTAAAGCATTTTGTATCATTAATGTATCCTCCCTCATTACGGTAGCAACCATAAAAAAGAATAATAACATAAATACAATATCTGGTAATGATGCTGTATTTACAGGAGGTAATCCTCCATCTTTTTTCTTCTTAAATTTAGACATAATTATATTTATTTAATTCTAAATTATTCTATTACTTCAGAGAATTTCTGAGGAATTTCAACCTTAATTTGGTCAATAACCGCTTTTAACTTTTCCTTATTTCCTGTCCATCGAACATCTTTATAATTCGATTGCATCTTAATGAAATCCATTCCTGAAAATCCTTTTTGAGGACCAATTTGTAGTGCTCTTCTGTTTCTTAAAACATTATAAGCTGCAACAATCTCATTTTGAACGGCAATATATGCCGCATAAGATGTTTCGCGATCGTTCTTCAAAGAGATAATGGCTTTATCTGGATTATCAGATGAAGATGGATCTTTTCTTCCTTGGCAATAATTACAACTACCATCACCTCCGTTATCCAAAAACTCAGTTGCCGCTACTCTTAAATTTTTAAGCTCCATTAACTCATCCTCTACAAGCAATTGATCCTTACCATTAATTAAAACAGTAAAAATGTTTTTCTGCTTGATGATTACATCCTCTTCAGATTCTTCCATTGGAGGAAGTTTACGGTTTATACCTGAATCTTTTTCAATGGTTGTGGTAACCAAGAAAAAAATCAAAAGTAAGAAGGCAATGTCGGCCATTGAGCCTGCATTAACTTCTGGTGCTGCTCGTTTTGCCATATTATTTTATCATTTTTTTAATTCCAGAGAACAACATAGTACCTCCAGCAATAAAAATAAGTGCATAGAATAAGTAGAGTCCTGCTCCAATTAACTTAGATCCACCTGCAGATAATGTCCCACCTTCTTTTAAAGGTGTTTCGACACCTGTTGCTAAGAAGTAGCATATTATAGCTAGCAAAGCAAATGATCCCACTCCTTTAAGAGTGCTTTTAAGCGTTGCTGCATCAGAAAATAAATTAAGTATAGTAAATAGTAGAACAGACACTAAAACTATTGCTAATGTAATATAGGCGATAAATAATACACTACCTATTTGACCCTCGTTGCCAGAAGCTAACATTGCTGTAAAAACAATGCCTGCAATAGCTAAAACAAAAGCCACTATTTTGAATATTTTGTGCATAATAGTTTATGTTTTAGTTATTACTTCTTTTGTCTTATCAATAAATCCATTAACGTAATAGAAGCATCTTCCATACTGTTAACAATGCTATCTATTTTAGCAATAATATAGTTGTAAAAAATTTGAAGTATAATCGCCACGATTAAACCAAATACCGTAGTTAAAAGTGCTACTTTAATACCACCTGCAACTAAAGAAGGGTTCATATCCCCAGCAGCTTCAATTTTATCAAATGCCTGAATCATACCAATTACTGTACCCATGAAACCTAACATTGGTGCCAATGCGATAAATAATGAAATCCAAGATACATTTTTCTCTAATTGTCCCATTTGAACACCACCATAAGCTACAACAGCTTTTTCAGCAGCTTCAAGACCTTCGTCCGTTCTATCTAAACCTTGATAATATATGGAGGCGATAGGACCTTTTGTATTTCTACAAACTTCCTTCGCAGCTTCCACACCACCTGAAGATAAAGCATCTTCAACTTCTTGAGATAATTTTTTAGTGTTTGTAGTTGAAAGGTTTAAAAAGATAATTCTCTCAATAGCGATAGCTAGTCCTAGAATTAAACATAGCAATACAATCCCCATAAAGCCAGGGCCACCTTCAATAAATCGTTTCTTTAAATCTTGATGGAAACTCGCTTCTTCTTCAGCAGGAGCTGCATCGTCTTGTGTTGTACTTGCTACAGTTATTACCGCTGTACTCGTGTTTGCACTTGTAGTTGCATTAACAGTAGTTCCGAAAGCCATCATTCCTGAAATGGCAAGGATAGAAAATAATCTTTTCATGTTCTCGATCTTAATTTTATTAGTTAAAGTGTTAAAGATATAAAAAAAAAGCAATTAAAAAATAAAAATATCAGCAGAGAGGAAGGGATTCGAACCCTCGATACCCTTTTGAGGTATACACACTTTCCAGGCGTGCGCCTTCGACCACTCGGCCACCTCTCTTTATATTAATAGCTTAAAATTTTATGGATGCTCAAATAACAAAAAAATCTTTGAATGATAAAACTTTAGCCGTTAATTTTAAGACATTTCTCCTCGCAATGGACTTTCGAACGTGGTTTTGAAGGTTTTAGCTGAAATATTTTCTCCTAATAAATACATTAGTTTTGTTATCGCGGCTTCTGTAGTTATGTCTTTTCCTGAAAAAACTCCCATCTTTTTTAGTTCGCTACTGGTATCATAATGCCCCATAATAACACTTCCGCCAGAACATTGTGTAACATTTATAATATGAATATTGTTAGAAATAGCTTCTTTTAATAAATCGATAAACCATTTTTCTGTAGTACAATTTCCAGCTCCATAAGTTTCTAACACAACACCTTTTAAATTTGGCGTATTCAAAATACTACTCAAAAGCGATTCTGAAATACCGGGAAAGAGCTTTACAATGGCTACATCTTCATCGAAATTATAACCGACCTTCAATGCTTTTCTTTTATTATTGTTTAATAAATATTCTTTATTGACTTTTAAATGCACACCAGATTCTGCCAAATCCGGATAATTTGGAGACGTAAATGCCTCAAAATGTTCCGCATTAATTTTTGTAGTTCTATTAGCTCTGTATAATTTATATTCAAAATACAAACACACTTCTCTAATCACTGGCGCATTTCTATATTGTAAAGCAGCTACTTGAATTGATGTTATTAAATTTTCCTTGGCATCGGTTCTTAAATCTCCAATAGGTAATTGGGAGCCAGTAAACACAACAGGTTTTGCTAAATTTTCAAACATAAAACTTAATGCTGAAGATGTGTAACTCATTGTATCGCTTCCATGAAGCACGACAAAACCATCAAACTCATTGTAATTACTTTCTATAATTTTTGCAATTTCTACCCAATACTTAGGATTCATGTTACTAGAATCTATAGGTGTTTTAAATGAAATGGTATCTATATGACAATCTATTAAGTTTAATTCTGGAATTTTCTTAAGTAGATTTTTAAAATTAAATGCTTTAAGAGCTCCCGTATTAAAATCCTTAACCATCCCTATGGTTCCTCCCGTATAGATTAATAATATATTTGGTTTTGACTTTGCCATTATTTACACTTTAAAAATATCTTTAGAATTATTGGTTGTAATATTTGCAATATCCTCTAAAGGCATATTATATATAAAAGATAATTTTTCCAAGACATATATTATATAGGAACTTTCATTGCGTTTTCCACGATATGGTACCGGGGATAAATAGGGTGAATCAGTTTCTAAAACAATATGTTTTAGGTCTATTTGATTCAAGAATTTATCAATCTTTCCATTTTTAAAAGTGGCTACTCCTCCAATTCCTAATTTCATATTATAAGAAATAGCTTGATGCGCTTGCTCCAAAGTTCCTGTAAAGCAATGAAAAATACCAAATAAATCATCACTTTTCTCCGTTTCCAAAACTTCAAAAATCTCATCAAAAGCCTCTCTACAATGTATAACAATTGGTAATTTGTATTTTTTTGCCAATTGAATTTGCGTTTTGAAGGCTTTCTTCTGGATTTCTAGCGTTGATTTATCCCAATACAAATCAATACCAATTTCACCAATGGCATAAAATTTATGTTTTGCTAGCATGACTTCAACATGATTTAATTCGCCCAAATAATTGTCTTTAACATGTGTGGGATGCAAGCCCATCATTAAAAACATGTTTTCAGGATAATCATTTTCTAATTGAAGCATAGCTTCTGTATAAGTTGAATCTATAGACGGAATAAAAAATCTTGAAACTCCCTTATCAATAGCCTTATTAATTATAACATCTCTATCTTCATCAAAAGCTTCACTATATAAATGCGTGTGCGTATCGGTAATTATCATGGTGTAAAAATAATTGTTTTTACATGATTATATTTGCTTAAACTGAAATAGTATGGACACGCTTCAAGAATTTCTTCTAAATAGAAACTATACCAAGGTAAAACTCCATCTTACCAGAACAAATCATTTTGAAATTAAAGCTACTATTAATGGTGTAAAAGGTCTTTTTATTTTAGATACAGGCGCGTCTAGTTCATGCGTGGGTTTTGAAGCCATTGAAACTTTTAAATTAAACGCTGAAGATTCCATTATTAAAGCTGCTGGTGCAGGCGCCATAGATATGGATACCAAAATGGCAAAAAAAAATAAAGTAAAAATTGGTAAATGGCAACATAATAAGATTGCTTTGGTGTTATTTAACTTAACCCATGTAAACACTGCGCTTATAAATCATAATTCTAAACCCGTTGACGGTATTATAGGAGCGGATATTTTAAAAAAAGCTAAAGCTGTTATAGATTATGAAAAGAAATATCTATATTTAAAATTACAAAACCTTATTGATCCTGATTTAAGGTAATTATTAATAGCTATTATCACGAAAAATTAATGAATACATCAATTGTTATTGCGGATGACCATCCTCTTATGCTTCGTGGTCTTACCGATTTTTTAACATCAAAAGGGTTCAATATTTTAGGAAGTGCAGAAGACGGGAAATCTGCTTATAATCTCATTGTTAAACTTAAGCCTCAAATAGCCATTCTAGACATAAGGATGCCATATATGACAGGGTTAGAAATTGCTGAAGCATGCCAGAAAAATGAATTGAAAACTAAAATTATATTAATAACATTTGATAAAGAAGAAGTGCTTTATGATCAAGCAAAAACATTTGGGGTTTATGGTTACATTTTAAAAGAGTTTGCTGTTGAAGAAATTGAAACTTGTATCACTCAAGTGGTAAATGGTAAGCTTTATTTTAGTAAAGAAATTACAACTTACCTTAACAAAAGTAATTTAGAACAAAAACCTGAAGTTTTAGATTCGTTGACTAAATCTGAATTAAAAATATTAAAGCTCATTTCCGAAAATAAAACCAGTCAAGAAATAGCTGATATTCTTTCTGTATCTATTAAAACAATACATAAACACAGAAGCCATATTGTTGGCAAGTTACATTTAGAAAATAAACCTACCTCACTTTCTGTTTGGGCCAACTTAAATAAAGACTTTCTCTAAAAAATACGCATAAGTGCGTATTTTTTAAACCATCTTTCTTACTTATCTTTACAGTGCTATTAATTAGTTCTTAGGGAGAATTATAGAAAGCTCTAAATTGTAATGATTTAGAGCTTTCGTTTTTTAATAAATTACCGTTTTATTTAAAAATACGCACTAGTGCGTATTTTTTTTTAAGTAAATCTATTCTACCTTTATCTTGCTATTAATAGTTCTTTTGAGAGAGAATTTTTAATAAAACTCTGTGCTGTAAAGGCACAGAGTTTCCTATTAAAACAACTATTAGCCCCAACCTATAATTAAATACAAGCCTATGAAAAAAGATCGCAACTTTTTAGAAAAGATTGTTATTATTGGTATGATTATATTAATTGTTACAATAATCTCAATCAATATTATTAGTAATTATTTATAGTCTTTAATTAGTTAGTTAAAAAAGGGGGCTTTCTGTAAACAGAAGGCCCCCTTTTGGATTTATAAATCTTGCTTTTTTATAGCTCTAGCGTCTTTTTAATGTCATTATTCATTAACAACTCAACTGGATTTTCTAAAGCTTCTTTTACTGCAACTAAGAACCCGACACTTTCTTTGCCATCAATTATTCTGTGGTCATAAGATAACGCCACATACATTATTGGTCGAATTTCCACCTTTCCATCTATGGCAACAGGGCGCTCAACAATGTTGTGCATTCCTAAAATACCACTTTGTGGTGGGTTTATTATTGGTGTAGATAACATACTTCCAAAAACACCTCCATTTGATATTGTAAAGGTTCCTCCTGTCATTTCATCAACAGTAATCTGTCCATCTCTTGCACGAATAGCCAATCGTTTTACTTCAGACTCAACACCTCTAAAGCTTAAGTTTTCAACATTTCGCATTACTGGCACCATAAGTCCTTTAGGTCCAGAAACGGCTATACTAATATCACAGAAATCATATGATAACATTTCTTTACCATCAATCATAGAATTTACAGCAGGGTACATTTTTAAGGCTCTAACAACTGCCAAAGTAAAGAAGCTCATAAACCCTAATCCTACCCCATGTTTTGTCTTGAAGGTTTCTTTATATTCTGAGCGCAATGAAAAAATAGGAGACATATCAACCTCATTAAAGGTCGTTAACATCGCCGTTGTGTTTTTAGCTTCTACTAATCGTTCCGCTACTTTACGACGCAACATAGACATTTTACTCCTTGAAGTACCGCGACCACCTCCTGTTGGTGTTCCCATAGAAGGCACTGCATTTGCAGCATCATCCTTTGTAATTCTTCCATCTTTTCCAGTGCCCGATACTGAACTAGCATCCATACCTTTTTCAGCTAAGATCTTTTTTGCTGCAGGACTTGCGCTACCAGTAGCATAAGTCTTGGTTTCAGTAGTCGCTGTTTTTGAAGTTTCAACTTTTGGCGCTTCCTCTTTTTCTTCAGCCTTAGGAGTTTCACTTCCTTCAGGTTTTCCGCCATCTGTATCAATTAAGCAAACTACAGCTCCAACCGCTACAGCATCACCTTCTTCAGCTTTAAGTGTTATAATCCCACTTACTTCTGCAGGTAATTCAAGTGTTGCTTTATCGCTATCTACCTCTGCAATGGCTTGATCTTTTTCAACATAATCACCATCTTCAACTAACCATGCAGCTATTTCAACTTCTGTAATAGACTCACCTGGTGAAGGCACTTTCATTTCTAAAATCATTCTTTATAATTTTAATTATATCTTAATTTCTATTCTATATCGAAAACAGCATTAATAACGCGTTGTTGTCTTCTTTTATCTCGGGTACTAGATCCTGGCGCTGGTACAGAACTGTATGATCTTGAACAAACTTCTAATTTAACTAAATCCATACGCTGAGCTAGATAACTCCATGCTCCCATATTCTTTGGTTCCTCCTGTGCCCAAATATATTTTTCTGTTTTTGGGTACGAGTCAATTATATGCTGAATTTTATCTAAGTGAAGTGGAAATAATTGTTCCACTCTAACCAATGCAACATCTTTTCTTTCAAGAAATTCTCTTGCTGCCAATAAATCATAATAAAACTTACCAGTACAAAAAACTAATTTTTTTACTTGACTTCTATCTATTGTATCGTTTATGATTTCCTGAAATTTCCCTGTAGCCAATTCATTTATAGAGGATACCGCTTGCGGGTGTCGCAGCAAGCTTTTAGGTGTAAATACAATAAGTGGTTTTCTAAAATTACGCTTCATTTGACGGCGCAATAAGTGAAAAAAATTCGCAGGTGTCGTACAATTTGCAACAATCATATTGTCTTCTCCACAAAGTTGCAAATAACGCTCAATTCTCGCTGACGAATGCTCTGATCCTTGTCCTTCATATCCATGAGGTAATAGCACCACAATGCCATTTTGTGATTTCCACTTGTCTTCAGCTGCCGCTAAATACTGATCGAAAATTATTTGAGCTCCATTACTAAAATCTCCAAACTGTGCTTCCCAAACAGTAAGAGTATTGGGATTCGCCATTGCATAACCATAATCAAAACCAAGTACGCCATATTCTGATAAAAAGGAATTATAAATATCCATTTTACCTTTATTTTCTGGGTTTGTATTTAATAGATTTATACGTTCCTCAGAAATCTCATCACGTAAAATAGCATGTCGATGACTAAATGTACCACGCTCTACATCTTGCCCAGAAATTCTAATATTAAACCCTTCTTCCATTAAACTTCCATAAGCCAAGGTCTCTGCCATACCCCAATCTAAAGTATCGGTTACAAAAACCATTTTTGCTCTACCGTTTAAAATACGTTCAGCTTTACGTAAAAATTTTACGCCTTCTGGAACTGTAGAAACCACTTTAGAAATATTTTCTAATTTATTTTTAGGATAATTAGTCGCAACTGTTTTCAACATCGAATCTAATCCTTGACGTTCAAAATCTGTCCATCGTTCTTGCATGAACTCCCTAACTTTAGAAGATTCTGCTTTTTTAGACTTATCATATTCACGCTCTAATGTGGCTCTAAAATCTGCTACAATTTTATCTAAATATGCTTTATCTATTGTATTTTCAGCAATTAGTTTTTCTGAATATATTTTAAATGGATTATCATGTCTTGATATGTTCTTGTAAAGTTTAGGTTGTGTAAAACGAGGTTCATCACCTTCATTATGTCCATATTTCCTGTAACCTAACAAATCAATATAAACATCTTTTTTATAACGCATTCTGTACTCCAAAGCCATTTCAACAGCATGTACAACAGCTTCGGCATCATCTGCGTTAACATGCAATACTGGTGATAAGGTTACTTTTGCAACATCGGTACAATAGGTACTTGAGCGTGCATCCAAATAATTAGTTGTAAAACCTATTTGATTATTAACCACTATATGGATGGTTCCTCCAGTTTTATATCCATTTAAACGGCTCATTTGAGCTACTTCATAAACAATACCTTGTCCAGCAATTGCTGCATCTCCATGCACAATTATTGGTAAAATTTTAGAATCGTCTCCATCATAATCGGCATCAATTTTTGCTCGCGTAATACCTTCGGCCACAGGAGCAACAGTCTCTAAATGAGATGGATTTGGAACCAAATTCATTTTGATGTTTTTTCCATTTTGATAGGTTTTATCTAAAGTCAAACCTAAATGATACTTCACATCACCGTCAATGCTTTCATCCTCAAAATCTTTTCCATCAAATTCACTAAAAAGTTCATTTACTGGTTTCCTAAAAATATTAACCAACGTGCTTAATCGGCCCCGGTGTGCCATTCCTAATACACATTCTTTAACACCATACTTTTCAACAGAATAAAAAAGTACATTACTAATAGCTGGAATTAAGGATTCGCCACCTTCTAATGAAAAACGTTTCTGGCCAACATATTTTGTCTGCAAAAAGTTCTCGAAAGTAACTGCTTGATTAAGCTTGGAAAGAATATACTTTTTTGTTTCTGCAGAGTAATTAGGTTGATTATCGTTCTTGTTAAGTTGTTCTTGCCACCATTTTATAACTTCTGGATTACGTAGATACATATATTCTACTCCAATAGAACTACAATAAATATTTTCTAAATGAACTACAATTTCTCTTAAAGTTTTCGCGCCAATACCTAAAGTTTCGCCAGCATTAAAAACGGTATTTAAATCCTCATCTGAAAGTCCAAAATTTTCTAAATCTAAAGTTGGAAAATAACTCCTGCGTTCTCTAACAGGATTAGTTTTTGTAAACAAATGTCCACGCATTCTGTAACCGTCAATAAGTTTTACAACTTGGAATTCTTTTTGAACATGCTCTGGAATTTGGGTGGAAACACCTTCCACAACCTCTCCATCTAGCCCATAGTTTTCACTACCAAAATCATACCCTTGAAAAAAGGCTCTCCAACTCGGTTCTACAGAATCTGGATTTTGTATATATTGATTGTATAAATCAGCAAAATAAGCTGTGTGTGCTGCGTTTAAAAATGAAAATTTATCCATTATTATATATAATACCCTTAGGCTTAGTCAAAATATTCTTCAAAAATACAACTTTTACCAAAATTAGATGTTTGTTTTGTTATATTTATAAGCGGATAATCATAATTTGATAAACACCTTTAGTTTGTTGTTAAATTTTTACAGATTCTTAGTTTTAATGAAGTTTTTTAACCTGATTTTTAGCAGAACTATGTGCTTTATTAGCATTTGTGTTTTCCCTTTAAATTTAGTAAAGGCACAGGAAGTTAAAAGTGAATTTTGGAGTCATGTGCGCTATGGAGGTAGTATAGGGCTTAATTTTGGTGATGGTTTTTTTAGTGGAACTCTAGCCCCAAGTGCAATTTATGAATTTGATGATGTATTTGCACTAGGCGTCGGATTAAACGGCACCATAAACAATCAAAAACGAGTTTATAAATCTACAATTCTAGGGGGTAGTCTTCTTGGACTAGTTAATGCTATTCCTGAAATTCAACTTTCGGCAGAGTTCGAAGAACTTAATGTTAATAGACGATACGATTTAAACCTAAATCTACCAAATGATAATTATTGGGTGCCGGCATTTTTTTTAGGAGCTGGATATAGAAGTGGCAATGTTACTTTTGGAATTAGATATGATGTTCTTTATGATAGAGATAAAAGCATTTATATTGACCCTTGGCTGCCTTTTGTTCGATTTTATTTTTAACCTTAAAGTGGTAAAAAGGAATTTCCTTTTTTCATGTCAAATACCAAATCATTAATTGTTTTTCTTTCAAAGTTTTTTAAAATTTCCTTCCTAGAAGCGCTTAATATTTTGTGTAACGGACAGGGTTTATCTTCGTTACATTTTTCTAGACTTAACATACAGGATGTTAGTCTCTTTTCTCCATCAATAATTTTTAAAATATTAATTATAGGTTGATTTTTATTTTCTTCACTTAAGTAAAAACCTCCTTTAGGCCCACGAGTAGAGGAAATGATATTTTCTTTTGATAACTCTTGTAATAATTTTGCGATGTAGGCTTGAGGCACGTTAATAGGTTCTGAGATATCCTTTACCGCAATTTTATTTTCTTCATTGGAGTGTAATGCTAAAAACAACACCCCTTTTATAGCGTACTTTGATGAGTTTGATACCATATTCTAAATTAATAAATCTGATACAAATATAAAAAAGACTTTTTCATCTTAAATATGATTTTTATCATATTATAATATACATCAAGATTATAGATTTGCGTCATAAAAACTATAGATATGAATCAAACACTAAAACTATTGACTATTTTATTTGCAGCACTAGTTATAAGCTGCGGTGGTAAAGAAGAAAATAAAAAAGAAGGATTCTCTTATGAAAAAAAGGAAGCTACAGAAAAAGTCACAAAAAAAGCTGAAACTATATCAGCTTCAAAAAGAGTAGACTTATCTAATAAAGGAATTGGTCCTATCTCTTCATTAAATTTACCCGCTGAAATTGACCAAACTATGGCTGCACATGGTGCAGATGTTTATAAAAAAATGTGTACCGCATGCCACAGAACAGATAAAAAATTTATTGGACCAGCACCAACGGGAATTTTAGAGCGTAGAACACCTGAATGGATTATGAATATAATTTTAAATCCTGAGGAAATGACTCAAAAAGATCCACTTGCAAAAGAACTACTTATAGAATTTAATGGCTCACCAATGGCGAATCAAAACTTATCTGAAGAAGATGCTAGAGCTATATTAGAATATTTTCGAACACTAAACTAATTATATATGAAAACTATTAAACAACTATTTATTGTTTTTGCATTAATAGCATTGGTCTATTCTTGCAAAAATGAAAACAAAGAAACGGCAACGCCCTCTATAGATACTGAAATATCTAAAGAGCAAACGGGACAAGCATTTATAAAAGATGATGGATCAACACCAAATTGTTTGCAAATAGCAATAGATTCTCCAGATCACAAAACACTAGTGGCAGCAGTACAAGCAGCCGAAGTAGAAAACGCTTTGGTAAATGTAGGACCTCTTACTGTTTTTGCTCCAACAGATGCCGCTTTTACTGCTCTTCCCGAGGGCACAGTAGAAAATTTAGTAAAGCCCGAAAACAAGGCCGCATTAGCAAATATCTTAAAGTACCACGTAACACCAGGTAATTTAAATGAATCGATCCTAAAAAAACTTCCAAAATTAGGTCAAGCTAATAATCAATATATACAAATTGAAGTCGTAGATGGCAAGCCTGTTATTGGAGGTGCTAATATTATAGCCAGTGTAAAAGCAGGTAATGGGATAGTGCACGTTATCGATAAAGTGTTACTACCACCAACAAAGGAGTAAAATCACTAATCAAATGAAAATAACAATGAAGAATTTATTAAAACTAATCATTGCAACACTAGTTGTTCTTGTAGCATTTACGAGTTGTAATAATTCAAATAGTTCAACTTCTGGGGCATTATCAAGTAATGTAGCAGAGAGAGTTTATGTACCACCTGGACAGCATGATTCACATTATGCCTTTATTTCTGGAGGTTACAGTGGGAATGTTACCGTTTATGGTTTACCTTCTGGAAGAATGTTCAAGGAAATACCTGTATTTTCTCAATTTCCAACATCAGGTTACGGATATTCTGAAGAAACCAAACCGTTATTGAATACGTCTTACGGATTTATTCCTTGGGATGATGCTCACCACCCAGATATTTCTCAAACTAATGGAGAAATAGATGGTCGATATATTTTTGTAAATGGTAATAATACACCACGTATTGCAAAAATAGACCTACTCACATTTGAGACCACTGAAATTATCGAAATTCCAAATAGCGCCGGTAACCATAGTTCTTCTTATGTAACAGATAATACAGAGTATGTCGTTGCGGGAACACGATTTGCGGTTCCAGTACCTCAAAAAGATATGGCCATAAAAGATTACAAAGGTAATTTTAAAGGTACTTTATCTTTTATCAAAGTAGATTCAGAAGATGGTGGCATGGAAATTAAATTTCAAATTTTAATGCCAGGTTTCGATTATGACAAAGCGCATCCAGGACGTGGTAAGTCTCATGGCTGGTTCTTCTTCACAACCTATAATACGGAAGAGGCGAGCACGCTTCTAGAAGTTAACGCATCTCAAAATGACAAGGATTTTGTAGCTGCTGTGAACTGGAAAATGATTGAAGAATATGTAAATAATGGTGGTGGAAAAATGATGCCAACTAATTATGCACATAATGTCTATGATGAAAGCACGCATACGGCAACATCTACAATGAAAAAAGAAGTTCGTGTGATTGATCCTTCAGAAGTGCCAGGCGCATTGTATTTTTTACCTATGCCAAAATCTCCTCATGGTTGCGATGTTGATCCAACAGGAGAATATATCGTAGGTAGTGGTAAATTATCAGCTAATGTAACTGTACATTCGTTTACTAAAATGCTAGATGCCATCAAAAATGAGAAGTTCTCAGGTGATGCTTATGGTATTCCAATTTTGAATTTTGAAGACGTACTTGCAGGAGCTGTTGAGCAACCTGGATTAGGACCTTTGCATACAGAATTTGATGATAGAGGGAATGCATATACTACCTTCTTTATATCATCAGAAGTCGTAAAATGGAAGTTAGGTACATGGGAAGTATTAGATAGACAACCAACATTCTATTCTGTTGGGCACTTGACTATCGCAGGTGGAAATTCGAGAAAACCAGACGGAAAATATATGTTTGCGATGAACAAAATCACGAAAGACCGTTATTTGCCAACAGGTCCAGAGTTAGAGCATAGTGCTCAATTGTATGATATTTCCGGAGATAAAATGGAATTGCTTTTAGATTTCCCAACGCATGGAGAACCACATTATGCAGCAGCAATGCGAGCAGATATCATTAAAGAACGATCTAAAAAGATCTATAAGCTTGAAGAGAATAACCATGCATATGTAGCCAAAACCGATGATGACGTAAAAGTTGTTAGAAATGGTAATGAAGTTCATATATCCATGACAACAATAAGAAGTCACTTTTCTCCAGATAACATAGAAGGTATTAGAGTCGGCGACAAGGTTTATTTTCATGTCACCAATCTAGAGCAAGATTTTGATGTTCCACATGGTTTCGCAATTATAGGACAAAACACTTCGGAACTTTTAATTATGCCTGGACAGACCAAAACCTCTGTTTGGGAACCTAAACAGGTAGGTGTCTGGCCATTTTACTGTACGGATTTCTGTTCAGCACTGCACCAAGAAATGCAAGGCTATGTAAGGGTATCTGCCGCTAATGCAAATACACCACTTAAATGGTCGTTAGGTGAGGATATTGAGTAACTATAATTAGGAAGATTTTGTTTTAGTGTTTATTTTCCTGATAAAAAGGCGAGGGCAATCTTTTCCGCTCTCGCCTTTCATTTACAAACACTGAAAATTCTCAAAAAAATTTTAAGATGAAAAGATCAAACATCATTATGTTAATTGCGGCGTTATTGCCTTTAGGACTGTTCTTATTTCCTTTATGGAGAATCACTCTTGAAGCACCACAATATCCAATTCCATTGGCAATGAACATTCATATCAATGATTTTTCAGATGTGCATCCACATGATATCAAGAACATAAATCTGATGAATCACTATGTTGGGATGAAGTATATTCCTGATGCAATTCCGGAGTTCAAGATATTCCCAGTTGGAATCATCATAACAACAATCATCGGCTTGATAATCGCCTTTAAGGGTAGCTATAAATGGTTTTTGTATTGGTTCATTCTCATGATTATATTAAGTTCAGCTGGACTCTATGATTTTTATATATGGGAACATGATTACGGTCATGACCTGGATCCGAAAGCCATTATGAAATTCACTAATCCGGATGGAACGGTCATGGGTTTTCAACCGCCATTATTTGGTAGCAAGGACATCCTGAATTTTACGGCACATTCATACCCAAGACTAGGCGCATTTTTCTTGGCGCTTGGCATTGGTGGATCATTATTAGCTTATTTTGCAGGAAACAAAATTCATAAAAAGACTTTATCTATGTAGATTATACAGATTACCAAAACACTAAAATCATGAAAACACTAAAACTAGTATCAATCTTCGCATTGCTTCTTGCACTATGCAGTTGTAATGTGTCTCCTCAAGCTATAGATTATGGCAATGATGCCTGTCATTTTTGTTCGATGACCATTGTGGACAAGGTCCATGCAGCCGAAATAGTCACAAAAAAAGGAAAGGTATACAAATTCGATGCTACCGAATGTATGGTCAATTTCCTTAAGGATTTTGATGCTACTGAAGTCGGACTTTATTTATCCAATAACTACACAGAACCTGAATCCTTGATCGATGCAACGAATGCGACATTCTTGATAAGTGAGAATGTCCCAAGTCCGATGGGAGCCTTTCTATCTGCATTCAAGAACAAATCCGATGCCGAAAAAGTACAATCGGAAAAAGGAGGGGCCTTATATAATTGGGAGGAATTACTTGGGCATTTCAATCAATAATAGTATGAAACACATACTAGCTTTCTTGTTAATATTCTTCACGACATCAATTGGCTTTGCACAGCTTATTGAAGTTTGCGAGACCTGTCCTATTTCAAAAATAAAACAGGCTATCGCACAAGCAAGCAACAATGATACCATCGTTGTTGCAAAAGGTAATTACAAAGAATATGATATCATTGTTGATAAACCATTGACTATCCTAGGTAAGGATTATCCTGTAATTGATGGCGAATTAAAAGGTGAGATCATCACAATAACATCGGATAATGTTACTATCGATGGATTATTTATAATAAATGTTGGGATGAGTTATACCGAAGATTTTGCAGCCATACGAGTTAAAAAGAGTAAGAATTTCGTCATTCAGAATGTGGTGTTAGAGAAACTCTTTTTTGGTATCTATCTGGAAAAATCTAGCTATGGCAAGGTATTTCATAATAAAATCATAGGTGATGCAGTTCAAGAATATAGTTCTGGAAACGGCATCCAACTATGGCATAGTAATCATATAGGCATCGAGCAGAACCATGTGCAAAACGTTCGTGATGGGATTTATTTGGAATTCTCTGACGATTGTATCATTAAAAATAATTTTAGTGCCGAGAATCTTCGATATGGCTTGCACTTCATGTTTTCGAATGACGATATCTATCAAGACAATACTTTCGAGAACAATGGGGCAGGTGTGGCTGTGATGTTCTCCAAGAACATAAAGATGTATAACAATATATTCAAGGAAAATTGGGGTACAGCATCATATGGTTTACTTTTAAAAGAAATAAACGATGCTGAAATCATAGGCAACACATTTGAAGAAAACACAATTGGAATAAACACGGAAGGATCGAATAGGGTTGTATATAAAAACAATGATTTTATAGGTAATGGCTGGGCCATTAAAGTTCGGGGTGCCTGCTATGCCAATCAATTTATCGAGAACAATTTTTTATACAATTCCTTCGACATTGCTTATAATAGCAAAGTAAATGACAATGTTTTCAATAATAATTATTGGAGTAACTATACCGGTTACGATTTAGACAAGGATGGCATAGGAGATGTGCCTTATAGACCTGTGAAGTTATTTTCTTATATCGTTAACCGAACTCCAGAAACCATTATATTGCTGCGAAGTTTGTTCATAGATATTATAGATTTCTCTGAAAAAGTATCACCTGTATTTACGCCCGATAACCTGTTGGACAATAATCCATTAACAAGAAGAAACACATGGTAAGCATTAAAGGTCTTCACAAAAAATTCGGCAAGAACCAGGTACTTAACGGTGTTGACTTGAGCATTGGAGACGGTGGTATATTCGCGGTTTTAGGTCCGAATGGGTCTGGAAAGACCACACTTATCAAGGCGATTTTAGGAATGGTAGTCCCGAATAAAGGCGAAATCAAGGTTCATGGAGAGGATATTCGGAAAAATACTGACTATAGGTACAAGATCGATTATTTACCACAAATAGCGAATTTCCCGAATAATCTTAAAGTGAAAGAGCTCATTAGGATGATTAAGGACTTACGCGGTAAAGCTGCCCATGACGAGCGATTGATTGAAGTGTTCAAGCTTCAACCATTCTTAAATCAGAAATTAGGAAACCTGTCTGGAGGTACGAGGCAAAAAGTGAATATTTTACTGACCTTCATGTTTGACAGTCCACTGATTATCCTTGATGAACCAACTACTGGATTGGATCCTATTTCACTCATTCGATTAAAAGACCTGATCCAAGCAGAAAAAGCCAAGGGAAAAACGATTCTCATCACCTCGCACATTATGAGTTTTGTTGAAGAGGTCTCCGACGAAATCGTATTCTTGTTAGAAGGGGAAATTTACTTCAAAGGACCGATTCAAGAATTGAAAACAAAGACCAATCAGCCTGATTTCGAACATGCCATTGCATCAATATTAACGGATAACCATGCTTAAGATATTAAAATATAGCTTTTATGATTTGATGCGTAGCCGTTGGAGTTATGTGTATTTTGCATTTTACTTGTTACTAGGTATTTTACTCCTGTTCTTGAACAACGACTTATCTAAAGCCGTCATCACATTAATGAATGTCATTATCGTTCTCGTGCCTTTAATAGGTACTATTTTTGGTGTGATGTACTACTATAATTCTAAAGAATTCACAGAAGTGTTATTAGCACAGCCATTAAAACGTTCATCTATATTTTTAGGACAATATTTAGGCGTTGCTTTATCACTTTCTGTGAGTTTAATCTTAGGTCTAGGTATTCCATTTGTGTTTTATGGTTTATTTAAAAGTAATGCTATTTGGGATTTTTCATTACTGTTAATCACAGGGACATTTTTAACATTAATATTCACTGCATTAGCTTTTAACATCGCTTTATCAAACGAAAATAAAATTAAAGGTTTTGGTTACGCCATTTTATTATGGCTGTTTTTAGCCATTATTTACGACGGACTCTTTTTAATGACGTTAATTATGTTTGAAGACTATCCGTTAGATAAATTATCCTTAGTTGGTACAATGCTTAATCCTATAGATTTATCAAGAACTCTCATTTTATTGAAATTAGACATTTCAGCATTATTAGGCTATACAGGAGCTATATTTAAACAATTCTTCGGCACAAATTTTGGCCTTATAGTATCTTTTACAACCTTAATAGTTTGGGTAATTCTACCTGTATTAAGAATTGTTTTTAAATCGAAAAAGAAAGATTTTTAAGAATATTTATTTCTAAACCACACTTTTTGCCACTCACGTTTTAGGATTAAAAATGTTACGGCTTCTGATAACTTAACAACATCTTCTCCATCCAAAGCCTTAACCTGACTTTCGGAAACATCAATAATATAAAGAAGATTCAAATATTCTGTAAACTTTTCTTGGATGAGTTTATAAACCGTCTCATGAAGTAGAAGCTTTAAGCTAGTGGGTAAAATATCTTCATGAAATTCTAAATCTACATTTGCTAAAAGCAAATCTTTATTTAGTTGAATAACTAATTTTCTATATAAATCTAACCTATTGGCTTCGACAATTAAGCTTTCAAAAGTTTTTGGTAATTGCATTAAACCGTTCTATTGATTAAACTGTTACCAAATTTTTTCAGTAGTTCTTTTTTGTCTTCAGAAATACTTAAAGAATCTAAAACTGAAAATGCCTTGTCTGTATAGTTCTTAATAGCTTTTTTTGTTTCTTCAGCTGAACCACTTGAAATAAAAAACTGTTTTGCCACTTCAATTTTAGTTTCTATGTCCTCCGGGGCAGAATTAAACAAGTGACTCAATTCAATCATATCTCCATCATTTGAAAACTCTAAAGCTTTTAAATACAAATAGGTTTTTTTATTTTCAATAATATCTCCTCCAACCTGTTTTCCAAACGTTTTTGGATCTCCGAAAGCATCCAAATAATCATCTTGCAATTGGAAAGCAATTCCTAAATTTTTGCCAAATTGGTAAATATTATTTTGATCATCTTCAGAAGTATTCGCTACAATAGCACCCATTTTCATAGCTGCGCCAACTAAAACGGCCGTTTTAAATTCAATCATTTTCAAGTATTCTGGGATAGTAACATCTTGTCGCGTTTCAAAATCCACATCATACTGTTGTCCTTCACAAACTTCCAGAGCTGTTTTACTAAATAATTTTGCTAATGCTTGAAAAGTGCTAGAGTCATACCTTTCAAAAAGTTGGTACGCCATAATTAGCATAGCATCTCCAGAAAGAATTCCAGTATTCACATCCCATTTTTCATGGACCGTTTGTTTTCCTCTTCTAAGAGGCGCATCGTCCATAATATCGTCATGAACCAACGAAAAATTGTGAAACACTTCGATACTCAAAGCGGCATCCATAGCTTTTTTATAATCACAATTAAAAATTTCTGCCGTCATTAATGTTAAAACAGGTCGTAATCGCTTTCCACCTAGACTTAATATATATTGAATCGGGTTGTAAAGATTATAAGGCTCTTGTGAAACAGAATAGTCTTCCAAATAAGCAACAAACTCTTTTTGATATTTTTCTATTGTAAGCATAAAACAAAAATAAATTAATTCAGAACAATTCGACGCCTTAAAGTACAGGATATGTTAAATAAATATTAAAACTTTGGAAACTTTTTAGGTTTTTAAAGTTTCCTATTATATTTTTGCACAATATTATGAGAAATAAAATTTTAATAGGCGCAACAGATTTGTTTTTAAACTATGGGTTTAAAAGCGTGACGATGGACGATATTGCTAGTGTTTTAGGCGTATCAAAAAAAACCATTTACCAACACTTTGACAATAAAACAAAATTGGTAGAGGCAACAACTCTTAGCTTATTTGAATCTATTTCTCATGGAATAGACTGTATTTGTGCTTTAGAAAAAAACCCAATTGAAGAAATTTACAGTATTAAACAATTTGTGATGGAGCATTTAAAAGACGAAAAATCTTCTCCTCAATATCAATTACAAAAATATTATCCTCAAATATTCAGCACCTTAAAAAACAAACAGTTTCAAGTCATGCAAACTTGTGTAACTGATAATCTAAAACGTGGTATTCAACTCGGATTGTATAGGGACACAATAAGCGTAGAATTCATAGCTAGAATTTATTTCAATGGCATGTTAGCAATAAAGGATAAAGATTTATTTCCACTCAAGCAGTTTTCAATGAATATGCTAATGAGTAATTATTTAGAATATCACTTACGCGGAATCTGCACCCCAAAAGGCCTAGAAACACTTAACAAATTTATAATCAATCATAAACAATCATAAACAAAATGAAAAAGTATCTAATTATAATATTTGGCTTACTTCAAGCTTTTATAATGCATTCGCAAGAAGACATAAAAAGTTTCTCTTTGGACGAAGCTATCAATTATGCTTTAGAAAATAATAGAACAGCAAAAAATGCTTCTCGAGATATCGATGCTGCCAAAAAACAGAAATGGGAAACCATAGCAGCTGGACTGCCACAGCTTGACGGCTCGATAGCATATCAAGATTTCCTTAAGCAACAAGTACAGGTTGTTCCAAGTGATTTTGGAGACCCCAATGCAGATTTGATTCCGGTAATATTTGGCGCAAGGAAAAATATAAATGCCTCAGCGACGCTATCGCAATTAATCTTTGATGGCTCTTACATTGTTGGGTTGCAATCTGCCAAAGTGTTTTTAGAAATTTCAAAAAATGCTAAAACTAAAACTGATTTAGAGGTAAGAAAAGCGGTAATTAATGCTTACGGAAATGTTATCCTTGCTGAAGAAAGCGTTGATATACTGGAAAAAAATAAGGTTACGCTTCAAAAAAATCTTAATGAAATTACTAAAATTTTTGAAAACGGTTTAGAAGAAGAAGAAAGTGTTGAACAATTACAAATAACGCTTTCTGGTATTAAAAGTAATTTGAATAATGCAATTAGGTTGAAGAATGTAGCATATCAAATGTTTAACTTTACAGTAGGGCTAGATATAAATAGTAAAGTTCAGCTCTCAGATACTTTAAACGAGCTTGCTCTTAAAAATATAGATTTAGGCATTTTAAATCAAGACATTTCTGTCGAAAACACTATCGATTTTCAAATAGCTGAAAATGACAAAAAATCTAAAGAATTACTAGTAAAACTAGAACAAAGTAGAGCTTTGCCTTCTTTAAGTTCTTTTTTAACGGGTGGTTATACTTCATTCAGTAATTCATTCGACTTTTTGAATAAAGACAAAGAATACTTTGGTTATGCTGTTTTTGGAGTTAATATGAAAATACCAATTTTTGGTTCAGGTTTAAAAGTAGCTAGAACGCAACGCGCTAAAATTAATTTAGAAAAATCTAAAGACGATTTAACTGAAACTGAGCAACGTATAAAACTTGAAATTGCAGCAGCAAAAAGCGACTACCAATTTGCTATTGAAGACTATTCTAATAAAAAAGAAAATCTAGGCTTAGCAGAACGTATTGAACAAAAAAATCAAACTAAGTTTTTTGAAGGCATTGCAAGTAGCTTTGATTTACGACAAGCACAAACACAATTATATAGTTCGCAGCAAGAATATCTGCAAGCCATGCTAGATGTTATTAACAAAAAAACTGAGTTAGAAACTGTATTAAACACTATAAATTAAAAATCAATCAGAAAATGAAAAATATATATTCCTTACTAATTGTAACTGTTTTATTAACAGCCTGCGGAGGCGGCAATAAAAAATCTGTAGAAGATATTATTGCTACACAGAACCTTGAACAAATAAGAGCAAAGAAAGCATCTCTAGACGAGCAGCAGCAGGTCATAATTGCAGAACTCAAACAATTAGAATCTGAAATAAAAAAATTAGACCCACAACAAAAAATTCCTCTTATCACAACTTTTAAAACTGAAGAAAGCGTTTTTAATCACTTTGTAGAACTTCAGGGTAATGTTACAACAAAACAAAATGTTGTTATAAATGCTGAGTATGGAGGCCTCTTAAAGCAAATATATGTTAAGGAAGGACAGCAAGTAAGTAAAGGACAAAAACTTGCTGCAATCGATGATGGTGGCTTAGGTCAACAATTGGCGCAGTTAAAAATTCAATCAGAATTAGCCAAAACTACATTTGAGCGTCAAGAACGCTTATGGAATCAGAAAATTGGTAGCGAAATCCAATACTTGCAAACAAAAGCTAACTATGAAGCTCAGTTGCAAGCAACAAATCAATTAACTCAGCAACTGGCAAAAACAGTTGTTCGAGCACCCTTTTCAGGGACTATTGACGATATCATAACAGATCAAGGAAGTGTCGTTGCTCCAGGACAATCAGCCCTTTTCAGAATTGTAAACTTAAAGGACATGTATATTGAGACAGATGTGCCAGAAAGCTATATCTCTTCAATTAAAGAAGGAAAAACAGTGGATGTCGAGTTTTCTATGCTTGGAAAAACTATTACTACAACAGTGCGTCAAGTAGGGGATTTTATTAATCCTGCAAATAGAACATTTAAAATACAAGTTCCTATTCCGAATAAAAATGAGTCGATAAAACCAAACCTTACAGCTAAGCTTAAAATTAACGACTACACGAGTGATAAAGCTATTTTAATCCCCCAAAGCATTATTTCGGAAAATGCCGAAGGGGAACAGTATGTCTATGCTGTTACAGATAATAATAATAATAATAATGTAGCAAAAGCAAAACGTGTTATAATTGAAACTGGTAAAACCCAAGGAGATTATATTGAAGTCCTTTCTGGTCTAGTAAACGGTAATGAAATTATTCAAGAAGGAGCTCGTAGCGTAAAAGATGGTCAGGATGTTAAAATCATTGAAGCTAACTAGTCTTGTCATTCCTGTGCAGACAGGAATCTATTAATCAAAATATAAAAAGTGGATTCCTGCTTTCTAAGGAATGACAAAAAAACAATCAATCATGACAAAAGATAAAAAGAAGAAAAAAGTAGATAAAGAGTTTGGGTTATCATCATGGGCAATCAACAATAAAACAACCATGTATGTTTTAATCGCTCTTATCCTTTTCTTAGGTGCTGGAGCATATTTCAGTATGGCTAGAGAAAACTTCCCAGAAATTAAAGAAACTAAAATTTATATAAGTTCGGTATACCCTGGAAACACAGCTGAGGATATTGAAAAACTCATTACAGATCCCATTGAGGATAAACTAAAAACAGTAAGTAATGTCGTTGAGATAACTTCAACTTCCCAAGAAGATTATTCAATTATTGTTGTTGAATTTGATGAGGATATAACGGTCGAAGCTGCAAAGCAAAAGGTGAAAGATGAGGTTGATTCTGAAACTTCTGGCGAAGATTGGCCAACATTTAATGGCGCCAAAGTGGATCCCACAATTTTCGACTTAAGTATGTCTGAAGAAATTCCAATACTCAATATTAATATTTCTGGAGACTACCCGGTAGATAAGTTAAAAGAATTTGGCGAATATTTAGAAGATGAAATAGAAAGCCTTCAAGAAATAAAGCAAGTAGATATTAGAGGTGCTCAAGATAAAGAAGTAGAAGTAGCCGTAGATATCTACAAAATGATGGCGGCTAAGGTAAGTTTTAATGATATTATTAATGCCATTAGCAATGAAAACATCACCATGTCTGCTGGAAACTTAATCTCTAGTGGGCAACGTCGTACTATTAGAATTATTGGAGAAATTGAGGACCCCAAAGAACTTGAAACTTTTGTTGTTAAGGCTGAAAATGGAAATGCCATTTATTTAAATGATATAGCTAAAGTGTCTTTTAAAGACGAAGATAAGACCACCTATGCTAGAGAATTTGGTGAGCCAGTAGTTATGCTGGATGTTAAAAAACGATCTGGTAAAAACATGGTAGCCGCAGCCGAACAAATTAAAATTATTGTTGATAACGCAATCGAAAACGTTTTTCCTAAAGATTTAAAAGTTACTATTTCTAACGACCAATCTTCAAAAACCATTGGTCAGGTGGATGATTTAGTGAACAATATCATCTTCGGTATTATTCTCGTTGTTACCGTATTAATGTTCTTTTTAGGGTTCAAAAATGCTTTATTTGTTGGATTCGCCATTCCTATGTCAATGTTTATGTCTTTAATGATTTTAAACGCACTTGGCTATACCATGAATACCATGATACTATTTGGACTCATCATGGGTCTGGGTATGTTAGTTGATAACGGGATTGTGGTTGTTGAGAATGTTTACCGCCTTATGGAAGACGAAGGTATGACTAGGATTCAAGCAGCTAAAAAAGGAATTGGAGAAATCGCATTCCCCATTATAATTTCTACTGCTACAACAGTTGCCGCTTTTATTCCCTTAGGTTTATGGCCAGGGTTAATGGGTCAATTCATGATTTATTTTCCAGTCACATTATCAGTCGTTTTAGGTTCATCCCTTTTTGTTGCAATTTTCTTTAATTCGGTGATGGTGTCTCAGTTTATGACCACAGAAGATAAGGACATGCCACTTCATAGTATTATTAAAATTACGGCAATTGTAGCATCCATTGGATTACTAATTGCAATTTTTGGTGGCGCCTATAGAGGCCTAGGCACCTTAATGATAGTTGTTGCAATCATGCTATGGGTTTATCGATTATTCTTAAGAGGATGGGCAAATGGTTTTCAAAACAAAATTTTACCACGCTGGGAGCGTTTTTATGAAAGAATGCTACGTACAGCTTTAAAAGGAAGAAGACCAGTTTTAATTACTGTTGGTACTTTCTTATTGTTAATTATTGCCTTCATCGGTTTTGGGGCTTCCGTAGAAAACAAGCGTACAAAGGTTGAGTTTTTTCCTGATAATACGCCAAATCAAATTATTGTTTACATCGAGTATCCTGAAGGAACCGATATAAAAAAGACCAATACCATAACTAAAGAAATTGAACAACGTGTTTATGGTATTATTAATGATGCATCCTATATTGAAGATGGGTTTAATTTCTTGACAGAAAGTGCCGTATCACAAGTTGGTGAGGGCGCTGGAAATCCGCAAACCGATGGTGGTTCTGCTGCAGAAATGCCTCATAGAGCAAAAATTACTGCGACCATGCGAGAATATAAATTTAGAAAAGGCGCAGATAGTAATGACCTATTAAAACAAGTACAAGAAGCTTTACAAGGAATTTATCCTGGTGTTTCTATTTCCGTCGAAAAAGATGCTGTAGGTCCACCTGCAGGTTATCCAATAAATGTAGAATTAGAAGGTAAAAATTATTCTGAATTAATTGCAACCGCAGAAAAAATGCGCGATTTTATCAATTCTAAAAATATTCAAGGGATTGATGAGCTTAAAATTGATGTGAACAAATCTAAACCTTCGATGCAAGTTCTTGTCGACAGAAAAAAGGCAGGAGAACTTGGAACAAGTTCTGGACAAGTTGGGCAGCAATTGCGTAATGCCATTTTTGGAGCAAAAGCAGGTATTTATAAAGACGACGGTGAAGATTATGATATCTATGTACGCTTTAATGAAGAAAATCGATATAATACAAGTGCTATTTTCAATCAAAAAATCACATTTAGAGACATGGCTTCTGGTCAAATAAAAGAAATCCCTGTTTCTTCTGTTGCCAAGCAAAATAACAATTCGGGCTTCAGTGCGATTAAACATAAAGATGTCGAACGTGTCGTAACATTGTATTCTGCATTAGCCCCAGGTTATACTGATGCTGGTGCCATAGTTTCTGTAATAAAAAACGAAATGCAAGCCTTTGCTGAAAAACCGGATACAGTAAAAATTGATTATACTGGTCAAATTGAAGAACAAGAGAAGCAGATGGCATTTTTAATGGGTGCGTTTTTCACTGGTCTGGGTTTAATATTTTTTATTCTAATATTTCAATTTAATTCCGTTTCTAAACCAGGAATTATCATGATAGCAATCTTCTTAAGTTTAATAGGTGTATTTGGTGGTATTGTTGCCACAGGAAGTGCTTTTGTAATTATGATGACTATGATGGGAATTATATCCTTGGCAGGAATTGTGGTAAATAACGGTGTGGTACTTTTAGACTATACACAATTGCTTATTGACCGTAAAAAGGTTAAAGAGGATTTAGAAGACGATCAATATCTAAAAACATCCGATTTAGTTGAAGCTATTGTAAAAGGAGGAAAAGCACGTCTGCGTCCAGTTTTGTTAACAGCAATTACAACTATTTTAGGTTTAATTCCGTTAGCAACTGGTTTAAATATTAACTTCTTTACACTGTTTAGCGCATTTGATGCAAACATATACGTAGGAGGGGATAATGTTATTTTCTGGGGACCATTAGCTTGGACTGTTATTTACGGATTATTTATAGCAACCTTCTTAACATTAATAGTTGTTCCAATTTTATTCTTTTTAGTAACTAAATTTAAAATGTGGCTTTTTAAAAGTAGAACGGTTCCAAGAGAAGATTCGGTTGTTCTAGAGCGAATCATCATCGAGAAAAATTAAATTAAAGCCGCAGCTTAAAGCTGTATAAAAAAATCCTTTTTATTGGATTATTAAGGATTGGTTAATAGCGAAAAACCCCTCGACAAGTCGAGGGGTTTTTATTATTATAATTATCTTTAAATTTATTATCCTTCGCTTTGAGGGATTGGAAATTGACTTGGTACAGGTGATAAATCACCTGGTCTATCATGATCTTGATTTATTTCATCAAGTCTACCAAAACGTCTCATATCTATCCAACGATGACCTTCTCCGTAAAGAGAATACCGTCTTTCAAATATAATTCTATCTTCATCAACATTTCCTGCTCCAATTGGCCCTAAACCTGCTGCATCTCGAACAGCATCAATAGCTGCTTCTGCTTCACCAGGATTTGAAACCATATTCGCCTCTGCATATAATAATAGTAGTTCTTCATTTCTTATTATGCCTACAGGGTCTGTATTAGATTGATATAACCATACATCATATGCTCCAGCCATACCAGCAAGTTCTAATTGAACAGGGAAATCTGAACGAGCAACAACCTTATTTAATCTTAGATCTCCAGGCTCGAAGGATGGCGCAGAAGGGTCTTCTACAAAATCAGGATACGCTATTGCAGCACCTGTATCTCCAGAATTCAAAGAAATAAATAATGGATTTAATAAATCTGCTCCTGCTGCTGAATATCGAAAATAAGCACCCGAATTCATGTCTCCATTTATATCCATAAAAGAATCCGAAAGCGCACTTAAAACGCCAGCTGAATTCCCTTGATATGCCGCAACTCTAGCAGCAATAGCTCTATTGAATTCTGCGTAAGAAACACCTAAAGTATTAGGGCTTGGTCCTCCTCCTCCAGTCGTAAGATCTGCAAATCCTGAATCTAAAAGCCCCATTATGGTAGTTAATGCCGCATCATAGCTTTCAAAAGGCCCTAAATTATCTGGATCTGCTACATCTGTTCTTATCCCATTTTGATATACCATATTTAAAACTGACAGTAATTCATGAGCCTTAATGGTATTAGCAAATCCTCTAATTCCAGCTATTTCATTTGCTGAAAAAATTGTAATGGTACTTTCTGCTTCTAAACTTTCTAATAGAATATTACATCCCTTGACAGTAGCATACCTTGCTGTATATGGTCTATTTATAAAAAATGCACTATTACTTAACAATCCTGCAGCCAATTCTGTACCCCATCCTGGATCAGAACTTTGAAGATGCCAATATTCTCTTCCTAATACAGATAATACATCCCTTTGTGTTTCCATGTCAACTCTCATATCTGACAGTATACCAGCAACTACCTGCGGGAGTTCTGGCCTAGAAAGCCCTTCAGAAATTGAAGTCGTTTGAGGTCCATTTAAGCTTTTTCCTTCATCCAGACTACAAGAAAAAGTCATACCCATTGCAATGAGTATAGCCAATATTTTTATTTTATTTGAAATTTTCATATTATTCTTTTTAAGTATTAAAGTCCAACTGATAAGTGAAACATAAATCTTTTAGATGATGGAAAAGGCGCCACCTCAATTCCTATTCCTGCCGCTGCTGAACCAAAATTTGAAACTTCAGGGTCATAACTATCATAATCAAAAATATTAATTAAGTTTCTACCAGATAATCCTACTTTTACATCGGAAACATTGCCATTAAACCATTTCTTTAAGCTATTGCTAGGAATGTTGTAATATAACCCAACCTCCCTTAACTTTAAATAACTAGCATCTTCTATATAAGCGTTTGTGCCAGCTCCTAGGGATAATAACCTATAGTATCCGTTTACAGTTTGACCATCTGGGTCTAAATTGAGCCCATCAAAATCATGACTAGTTCCAGAATCATCTGTAAGAAGGCGAGTTAAATTAACATTTTCGCCGCCTTGTTTCCAATGCCAGAAAAACGATAAAGTAAAATTTTTATATCTAAGATTATTATTAAAAGACATTTGGAAATCTGGTTCTGAGTCACCCATTACAACAGGGTCACCATTAGCATCATTACCATATATTGCTGTCGCGCTTTCTCCTTCTACAATTCTAAAGGTTCCTAAACTCGTTCTAAACCCTTGTGTATTAAATGGGTTTACATCCAATCTAGTTATTTCAGATTTGTTTTTAAAGAAGATAATACCCGAGTCCCAAGAAAAATCCTCTTTATCAAACACTTTCCCATTCAATGCTATTTCAACACCTTTATTTTCTAATTCGCCAGCATTTGCCCAACGAAATGAAAAGCCTGAAGATCCTTGATTATCGGCAGAAAGAATTAAATCTTCTACTGTCTTTTTATAATAAGTAAACTCTAAAGACACGCGCTTATTCAATAAGCCTAAATCAAATCCTAGTTCCAATTCTTTTTGCCTTTCAGGTTGAATTGATGGATCACCAAGTGTGTTAGATGTTACGATTCCTACATTAGGGTCTCCAAAAGGGTCAGTAATGATTGTATTATTATACCGTGTAAATAAGGCGCCATTAGGTGCAAAATTCCCCGCTTCACCATATGCAGTTCTAAGCTTTAATTGCATAGATTCTGGCATGGTAAACAAATTATGTAAATTAGCAGCTATTGATGCTTTTGGATAATAAAACACCTCATTAGCATCACCATTATTTGATGATTTATCACCTCTAATACCTAAAGTTCCTATAATTTTATCTTGATAATTCACTTCCTCTTGAACAAAAAACCCAAAATCTTCCTGTAGTAGTCTAGTTTGTGTAACACCTACATTTGTAGATTGATCTACATTTGATTCTGAAGCTATTAACCCATTTGATGTCACTCTAACTGTATTTTGATCAAATTGATTACTAGTAACCCCTGCCTGAGTTTTAAAATTAAGATTGTTATCAGTAGTATAGTTATGAACTAAAAAAGCAGAGTAATTAGCATCGGTGTTTTGAGTTGTGCCATCCGACGTTAATCCATCCAATCCTAATGAACCAGTATCTGGATTCATAAACTGTAATTCTCTTGGAAAAAATACTGTTGTTTTTAGTGTATAGTTATCAAACCCAGCCTTTAAAAACAATTTTAGATTTTGCTTATCTGTGCTAAATAAATTAATATCTAAACCAGCTCCTGCAATAATGCGATCTATCGATTCATTATTAGTAATGACATCACGAGTATGTATTGGATTGGAAGCTCCTGTTAAATTATCTGGATAAATACCATTGACTGGAAAAAAATCATCCCAAGGTCTAGAAAACAACTGCGTTACACCAATTGTAGTTCCATTATTTTCATTGTTGAAAAATCCTCGATCTGCACTAGAGTTTATATAATTACCTGTTAACGCCAATTTAATATTATCCGTTATTTTGTGATCAACATTTATTCTAAACGACTTTTTCTCTGCACCAGTCCTTTTCACAATACCGTCTTCTTCATTAGAAGTAAAACTACCGAAGAATGTTGTTTTTTCATTCCCTCCAGAAACACTAATATTAGTATTAGTAATAAATCCTTTCTCTCCATAAATTTCTTCCTCCCAATCTACTAACTTCCCCGCATTTTGTGCCGCAGTAAATAAAGCTCCAGCACCAGCACGACCGCCAATACCTGCGCCTGCTGGATTCCCATTTTCTGCTAAATCGGCTGTCCATTTTCTTGTCCCTAATAAATTAATAGCTTCATTCCAACCAAGGGCTTGTGTGAATTTAATTTTTGTTTTTCCTTGTTTTCCTCTTTTAGTTGTAATAATTACAACTCCAGCCGCCGCACGAGCACCATAAATAGCAGAAGCCGATGCTCCTTTTAATATCTCAATATTAGCGATGTCATCAGGGTTAATATCTGCAATTCTATTAGATGCATTATCCTGACTATCTGTAGTAGTAGCACCACCACCAGCAGCTGCAGAAACTTCGTTTAGACCACCAGCAAAAATGCTGTTGTTATTTACATAGACACCATCTATAATGTATAAAGGTTGTCCATTAGCATTAATAGAAGTTACCCCTCTTAGCTTTACCGACATTCCTCCACCTGGAGCACCAGATGCCGCTGTTATTTGTGCTCCGGCAAATTTACCAGCTAAAGCACCATCTAAAGTTTGAGGTGGTGTCCTACCAGCCAAATCATCTGCTGAAACCGAAGCCACCGCGTTTGCAGCATTACTACGTTTAATTGATGATGCTAAACCTGTAATTACAACTTCTTCTAAAGCCGTAGCAGATTCCTTCAAGGTGACATTAACAGCCCCAGAAGCATTAACTGCCTGTTCCAAAGTTTCAAAGCCTAAAGAAGAAAATACTAATGTAACAGGAAAACTGTCTACATTTAAACTGAAATTTCCATCAAAATCTGATGTAACCCCAGTTGAAGTTCCTTTAATAATAACATTTGCTCCTCCTAGAGGAAAACCTGTAGTACCATCTGTAACTTTACCAGTAATAACTCCTTGTGAAAAGGAGATTATTGGAAAAAGAAACAGAATAAGTAAGTACATTTTGAAATGTAATAGTTTAATCATAATGTTTGTTTTTTGAATTAGTTAGGCTAAATATCAGAATAATTTATCATTTTACCATATTTATAGGTAAAAAATTTCATTATTCTTAAATAAATTAGTGGTTTTTATAAAACCTCACAATGCCTAAACATTTATTTAACTGTCTAAAAAATAAAAAACTCCGTGAGCAAATTGCTCACGGAGTTTTAATAAAACATTTTATTATTTTTATTTCAATTTAAAGCTTATTCGTGCGAAAAGGAAACGACCAGCTACTCCAAATTGTTGAGAACGTCTAGACCAATCAAAACGACCACTACTACGGTTAGCTTCAATTGTTCTATCTGGATAAACATCTAACAAGTTGTTAGCTCCAACAGTTAGTGTTAAACTTTCTGAAGCTTGATAACCAAAAGATAAATCGGTTACTAGTTTAGAACTATAAGTCTGCTGATTAGCAACCGTAGTTGTCGCTTCTGAAACCTCTCCAAACCAAACATTTCTTAAGAAAACATTCCATTTCCCAGTGGTTAAATTATTTGTCAAATTCACTTTTGTTCTAGGAACAGCTTCTTCCAAATAAATTCTACTATCCTCGGCAAAGTAAGTACCTACTAGACCCGCATCTTCTAAAACTTTAGAGGCGTTAATATCTCCTACTTGCTTAGTTTTCGAAAATGTTCCTGATAAATCAGACTTTAATCTTGCATTGGTTCCAATGTTTGCCTTGTGTGTTACAACAATATCTAAACCTTTGGATTCTGTATCGATGGCATTTGCAAAAAACGATGCCGCCGAGGCGTTTGCTTGAGACAATAGATTATCTAATTCTGTTCCTGTACCAGGCCCTTTAAACTGACCAGTATACACTACTCTATCGTCAATACTAACAAAGTACCCGTCAACAGTAAAAGTTAAATTAGCATCTGGCATTTTTGCTGTAAACCCTACACTAATACTTTGAGATGTTTCTTCTTTTAACTGCGGAATTCCAAGAAGTTTTGCAGCTCTACTATCATTTGAAAACGTTCCAACTTCAACTGGGATTCCATCTTGGAATATAGTAGAAGTCGAGTTGAAATTTAATTGGTGTAATGATGGCGCTCTAAATCCCGTATTTAAAGCTGCTCTAATATTTACATTTTCACTAGCCTTTAAACGTGTTGCCAATTTAAAATTAATAGTCGACCCAAAATCTGAATAATTCTCAAAACGGGTAGCAAAACTAGCTAAGAACGTTTCAGAAAAATCTGCTTCTAAATCAAAATATCCAGCAATACTACTTCGTCCTCTTGACAACTCGTTTGCAGGGCTAAATCCCGGAAATACTTGAGAGCCTCCTGGTCTAGCTCTATCAAAGAAATCGACTGCAGGAGCCATTAGTGGATTAGTAATTAAATCCCCATCTTGTGTATATTGGCCATAAGAGCCTTCTTCTCCAGCAATTATCTCATAATTTTCTAATCTATATTCAGCTCCAAAGGCAATATTTAAGCCACTCATGATATCATCATAAAATTGATTAATATCTAAATTAACCGTGTTTTGCATAAAGTTAAATCCACCAGCATCAAATGTAGTTGGCGATGCATTTTGTAAAGAAGCATTGAATGTGTTTCCGATTGTATATAAGAATTCATTTCTACCCCAAGTATTACTTAAGTCAACATTCCAACCGTTAATCATACCTTTAATCCCTACTGCAAGAGATTTATCAGTAATCGTTGAGTTGATTTCAGGTAAAAAACCATTCATATAAGCAGGTGTGTACGTTCTACTTTGACTAGGTAGTCTATAGAATCCTGCAGAATTTCCTTTTCTTGAGCTTGCTCCAGCAAAAGAATATAATTCTGTACCTGCATCGTCTAATGGTAGAGACAGGTTTGCAAAAAAGCGCCCCCCACGAACTTGTGATTGCCCAACACGCATGTTATAATCGCTTCTTTGTTGACCTCTAGCAGCTAATTCTGCCGTGGTATTATCGGCACTTAAAATAGTTTGCACATCCTCTCTTGTGGACAATGGATCTATTCCTAATCCTGCCGCATTACCATATTGAATTACATCATCAAGATTTGCCGGATCCAATAAATCAGCAATATTATAACCATCTGCATCAGCAAATCTTTCAACTGTATTATATAAGTTAAAAATCCCACCTTCCCATTCTTTCATTCTACTATAGTCTTCTCTATAATCGAAATCTCCAGTGAAATTTATAAATCCCCCATTATCACCTAATGGTAAACCATAATTAGCACTTACATTGACTGTTTCTCCATCAACACCACCTGTTTGACCATTGGCGTTTTTAGCAAAATTAGCTCCAGTAGTTACGTTTAGCTTAAGCTCATTAACAGAGTTATCTAGTACTATATTTATAACCCCGGCAATTGCATCTGACCCATATTGAGCTGCCGCACCATCTCTCATTACTTCTAATCTTTGAATAGCAGCAGAAGGAATTGCATTTAAATCGGTTCCAACACTACCACGTCCAAAAGTACCATTAACATTTACTAGTGATGAATTATGTCTTCTTTTTCCATTTACTAAAACTAATACTTGATCTGGTCCTAATCCTCTTAGTGAAGCTGGATCAATATGGTCTGTACCATCAGAAATAGTTTGAGTATTCGAGGTAAATGAAGGCGCTACGAAATTTAAAATTTGATTTAAATTTACTTGTGGTCCGGCTGAAGTTAATTCTGAAATATCAATAACATCAACAGGAACTGGCGTGTCCACAGCGGTTCTACTTGGATTTCTTGAACCCACTAAAACAACAGCATCTAAAGCTACTCCAGATTTCATAGTTACATTTACAGTATTACCGCTAACAGTAATTTCTTGAGAATCGTAACCAACGTAAGAAAACACAAGCACATCTCCGTTGTTTGCAGAAATTGAGTAGTTTCCATCAAAATCTGTTGTCGTACCTGTGGAGGTGCCTTTTAATACAACAGAAACTCCAGGAAGTGGTTGCGAAGTGTCGTCTAAAACGGTACCCGAAACCTCTTGGCCTAAGATAAAATTTGACATTCCTAAAAACATCAAAAGTGTAAAAAATTTGATAGGTAATAATTTAATCATAATAAAATTATTTTGAGTTAGTATTGCTAATATATGTATATTATCGACTTTTTTAACAAACATTTCGCAAAACATTATGCACGCATATGAGTTTTTGTTAAAAAAACAATAAAAAAACAATTGTTTTAATAATAATACACCCCTTTGCCTGCGAATATATCATATTCAAATTTTATGTTAAGCAGTTAGTTTTCAACTATAGACCAAACCTTTTCTATCAAAAAAAGAAAGATAAAAATTCATACTCTATCCTATTTCCTTAAATTTGCACATCTAAAATTAGAACATGTACAGAAGTCATAATTGTGGTGAATTAAGAGCTATAAATATTAATACAGAAGTTACCTTAGCTGGTTGGGTTCAAAAATCGCGTGATAAAGGTTTTATAGTTTGGGTAGACTTACGCGATCGTTATGGAATCACACAATTGGTGTTTGATGAAGAAAGAACTTCAAAAGATTTAATTGAAAAAGCTCAAAATTTGGGTCGCGAATTTGTAATTCAAGTTAAAGGCAACGTTATAGAACGAGCTTCTAAAAACCCGAATATCCCAACGGGTGATATAGAAATATTAGTTTCAGAATTAATTATTTTAAATAAAGCTTTACTTCCTCCTTTTACCATTGAAGACAAAACAGATGGTGGGGACGATTTACGTATGAAATATCGTTATTTAGATATTCGTAGAAATCCTGTAAAAAACAACTTAATCTTCAGACATAAAGTAACTCAAGAAGTCCGAAATTATTTGTCTAAAGAAGGTTTTATTGAAGTTGAAACGCCTTATTTAATAAAATCAACTCCTGAAGGTGCTCGCGATTTTGTAGTTCCTTCAAGAATGAATGAGGGGCAATTTTATGCACTTCCACAATCGCCACAAACATTCAAACAATTGTTGATGGTAGGTGGCATGGATAAATACTTCCAAATTGTAAAATGTTTTAGGGACGAAGATTTACGTGCCGATAGACAACCAGAATTCACACAAATAGATTGCGAAATGGCGTTCATTGAGCAAGAAGATATTTTAAAGGCCTTTGAAGGTTTAACAAGACATTTACTAAAAGAAATTAACGGCGTAGAAATTGATAAATTCCCAAGAATATTGTACGATGATGCGATGCGTATTTACGGAAACGATAAACCAGACATTCGCTTTGGAATGGAGTTTGGCGAATTGAATGAGGTTGCTCAACACAAAGATTTTAATGTTTTTAATTCTGCTGAATTAGTAGTTGGAATTGCTATTCCGGGAGGGAACAGTTATACTAGAAAAGAAATTGACAAATTAATTGATTGGGTAAAGCGCCCACAAGTTGGTGCTTTAGGGATGGTTTATTGTAGATGCAATGATGATAGTTCTTTTAAATCATCAGTAGATAAATTCTACGATCAAGACGATTTAGCAAAATGGGCAGAAGTTACTGGGGCCAAACCAGGCGATTTAATTTGTGTGCTGTCTGGTAACACGAATAAAGTAAGAACCCAATTAAGCGCTTTACGAATGGAAATCGCAGAACGTTTAGGTTTACGCAAACCAGATGAATTCGCACCTCTTTGGGTAATGGATTTTCCTCTTTTAGAATGGGATGAAGACACAGAGCGCTACCACGCCATGCACCATCCATTTACTTCACCAAAGCCAGGGCAATTAGAGTTGTTAAAAACCAACCCTGGTGATGTTAAAGCCAATGCTTACGATTTAGTATTGAACGGTAATGAAATTGGTGGTGGTTCTATTAGAATTCATGATAAAGAAACACAATCTTTAATGTTTGACTATTTAGGTTTTACTCCTGAAGAAGCGAAAGCACAATTTGGTTTCCTAATGGATGCCTTTCAATACGGTGCGCCTCCCCACGGCGGTTTAGCATTTGGATTGGATAGATTGGTGGCTATCTTAGGAGGACAAGAAACCATTCGTGATTTCATTGCATTTCCAAAAAACAACTCGGGACGTGATGTGATGATAGATGCCCCGGCACCAATTGACGATGAACAATTACAAGAATTAAGCTTGAAACTTAATTTAAAATCATAAATTTAAATCCTGCTTAGCGCAGGATTTTTTTGTTACTTTTAGTTAATAAAAAAGCAAATGAAAAATCTACTTATTTTAAGCATACTAGTATTTTCAAGTTCTGTCTTCTCTCAGGAATTAACAGGAAAAACATTATTAGAAAGCGCTATAATGTATCATGATCCTAATGGAAACTGGAACAGCTTCAAAGGCAATCTATCCATTACCATGGAAATCCCAGAAAAGCCAAACAGAGATAGCGATATTGTAATTGATTTACCTAATCAATTTTTTTCAGTTACGGCCTCAATCGAAGAAAACAGTTCAGAATACATCGTAAATAAAGATAGTATCACAATAGTTTTTAATGGAGATAAAAATCCGTCAGAAGTTATTTTAAAAGAAAACCGATTAAGTAAAGAAAGAGCGAAGCTCTATCAAAATTACTACACCTACTTGTATGGTTTGCCAATGAAACTTAAAGATCCAGGAGCCATAATTCATGATAAAATTGAATCTAAAGCCTTTAAAGGAAAAGATTATTGGGTTTTAAAAGCAACATACTCTGAAGATGTAGGGAAAGATACATGGTATTTTTATTTTGATAAAAATACCTATAATATGGAAGTCTATCAGTTTTTTCATGATGAATCTAAAAATGATGGTGAATACATCTTATTAACTGACGAAGAAACTATTAATGGAATAAAAATGCCAAAAAAACGTGCTTGGTATATGAATAAAGATGACAAATATTTAGGAACTGATATTTTAAAACAACCGAACTAATAATGCGTTTTAAAAGTATCTTACGTAGATTTTTAATTTGGAAATATAAACATATATCCGAACGGCAGTTTATTTATATACTTAGCATTTTAGTTGGTTTTTTAGCAGGAATTGGGACTGTTCTTCTTAAAAATTTTGTACACTATATTAGATTCCTTTTTGAGTTAGACTTTTTTAACGACTACCAAAACTCTTTATATTTCATATTCCCAATATTGGGATTACTATTAGTTTACATAATAAAACAAATCTGGCTGAAAAAACATATTGGTCATGGTATTTCATCTACACTCCATGCTATTTCTAAACTTAATGGTATTATTCCTCGTTATAACATCTATGCAGCCCTTATTACTGCGCCTTTAACAGTTGGTTTTGGTGGTTCCGTAGGATTGCAAGGCCCCGCTGTAAGTGTAGGTTCTGCTTTAGGGTCAAACGCAGCACGTTTGTTTCATATGAATACTAAAACAAGGATGCTATTAATTGGATGCGCAGCAGCCGGTGCCATGGCATCTATGTTTAAAGCGCCCATTGCAGCTATAATATTCGCTATAGAAATTTTTAGTCTAGATATCGCTTTTGCATCGTTAGTCCCATTATTGTTAGCATCAGTTTCAGCGGTTATAACTTCTTATTTTTTTCTAGGAACAGATGTTTTACTAAGTTTTGAATTAATAGATAAATTTGAAATCAATGATATTTTATTTTACATAATTTTAGGCTTAGTTACGGGTCTAGCATCTGTATACTTTTCAAAAGTGTTTTTCGGTATTACCAACTTCTTTAATCAATTTAAAAGTAGAGCAAAGCGTCTTTTAATTGGTGGTTTAGCCATTGGTACCATACTATATTTTATTCCACCGCTTTATGGTGAAGGTTATGGTATTATGAATAATTTGCTAAAAGGAGACCATCTATCTGCAATAGGAACAACTCCTTTTAATTTAGATTTATCTAACATTTGGATAGTTATTGGTTTATTATTAGGAATTGGCATTTTTAAAGCCATTGCTATGACAACAACTTTTGGAGCTGGTGGTGTTGGTGGCGTATTCATTCCAACATTAGTTATGGGTAGCGTGTTGGGCAATGCCTATGCTAAAATAATTAATAATATTGGATTTGATTTTCAGGTTTCTGAATCTAACTTCACTTTAATTGGTATGACAGGGCTTATGGCAGGTGTACTTCATGCACCATTAACTGCCATTTTCTTAATTGCTGAAATAACTGGAGGATACGAATTATTTGTCCCGCTTATGATAGTTTCAGCAATATCGTTCGCCATTACGAAGTATTATATTTCTCACTCAATTTATACGCTTAAACTTGCTGAGCGGGGTGAATTAATGACACATGACAAGGATCAAAATGTACTCATGGTTCTAGATATTGACAAAGTAATTGAAACTAATTTCATTATACTGAAACCAGATATGAAACTAGGTGATATACTTAAAAAAGCAGTTGCAAAATCCTCAAGAAACCACTTTCCGGTGGTGAACGATGATAATGAATTTTTAGGTGTTATTAGATTAGACGACATAAGAAACATTATGTTTGATGCCAATCTTTATGATAAAGTTGAGGCTTCCAGTTTAATGCACGCTGATGCTGGTATTATTGATTATGATGATGATTCTATGAATGACATTATGGATAAATTCAAAACTAGTGGCGCATGGAATTTACCCGTTATTAAAGGTGGCAAGTATTATGGTTATATTTCAAAATCGAAACTTTTAACAGCCTATAGGCGACAACTCATTAAGTTTACCTAGCATTATGAAATATCTTATTCTAATTTTAGCATTAGCAACCATTACAAGTATTATTCTTGGTTTCACCCTAGAAGTTCCTTACTCACAAAAACTAATCGGCTTTGGAGTCGCTGGGTTATTTTTAGTTGTTTTTCCGTTATTTTCTTACCGCCATTGGAAAGACAAAAACGTTAAAGATTATATGCTCACAAAAGAAAATTTGGATAAAATGCGTGAAAATCAGCGTAAAAAAAAGCATTAGTCAATTATGAGATCCTGAAAAAAGTTCAGGATGACTAGTGTCAATTTAAGTTTCGCTTTTCAACAAAAAACTTTTTTAAAAGCGCTGAAGCCTCTTTTTCTAAAACACCCCCAGAAATAGTTGTTTTTGGATGCAATTTTGTTTTCAAATTAATACAACCGCGCTCTATATCTCTAGTTCCATAAACAATTTTAGAAACCTGACTCCAATGTAATGCGCCTGCGCACATCTGGCAAGGTTCTAAGGTTACATACAAGGTGCATTTTTGAAGATATTTCCCTCCTAAAAAATTAGCAGCTGCTGTGATGGCTTGCATTTCAGCATGTGCAGTAACATCTGTTAAGGTTTCGGTTAAATTATGACCTCTTGCTATTATTTTATTATCAACAACAATGATAGCCCCTACTGGTACTTCTCCTTTCTCATAGGCTACTTCAGCTTCTTGAAGTGCTTTTTTCATAAAATAGGTGTCATCAAAAGGTTCTATCATAATAGCAAAAATACAAATTCATTCTTGTACTTTTGTTCCGTGCAAGAAAGCTTTTTAAATACAATAAAATCCCCAAAAGAACTGCGTCTTCTTAAAGAAAAAGACTTACCCCAACTTGCCAAAGAATTACGTGATTTCATTATTAATATCGTTGCTACCAAAGAAGGGCATTTGGGCGCAAGCTTGGGTGTTATTGAATTAACTATTGCACTGCATTATGTGTTTAATACACCCGAAGACCAGCTTATTTGGGATGTGGGACATCAAGCCTATGGGCACAAAATTCTAACGGGAAGAAAAGACAGCTTTAATACCAATAGGCAGTTAGATGGATTAAGTGGTTTTCCAAAACGAGATGAAAGTGTTTATGACGCGTTTGGCGTAGGTCACGCTTCTACATCAATTTCGGCGACATTAGGAATGGCCATTGCTTCACAATTGAAAGGTGAGGACAAACAGCACATTGCCGTAATTGGCGATGCAAGCATTGCTAGCGGAATGGCTTTTGAAGGTTTAAATCATGCCGGTGTTACCAACGCAAACCTTTTGGTTATATTGAACGATAACGCTATTGGAATCGACCCAAGTGTTGGTGCTTTAAAACAATATTTGACTAATGTAAAAAAAGGTGCTCAAAAACAAGATAATATTTTTGAAGCCTTGAACTTCGATTATTCTGGTCCTATTGACGGCCACAATCTAGATAAGCTTATTTCAGAATTAAATCGTTTAAAAACTGTAAAAGGGCCCAAATTTTTACACATTATTACTACAAAAGGAAAAGGTTTAGAACAAGCTGAAATTAATCAAGTAAAGTATCATGCACCAGGGAAATTCAACGCTAAGACTGGAAATTTAATTACAAAAATAAAAACCGAAGAGCCGCCAAAATATCAAGATGTTTTTGGTCATACTATTGTAGAATTGGCTAAAAAAAATAGAAATATTGTAGGTATTACACCAGCAATGCCAACTGGTAGTTCCTTAAAATATATGATGGAGACTATTCCAGAGCGCGCTTTTGATGTTGGTATTGCAGAACAACATGCTGTAACGCTCGCCGCTGGTATGGCTACTCAGGGATTGATACCTTTTTGTAATATTTATTCTACTTTTTTACAGCGTGCCTACGACCAAGTTATCCATGATGTCGCCCTCCAAAAGCTACCAGTGATTTTTTGCTTAGATCGCGCAGGGTTGGTTGGAGAAGATGGTGCTACACACCATGGGGTATTCGATTTAAGTTATTTAAGAAGCATCCCAAATCTCATCATTTTTGCACCAAGAAATGAAATAGAATTGCGAAACATAATGTATACCGCTCAATTAGGCTTGGAACTTCCAATTGCTATTCGTTATCCTCGAGGCAGAGGCTTAACAATAAATTGGAAGCAACCCTTTTCTAAAATAAAAATAGGAACAGGAGTTGAATTAGAAAAAGGAAATGACTTAGTAATACTAAGTATTGGAAGCATTGCTAAAAATATTACACAAGCTATTTCGAACTTAAATGTTTCTCATTACGATATGCGATTTGTAAAACCGCTAGATGAAAATTTATTACACAAAATATTTAAAGAATATACTACCATTATAACCATTGAAGATAACTCAATAAAAGGTGGGTTTGGTGGTGCCATTTTAGAATTTACTTCACAAAATAACTACCATAATACTATTAAAATATTAGGTGTTCCAGATACGTTTATTGAGCAGGGAAGTGTTACCGAATTGCAGAGGTCAATTGGATTAGACTCAGAAAATCTTAATGCGTATTTTAAAAAAATACTAAAACAAACTATTTCTTAGCAGAATAATACTGTTGCAATTGATCATCTGGTGATGAACTTGAAACTTCATTAATTGCTAATAAGCAAGCACATGTTACAAAAAACACAACAAGTGCACCGAGTAGGTTCTTTTTCATTTTTAGTAGGTTGCTATTAATTCGGGGTTAAATATAGCATCATTATCGACAAAAAACAACTTTTTTTCGATGAAACGCCTATTTTTTTTCGAGTATGCTAATTTTTTCAAGTTAATTTATAATGATTTTCTTAGTTATTTTAAGGTCTCCTGAAGTCAATTTTACTAGATATAATCCACTTGAAACATTTAAATTGACACTATGAATTTGGCCTTTATCTAATGCTAATTTAGAGTTATAAACCTCTCTCCCATTAATGTCAAAAATGTTTACATTACCTCGATTAAATTGTTGCACAGTTTTAATTTTAAAGTTTCCGTTAGAAACGGTTGGGTAAATTTTAACTATATTATTTAAAACATCATTATTTATAGATAAAGTACTACCATCAGCATTAAATTGCCCCGTAAACATGCCTCTTCCGTATGTAGATGCTAATACTGTATTATCAGCAGTTCTTAAATCGAAACTTGTGACTTTAACATCTTTCATACCATTTTGCGCTTGAACCCAATTTGGACTTGTAACACTAAAATCTGGTGTTCCCCAGACTCCTAATTCAGTCCCTAAAATAACCTCGTTGTAATTTAATGGATTTGGCATAATCGCTTTAACTGGTAAATCAGGTAAATCCCCTTCCTTATTCTCCCAATTTACGCCTCCATCAGGTGAGTAAAACACATTGGTTACTCCGTAGTTATGAAATGACACGTAAATATCGTCTTCTGTTTCGCCTAATTCAATACAAGAAATACTCCCGAAAAAATCATTTCCTGTAATTTCACTCCAACCTTGATTAGAATTACTCGTTGGGTTTGTTAATTTAAATAATTTACTATTATCTGTTCCTACAAATAATGCTCCTGAAAAACCCGAAGCTTTAAATGCCGTAGGCTCTCCATCCATAATGGCATCACTTATTTGTTGACTTGTAGCATTTGCCATTCCAAGTTTGTACCTATTGATCTGATAGGTTGCTGTATTTATTGGTGTTCCATTTGAATAAAAATAGTTAGTATTGCCATCAAGTTCTGATGGATTGATAAAATTACCTGAAGCTTGATCTGAATCTATATTATACTCAAAACTCCCATCTGCATAGCTTCTTCTTGTATAAGTATTATAGACAAATGATGCAATTACAAAATCATTATCCTTATCTACAAAAACATATGCACCATCACCACCATTATTAATATCGCCAAAACCATTCAAGCCATTAGTGGCAGCTTCTTCATACAAAACGCCATTATCTTGTGAACCTCCTAAAATCTTTACATTATTTACATCTTGCCCAATTCCTCCTTTATAAAATTGTACCGTATTATAATTTATATTTCTTGAATCAATAACTGGAGGTGAAGAAGAAAGTCCTGTGGCATAATAAACCCCACCATCATTACCTACTAGAGCTTTAGTTTGATCCGTGGGATGAAACACAAATGCATGCTGGTCTGCATGAACTAAAGAAACATTAAGTGCTCCTAAATCATTGTTGTCTGACCATTTAGAAATTTGACTCCAGTTGGACCCAGAATCACTACTTCTAAATAAATCGATTCCACCAACATACACAATAGCATCATTTGTTGGGTCTACTTCAAGCATTAAATTATAAAAAGCTTGACCTCGAGTAAAATCATCTGCAGATATACCTGTATCAGTGTCATCAGGAAGCGTTAAGCTTGTTTCATTTGCAAATCCATCGGTTGTTTTAGACATATATAAAAATGGGGCAATAAGCTGCCCTGTTCCTCCATCTATAGTGGTTATCTCTCCTAATACATAAACGGTGTTTGCATTAGTAGAAGAAACAGCTATTTGCGTTCTTTCACCATCCGTAATAGTCTTTTCTAAACTAAAATTCATCCCATCAGTCGATGATAATATTGCACCTCCTCCAGTACCATATAAATTACCTTTTGTTGCGAGCCAAATCGTATTATCTGTAGCGATTTCAATATCGTTAGGCTCATAAGATGCCCCCTGAGGAGGATTTGGCAAATTTACTTGAGACCAACTAGAACCGCTATTGGTAGATTTATACAATCCAAAATCTTCAATTCCAAAGAAAGATGAAGGGTTCGCATCAGCATAAAATGTTGCTCCTGCAGCTACATATATTTCACTTGTAACACCCAAATCTCTTATTTTAATATCATTTATATGTTGAACACCAGGCGTTACATGATTAGCTAATACTGGAGAAGAAACAGGTTCAATAGTCACATTAACACCCGATCCTAATTGTGCTATAATTGCTTGTCCTTCATCTCTTGAAATCATAACAGATGGAATAGTAACTGTTGCATCTTCACCACCTAGTGAAATAGGTGTTCCTGCATTATTATTCACAACTAAAACGGCTATAGCACCCTCGTCTTGTGCGTTTTTAACTTTTACAGTAAAATTACAATCTCCTCTTTCTACTACTGCTATTTTTCCACTTATAGCACCTCCATTTATCAAAGAATTACAGCCACGCTCAGGATTACCAGAACCATCGTCTACTAAAGCTAAATCTCCAGTAATCATTGTTAAAGTGGGTCCAAAACTAGCCGTTGAAACTTGATATTCTCCAGCAATAACCATGGGAGAATTTACTGTTAGTTTTGCACTAGTTTCAAAGGTTGTTTCTCCAGAAACACCACCAAAAACTCTTGTCCAATTAGACCCTGAATCTGTAGATTTCCAAACTCCGTTACCTTGAACATCCCCTCCAACATAAGACTCTCCAGTACCTACATAAAACGTATTCAAGGCATTTGGATCGTAAGTAATACAAGATATAGATAAGTTTTGTGGAATATTAACTTCTGCCCAGGCTGAACTTGCATTGGTAATATCATTATTTACCCATAAGCCACCACTTACGCCTCCTGCAAATACTCTATTATTGGTATTGTCATTAGGATCGAACATAATAGCTCTTGTTCTTCCGCCAACATTATTTGGGCCTCTTTCAACCCAATCGTTATCCTTTTCACCAGGAACTTTACTAAACACCTTATTATTTCTTAATTGTTCTTGAAGTTTTAAAAGCTTTTCATATTCTGGTTTTCCAGTTAAAGGATTCATTGTTAATTCCCATTCTCTTTCTAAATACTTATTTGGAGGAATCCCTTTTTGTTTACGAGCTTCTTTTGTTAATTTAAGTGTTTCCGCAAATGGACTATTACTTAAGAAGTATTCATGTTGTTTTCTTAAATCTGTTATTTTATCACTTTCAGATTTCAAAGTGAAAACCTCGAAACACCCAAATCCAATCGCCGCCAAAAGGATTAAGTAAATTAGTACTTTTTTCTTCATAAAAATGTAATTAAAACAATTGCTAATTAACGTTAAAACTCCATATTTGACCAATGGTTTTTGCACCAGCATCATCTGAAGTATTGACTTTCCAATAATAGGTTTTTCCAGCTTCAACTATTACGTCTGTGATTTCCGCAGATAGTTCACTAGATACTAATGCCGGATCTGTAGACTCGCCAAAAAACAATTCGTATGTTAATGTATCGCTTTCGTTTGTATCGGCTCCTTTCCAGTTCAAGGTTACAGTACCAGCATCTATATTGCTATCACCCTGTGGACTAACCAACTCTGCTGTAAAAGGTGCGTAATTAGACACGCCTTCACCAGAAGTGTAAAATGCTAAAACTGGACTTGGATCTCCCTCATTCCCTTTACTATCTACCGAAATTATTCTCCAATAATATGCTATCGCTTTTTCTAACGATATATTTAATAAAGTGCCAGAAACTGTTCTATTCTCAATAGGATTTGTTAAATCTCTACTTTTAGAAATTGTGATTTTATAACGTACTTGATCATTATCTGGGTCTGTTGCCTGAGTCCAATTGAAAGCTATGGCATTATCTATGCACAACAAGTTTTCCGATGGATAAATTAAGCTAACTGCAGAGGGTTTTGTGTTTGTTGGTGGTGTAATTTCTCCAGGTCCATCTTCGCCTCCGCCTCCGCCGCAAGAAAGAACAATTAAACTTAGTACTATAATTATAAATATTTGGTTTTTAATTTTCATAGTAATCATGTTATTTCTTGATTATCTTAAACGTTTTGGGGTTGTTCGTGTTAATCTTTACAAAATAAACACCTCTTTTAAATGCTTGAAATGGAAGCTCAATGAAATCGGATTTTCCTTTATTCATTATTTGATTAAATAGAAGTTTCCCTCCAAGACTAAAAACCTGCACCTCAATTTGTTCTTGAGTGTCGTTTGGTAAAGTCACTCTTAATCGGTCAATAACAGGATTTGGGCTCACCGTAATTCTGCTGAAATTAGTCTTAGAAATAGCTTTTTTGGCGGTTCCTTCACAAGTTTTGGAAGATGAAATTTCTAAAATTCCAGAACCTGGTGCTTCAACGTCAAAAGAGAATTGACTTGTGGTTGCTATTTGTTCTCCATTAAATGTCACATTAAATGGCGGCGTTCCGCTATTTATAGTTATCGAAGTGAAATCTCCATCATTAACATTGTTATTATTAAAACTAGTTTGGAAAACCACATCTAAAACTTCAGCAGCACCAACGTTAATTTCAAAACATTGCTCGAACATTTTATCATCTACAGAAACACATACTGTATAAGACCCAATGGCTATGTTTTCAAATGTATGACTGCCGTTTGTAAATCCTTGGCTTAAATTTAATCCGGTACCAACTACTGTTGCTGTGTAAGCTAAATAAGACTCTTTTGTAGTAATAATTATTTTTCCATTATCTAACCCTTCACAAGTTTCTGAAACTATTTCAACAGAAATGTTATCAGGATTTTGATAGCTAGTATCACAAACATCTCCAGTACCGTTTTCATTAGTATCTTCTTGGTCTGCATTTGCTGTATCTGGACAATTATCTTCAATATCAATAACGCCATCATTATCTAAATCTTGACATGCGTCACCTATACCATTACCATCACTATCTACTTGGTCAATATTTGAATTCTTTGGACAATTATCATTTATATCTAGTATGGTATCATTGTCAAAGTCTTGACAAACATCGCCAATGCCATTACCATCTGCATCTGCTTGATCTGCATTTGCGACTTGTGGACAATTATCAACATCATTTAAAATACCATCACCATCTATATCACCATCTGGAACAATTGAAAAGCTTCCAGAGAAAATACCTCTACCATAAGTAGCGGCATAAACAGAATAATCGTCTCTTAAATCCATGTCTGTAATAATAACATCTTTCATCCCATTATTTGCTTGATTCCAGGTTGGACTAGCATCAGAAAAATTAGTTGTAAACCATACACCAAGATCGGTCCCTATAATTACTTCTTCGTAATTTAATGGATTTTGTAAAATGGCTCTAACTGGTATATCTGGTAAATCCCCATCTTTAGGTTCCCAAGTACTACCACCATCACTAGTAAACCAAATATTATTTACACCATAATTGTACATGGTTAAAAATATCTCATCCTCATTACGACCTAATTCAACATCGGAAACACTTCCAACAAAACTTGCTCCAGATATATCTGTCCAAACTGGAGATTCTGTATTGGCATTATCAACCCTTAATAAATCGCCAAATCTAGTTCCAACATATAGCTTAGTAGTCGCGACAGTATAAGGTGACACTGTAAAAGCTGTTGGTGTGGAATTAAGCAAAGGGTCTGTTAAATCATCTTTTGTAAGTGTACTTTCAGATTTTATACCAGAATATCTTTTAATAATGAAATTATCTCCCGCCGAATAATTAGAATATAAAATATCTAATTGCGAATCTAACCCTTGTGCAGTAATAAATGATCCATTTTCTTCATCCTCATCATTAATAATTACAAACTCTTCAGCAAAAAAATCAAATGAAAATATTAAAGTATTGTAAAATACATTACCTATAAAATAGGCGTCATTCCCGTCTTGATCGAAAAAACTATATCCACCGTCGCCACCAACAACTTCTATTGCGCTATCTGTCCCTGTTTGATTAGCATTTTGCAATATTTGTGTTCCATTGTCTTGGGCTCCACCCATAAAAAAATCGGCTCCAAAAACATCGAAAGGACCAACGCCTATGCTATAAAATTGTGTTGTAATGAATCCGTCATTTCGAGCATTGATTGTACTTCCTGCATTATTAGAATAATAAACACCTCCATCGTTCACAAAAAGCACCTTATCATTGTTGTCTTTAGCATAAGCAATCCCATGTTGATCTGCATGAACTATTGGCACATTCAAATCTTTTAGAGGGTTTCCATCTTGCCCTTCTGTCCATTTTGATATTTGATCCCAGTTAGCTCCAGCATCAATAGATTTAAATAAATCTATCCCTCCAACATATACAACGTTATCATCAACTGGATCTACAGATAAAAGTAAGTTGTAATAAGCTTGGTTTCTAGTAAAGTCGTTTACAGGTATTCCTGCATCGGCATCATTAGGTAAAGCTAAAGTAGTAATGGTTGTAAAGGCGTCGTTGGTGTGAAAAATTTTAACAGGACTAGTATCAGATGATAATTCAGCTAAAACATATAATGTAGATGCATTTGTATTTGATACTTCAATTTGTGTGCGTTGCCCGCTTGGTATTTTATGCCTTAAAATAAAGCTAAGACCATCTGATGATGAAAGAATTTCACCGCCTCCATTTCTAAAAAGGTCATTAGTTGTAGAAACCCAAATGGTGTTGTCTGCACTTATCTCAATATCGTTTGGTTGTAGCTGATAGCCGTTTTCATTAGAAGCAGGTAATAAATTAATTTTAGCCCAATTTGAACCAGCGTCTGATGACTTATATAGTCCAAAATCCTCAGGCCCCAAAAGTGTACTTGGAATTGCGCTTGCATAAAAAGTAGATCCAGCAGCAACATATACTTCGCTATTGCCACTTCCAATATCTCTTACTTTTATGTCGTTTATGTGTTGAACTCCAGGTTTAGCTGTATACCCAGAATAATTTACATAACCATTTATAGAAACGTTAACTCCGTTACTTAATTCATTAATTAAAGTTTGCCCATCGTCCATTGAAAGCATTAGCGAAGGAATAGTAACCGAATCACCATCTACTCCACTTCCCATAGGAATAATATCATCTGATACATTATTGACTACTATAACAGCTATAGCTCCTGCTTCTTCAGCATTTAGAACTTTTTTTCCAAATTCACAATTCCCTCTAAATAGGACTGCAATATTACCAGCTATTTCTCCAGCATTCGTGAGAGCAGAGCACCCTTCATTTGGCATAGCTGTGCCGTCATCAACAAGGATTAAATTTCCAGAAATTGGCGTGATACTAGTTCCAAAACTCGCCCTTAAACCAAAATAATCTCCTGCAATTCCCGTAGGAGTATTTACAATAACTCGGGCGTCAAAATTTCTAGCTTCTGTACTTCCTGGGATTATATTGGCATCTCCAGAAATACCTCCAAAGATATTTGACCAAGTGGCACCGCCGTCAATCGACTTCCAAACACCACTACCGTTAACACTTCCTTGTACATATGACTCTCCTGTGCCAACATAAAAAGTCATGGTGTCATTAGGGTCGTATGTTATACATGAAATCGCTAAATTCTTTGGGATACCTACTTCTGTCCATTCAGATGCAGTATTGGAAATATTATCATTAACCCACAAACCACCGCTAACACCACCTGCAAAGACTCTGCTATTGGTATCATCATTAGGATCGAACATAACTGCTCTTGTTCTACCTCCAACATTATTTGGTCCTCTTTCTATCCAATCGTTATCTTTTTCACCTGGAACTTTACTAAATATTTTATTGCTTTTTAATTGTTCCTGTAACTGAAACAAATTTTCAGGCTGTGGTCTTCCTAAAGCTGGGTTCATGGTTAGTTCCCATTGCTCCTCAAAATATTTATTAGGAGGTAATCTGTTTTCTTTTCTTTCTTGTTTAGAAAGTTTAAGTGTTTCTTTATACGGAGAGTTTTTTAAAAACTCTTTATGGCTGCTTTTTAAATCTGAGATTTGATTAACAGATGTGTCCTGTTGCTCTTTAACCAATAAAACACTTATTATTACAAGTGCAATACCAACTAAAGAAAAAACTATTTTTTTCATTCTTTCTCTTCAATTTTTTTCAAATATACATTTTAAAGGGCTTTTTTTAAAGAATTCTCAACGAATTATATCAATTCCCTTAATTTTATTAAATAACATGATGGCATAACCATCAGACATCCTAGACACAAAACTACAGGCTAAAAATATTCGTTGATAAAGAGAACCCTTTATTTGTTTTTGATTCTCTGGCAACAAATGCGAAATCAATTTATCATAATTAGATGCCTTATTTTCAAATGAATTATTAATGGCCGTTATAAAAACTTCCAATAAATCGGATAACACCCGATATCCTGCGATTTCCTTTTCAATTACCTCTTTACTTTGATAAACCTTTTCTATACTTATTTTAATAATATCGTTTATTTGTGCTTCGTACTTACTTTTATTTAATAATGCTGTTTTAAATTCACCCTTTAAAATAGCTTCTTCGTTATTAATAAATATAGTAACCACTTCATTAATAAGCGTATTAATAGCTAAAGCTCGTAAATAACTAACACGATCCTTGGTGTTTTTTAATTCGTGATACTTGCTGGTATTTATAGAATCGCGAACCAAATTAATTAAATATTCTAGTGCAAATTCCTCCTGTATTAAACCTAAGTTAATGCCATCTTCAAAATCTATTATGGTATAACAAATATCATCGGCTGCTTCAACTAGAAACGCCAAAGGGTGCCTAGAGAAACTTAAATCTTGGTCACTTCGTTTTAATAATCCCAACTCCTCTGCAACTTCAACAAATGCCTCTTTATCATTTTGGAAAAACCCGTATTTTTTATCTGCAATATGATTTGTTGGTCGTTTAGGTAATGATTCTTTAGGATATTTCATAAACGCCCCAAGTGTAGCATAACTAAGCCGTAATCCCCCTTCTCTACCTTCTCTGCTTTCTGTTAGAATTTTAAATCCATTAGCATTTCCTTCAAAATCACATAGATCTTGATATTCTTTTTCAGTTAATTGGTTTATAAATTCAGCACCCTTACCTTTTTTAAAAAACTCACCTATTGCTTTTTCTCCAGAATGTCCAAAAGGTGGATTTCCTATATCATGAGCCAAAGCTGCCGCTGCTACTATAGCTCCAAAATCGTTTGATTGATACCCATGTACATTTTGTAAATGTGGGTGTTTTTCTAATAACTTCTGGCCTACACGCCGTCCTAATGAGCGTCCAACAACACTAACTTCTAAACTGTGGGTTAGACGTGTATGCACAAAATCTGTTTTAGACAATGGAATAACTTGTGTTTTATCCTGTAGGCTTCGAAACTCTGAAGAAAATATCACCCGATCGTAATCTACTTCGAACCCCAAACGGGTTTCGTCTTGTTCTTTTCTTAAGCGTTTATTGGTGTCGCCGAAGCGTTTTAAGGATAGTAATTGTTCCCAGTTCATAGTATCATTTTAAAGCTTGGGCAAGATAATTAATTTCATTTGAAGAGTTAATATTTAAAACACCCAAATCACATAACATTACGATAACATTTTATTGACTGTTGTTTAATATTTACATAACATTATAATTAAACCTAAATACTTTCTTTGTACCGTAATTAATCATTACTATCAAATGAAGAATTTATTACTTTTAGCTACCTTTTTGTTCACGGTACTTTCTTTTGCTCAGAAAGACGGCATAATTAAAGGAAACATAATAGACCTAGAATCTAATAACGACCCTCTAATATTTGCGAAAGTTCAAATAAAAGAAACTGGAGTTGAAACATTATCTGATGAAAACGGATCATTTCAGTTTGAAAATTTAGAAAACGGTACATATACTTTAGTCTATAGTTTTGTTGGGTATAAGACAGAAGAGAAGAAAACTCAAGTTATCTCTGGTGAAACAACAAATATTAAATCATCATTGGCTCCTAGTTCAATATCTTTAGATGAATTAATGCTAACCATAGCAAGTGTCGATAAAAGCGACGACCATTCCACTTCTAGTCAATAGGATTTAAATTAAAATAAACAAAACAGCTTTCACAAATTGTGAAAGCTGTTTTGTTTTTACACACTCTCTTTTAAGTTTGAAGCTACATTTTAATGTTAACAAATTGTAAGGAAATGGTCGTACTTACCAAGAATTACATAACGTTTAACTAACACTTTTATCACAGTTCTTTAACCTACAGGTAACACCATATTTACAATGCAGTGGTTTCTTTGCGGCAAGAAATTTAGATAAAAACTAATGAGAAAATTTATATTATTATTAATACTCTTTTCAACTGTGTTTTCGTTTTCTCAAAGCACAGGTTCTATAGTAGGCAAACTCACGGATAAAGAATATAATAATGAACCTTTAGCATTTGCTAATGTATTAATTAAAGGAACTACAATTGGCACTACTTCAGACTTTGATGGATTATACACTTTTGAAAATGTAGAACCAGGAATACATATTTTAGTATTTAGTTTTGTTGGTTACGAAACTCAAGAAATTACTGTACAAATTACTGCTGGTGAAATTACTGAAGTGAATGTTATTATGAGAGCAAGTGCTGCCTCTTTAGATGAAGTCGTTATTACTACAACAACCAAGAGAGAGAGTGAAACTGCATTACTATTAGAGCAAAAAAAAGCAGTTGAAATGAAACAAAGCATAGGCGCTCAAGAATTATCTAGAAAAGGTGTAAGTGATGCTGCAGGAGCCGTTGCAAAAATCTCAGGTGTATCGAAACAAGAGGGCTCAAGTAATGTTTATGTGCGTGGTTTAGGAGACAGATATTTAAATACTACAATGAATGGACTATCACTTCCATCTAACGATGTAAGCAAAAAGAATATTGATCTTAATCTATTCTCTTCAGATGTTATTGAGAATGTTTCTATTAGTAAGGCCTATTCTTCAAAGTTTTATGGCGACTTCTCTGCAGGAAATGTAGATATTTCATCAAAAGATTATAAAGGTTCTGGTTTCTTCGATTTTGGTGTGGGTTCATCTTTCAATACAAACGCTATTGATAAAGATTTTGTAAGAAGTGAAGGCACAGGTCATTTCGGGTTTTACAATCGCTATGCTCACGATCCGTTTGCCGTTATTTTATCTCATGGTTTTGAACCTATTGATGCTGGCACTCCAATAAACACAAGTTTTGGTGGTGCATTTGGAAAATCTTTCACTTTCGAAAACGACTCGAAATTAAGCTTTTACGCTACTGGTTCGTTTGAAAACGATTTTCAATATAGAAATGGATCAAATGTGGATTATACCAACGTTGAGAAGAAAGCATTTGAGCAAGCAGAAGAATTTGAATATAGTACAACAACCACTGCTATGGCATCGGTTATCTACAAAATCGACGACAGTAATACCATAAAATACAACTCACTGTTTGTAAATAGTTCTTCAGATAAAGTTGGCTATTTTGGAATTGACGGTAAAGGGCGTAATAGAGATGCTATTGCTAATACAGATGAAGGTTTCTACCAACAAAATATTCAATTCAATGAAAATCTAATCTATGTTAATCAGCTTACTGGAACACATAAATTCGATAAAATTGATATAGACTGGGGCTTTGGGCATAATTTCGTGAATGCCCACGAACCAGACAGAAAACGTTTATCTTTTGAAAACTATCAATTTGCGTTAGATAATGACCCAAATACCAATCCCATATTTTATAGTAATGTAGATTTTGATAACCAACGTTACTATCAAAATATCCAAGATGAAGAGCTAAATGGTCGGTTAAACTTTGCATATAAAGTTTCCGAAAAGTTAAAACTGAATATTGGTTATAACGCCAGAACTAAAGAACGTCGTTTTGATAATATTAGATATGGCTACGATATTATTGATAATAGTGGCATTGCAGATATTAATAATTTAAACGACTTCTTCACCTTAGATAATTTAAACTTAAGTGACAATCAAGGTACTTACGAAATAAAAGTAATAAAACCTTATCCTAACTTAAGCAATACTAATAGGCCTGGGCAATCTGAAAACACATACAAGGGGAAATTAGATATCTATGCAGGTTATTTGAATACTGAAATTAATTTTGGCGAGAAGTGGCTTGTAGTTCCAGGGTTAAGAGTAGAATCTTTCAACCAGTATATTGAATACGATGTAATTAACTTAGGGGTTAAAGGTAATGACAATGTTAGCGCGTCAGAGGTATTGTATTTACCAAGTATCAATATTAAACATAGTTTAAACGAAGATCAAAATTTACGTTTTTCGGCAAGTCAAACTATATCACTTCCAGAGTTTAAAGAAGTTGCGCCTTTTGTTTACGAAAGTGTATCGCAACGTATAGGTGGTAATCCAGATTTATTGGGTCACCAATCTGGGGCATCTTACACAAACGTTAAAGATGTTTCTTATTCTAAAATACTCAACATTGATTTAAAATACGAATGGTTTGTAACCAAGTCTGAATTAATATCGGTTGGTGGTTTTTATAAGCAAATTGAAGACCCAATAAACCAAGTGGTTGCTTTTGATGCTACAGGAACACAACGTTTTTTTAGAACTGGAAACAAAGCTCAAATTTATGGTGTTGAAGCAGAAATACGAAAAAACATTATTACAAATGAAGATGATGAAGCAGAGCTATCATTTGGTTTGAATGCTACATATATGCATACCGAACAAGATTTATACAGCGATATTGTTGGAAGTAATTTTAATGTAAGCTTCACTAAAGATAAAGAAGAATTACAAGGCGCTTCACCATTTATTGTTAATGCCGATATTAACTACTCACCTAAGTCTTTCGATAACTACCAACCAATTGCGACACTTGCGTTCTCATATTTTTCAGATAGAATTGATGCTTTAGGGTCTGGTCAGTTAGGTAACGTAATTGAAAAAGGTATCCCAACATTAGATTTTATACTTAAAAACAAATTAGGTGACAAGTTTGAAATAAACTTAGCGGCCAAAAATCTTATAAATCCAAATATTAAATACATAAGAGAAACAACACAAGGTAATATTGTTGTGACTTCACCTAACGGTAAAGATGTTTCCGATTATAAAAAAGGTCTAAACATAGGTTTACAATTAAAATATAGCTTTTAACACAATCAATAACAAAAAATTAAAAATTAGAAACGATGAAAAATAAATTTATTTTAGGATTAGCAATTACAGCTTTGCTACTTAACTCATGTGCTACAGACGATACTGCCACAATTAATATCACTGACAATAGTGTTATAAACAACAACAGCGGTGGAAATACTGGTGGTGGAACTGAAGAAGAAATTGCTATTAGTGCCGCAGAATATAGTTCAGATTTAGTACTAGACGCTAATAAAACATATACTATTAGTGGTCCTGTAATTATGGCCGATGGTGCTAGCTTAATTATAGGGGAAGGGGTTACTATTAAAGCCGTAGCTACAGGCGCAGATGTTTATGTTGCTATTGCCCAAGGTGCAAAAATTATTGCAAATGGTACTGCTGCAAATCCTATTGTAATGACATCAGGATCTGCTAACCCAGCTGCTGGTCAATGGGGTGGATTAATCATATTAGGAAAAGCGCCTATTAACTCTGTAACAGGCAATGCAACCTCTACATCAGAAATAGGAAGTTTGCCTTACGGTGGAACTGAAATTTCAGATAGCTCAGGTATTTTAAGATATGTTCGTGTTGAATACTCTGGTGGTGCTGCCGATGGTTCATCAGAAAATAATGGTTTCTCTTTCTATGGTGTTGGTGCTGGTACAACTGTGGATTATATTCAAGCTTACGAAGGTGCAGATGATGGCATAGAATTTTTCGGAGGTAATGTTGAAGTAAACCATGCCGTTGTTATTAATGCTCAGGATGATTCAATCGACTGGACCGAAGGTTTTACAGGTAAAGTAACAAATGCCTATGTAAAACATGGCGCAGAACACGATAAAGGTTTTGAGTGTGATGGATACAATACAGATATTGGTAACTTATCTAACCCTAAATTCTGGTCTAAACCAACGGTTAAAGATGTAACAATTGTAGGATTAGGTTCTGGAACTGGCAATGAGGCAATAAGATTACGTGCTGGAACACAAGGTGTTTTTGATAATATTCTTATTGAAGGTTTTGCTGAAGGTTTTGACCTAGATGGAGATGCAGGTGCCGATAGTGATAACCCAACAGGTACTGGTGTTATAAACGGTGATTTAGATGCAACAAATGTAACTTTTACAGATGTGACTGTACAATTAAAAAATGATACAGGAGACACATTTACCGATGCAGACTTTTTAACTGGTATTGGCAATGCAACAGGTACAGACTTTGCAACCTGGGGAGCAAGTTGGACGGTAGGCAATTAATTAAACACATTTAATTCATAAAAAAGCATCCTAAATAATTAGGATGCTTTTTTTATTGAAAATAAAATCGTTTAACTCAACTAAAGAGAAGCAACGTTTTTAGAATAATCAACTTCTTTAGGGATACCATCTATCCAATGAATCCATTTGCCGACTTTTTTACCATTATCATAATTTGCAGAAACGATTTTTTTGCCTTCCGTGTCGAAACTTAACCACTTACCCTGTAGTTTACCATCTGCTGTGTAAGACCCTGTTTGGCTTACAACACCATTGTCATGATAATAAACAACGTCAATTAGATTTGTGTCCTTGTTAAGTTTTAAATCTCTCTTTTGCTGAGCAAAAGATACCACAGTAATTAAGAAGGCAAAAAGTAATAAAAATGATTTCTTCATAATTATGGGGTTTTAACATTATCCCCAAAGATAGCAATTAGGTAATATTTTAGCAACATTTACATAACATTAAATTAACATTAAAATCACATACTACTGTTTATCAGTTATTTGTGATTTAAGATTTAACATTGGAATATTAATGATTAATTAATATTAGGATTACATTAAGGTTAACTACAACTATGATCTTTGTGATGGTCTTAAGACTAAACAATTAGTATTTCATATAATCAATTAGTTTTTGTCGACTACATTATCATGATTTCTAATGGACTGCCTTTGGCCAAGGCAGTCTTTTTTTTGATTTAAAGTTAATCATTTGGAAACATTAAGTTAACATTGGTTTTGGTTCTTTGCAACGACAAAAACTAAAATTATAATGAAATTAAAAATTACTCTTGCGCTAGTTATTAGCGTAATGTTTTCAGTAAACTCACAAGAAATTAGCGATACCTCTTTTGGCAAGGGATTAATTAACTTTGTTGCAAAAGACAGCTCTTTTAGTATTAAATTCGCGCCTCGTTTTCAAGTTCGATCTATATCATCTTGGGATCATGATGGTAATCAGTATGGAAGTCCAGAGCATAATTTTATTGTTCGTAGAGCAAGATTAAAGTTTGATGGTTTTGCTTATAGCCCTAAACTTAAATATAAAGTAGAGTTGGGATTATCGAACAGAGATATTTCAGGTGCAAATCAATTTAACAGAAACACACCTCGTTATATCCTAGATGCAGTTATTATGTGGAACTTTTCTGGTAACTGGGAGCTTTGGGCAGGTCAAACCAAATTACCAGGAAACGTTGAACGAGTAGTATCTTCTGCCAACCTTCAATTAATAGACCGTTCTTTATTAAATAGCAGGTTTAACATAGACCGCGATTTAGGTATTCAATTGCGCCACAAAACTAAATTAGGTGGCGATTTTTTAATGCGAGAAAAATTTTCTGTTTCACAAGGTGAAGGACGTAATGTTACCGAAGGAAATGAAGGAGGTTTACAATATACTGCGCGTCTAGAGCTTTTACCATTCGGGGCTTTTAAATCTAAAGGGGATTACAGTCAATCTGATTTAAAACGCGAGGTAAAGCCAAAATTAATGTTTGGCTTTACATATAACTACAATCAAGATGCCGTTAGAGAGAGAGGCTTTGCAGGTGATTATATGATACGAACTGATGGCTCTATTTACGAAACAGACCAAACAACTATTTTTGCAGATGCCATGTTTAAATACAATGGCTTTTCATTTATGGGTGAGTATGCAAAGCGTACAGCGGATGATGAAATAGCAACAGAATTAGATGGCTCAACACCAACCGGCGATATTGTTTTAACAGGTAACGCTCTAAACTTACAAGCTGGTTATTTATTTAAAAGCAACTATGAGATAGCCGCTAGATTTACTACAGTAAATTATGAGGGTATTACTGGAGCTTTACCGACAGAACAATATACCCTCGGTGTAAATAAATTTTTAGTAGGCCATAAGCTAAAAGTGCAAAGTGATTTAAGTTATACAACCTTAGATGGCAATGAGGATAACATTACCTTTAGACTAGGATTTGATATCCATTTTTAAAACATAACAATTAGATAACATTTTAATCATATATTGTCATGATATTTGCAAACATTTTACAATTAAATCCTATGGATAATATTTATTTATTAATGTTGATTGCCATTACAGTTTTAGCTGTTGCTGATATTGTTGTTGGTGTAAGTAATGATGCTATTAACTTCTTAAATTCTGCGATTGGATCCAAAGCCATTTCTTTAAGAACTATAATGATAGTAGCAAGTTTAGGTATTTTTATTGGAGCTGTGTTTTCTAGTGGAATGATGGAGGTTGCAAGGAAAGGTATTTTTGTCCCTGCTCAATTTGAATTTGGAGAGATTATGCTCATTTTTATGGCTGTAATGATAACAGATATATTGTTGTTAGATTTCTTTAACACGCTTGGTTTACCAACATCTACAACTGTTTCTATTGTATTTAATTTATTAGGTGCAGCAGTAGTAATGTCATTGATTAAAATTAGTCATTCTGACTCTGAAACTTTTGCCGATTTAGCTAAATACATAAATACAGAAAAGGCTTTAGAAATTATATCTGGTATTTTGCTGTCTGTAGTTATTGCCTTTTCGGTCGGTGCACTGGTACAATGGGTATCAAGACTCATATTCACATTTAACTATGAGAAAAAAATTAAAAATTTTGGAATTCTTTTTGGAGGAGTTGCTTTAACGGCAATCACTTATTTTATTTTCTTGAAAGGATTAAAAGGAACCCCTTACTACAAAGATTTAAAAGGCTTGGTAGAAGGAAATGAGATTTTCATCATACTTGGAAGTTTTGTTTTCTGGACCTTATTTTCGTTCATATTTGAAAAACTAACCAAAAAAACAGTTTTACTTGTTGTAATTGCAATTGGAACTTTTGGATTGGCATTAGCATTTTCAGGTAACGACTTAGTAAACTTTATCGGTGTTCCAATGGCAGCTTATCATTCTTATGAAGCTTGGGTTGCTGGCGGAATGGACACTGCAATGTCAATGGCAGTATTAGAGAAAAAAGTGCCTGCAGAACCTTATTTATTATTTATAGCAGGAGCTATAATGGTATTGACACTATGGCTGTCTAAAAAAGCGAAAACCGTTGCAGAAACTGAAATAAGCTTATCACGACAAGGAGAAACTCATGAAAAATTTGAACCAAACAGACTTTCAAGAACAATTGTAAAAAGAACAACCCAATTGTCCAATTACTTTGGCATCATCTTACCTAGCTCAATTACTGAAAAAATAGGTAAGAGTTTTGAAAAACCAGAGTTTACTATGACAAAAGATCAAAGTATAGATGCTCCCGCATTCGACATGATTCGTGCCTCTGTTAATTTAATGGTTGCAGGAGTATTAATTGCAATTGCAACCTCTATGAAGTTACCTTTATCAACAACATACGTTACGTTTATGGTAGCTATGGGTACTTCTTTGGCTGACCGCGCATGGGGGAGAGAAAGTGCTGTTTATCGTGTGGCTGGTGTATTAAACGTTATTGGCGGATGGTTTGGTACTGCAATTGGAGCATTTATTGCCGCAGGTGTTGTAGTGTTTCTGATTAATTGGAACCCAGCCGTTATTACACCAATATTACTTTTATTAACTGCTATTTTATTATACAGAAACTATAAATCCCATAAAAGTAAATCTTCAAAAGTGATTGATGAAGATAGCTTAAAAAAAGCAGAAAGCAGCTCTATACAAGGTGTTATTCTTGAAAGCGCAAATAACATGGCCAATGTAGTGAAACGAACTAATAGAATCTATTCTAATGCAATTGTTGGACTGGCTAAACAGGATTTAAATTTACTTAAAAAGAGCAAAAAACAAGTTATAAAATTAACCGAAGAGGTTGACGACTTGCGTGATAATGTGTTCTATTTTATTAAAAATTTAGATGAATCTAGTATTGGAGCAAGTGATTTTTATATTAATATTTTAGGCTATCTTCAAGATATGACACAATCTTTAGAATATATTACTAAAGTAAGTCACAAGCATATTAATAACAATCATAAGAAACTTAGATTCAGCCAAATTAAGGAGCTAAAGGAAATTGATGATAAATTAGAAATTTTATTTGAGGATACTCGAGTTGCTTTCAAATCGGAATCTTTTGAACAAATCGGAGCAATTTTAGATGAAAGAACTGAAGTTTATAAACTTGTAAAAGATAAAATTAAGAAACAAATTTCTAGGACAAGGACGGAAGAATCAAGTCCTAAAAATACAACCTTATATTTTAGCTTATTATTAGAGACTAAAGATTTAATAAAATCAACAATGAGTTTATTAGAGGAATATCATAACTCATTTGATAGTTCTGTTGAACCTGCAACAATAACAGTTGTAGACGAAGTTGTTGAAAACGTAGAATCCTTGAAAAAAGAAGAATAAATACTAGGTTTATAGTATAATTCTAAGCCATCATTATTTGAAATGATGGCTTTTTTATTTTGTTAAATTAATTATCAGAAAACCTAAAATAACTCCCATAATAATTGTCCAGATAGGACCTGTTTTGGTTTTAAAAATTAAAAACGTAGCAATTAGAGCAATTATAATACTTTGCCATTCTATAAGGGTTTCTCTTGCCATAACAATTAATACAGCAAGCATTACAGCAACGGCCGCAACATTTACAGAATCTAGAAAATAGCGCAGTATTGTTGATTTTCGCATTCTTGGTATGAATGGATTGAGTATTAAAACAAATAGGAATGATGGCAAAAATATCCCAGTAGTAGCTACTAAAGCACCTGTGAAACCTGAAAGTTGATAACCAATAAACGTTGACGTAGATAGCACAGGTCCTGGCGTAAACTGACCAATTGCAATGGCATCAATTAGCTCAGATCTAGTTAATAACCCTCGAGTTACTAATTCTGCATCTAGATATGCAAATAAAACATAGCCACTACCATAGAGAATTGCTCCCACTTTTAAAAAAATCAAAAAGAGCTTTAAAGTTGATATCTTAGCTATTGCCGTATTAATTCCAAGGAATAAAAGTAATGGTGAAAATGTATTGAGATGAGTTCTTGTTTTAGATTTTATATAGAAATAGAGCATTCCTAATGCACCAGCCGCCAATAAAGCTACAATTTCATTTACTCCTAGAAGACTAATCACTAGAACTAATATCCCAATAATAATAAGTTCAGCACTTTTTACTGCCTTTTTCCCAAGTTTTATAATTGCCGATGCTATAATGGCCAAAACAGCTGGTTTAATACCATAAATAAACGGCTCTACTTCTGGAAGACTTCCATATTTTACATATAAATAAGCCAGAATTGCTGTTATTAAAGTTGCAGGGAAAATAAATACAATTCCAGCCACAAATAAGCCTGTTTTACCTGCTCGTTCATAACCACAATGCATGGTCATCTCGGTTGAATTTGGTCCAGGGATTAAATTTGTAGTACCAATGAGGTCTAGGAAATATTCTCTAGTCATCCACTTACGTTTTTCTACAATCTCATCTTCCATCATTGCAATATGAGCAGCGGGACCACCAAAAGCAAAACAGCCTAATTTAAAAAACACTTGTGCTACTTCAATCAATTTTTGATTCATAATAATGGATCAAGGTTTTCAAAATTATTCACCATCTAAAAGTGTGTCTTTTTTTCCATAAAGAAGATCTGCAACATCAATTAAATTATCAATCATATCATTAACATTGTCAAAATCATTAAATAGCGAAGATGCCATATCAACCGTTATTAGGTCCTTTCTAATTAATTCATCGATTTCAAGATTATTAGAATGGATGTTTGCTTTTGCCTCTCTTTTTAATTTCACAAGTTTTTTATGGTACACCTCATTTTCTTTTTCAGTTCTAAATAAGTGAATTACACGCAATACCTTAACTGCTTTATTCCTTATCTTATCATACTCTTTTCGGATGTACTTATTATCTGAATTTAAGTATAAAGTCACATTCCTACTCAACTCTTTAACATCTTTAATAATTTCTACCATTTTCCTATTAGCAATTTTTAATTTAGATATTTGGTTATTCTGAGTTTCAGTTAACGGCAAACTACTCTGCGCCTTGGTTGCATAATTAATAATTTGGCCATAAATATTTTTTACTTTCATCCCATACAATTCTCTAACGTTGGTATCAAATAAAACTTTCGATTTTTTCACTATTTTTTTAACCTTAATATCCGATTTAATATCAGCCCTATGGATATTTAGCGCATGAGCAACAATTTCAAAAATGGCATTTTTATATAAAAATTTAGACTCCTTTATTAATGCTGCAATTGCCGTTTCAGGGTATTTTAAAATACTTTTTGTTAAAAATTTTGGTTCGTCAATTCTCTTAACTTCTTCAACTTTTTCTAGCACCAAGCGTTCAACTAACTTTGCAATTGGTTTTACAAACCACACCAGTAAAAAAGTATTTGCAATATTAAACGTCGTGTGAAATAAAGATATCGCCACAGGAATAGCTGCTGCACTAACATATGGTGATTCTGAGCCCAGATAAATGGCCAGCCAACTCACCATTTTTAAAAAAGGATAAAATAAAATCAGCATCCAAAATACGCCCATAAGGTTAAATATTAAATGGGCTCGTGCAGTTTGTTTTGCCTTATAATTACCAATAATTGCTGCTAAATTAGCTGTAATAGTGGTTCCTACATTTTCGCCTAAAACCATGGCGGCTGCCATTTCAAAAGGTATCCAGCCTTGGGCTGTCATAATTAAGGTTAATGCCATAGTAGCACTAGAAGACTGAATTACAACCGTTAAAAATGTTCCTATAAGTAAGAATATTAGAATAGAAAGAAAGCCTAAATCTGTATAGCGTGATAAAAATTCTAATAGCTCTGGGTTGTTTTTTATATCTGGCATAGCCTCTTTAAGAAACTGAAGCCCAATAAATAATAAGGCAAAACCAACAATAAAACTTCCTAAGTTTTTGAGTTGTTCTTTTTTAAGAAATGTGAGCCCAAAACCAAAGCCAACCAAGGGCAACGCAATAGTGCTCATGCTTACCTTAAAGCCTAAAATAGTGATTAACCATGCTGTTATTGTTGTGCCAATATTGGCGCCCATAATTACACCTATAGACTCGACCAATGTTAATAAACCGGCATTAGCAAAGCTAACCACCATAAGAGTTGTTGCTGATGATGACTGTATAACTGAGGTAATTAAAAACCCCGTACCAATACCGAATACTCTATTTGAAGTCATCCGAGCTAAAATCGATCGCATTTTATTACCTGCCAATAATAAAAGTGCATCACTCATTACTTTCATTCCAAAAAGAAAGAGGCCTAATGCACCAATAAGTTGTAATATTTCTGTAAATCCGTATTGCATGTGTTCTTCTAGATTGTCAAAATACGATAGAGAACTAAGAAAAAGAATAAAATTATCTAAAACAAACATATTGTTTGCATTTCAGCATCCAAAAATAAACAATCATCGTATATGCTGATGTATTTAATTAATTAACCCAAAAATATATTATGAAGAAAATATCAATTTTACTATTAGTTGCCCTCACTTTTTCCTGTGTTTCAAAAAAGAAATACTTAGCATTAGAGCATGAAAATGGACAAATTAAAAATGAATTACAAAAAACACGTGTTGAAAAGGAAGATTTAGAAGCTAAATTTGATAAAATTCAAGCAAGAGTTGACGCTTACAACTCTAAAATAATGTCTTTAAAAGAAGACGTAGGGACACTTACAGAAGAAAACAATTCAAAATTAGAAGTACTTAAAGAAGGTGGCGTGATTTCGAACGATGCCAAAGCTAATATGCGTAAGACATTAAAAAATGTTGATTCAGAAAAATTAAGTCAGGCAAAAACACTTAAAGATTCTATGAATTTAGCCGTAGCATATAATCTTGAAAAGACGATTAACGACAGTAATATAAATGAAGGCGAAGATTTTTCAGTTAATATTAACGAAACTGTTGTAATGATTTCTATTGCAGATAATATGCTTTTTAACACCGGAAGCTATAGATTAAGTTCTAAAGCAAACCCTGTTTTGCAAAAATTAGCAGATGTAATTAATTCTGAACCTAGTTTAGATGTTATGGTTGAAGGGCATACAGATTCTAGAACTATTAATACAGCAAACATTACGGACAACTGGGACTTAAGTGTTTTAAGAGCAACATCTGTAGTACGTAAATTACAAGACAAATTTAATGTAGCTCCAGAAAAAATGATTGCTGCTGGTAGAAGTAGCTACCAACCTCTTGTTGAAAATGATTCCAGAGAAAACAGAGCAAGAAATAGAAGAACACGAATTATCATTTTACCAAACATCGATAAGTTTTTTGCCTTAATGGCCGATAATTAATATCCCAAAAATACATTTATAAAAAAATGCGAACTTTTAAGTTCGCATTTTTTTATTTACTATGTAGTATGCTTGATATTCTCTTTAATCCATTTGCTACAATCCTTAAAATTGTCAAAAAGATGTTCCTGAGGAATCAAATCTGGAATAATGTCAATACGCTCCATCATGTAACGAGGCTGTTTTAATAACCCAACAAAAAGAACTTCAATATTTTTATTTCCCAATTCTTGCAACATATCTTCCATAGCATACAATCCGGATTGATCCATATATTGCATCCTACCTAATCTTATAATTACAGTACTAGCTGTATTTGGTATTTGCTGTGACAAGGCTTGAAAATCACTTGTAGATCCAAAAAATAATGGCCCTTTTATATGTTTAATAAACACTTCCTCTTTTAAATTATCAGGAAAATCAACCTCATCTGCCCAAGCTTTTTCTTTTAGCGACTCTACATCGCTTCGTTCTGCAGTTAAATCTCCAATTTTTTTCATAAACATTAAAGATGCAATTACCAATCCAATACCAACAGCATAAACCAAATTCCAAAAAGTAGATAAGAATAGCACAATAAGCATTACTAAAACCTCTGAACTAAGCTTTAAAGGACCAACCTTAATATCTCTTGGTAAACTAGGGATTGCTTTTAACCCTTTATAGTCCATAACTCCTATACCAACTGTTATTAAAATACCTGCTAAAACGGCAGCAGGAATTTTAGATGCAATAGGTCCTAACCCAAGTAAAATTATGAGCAACATAAGACCTGCTATCATACCTGAAAGTTTAGTTTTCCCTCCAGATGTAATATTTACAACTGTTCTAATAGTTGCTCCTGCCCCAGGAATACCACCAAAAACAGCAGCAATACTATTACCTATTCCTTGACCTACCAATTCCTTATTAGGCTTGTGTTTTGTTTTTGTCATATTATCTGCTACAACACTTGTTAGTAAAGAATCGATGGCGCCTAGCAATGCTAACGTCAATGCAGTAAAAATATATGGTGTAATACTAGCAAGTGTAAAGCTTGTAAATATCTCTAAATTAGGAATAGGAAGACCACTTGGAATTTCTTCAATAGGCCTATAATTTAACCCAAATCCTACCGCAATACCAGACATAACAATAAGCGCTACAAGCGTGCTAGGAACGGCTTTAGTTATACGCTTAAACCCATAAATTATAAAAATAGTACCTAAAGCTAAAATGAGTTCTAACCAATTAATATTTCTAAGTGCTCTTGGAAGTATTTTTATTGCTCCATAAGCTCCAGAAGCATCTTTCGCTGCAAGTGTTTGAGATTCTTTTAAAATATCTGCCTGAGAAATTGCTTCAGCACGCTTAATCGTTTCTTTAAAGTCTTCAAGCACTAATATACCCTCTCCTGCTTCATCTTTTAAAATATTATCAAGAATAACTTCTTCAGCTTGAGGCTTAAACTGTTGAACAAAAGCTTCATCTTCTTTTGGATAATATCCTAAAGATGGCAATATTTGAGTAATAAGAATAATGACCCCAATAGCTGTCATAAAACCAGAAACTACAGGATAAGGAATATACCTTATATACTTTCCTAGACCTAGCACGCCTAATCCTACTTGCATAAGACCTGCCAATAGGAAAACCGTAAGTATTACTGGTAACGCTTTAGAGACATCGCCGTCATTGGTTGCAATAATTCCTGCAATTATTACCATACTTACCGCCGTCATAGGTGCCGTAGGTCCTGATATTTGTGTGTTAGTTCCGCCAAATAGTGCAGCGAAAAAACTAATAAATATCGCGCCATATAATCCTGCAGTTGGTCCTAATCCAGAAGACACCCCAAATGCGAGAGCTAATGGTAATGCTACAATTCCAGCGGTTATCCCTCCAAAGGCGTCTCCTTTAATATTTGAAAATAAGTTCTTCATAATTTTAAATATTTTGTTTTTATGTTTTCAACTTAAAAAGTTAAAAAAGTGATGATATTAAATTGATCTCTACTAAAGGTCTCAAAAAGTTGACTCATGTATCCTGCTTCAAGCCTTAATTGTTTATTGACATTATACCCTAATCCTGCATAGACTCTATTTCTATCGAAAATTGATGTTTTTGTGTTTAAGAAAATTTCATTGTATGCAGATAAGTAAAACGTGTTATTTATAGTTTCTTTTTTATTAAACGGAATATTTAAACTTAAAAAATAACGAAATCTGAGTTTAAAATCCGATTCAACAAAACGCTGTTCAAATCTATAACGATGACTTAATTTTACAGAGCCCATTTGCTGTTTTGAAATAAATTGTTGAAATATTCTATGCTCATTTACACATACTTTTTCATCTGTATTATTTATATAATTTTCAGACAAAATGTAGCCATATCCCAACAAAACATTTTGCTTATTTTCATTAAAACTATAGCCTAAACCAGTTCGCAATAAAAGTTGCTCTAAGTCACCAATAGCATCATAGTTTCTGTACTGAACTTCGTTATGAACATTCCACTTATTGTTCAGCTTTTTACTTCCTATATAAATAAGCCAATTACCAAAATCACTTTCTTGACTATGAATTGAAAATGACAGAAAAGAGCATACAAAGAATAAAAGAACAATCTTCTTTCTAAATCTTGGCATAAGAAATCTACTCATAAAATGTTACAGCACCATTTTTGATATCATACATCCCACCAACAATTGTAATGTCTCCATTGTCATGCATTTCAGCCAAAACACTACTGTTTTTCAATATTTTATCTATTGTAAGCTGTACATTTTTTTCAGAAACATGATTTACAAAATCAATATTAGATGAGTTCCTTAAATTTGGGTCTTCTGGAGATTTTACAGCATTTACTGCGGGCTTTATTTTTTCCAACATGGCAGTAAGATTTCCAAGCTTAGCATCATCACAAGCACCTTTTACCGCACCGCAACTCGTATGTCCTAAAACCAGAATTAATTTTGTGCCTGCAAGCTTACAGGCAAATTCCATGCTTCCCAGAATATCTTCATTAACAAAATTACCTGCTATTCTAACACTAAAAATGTCTCCAATACCTTGGTCAAAAATCAACTCAGAAGACACACGTGAATCAATACAACTCAATATGGTGGCAAAAGGGTATTGTCCTTTTGATGTATCGGTAACTTGTTCTATTAGATTTCTATCTTCTTTAAGACTTTTCTGAAATCTTAAATTTCCGTCCTTAAGTGTTTGTAATGACTTTTCTGGAGTCATTAACGCTTGTGTTTCTTTAGTATGTGCTTTCATAATTTAACTTTAATATTGAATCAAAATTTGTTGCTAAAATTTCAACAACAAACATATTTTAGATGGCCTTTATAGGCTTTTTTTAAATAAAATTGAATGGAACTATTAAGATAAAGAAATATTATTTTCCTTTTACATCTTAAGCTATTTACAATAGCAAAAACTTAAAGTAAACCTCTCTCTGGGGGTGGAGAAATAAGATTTAAATGCGGCTTAGGATAATTTTTATAATAATATTCTAAAGCGCTTTTATTTTCGTCTGATGAATAATAAGATGTGATTCCAAGATCTTCAAAAAACAATACTTCTTTATTCGTATTTGTTTCCTGACCATTCTCTTCTTCTTCTGAATTTGAATAAAATATCGAAACATCAATTGAATTATCAACCCAACTTATAACCGTTGGTGCTGAAATGAACACCAGAAAAAGGATAGATAAAAATATTGAAATTAAGCTTCTATTCATTGTAATTAAATTTTAGAATAGTAAATATAATATTTTAATTGTAATCTGGGACATTTGATGCTAAATCGAATATTTAAAATTAATTCGCCTTTACAACTAACAACTTAATTTAGAAAAGCTCTTTATAAAATTATAAAGAGCTTTTAAAATATTTTATATTGAAAAGGTTTTTACATAGCAACTAAATCCCCAGAAACATCTTTAGATGGTAAATTAGATTTACCCATTAAATAAAGATCAACTTGTCTTGCTGCTTCTCGCCCTTCAGATATTGCCCAAACAATTAAAGACTGTCCACGGCGCATATCTCCGGCTGCAAATATATTAGGAATATTAGTCTGGTATTTTCCATACTCTGCTTTGTAATTGGAGCGGCCATCCTTTTTAATTCCCAACTTATCTGCTAATGTGCTTTCTGGTCCAGTAAAACCAAGTGCCAATAATGCTAAATCACATGGCCAAATTTTCTCTGTGCCTTCAATTTCTATAAGTTGTGGTCGTTCACCTGGAACCATCTTCCACTCAACATTAACTGTTTTTAACGCAGTTAATTTTCCGTTTTTATCTGTTACAAATTCTTTAGTGTTGATTAACCAGTTTCTTTCAACACCTTCTTGATGAGACGATGATGTTTTAAGCTGTAAAGGCCAAAAAGGCCAAGGAGTGGTTGGCGAACGATGTCCTGGTGGTTTCGGCATAATTTCAAAATTCACTACCGATTTTGCTCCGTGACGATTTGATGTTCCTATGCAATCTGAACCAGTATCTCCACCACCAATAACAATAACATTTTTATCAGTAGCCATCACTTGATTTTTAACCTCTTTTCCAAACAACACTTTTGTTTGTTGTGTTAAAAAATCCATAGCTTGTACAACGCCATCGGCATCAATTCCTGGCGTTGGCAAACTACGTCTTTCGGTTGCACCTCCACAAAGAACAATTGAATCAAATGCTTTTAGCTCATCAACATCATAATTAACCCCAACATTAACATTGGTTTTAAATGTAATGCCTTCTGCTTCTAGAATAGCTAAACGCCTATCGATAATTTCCTTTTCCATTTTAAAGTTTGGAATACCGTAACGTAATAGTCCTCCAATTTCGTCATCGCGTTCAAAAACAGTAACTTTATGCCCTGCTCTATTTAATTGTTGCGCTGCTGCTAAACCAGCAGGTCCAGAACCAACAACAGCAATAGTTTTTCCTGTTCTGGTTTTTGGTGGCTGAGGTTTAATCCATCCTTCTTTAAAAGCGCGTTCAACAATATTTTTTTCAATATTTTCAATCGAAACAGGATCTTCTATAATACCTAAAACACAGGACTGCTCGCAAGGAGCTGGACATAATCGCCCTGTAAATTCTGGAAAATTATTTGTTGAGTGCAATATCCAAGAGGCTTTTTGCCATTCTCCCTGATGCACCATATGATTAAAATCTGGAATTAAATTCCCAAGTGGACATCCACTATGGCAAAAGGGAATTCCACAGTCCATACAACGTGACCCTTGTTTTTTTGAATCTTCTTCACTTAAAGGAACCGTAAACTCTTTATAATGTTTTACGCGCTCTTCTACAGGTGTATATGTTTCATCCTGTCTTTCAAACTCTTTAAATCCTGTTACTTTTCCCATGACATTATGTTGTTGTTAATTCTTCTACCATTGGTTCTTCAGTCTCTATTCGCTTTAAAGCTCGCTTGTATTCAATTGGCATTACTCTTACAAAGTTCCCTAAGCTGGTATCCCAATTATCTAATAATCTTGTAGCAAGTTTGCTGTCTGTGTACAATTTATGCTTCTCGATTAAGCTTTTTAAATCGGCAGCGTCTTCTGGTAAAATATCTTCGAACTCAATAGTCTCTGTATTACATAAACCATTTACGAATTTGTTTTCAGGGTCATAAACATAAGCAATACCACCACTCATTCCAGCTGCAAAGTTTCTACCTGTATTGCCTAAAACCACAACTTTTCCACCAGTCATATATTCGCAGCAATGATCTCCCACGCCTTCTACAACTGCAATAGCGCCAGAATTTCTAACTGCAAAACGCTCGCCTGCAATTCCGTTTATATAGGCTTCACCTTGAACTGCACCAAATAAACAAACATTGCCAATGATAATATTTTCTTCTGCTATAAAATCAGCTTTAGCAGGTTTTTTAACAATAAGCTTTGCTCCAGATAACCCCTTACCTAAATAATCGTTTGTATTTCCTTCAAGCTTAAATGTTAAACCGTGAGCACCAAATGCTCCAAAACTTTGTCCTGCAGATCCATTAAAGTTAATATTCAAAGTGTTTTCTGGTAACCCCAGGTGCCCGTAAATTTTGGAAATCTCATTACTAACAATGGCGCCTACGGTTCTATTTGTGTTTTTTATAGGGTATGCAAGCGTCATTTGTTCTTTTCTATACAAAGCACGATGCGAATCTTTTAATATGGTAAAGTCTAAAACATCATCTATATCATGTTGTTGTTTTTGAGTATTTTTTACAGTCATGTTTCTATATGCTGCTGGTCTGTGTAAAATACTAGACAAATCTAAACCTTTAGCTTTATAATGATTTATGGCATTATTAGCATTAATTTTATGAGTTTGTCCTACCATTTCCCCAAGCGTTCTAAATCCTAATTGCGCCATAATTCCTCTTAATTCTTCAGCTATATAGAAGAAAAAATTAATAACATGTTCCGGCGTTCCTTTAAAGTTTTTACGCAATTCTTTATCTTGAGTTGCAATACCTACAGGGCAGGTATTTAAATGACACTTACGCATCATAATACATCCAGAGGCTACTAAAGGGGCAGTAGCAAAGCCAAATTCTTCAGCTCCTAATAAAGCAGCAATAGCAACGTCTCGTCCCGTCTTTAATTGACCATCACATTCTACAACAATTCTACTTCTTAAATTATTTAAAACTAAGGTTTGTTGTGCTTCGGCTAAACCAAGTTCCCAAGGTAACCCAGCATGCTTTAATGATGTAAGCGGTGATGCTCCTGTTCCGCCATCATAACCAGAAATTAAAACTACATCAGCTTTTGCTTTGGCTACACCAGCAGCAATAGTACCAACACCAACTTCAGATACTAGTTTTACATTAACTCTGGCTTCTCTATTTGCGTTTTTTAAATCGAATATTAATTGTGCTAAATCTTCAATTGAATATATATCGTGATGTGGTGGAGGTGAAATTAGCCCAACAAAAGGTGTTGAATTACGTGCTGCTGCAATCCATGGCAGTACTTTATACCCTGGCAGTTGCCCGCCTTCACCGGGTTTAGCACCTTGTGCCATTTTAATTTGAATCTCTTTAGCGTTTGTCAAGTAATGCGAAGTCACGCCAAAACGGCCTGAAGCTACTTGCTTTATAGCAGAATTACGACTATCGCCATTTACATCTGGATGAAAACGATTTCTGTCTTCACCACCTTCACCAGAGTTTGATTTACCTCCAATTCGGTTCATGGCAATAGCTAAATTCTCATGGGCTTCTCTTGAAATTGAGCCGTAAGACATTGCTCCCGTTTTAAAACGTTTCACTATTTCTGTCCAAGGTTCTACCTCATCAATAGAAATAGGATCTAAATTATCAAACTCGAATAGCCCACGAATAGTCATCAAGTTTTCGGCTTGTTCATTTATAGCTCTGGCATAAACATCATAACTAGCTTGATCACTTAATCTAACTGCCTGTTGTAATTTAGAAATGGTTGTTGGGTTGAATAAATGGCGCTCCCCATTACGCCTCCATCTGTAATCGCCACCAATATTTAAGCCTAAATTTTTATCAATAGAATTGTCTGGGTAGGCTTGTTTATAGCGTTGATCAATTTCTTTTTCAACTTCGTATAAACCAATCCCTTCAATTCTTGAAGCTGTATAGGGAAAGTATTTTTCAACAAATTGAGAATTAAACCCTACAATTTCAAAAATTTGTGAACCTCTGTAAGAATGTAATGTTGAAATTCCTATTTTGTTCATTATTTTTAAAATACCTTTTCCTATAGCTTCGTTGAAATTATCAACCGCCTTTTGCTCGTCCATTCCAGTTATAAAGCCTTCTTTAACTTGCATTCTAATAATTTCGTTTACCATATATGGATTAACGGCACTAGCTCCATAACCAAATAAAGTTGCAAAATGATGCGGTTCACGAGGTTCTGCTGATTCAATAATAATATCGAAATAAGAACGTTTACGTAAACGATTTAATTGATGGTTAACATACGAACAGGCTAACAAAGCAGGAATAGGAGCAAATTCTTGGTTTACACCTCTATCTGAAAGAATAATAATATTTGTTTTTCTTTCTAAAGCTTTTTCAATTTGTAATATAATATCTTCTAAGGCATCTTCAAGTCCATTAAGCCCTTTAGCTTTTGGATATAATATCTCAATAGTTTCAGCTTTAAAAGCTTCTATTGAAATACTTCTAATTTTTTCTAAATCGGCATTAGAAATAACAGGGTTTTGTATTTTTAATTTTCTACACTGTCTTTCTGTAATGCTGAAAATATTTCTGTCTTTACCTAAATTTAAACTAATATCTGTTACTATTTTTTCACGAATCCCATCTAATGGCGGATTTGTTACTTGTGCGAATAATTGTTTAAAGTAGTTTGAAATAAGTTGCGGTCTATCTGATAATACGGCCAATGGCGTATCGATTCCCATAGAACCTAAAGCTTCTTTACCAACAATTGCCATGGGAGTAATAACCTCTTGAATATCTTCGAAAGTATAATTAAATAATCGCTGTCTTGTTTTTATGTCGATTGTTTCAATTGGACAGGTCTCACTTGTATAAGGCACATCTTTAAGGTGCAGTCGTGTTTTGGCTAACCACTCTTTATATGGTCTTTCTAAAACTATTTTTGATTTTATTTCTTCATCCTCTATTATGCGCCCTTTATTCATATCTACCAAAAACATCTTTCCAGGTTCTAAACGACCGTGACTTTCAACATCTTCTGGTTCGATATCAACAACACCAATTTCTGAGGACATGATTAATTTACCACTCTTAGTTACTGTATATCTTGATGGTCTTAATCCGTTTCTATCTAATAAAGCACCAATATAATCACCATCTGTAAACGGTACAGATGCAGGGCCATCCCACGGTTCCATAATACAAGCATTATACTCGTAAAAGGCCTTTTTATCCTCAGACATGGTTTTATGTTTTTCCCATGCCTCAGGAATCATCATCATCATAATTTCTGGTAACGACCTATCTGTATGCGTTAATAATTCAACTACCATATCCATTGATGCTGAATCTGACTTTCCAGGCAATATTATTGGAAATAATTTGTCTATTTGAGGACCAAAAACATCGCTTTTCATAATTTCTTCACGAACTCGCATTCTACTAACGTTTCCACGAAGCGTATTTATTTCTCCATTTTGACACATAAAACGGAATGGTTGAGCCAATTCCCATGTTGGCATAGTATTAGTAGAGAAACGTTGATGCACAAGAGCCAATCTTGTTACTAAATCAATTTCTTGCAAATCGGTATAGTAAGGACCAATGTCTTCAGGCATTATAATGCCCTTATATATAATGGTTGTCGTAGATAAACTAGGCACATAAAAATACCCGCTTTCAGAAATTTTGGAATTGCTTATTTCGTGTTCTGTAATTTTACGAGCTGCAAATAATTTAGCTTTAAAATCGGCTTCCGTTATATCCTCAGTTTTACCAATAAAAAGTTGTTCGATATTTGGTTCTGACGCTTTTGCTATTTCTCCTAATTGTGTTGAATCAACGGGCACCTTTCTCCATCCGATAACAGATAGCCCTTGGGCTTCAACTTCTCTCTCAAAAGTATCCTTACAATATTTATATTGATTCCTTACTTTAGGTAAAAATACCATACCCACAGCATAATCTCTTGGAGCCGGAATAGGCAAACCACTTACTCGTTTAAAATAATCATGAGGGATATCAATTAATAGACCAGCACCATCACCAGTTTTTCCATCGGCACTTACACCACCTCGGTGTTCTAATTTTACTAGAATTTCTAGAGCGTCATGGATGATTTGATTTGTTTTTTCTCCTTTAAGATTACAAATAAAACCAGCGCCACAATTTTCATGTTCAAATTCAGGTAAATACAGTCCTTGTTTCTTCAGCATAATCAACAATTTTTAGTTCTAAACTAGAGTCGAAAAGCTAAGATATGCACTAGTAATTGAATTACAATAAAGGCTATTTCATTATTTCGATTTTAGAGGCGAAGTGAATATAAAAATAATTATATATCAATAATAATAGAATTTATTAATAAATATTCAATGACAAAAAACACCTCCAATTAGAGATATCTAAATTTATTGTAGCTATACCATGCTTTCTTCGAAATAACATTATTAAAAACTGTGAAATACTGACAATAATTCAATTTTTTTATTTGTCGAAATGACAAAATATCAAGCTAATTGACATATACCATTAAAAAAATAGGGCAAAAATTAAAATATTGATAAAAATCATTCAATCTACCCTATTTTTTATGGGGGTTAATTCTTTTTCACATAGTTTTGCTTCGTTCATTAAGAAAAGTTAGATCTGATTAAATAACTTAAAAACAAAAAACTAATCAATTTTCGGGTCTAATAAAATTAACAACTTAAAATGAAAACAATTATGAAAAAAATTATTACACTTTCAATGCTTTTTGTAGCAACAGCGTTATTTGCTCAAGAAGAGGCAACAGAAAAAAAACTTACTATTAGTGGTAGTGTGGATGCATATTATCAAACGTACTTAACGGCTTCGGACAACAACTACATGCCATTTGGCACTTCTTTTGCAGATCAAACAGGGTTTGCATTAGGTATGGCTAACATTGTTGCTTCTTACGAAGGAGAAAAAACTGGAGCAGTTGCTGATTTAGCATTTGGTACAAGAGGACTTCAAGCCGTTGGTGGAGATTCTGATGTATTTATTAATCAACTATATGCTTACTGGAATGTTTCTGAAGGCACTACATTAACTTTAGGTCGTTTTAATACATACCTAGGTTACGAAGTTATTTCTCCAACAGGAAACTTTAACTATAGTACATCTTATTTATTTTCAAACGGTCCATTCTCTCACGTTGGTTTAAAAGCTGATTTTACTTTATCTGATGATGTTAGCTTAATGTTGGCGTTAATGAATGCAACTGATGTTAATAATAACATGACTGGTGATTATGCACTTGGCGCTCAATTAGGGTTTTATGGTCAGTACTTAAACTTATACTATGACAATAAAGAAGTGCTTGGATTTGAAATAGATTATACCGGTGGTTTCGATTTGTCTGATTCTTTTTTCTTAGGTATCAATGCTGCTTATCAAGATAATGATGGTTCTGGTTTCTACGGTGCTGCATTATATCCACAAGTAGCAACTTCTGATAGTTTTTCTCTTGGCCTAAGAGGTGAGTTATTCGGTTTACACGGTGATGCTAACCCAGCAGAAGAAAGTGTTCTTGGTTTAACATTAACTGGAAGTTTAGATGTTGAAAACTTAACAATTAAGCCAGAAATTAGATTAGACTCTTGGAGTGATGCAATGCCATATGTTGACTCTGATGGATTAGCAACAGATAATCTTGCTGCTTTTACTTTAGCCGCAATCTATGCATTCTAAGAATACAGAATCATAAAAATAAAAGGAGAAACAAATGCAAGTTCTCTATTGATATAGAGAGCTTGCAATTTTCTTAATTAACTAATTAAATAATTAATCATGAAGAAAATTGAAGCAATTATCAGAAAATCAAAATATCGTGTGGTGAAAGAAGCTTTACACGATGTTGGGGTTAATTTCTTCTCTTACTGGGATGTAACTGGTTTAGGGAATGAAAAAGAAGGACATGTTTATAGAGGTGTATCATATAGTACGAGTGATATTCAACGTAGACATATAGCAATCGTTGTAAATGATGATTTTGAAGAAGTAACTATACAGACCATCATTAAGTCAGCTTCGACTGGCGAAGTTGGAGATGGAAAAATATTTGTTTCTGATATCAACGAATGTTACAGAATACGAACAGGAGAAAAGGGTGGAGACACTTTAAAATAATAACATTTAAAATAATTTAATTATGGAAGGATTATTTACAGCTAATAATGTATGGATGATGGTCTGTACAGCACTCGTTTTCTTCATGCATACAGGTTTTGCATTTTTAGAAATTGGGTTAACAAGACAAAAAAATACACTTAATATTTTATTTAAAAATATTTTCATTATCACAGTTGGGTTATTATTATACTACCTAATAGGTTTTAATCTAATGTACCCAGGATTCGCAGAAGGGTCCTCTGGTTTCTTTGATTTTGCTGGATTTGGAATTGCTCCGCCAGAAAACGGAATGACTCCAGAATATGCTGATGGTGGTTATACATGGTGGACAGATTTCTTGTTCCAAGGCATGTTTGCTGCTACCGCTGCAACAATTGTTTCAGGAGCTGTTGCAGAGCGAATTAAAATTGGACCATTCATGATATTTGTAGTACTTTATGTTGGTATTATATACCCACTTGCTGGATCATGGAAATGGGGAGGTGGATTCTTAGATATGAGGGAAACTCCTTTTTATGATTTCGCAGGTTCTACACTAGTGCACTCTGTAGGTGGATGGGCAGCTTTAGTTGCTGTTTGGTTATTAGGATCTAGAATTGGAAAATTCAAAGATGGTAAACCACAAGCAATTCCAGGCCATAATATACCATTAGCAACTGCTGGTGTATTAGTTTTATGGTTAGGATGGTTTGGATTTAATGGAGGTTCTGTTCTTTCTGCTGATCCCGCATTAACATCATTGACATTAGTTACTACATGCTTAGCAGCTGCCGCTGGTGGTGTAGTTGCATCTTTAGTTTCGTTCATAAGATATAAGAATTTAGATTTAACAATGTTCTTAAATGGTATTTTAGGAGGATTAGTTGGTATTACTGCTGGAGCAGACCAAATGAGTCCAGAGGATGCTATAATCATTGGTGCTATAGCTGGTGCTATTATAGTATTTGCGGTGAGCTTTATTGATAGGCTAAGATTAGATGATCCTGTTGGAGCAATTGCAGTACACTTAGTTTGTGGTATTTGGGGAACTTTAGCAGTTGGTATCTTTGGAGAATTAGCGGGAATGGATCAATTTGTTAGTCAGTTAGTAGGTGTTTTATCTTATGCTGCAATTTGTATTTCTTCATCGTTCTTAATATTCTTTATTTTAAAGAAAACTGTTGGTATTAGAGTTTCTGAAAAAGAAGAATTGGAAGGATTAGATGCTCATGAGCATGGAATGAGTGCTTATTCAGATTTTAGAATGAACGAGCATTAAAATTTAGTTTAGTTAGTGTTAAAAAGGGTGTCTTATACAAGGCACCCTTTTTTTGTTATATAACCCACTTGATCCATGCTAATACTTTAAAATGTTGTTAATATTATTTACTTTTATAGAAAGTCATAAACAATTAGTGAATCATGAAGAAAATAGAAGCTATTATTAGAAAGTCTAAGTACAGAGTAGTTAAAGAAGCACTACATGAGATTGGTGTTAATTTTTTCTCATATTGGGATGTCACGGGTATAGGAAACGAAAAAGAAGGGCATGTCTATCGAGGTATTTCATATAGCACCAATGATATTCAGCGCAGACACCTCTCAATTGTTGTAAACGATAGTTTTGAAGAAGCTACAATTAAAGCTATCATAAATTCTGCTGGTACGGGTAATGTAGGCGATGGTAAAATCTTTGTTTCAGAAATAAAAGAAAGCTACAGAATAAGAACAGGAGAAAAAGGTGGCGATACTTTGAATTAACAATTCATTTACATTAAGGATATAAAAAAACGCTTATCCCAAATCCGGTATAAGCGTTAAATATAGTATTTTTTTAAGATTCTAACTAAGCCGAATTCCTACTCGCATTAATATTTCCAAACAATGAGCGGGTAACGATCTTTTCAAATATCATTCTCTCTTCATCATCAGCTGAAACACCTGCTTTATCAAGTTCTTGAATTTTTTTAAGAGCGTATTGCTGAATGGTAAGCAATGGTAATACAATCGATTCTCTAACTTCAATAGATGCTTTTCCGGAAGGTTCGTTCTCCATCAATTCATCATAACCAGTAAGTTTTAAAAGAAGTCGTTTTGTAGTTAGGTACTCATCATAAATAATATTCCAGAACCCACCGAATTCTTCATCCTTGGACATGTATTTTGTCAAATCGAAGAAAGATTTTGTTAATGACATCATACTATTTTCTAACAATGTTCTAAAGAATTTAGAATTATGATAAAGCTGTTCTACCTTATCAAATTCATCTCTATCTTCATATTTTTTCAATGCTGTCCCTACCCCATAAAATCCTGGAACATTCTGTTTTAATTGACTCCAAGATCCAACAAAAGGAATAGCTCTTAAGTCTGAAAATATGAGTTTATCAGATTTAGAGCGCTTAGAAGGTCTGCTCCCTATATTTGTTTTAGCATAGTATTTTAAGGTACTCATGCGCTCCAAATATGGAATAAACATCGCATGGCTTTTAAAATCTTTATATGTTTGGTAGCTAGTTTCAGCTAAATCTGTCATGACTAATCTGTCTTCACCAGACATGATGTTTTTATCACCGTCAATTCTATTTTTTATACCAGAACTTATAAGTTGTTCTAAGTTATATTGTGAAGAATCTGGTGTTCCAAAATTAGAGCTAATGGTCTGCCCTTGTATTGTTAATTGAACTTCCTTATCTTCAATGGTTGGTCCTAGCGAAGAATAAAACTGATGTGTTTTTCCGCCACCACGTGCTGGTGGTCCGCCACGACCATCAAAAAATATAGCAGTAATATCATATTTTCTGGACATTTCTGTAAGCAATTCTTTAGCTTTATAAATACCCCAATTTGCCATTAAATATCCGCCGTCTTTTGTACCATCTGAAAAACCTAGCATAATAGTTTGCTTACTCCCTCTAGCTCGTAAATGAGCCATATATTCTGGATTGGTATACAACTGCTCCATAACTCCTGGCGCATTTTCTAAATCAGGAATGGTTTCAAATAATGGTGCTACATCAACCGTTAATTCATCTTTAAAAGCGACTATTTTAAGCATAGCAAATAATTGCATCACATTTAATGCAGTCTGGTTATTACTAATAATATATCTATTAGCACCACTTTCACCATTACTTTTTTGAATATCCTTAATAATGGCAATGGTTTTTAACGTATTAGAAACCATTTCATCTTCAAATACATCTAAATCAGTAATATCATCATCGGCTTTAGCTAAAATTTTAATTTGTTCATCTTCAGAAAGATCGTGATAATTATTTGGGAAAGAAGAATTTCCAGACGCTATTAAATGATCTATTACCGTTGAAAAAACAGAGTGATGGATTCTACTATCTTGTCGAATATCAAGTGTCGCAAAATTATACCCAAATAAATGAACTCTGTTTATTAAATTATTAACGTCACTAACATATAATGACTGGTGTTGGTCAACAATAATATTTCTAATACTAAGTAACTCTTTTATAAATTCTTTAGAAGACATGGTGTCTTCCTCTACATTTTTTTGATTTGTACTATAATTATAAAACATGGTTTCTAAACGTATAATGCGTTCTTCGACCCCCCTAAAAGTAAGTTTCTTCCTTAAATCTTTTAAATCTTGATAGTATTTTTTATGAATCGCCTGCTTTAATTTTCGAGCAACTTTCAGTGTTGTATCAGGCTTTACAAAAGGGTTTCCATCGCGGTCACCCCCAGGCCAAAAACCAACATTAATAATCTCGTTATGTTTCTTACCGTCATCGTAAATATTCGTCTGAATGTAATTGTATATTTCTCCAAACGTTTTATAAAACACATTCTCCAAATACCAGATTAAACTTTTTGCCTCATCATAAGGTGTTGGTTTTTTATGTTTAAAGAAAGGTGTCTTTCCTAATTGTCCGAACAAATTGTTGATTTCAGACAAATTATTTTGTTGGATAGCCTCGGTTAAATTAGTTATAATACCAAGTACTGAACCAGGATAAAATTGCGTAGGATGAGCTGTTAACACAATACGAACCTTAAACTCTTCAAGATAATTTTGTAATTCTTCTAGTTTACCTTCAGACATTGCAGACCCTTTCAGATTTCTTAATGTCCCAACGCCTTCCATGTTATTTACAACTGGAAATGCAGCATCTTCAATAGCGTCAAACAATACCACCTGCCGTTCTATATATTGAATAAACCTGAACAATAAATTTATTTGGCTTTGTTTATTTCGTCTGGCTTGGTATTTTTTGAAAAATGTTTCAACTATTGTAGTAGGGTCATCGCCTTGTTTAAACCCTTTTTTACAAGTTTCATGAAAAAGAGGTAATAGAACCCCTGTTTTAGTTACAGCATCAAAAGGCAGCGTCATGAATATACTATTGTATATCTGATATTTTGATAAAACACTCTGATTAAATCTGGTTAACTTTGGCTCTACTGACATTTTAAAATCTAATAAAATTAGCTATAAAAATACTAAAGCTTGGAGTAACGATGGCAGGCTTGCTAAAGTTTTATTAATTTTTTCCGTATAATGAATTCTAATTGTGAATAATTAAACAAAAAAGCCTTTATAAGCGAATCTTTATAATTGATTTAGTCTTGAAATTATAAGACAGCCATAAAATAAAAAATAGCGGGTGCCTAATTACTTATTGACACCCGCTAAAAGAAACATTATTATTTCCCTAACATAAGTAATTCACTACATACAACTTCTGTAATGTAGCGCTTGTTTCCTTCTTTGTCGTCATAACTTCTAGAAGTTAATTTTCCCTCAATGGCAACCTCTTTTCCCTTGGTTACATACTTCTCAATTATTTGTGCCGTTTTCCCCCAAGCGATAACATTGTGCCATTGCGTATCGGTGATTTTTTCACCTTTATTATTTGTATAGCTCTCGTTAGTTGCAATATTAAATTTCGCAAGCGTTTTTCCTGATTCTAGATTGATGATTTCTGGATCGTTTCCTAAGTTACCAATCAACTGTACTTTGTTTCTAAGTGTGTTCATAATTTTAAATTTTATCGTTAAACAGTTAATACTATCGAGTTCTTATGTTTCGACATGGCAAAAATGCGACGGCTTCCAAATAATATTCGGTTGTTACTTATTTAAAATCGTTTGTAAATGTTTGTAGTCGTTTGTAAACGAATAGATTTTTCCTATATTAGCATCAATATCAATTGAATAGTATGATTATTGAAGCTATTACTACGCAGTTAGAAACGAATAAAGGTGTTTTTAAAAACCTTCTAAAAAATAAAACTGAAGCGGAATATTTATGGAAACCACAACCTGAAAAATGGTGTTTACTCGAAATTGTTTGCCATTTAATAGATGAAGAAGTTGAAGATTTTAGAGCAAGAGCAAATCATGTACTCGAATCTCCTGCACAGGACATGATACCAATAAGCCCTAATGATTGGGTAAAAGAACGTAATTATGCCTCTCGAAATTACCAAGCTTCGGTAAATACTTTTCTAGAAGAACGCGATAAATCTATTGAATGGTTAAAATCTAAAACTGAAGCTAATTGGGATAACATATTTGTACATCGGATTCTTGGCGATATGTCTGTCAAATTATTTTTAACCAATTGGCTTGCCCACGATTATTTGCATATGCGTCAAATTTTAAGATATCAATACCAATATTTAGCAGAGAAATCAGGTATTGATTTACAATATGCTGGAAATTGGTAAACAAATTAACAAATGAAACATAAATTACATTCTTTTATATTTCTTCTTTTAAGCTTAATCATTAGCGAATTTATTGTAGCACAAGAACAGCAACTTCTTGCTGATACAGTTACAAAAACTTTAAAGGATAATAATCTAACCGGATTGTGCTTTTCAATTATCCATAGCGATGGAACAAGTAAAAATTATGCTTTTGGGTTTAACGATGTTGAAGAAAAACTACCATTATTAACCAGTCATACACTTTTTTCTGGTAGTATAGGCAAAACCTATGCCGTGACACTATTAATGCAGTTGGTTGATGCAGGTAAGGTAAATTTAAAAGAAAAGCTAATAAATTACTTCCCAGAAATAGATTGGTTAAAAAAACTGGCTAACATACAAGACATTACCATTGAAATGTTGCTTCAACATACTAGCGGATTACCAAGATATGTTCTTAAAACAGAAGTTTGGGAAACCCTTTATAATAACCCAAATAAAATATGGTCCTACAAAGATAGGCTCTCATTTATTTTTAATGAAGATTCTGCACATAAAGCTGGAGAGAGTTGGGCTTATTCAGATACGAATTACATTTTAATTGGGATGTTAATTGAAAAAATGACTTCGGAAAATTATTATGATTTGGTACAATCTAAATTACTAAAACCTAATCAACTGCCTAATACACATCCATCGTTAACCCGATCAATTCCAAATCTGGCTGTTGGCTATTCAAAATTACTTGAAACATTCTTTGTTCCAAACAAAACTGTTGAAAATGGGAAGTATTTTATTAATCCACAAGTTGAATGGACTGGAGGCGGAATGGCTTCCACAACATCGGATTTAGCAAAATGGGCAAAACTATATTATGAAGGAAAACTTTTTTCAAAATCTGCTTTAAAAAAAATAACAACACCAAATTCCAATGGTCTTAATATAGAAAATAAAAGCTCGTACGGTATGGGAAGTTTTATATACGACTCTAAATTAGGGGAAGCCTATGGCCATTCTGGATTTATGCCTGGGTTTAATTCTATATTTATCTACTATCCGAATAAAAAAATTGCTGCCGCTATTCAGTTTAATTGTGATTACGCAGCAACGTCATTAAACATGAACGAACTAATTGACAACTTGGTTTTAATATCATTAGAAAAATGACATTTTACATAGAAACAGAACGCCTTATAATGCGAGATTTATTAGAGTCAGATACTCAAGGGATTTTCGAATTAGACTCCAATCCAGATGTGCATAAATATTTGGGTAAAAATCCTATTAAAACGTTAAAACAAGCTGGAGACTCTATTAAATTTATTAGAAAACAATATGAAGAAAGGTCTATTGGACGTTTTGCGACTATAGAAAAATCTTCGGGTGACTTTATAGGTTGGTCTGGTATTAAATATAATATTGGTGATAAAGAAGAGTTAGGAGTTAAAAGAGATTTTTATGACATTGGCTATAGATTTATCCCGCGATACTGGGGTAAAGGTTATGCTACAGAATCTTCGAAAGCTGTTTTAGATTTTGGCTTTGCCAAGCTAAACATTGAAACCATGTGTGGTGCAGCAGAAATGGGTAATGTTGCCTCCAATAAAGTATTACAAAAAATAGGATTAAAGTATATTGAACAGTTTATTTATGACAATGAAATGATAAATTGGTATCAATTAAAGAAAGAAAATTATGGATAAACAATGTTTAGAGTGTGGCGATAAAATTGTTGGTAGAATGGATAAAAAATTCTGTAGCGACGGTTGCCGAAATGCTTACAATAATAAAGTAAATAAGGACAGTAAAAACCTAATACGAAATACTAACAATAGGCTAAGAAAGAATTACCGTATTCTTGAAATGCTAAACCCCCAGCAAAAAACAAAAACCTCGAGAGCTAAACTTATTGAAGCTGGATTCGACTTTAACTATTTTACAAGTATTTATAAGACCAAAGCCGGCACCGTTTATTATTTTGTTTACGACCAAGGGTATTTGCCTTTAGAAGGTGACTATTATGCTTTGGTGAAAAGAGATAGTTGATATTATTTCCAAGTTTGGCCCTTTAATTTCATTGCTGCTTTAAGAACATCTTTCTGGCTAATTTGGCCAACCAACTTACCATTTTCAACAATTGGGAATCGTCTGCGTTTGGCTTCTACAAATTTACTAGCAGCATCAAAGATATTCATATTACCATCGATGGTTTCAACATTGGTAGCCATATGTTTTTCAATGGTTTTGTCTTGCATCGGCATATTATAATAGCGGCTTTCACTAATTTGTTTTATACAATCGCCTTCAGAAATAATCCCAATTAATTCATTTTTTTCATTAACAACAGGTCCACCAGAAATTCTGTTTTTAATAAGCTTTTGCATTACACTTTCAATAGTTTGATCTGGTGTAAAAGTTATTAAAGTTCTAGTCATATAGTCGCTCACCTTTAGTGGTGTATCATCTGCCGCATTCGACTGTTGTCTTCTTGCACCTTGAAAGCTCTTTATACCCATAATTATAAAATTTAGTAATCTTAAATATACTTCTTTTTTTTTAGATTTCCTAAAAGGAAAAAATATGGTTTATGTGAACATCTTGAATTTATGTACATTTATAATCGTAAAAAAATTAAAAACATGATTAAAAAAGCAATTGCTTTATTATTAATGCTTGCAGCTGTTTACTGGAGTTTTTCTGCATTAATTCCTAGTGAAATAAGTACTATTGATACTGCTGAAAATAAATTCTCTACGCACAGAGCACTTATTCATTTAAAAGAAATTTCTAAGGAAGCACATTATTTAGGAAGTGAAGCACATACTAAAGTTCGAGATTATATTATAGCCGAATTAAAGACGCTTGGTCTTGAACCTCAAATTCAAGAAGGCTATGCATTTGATGACAACGGAAACCTTGCCAAGGCAAAAAATATACTGGCACGGATTAAAGGAACAGAGCAAGGAAAAACACTCCTCTTACTAACCCATTATGATAGCGACCCACATTCATCATTTGGAGCAAGTGATGCAGGTTCTGGCGTAGTAACAATACTAGAAGGATTACGCGCTTTTTTAAATTCAAACAAAACTCCAAAAAATGATATTATTATTTTATTTTCTGACGGTGAAGAATTAGGACTTACTGGCGCCAATATTTTTGTAAATAATCACCATTGGTCAAAAGATGTTGGATTAGTTGTGAATTTTGAAGCTCGTGGTAGTAGCGGCCCTAGCATTATGTTTATTGAAACTAATCAAGGAAACGCTAATTTAATTAAAGGGTATGTAAATGCTAATCCACAGTTTCCCGTAGGTAATTCACTGTTTTATAGCATTTACAAAACGTTTCCTAACGATACGGATTCGACTGTATTTAGAGAAGATGGCGATATTGACGGATTCAATTTTGCTTTTATTGATGACCATTTTGATTACCATACCGCTTTAGATAATTACAAACGTATAGACAGAAATTCTTTAGAGCATCAAGGCAGTTATTTAATGTCGCTGCTTAATTATTTTAGTGAAGCAAACCTAAGCACCTTAAAAAGTAGCGAAGACTATGTGTATTTTAATATCCCCTTATTTAAAACAGTAATATATCCGTTTTCTTGGATACTGCCAATGACTATTTTGGTTCTTCTTACTTATATAGCACTTATATTTTATGGTTTCAAAAAGAAAGTGCTTGTTGGCAAAGAAATAGGCAAAGGCTCCATTGCTCTTATAAGCACATTAATAATTTTTAGTGTCATTGGTTTTCTACTTTGGGAAGGAATAAAGTCAGTATACCCTCATTACAATGAAATTTTACAAGGCTTCACCTATAATGGACACGACTACATCGCAGCTTTCGTGTGTTTAGCGATTGCTATATCCTTATTTGTTTATCACAAAGTATATAAACCAGATAATGTTGCGAACCTTTTAATAGCCCCCTTGGGGTTATGGCTAATTGTTTGCATTGGAGTCGCCATAAAACTAGAAGGCGCTAGTTTTTTCATTATCCCACTTATCTTTGGGTTACTAAGTTTGTTTGTTTTAATACGTCAAGCAAAACCTAATATTATTCTATTAGCATTACTCGCAACCCCTTGCTTAAGTATATTTTCACCATTCTTACAGTTATTCCCTGTAGGTTTAGGCTTGAAAATTCTAGTTGGCTCTTCTGCACTAGCCATTTTAATGTTTGGTTTACTTATTTCGGTATTTGGGTTTTTTAAACATAAAAAAAGATGGTCTTTTCTGTTTATTTTCATGTTTTTATATTTTATGATTTCAGCTCATTCTGCATCCAGTTTTTCAGAAGAAAATCCTAAACCAAATAGCTTACTCTATATTTTAAATGCAGACGCTAAAAAAGCTAATTGGGTTACTTACGATCGTATTCTTGATAATTGGACTAAAAACCTATTAGGTGAAAATCCACAATTGGCTTCAGTTTTAAACGATAAGATTATAGACAGCAAATACAATTCATGGTTTTCCTTTGCTAAAGAAGCATCACTAAAGGTGATCGACGAACCTATTGTTGATATTATAAATGATACTATAATCAGCGGTGTTAGAAACATAAAACTTATCATAACACCTCAACGTTGTGTAAATAGAATCGAACTATTTTCCGATTCTACAAATGTCTTTTCGTCATTTAAGGCGAATGGTATTGAGCTAAAAAAAGACTTAAAGTTAACAAATCAAGGCAGATTATTAAGTTATTTTGTTACAGATGACGCGCCTTTAGAACTGGAATTTAACGTGCCAAAAAATCAAAAAACAAGTTTCACAATTCTAGAAGCTTCTTATGATTTATTGCATAATGATTTATTTGATCTCCCAGAACGCGAATCTGATATGATTCCAAAACCCTTTGTACTTAACGATGCTATTTTAGTAAAGAAAACAATAGCAATCGATTAATAAAATATTAGCATACTTTTAAGAGTTTAAATGTTAATTTTTTATAGTTTTAGCAAAATTTTAAAATAATAAAGATGAAACGATTTTTGGTGTTGATTTTATTAGTAGCTGGGTCTCAATTAAACGCACAAGGTAATACAGAATTATTAAAGCATTACGAAGCTTATTATAAGCAAATGAAAGCACAAGGTGATGTGCAAGGGATTATAAATGCCATGACTCACTTAAATGTTATTGCTCCTTCTCAAGCTAGAAAAGATACTTTAGCATATATTTATATGAGTGAAGGACAAAATATGCAGGCCTTAAATACCATTGGGATTGATAAAGTTTTAGACGATTCCGATATCGCTGTTGAAGTTAAAGCAATAGCTTTAAAAGCTGTAAAACAACCGAAATTAGCTATACAGCATTTTGACGAAATGTTTAAAAGAAATCCGAATGCACTTATTGCTTATGAATTAGCCGAACTTAACTTGCAATTACAGAAATTGGATGAAGCCAATAAACATATAACTTATGGATTGGCCAATGCAAAAAATGAAGAAAAGAAGGCTTTTTATGAAACTCAAACACCTTATCAAGTAAGTCTTAAATCTGCTTTTAAATATTTAAATGCTTTATCTGTTTATAATAAAGATACAAAAGCGAATATTGATGCAGCCATTGATATTTTGGATGCGGCCTATAAAGAATCTCCAAATTTTAATTTAATTCAAATTACCAAAAACGAATTATTAAGACAAAAACAAGTGTTGCAAGCGCAAGCGGAGCAACCAAAAAACTAAAAAATATAGTAATCAAAAAGCGTAAACTTTAAAAGTTTGCGCTTTTTTCTATTTAAGAATAAGCTTTTTTGTGATTTTATCACTACCGGAAGTTACATTTAAGAAATAAACTCCTGATGCATAAGCACTCATATCCAGTTTATGAACATTATTTTTCGAGCTAACACGTCTTTCTTTCATTACCATTTTACCAGTAATATCTGTTACACTAAAATCAAAGTTAGAAATTGCTTTTGTTTTAATATTAAATATGTTTTTTGACGGATTAGGATAAATTGAAAAAACCTGAGAATCAAAACTAGAAACATTTAATGTGCCTTCAATACTAAAATCATCAATAATAACACCTTCATTAGTTGTAAAAGCATCCGAATGAAATACAAATCTAAAAACAATATTGCTCTCGTTATTTAGTGCCGCTAAGCTATAACTATAATCAAGAATAGATGCATTTGTTCCTGTCCACTGAGCTCCTGGACAGTTATAACAATTAGAACCTGGAAGCTTGTCGCTATTATACCAATCTGGGTCATTGGCTGATCCTAAAACATTCCAATTAATGCCTGAATCTGTAGTATACTCCACATACATAATATCCCAATTAAATTCTAAATCATAAGCCATTTTAAACTTAAATATGGGATTGCTTAACACAGATAAATCATAGCAATTGGTAACTAAATAACTTTTTACAGCATTATCATACTCTCCTGTTAAATTTGTTCCATAAACATTACTTCCAGAAGCTGCGGTGCCCAAGAGTGTGCCTGTTGGCTCTCCCCGTTCCCAATAGCCAGAACAAGCACCAAGTTCATCATAAACAATTAACGCATCTGATGGGTCTTCAAAATCATTTTCCGAATTTAAGATCCCTGATTCATTGGCGTAAAAAGTAGTAATCAATTCATTATTGCTAGTATAGGAATCATTCGCAATTGTCGTATTTATTTTTAATTCTTGTAAACCGCTACCGGTTAAAGGAATTAATGGAATATCTATTAAAGATGTTTCATTTTGAATTATAGTACCAGTCCATACCGTATTACTGGCATTGCCATTTAAAGTGTAAGTTACTTGTACAGAATTAATATTATTAGTTCCTAAGTTTTTTACCAATGCTTTAACGTTACTTAAACTACCACAAGATACACGAGCTTTAGCATCATTAATCGCAACTAAACTAATTTCTTTGTTTACGAACTCCGTTGGTATATTAGATTGCCAAATACCTCTACCATAAGTGGCAGCAGTAATATTACCATCATTGATATTGATTTCCAAATCTCTTACTGGAACTGTTGGTAAGTTGTTTTCAAATGCTTCCCAATCTCCTAAAACATCATCATACCTATAAACACCGAGACTTGTTCCTAAGAACAAGGGGTTGTCGCTATGCAAACCTTGGTGTTTTATAATGTTTTTTGTCACATTAGGCAAAGTCCCTTTTATACTATTAAATGAAAGTCCGCCATCAATAGATTTTAAGACATCACCTCCAAACCCAGAAGTAGTAACATAAACAATATTATTGTCATTATTATTAACTTCAATAGATGTGATGTTTGATGCAAAGGTTTCGACATTTAAAAACGAAAACCCTTTATCTATACTCTTTCTTAAATCCTTATTTAAACCTACAAAAATATTATCAGTATTAATTGGGTCTATTTCTAAAACATCTATATTATTATTAGCTCCAAAACTTGGGGATATTTTACTCCAACCTGAACCACATAACTTATAAAGGCTAGAATATCCTGCATACAACTCTCCATCACGATTCATAACTAATGGTGTAATCCAGTTACCACCGCTATCATTTGTTCCTGTTTCTTCTTCAGGTACAGGAATTGAATAACTTCGCTCTGAGCCCCCTGTTTCTGAAACATATAATCCCCCACCATATTGAATAAATCCAAACATTAAATCTGAATCAATAGGATCTATAGCGGTATCCATACCATCGGCACCATAATACACTTGCCAATTACTATTATTATAGGCATAACCACCATTGTCTTGCAGGCCTCCCACCATTTTTTGAGAAGACTGATTGGATACTGCTAACCTGTAGAACTGACCTATTTGAAGTCCACTGGTTAAATCGGTAAAGTTAGTTCCTCCATCGGTAGTTCTATAAAAGCCCCCATCAGTACCCGCGAATAAAGTACCATCATAAAAACGTAACAAGTGAATATCGGCATGAGAATATGAAGCTGCATTTGGTGATGACCAATTATTCACTTTAGTAAAATCTGTACCACCATTAATGGACTTCCATATATTTAAAACACCCACATATATTTCATCTTCATCAATATTAGACACTGCCAAAGCCATGTCGTAATAAGCTTGGGTACTATGGTCAAAAAGGTCATCATCGTAATCTGGAATTGTGGCGGGTACATTAGCATCCTTCTCGGTAAAGTTTACACCAGAGTCAGAAGATTTGTAAATCCCTTGAAATGCATTACTTATAGCACTTAAAACATAAATAACATTGCTGTTGTTTGGTGTTACATCAATAACCAAACGACTAGATGATGCTGGCAATCCAGCTCCAAATCCAGTATTAGTGAAGGTCTCGCCTGTATCGTTAGACACGTAAAGCGAATTAGTTGTAACTGCATAAATGGTATTTGGGTCTCCCGGTTTTAATTTTATATCTTTTATGTTTAAGTTTTCAGTTCCATTAGTGTTATCCCAATTTGTGCCTCCATCAATAGTCTTAAACACACCTTTGTTAGTTGCGACCCAAAGCATATTAGAGTTAGAAGGATGCATGTAAATATCATTCATATTTGTAGGTCGGTTACTCATGCTTGTATTCAAACCAGTAGTATCCCATGTAGATCCGCCATTTGTAGATTTCATAACACCAACACTGGATGTATCCCCATTATCATCATCTCCAGTAGCAATATATATAATATCAGAATCGGCATAATCAATGGCAATACCAGACACACCTATTTGAGGTAAATCATCAGACAGCGGTGTCCAAGTAGATCCTGAATCTAAAGATTTCCAAATCCCTCCTGCTGGAGCGCCTGCGTAATATGTTGTTGAAGTATTTGGGTCAACAATTATGGCATTTATCCGCCCTTGACCAGAACTCCAAGACCCCGTATTTGTATGGCTAAAAGGACCTACAGGTTGCCAATTACTAACATCTACCAAAAGATTGCTTTGGTTCGACTGCTCTTTTTCAAGCCAAACACTCCATAACTCGGCAGCAGTAGGTAAAGCACCATCTTCTTTTACAAAATTTTGCCAATAGGTTTCCCAACGCTTAAATGGTTTATGACCGCTACCTTTTATACTTGCATCATGCGTCTCCCAATATTTATTAAAGGCACTTACAACTTCTTGAAAAGTAGCTTTTTTAGCTTTTAAGTTTGTTTGCTTTGAATTAACATTAAGCGTTTTCATCCAAGGTGCATCAGGATTATATTGCGCCTGTACACTTAAGGACCAAATCAATAGTGGTAGGAATAGTAGTTTTTTCATAATATTTAGGGCTTTTCAATGTTTTGATTTTCTAATTCAATGGTTTTATTCATTTGTAGGTCTAGATTAGAAATAGATATCAAAAACTCTTTAATCGTTGACAATAGCTCTTTTTTCGAAGTTGTTTCTAGATTCGCAAAACTTCCAAGTTTGTAAATTTTAGTTTCAACAGTTTTTATTCTTGCAAGTATAGAGCTGTTATTTAATTCCTCAGGTATTGTTTCAATTATGGACTTAAAAAGTTCATCTACTGCCTCTTTATTATCATTAAAATAGCTGAAATCTCCTTTTTTTATGAGCGAAACTTGCTCCTTTAGCTGAATATACTCTAGCCAATTTTCGGTTATTTTTTCTGTTTCTTGGCTAGGAACAAATTCAATAAAATCTAACTTAGAAATATCACTTTCGGTAATCGCTTCGCTTTGTTTTTCCTCAACAACTTCTCGGGGATTTTCTTCTTGAGTATTCTTACAAGAAAAACAAATAATTAGCAAGCATAGGATGCCTAAAAACTTAGCACTCATAGTAGATTTTTTTCATTGGTATATTACAAAGATATAGGAATAGTTCGTTTGTCATAATTTTTCATAAGATATTCGATGATAGTAAAATACAGATTTTTATTGCTTTATTTCTGGAGTTAAGAAGGAAGTATTACAAATAGTGCGTTAATTTTTCCTAAATATAGCAGCACGTTTCTAAAAATTTCAGTAGAAATTGTATATTTATCCACTTCGAAAAAATCAATAGTATGCTTGAAAATTTTTGGTTTAATGTAGAATACGGAATCAACCATGTTCTAGATATTAACGCTTACGATCATGTTCTTTTTTTAATAAGCCTTACCGTTCCGTATGTTTTTAAAGACTGGAAACGCGTATTGTTATTAGTTTCTATGTTTACTTTGGGTCATACGCTATCACTTGTTTTAGCTGCCTATGGTGTTGTAAGCGTAAATGCGCAATTAGTAGAATTTTTAATACCCATCACCATTTTAATAGTCGCTGTTTTTAATGTTTTTACAGCAGGTAAAGGGGCACAGAAAGAGCGTGTTGGTGTTTTATTTTTTACCACCTTGTTTTTCGGACTCATTCATGGTCTTGGATTTGCGAGAGAGTTCCGTATGTTTTTAGGAGAATCTGATAATAAACTGGTTTTACTTCTTGAGTTTGCGCTTGGTATAGAACTTTCACAAGTTATTATTGTATTTATTGTGTTATTTTTAGGGTATCTCGGACAGACCATTTTCAGGTTTTCTAAACGCGATTGGGTAATGGTTGTATCTGCAATAGTAATAGGACTTGTAATTCCTATGCTTCTTGGTAGTGACTTCCTGAGCTAAACTTTCATAAAACTTTAACTATCATACGTTGTAATTAAAATACGAAGCCAGTATATTCGTTATATAGATTCGCACAAAAGAATCAGAAAAAAGATAAATGCCGGAAAAGAAAAAACTTAAATACGATAAAGCATACTTAAGAATTGCTAAAGAATGGGGTAAATTATCTTATTGTAAACGCAAACAAGTAGGAGCCATAATTGTTAAAGATAGAATGATAATTTCTGATGGTTACAACGGAACACCTTCTGGTTTTGAAAACTTTTGTGAAGATGACGAAGGCTATACCAAATGGTATGTTTTACACGCAGAAGCTAATGCAATTTTAAAAGTCGCAGCATCTACACAGTCTTGTAAAGGGGCTACCTTATACATTACGTTATCACCTTGTAAGGAATGTAGTAAATTAATCCATCAAGCTGGCATAATACGTGTTGTATATAATAAAGCATATAAAGATGATTCCGGATTACAATTTTTAAAAAGAGCTGGGATAGAATTACAATTAATTGAAGACTTAAAAGCATAATGCCTTACCAAAAAAAATATTTACCATTACTTGTAGGTGTTGCTATAGCGACAGGTATTTTTGTTGGTGGGAAACTAAATTTCACCGACTCACCAGACCGCTTATTTTCAACAAATAGTAAGAAAGACAAACTAAACAGACTTATTGATTATATAGATTACGATTATGTAGATGAAATCAATACAGATAGTATTGTGGATGTTACTGTTAATGGTATTCTGGAAAATTTAGACCCACATTCGGTTTATATCCCTAAAGAAGATATGGAACGTGTTTCTGAAAATATGAAAGGTGATTTTGTAGGTATCGGCGTAAGCTTTTACACTTATAAAGATACCATTGCGGTTATTAGGTCGTTAGAAAATGGCCCAAGTGAAAAGGCGGGCATTATTGGAGGGGACAGAATCATCATGGCTAATGGCGATTCTCTTTTTGGTGATAGCATAAATGATGGCGACATCATAAAAAAATTAAAAGGTCCAATTAATACCAAAGTTGATTTAAAAGTATTTAGAAAAGGAGAGCCTAGGTTGTTAGATGTTACTGTTAAAAGAGCCAGGATTCCAATAAGAAGTGTCGATGCCGCTTACATGCTCACCGAAAAATTAGGCTACATTAAAGTCAATCGATTTGCTGAATCTACATACAAAGAATTCAAGGAAGCCTTAGATAGGCTTATAGATGAAGGTGCCAAAGAAATTGCCTTAGACCTGCGCGATAACCCAGGAGGTTTTTTAGATATTGCTGAAAGTATGGTCGACGAGTTTTTGGAAGATGATAAACTCATTTTATTCACTAAAAACAAGCGCGGTAATATTGAAAAAAGTTTTGCTACAAGTGAAGGTGATTTTGAAGATGGCAAGGTTTATGTACTCATAAACGAAAACTCTGCTTCTGCTAGCGAAATTGTTGCTGGAGCACTTCAAGATAATGACAAAGGAACTATTATTGGAAGACGGTCCTACGGCAAAGGGTTAGTACAACGAGAAATGGACTTAGGAGATGGTAGCGCTGTTCGTTTAACGGTTTCACGATATTATACACCAACGGGGCGCTCTATTCAAAGGCCTTACGAAAATGGCAACAAGGATTATTATGACGAGTATTTTGAACGTATGGAGAGTGGCGAATTACTTGACCCTGAAAAAATACAAGTTGCTGATTCTTTAAAATTTAAAACCCCTGAAGGTAAAACTGTATATGGTGGTGGTGGCATCATTCCAGATGTGTTTGTGCCAATAGATAATAGCATGTACAATGAGACATTGACTTACCTGCAGCGTAGCGGATTTATAGGCTATTTCGTGTTTGAAGAATTAGAAAAAGACAGACATCTCTATGATGGTATCTCGAGAGATGATTTTATAAATAACTACGAAATAAGTGACGATTTTGTCATGTCCTTTCAAGATTATTTAAATGTCCGTACCGACTCTAAAATAACTTTCGTTGCTTACTACGACGAGGTAAGACAATACATAAAAGCAACATTAGCCGATCAACTTTTTGGCAACGGCGCTTTCGAAGAAGTTTTCAATCAACGCGATATTATGATTGATGAGGTTATTAAGCTGAGTGAAGGAAAATAATTAACCTTCAACTTTATCATGCACCTTCGTGTGTTTCCCGTCATTCCACAGCGTTAGCATATCTGTGGCAACATGAGCGCCGCTTCCAGAAGCTATAGCAAATTGACTACGCCAACCAGCCAAAGTTCCAGTAACATATAAATTCTCTTCAATAAGATGATCTGTGTTTCTCAACCAGATACGGTTTTTTTCAATAGCAGCTCTTGGATGAGGCTCAACATATTGCTCCAAACCTTTAATGTGCATTAAATTAGTATAACCAACAGCAATCACAACAATTTTAGCAGTATACCTGCTTTTATTAGTTTTTACCTCAAAATAGTTTTCTAACTTATTAATAGCTAAAACTTTTTCATTTTCAATTTGTTCAATATGAGGATATAACTGAGATAGTTGTTCTTTACCGCTTTCTAATATAGAAGCACCAGTAGTTTCAGGTTCTAAACCTAGAACATTATTAAATAAAGCGTTTTGTAAGTGGGATGTTTTTTGGTGAGTGATAATAGAAACCCTTTTATCTTTTGCAAAAGGTTTTTCTTTTGCAGACCCCAATACTAATGCACAAGATAAACCTGCAGCGCCACCACCAACTATTAAAGCATCATACATGTTTTAACGGTGCTTTTTTACTTTTTCTTCTATCCGCTTAGAAACTAATAAAATCCACATCAAAATAATAGCACAAAGTGATGCTAACAATGTAATTAGAGCAATAATACTTTCACCTTCAAAAGGAGCTTGCGTATCAATTTTAGACACATTAAAAACCCCTAAAACTGCGGCAATAATTATAATAGTGATGGCAAAATATTTCATGAGGGCATATTTATTTTTTTCAAAAGGTAACATCTATATAAAAGACTTTTCTAAGGCCATACTCTTAGTTCTGGATATTTCATATATTAAAGTTAATTAAATAATACTTTTATATTGTTAGCAAATAGCTTCACAGCAATTGCCAGAAGGATAACACCAAATACTTTCCTAATAATATTTATTCCGTTTGGTCCCAAAAAGCGTTCTATTCTAGAAGACGTTTTTAAAACAATATAAATAAATATAACATTAAGTATAATCGCCACAATAATATTCTCTATGTTAAATTCTGCTCGTAAAGAAAGTAATGTGGTTAAACTTCCTGGGCCAGCAATTAAAGGGAAGGCCAGAGGGAAAACAGAAGCCGTCAGAGGGCTGGTATCTTCCTGTTTATAAAGGGTAATTCCTAAAATCATTTCTAAAGCAATAAAGAATAAGATAAACGCCCCTGCAACCGCAAAAGAATTAACATCAATACCTATAAGGTTTAAAATACTTTTTCCTAAAAACAAAAAAAGCGTCATAATAATTCCAGCAATAATTGAAGCTTTTTCACTTTGAATATGTCCTACTTTTTTACGTAAATCAATTACAATAGGAATATTACCAACAATATCAATTACGGCAAACAATACCATAAAAGCTGTAAATATTTCTTTAAAGTTAAATTGCATGATTTTTAGTTTTTAATGCGCTGCAAAGGTCTATATTAATTATTAAATAACAAGACATAATAAATCGAAAGTTTCTCTATTTTTGCCACTTAAGTATTCTTTTTATGTTTCAGTTAGGTAAAACCATTGTTTCAGAAGATGTTATTGAAAAAGACTTTATGTGCAATCTTTCTGCATGTAAAGGCGCATGTTGTGTTGATGGTGACGCTGGTGCACCTTTAGAAAAGGACGAAGCCAAAATTCTTGAAGACATATATCCAAAAGTTAAACCGTTTTTACGTACAGAGGGTATAAAAGCAATTGAATCTCAAGGAGCTTATGTTGCAACCGAAGATGGCGAATTAGAAACACCTTTAATTAATGGTGCAGATTGTGCTTATGTGATTTTTGATGATAAAAAAGTAGCACTTTGTGGTATCGAAGAAGCCTATAATCAAGGTGAGATTGCTTGGAAAAAACCCCTTTCATGTCATTTATATCCCGTTCGCATAAAAGATTATAGCGAATTTTCAGCGGTTAATTATCATAAATGGCAAATTTGTGATGATGCATGCACACTCGGTAAAGAACTTCAAATTCCTATCTATAAATTTGTAAAAGAAGCACTCATTAGAAAATTTGGAGAAGATTGGTATATGGAGTTAGAAAAAATAGCTCAAGCTTCAAATCGTTAAAAATTTATTTAATTTTTCTTCATTAAAATCAGTATTTTCTTCATTTAGCGAAAAGATCAAAACCTCAATCTTTATAGGCGCTAAGCGAATCTTGTTAATTATAAAACTTTGATTATCAATCGCTTATAATTAAACAGGTTTAATTAACAAATGTTAAGCTTTGTTAAAAACTTGTTGACAATGTTTATAACTATACCTTTCTTTTTTAAGTTCTATTTTGAATCTTTGTTAACCCGAAACCGAAGTAAATTTTCGTCAAACTTTTATAAAATTCAGAAACAATGTCGCAGACAGCAGTAGAGCCTATTCTTCAAGAAAATAAAGATCGTTTTGTTATTTTTCCTATTCAACATCATGACCTTTGGGAATGGTATAAAAAATCTGAAGCAAGTTTTTGGACAGCTGAGGAAATAGATTTACATCAAGATCTTACTGACTGGGCTACTAAGTTAAATGATGACGAGCGCTACTTTATCAAACACATTCTAGCATTTTTCGCAGCAAGTGATGGTATTGTAAATGAAAATTTAGCAGAGAATTTTGTAAACGAAGTACAATATAGTGAGGCAAAATTCTTTTATGGTTTCCAAATTATGATGGAAAACATTCATAGTGAGACCTATTCCCTTTTAATTGACACTTACGTAAAAGACGAAAAAGAAAAAGATATCTTATTTAATGCCATTGATAACTTTCCTGCTATCAAGAAAAAAGCCGATTGGGCATTAAAATGGATTGAATCACCAAGTTTTGCTGAACGATTAATTGCTTTTGCAGCGGTTGAGGGCATTTTCTTTTCAGGCGCATTTTGCTCAATTTTCTGGTTAAAGAAAAGAGGGTTAATGCCAGGATTAACATTTTCTAACGAGTTAATCTCAAGAGATGAAGGTGTACATGCAGACTTTGCAGTTCACCTCCACAATGAACATTTAGTTAATAAAGTACCTAAAGCACGTATTAGAGAGATTTTAATCGACGCTTTAAATATAGAAAGAGAATTTATCACAGAATCTTTACCGGCAAGTTTAATAGGTATGAATGCCGTTTTAATGGCACAGTATTTAGAATTTGTAACAGACAGATTATTATACGAGTTAGGTTGTGAAAAGGAATACAATACAGCAAATCCATTTGATTTTATGGATATGATTTCGTTACAAGGAAAAACCAATTTCTTTGAAAAACGTGTTTCTGAATACCAAAAAGCTGGTGTCCTTAATAAAGAAGAAGAAAAAGATAAATTCAGTTTTGATGCCGATTTTTAAATGTTTTCTGTAAAAAATATTTAAAAGTACATTTCCATACTAATGGAAAATTAAACAAATTTTATTGCCAATAAACAAAAGTAGCCTTACGGTATAATCTATCTGAAGGAATTAACTTTAAGTTTATTAAGCTAACAAAACAACTAAGTTTCAACTAATCGACAATTAGAAAAACTTAGGCTAACCAATTAACCCATTTTCTGAAGGTGTATCAGAAAAACTAAAAAAAACGTGTAAACAATGTATGTAGTAAAAAGAGACGGAAGAAAAGAGCAAATAATGTTCGACAAAATCACTGCTAGAGTGAGGAAACTGTGTTATGGACTTAACGAATTGGTAGACCCATTAAAGGTTACCATGCGTGTTATTGAAGGTTTGTATGATGGCGTAACCACAAGCGAACTTGATAATCTTGCGGCAGAAATTGCAGCAACCATGACTACAGCACATCCTGATTATGCGCGTCTCGCAGCAAGAATTTCCGTTTCTAACTTGCATAAAAACACGAAGAAAACCTTTAGTGAGGTTATGCACGACTTGTACACTTATGTAAACCCAAGAACAGGAAAAGATGCCCCGTTATTATCTGATGAAGTATACAAAGTAATTATGGATAACAAAGACCGTCTTGACTCCACAATTATTTATAACCGTGATTTTGGATATGATTATTTCGGCTTCAAAACTTTAGAGCGTTCCTACCTTCTAAAACTAAATGGTGAAATTGCAGAAAGACCTCAACACATGCTTATGAGAGTTTCAGTAGGTATTCATCTAAACGATTTAGAGTCTGCTATTGAAACTTACGAGTTGATGTCTAAAAAGTATTTTACACATGCTACACCTACATTATTCAACGCTGGTACACCAAAACCACAAATGTCATCTTGTTTCTTATTAACTATGAAAGAAGATAGTATTGACGGTATTTACGACACATTAAAACAAACAGCAAAAATATCTCAATCTGCTGGTGGAATTGGTTTAGCAATGCATAACATCCGTGCAACTGGCAGTTACATTGCTGGTACTAATGGGACATCTAACGGTATCGTACCAATGTTAAAAGTATTTAATGATACAGCACGTTATGTAGATCAAGGTGGTGGAAAGCGTAAAGGAAGTTTCGCTATGTATCTAGAAACTTGGCATGCAGATATTTTTGATTTCCTAGATTTAAAAAAGAATCATGGAAAAGAAGAAATGCGTGCACGTGATTTATTCTATGCTATGTGGATTTCAGATTTATTCATGAAACGTGTTCAAGAAAATGGCGAGTGGACTTTAATGTGCCCTAACGAATGTCCTGGTTTACCTGAAACGCATAGTGAGGAATTTGAGGCATTATATTTAAAATATGAAGCTGAAGGTAAGGGTCGTAAAACTATAAAAGCACGTGAGCTTTGGGAGAAAATATTAGAATCTCAAATTGAAACAGGGACACCTTATATGTTGTATAAAGATGCAGCTAATCGCAAATCTAACCAAAAGAACTTGGGTACTATTCGTTCATCAAATCTATGTACAGAGATTTTAGAATATACATCTCCAGACGAGGTAGCTGTTTGTAATTTAGCATCCATTGCATTACCAATGTTTGTAAAAAATGGAGAATTCGACCATAAAGAGTTATTCAAAATCACTAAGCGCGTAACTAAAAACTTAAATAGAGTAATTGACAGGAATTACTATCCAGTAATTGAAGCAGAAAATTCAAATATGCGACACAGACCAATTGGTTTAGGTGTTCAAGGTTTAGCAGATACATTCATTCAATTACGTTTACCTTTCACAAGTGATGAGGCTAAAAAGTTAAATCAAGATATTTTTGAAACGCTTTACTATGCAGCTGTTACAGCTAGTATGGAAGAAGCTAAAACAGATGGCCCTTATAAAACCTATAAAGGTTCTCCTATAAGTAATGGAGAATTTCAACATAACCTTTGGGGTATGAAAGATGAGGAGTTAAGTGGTCGTTGGGACTGGAGTAAATTGCGTAAACAAGTGCTTAAAAACGGTGTGCGTAATTCGTTATTAGTAGCACCAATGCCAACAGCATCTACTTCTCAAATTCTTGGAAACAATGAATGTTTTGAACCATATACTTCTAATATTTACACACGTCGCGTATTATCGGGAGAATTTATTGTTGTAAACAAACATTTATTAGAAGATTTAGTAGAATTAGGTCTTTGGAATGACAGTCTCAAACAAGATATTATGCGTGCCAATGGTTCTGTACAGGATATTGACACTATTCCTCAAGATATAAAAGAGCTTTATAAAACCGTTTGGGAATTAAGCATGAAAGACATTATAGACATGTCTCGCCAAAGAGGTTACTTTATAGACCAGTCGCAATCGCTTAACTTATTTATGGAAGGAGCAACTATGTCTAAATTAACATCGATGCATTTTTATGCATGGAAAAGCGGTTTGAAAACAGGGATGTACTATTTACGTACTAAGAGTGCTGTGGATGCTATTAAGTTTACATTAAAAACCACAAAAAAAGAAGATACTATAGCAGAAGTTGTAGAGGTTAACACGGTAGCTGTAGAACAAGAGGAATCAAAGAAAAAGAAATTAGCAGCTCAAAATGCGGCTAAGTTCGCAAAACAAAGTACGCCAGAAGTAGATGTTGAGCCAATGTCTGCAGAAGAAATGAAGGCACTTATTGCACAATCGAAAGCTGGACAAGATGATGATTGTTTAATGTGTGGATCTTAATAAAGATTCTTTAATATTTAAATTAAGTGTTAAAAAAAGCATCTCAATTGAGATGCTTTTTTCTTTTTATTTAGAAGCTTCCATAAACTCTTCGGCTTTTTCAACCATATTTCTACTACCACAAACAAACGGAACCCGCTCATGTAATTCGGTAGGTTGGATATCCATAATTCTTGTAAACCCATCACTTGCCTTTCCATTAGCTTGTTCTGCTAGATATGCCATAGGATTACACTCGTAAAGTAGTCTTAGTTTTCCTTTAGGATTCTTAGAACTTTGCGGATATAAATAGATTCCTCCTTTAATCATATTTCTATGAAAATCTGAAACTAAAGACCCTATATATCGAGATGTGTAAGGACGATCCCCTTCTTCTTGTTGGCAGTATTTTATATAATTTTTAATACCTTGTGGAAAATGGATATAATTCCCTTCGTTTACCGAATAAATAGCACCATCTTTAGGAAATTGCATATCGGGGTGAGATAAATAAAAAGAGCCTATTGCTGGGTTTAATGTAAAACCATTCACTCCATCTCCAGTCGTATAAACTAACATGGTAGACGTCCCATATACTACGTAACCTGCAGCAACCTGTTTATTTCCTTGTTGTAAAAAGTCTTCTAATGTTACGGGAGTTCCTACTGGTGTTACTCGCCTATAAATTGAAAAAATTGTTCCCACGGATACATTAACATCAATATTCGAAGACCCATCCAAAGGATCAATTAAAACTACATATTTATTTTGATGGTTTTCATCTTGACTGTTAATTGTAATAAAATCATCCTCTTCTTCACTAGCTATGCCACAAACAATATTTCTTTTTGTAAGGGTTTGGATAAACTTTTCATTAGCATAAACATCTAATTTTTGTTGATCTTCACCTTGAATATTTGTATCTCCAGCTGCTCCTATTATGTCTACCAACCCTGCTTTATTAACTTCATGATTTACAACCTTAGCTGCTAGTCTAATAGAGTTAAGTAAGCTAGATAATTCTCCAGATGAATATTTAAATGATGATTGATTTTCAATAATAAACTCCCCAAGAGTTTGCTTTTTATGAGACATATTTAAAGATTGATTTTGTTAGTGCAAATATCTGTAATTTTTGTATAACTACAACGATTTCGCTAAAGATAAGTACTATAACATAATGAACTTTCAACTATATTTGAAATTATTTAAATAAACTATGAATTTCTTAATAAGACCCGCTAAAAAATACGATATGCCCGAAGTCCTTAAGCTCATTAAGGAACTAGCGCTTTTCGAAAAAGAACCACACGCAGTTGAAGTGACTGTGCAAGATTTGCAACAAGACGGTTTTGGCGAAAACCCAAAGTTTCATTGTTTTGTAGCTGAGGTGAATTCAAAAGTAGAGGGGATTGCTTTAATTTATAATCGTTACTCGACATGGAAAGGAAAAGCCATTCATTTAGAAGATTTAATTGTGAGTGAAACAATGCGAGGGACAGGAATGGGCACTGCTCTTTTAGATGAAGTTATTAAATATGCACACAATTTAGGTGTAAAACGTGTTAATTGGGAGGTATTAGATTGGAACGAGCCTGCAATAGCCTTTTACGAGAAAAAGGGAGCTAATGTTATGCGAGATTGGGATGTTGTTCAATTAAATGAAGAAGGCATTAAAAATTATATAGCAAAATTATAATATGCAAGTATTTAAGTTTGGTGGAGCGTCAGTAAATGACGCTGAAGGTGTTAAAAATTTAGCCTCTGTTTTACAAAAAATAGGCTATAAAAATACTTTGGTTGTGGTTTCCGCAATGGGTAAAACCACAAATGCTTTAGAGCTTGTAATAACTAATTATTTTAACCACAAAGCAAAATTACAAAGCTCTTTACAAGACGTTATTAAATTCCATAATGCCATTTTAATCGATTTATTTGATCCCGATAGCTATCGGGATGAGAATCATCCAGTTTTTCAAAAAATTTCTACCTTTTTTAAAGAATTAAACGGATTTCTACGAACCAATAAATCCCCTGATTATAATTTTGTATACGATCAAGTAATTGGTTTTGGAGAACTGATATCAACTACAATTATTAGTGAATATCTAAATACAGTTGGATTAAAAAACAATTGGATTGATGTAAGAGATTATATTAAAACAGACAGTTATTATAGATGTGCTAACGTAAACTGGGAAAAGACCCAAAACCGAATAACTTCGAACTATAAAAAATCTATTTTAAATATTACACAAGGGTTTTTAAGTAGCGATGCAAATAACTTTACTACTACGCTGGGAAGAGAGGGAAGCGATTATACAGCTGCGATTTTTGCCTATTGTTTAAACGTTAATAGCGTTACCATTTGGAAGGATGTTCCAGGGGTTTTAAATGCAGACCCACGTTATTTTGAAAATTCAAAACTTTTAAATAAAATCTCTTATAGAGAAGCTATAGAATTAGCATTTTACGGAGCTTCGGTTATTCACCCTAAAACACTACAGCCCTTACAAAGAAAGGAGATTCCTTTATTTGTGAAATCTTTTTTAAATCCAGAAGATTCAGGAACACGAATTGGCAAAGAAGTTGTCTTAGAACCAATGATTCCATGTTTTATAGTAAAGAAAAACCAAGTGCTTATTCAATTATCTTCATTGGCCTTTTCATATATAGTTGAAGAGAATATAAGTGAAATTTTCAATCTATTGCACCTTTATAAAATGAAAGTTGATGTTATTCAAAATTCGGCAATTAGTTTTTCGGTATGCATAGATAATATTTACAATAATCTTGAAAAATTATTACATCACTTGAAAGCTAAATTCAAAGTTACTTGTTATGAAAACGTCTCTCTTTATACCATTCGTCATTATAACGAAAAAGCAATTGTACAAATAGAAACAGGCAAAACAGTGTTGCTAAAACAATTAACACCTGAAACCGTTCAAGTAGTAACTAAATAGTTTATTTAGTACATTTACACCCATGACCAAACAACAAAACTCTGGCTTAGTAACTGCAAAGGAAGTAGCAAAGGCTATCCAATTGGATAAGTATGGTTTTATAGGCACTTTTCTAGGTTGGATTTTAATGAAGGTCCTAAAAATTTCTACACTAAACAAAGTTTACAATAGAAACAAGCATTTAGAAGAATTATCATTTTTAAATGGGGTTTTGGACGATTTTCAAATTAAATTCGAAATCCCTGAAGAAGACTTAAAGCGTTTACCTAAAGATGGTGCTTATATAACCGTATCGAATCATCCATTAGGAGGAATAGATGGTATTCTACTTTTAAAACTGATGTTAGAACAGCGCAAAGATTTTAAAATAATTGCCAATTTTTTATTACATCGCATTGAGCCTTTAAAGCCTTACATCATGCCTGTAAATCCATTTGAGGACAGAAAAGATGCAAAATCTAGTATTGCTGGTTTTAAAAATTCTATTCTTCATTTACGAGACGGACACCCTCTAGGTGTTTTTCCTGCTGGTGAAGTTTCAACATATCGAGATGGCAAGCTAGTGGTAGATAAACCTTGGGAAGAAGCTGCGATGAAACTTATTCAAAAAGCAGAGATCCCTGTAGTTCCAATATATTTTCATGCCAAAAACAGTAAGTTGTTTTATAAGCTTTCTAAAATTAGTGACACATTTAGAACTGCTAAATTACCTTCTGAATTATTAACGCAAAAACGTCGTGTTATTAAGGTTAGAATTGGAAGACCTATTTCTGTAAACGATCAAAAAGAACACACTTCGCTTGATGAATTTTCTGATTTCTTAAGACGAAAAACATATATGCTATCTAATGCGTTTGAGGATAAGCCTAAAATATTAGATAATTTATCATCATCATTAAAAACCACGAAAACGCCTAAACGTATTGTTACTCCAGTGGATTCTGAATTAATGGTTAATGAAGTTGCTGTGCTTCGGAAAGACGATTTAAGACTTTTGCAAAGTAAAAATTATGAAGTTTTTTTGGCGCAAGAAGATAAAATTCCAAATATCTTGCGTGAAATTGGTAGATTGCGTGAAATTACTTTTAGAGAAGTAGGTGAAGGCACGAATGAAGCTATTGATTTAGATGCTTTTGACAGTTACTACCACCATATGTTTCTTTGGGATAGTGACAGAAAGGTTATTGTTGGCGCCTATAGAATGGGGCTAGGATCTCAAATATTTGAACGATATGGTATCGATGGATTCTATCTTCAAGATTTATTTCGATTTGAGCCAGAATTGTACAAAATGATGAGCCAGTCTATAGAAATGGGGCGTGCATTCATTATTAAAGAATATCAGCAAAAACCGATGCCTTTATTTCTGCTTTGGAAAGGTATTGTACATATAACATTGCGTTATCCAGAACACAAATATTTAATTGGTGGTGTAAGTATTAGTAATCAGTTTTCAAATTTCTCAAAATCATTAATGGTCGAGTTTATGAAATCGCATTACTACGACCCTTATATTGCGCAATATGTGCATCCTAAAAAAGAATTTAAGGTAAAATTAAAAGACGCAGATAAAGATTTTGTGTTTGATGAAGCTGAGGCCGATTTAAATAAGTTCGATAAATTTATTGATGAAATAGAACCAGGTGCTTTGCGCTTACCTGTATTACTTAAAAAGTACATAAAACAAAATGCGCGTCTAGTCGCTTTTAACGTAGATCCGCTTTTTAATAATTCGGTTGATGGGTTGATGTATATCAAAATTGCTGACTTACCAGAAAGCACCGTACGTCCTGTTATGGAAGAATTTCAAGCAGAGTTGGAGCGTAAGTTTATGACTAATAATGGAACAAATTAACCTAAACTAGAAAAAACAAACTTCATCTCGGTAGCTATTTGCAAACTTCTTTCTAAATATGTTTTCGTTTGTTGTGGTGTACCATCAGATTTTTTAGGGTCTTCGTAAGTTATTGCCATACGTTTATCACATCCAAAAACCATTGGGCAACCTTTATCTGCGGAAGAACAAGTCATAATCGCTACAAATTCTGACGTAGGATTAAAGTCGCTACTAAACTCTTTCGAAAAAGCTATAATAGCAGGTTCATTTTCAGAAAACTTAACACTGTACACAGGATTATTTTCTTTTGAAAGTGCAACAACTTTAAATCCTTGATTCACTAAAGTTTCTCCAACTTTTGGAAACATGGCAGTTGCCTCAGTTCCTCCAGAATAACACGACACATTATTTATATTATAATAAGCAGCCATTGTTTGTGCCCATATTTGAGACAAATGACTACGACGCGAATTATGTGTGCAAATAAAATTCAATCGTATTGATTTATTTGCATTAATGCTTTCTTTTAAATAATCTATTAAAGGTTGAAGTATTTTTTTTCTTTCTTCAGAAATAAGGGCTATATCTAATGTTTCTATAACATTAGATATAGCTTCAAATAATATTCTATTACTCATTTATAATTTATCTTAACAACAATTCCCATCTGGCGTACAACATGGCTCTCCAGTAGATACTGTCTCTAATTCGTCTTGAACACCACAAGTTTCTTTGGCCTTACAATCTGTTTTTTCGACAGCTAATTTAACTATTAAGTTGTTACCTCGTATTTCGAAATCGTTAACAAATAGTTGTGCTGTGTGAAAATTAGCATTGCTATATTCAAATTTAACTTCTGCATCAAGTTCGTAAGGCTTCATTTTACCAACCTTTTTAAGAATTGCCAATGCTTTATAAACCGACATATATTCAGTTTTACCAAATTCACTTGGGCTTTCCCATAGTTGAATTATTGTCTCTTTCCAAGCATCGGTTTGCGAACCACAATCAACAGAGTCTATTGTGAGATGTTTTACTTCGGTTATATGGTAGTTAGCACCAACCAATAAATTAGGTGCGTATTCAAATAATAAAGATTTATCTTGATTCTCTTCAAGTACTTTAAATAATTCTTGTGTTTTCATGATTTTTAAATTTTTATTTTAAGTTTTCACTTCGACTGCGCTCAGTGTAGCAGCTAAGCATATTAATGTTTAACAGCAATTTGATTTTGTTGTATTAAAAAATGAGTTTAATTGATTTTGAATTTCTACCCATCTATCTATGTTAATGCAGTAGCACATACTTTTACCTTCTACTTGTCCATTAAGTAATCCAACACTTTTTAACTCCTTTAGATGTTGAGAAATCGTTGCTTGCGCTAAACCAATTTCGACAACTAAATCGTTACAAATACACGCATTCTGATTACTTATATACTGCAATATGGACACACGTGCTGGATGCCCCAAGACTTTAAAAACTTGTGCTAAATCATTTTGCTTATCGGTAAATATTTGAGTTTTCGTAATTCCCATTATATCATTTTAATATTGCAATATTACGATATTAAAATGATTTAAAAAAGCCAAAACATGTTTTTTTGGCTTTTGTTTTTATATATTGTTACAAATTAATTAGAACCAAGACTTTTTGCCTGCTTGATATGTATTATAAAAATCAGCATCAGACTTTGTAAGATATATGATTCCTTCTATTAATCCAATTACTCCAGAGATTGCAGATGTAATTCCACATGTTACAAATCCTAAAAGACCTAAAACTAGTAAAATAATACCTTCTTTTTGGTATCCTAAAATAAACTTGTGAATTCCAATCCAGCCTAAAAGAATACCTAAAACACCTGCAAGTACTTTTTTATTGTCACCTGCTGCTTTATCAAATGCTTCTTTAGCCTCTTCTGCAAACTCTGATGCAGATTCCTTAGCTTCACTAGCAAATTCTTTTGCCTTCTCTTTTGCTTCTTCTGCAAACTCTCCAGCTTTATCGGCCGCCTTTTTTGCGCCTTCTTTAGCATCTCCTAACATATCGTTAAGGTCGTCGCTTAAATTTTTTTCATCAGACATAATCTATAATATTGTTTTGATTAGAAAATAAAAATAGTGAAAATTTAAATTCTCCACTACATATATGTACTTCTAATTAGAATATTGTTACAAGAATAGCAATGGATTCCTTATCTAAATAATAAAATAACTCCCCCAATGGCAGTCACAATCAATATAAACCGCCTATAATTTACATTAGATATACGTCTAACAAGGGCAACCCCGATAAAAAATCCAATAATTACTACAGGAACCATTATTGAATTTAACACTAAGGTTTGTAATGTAATGGTTTCCCAAACAAAAAAATGAAATGGTAATTTAAATACATTGATAATGAAAAATAACCATGCAGCCGTACCAATAAATTCGTTTTTTGGAAAGCGCATTGCTAGAAAATAAATATTTGAAATAGGGCCTGCCAAATTACCTATCATGGTTGTAAAGCCGGCTAAAAATCCTGTACCGCTCGAAAATAATTTGTTACTAGGAACTCTATTTGACTTTCTGTTTTCAGTATAAAACATAATTAAAACGGAAGCTATTATAATAATTGCCATCATCCGTTTAAAAATGATTTCAGAAATATCGTTACCTATCCATACACCTACTAAAACCCCAATAATCATCCATGGGATAAGTTTTTTTATATAATCCCACCGTGCGTGCCTATTATAATAAATAACAGCAAAAATATCGGCAGTTATAAGCATAGGAAGTAAAATTCCTGTTGAAGCTTTTTCGCCAAAAACAAAAGCTAGAATCACTACTATAATAATGCCAATTCCCTTAATGCCCGCCTTAGATAAACCCAATAAAAAGACTGCAATGCAAATTGCAGCCCATTGGATAATTGACAAATTATAGGATTGTAGAATTTCTAAATAATTCAAAAAAGCTAGTTCTACTTAATTAAAAAACGAATTTACAAAAACGCACTGTCAACAGGTTCCCATAATTCTATTTTGTTCCCATCGTTATCTAGAATCCATCCAAATTTTCCATATTCATATTCTTCTATTTCGCCAACAATAGTAACGCCTTCTTCTTTTAGTGTTTCAAGTAATTCATGCAGATTTTCTACCCGATAGTTAAACATAAAGTCTTTTTTAGAAGGCTCGTAATATTTAGTGTCCTGAGCAAATGGGCTCCATTGTGTTGAACACTTATTACCTTCTTTATCCTTCCACCAAAAGGTACATCCGTAATCATCGGTATTAAACCCTAAATGTTTGTTATACCAGTCTTTTGTTTCTTTTGGATTTTTAGTTTTAAAAAACAAACCGCCAATACCTGTTACACGATTTTTCATTTTTCTCTGTTTTTAACGGCAGATTCGTAAATATTAATCCATTCTTCAGTACTTATTTTACCCGTAAGCTCTCCAATAAGATCAAAAGGGATATCATTCATTCTTTTAAACCTGATGCAGCTTTTCCCTATATCTAGTTTATACTTACAACGTTTAGCATATTCAGATACAAACCAATCCATAAGTTCTTGTTTTGCATATAAAACCATACTGTAAACTGCAACAAAGTTTTTCTGCGACGCCAAATTCATAAATGGTAATGGTAATTTAGTATCACAATGATACCCATCTGGATATACCGAATGCGGAATTACATAGCCTAACATGCCATAATTCATGGTTTCTTCCATCCCTTTGGGTAAATTATCTAAAATTTGCTGTCTTAATTTTTGGATAAGTTCTTTTCTATCTTCTGGTAATTCGTCCAGATATTGTTGTGGGGATGTTGCTTTAGATTGCATATTAATATTATTTACGTTGAAGTATAAGACCTGAAATTAAGGATATAATGAATCCTAAAATCACTACTGATGAAAACATCATAAAAGCCATAAACCCTGGACTCCCATAATCCTTCATTTGCTGTATAAGTTCTGTACTTTTAACTTTTAATTCTTCTGGCGATAACGTAGTTTCCATCTTTTTTATAGAATAGTCTATGTATTCAGTTGCAAAATCAGGGTTTATTTGAGTGGTGTAAATATAATCGAACAAAGCAACTCCAATTGCAGAGAATAAAGCTATAAGCATACCAATTGCAATAGCTTTGCTTAAAGATACCTTTCCGTTATTTACTTTATCTCGATAGTGTTTGATTCCGAAGTAAACAAATAATAAAGAGAGTATCATAGAGGTATACCCTATAAGTTCTCCGTAGTCATAATTTACTCCCATACCTAATAAAAAAGGTAATCCGAAGAATAAAAATCCGCTTATTATAGCATAAATTCCATACTTAATTACTGTGTTTTTCATTTTTTTATATGTATTGATTAGTTAGCCAAAAGTAGTGAGATGTTAAGATCAAGGACTCATACTAAAGTACTAAATTGATAATACTTTAGTATAATTCTACACGTGTTGATCTATAAGAATGGTATTCCCGTCTGGATCTAACAAAACAACACTTGCAGGACCAGAAGTACTTTCATCTGCTTCTCTTTCAAGTTTAATATCATTCTTTTGAAGATGTTTTTGAATATCACGAACATCTGTAAACTCCTTTAATTTATTAGCACTTTCATCCCACCTTGGATTAAAAGTTAAGATATTGTTCTCAAACATGCCTTGAAAAAGCCCCACCAATGCATTACCATTTTTCATAATAAGATAATTTCTTTCTATATCTCCTGCAAAAACACTAAACCCTAAAGTTTCGTAAAATGTTTTTGATTTGAGAATATCCTTCACACTTAAACTGACTGAAAATGCTCCTAATTCCATATATAATATTTTTGATAATTAAATTCAATACAAAGCTAAATATCAAACAAACAAATGCTTCATACTAAAGTACCAACCATTTGTGCTTTTCTCTAAAAATATAAAAAAATAAGTTTAAATGATTTGATAGTCTTGTGCTATCTGTATTGCTTGTGTTCTTCGCTTGGCATTAAGCTTAACTAGTAAATTAGAAACGTGAGTCTTAATTGTGCTTTCTGAAAGAAACAATTTTTCGGCTATTTCTTTATTTGATAAACCTGAAGATATGTGCTTTAGAACTTCATATTCTCGATTTGTGATTTCTAGTTCTTTTACTTTTTCTAAATCTATTTCAGGGGTAGCTATTGATTGTTTCTTTTGGGTTTTTTTATTAATGAACAATCCAATGACTAAAAAAACTATGGCAACAACCGCCATGATATATTCAATCTGCGTTTCACCTGTTATAAAAGTGTATTTGCCAAATTGAAATAATAGCAACAAAGCTAATATGAGTAAAGAAAAAACAAGAATGGTTTTCTTCATATTATATAATGAAAGTAAGTCTTACTAATAATTAAGACCATTTAAAAATACAAAAAGATTACCACGTCCTCTAAATCCTCCCAAGGACAAATGCTTTAATTTTATCAACAATGGTTTGTGCTAATTTCTCTTTACTTTCAACTGTCCAACCAGCTACATGAGGTGATAATAAAACATTTTTGGTTTTTATTAAATATTGAAATGCTTCTGGCATTTCACTGGCAAATAAGTTTTCAAAAGAAGCTTTTTCATATTCTAAAACATCCAGTCCAGCACCAAGTATTTTACCAGATTCTAAAGCAGAAACTAAATCCTTAGTCACAACACTCCTGCCTCGAGCCGTATTTACAAACCAAAATGGCTTACTAAAAGCATTAATAAATTTCGAATTAACCATGTTTAAAGTTAGAGCCGTTTGTGGGGTATGTAGACTCACAATATCTACCCTTTTTTGAAATTCTGAAAGCGACACCTGCTCCGCATTATTGTCTCCTACATTATCTTGAATATCATAACATAAAATTTTAACATCAAATCCGCATAGCTTTTTAGCAAAGGCTTTTCCCATATTACCATAGCCAATTATTCCAACTGTTTTGCCATCTAATTCAACACCGCGATTATCCTCGCGTAGCCATTGCCCATTTCTAACATCTTCGTCTGCTTTATTAAATTTATTAAATAGTGATAAAAGCATCCCAAGCGTGTGCTCGCCAACGGCATTTCTATTGCCTTCTGGCGCTGAGATTAAATAAACACCTTTCGCCTTGGCATAATCACAATCTATATTTTCTAAACCTGCACCTACTCGTCCTATAAATTTTAGGTTTTTTGCTGCATCTAAAAATTGTTTATCGATAATGAATCTACTTCTTATGATTATTCCATCATATTCATGAATTTTAGATTCAATAGCTTGTTTTGAAGATATAGAATCTTCGTGATTAACCAGGCCCAAGGCATCTAACTGATTTAATAATAATTCGTGATTAGTATCTAGATGAAGTATTTTCATTTAAATTTCCGGATAAAGTGTTTGGGTTTTTTCATGTTGAACTTTTCCTGTATGTGCTGTCGATTGTTTTTCAAAAAGTAAAACATGGACTTCTTCATTGTTTTTTGTAAAAGGATTGTGCTCAACGCCTTTTGGAACCACAATAATTTCTCCTTCCTTGACTACTTCAATTCTATCGCGAAATTGCATGTATAAAGTACCTTTTACTACTTGAAAAAGTTCGTCTTCATTTTCATGGCTATGCCATACGAATTCTCCTTTAAGCTTTGCTAATATAACTTGCATATCATCAACTATTGCAATTTGATGTGGATGCCAGTTTTTATCAAATCTTGAAAATTTGTCTTTTATGTTTATTGCTTTCATTGTATAAAATTACAAAGTTTTTCACTAGAAATTTTAAGGTATAAATGCAGTAGATAAATTAATTCTATATCCCTAAAATCATTCTTGCTATCCAAAAATAAAGCAGAATACCTAAAATATCATTGCTTGTTGTTATAAATGGCCCCGTTGCAATTGCTGGATCAATCCCACGCTTATTTAAAAATAATGGAACAAAAGTCCCTATAAGTCCGGCAACAATAATTACGGCAACAAGTGATACCGAAATGGCAAAGGCGGTATTTAGTTCCCCTTTTATTGCCCAAACAAACAAGAATAAAAATAAGGCTAGAATTACACCATTAAGTGCGGCAAGTAACATCTCTTTTATTAAACGACTATTTACGCTACCACGAACTTCGTCGTTGGCTAGACCTTGCACTATAATGGCACTTGATTGTACCCCAACGTTTCCTGCCATTGCCGCAATAAGAGGTGTGAAAAAAAATAATATGACAGCTTTCCCAGTAAAAAGACTTTCAAAACCTTCCATGATTAAAAAAGCACCAATACCTCCAATTAATCCTAAAAATAGCCATGGTAGGCGTGCTCTTGTGAGTTCAATGATACTATCATCTGAATCTACATCACCTGTAATACCGGCAGCCAATTGATAATCTTTCTCTGCTTCTTCCTTTAAAACATCAACGATATCGTCAATAGTAATTCTCCCTAATAATGTTTGTGAATCATCAACAACAGGAATAGCTTCCAAATCGTATTTAGCCATAACTTTAGCTACATCTTCTACATCATCATGAACATTAACATAATCTACATTCACTTTAACTAAGTCTGCAATTTTTTGTTCGCTTTTAGCAACAATTAAATCTTTTAAAGACAGGCGTCCTATAAGTTTTTCTTCCTTATTTACCACATAAATAGAATGGACTCTTGTTACTTCTTCGGCTTGACCGCGAATTCTACGCATGCAACCTGCTACAGTCCAAGTTTCATAAACCTTTACCAGTTCTTTTGCCATAAGTCCACCAGCGGTATCCTCATCATAAGCTAAAAGTTCTTGTATCTCAGATTTATGCTCTTCATCTTCAATTTTAGAAATAACTGCTTCTTGTCTTTCCTCTGAAAGTTCGGCAATAATATCTGCAGCGTCATCGGTATCTAATTCTTCAACTTCTTCGGCTATTTCTTTTGCCGAAAGATTTTTTAAAACTTTTTCTCGATTGTCTTCATCGAGTTCCATTAAAATATCTGAAGTCGTATCAGAATCTAAAAGCTTTATAATATACACAGCTTCTTCTAGATCTAATTCATCTAGAATTTCGGCAATATCGGCGTAGTGAAACTCCTTAAGTAGTTTATTGAGTTCCTTATCGCCATTAGCTTCAATGAGTTGCGCTACTCGATTAACAAGTTCATCGGTTAGCTCAAATTGTATGTTTTCTTTCTCTTCAGACATGAGATTAAAAATTCTCGATACTATTTCTAAATTACTTTGAAAATCACTAGAAGTGAGATTTAATTTTTATCGTTTTCAATTAATTGCGTGAGTTCAATAAACTCTGAAACAGCTAACTGTTCTGGACGTTTGCCAAATATAGCATTTGCTTTTAAATTATCTGATAAATTGAATGTTTTTAAACTGTTACGAAGTGTTTTTCGTCGTTGTTGAAACCCTGTCTTCACAACCTTGAAGAATATTTTTTCATCGCATGGTAATGAATAATTTTCCTTCCGAATCAATCTTAACACCCCCGAATCAATTTTGGGAGGCGGATTAAAAACTGATGGCGAAACGGTAAACAAATACTCTGCATCGTAGAATGCCTGTGTTAAAACCGAAAGTATGCCATAAACCTTACTGCCCTCTTTTGAGCATATACGCTGTGCGACTTCTTTTTGAAACATCCCAGAAAACTCAGGAATTTGATCGCGCATTTCTAGTGTTTTGAATACTATTTGCGTAGAAATATTATATGGGAAATTACCAATGATGGCAAATGGTTCTTCTTTAAAAACATCTTTTAAATCATACTTTAAAAAATCTTTTTCTATTATTCTCGATGCTAAATTTAGATAATTGGCTTGCAAATATTCCACAGACTCAGTGTCAATTTCAATAACATGTGTAGTGACCTCTTTTCTTAATAAATACTTTGTAAGAACACCCATTCCAGGACCTATTTCAAGTACGTTTTTATATCCTTTTAAAGTCAAGGTATCAGCTATCTGTTCGGCAATAGTTTCATCTTTTAAAAAATGTTGTCCTAAATATTTTTTTGCTTTTACTGTCATGAAACTTATATATTTCTGTTTAATTGAAATGCATTTTCATGCCCTCATGTGATGATTTAAAACCTAAGTCTTCATAAAACTTAATGGCTATTAATCTTTTTTTATCCGTAGTCAATTGTAAAACATGAGCATTCTTCTTTTGTGCTCTTTTTATCGCCCACTCAATCATTTTTCTTCCAAGACCAACACCTCTTATATCCTTTCTTATTCTTACAGCTTCAATTTGAGCTCTAATTCCGCCACAGTAAGTTAAATACTGTATAAATGTGAGTTGTAAAGTGCCAATTATTTCAGATTTTTCATCTTCCACAACTATAAGTTCTTGATTTTCATCTGCATTAATTTTTCTAAAGGCATTGATATATTCAATTGGTAAAGGAACTTGAAAGTTTTCTCTTGTTTTTCCTAATTCATCATCGGCTATCATTTCAACAATTTGGATAACATCTTTTTCAATAGCTTTTCTAAAAATCATATTTTTAAACTATTTAAAATTCACGGTGTACTCATCAATAATTTGAAGTTCTGTTCTAAAAGCCAACAATTTATCTGCAAACTTTTTTAATCCATCTTGTCTTAATCTATCTGCGTCTTCTTTATAATAAGCGTCTAATGCTTCACGTGAATAAGAACGATATTGAACAGAATATGTTAAACCACCCATATCCTCTTCAACTAAAACTCTTGTAAGCGTTGCCTTATCAAATTTACCTGTACCTAATACTTGCGGAATGTGTTCTTTTATCCAAACCAACCAATCATCGTGAATGGATTCATCTATATTTATTGTTACGTTATATATAATCATATATTGAAAATATTATGAGATTTCTAACTATGCTCGAAATGACAAATGTTTATAAATTTTTTGCAAATAACATTAGTTCTTCATCGTCTTCAAAGGGTTTTATCTTTTTTTCAAATTTCAACCCTAACTTTTCTAATAAATTAATTGAACTCTTATTATAAGGAACTGTAATCGCAGCTATTCTATTAAGTTTGTGAATTTCTTTCGCTAATTTTAATACTGCGATTGAAGCTTCATAACCAAAACCCTGCCCTTCATATTCTGGAAGAAACGCAAAACCTATATCAACATGTTCTAATTCATCACGTTTCGCCAAACCACATGTGCCAATAGCTTTGTTATTTTCACTTTTTAACTCCAATTTATAAAACCCGAAGTCAAAATCCGAATAACTTTTAATTGTTTTACTCGCTAAATAATTTTCAGCATCTTCAATGCTTATTAAATTTTTATCCCCTATGTATTTTAAACAATTTGGAGAATTAGTCAACTTTAAAAAGAATAGGGCATCCTCAATTTTAAATTTGGAAATAATAAGGCGTTCTGTTTCTGCTACCATTTTTCTAATTAATAGCATCTCCCCTTAAAGCTCTATAGTTTTTTCGAGCTTCAACAAAGTAAATACTATCGGCATGATTAAAAATAATTTGCTCATATAATGCTTTTGCCTTTTCAGGCTCATTAGTATGCTTCACATAAATTTTCGCTAATCTGTAAAGCGCATCATCAATTAAAATGCCATCGCGATAATTATCAATAATTGCTTGATAATTAGACTTGGCTTTTTCAAATTGAAATTTAGCCTCGAATAACTGCCCTTGCTTATATAAAGTTTGGGCAATAATGGGTTCTGTTTTATGTACTTCTAATATTTTATTTAAGACTGAAATCGCTTCATCATTTCTATTTTGAAAAGCTAACAAATCAGCTTTAGAGTATAATTTTAAAGCAGTCTGTAAAGAATCTTCATACTTATTATCAGAAATAAGTAATTTAAGATCAAGTGCGTCATTCGCAATTAACTGAGAGGTTGATGATTTTAAAATTTTTAGCTGAGATTCTGCCCATTTAAAATCTCCTTTGTAATAACTCGCCTTAGCCACTTTAAAACGTGCTTCTTGCGAAATAGTACTATTCTTTAAATTACGTTGTATCTGCGTGAAATATATTAGGGCCTGATTAAATTTTTCTTGTAGAACTAAAATATCTCCTAGTTCTAACTTAACTGCTGCCTTTTGTAATTGATTTAAAGGGAGTTCAAGTGTTTTCTCTAGAAATTTAGTTGCCTCTTCTGTTTTATTCATGTAAAACGCTAAAAAATGAGCATAAGCAATTTGAATATCTAAAGTTTGAGAGAACTTACCAAAGTGATTAAAAAGTTCTAAATATTCATCATTGATGTTGTTATATGCTTCTTTAGAGCTTTCTTTTGTTTTTAGTTGAAGTAAATTCTGGTAAGCACTTAATTGTGTTTCTAAATCTTGAGCAGTTTCAATTAAAAAAGTATAAATTTCTTTTGCCACCTCTACTTCGCCATCAATAATGCAAATTGAGGCTAACTCTTCAATACTATCAAGACTTTCTGGTTGTCTATTAAAAATTGCCTTTTCTTGAATGAAGGCTTTTTTAAAGTCTTTTTGCTGAACAAACAGCCAGCTTAACATGCCGTTCCAAAGCACATTAGGTTCTTGCTGTGTGTTTTTAAGAAGTATCTTTCTGAGAAGCATATTATTCTCATTTGTAGCGTCTTCACTAATAAAATCATTTATAGCTCGTTTTATATTACTTAATGAAACTGGATTAGTCTCAGCAAAATTAACATAGCTATTAAACATTTTCTCTATGTTGCCTTGTTCACCATATAACTGGGCTAATTGTAAATTAAAATTAAAGTCGGGTTTTAAAATCATTGCTTTTTCATAAGCCATAACAGCTCTATTCAATAATGCATGACCTTGAAAACTCCTAGCTACAGCAAAAACATTATTCGGATTATTATCTATGCTGGACATGGCTTTATCGTAATAAAGTTTAGCATTTTGATCATCATTTTTTAGCTGAAAATTATACCCTAAATCCACTATAAATGAAGGATATTTTATGCGTTCCATTAACTTGAGTAAGAAAGTTTCTACCTCGACATACTCTTCTAACTGCTGATGCGTTTTTACAAGTTGATTTATATAATTAATATTAGTAGGTGATTGCGCATAGAGTTTCTTATACTCAAAAAGGGCTTTTTCATAATCTCCCTTTTTAAAATAATCTTTAGCAATAATATCCTCTTGTGCATTTACACTAACAGCGAATAAAAAACAAATGAAGAAAAGAATTCTCATATGGTAAATATAACAAATGTGAAGCGCCAATATTGCAAATGTTTCCATAAAAAATGCCCGAATATAATTCGGGCATTTACCAACCAAAAATAAACTTGCTATTAACTACCGCTAGTTAAAAACGATATAATTACTCGATTGGGGACAGTAATTTTAAATGAAATAATCCCTATTTACTTACAACTGCTGTTGTTTTATTTTCAGATTTTACGATTTCGAAATCTGAAAATAAAACCTTACTAACGAAGAAAATTAAAGTAATAAGCAATACTATGCGCTTAATATTTTTCATGGTAGGTTAAGTTTAAACGATTTGGTATAGCTAAATTCAGGAATATCTACGTAAGACCAAAGAAAATTGAATAAAAATCGTTAAACAGCATCGATAATTTGCATTTTATCGATTTATTTTATGAATTATCATTAATTTGAAAGATTTTTCTTTCTTATTTAATTAATAATACTGAACCCTGTATAAGATTGAAGAACTTCTGGGATTACAATACCATCTTTTGTTTGGTAATTTTCTAAAATTCCAGCTAATACACGAGGTAATGCTAACGAACTCCCATTTAGCGTATGAGCTAATTGATTTTTACCATCAGCATTCTTAAATCGAAGCTTAAGCCTATTAGCTTGAAAAGTTTCAAAGTTTGAAATAGATGATATTTCTAACCAGCGGTCTTGAGCAGTTGAAAACACCTCAAAATCATAAGTTAAAGCAGATGTAAACCCTAAATCACCACCGCAAAGTCTTAAGATTCTATATGGTAATTTTAATTCTTGTAGAATAGACTTTACATGATTTACCATACCATCTAAAGCTTTATAAGATTGTGTTGGGTGTTCAATTCGTAAAATTTCAACTTTATCAAATTGATGTAATCTATTTAAACCTCTTACATGTGCGCCATAACTACCGGCTTCCCTACGAAAACATGGTGTGTAGCCAGTTATTCCAATAGGTAAATCTTCTTCGTTAAGTAAAGTGTCTCTAAAAATATTTGTGCCAGGAACCTCTGCAGTTGGGATTAAATACAGGTTATCTTCAGTTACATGATACATCTGCCCTTCCTTATCTGGCAATTGTCCTGTACCAAACCCAGACGCTTCATTTACTAAATGTGGTAATTGATACTCTGTGTAGCCAGCTTCTGTATTTTTGTCTAAGAAATAAGCAATTAAAGCACGTTGTAATCTAGCTCCCTTTCCTTTATAAACAGGGAATCCAGCACCCGTAATTTTATTCCCCAATTCAAAATCTATAATGTCGTATTTTTTAGCAAGTTCCCAATGCGGTAAAGCATCACTATGTAACACAGGGATATCTCCTTCCTTAAAAATTTCTTCATTATCTTCATCGGTGTTTCCTGCAGGGACAAGCTCGTTTGGAACATTAGGTATTTTATATAATAACTCGTTTAAATTCTCTACAATTGATTTAAGTCTAGATTCTAAATTCTTAATGTTTATTTTTCTATTTTTCGTTCCTTCTTTTAAATCATTAGCTTCTTGAGCTTTACCCCCTTTAAACAAATTCCCAATTTCTTTAGAAATGGTATTCGACTCAGCCAACGTATTATCCAATTCTGTTTGAATACGTCTTCTATCCTCATCCAAAACAATTACTTGGTCAATCATATCGGTAGCATCAATGTTTCTTTTTGCTAATCGAGAAATTACCAAATCTTTGTTTTCTCTAATAAACGGAACTTGTAACATGAGTTAAAGATTTAAGGGACAAATTTAATCAATTACGCAGAAAACTAGTCCTCTTTTGAAGGTAAAATCCAGTCGTTATGTTTAAACATATTCCATGAAGCATTCGTCAAATCCACTTCGGGGTCAATTAGTGTTTTAAAAGGTTTTCCATTGATGCTTATTTTAGAATCAACATACACTGAAACATCTTGTCCGTCATTCTCAAATATTGTGTTCAAATATTGTACGAATTGCCAAATTACATCAGGTTTCGTGCTTGCCGATTGTTTTTGTTTTCTAGATAAATACTGATCCATGTCTACTACAAATACTTTTTTAGTCTCATTATTTACAACTCGGTATGTTGTAATTCCCGATTTGGCTCTTAACATCATACGCCATGACATTCTATGACCTTCTTCGGTCCACAACACATTATCTTCAATAAAATGATGTCTTATTGGTAGCACTAATTGTATTATGAAATACCCAGCGCCAACAACAATTAAAATGTTACGATAAGACGGCAGGATTATTTCTTCCTTATCATAAAATAATTTGTTCTTTAAAAATAGCCTCTGAATGGTTTTTGGTTCAAAAAAGAATAATATAAATGCTAATGACAAATAAGGAAAAATCCCTATTTGGAATACTATTGAATTAAATAAATGGAAGAAAATAGAAATTATAAATGCCCATTTGCGCGTAGACTTAAAAAGCAACAAGGGTATAATTAATCCATCGAATAAAATCCCCCCATACGCCAAAATATAATGTAGCCATTTTTTTTGAAGTAACTCACCAATTAAAAAGTAATCAGCTTTGTCGCTCATAAGTAACCCTGTAACATTGGCATTTAACCAATCTGGATATAATTTTGCTGCTGATGCATAGGTATAAACTATGAAAAGCTGAAAAATAAACACCAAGCCGCACCAATTGGGCATGGAGATATTTTTTACTTGAGGGTTTAATTTTGCATCAACTGAAGCAAATTTATTTGCTGGTAAAAAGACCATTATGGCACTTAAAAGCATCAACAAATAATAGTGGTTATTATAAGCCGACTTTTGCATGAAATAAGTTCCTGCCCATAATAGTGTAAAACTTATTATGCTTAAACGGTATTTGTAACCAACCATAACCAGTAATGCAAAAACCGACATGACTACATAGTATATGTACATGCCATTCCCAGGAAGTGGTTGTAACCATTCGAAATTAATAAATGAAAATGTGAATTTCGGGTCAATCAAAACACGTTTAACCCAGCCAGTTAAAATAGCTCCAAAGGATTCTAAAAAACATAATAGCCCAAAAATTATTCGAAAAACTACTAATGCAGAATTATCAATATGTCTAAATAACAGTTTATTTAGCATAGTTGATTGCTATATAATTAAGTGCTGTTGCTTTATCTAGCGATAATTGAGTTTTTAAATCTTCAACTGAATCAAATTTTTTCTCATCTCGTAAACGCTCTAACAACTCAATCTTAAGTTTTTTATCATAGATGTATTCATCAAAATCAAAAAAGTGAACTTCAATAGACTCCTCTTCACCATTAACTGTGGGGTTAACTCCTATATTCATCATGCCATAAGTAGTTTTACTATCAATAATAGTGCACACTACATAAGATCCTTGTTTTGGTATTAACTTATAATCTTCTTGAATTTTAATATTTGCTGTTGGAAACCCTATTTGTCTACCTAATCCTTTTCCTTTTGAAACAATACCTGTAAGCATGAATTTATAACCCAGATAACTATTGGCTTTCGCTACATTTCCTTCATATAAAGCATGTCTAATTTTTGTTGAGCTAACTGAAACCTCATCAATATCCTGGGCTGAAATTTCCTCAACCTCAAAATTATACTTAACACCAAAATGTTTTAAATCCTCTATGTCTGCGTTTCTATTTCTACCGAATCTATGATCGTAACCAATAATCACTTTTTTAGCATTTAATTTATCAACCAATAATTCTTTTACAAAATCTTCTGCACTCTTTCGTGAAAAGGTTTTGCTAAACTTTTTAATAAATAAGAAATCTAACCCAAGGCTTTCAAGAATCTCATAACGCTCATCAATTGTATTTATTAATTTTATATTAGAATCCTTTTGCAAAACCATTCTAGGATGCGGAAAAAAAGTGAGGATTGCCGATTTTAAATCGTGCTCTGAAGCTGTGTTTACAAGACGAGATATAATTTTTTGATGCCCAATGTGAACACCATCGAAGGTACCGATGGTAACTACTGTTTCTGTATTAGATACTAAATTAAGACTATTGCTGATTTTCAAGCTTGAAGTTTTTACAAAAATATAAAAGAGGACTGAATTATAGAGTCCTCTTTTGTTGTATTATTAATTTCAATACTTCTATTTTTTGATAAATCGTAAGGATATAGATTGACCATCTTTAATTATTTTCATAAAATAAAACCCTTCGCTAAGACTTTCAACATTAATACTAAGTTGAGAAGCTGCATCCACACGATTTTCTTTGACCAATTGTCCCAGCATATTATAAACTTTGTAAGTGTCTGGTAAATCACTATTCTGAGGTAATTTAATATTCAACTTACTTACAACTGGGTTAGGGTATAACACTATTTTATTCTTCTCAAAATAATCATTTACTCCTAAAGTTGCTGTATAAATGTTTGTTATTTCTGAATTAGTAAAGTTACCACCAATTGCAATTATATCGTCATTATCTGTTTTAAGCTCATATGAACCATTTCCATAGGCACAGCAAATACCATCATTTTCAGCGTCGAAAATTGTAAACTTATAACATTCATTAAGATTTACATTAAATTCTTCAATCTTAGTGCTATTGTTATCAGAAGTACTATAAGTTGGTGAAGACGCCAAAAGAGTATTACTACCATCCCTAAACTCCCAACTTGTTTCTGCAGCAAAATCATCCAAAACAAGCGTTAAAATTACTTTTGAAGCTGAACCGTAAATGTCACTTATTATAAAATTAGCGCTATCAGTGTTATTACAACTTCTTTGGTCTGCAGATCCATTAGCACTGGTAACATTAATATTAAAGATATGATTTCCAGCCGTTGAAGTAGCCAATGGTAAATTAACAAGCTCGGAAGCACCTTTCGCTAACGATCCTGTCCAGTTATATATTAAAGAAGAACCTCCATCGATATTATATGAAATACTTGCACTACTTAAAATAACATCTCCATAATTTGTAACTCTAATCGTAGGAGTCATATTAAAGGTACAACTAGGCGTATCTAAAAATACGACTTGTACATTTGCATCATTATTAACACCAGAAATTAAATCGTCAGTCGTTGATGAAACTAAACTAGACCTACTTCCAGCTAAAATAGCTTGCATTACGGTTTTTTGCCCATCTGTAAAGGTGTCAAAACAGACATCATCAGAATAATCCATATAATTCTCAATCATATCATCATCTACTTCGAGCGGACAGGTATCAGGAATAACTGTAGGACAACCATAATTAGGTTCACCACTAATAGGTGTGTCTGAAACACCATCATCAACACTACAATCACCATCTCCCCAAATATGGGCTAACCCTAAAAAATGTCCTACTTCATGAGTAGTAGTTCTTCCTAAGTTAAAGGGGCCGAATACCGTAACGTTTGGGTCATCATTGCTTCCAAAAAACTTATAATCTGTAACCACTCCATCTGTATTTGATGGCCCTCCAGGTCCTTGAGCATAACCTAAAAGTTGAGACCCACCTTTAAACTTTACTGTCCACATATTTAGGTATAAATCACGATCCCAAATGGATGTCGGTTTTAGCGCATTCATTTGATTTTGAGCATCTGATTGGCTACTTTCACTTATACCATCTTGCCCGATATTCACTCTATCTATTCCATTGGTTGTGCAACCACTTGGATCTGTTTTAGCTAAAACAAACTCTATTTCCACATCAACGCCACCGCCATCTCCTCTAGATCCATTCATTTTTCTAAAATCCTCATTAAGCACCTTAATTTGTGAAATCACTTGAGCATCACTTATATTGGGGCCACTACCTATAGGTTCTCCATTATGCAATATATGCACTACTACGGGAATTGTTATTACTGCTCTTTTACTTGAATTTAAAGACTTCTGAACATTGTATGCGTCAATTAACAGCCTCAATTTATCTTCAAAAACCTTACTCCCCATCATTGTGGGGTGTTCTTTTAAAAGTTGTTGGTTATATTCATAGGTCCCACAACGATCTAATTTCCTTGGCTTTTTATCATTTTGACCGAAAGTTAAAAAGCTCGCAAAAAACAGAATGGTGAAGATTATACCAATAGGTTTTTTCATAATAATATTTTTTTGATTCTGAGGGTACTTACTAACAATAATACGATTTTAATAAGAGTCTATCAAATGTTTGATTAATTACAGTAGCCCTTTTACGTTCCATTAAAAGCATTCATAGTATTGTTAACACCTGCTAAAACAAACGATTTTATTAGACCAACCGATTTTTCAAATCGTTCGAGTAGTTTTTCGTTTTCATCTTTGGACCACTCACCTAAGACATAATCAGTTTGCCTCCCCTTACCAAAGGCATCACTAATTCCGAATCTAAATCGGTTATATTTTGTGGTATTCAATTTATCTTGAATATCCTTTAATCCATTATGTCCTCCATCACTACCTTTAGTTTTTACACGAATGCTTCCGAAAGGCAAATTTAAATCGTCAGTAATGACCAATAGATTTTCTAAAGGAACTTTTTCCTTCGTTAACCAATACTGAACAGCTTTTCCGCTTAAATTCATATAGGTACTTGGCTTTAAAAAAATGAAGGTTCTCCCTTTTAGTTTATAGGTGGTCACATCTCCTAACTTTTGGGTTTCAAAAGTTAGATCTTCCTTTTTAGCAAAATAATCTAATATTTTAAAGCCTATATTATGACGCGTATTTTCGTATTCCTCGCCAATATTACCTAAGCCAACAATCAAAAATTTCTTCATAGGATTTTGCTCTTTTACATATGTTTTTTTTCTAAATAAATTGATTAAAAACTGACACATAAAAGTTTCTTCTTTTAACAAAAATAAAAAAGCATCCCGAATAAATCAGGATGCTTTTTACTATTTAATTGAGAATAATTTCTATTCTTGAGCTACTGGTGCTTCCGCCCCTTCTGCTGCTGGTGCTTCCGCTCCTTCTGCTCCTTCTTCTAACTCTTCTTCATCTTCTTCATCTTCAATCGCAACTCGAGATGTACTAACTCGACATACTACAGTGTTATCGTTATGTAAAAAAGTGTAATCTCCACTAGGTAAATCACCTACAGCAACTTTATCACCAATTTTTAAAGGTGTAATATCTATCTCTATAAAATCTGGTAAGTTTGCTGGTAAAGCTTTAATACGAAGTTTTCTGTTATTTCTTTTTAAAACACCTCCATTTTTAACACCTTTAGAGTTACCAACAAGTTGTACTGGGATGTTTAATGCAATTTCTTTATCTTCAAATAATTGATAGAAATCTATGTGCAAAATTCTATCTGTTACTGGGTGAAATTGAATGTCTTGAAGTACTGCGCTTAAAGTTTCGCCGTTGTCTAGCTCAATCACAACTGTATGCGCGTTAGGCGTATATACTAGTTTTGAGAAAGCTAATTCTGGTGCTGAGAAATGCACTGGCTTGTCTCCTCCGTATAATACGCAAGGAACCTGACCAGCATTACGTAAGGCTTTTGTTGCTTTTTTGCCCACGCTTTCTCTTTGAGATCCGTTGATTGTAATTGATTTCATTTTCTATTTATATAATTTAATTAATATTCTTTTTTTAAGTGACTTTACATCACAAATTTTGAACTTATTGATTGATTGTTGTGAACTTTCTCCATTACCTGTGCAAATAAATCTGAACAACTTAAAACTTTAATTTTATCACTTAAAGTTTTAACCGGAATAGAGTCTGTAACTATTAATTCTTCTAATTTTGAATTGTTTATATTTTCATATGCGTTACCAGATAGAATAGGATGTGTACAAATAGCTCTTACACTAAGTGCTCCACGCTCCATCATTAAATCTGCTGCTTTTGTTAGTGTGCCAGCGGTATCAACCATATCATCCACCAATACAACATTCTTTCCTTCTACATTACCAATAAGTTCCATGTGAGAAATCACATTAGCTTTTGCTCTTTGTTTATAACAGATAACTACATCACTTTTTAATGCCTTAGAATACGCATAGGCTCTTTTAGAACCTCCCATATCTGGAGAAGCTATTGTTAAATTATCTAAATTTAAACTTCTTAAATAAGGCAAGAAAATAGTAGATGCAAATAAATGATCAACAGGTCTTTCGAAAAAGCCTTGTATTTGGTCGGCATGCAAATCCATAGTAATAATGCGAGTTGCGCCGGCTGATTCAAGCATTTTGGCCACCAACTTAGCTGCAATTGGCACTCTCGGCTTATCTTTTCTGTCTTGCCTTGCCCATCCAAAATATGGTAATACTGCTGTTATATGTCTTGCTGATGCACGCTTAGCTGCATCAATCATTAACAACATTTCCATTAAATTTTCTGGTCCTGGATTGGTAGAACCTATAATAAAAATTCTAGTTCCTCTAATAGATTCTTCATAAGACGGCTGAAACTCACCATCACTATAAGTAGAAGTAATTACATTACCTAAATCTGCTCCAAAAGCCTTAGCAATTTTTTTACCAAGAATCATACTTTGTGTACATGCAAAAATTTTAGCTTCTGTAATTACAATAGGCATAGTTAACTAGTTGTTTTGCAGTGCTAAACAGCACCTTATTTTAAGCGAGGTGCAAATTTATACATTTATTTTAACCTAAAAAGTATATTGACTGGTATTTTTACGATTAATATTGAAAAAATCTATATTTTTGCTGTCCAAAATGCTCAAGTGGCGATCCCGATGGCTATCGGGAGGTAAACGCTGAAATGCTCAAGTGGCGGAATTGGTAGACGCGCTGGATTCAAAATCCAGTTTCTTCGGAAGTGTGGGTTCGATTCCCACCTTGAGTACTAAATAACCCTGTTAATCATTTGATATACAGGGTTTTATTATTTTTATAGTAGCGGTATAGTAGCGGCTTAGTGCTTATTCTCTCATTATCCTTCCATTATTAGCTCTAGTTATTTATTATTTCTGTTTTTACAATTTTCGGTGTTGGTCTTGTCCAAGTACTTACGTACTGAACAATACCCTCATAATATTCTAAAACCATATTATCAATCAGAACTATAAATTTTTTCACGCTCGCAAAACCTGCCCCAAATCCTCTGTTCAAAGTGATTTTGAATGCTTGAATATCTTTGTCTTTAGTCAATTCAATTAACTCGTCTAATTCCGATAATTTGACTTTTATGTTGGCTTTAGCATATTTAATGTCAGCTTCGATTATTAATTCCTTTTCCAATTTTGAAAACAAAACATCATTTTTCTTTTTGCAATTTTCCAATTGTTTTCCAATCCAAGTAATTTTTGCCTTATTACCTCTATCTAAAGGTGGTGTCAACTTAACTGACATTGCGACCATTCGCCTTTCAAATTCAGCGATAAGTTTTATGTCAGAAGCTGCATTTTTAATAATTAATTCTCCTGTAATACAATTATCGTTTATAACTTTCTTAATGTCCTTTTTGAGGCTTTCTGTATTTTTAGATGAGGATTTAACTAAAACTCCAAGTTTTCTGCTTAAAAGTAAAGCCATATCTTTTTCCTCCTCATACCAACTTAGAACAGCTTCCTCAATAAATTTATCTGATTGTTTTAGAGCTTTTTGCGCTCTGATACTTTCGGCAAGTTCCTTCCAACCTGCCTTCATTTGTATGAAACCAGATATACCAGACACTGAACTTTCAAAATAATGCAAAGCTTCTGACATTATCTCCACTTGGTCATCGTCCTGTATATTAACGTCATTTTTGAAAAGTAATATCCTGCCTTTAGTTATTAAGTAAGTCCATGAGAAATGATACAATGAAATGTTTCTAGGAACCTTAACTTTTACAGGTGAATGTGTCGAGTCTGCAACAAACTCGTTTGATACAGTTACTAACTTATTTACCTTTAAGTTTCTTGAAATTGAAAGATAGTCTTCGACTTGTTTATGGTCAATTCCATTGTTTTTGTTTTTCATTTCAAAGAAAACAGCATCGGCAATTATTCCTTTTGTAACAACTATTATTAATCCATCTATTCGAGATGAACTGATGTCAGGAAAAGAGGCTTCGGTATAATAATATGCTTTCCCAGCTCTACTTAACTTGATACTTTTAAAGATTCCGTCTCTATATTCTTTAACTAATCTTACTGTTGATAAAAATATTGACGTTAGAGCCATTTCATCACCAGTTTTCAAAGTCGGAATTAACTTGGCTTGTTGTAATTTGATTTGACCGCTTTGAACAAATAAGTCAAAGTCAGTTTTTTTCATTCCGACAAGTTTGGTTAGTTTTTTTTGAATCATATCTGTCTTTATTATTATTGTGGTTAATTAGATCTAACAGTCTAGTATAAGAATATCAGCGGATTTTCACGTACTAAATTTTCGGTTGAACACAGACCTTTTTTATATTTACTTACTTTCGTTTAAAGATTATACCGCTATTATTTTTATACATTGTTGGCAAACGTTTTTACTTTTGGAAATTCTTTTGTCATTTCAAATGTTTGCTATTACAAATATTAAAGAAATCACAGCAAAGTAAATTCCAAAATTATTATCCTTTCTAAATTTCGAAATCCCGAAACCAATTAAAGCAGAGGCTAATAAAAAAGGTAAGGAATATGCTATTGTACTACCTATTGGGTATTGACTATTTTGCCAATTAAAATAAAGAGTATAACTAATTCCCATAATTACACCAATCATATTTTTATTTTCTTTTGTGAATTCTAACATATTCTTTTATAAACTAAAGATGACAAGTAAACCTACAAAAATGGATATTAAAATCATAAACACTCTATGATTCCACTTTTTCAAAAATAAGCGTGACAATAAATAAAAAGGTGCAGAAAATATAATGGCACAAAACATAGTTCCGATAATCCAAAACATTAAACCTCGTTCTTCATATCCTTCCATTTTAGATAAACCATTTGGGTTAAATCCAAAAAGGATAACTTTTAAAAATATCGCAACTGCCATTATAAACCACCAAAGGATATATTGTTTGGAAAAAATCGAATGAATTTTCATTATGCTATGTTTTTTGGTTTACCATTTAGCGAGCAATGGATTATAGCCAGTGTTAGCCACTGTACTTAATTCGTTTTTGTAGCTTTATATCCTACACTTGCCAAATCTCCGTCTTTGTCAAATAGTGCCATATTAAGATTTTGGTCAATTGTATAATATTCTCCGTATTTACTTCCTTTCACGTAATAATCCGAACCTTTTTTAATAAGTATTTCAGTTTTTTTATCAAGAACGTCTTTTATTATTACTCCAATATATTCATTCCCTTTTTTATAAATTTCGTAGGGATAACTTTCTTTGAGTGTACTATTTGATATTGTCCATTTCCCAAAGAACTCATAATCTTTTTTCAATTGGTCGTAACTTGAAATTTCAGAAGAAGTTGGTTTTTCGTCTGTAATTGGTTTGTCCGAAATAGCTTCGTTGAATATTTTATTGAACGTCTTTGTGACTTCCGTTTCGCTTCCTTTCGAGCCAACATAAGCCATTCCTAATTGTTCTAAATCTTCAATTAAAATACCTTTTTTTATTAAGAGTTTGGAATCTGGATTTTGCTTAAATTCTCTGACTTTTTTAAGCCATTCACTATATTTTCCACCTTCTCCAAATCCGAATTTTTTGAAGTCAGCATCGTTTTTAAATCCGATTAATTCTGCGTACAAATTTTTAAATACATTAAATGCGTTTTCAATTTTTTGAGATTCATCAATCTTTTGCGTTTCGTCAATCTTTTCGACTTTCTCGATTTTGACAGGTTCTTCTTTTTTTGTTTCCGTCTTACACGCAGTAATTGTGATGAAAATAACTACTGCAAATATTAATGCTTTGTTCATAGTTGGTGGTTTTTTCGCATTGTGGCTAACGGTCTTGTGTATGAAACGTAGCGTGTAAAAAGACGCTTAATTTTCGGATTAAACACAGAGCCGAATTTTTATGCTTTGTTTTTATTTTTTTCAATAAGCCAAATTTAAAAATTTGGCGGTATTTGTAAATAAGCACATAACTTGTGATTTAGCACTTAACAACTATGTTTTATACACGGTGTTGTACCCAGTAGATTTTTGTTTTTTTCTTTAAATCAGTTTGTTTAAGTTTTCATGTCAAATTATATTTTTTCAATATACTCTTTCGCTTCCTTTATTTCTTGTCTGTCACTAGACGAGTTTTCTGTAAGTGTTATTAATGCTTTGAAATAGGTTTCAGCCTTTTCAGTTATACCAGATTGTTTAGCTGCAATAGCTGCACCATATATACCATTAAAACGGTTTGGTCGAATTCTTAAATTTAGTTCATAGGCATCTAAGGCTTCAGCAGGTTTGTCCAGCTTCATTAATAAATCTCCTAAGAGTTCTTGAGCAGATAAAACCTCACCTGGTGTTATAGGTTGTTTTTCTGTATTATATTCCAATTCAGCAGATGTTCTCATTAATGCTAATGCTTCTTGATTGTTTCCTTCTAAAAATTTAATCCAGGCATCGGCCGCTTTTACCATAATTAATACTTGGGTAGCCATATAATTATCTTCTCTTTTCACTAAATATTGATGACATATTTTTAACAACTCAAAATTTTCTTTTGCGTCGTCAATATTATTGGTATTCACAGCTCCTAAAATTCGCGCAAAATGTGTAATTCCATTGGGCCATGGGAATTTCTCTGTTGTATATTTATCAGAAATCATTTCTAGTTCTGAAGCTTTAGTCCATTGTCTAGTTTCTAAATAAAAACGTGCTGGAATGGAAGCAGAGGCATATGCAGCTTTACGTTCTACTTGACTTATATTATCTATTGATTTTAAGTAGTTGACTAATTTTTGAGCCTCTTCGAGTTTTCCGACCTGTAAATAAGCATAAACTAAATAATCTGTTCCGTGTATTTCTTCATCCCAATGGCCATCCATTTCTACTTGTTCAGCATAGCATTTAGCTGCATTAGTAGCATTGTTATTTGATTGAATGGATTCCTCCCAAAGCCCCAAGCGAGTAAAAATGTGAGATGGCATGTGCTGTGCATGTGCTGAAGCTGGGGCTATAGCGGCATATCTTCTAGCTGCATCTAAAGCTTGATTAGCTAACCCAGGATAGTCAAAACTATGAATGATGTAATGCGTTATTCCTGGATGGTCTGGTTGGTCGGCAAAAAGATCCTTTAAAATAGCAGCTGCTTTCAATTGGTTTTTATAAGTTTTGTCTGTAAGGGCTGCGGCTGCGACTAAAGCATACGAATAGAAAATAGCAGCTTCAATATCATCAGAATATTTTGTGTGAATTTTTTCCATGGCGTTTGCATAATTATTCATTCTGGTTTTATGCTTAACCTCAGTCCAATTAGTGTACAATTCGGCAAGAGCCTCAATATAATCTGTTTCTTTTTCGGATTTATTAGAAATAGCACGCGCAATTTTAATAGCGGAAGCTCCCTCTTTAAATTGTGCATTTGTGGGAGGCCTCCATAATGAATAAAATTTACACATAGCTACACCCCAATATGCCATAGCACATTCAGGGTCGTTAGCAATTACTTTCGCAAATGCTTTTTGAGCTTCATCGTGTTCAAAAGAGTGTAATAATGAAATAGCTAAATTAAAGTTATCACGAGTTTCATAACTACAAGAAAGTGCCCAGTCAACTTTTCCGAAATCACCATTACCACATAAAAGAATATCACCTTGAAGCAAATTTAAAGAGGTTAACTCCGTATTAAATTTTTGAGTATTATTTTTGCAGGCAAATAAAAAAACTAATAAAATTGTGGATAAGGTTAACCATATTTTTTTTGAATGCTTCATAGTTAAGGTATTTAATTATTTTTTTTTTGCTGCTATTGGGTACAACGTGTTCGTGTATGGTTTCGTTGCGTTGAGTACTAAGTTAGCAAAAAGAAAGAAAACCATTGTTCAGCAGCGAGGAAATTCCGAAAGGAATTTCGACGCAATGAACTATACACGTTGTTATGGGCTGGTTTTTGATTCTAATGATACAGTTTGAGTAGATGGCTAGCTTATTGATTCATTCAGCAGTAGTTGGGTCAATGACCGTTTCTACTTTACTTACAGAATTAGCAGGAAAACCTCCTTGTTTTGCGTGTTCACGAACCATCTCCACGTTTGGAGCAGTATACACACAATAAATTTTGTCTTCTGTCACATAACTATGCATCCAATGTATTTCTGACCCCATTTCTTCTAACACACCACAAGATGTTTGCGAAATAGCTTTTAGTTCTTCGGCTGTTAAATTACCTGCTCCTGGAATTTCTCTTTCAATGACATACATATTCTGATTTGATTCTACTGCTTCAGACCTAATAATATCTGCGGAGGACGATTTATTCGATGTGCAATTAATTAGAGTAAACGTCAAGGTTAAAATAAATATAAATTTTAAAAATAATACATTATTGGGGAGCTTCTTCTTTTGACATAATAATATTTCCATCGTAATTATATTTAGTGTTCCTACTCGTTTGGCTTTTCGGTTTCGCCCAGTTTTTTGATGGTTTCTTGCTTCCATTTTTAATTCTTATAAAGATATGAATTTTTTAGTCTTTAATTTTTCACTTGCCCATAACTAGGGAATAAATACAATTGCGTTTATTTCCATTTTATCATTTTGGTTTTTCCTCAATACAGCGAAATCTAAGAGGTTTTTTATATTTTTGTAATGAACTAAAATAATGAATTTTTGTAAGCATAGTATTATAATTTGTTAACTTTTAACAATTATATAAATCTCTAAGAAGAGAGTTGTTGTATCCCGTGTTAGACGTCAACAAAAAGTTAACTTTTAATGGGTTAGTTACTTAAATCGATTAAATGTTAACTGAGAAAGTAGATAAGAATAAACCTAATATATAATCTTCATAACATCCACCACAATTTTTCAGATTTTATTTTAAGTATGTGTAAAAGGGTATAATCTCACCTAAAATCCACACTTTTAACTAAAAATCAACACTTCAATTTTTTATTTTGTCTTTGGTAATGTTTTAAGAAGTCTTCTATTAGGTTGAAATTGTAACTACTTGATATAATACAAATTACATCTATTTTATTGATGAAAAAGTTATAAATGAACTATTATAAATGGTTTAGAGCATTAACACCTCTCAAAGTCACCATTTTTATTGGGATTTCAGAAAAAATTATTATGCATCATTATATTCCTGTACCCTCTTTTGATATTTGGGGGGCATGGGGCTTGTTTTAACCTTACACATCGACCAATTAGAGTGTTTTACAGTTCTATGATGGTATTTTAGATGGAAATTATAATATTCTCAATTATGAACACTTTTTTTTATGATAACACTTTTATTATGTTAATTTATAATAATATTCGTTAAATATTGGTTAAAAATATAGATATAGTGTAATAAATTAAATTTTTGTTCGTCATTTGATATATAGATTAAAAGAACTTAAAACCAAAAAGTCATGTATAAATTAGCTTTCCTTTTTAGCATGTTGCTTACATTTAATGCAAATGCTAATTCAAAGAAATCTTCTGACCTTTGTTCAGAATGCAAAACCGAAAACTTTGAAGAATGTACTTTAAGAAAAACTCTTTTCAGTAGTAACGAAAACCTTCAAGCCAGTAATTTAGATATCAGCACTATTGAACTTGTTGAAATTGAAGAGGATGTAGAACTTAATTTTGATACAAAGCAATATTTGCCAAAAGGCTTTAACGCTTTAAAGGGTAAAGATGATTTAGATTGGAATACTATTGAACTTGTTGAAATTGAAGAGGATGTAGAACTTAATTTTGATACAAAGCAATATTTGCCAAAAGGCTTTAACGCTTTAAAGGGTAAAGATGATTTAGATTGGAATACTATTGAACTTGTTGAAATTGAAGAGGATGTAGAACTTAATTTTGATACAAAGCAGTATTTACCAAAAGGCTTTAATGCTTTATATAGTGAAGATGTTTTAGGTCAGTCTATAGCTAATATGGTATTATTAGAAATTGAGCAAGAATTGGGTTACAAATTAACCAAGAAAATCTACTGTTCGCTATAATAGTATAGCATCTAAAGAAAAGAATATTTATACAATCAAATCATCAATCATAATAAATCTACAAAAAGGATGCTGTTAATTCACATCCTTTTTTTTATTGAAACTATTTAAGCCTTGTGATTTTATATTGAAACTTTGGAGCATACTTGTCAAGAAGATGACCGCTTTTCTATCAAGAAATATTTAAAATGAGTTTTATAACATTAACTAAATTCACCACTCATAGCACCAACTGCTAGAACTACAATAGCAATTCCACATAATGAAATAATAGTTATAACCAAAGTGATAAAAAAAACAACTTTCCAGCATCCTCTATTTTCATTTTCGCTACTTTTTTTTCTTAAACCATTTCTATAACCAAATATCATCAAAGGCAACAGGATGATAAAAAACAAAACAAATAAATTAGTAAGTATATCTAAAAAATCCATATTCAGTATTATTAATTCTCAAGTAAGTTATTTAAAAAAACAGAAAAACGGGTTTAGTTACTAATTAAGTGTGTAGATTAATATTAAGCCAACAACTATAACAACAACAATTACAATAACTATTACAGACTCAATATTATTAATTATTCTAATAGGTTTTAAAATATCACGTTGGTACTCAATATTCTTTTTCAAAGGTTCATTTGGTTGCTTATCTTCTTTAGTCTTCATATTAGATAAATATAAACCTAAATTTTAAGATTTGAATACTTATCTAAACTATGACCATATTTAAAACTCCTTACTTCAGTAATAGTGTTATTCTCTCCATCATAAACAACCTCAACAAAGAATTTATCTATTGCATAACAGTTGATGCGAATGTCTTTAGTTGCATAGTTGTCTAAAAAAGTACCGTATTGGTTAACTGCTTCCATTCGTTCGTTTAGTTCTAATGTATTAAACTCGTATAAGGTCATCAGTTCTTAATAAACTTAAAAGTGGATACTTCCTCTTGCTCTTTCACTTGCAAATAGTAAAAACCATTTTTTAATTTCCCTACATCTAAATAATTGTTTGTTTGTGGTAGTCTTATTTTTTGTCCATTAACATTATAAACTGTTATATCAATATAAGTTGAAGTGTTGTTAGTTATGTATAAACGGTCACTCACAGGAACAGGATAAATTTTCACATGATTAAGATTTAATTCCATTGTGCTTAATATACCCCATTTATCTTCAGCAGAATCTCCTCCCCAAATTTTAGTTGCTAGGTACGGATTGTCAATAAAAGGGTTTCTATTGCCTTGCATTGACTCTAAAACAGTATTTCTTTGAGTTTCATAAGTAGATACTGGGTCTTCAACATTCCATTGCAGAAAAACATCAGGCATGTCAGCATGATTTGTATTAGTTCCAGTTCCAATATCATTAGCAGGACATTGAGCAGGATATCTTAGGTGCATGTACATAATTATGCGAGCAACATCTCCTTTCCATTCATCTCCAGGATACCAGTTACCACTGCTAGTAATGTGAGAATTTACATTTGCATTACTTTCTTGAAATAATCTATTACTTCTTGTACTATTCATATTTCCGTCACATGCTCTTAAATTATGAGCATCTGTTCCAGAGCCTGGATCATCGGTTGTTAAAGAAGGGCTTGCAATGGATTTAGCATAAACATGTTCTCTATTCCAAAGACCTCCACAAGATGATGTGTGACAGGACAAATCTTTATCTCTAGTATAATCAGTTTCAGAATCACCATCATCATTATCAAACCCATAAAATAGCAGAACATTTTGAGTGTCTCCAGGAACTAAATCTGTTTGCTTTACAGCATCCCATGTATCAGGCGAACTTGATGTATAAGGCAACGGATTGGTATGTGTAGAACCAATTAAAATCACAAGGTCTTCTTCCAATTCAGCACCATTTTGACTAAAATCTAGACCATCGTAATATGCTGGAATTTGAGCAAATGAAACAAATGAAAATAGATATAGTAAGAGTAAGAGTTTGTTCATTACTTAAAAGTAACTTTTTTTTGTAAATACGTTACAATGTAAAAGGTCATTTTAAACGATTTAATAAAGACAATTCTTCACATTTTCGTAAGCATCTTTGCAAACAAAGAGTAGACCAATTGCCAAAACAATGAATATTAAAACAATTATTAAAATAGTCTTTAATGTTATTTTTTTTTGTTTCATACTAATTTAGCGTAATGTTATCCCAGCCAATATTACCACAATAATAAAAAGTATAAATAAGATTTTATCATGCTTCTCGTCATCCATGATTTAAAGATAAAAAGAAATCTATTTATCTATTCAATATTTAGTATCATTTCTTTGAATAAAAGTTCAGGTTTTAAATTTCCTGTTTGTTCGGTTAGTTTGATTTCTTCTTTATGAATAATAATATCATATTTGTAAAACTGGTCAGTTCCTTTATTGGCACTTTTAACCTTATTTAAACCATTTATAACACCCTCTAAATAGATAATGTTCATCATGCGCCTAAATTGGTAATTATCAAAATTGGGTTGTCCGTTCTCCTTGACCATGAAAGAAAAATATTTTGTGTATTGCATTTAGAGAGTTAATTTAAATAAAAATTTATTAGATAAGTTATTATTGATAGCTTAATATTGTAGCAATTAATAAATTCAGTTTTTTATAGAAAACATACTACTATGAACAAAAAAAATAAAGTTTTAGCATATTATTTAATTGTGCTTTTAGGTTTTGTCTTAATTGTTTTGGGTATTGTTTGTGCTATTTATCTTTTTGACACTATTTCATATTTGGAAAGTAAAGTTCAGTACAAAATATATCTATTTCTTGTTTTAGCAATTCTATTCATTTTTAATGGAAAAAGAATTTTATCAAAATTCTATAATGATAAAATCAAGAAATAAATGTTTATCTAATAATTTCAAACACGGTATTATCAAAAACAATTATGGAACATTTCATCGGTTTTCTGCCAATTATATTAATGATTATTGTTGGATATTTTATTTATAAATATTTCAAAAACAAAAAATCAGAATTTATAAGTAAAGAAGATGAACAAAATGAAAAATTATGGAAAAAAGCAAGATGGGGCCTTTACATCATTATTCCACTCATTGCCTTTTTTGATGTTATAAATAATGTTGTAAGTAATTTCAAAAACTTCAGTATAGCCATCCAAAATAGAGTAATATACTGAACAAACATACGCATATAAACAAGTTAGGCAAAATAGAACAAAATGAAAATAAACCTTTTACTAATTGCTGGAGTTTGTATTCTGATAACAGCATGCCAAAATCAGAAGAATGATTCTCAATCGAGCTTTGAAAGCAAGAAATTAGAGAGTCAATTTGACTTGCCTGATAGTTTGTCAACAAGAAGAATTTCTTTAGTTCTTGACCTAAAAAAATCCGTTGCTGAAAGTACTTGGTCTGACTTTGGGACAAAGAATAACGAAGGAACTTTAATTTACTTCGATGCAGATTGGTCTGAAGTGTTCTTCCCAGACTCGGAAGTGGTTAATAAATTACACAAATCCAAAAAACACAGTGACAATTACTGGCTAACAAAAAGGACAGACAGTATTCCTTATCATATGGAAGTAATGATTAGTTTCAATGAAGAAGATTCTTTAGAATTCTTCTTTAAGAATCCTGTAGAGCAATATTCTTCTGTTGAAGAAATTGGAAAATACATCCCTTCTGTTGAAAGCACAGAAATGTGGTCAACCATGGTTGTTCATGAAATGTTTCATCATTTTCAGTATAACAATTCGAAATACGTAAAATATGCGGAAACAGTAATCGGAGTTTTACCTTTCGACTCCAGAAATTTAGTCGCCCTTTGTCAGGAAGATAAACAGTTCTTGTCCATGATTCGAAATGAGAATAACATTTTAATGACTGCGCTTACTGAAGAAGATAAAGCCATATGTGACTCATTGGTTTCAGCGTATTTAAATACACGAAATAAAAGGATTACAAAATACAATAAAGAACACCCACATTTGGAACAAGTAGAAAACTATTACGTCATTCAAGAAGGGTCAGCCAGATACATTGAATATAAAAGTATGTTTATTCTTAACAGCTATTTTAACAATCCAGATGCGCCAGTAATCATTAATGATCCAAAGTTTATTAATTATACAGAATTTGAAGAAATAGACTTGAATAATGATGCTTTTAACTACCTCGTATATGCTGGTGCAACTGATTATCATTATACAATTGGTTTCAACACTATGCGTCTATTAGATAAGCTACAATTTGAGTACAAAAAAAACTTGCTAGATCAACCAGAAAAAGGGCTACATGAATATCTAGAGGAGTATATAAATACTTTGCCTAACAAAACCTATAAGCAATAGCTCCCTGCAGGGCGCTACTGCTCATAGCCAAACCGTTAGCATACATTACGGAAATCCGCAATAACCATTAAATTTTTCGTGATAGATTTACAATTATTACAAAGCATTAACAGAATGAAAAGAAAATTACTTGCACTTACTTTCGGATTATTAACATTATTTAGTTGTTCAGATGGAGAAACCCAAAAGCAGTTATCTGAATTAAAAACTGAACTTGAAAAAACAAAAGCGGAATTGAATAACTGTTCGGCTGAATTGACTGAAATAAAGAATACTGCAGAAAACAGATTTATTCGAGCAAAAAAACTACTTACCGAAAATAATCTGAATGGAGCGAAAACAGAGTTTAGAGGAATTGTAGATAATTTCAAAGGAACTAATGATGCAACAATTGCCACAAAAGAAATCGCAAAGATTGACAGAACAATTGAACAAAAAAGAATTGATGCGGAAAGAAAAAAAGCACTTGGATATAAAGTTTTAAAACCAACTACAAGAGTTAAATTCGGAGATTTATCACTACGTTTTGATAAGATTTGGAAAGGAAAACGTTGGTCTTTTGACGATTATGGAAGTCAATACTTTTTGAGAGATGCGAAAAGAGGAAACAGTCATATAATGGCAAGAGTTTCAATAACGTCTGACAATAATAATCCATCGTTACCACCAATTTTGGTATATCAAATGAACAATGGAGAATTGAAACTTTTAGGAACACTTGGATATAAATTTAGAAGATGGGAAGATTACGGTTCATATCTTGGAAATACTGCCGATTATGGAAATAGTTTTGCTCATTCTAAAACAATACCTTTCAATTGTGGTTTGGAATTATCGAATGATGACTTGAAAAGTGGAACAATCTATGTCGTACTAAAAAAGCAAGGGTGTTTTAATCGAACTAAAGTCGACTATGGAAATCCTGAAATTGCTTATCGAGAAAGTTCTTGTAATCCAAAAAGAATATTAAAAGTTGAGGACTTCGATAATGATTATGAATTATTAAAGAAACTATAAATAACGTATGCTAACAACGTATAAAATTAATTGCTTTGGCAAGTGCTCATCTGGAAAATTCCTTCGGAATTTTCTCGCGTTCGTTTTTGTTTACTAAATTAGTTGCTCAAACACGCAACTAACCATACACAAAACCGTTAGCCTTCATTATGACCAACCTTTGACCCATGATAAAATTCTTTAGGAAAATTAGACAAAAATTGCTCTCTGAAAATAAATTCAGCAAGTATCTGATTTACGCAATTGGAGAAATTATTCTGGTAGTTATTGGAATTCTAATTGCCTTGAGCTTAAATAATTGGAAAGAAGAAAAACAACTGAATAAATTAGAAAAATCAACGCTAAATGCTTTGATTGGTGAATTTGAAACAAATAAAATTTCTCTCCGAAATTACTTGGATATTTTAAAAGAGGATATGATGTATGCTGATAGCGTACGAATGCAACTTGGTCCAAATAAACCAACATTATCAGTTGATGAGATGAACAAATGGTTTGGACAAATTGGAGCAACAACTAGGTGCGAAATTTCCACAGATATTCTTGAAGATGTTCGTAGTTCTGGAAATTTAAAGATTATTTCAAGAGCTGATATTAGGAGAAATATAGGGAAATGGACTTCTAGCTTACAAGTGTTTCAAAGGGAAGAAGATGATTGGGCTAGTGAGTTTTCTGCTGAATTTTATCCATATACCAACAAATGGCTATCTTGGGATGATGTAGATAAAATTAGTTCCCCTAATAATCCAAGAAATTTTAAATCAAAATTCGAAATTGATCCAAGAGTCATGTTGCAAGAATTCGAATTTTCCAATATCATGTCAATACATAATTGGCGAATGGAAAGAGTATATGTCCTTACAGAAAAATTGTTAAAGCAAACTGAGAAGGCATTGGAACTCATAAAAAGGGAAATCAAAAACAAAGGCTAACAACGTGTAAAAAACATTGCTTATTTTAGTTAAGCCGTTTGGTAGTTGCGCTTTTGCTGGCTTCTTATTTTCCTTCGGAAAATCCTCGCACACAAACACGCAACGTTCCTTACACATAAACGTTGGCAGTAATTTAAATGAACTCTTAACACAACATTTAGACTTGATGGAAGAAGCAATAAAAATATTAAACCAAGAATCTTTGAGTTTAAAAAAGTCTATACAATTAATAGACATGTTAAGTGAACGCTCTAATTCTCATTCTGGCAAACCAGTAATTAAGCACCTCATATTTAAACCTGACACAAATGTGAAAATAAAAATGTATCAGGAAAATCATAAAGAACCTCATGTTCATGTTGACATTGGTAGAGGCAATCATAATGCAAGTATAGCTATTAGAAATCAGCAAGTCCTAGCTGGACAAATTGAAAGAAAATACGAAAAAAAAGTGCTGAAATGGATTGAAAAAAATCAAGAGAACTTGCTGATTGTTTGGAATAAAATGCAAGATGGAGAAGTTGTTAATCTATCAACTCTAAATTAAAGAATAGTTAGAGCCAGTTCAAACTAATTAGAAATGATAAAATCAGAACTCATATCAAACATAATTGAATTCACTGTTGAGGGAGAAGAATTTGAAAACCAATTGTTTGAACAAATTGAACTATTAACCGAAAAAAAACTGAACAAACGCGTGTTGGATTATATGTTTATTTAAAACCTGAGAGTGGAATTGAAAAATATAGATTATCAAGATCACAACTTGAAAAAATGTTCGGAGAACATAATCAGGAATTAACAAAATTTAAACTTATAAATCAGAATGAAAACATTCTAGCTGATTTGACAGTTCATTTCTCTAACGGAATAATTGATTGTGTCGAAATTTGGAATAAGCTTGGCGATTATCCAAAAGATGAGTTATTGACTTATGAACTAAGAAAAATATAAAAACTACAAGGTTAAATGATTAAAACAATACTTCGATTAGAATTTGAACACGTTTATCCAGACGAGAAAATAAAAGATGTAATTGAATATTTAAAATTAATTTCGCCTTTTACTCTATTGAATATTATTGGGTTTTCGAATACAAAACCACAACCAAACTTTGACCGATTTGCTACAAATCCATTAATACACGACGATGTTGTTAAGCGAGTTATAAAGTATGCCAAAGAAACTAAGCTTGGAGAAAAACCACAGTTAGTTTCTCGCGAGGCAAGTTTGAGGTTAGCTGAAATAATCTTATCAAATCGTACTGAACTTATTGACAAAAATAAAAATAATGACAGAGATTCAGACGAGTTAAACTTGTTTAAAGCATTTTTAGTAATCAATAAAGAAGTCAATTCAAAACAAAAGCTTACTTCTTCAAAGGATAATCTTGAAAAGATGGTAGATATGTCAATTGCTATGTCATTTTCTACTGCTGATATAGGTCTCTTTGAGGACAATGACCTAGAATTTGCAAAGCTTTTGTATGCAACTATTGTTCGGTTTGAGTACCTAATAGAATTTCTGCAGTCAAATGCAGAATATAATTATTTAGAAAAAGACCTTTATGAATATTTCTCACAAAGTAGTTCTAAAGAATTGACTATTCAGATGAAATATCTTTTTGGTAAACTACTTGAGCTTAAAGTTAAAAACGGTTTCAAATTTAAAGTATCGGATAAAGATTCAATTGCTTTTTTAGATACATTGTCATCAAATAAAATTGTCGAAGATGATGACTTTACTAACCTAAAAAACTACCCTCTATACAAATTAGATGCTGATACATTTTCAATCATTGACTTCTTTTTTGTTGTGGATAAATTCTATAAAAGTGTAAAATTTATATTAAAAAGTTCTTTTCATAAACATCATAAGTTACCTGCAAAAGACAGAACTTTTTTTGAGTTTTTTAATACTAAATTTTCCGAGGATTATTTAATGAAGAAAATTCTTGATAGAATTTTTGATAAGTCGTATTTAATAAAGAAAAAAAATATTAAAGCTGACAATGAACCTGATTATTACATTCGCCATAATAAACGAGTATACTTATTTGAAAATAAGGATGTGCTTATTGCAAAAAAAATAAAAAGTTCAGGAGATATTGACCAAATTAATCAAGTTTTAAAATCTAAGTTTTTTGAAGTAAACGGTAAACCGATTGGTGCAGGTCAACTGATTAACTCGATTGTTCAAATCGTAGAAAATAGTTTTGAATTTGATGACTTTGTAAATAATAAAAAGAATATAACCATTTATCCAATCTTAATAATAAATGACAGAATTTTCGAGATTCTAGGAGCTAACTACAGATTAAATCAATGGTATATGAAGTCTGTAAAAGAAAAGCTTGGAGATAAATACAATTCCAATTTCATAAAAAACCTTACAATAATTGACATAGATACTTTAATTTTTTGGCAACCTCATTTAGAGAAAAATGATTCTAATTTTAGAAAAATAATTGATGATCATCTAAAAAATATGAATACTCGAAAAAAAGTGAATCATTCCAATATGGAAAAAGGAAAAATGATTGCAAATAAGAATTTAACTAAACAAATTGCACCTATAAGCACAAGACTCAACAACTATCGATTTCCTATGAATCTTTTAGTTGATAAATTTAAAGAGGTAATTAAAAATTAAAAAACTACACACAACAACGTGTATAATTCATTGCTAGTTAGAGCTTACTAACGAAAGTCCACAAGGACTTTCTATCTGTGATTTATTTGCTAAATTAGTTGCTTAACCAACGCAAAAAATCTTATACATAAACGTTGGCGGTAATTTACAAACTGGATTCTGAATGAAATATTTGAAAACAAAAAAAGCGACTGATTGGCCAAAGGGAAAGAGCTGGAAAGAAAAGCTTGTTAAAAGTCTAAAGCACAATCCTTCTAACCTCCACCAATTTTTTTTAGATTTTAATTAATGTGTGTGTTAGGCTATTATCCCACCAATAAACCACACTTTTAACATAAAATCATCATTTATACTTATTGTTTTGACTGTGGTAATTTGTTAAGAAGTCTTCTATTAGGTTAAAGCTGTAACTACTTGATATAATACAAATTACATCTATTTTATTGATGAAAAAGTTATAAGTGAACTATTATAAATGGTTTAGAGGCATTGAAACCTCTCAAAGTCACCATTTTTATTGGGATTTCAGAAAAAATTAGTACGTTACATTATAACACTCCACCCCTTTTTGAGAATTGGGGGGTATGGGGGCATATAATCTTATTGCAGAGAATGTATTAAAGAGAATTGATGTTTTGGATATAGTCTTTGTTGTTTAATTCTTTGGTTGTTGTGTGCGTTCCTAATGTTATGTGCAATCTCTCGTATCTCAACATTTAAATCAACTTTAACCCAAAGAATAGACAAATACTTTTTCTTAATATTATCATATAACGGTCTATTAGTTACATAGAGATACTTTAAACCAGTGTGACTTAATAAGTAACTGTCTTTTTTTTGCATGGAAATATCCAAACCAGTCACAAGACATTTTTTAGTAGGAGTAGTAGTAATGCACTCTATAAATGGTGCATAGTTCGGTTTGAAAACTGGTGCATAGTTCGGATGTTTTTCTTTTTCAAAAAACCAAACCCACTGTTTGCGTATGATTTCAAGTATTTTATGAGTTAGGTCAGAACCATATTTTTTAGATAACTTGTTTAAGTCCTCTTTTTTGTCGTTATACTTGTCTTTGTAACACTTACCTTGCTTGCAATCTTGAATTAACTTTCTCCAGTATCGTTCAGACTTATAATCTCTTAATTTGTCCTTAACACGTTTGTTATTTGGTGGATTTATAGTGTAATCATAGACAATTATATGCTCAAACATTTCAATATGCTTTTTACTTATTTTTTTCAAATTATCCACGTTAAGTAAATCTCCTATTGAAAAAACATCTACACTATGCAACCATCTAATTTTTTTGAATTGTAGTTCTGCTCTTAATAGGTCCTTTTCCGCATATTTGGGGCAATCGTGATATTTGCTATAAAATTTCAAACGGCTTTCATTGGCAGGGCTTCCTGAAATTTTTGAAGTTTTTATATGTGGTGGATTAAAACTAAATTCTTTGCGCTGTTCACAAAATGCGTGCTGCACAACTTCTACCACGTCAAATGGTATTGTTATATTTAAACCAAACTCTGGTGGCCTTAATTTTAACTTAAATAAATCCACTTTAAAAAGACTAGCGAATTGCAACAAAAAGATTTTAGCCTGAGCAAAATTAATTTTGTTAGCATTGTGCTTTCCTTTGTTCATTAGGTAATGAAATGAGCCTTTACAAATCAATGTATCATAAACATCCTTACTTGAATATGTCAAGGAGAAATACAAATTATAGAACTTATATATTCTCTTAATAGTGTATTGTTCTCCTGTCTCCATGCAATAATCTATACTTTCAGAAACACGCTCTAATAATCCACTAGACAAGAAATTTTCTATTTGCTTTTTATCGGTAACTGTAAAAGGTAAATTATCAAACATTTGTTATATTTGTGTAGAGGTTTTTTGTGTTGCCGTAGTACCATATTTGAACAAAATAAAAGAGGGTTTTAACGCCCTCTTTTTTGTTTTGGTGTTATGAGTTAACTAATGGTAAAACCCTGCTTAAATCCTTTATAATCACCAGTAAATTCTATGCAATCATATCTAGGTATTTTAGCCCCTACCTTTATCTTATTAGCTGCTTTCAAATCATCTGAAAGCATACTTAACTTGTAATATGCTGCTATCATTTGCTAGAATTTTTAGTTAGCATATAATTTGCAGCAAGCGTTTCTATATCTTGACTAGGCAGCACCTCTTTTTTTCCTTTTAATAAGAAGTTTTCTAAGTGTTCCTTCTTAAAAAAAATGTTTTTGCCATTAGGCTTGTAATGTTCAATTTTTCTATAGTGAGTAAGTTTGTATAAATGGCTCTTACTGTAGCCTGTGAACTTTGCAGCATCACTTAAATTAAAAATGTTTTTTTCCATCCTATAATCTTTTTAATGGATTAATAAAAATGGATAAGCTTATCCCTTATATATCGATAGGATAAAATTAATTAGAAAAGGAAAGAAAGGAAAGGATTGAGTAACAAAACCATTAACAGATATAAAATTTTAATTATTTGTTTTTCAATAAGTTAAATAAAATAATAATAAATTTCAGATAGTCAATATTATAAATAATTGATTTTAAAATATTTATACATTCATACTATATTGAATTGTTAATAAATTACCCCTTATATACTCTATCTTAAAAATTGTTAATTTTCTGAATTATAAGAATAATAGTATTTTAACAACGTTTCCTTACTATAACCAGTATATATATTCTTCTGCATAAATTCAATTATTTCTTCATTATTGCAGTTTAGAAAAACTTTCAACTGTTTAACAGCAATTAAAAAATCTCCAATGTGAACATCTTCTTTTAATTGAAACTTGAACATCTTCCATTTCCTTTCTAAGTTTTTATGCCTTTGCAACATCGCTTTAGTATCTTGTTCATTTGCTCCAATTAAAGTCTTTATAAAAGATTTAAAGGATTTTAAAGATGAGATTCTTGAAGAAAATTCAGTTTCAAAAAGTTTTAAATAAAATAAAACCACTTCTTCTCTTGTTTTAAGATAATTACAATATGTTTTAAATTCTTCAATATTCCACCTATTATCTTTAAACAGTTTTTTCTTCAGATATTTATACTTTGTCTTTAGTTCTTTATCAGTTAGTAATGAATAGTCATGCTCTAATTGATACCTTCTTGCCTCAACCCATAATCTTCTTTCTTCATCTTTTGAAAAACTACTTCCTTTATGATCTAAATTGTTCATTTTAATAAAGTTTTTGATTATCAAATACAAACCAATTGTTAGTATAAATCTACTAATCTAAATTAAATGTAGCATCATCTTTAAGGCTATTAACATGATTCAAGTACTTTATTGTATGGGCTGAGGTTTTATGCCCTAAAGCATCTGACACAGTTTTTAAATTAGCCCCATTTATTAATAATCTAACTGCAAAAGTGTGCCTTCCACAATAAAAAGTAATGTCCTTTTCAATTTCAGCCTTACCTACCCAATTTCTTAGGTTTTTATTTATTGCAGTATCACTTAAGAACTTACCTTCATGCTTTAAGTCAAAAATTAGCCCTGTTTTTCTTTCCCCTAATAAATTAAGGGCTGAGTTACTAAGTTTTATATTTATCTCACTATTAGTTTTAGCCCTATCAATAACAAGCTTTTGATTTACAATATTTTTCCAAGTAAGCTTTTTAAATTCAGCATATCCTAAGCCAGTATAACAAGCAAATAAGAAAGCCCTCTTAACCTCAGCATTACCACATCTAGTTTCTTTTAATAAAGCAATCTCATCTTCAGTAAGCACTTGTTTTGTTAGTGTAGATTCAGCTTTTTTATTTTTAGATTCCCACCTTATATTTTTATAAACAGATTCCTTAATGTAGCCTTCCCTTTCAGCATGAATTAAGACCTTTTTAAACCTTCTCCAATAACTATAAGGTGTTTCTCCATTTATTCCAGCTTCATGGACTAAATAGTACTTAAAATTCTCTATATGAAGTTGATTAAGGCTACTAAATGCTAGTTTAGGTTTTTGAAGATAATCTTTGAATTTATTAAGAGCGCCTTCAATAGTTCTTAAATCCTTTTTCTTGTAATTATTGGTATAATTATCAAAGTACTGTGTTATTGTAATCTTCTTTTTATGTTTAGGCACAAAATTAGTTCCTTCGCTTTCAATTTCTAAAGCTCTTTGCGCTCTTATAGATTCAGCTAATTTCTTCTTTTGTATTTTATCATCACCTTTTTGTACAGTATGCAGCCATTCATAACTTCTAATACCATTATTCCAAATGACTAAGTAATATCTCTTAACACCTTTAGCAAGTATTCTTTCATTTAACTTAACACCCATGAAGACCTAATTATAATTAGTAGCGCTATAGTAGCGGTATTAATAACAAATATAGGAAATAAAAAGAAAACAAAGATGAGGTTATTTGTATTTAACTAATTGATTATCTTTAACTTTAGATAACTTATTTTATCCTTTGTTTTCTAGGTTATGTACCCACCTTGAGTACAAATATGAAGTCAATTATCTTATTATTAGGTAGCTGGCTTTTTTACTGTTGCGGTTTTTGTAACGATTAAAGCCGTTTTATTATTATTCCAATATAGATAGTGCATAGTATTTAATAAGATTGAAACAAATAACAATCGAGTGCTATTCTCCTGTTCTAAAGAATTTACTGTTTAATCGGTGTTCAATAAATTGTTTAATCTATATTATTTACTTAACTTACTAAATATCAATATATTATATTATTTTTTTATGATATTGTTCAATGTTTAATCAAAAGTAGACACTAATATAATATTGAAACTTTTACAATTATAATTTAACTTATTGAAAGTTGTTTTAGCCTAGAGCAAGCAACAGAGCGAAGCGTTTTTATGAAAAGATATAGAAGAGTGAATTAATTGCAGTCTTTAACGAGCCATGATTTCTCTGCGTCATTAACAATATATACATTGCCTAAATATTCGCCATTATTACTAACAAAACCGACTAAATTCACAAGAACACATTCTCCAATTTCAGCTTCATTCAATATAACTTCTATACCATCAATTGTAGTATTGAAATCAAGTACACTTACAATTTCTGAAGCAGTAATTTCAGGGCTATCATCACAATCACTTGATAAATGATATTGTATTTCTGGGTGGCAGAAAGCGTCAATTGAAAAAACATCACTAATTCTACTCGCAGAATCACAACTGATTAAAATTGTGGTCAATAAAAAGAAGATTAATTTTCTTATAGTTTTGAGTTAATTTCTTGCAAGGTAGACTATTAATATTCAGCAAGCAGCAGAGCGAAGTGTTTTTATGAAAAGATATAGAAGTAAAACCTAATGCAATAATTAAGTTAATAGTAAATAAATCAGAGTATGAATAATAGTAGGTTATAAAGACAAAATCAGAACTCCTTTTAGTAATGTTTACAAGGCTTTTCATTGATTTGGCATCATAACATTACAGACTGTTAGGCGTCAGCAAAGAACTTATTTTTAACATAATAAATTATAATTTCTACCTTACAATCATATTCGAGATATTATTCTTAAACTACCCTATTAATTATAGTCTTTTTAAAGGTTTGTTTATTAACCTTTAAACTATAATTATTTATTTAAAAAGAAGGATTCCTTTTCTTTATTTTATGACTCAACATAAAAAGAATTCCCGCAATAACAAACGGTATTGTAATGAGAAGAATGGTTAAAAGGCTCACCCAAATAGATTGGTTCATTCTGTAATTATGAATAAAAATAAAAGGGCTAAACCCAAGACCAATTATAGTAAATATCATACCGCCAATAAATTCTCGTTTCCATGCAATGATGAGAAACAAGATTAATATAAAAGAAGGAATGAGATGCATGAGAAAATCACCAATCTGTTGCCAGGGCGTTTTTTCAGGATTGAAAGCATCAAGTGCAAAAATACTTATAAACACAATAGCAAGTATGCAAATAATTCTAGGCAACCAACTAATTACTTTAATGCTTATTTTCATTTAATCCTTTATTCTAATAATTACAATATTATATTATTCTAATTTGATAAATCAAAGCCCATATTGTTTAAACTTTCGTTAACTATTATTCCTAACATAACAACTCCTATAACAAAAGGAACTGCAATGGAAACAATAGTTGATCCTTTTTTATCTTTAACTTGAATTTCATCTATATTATCTTTTTTAATTGGGGTTATAATCCTTTCTCCATTTTTTATCTTAACGCCAACAATTTTGTTATTTGTAACTTCAATTCCTTCAAACTTTAAAGATTGATTATCAATAGTTTTAACTCTACCTTTTGTGTAAGATTTTGATGCTTCATCAGGTGTTACTGATGCTGATTTGTATACGGTACAACCTTGGAACAATATTAATGTTGCAAAAAAAAGGGCGACTACTTTCAAATGCTTGTATATTGTTTTCATGATACAATTTTGATTTACTGATAAATTTAATTGTTTCACGAGTAACTTACAATGAGGAAAGTCATTTAAGGTTAGTTATCTGAATTAAGAAAGATTATAAAACTTGGCAGAATACTTGTCAAGACTATGATCGTATTTAAAACTTCTTATTTCTGTTACAACATGATGCTCTAAATCATAAAAATATCTAACAAAAGAATCTATTGAGTATTTTCAATGATTTTTTGTGATGCAACCTCTTTTGTTATACTTGCTGCTATTGGTACTATCTAGATTAATTTGCGCAATACTGTTAAAATATGTTAAAACATTACTGTGTTATACATAGTACTGTAACAATATTTGATTATTGTCGTCTATTGAGTATAATACATTTTAAATATAGAAATTATGAGAACTTTAAACAACAATCAAATTACACAAAAAATAAGCTCAACAAAGGCCTACGTGTGGAATGCCAAAAGACGTTACAAATAATTCTTTTAGGAAATTTAAATATTACAATAAACCATCAAAATATAGAAATTATGAGAACTTTAAATAACAATCAAATTACCAATAAATTAAACTCAACAAAAGCTTCTGTTTGGAATACTAAAAGACGCTTCAGATAAATCATCAATCATAATAAATCTAAAAAAAGGATGCTGTTAATTCACATCCTTTTTTTTATTGAAACTTTGGAGCGCACTTATCTAGACTATGGTCATATTTAAAACTTCTTATTTTGGTTGTTTTTTTATCTTCTATATGATACTGCGCTCTAATGAAAAAAGTTGGATTTATTCTTTTTAAGGAGTCTTGTTTCTATAATAGTTAATCTGTCTAACATTGATAAACATATTCTTTTTTCAGTGCAATTAGTAATGTCAAAGCTTTCGTAATATTCAAAATCTTCAAGTTCATCTTCACGCATTAAAGATTTCAATGGTTGCATTCTCGAAATAGCTGCTTCTATAAATGTCCTCAATTTAATTATCTGTTCGCTACTCATTTACTGGTGTTTATTATAAATATAGTCGGTATTAGAGTTTCGGGGCATATTTCTCTAAATGTTTTCCAATCTTAAAACTCCTATCTTCTGTAATAACATTATGTCCACCATCATAAATAACCTCAACAAAGAACTTATCTTCCAATATTTTTTTACATCACATGAACTCAACAAAAATGAAAAAGCTAAAAGAAGATTGATAAAATTAAACCTATATCTCATAAATATGTAGTATTTTATTTTTACGAAAGGTATTAATATTTTAAATTTCAAAAAATCAATCTGATAATTCTTATTTTCTTCATCACAACATTCTATTCACAAGTTTCCTGTAATTTTGTCGTCTCTTTTTACAATAGGAAAATATATTTTCGCGAAAACCAAATTCCTCTTCATCTATATGTTTTCTAAACCTTAGGTTTTAATTACCTTTGTGCAACTTAATATATGCACATATGATACATTCAATGACAGGTTATGGAAAATCTGTATTGCAATTACCAACCAAAAAATTAACGATAGAGTTAAAATCTCTAAACAGCAAAAATCTTGATATAAATGCTCGAATGCCCTCGATTTATCGAGAAAAGGAGCTTACTATTCGTAAACTTCTCGCTAATCGATTAGAACGAGGGAAAGTAGATTTTTCAGTATATGTAGAAACGACTGCAGAAGACACATCTACCCAAATAAACACGCCAGTTGTTAAACAATATATTAAGCAATTAAAAAATGTCGCAGATGGTGATGATATTGAATTACTTAAAATGGCTGTTCGATTCCCGGATGCTTTGAACACAGTTCGTGAAGAAATCGATGAAAATGAATGGAAACTTATTGAAGTGCAAATTGATACTGCTGTAACCGCTTTAAATAATCATCGTTTAAATGAAGGTAAGGTATTAGAATTAGATTTTAAAAACCGTCTTAAAACCATAGACTCTATATTGGAAGCAATTATAGATATGGATCCAGAACGTATTGAAGGAGTTAGAGAACGACTACTTAAGGGTGTTGAAGAATTAAGAGAGAAATACGACGAAAACCGTTTTGAACAAGAATTGGTTTACTACATAGAAAAATTCGATATTACAGAAGAAAAAGTCCGTTTAAAAAATCACTTAAACTATTTTGTGGAATGTTTAAACTCTAAAGACTCAAATGGTAAAAAACTTGGTTTTATAAGTCAGGAGATGGGTAGGGAAATTAATACCATTGGTTCAAAAAGTAATTATGCTTCTATGCAACAATTGGTGGTTCAAATGAAAGACGAACTTGAAAAAATTAAGGAACAATTATTGAATGTGCTATAATTTAGTTTACAGTCTTAATTTACATTATCAGTAACTAGCAATATATTTAGAAAATTAGTGTCAGAACAACAAAATAACAAACAAGGGAAACTCATAGTGTTTTCAGCGCCATCGGGTTCGGGAAAAACAACTATTGTAAGGCACCTATTGGATATTGAAGATTTAAATTTAGAATTTTCAATCTCGGCCACTTCCAGAGAAAAACGAGGTGAAGAAATTAATGCTAAAGATTATTATTTTTTATCTGCAAAAGAGTTTAAGAACAAAATTAAAAACGATGAATTCTTAGAATGGGAAGAAGTATATCGTGACAATTTCTACGGCACTTTAAAAACCGAAGTGGAACGTATTTGGGCAAAAGGTAAAAACGTTATTTTTGATATAGATGTTTCTGGTGGACTTCGCATAAAGCGTAAGTTCCCAAATGAAACATTGGCGGTTTTTGTTAAGCCACCAAGTATTGATGAATTAAAAATTCGTTTAAAAAAGCGTAAAACAGAAAGTGAAGATAAAATTAACATGCGGGTTGCAAAAGCTTCAGCAGAGTTAGCTACTGCTCCACTTTTTGATGTTATTGTTGTTAACGATAATTTAGAAAATGCCCTGGAGGATGCTTATAACCATGTAAATACTTTTATAAATTCTTAAATTATTGGAATGAAAATCGGATTGTATTTTGGCTCCTTTAATCCAATTCATATTGGGCATTTAGTTATAGCAAACCATATTGCTGAACATAGTGATTTAGACCAAGTTTGGTTTGTTGTGACGCCTCACAATCCGTTTAAAAAGAAAAGTAGTTTACTAGACAATTACCAGCGACTAGAAATGGTTTATCGAGCCACTAAAGACTACACGAAACTAAAACCAAGTGATATAGAATTTAACTTATCGCAACCTAATTACACCATAAATACACTTACCCATTTACAAGAAAAGTACCCAGAAAATGAATTTGCCTTAATCATGGGTGAAGACAACTTGAAAAGTTTCCACAAGTGGAAAAATTACAAACTTATTCTTGAAAATCATCATTTATACGTGTATCCTAGAATTTCTAAAGGAACCAATGAAACACCATTTCATGACCATAGTAAAGTACATTTTATAGATGCACCTAATATGGAACTTTCCTCTACATTTATTCGTGAGTCTATAAAAGCGGGTAAAAACGTAAGACCTATGTTGCCAGAATTTGTCTGGGAGTATTTAGATGAAATGAACTTCTATAAATAGAGCTAAATATTAAAGATCGAACATGCCACATATTTTAAAAAACAATAATCTTGAAATCCATATCGATCTTCCAAATAAAAATTACAATTTTTCACGTTTTGATTGGACTGGTAAAATTATAGCTGTTAAGTTTAAGAATGTGTTTGTATCGACCTATGAAAAAAATGACAACAAAAATGAACACCTTTTTGGAAAGGCTTTTTATAATGAATTCGGGATTGATAATGCTTTGGGGTTTGATGATACGGAATTAGGTGGGTGGTTTCATAAAATTGGAATTGGACTCCTAAAAAAAGATAGCAATGACTATCTCTTTAGTAAAAAACACCAGATTAAACCTGCAAAATTTAAAACTACTATTAAACATAACTGTCTTATTAATTCGTGCGAATCAGATTCTATTAATGGGTATTCTTATGAGTTAACAAAAAAAATCGAACTGCACGAAACCAATTTTATAATTAAATACTCCTTAAAAAACACAGGTAAAAAAAATATTATTACTGATGAATACGTTCACAATTTCACTTCAATAAACAACGATTTACTAGGGCCAAATTATAAATTGGAATTTCCATTTGAATTAAATTCTAAGTTGTTTAACGATTATGTTAACCCAGAACAAAAAGTAGATATTAAAAAAAATAACGTTGCCTTTAAGAGTACTCCAGCTACCCCGTTTTTTTTTAGCAATCTTTCTGGTGGAAAAGAAGTTGAGGCAAAATGGAAATTACTAAACCAAGCGAACAATATAGCTATTAGCGAAGTCGCAAGTTTTAAAACTACTAAAGTAAATCTATGGGGATGTGGACATGTAGTAAGCCCAGAATTATTCTTCAATATATTTATAAAACCCGGAGAGACAGATGAGTGGTCTAGAACATATTATGTGAATAATATAATAGCTAATTAAAAATTTTAATAGTTTATTATACCTAAAAAAAACCGCCTAAAGCATTGTGTTTTAAACGGTTTCTAACTAAATAACCAACCAAAATTTTTATTTACCCACGTGTGTTTTCTCTTGGGTTGTCAACTTTATCTTTTCTAAACTTACGTTTCTTATCTTCTTTAATACTAGAGGTTTTACCTTTAGTGTTGGCTGTTTTTAAATACTGTATATAACCACGTCCTTCAAACTCATAAACCGTTTCAGATGTTGGATGGAACAACTCTATCTTACCGTCATTTATAACGCTCAATTCAAAATATTCATTGTCAAAAGAATCATAATCTAATGTTAAAGTTTTTAAATACATATTACCACTAATATCACCTACACCATAAACACCTGTATAATCCCAAATTAAACTACCTACATTAGTGCCAATTTCGTCTTGTGAACTCCGAAAGGTAGAATCATTTCCGCCAGCTAAAAACTGTAAATAGTTTTCATTGTCAAATTCATTTAGAACACCCATTTCACTGGTATAATTTTTTTCCCAAGCTTCATATTCTTGCAAGAAGTAGTGAATATTATCATAGAATACAAAATCGTAATCAAAATTACTTCTTTGATAACCATCCAGAAAATAAGAAGTATCGTTATTTGGATTGTATAATTCAATGGTATTACTATCTATTTGAAAGATATCAAATGTGCTAAATCCATCAACATCATGAAAGACATCTAAAATCATTTCGTATGCATCGTACTCGCCAACATCAATTCCAAATCCATTTCCGCTGTCTCCTAATCCTACAATATTATTGTTTGCATAAACTACACCATTTCTAAATGAGATAGTAAAGGCCTTTTGTAAAAATGGAGTTTCTCCATAACCTTGCGTTGCATTTATATCAACGTACCACAACTCATGCGAACCCAATAATTGATTAATAGAAATTCCGGGGTCATCTATAATGTATTCATCAACTACTACTTCGGTATAACAAGATGTGAAAAGCGTTGCCGTTAAAGCGAAGCTTAAAAGTAATTTTATCGTTTTCATATCGTCATCATTTTAGGGTTTATACAAACAGGGTTTCAAAACGCGTGCCAAAAAATAGATAAGCAATTATTTGTAGTACTTACATTGACTTAAATTTTATGTATTTTTGAAATTATAACGATTCAATATTTATGGACAAACCTTTGAAATATGCAGTTTTTGGAGCAGGTAGTTGGGCAACCGCAATCGTGAAAATGCTTTGTGAAAATTTAGAAGAAGTAGGTTGGTACATGCGCAGCGTTTATACAAAAGAACACTTAATTCGAGAACAACATAATCCCAATTATTTAAGCTCCGTAGAGTTTCATGTTGAACAATTAAAATTAAGTAACGATATAAATGAAATAGCCGATTATGCCGATGTTCTCATATTCGCTATTCCATCGGCTTTTATGTATAGCGAATTAGAAAAATTAAATATTGATATCACGAATAAAACCATCGTTTCTGCTGTAAAGGGCATTGTTCCTGAAACTGGTTTGTTGGTTGGTGAACATTTTAATCAAAACTATAAAGTCCCTTTTGAAAGTATTGCCGTTATAGCCGGACCTTGCCATGCAGAAGAAGTTGCTCTGGAACGTTTATCTTACTTAACCATTTCTTGCTGGGACTCCAAAAAAGCGCAATATATTGCAGATAGTTTATCCAGCAATTATATCAACACAAAAATAAGCGATGATGTTATTGGTGTGGAATACGGAGTTATGCTGAAAAACATTTATGCTATTGCTGCAGGTATTGCTCACGGATTAGGATATGGTGATAATTTTCAAAGTGTTTTAATGAGTAATGCGATTCGTGAAATGAAGCGTTTTATTAAAAAGGTCCATAAAATGAAACGCAACATTAATAATTCGGCATATTTAGGTGATTTATTAGTAACAGGTTATTCTACATTTTCTAGAAACCGTATGTTTGGTAACATGATTGGCAAAGGCTATACCGTCAAATCCGCTCAAATGGAAATGAGCATGATTGCAGAAGGGTATTATGCTACTAAAAGTGCTTATTTACTAAATGAAAAGAATGAAAAAAAAGCAGACACCCCTATAATTGATGCTGTTTACGAAATTCTATACAGTAGGGCGAATCCAAAAAAAATATTTAAAAAGTTAACCGATAGGCTGGATTAATCACTTTAGTAATTCAGCACCAAAACCGGAATCCAAATTAAACATGCTTATAATTTTATTGTTACTTTTCTCGAAAACAGTTTGGATTAGAGAGGAAGAAGTTATTTTACCAAAATACCCTTAACATCCATCAAAGGAATTTCTTGCAACGCTTTTTGATTAATCGTGTTTTTTCGAAATAAATACGTTTTATCAAACATGGCATTTCCTTCAAAAAAAGTAACCTTAAAAGAATTATTTAACACAAATAAATCTTCCTGCATAAGTTCTATTTTAGCATAGCTTTTCTTGGGCAATACATCAATTTTTTTTCTGAAAACTGAAGTTGTTTTGTCTTCAGAATAGCCACTGGTCACTATTAATACCATCTCTAAATCGACTTCTTTAGTATTTATAATATAAGCATTCCAATCTTGGGTTTTATAGATTGCATTATACTCATTTACAACTGCAATATAAACACCATCAACTTTTGGGATATGGATATCTTTCTTCATTTAACAAAACATTTTAAAAGTCTTCAAAAATACTAGTTTTTAATTGTTTGTGTTTCATTATTTCTATATTTGATACTATGGAAAGCGTCTTAACTTTAAAAGATATCATCAACGCTAAAGAGCGAATTAAAAAGCTTATTAATGATACGCCCATATTTACATCTTCTAAATTAAACAATTGGCTTGGGCACTATATTTACTTTAAGGCCGAAAACCTGCAAAAAATTGGCGCTTTTAAAGCAAGAGGTGCTTGTAATACCATTTCATGGTTAATTGAAAACAATAAAAAACCAAAGCATATAGTAGCTAATAGCTCAGGAAATCATGCCCAGGCCGTCGCATGGGCTTCAAAAATCTTTGATATTCCTGCTACTATTTATATGCCCAATTATTCATCAAAAGTGAAAATACAAGCAACAAAAGCATATGGAGCTAAAGTGGTATTATGCAAAACAAGACAAGAAGCCGATAAACAAGTTAAACTTGCTTCAATAAAAGAAGGTACTTATTGGATTCCTCCTTTTAATCACGAACAAGTGATATCGGGTCAAGGAACAGCCGCTTATGATGCTATTAATAAAATTGGCAATATAGATGCCGTTTTTGCACCTTGTGGTGGCGGTGGGCTCCTATCTGGATCCTTAATCGCATCAAAAGGCATATTACCAAACGTTAAAGTGATAGGCGCAGAACCTTTATTAGGAAATGACGCGGCAGAGTCTTTACGGCAAAAGAGTATACAGCGTCTGGATACAGCCCCAAAAACCCTTGCCGACGGTGCGATGACATTAGCTGTAGGCGATATTACTTTTGAATACTTAAAAAAATTGGATGCCTTTTATGAAATCACCGAGGAAGCCATGATCTATTGGACACAATGGTTAACACATTTATTAAAATTACGAATCGAACCAACAAGTGCTTTATCCATGGAAGCAGCTTACCAATGGTTAAAAAATCAATCGCAAAAGAAAAGAATCCTAATTATTTTGTCGGGAGGAAATATAGACCAACAAACGACACAAAAAATCTGGAAAAAAGATTATTTAGTAACCGAACCTAAATTATAAAGCACTTTTAAATTGCTCTAAAAACCTAACATCATTTTCACTTAACAAACGAATATCACTAATTTGATGAAGTAATAAGGCGATACGATCGATTCCCATTCCGAATGCAAAACCTGAATATTCGTTTGAGTCTATTCCACAATTATCTAATACATTTGGGTCTACCATACCACAACCCATAATTTCTAACCAACCGGTTCCCTTTGTCATTTTATAATCGGTTTCTGTTTCAAGTCCCCAATACACATCTACTTCAGCGCTAGGCTCAGTAAATGGAAAATAAGAAGGTCGCAAACGAATTTTACTCTTACCAAACATTTCAGTTGTAAAGTGTTGTAAAGTTTGTTTTAAATCAGCAAAGCTTACATCTTTATCAATGTACAATCCTTCCACTTGATGAAAGAAACAATGTGAACGCGCCGATATAGCTTCGTTACGATATACTCTTCCGGGTGAAATAGTACGAATTGGCGGTTTGTTGTTTTCCATGTAACGAACCTGTACAGAGCTCGTATGTGTGCGCAAAAGTATATCTGGATTTGTTTGAATAAAAAACGTATCCTGCATATCGCGAGCAGGGTGGTATTCAGGAAGATTTAAAGCCGTAAAGTTATGCCAATCGTCTTCAATTTCTGGGCCTTCACTAACATTAAAACCAATCCTTGAAAATATATCGATAATTTGATTTTTTACGATAGAAATAGGATGACGAGCACCAATTTGAATAGGCTCGCCTGGTCTTGATAAATCTCCATAAACGCCTTTAACTTCTTCCTTGCTCTCTAACTCATCCCTTAAAGCATTTACTTTATCTTCAGCTGTTTTTTTAAGCTTATTAATGGTTTGACCAAACTCTTTTTTTTGATTGTTTGCTACATTTTTAAACTCAGCAAAAAAATCATTTAGTAATCCTTTTTTACCTAAATACTTTATACGGAATGCCTCAACCTCTTCTTTAGATTGTGCTTTAAAAGCTTCAGCTTCTATTATGAGTTCTTTTAACTTATCTATCATGATATCGTTTCAAAAATGAATGCAAATTTAGTGATTTTTATGCATAAAAAACTCCTTCTAATCGAAGGAGTGTTATTTGTTAAAAAGTTTCTCTTACAAACTAATTTCGAATATATACAATTTTAAATGAGAACTGTCCGTCTACTTCTTCTATATAAAAAGTATTCCCTTCGAACAAAATTGTTTGGTCTAATGTTTCTTCGTCTGGAGTTCCAGCACCATAAACAGTTCTATAAACATTATTTCCTAGATTTTGCCATGTCCCTGAGTCAGTACCATCAGACACACAGGTTCCATTATCATCATAAAAATAACTTTCATTAAAGGTTCCATCAGAGTTTATAACAATTGTATCCATTTTGTCGCAATCGTCCAAACTCTGCTCCTCCCCATTGAAAAAACTTTGATGCCATGTCCAAGTTCCAATTAATAAGTCTTGTGAAGACGAAGAATTATCACCATCATCACTACTACAAGAAGTTAAAAGAAATGTTGCTAATGTGAAGAATAAAATTGCTTTTTTCATAAAATGGTTGGTTTAAGTTAAAAACTTAAAAGGTAGTGAATTTATACGGTTATTCTTACTAAAAATAGCATTTAATAAATGGACGAATTAATTTCTTAAATAAACTTCTCTATAAATACTTAAACCTCCGTCTTCTTCAAAATAAAAAGTATTTCCTTCAAAAGTTATCTCTAAAATAGATGTCACTTCTCCAAAGACAAATGTATAAGAACCATCTTCATTATTCTCCCAAGTACCTATATCTGAGTCCAAAATTTTACAAACATCCAGTGACTCGCTGGTGTATACAGTGAAACTAGAGGATCCATCTGCATTCACAATAAGAGTGTCTTTTAAATCACAAAATTCAGAAGAAATTTCAAGATCATCATCAAAACTTTTGTAAAAAGTCCAAGTTCCTATTAAGGGATCTATTGATTGTGAATTATCATCGCTACTACATGCGATTAATATAAATATTAAAGTACTAAAAAGTAATATTCTATTTTTCATTATAGATTAAAATTTGAGGCACGAATATATACTATTCCTAACGAATAGAGACGCTTGTTATGAAAATTTAAAGATATAATCTGTTGTAGAAAACTATACTATAAAATCGGTCTCCAGAAAATAATTAACAATGGCTTCTTTCATTAATATACTCTGTTCTCCCGCTTTTAAATGAGGTAATTCAGCTTTAGCTTTATAATGTGGCCAACCCTCATCATCTACAAAATCCAGTTCATAATACCCATAAGGCGTCAATACTTTACAAATAGCTATGTGCATGAGGTCTAACTTTTGGTCTTTTTTAAAACTTCTATCTAATTGACCGAGTTCTTGAACTCCAATTAAATAGATAATAGCATCGAGATCTAAAATATCTCCATCAGCAAATTGATTTGATAATTTTTCAACCACCAACCCCCAGCGTTCTTTTAATTGTTCGTCTCTAGACATAATAATTTTAAAGATGCAAAGTTAATAAACCTAACTGGTAGTATTATTTTATATTTGTTTAAATTCATTATTTATGAGTGTGTTAGATATTATTTTAGGAGCTCTAATCTTATTTGGACTAGTGCGTGGATTCATGAAAGGTCTTTTTGTTGAAATAGCTTCAATAATTGCGTTAATTGCTGGAGTTTATGGAGCGATTCATTTTAGCAACTTTGCTGCCGAATTTTTAGAAAGTAAAGTCGATTGGAACGAGAAAACCATGAACATAGTTGCCTTTGCTGTAACTTTTATTATCATTGTGTTAGCCATTGCTCTAGCAGGAAAGGCTCTAACTAAACTTGCCGATTTTGCTGCTTTGGGAATTATAAACAAATTAGCTGGCGGTGTTTTTGGTGCGTTAAAGATAGCCCTTATACTAAGTGTAGTGCTTATTATTTTTGATAGAATGAATAGTACAATTCCTTTTGCCAATGAAAAAGATTTAGAAGCATCTGTACTTTATATACCTGTAAAATCTTTAGCGCCATCAATATTTCCCTATATTCTTGAACCTAAAAAGGAAGATGATGAAAATGCTATGGATAAAGAAGTATAAGAAATTAAAGTTCTTTAATATCTACGTTCACAACCCAACCCGTTTTACCATCGGCTAATTTAATTTTTTTCCAATTTTGTACAGTATCTAAAACCTGAACCTTAGTTCCTTCATGAAGCCTAAAAGATTCTTCGCTACGCGTATTAGGCTCGCTTTTAACTTTACTTTCAACGGCAAAAACAATAGCTGGTTTATCGATTTGATCTAAATTAAACTTGTGAAAAGCAAAAGCCAAAGTAATGCATATTAAAAACAAGGAAGCAATACTCCCCATAAAAGCTAAGCGTTTTTTAAGTGTAGAGTAAGCAAAATAATAAAATAAAAACAATACGACGAAACAAAAAACGAGACCAACTGCTGTTTTAGCCCAACTATCAAAAGTCATAAAGTTCGCGATATTTCGAAGTAATTTAGAAAACCCCGCTTCAGGAATAATATCTATAGCATCTATGGTCATGTTTTTTGCAAATGCCATGTTATTTTTTATATCTGCGTCATTAGGTGCTAATTGTTTCGCTTTCTCGTAATAATATATACTAGGAGCAATATTATTCAATTTATAATGCGCATTAGCCAAGTTATAATATAACTCTGGTGAGTGCTTACCACTATCTAAAATACTTTGGTAAGCGTCTATAGACTCTGCATACTTTCCTTGATTATACAAGGTATTCGCATTGTCAAATACGGTTGTATTTTGAGCCGAAAAACTTAGACTTAATAAAAACGTAATTATGTATAAAATCATCTTCATTTTATCGAGCTTGTTTATCGATTAAAGAAATTGTTTTTGCCGCTTTTTCATAATCATCTTGCATTGTAACAATATCTATTGGCGTGTAGCGTGCTAATTCGCAACTTTCCATAATAGAATTAAAACTTGAAATAGTATCAGAATCAACGCCTTTCTCTCCCAGTAATAATTGAATCTTATCTTTGCTTAAATCGCTTGTTTCTATGTGAAGTTTCGCTTTTAAATAATTGTGTAAAGCCTTTTCTAAAGCTATATAAAATGCTTCTTTTTTACCAAGTGCTTTTTTAGCAGATTTCAAATATCTTCTAGCTAACCTATCGGCTTTTCTTATCCTATTTCCATATACATCGGCATCTCTATCGGCTTTTTTTCTTCTAATAAAAATGGCTAATGGAATTGCTAAAAATGGACTTAGCAACAACGACCAGAACATATTAGTCTTGAAAAAATGTATAGTCTCAATAGATGAAAAAATTGTCTTTGTTTTAATAAAAGCAAATTGATCATTATTTAAAACAACACGTTGTTTTGTATTACTAGATATCGGATTGTTTGAATCGGAACTATTAAGAGGACCATCAAGTACATCAATAATAAGTTCATCTGACGATAAACGTTTATAGCTTTCTGTTTTTAAGTCAAAATATGAAAATGAAATACTTGGTATTGGATATTTACCTTTGTACTGTGGCACTACCGTATAAGTATCTGATATGCTGCCTTGCATACCTTCTAAATTTGTTCTGACGCTTTCGGTGTGCTCGGGTTCGTAAACTTCTAAAGAACTTGGCAATGATATTTTAGGAAGCTTAAACAACTTTAAATTTCCCTTACCTCTTACCTCAACTTTTGCCTGTAAAGATTCTGTGGCATCCAGTTCTGTTTTAGAGGTTGAAACCTTAAAATTAAAGTCTCCAACAGCTCCATTAAAATCTATAGGTTTCCCTACTTCTGGAAGTGCTTTCACATTAATATTTACATTTCCTGCAGAAACCGTTTTATGAACACGAGACATGAGTCGACTGCCAAAAATATCCCGTCGATTTGTTGGAACCTGAACGGAAATATCAAGTGTTAATGGTTCAATATTTAATTTTCCTGTTTTTTGAGGGTATAACACTGTTCTTCGTAAAATCAAATAACGATAATCTTCCCCTTTATAAGTACCGTTTTGCACTTTCTGCCCCTTCATGTCTATATTCTGACTCCAGAAATCGTTGTACCGTGGGGTATCAATTTCGCGCCAATTATCAACACCAGTATTTGGAGATACATACAATTTATAAACAACTGTAATGGCTTCATTTAAATACGGTGTTCTATTGGAAACCTCGGCAACTAAATGAATATTCTCAGACGCTATATAATTGGGGTCATTAGGGTCTTTAGGTTTATCTACAGCGGCTGTAACAATAATTTTTATAGGTAATGTCTTGTAAGTTTCTCCTTTAATTGAAATACTTGCTTGACTAATAGTAAAATTACCTCGCTTTTTAGGAGCTAAGAAATAAGTATACGTTTTATTATATGTCCTAACACCATTTATCCATGAGTTTTTTACAGATTGACTAGGGCCACCAACAACTGTAAAACCATTAAAATTAGGCGGATTGAAATTATCGCCATCCTGATTCATTTCAAAATCAATACGCAGTCGTTCGTTAACCCCCAATTGTTTCTTACTAACTTTGGCTTCAAACTTTACTTGCGTGAAAGCAAAGCTTGTAGAAAGCGTAAATAGCATTATGAATATGTGTTTTGTCAGTTTCATTTTCTTTCAAAATAGATTCCTATCTAAACAGGAATGACAAATTTGAATTTGATATTATTACTTAATTACCAATCTTTTTCGGTCTTTATCTTAACACCTTTTTGCTTTTCGGCATTCATTTTTTCTTGAACTTTTTGTTCTTGGTTATTCATAGCCTCTAACAAACTCTTAATTTGTTGTGGTGATAATTGTCCAGGCTGTGGTTTAGGTTTTTGGTCATCCTTTTTCTCCTCCTTATCGCCTTCTCCTTTATCTTCTTTCTTATCTTTTTCATCTTTAGGCTCACCATCCTTATCTTTTTCATCATCACCTTCTTTTTTATCTTCTTCGCCTTTATCTTTTTGGTCTTCTTTATCCGCTCCTTCTTTATCTTTATTCTCCTGATCCTTGTTCTCGTCTTTGTCTTCTTTATCCTCCTTGTTTTCGTCGTCTTTGTTTTGATCTTTTTGTTCTTCAGCACAAATTTTAGCTAACCCAAGATTATAGCGCGTTTCATCGTCATTTGGATTATTTCTTAATGCATTTTTAAAAGCTCCAACCGCTTCTTTGCATTTTTTGTTTTTCATTAAAATATTCCCAATATTATGATACGCTTTATGTTTTTCGTCTTTTGAAGTTGTGTTTTTTATTGCTTGCTGATGGCGATATAATGCTTCTTCATAATTTCCTGATTGATAATAGGAATTCCCCAAATTGTAAACACCAGCAACACTGGTTGGTTCCTTTGAAAGCGCTTTCCTATATTCCATTTCTGCTGAAACAAAATCCTCTTCAGCTAACTGATTACCTTCATACACATAATTGTTTGCCTTTTTTAATGCAAGAAGTTCTTCTTTCTCTTGAGCAAAAGAAATGCTTGTTATAACAGCAATTAATAATAAAATTAAATGTTTCATTATGTTTAATTATGTACTCTAAGATATAAAACCTTGATTTTTTGTTAGTTAAAAATTTTATAAATTCTCATTAAATAAATTCAACTTCTTTAACCATGCAGTTTTTCGGTCTAAAAGGAAAATATCCAACACCAAAAAGAAAATAGCAAAGCCTAAAAACCATTGAAACTGATCTTTAAAATCGGCAAATTGCTTCGCTTCAAATTCGGTTTTATCCATATTATTCAAAATCTCTCGAATAGCCTCTACAACATCATTAGTATTCTTACCGTTTATATAAGCTCCGTCCGCCTCATTAGCAATGTTTTGCAAGGTTTCTTCGTTTAATCTGGTAATAACCGTCTCTCCAGCATTATTCTTCTTATAACTAATTACTACGCCATTCCTTTTCTCTGGAATAGGGCCACCTTTAACATCACCTACACCTATAGTAAAAATTCTTATACCTTCGTCATGAGCTTGTTCTGCCACCGCAGCCGCTTCTTCACTATGATCTTCTCCATCTGAAATAATAATTAAAATACGATTAGTTTGCTCTTCATCATCAAAATAAGTCCTTCCCAAATTAATGGCTTCATTAATCGCTGTTCCTTGGGAAGACAGCATATCGGTATTCATATTTTGTAAAAACATTTTAGCCGAAGCATAATCTGTAGTAATAGGTAATTGCGGAAATGCTTTTCCTGCATAGGCTATAATACCAATGCGATCACTAGCCAAATTATTAACTATTTGTGTTACCAGTTGTTTCGATTTCTCTAAACGATTTGGTGCAATATCTTCAGCTAACATACTTTTTGAAACGTCTACAGCAAATACTATATCGATTCCTTCGCGTTTTACGGTTTCCAATTTAGTACCAATCTTTGGATTTACTAATGCCAAACTTAAACAGACGAATGCCAAACTTATCACAGCTATCTTTAAAACAGATTTGAATAAAGATTTATTAGGGCTCAATTTTTTAAGCAATGCTTTATCTGCAAACTTTTTTTGAGCATTATACTTCCATGCTTGAAACACCAAAAAGAATAGAATTATGACAGGAATAATTCCTAAAACCCAAAACCATATTTTCTCATCTAATTGATACACTTTCTAATGTTTGTTTGTTTTTTGTGGAGTCGTTTAGCCACAAATAATTTATTCTCTTTATTTGTTTTTCTATAATATATTAAATAAAACTTCTAAAAAAGGTGAAACGTAAAAGCAGTTCTAAAAGCAATAATAAACCCGCTAATATAGCTAATGGTCTATACTTTTCTTCATAATTATAAAACTTAAACTCTTCTATTTCTGTTTTTTCTAGTTTATTTATTTCGTCGTAAATCTCTTCTAATTTTTTGTTATTTGTCGCTCTAAAATACTTACCGCCTGTAACCTCCGCAATTTCTTTTAGCAATTCTTCGTCTATTTCTACCTGTACACGGCTATATTGAAAATCGCCATTTGGTAAAATCGCTACAGGAGAAAGCGCCATCCCATTAGTTCCTAAACCAATAGTATATGTTTTTATACCATATTCTAAAGCCAATTCACTGGCAATTTTTGGATCTATAAAACCAGAATTATTAACGCCATCTGTTAGCAAAATAATAACCTTGCTTTTTGCCTTACTATCTTTTAGTCGATTTACCGAAGTCGCTAAACCCATTCCTATGGCGGTTCCTCCTTCTATAATCGTATTATACTTTATACTTTTTAGTGAGCGAAGTACTATCGCCTTATCACTGGTTATTGGGGTTTTTGTATAGCTTTCTCCTGCATATTCTACTAGTCCAATTCGATCGTTAGGTCGTCCTTTTATAAAATCTGCAGCAACATTTTTTAACGCCTCTAACCTGTTTGGCGATAAATCTTTAGCTAGCATACTTGCAGAAACATCAATTGCCATAACAATATCTATTCCTCGAGTTGTTTTGGTTTTAGTAGATACGTCTACCGTTTGAGGTCTTGCCAATGCCATTATTAATAAAGCCAGAGCTATTAATCTTAAAACGAATAAGCCGTGTCTGAATTTAGGCAATAATGAATTTGTAAGTTTAAATCCTTTTAAACTAGGTATTTTAAGTTCTGCTGTTAGTTTTTTGTATTTAAACAAATACCAAACTATAACTAGAGGTAGTATTAAAAACAACCAGAAAAATTCTTTATTTAAAAATTCAACACCTTCTAACATTATTCTTCTGCAGGTTTAAGTTCTACTGAATTTATAATACGTCCAATTATTTGGTCGGCATACACATCATCTTCTGGGCTAGTCATTATAATTTGTTGCAGTACATTTTCTGAAGCAAATTGAAGTAATACATATTCTGCATCACGTAGTTCTTCTGAAGCAATTCCAGGCATCTTCATTGTTCCAGATGTTTTCAGACCTTCAGCACCATTAGGTGTGGTAAATTTGTCTCTTAAAACAACAATATCTTTTGCCCCAACAGCTTCCATGTTTTTAATAGATCCTTCAGAGATAGCTTCAAGATTTAATTTATTATCACCAGAATTTGGGTATGTCGTTGTATTAACTGTAACACTAAAAACATCTAGTAATGTTCCATACATAAATGAAGACATTTTGACTTGACCTTTCATTTCATCAGGCATAGTTAGTTCTGTGCGTTTCAATACTTTTGGAGTAGAGATGGTTACTGGAGGAAATCCGTACTCACTCGTAACCCAATCACCTTCCAAAAGCTCAATGCTATCGTGCCCAATAATTGTGTCTTTCACATAGTTAAATCCATATTTTATTGAAAAGCCAGCAAAAGTCATCATGAGTAAAAGTACACCTATAACTATGGTAATAATGGTTTTTTTGCGCTTCTTTTTACGTTCTAACTCTTCTCTATACTTTTCGTCCAGAAGTTTTTCTTCTTCAGTTGGTTCAGGCAATGCTTCCTTTACATGATCAATTTCTACATCAATAGTATTTCGATCTAACTTAGCCAACTCAATATCTGGAGCTGACTTAGCAAATTTCACTAAATCGGCTCTTTTTAAAATGCTTTCTAAATTTTTAATATCATCCTTACTAATATCAACTTGATTCCCTTCTTTAAGTAGTTTAAGTCGTGAAATAAGTTCATCTGTAGTACTTTCCAAAGCACGATCATAAACCTTTTCGTCTAGATACTTTCTAATAATAAAGGTAAGCTCAGAATAATATTCTTTAATTTCTTGATGTTCTAAATAATGAGACTCATCTAGTTTCTTTAATGCTAATTTTGCTCTATCATAAGGAGGAAGTAAGGCTATTTGCTCGTTTTCTGTTAATGGTTTTTGCCTCCAAATAAACCAATACATCATAAAAGCTATAACACCTATTATTAAAAGGGTAATTAACAAGTATTTCCACCAATCGCTGCCTTTTTTGTTTACATGAATTATTGGTTTGATGTCGTAAAGTCCTTGCTTGGTAGTGTCTACAACCACATTATTAACTTCTACTTTTAGAGAATCTGTGAAAAAGGTTTTATCTCCAATAATTATTTTTTGACGTGGAATAGTATACGCACCAGAATCGAACTGGGTTAATCCATACTTTTTAATAAGGCTATACTTATCATTATTTTTTAAAGTATCTGTTTTGTAAGACTCAATCATTTCTAGTGGCGAAAATGTTTGCCCTTCTGGAAAAACCACCAAACTGGTGGTATCTGTTTCTACTTGGATACTATAAGTGATTTGTTCTCCAATTTTTATGGATGTTGAATCAATTGCAGATGAAACTTGAGAATAAGAAATTAAAGTAAACAGCATAAAGACAACAGCAAACAAAACTGAAAACTTCATTTCACCATTAACACTATTTTTAAACTTTAACCTTCTCACTTATCCTCTTCTTTTAAAATATCCTAACAACTTTTTGACATAACTCTCATCAACTCTACAATCAATAGTTCCAGCTCCTGAGCGCGAAAAACTTTCTTTGTAATAAACTACTTTATCTTGATAGAACTTACCATAATTTTGCCTCACCTTTTTAGATGATGTGTTTACTAGCATAAGTTCATCTGTTTCTTCGTCTTGCATCTGTACCATTCCCAAATTTGGAATCTCTTCCTCTCGCTTATCATAAACTCGAATACCTGTTACGTCATGTTTTCCTGAAACAATTTTCATGGTATGTTCGTAATCATCTGCAATAAAATCTGATAGTACAAATACAATTGCCTTCTTTTTCATAACATTGGTTAGAAACTTTAAGGCCTCGGCTACATTAGTATGTTTGCTTTCTGGCTTAAATTCTATAAGTTCTCTAATAATTCTAAGCACATGAGAACGCCCTTTTTTTGGTGGAATAAAAAGTTCGACTTTATCAGAAAATAAAATCAATCCAATTTTATCGTTATTTTGAGTAGCTGAAAACGCCAAAGTAGCAGCAATTTCAGTAACTACTTCATTTTTAAACTGAATTGATGTTCCAAACAACTCAGAGCCAGAAACATCTACCATGAGCATCATGGTAAGCTCTCGTTCCTCTTCAAAAATCTTCACATAAGGTTCACTATAGCGTGCTGTAACATTCCAATCAATACTCCTTACATCATCTCCAAATTGATACTGGCGCACCTCACTAAAAGTCATACCTCGTCCCTTGAAGGTAGAATGATATTCCCCTCCAAAAATATGATCAGACAAACGACGTGTCTTAATCTCTATTTTTCGTACTTTTTTTAGTAATTCCTTAGTATCCATTTTTCAATTGTCTATTGAGTATTTATGATTAATTAATTATGTCTTAATAATCAATTGTCAATTATCAATTGTCAATTTTAAGGTACTTCAATCTCATTTACGATTTTATTAATGATGTCTTCTGAAGTGACATTCTCGGCTTCTGCTTCATAGGTTATACCTATTCTATGTCTTAAAACATCATATACCACAGCTCTAACATCTTCTGGTATTACATAACCACGACGTTTAATAAATGCATAGCATTTAGCAGCAGTTGCTAAATTTATACTTCCACGAGGCGATGCTCCAAATGAGATTAATGGTTTTAAATCGGCTAGTTTATATTTTTCTGGATAGCGTGTAGCGAAAATAATGTCCAGGATATATTTTTCAATTTTTTCGTCCATGTAAACTTCTCTTACTGCCTTTTGGGCATTAAGAATTTGTGCTATAGAAACTACTGGGTTTACTTTTTCCCAGGCGCCTTTCATATTCGCTCTCATGATTAATTGTTCCTCTGCTATTTTAGGATAATCAATCACGGTTTTTAACATAAAACGGTCAACCTGAGCTTCGGGCAAAGGATACGTCCCTTCCTGCTCAACAGGGTTTTGAGTAGCCATTACTAAAAATGGTTTATCTAGTACAAAAGTTTCATCTCCAATGGTAACCTGTTTCTCTTGCATAGCTTCTAATAAAGCCGATTGCACTTTTGCTGGTGCTCTATTAATCTCGTCTGCTAATACGAAGTTTGCGAAAATGGGACCTTTCTTAATAGAGAAATCACTAACCTTCATGTTGTAAATTAATGTCCCCGTAACATCTGCTGGTAATAAATCTGGCGTAAACTGAATTCTACTAAAACTCCCGTCTACTGCCTGAGCAAGTGTATTAATTGCTAGTGTTTTTGCCAATCCTGGAACACCTTCTAATAATATGTGCCCTTGTCCTAACAACCCAATAAGCAAACGTTCGACCATATGTTTTTGACCAACGATTACCTTATTCATTTCTAGGATAAGTAAATCAACAAAAGCGCTTTCCTTTTCAATTTTCTCGTTAATCGTCTTAATATCAATTGTACCTGTTTCTTCCATCATTATTTTTTTAATTCAAAGCTCGAATATACTGTCCTTATTTGAGCATTGCAAATTGTTAAAATTTTTCTTTAAACCTTGTTAACAATTGGTTAAAATATTCTGGGAACTCCGTTAATAATTGGTTAAAATAAAAAGAGCAGTTTCTTTCGAAACTGCTCTTTTTAAAAATATGTTCTCTACAAATTACGGAGTTAAAACTAAAACTACATCAAGAACTTCATCTTCATCGGGATCTATAGTAACATCAATAATTTGAGTATCATACCCTTCTGCAGTAATTGTAACCGCATAGTCTCCTGGAGTGACTTCTTCAATGGCATAAACCCCTTCATCATTAGTATTCACATTAGTTGAATTATCATCATTTATAGCTACGTTAGCAACAACCCCTTCAGCTAAGCCAGTAATTGTTCCACTAATAGAGCCTTTCTTTAACATCAACACAATAGGGTCTACTATGGTTGTAATCTCACCATTAACAACAATGACACCTGTCGCGCTTGCACTTTCATAATCAGATTCTGCATCTGTAGGCTCAACCAAAACCTCATAAGTTCCAGCAGGTACTCCCCATAGTGCGAACGCACCGTTTTCATCTGTATAAGCAGAAATTACAAAATCATTTAATGGATCATCGTCTCCCATATCATCGACTAAAACAGAGGCCACAGACGAAACGTCACTTGGAGTTACTGTACCTTCTATAATACCAGAGTTTGCTTTTACGCTTCCATATAATACAGGTTTTAATATAATATTTCCAGAATTACCCGCATGAACAATTGATTTTTCTACATCAAAATCTATAATAAAATCATACGTAAAACCTTCCTCAATGGCTGTATCCATTTTTAATTTTAAACCAGATTGCTGGCCACTAGGTGTTTTTAAATCGTACTCTGAAGATGGTTCTCCTTCTTCTTTTTCAATTACAATGGTATTACCATCTCCTAAAACCAATCGCATTTGACTTAAAGTTCCTGCTGGAACTGCAAATCTGTCAACTAAAACTTCACTAAATCCGCCAGTAAAATCTAATAAGTTTACTGTTTTTGAGTTTGCCTCTAGAGACATCCAACCATTTTCATCTTCACTATCGTCATCCATTTTAATCATAACATCAACGATTTCAACGTTAACAGCTTCATAATCTCCTGGTGCATCAACAAGCCTTACAGTTATTGTTGCATCTCCTTGATTAATACGAGTCGATTCGTTATCGTTACAAGAGAATAAAAATGTGACAACTAATAATGGTAGAATTAATTTTAATTTGTTCAAAATATTCATGGTTTAATTTTTTTTATGTATTTGTATTTACGTCTAAATTGCTCCCTTTGGATTACTAATTCCAGAAAAGAGTCCAAATATTAACTATTAAAATGTAACTTTATTGTTCAACTTTTTGAATTAATTTTCCACTAGAAGAACAGCTATATATTACGAACAATGATACAGAATAATAGTTGCTTAGAGTATTTTTATACGTGAATGGCATAAAAAAATATATAAGTCGCAAAGCCTATCGATAAAGAGTAATTTAATACGATGAAAAAAACAAAAAAAGTAGCACTAATTACAGGTGCAACAAGTGGTATTGGTCATGCTACAGCATTTGAATTTGCTAAACATGAAATAGATTTAGTTCTATGCGGTCGTAGATTAAATCGGCTTGAAACCATACAAAAAGCATTGAGGAAGTTGACCAATGTGCATATTTTAAATTTTGATGTTAGAAATAAACAAGAAACTTTTAGAGCTATTGAATCACTCCCCAATCAATTTAAAAAAATTGATATCCTAATTAACAATGCAGGTAATGCCCATGGATTAGACCCTATTAACGAAGGGAGTATTGATGATTGGGATGCCATGATGGACATAAATGTAAAAGGGTTGCTTTATGTTAGCAGAGCCATAATTCCGCAAATGACAGAACGCAAATCTGGTCAAATAATAAATATTGGATCTTCCGCTGGAAAGGAAGTTTATGCAAAGGGTAACGTTTATTGTGGTAGTAAACATGCTGTTTTAGCTATTACGGAAGGCATGCGCATAGATTTAAATCCTTATGGAATTAAAGTTGGAGCCGTAAACCCCGGATTGGTTGAAACAGAATTCTCAAAAGTTCGATTTAAAGGAGATAAAATTGCCGAAACAGTATATCAAGGTTTCAAAGCATTACAGGCGCAAGATGTTGCTGAAGTAATCTATTTTGCTATCTCTAGACCACCACATGTAAACATAGCAGATGTTTTAATGTTCTGCACTGCACAAGCTAATAGTACAATTGTGAAAAAGGAATAATATTAACATGAGATTCCTGCCTTCTCACGAATGACAATTATGATTAACAAACGCCTTCTTATTAAACACCTTCTAGCTCATAACGACGAGAACAGTTTTTATGATAAAAAGCGTAAAATAGATATTAGCCATAAAGAAGGTAAGGCGAAATTCTTAAAACATATTTGTGCGCTCTCTAACAGTAACCCAAAAAATAATTCTTACATAGTAATTGGGGTAGAAGATGAGGATAACAAAATTATTGGAGTCGATTTTTTTGACGATAGTAAAATACAGAACCTCATTAATGCATATTTGTCCAACCCGCCTATTGTGCAATACGAAAACATTCCTTTTCCACATCTGCCAGACGATAAGGTAGTTGGTCTTGTAACTATTAGACCTATTGACGACATAACTTCGCTCAGAAAAAACATTTGGAAATATTATGGTGGTTCGGTGTTTTTTAGAGATGGTAGCATGAGTATGCCTAAAGTTTTTGATATTGAAATTAAAGACATTAACTCTAAAATTGTCGCAGCCATTGAAAAACATGCTCAAAATAATATTGAGCATACGTTAAATGGTGTTTTTGATTTTATGAATAAACGAGTGGATTTCAATCCGCAATACAAAGTATTTAAAGAATATTTCGTTGTTTGCTGGGCAGGACAAAAAAAAGAAGTTAAAGGTGAAGCCTTCTTTTCTAGAGTTGATATTGAACTAATTAATGAACAAGTTCGACTCTTCTTTTCTGCTTTGGACGAGGTTTCAATTTCAATTAACGACGATAGCTTTAAAATAATAGAATATGTAAATCTAGGGCTTCAAAACACTAATAAATATTATCAACTAGAAGAAACTATTATTCGATTTGAAAACAATGTCAATTATAATATAGAAACCAAACTTTTATTTGAACCGCCTCAGTTTGATAAAAAAACCTTGTTCCACATTTACAATAACAATAATGCTATTCTTGATAAACTGAAAAAAGGATTGGTTTTTACAAAAAATGAAGAACGCGACCTTAAAAACCTTCCAATAACCTATTTAATTTGTTACCTAAATTCTTTTCCAGATGCTATTGAAAAGCTTAATGAAGCAAAACCTTATTTAAAAACACATAGTCAAACTATCTTTAATCTTTACAAAGAAACAATGCGCATATTAAGGAAAGTAAAATACAGTTAATTTTACAATTAATTAACATATGTTAATTAATTATTCTTACATTTGTATTGCTATTAATCTTTTATGAGATAGACCTTGCATCTGCCAGACATTCTGGATTTGACGCAAGGTTTTTTCTTTATTACTTTTTTACAAATCAAACTTAATCCCTTGTGCCAAAGGTAACTCATCAGAATAATTAATAGTATTTGTTTGTCTTCTCATATACACTTTCCATGCATCAGAACCTGATTCGCGTCCACCACCTGTTTCTTTTTCGCCTCCAAAAGCGCCTCCAATTTCAGCCCCAGAAGTTCCAATATTTACATTAGCAATACCACAATCTGAACCAGCATAAGATAAAAACTTCTCTGCTTCTTTCATTTCGTTAGTCATGATTGCCGACGATAATCCTTGAGCAACAGCATTTTGCTTAGCAATAGCATTTTCAACTTCTCCAGAATATTTCATTAAATATAAAATAGGTGCAAATGTTTCGTGCTGTACAATTTCAAAATGGTTTTCAGCTTCAATAATTGCTGGTTTCACATAGCATCCGCTTTCGTAACCTTCACCTTCTATAACTCCACCTTCAACCAGTACATTTCCGCCTTCAACTTTTGCTTTTTCAATAGCAGCTAAATAAGTGTTTACAGCATCATGATCGATTAGTGGTCCAATATGATTGGTTTCATCTAATGGATTCCCAATAGTTAATTGACCATAAGCACCAACAATCGCATCTCTTACTTTATCATATACAGATTCATGAATTATTAAACGACGTGTAGATGTGCAACGTTGTCCGCAAGTTCCAACAGCACCAAATACAGCACCAGGAACCACTACTTTTAAATCTGCAGTTGGTGTTATAATAATGGCATTGTTTCCTCCTAATTCTAATAATGATTTTCCAAAGCGTCCTGCAACAGTTGCACCAACAATTCTCCCCATTCTTGTAGAACCTGTAGCAGAAACTAAAGGAATTCTAGAATCGGTAGTCATCATTTCGCCTACTTTATAATCACCGTTGATGATACAAGAAATACCTTCTGGTAAATTGTTGTTTTTTAAAACATCAGCAATAATATTTTGACAGGCAATAGAGCATAAAGGAGCTTTTTCAGAGCCTTTCCAAACACATACATCGCCACAAATCCATGCTAAAGCTGTATTCCACGCCCAAACAGCTACTGGGAAATTAAACGCAGAGATAATACCAACAACACCAATTGGGTGCCATTGCTCTCTCATAACATGTCCTGGTCGTTCAGATGGGATAGTTTGCCCGTTTAATTGTCTAGACAATCCAACTGCAAAATCACAGATGTCAATCATTTCTTGAACTTCTCCGTAACCTTCTTGCAAAGATTTACCCATTTCGTAAGACACTAATTTACCTAATGGCTCTTTTAAATCTCTCAATTTGTTTCCAAATTGACGCACAATTTCTCCACGTTGTGGTGCTGGAATATCTCTAAAGAATAAAAATGCATTTGTTGCCGCATCCATTACTTTTTCGTAATCTTCCCTAGTAGTAGTTTTTACTTTACCAATTAACTGTCCATCAACAGGAGAATAACTTTCAATAATATCTCCGCTAGAAAAATTATTTGAGCCTGTAGAAGTGCCTTCATTTATAGCTTTTACGCCTAGAATTTCAAGTGCTTTATCTATACCAAAATCAGTCGCTATTTTATTCATTAATTATTGATTTATTATTTATATCGAAATTAACTGCGAATATAGTAATTAAAAGTCGTTTTTATTAAAATTTACTAACACTAAAATTATTAACTTCGTCTACAAATCAATCTAAATTTCAATGAAAAAGTATATCTATTTACTCGCCATCTTAACTATAGTTTTTTCTTGTAAAAATGAATCAAAATTAGAACCCGAAAATATTCAAAATGAACCTAAAAAAACTGAATTTTCAATAGTAATTCATGGTGGGGCTGGAAGTATTAAACGCGATAATATGTCTGAAGAACGCGAAGCCAAGTATCGCAAAAAATTAGAAGAAGCAATTCGTGTTGGTTATGGTATTCTAAAAAATGGTGGTACAAGTTTGGATGCGGTTCAAAACACCATAAACATTTTAGAAGACTCGCCGCTTTTCAACGCAGGTAAAGGTGCTGTTTTTACGCATGAAGGCACTAACGAACATGACGCTTCAATCATGGATGGAAAAACGCTTAATGCTGGAGCTTCAGCAGGCACAAAAACCATTAAAAACCCAATTAATTTAGCACGAGCAGTTATGGATAATTCACCACACGTGATGCTTTCTAGAGAAGGCGCTGAAGCCTTTGCCAAAGAACAGGGTTTAGAGATTGTAGGCCCTAGTTATTTTTCAACCGAAAAAAAATTAAAATCCTTAGAACGTGTAAAAGCATCCGAAAAAAATAAAGTGGCTTCGTTTTATGATGCAGACCTACAAGATTCAAAATTTGGAACCGTTGGTTGTGCTGCTCTAGACAAACATGGAAATTTAGCTGCTGGAACTTCCACAGGTGGCATGACTAACAAACGCTGGGGGCGTATTGGGGACTCTCCAATAATTGGTGCAGGCACTTATGCCAACAATAATACCTGTGCTGTATCATGCACAGGTTGGGGCGAGTTTTTTATTCGTGGTATGGTGGCTTATGATATTTCTGCTTTAATAGACTACAAAGGACTTTCTTTAGCTGAAGCTTCCAAAGAAGTTATTCAAAACAAATTACCAAATATTGGAGATCAAGGCGCCACAGGAGGTATTATAGCTATTGATAAAAATGGCAATATGGTTATGGAATTTAATACTCAAGGCATGTTTAGAGCCACTATGAATGATAAGGGCGAATTATATATTGGGATGTTTAAGGAATAACTTTAAGAACAATTTAACAGCAACTAAAAATCTAAAGTACAAAGCTAAGGCGTAACTTAATTAACGATATTCTACCTACACTTTCGTTTTTTAGTTATTTTGTTCATCTAAATCTTCATCTACATGTCATTAAAAAAGTTTATTGTTTTCGTATGTCTCTTCTCATTTGTTGTTTCTTGTAAAAAGAAAATAGTAGAAACCGATAATCTTTTCAAATTCCGAGATTATATTAGTTATACCACATCAGGAATAACTTCAGTAGCAAACCCAATTCAAATTAATTTAGCCAACGCCGTAGAGGGTTGGGAAATGGAACAGGAAATTACAGATAATATCGTCTCCATCAAACCACATGTTGAAGGTAAATTAACCGTTACCAACAAACACACATTACTTTTTAAACCCGATGAACATTTAGAACCAGATACGGAATATACTGTTACTGTTAAGCTGAATGACATTTATAAAAATATGCCAGATGGCTTTGAAGGTTATACGTTTAAGTTTAAAACCATCACACCAGGTTTTAATATTGAAACTAATCATTTACAATCTTATAGCAAAAATTGGCAATACCTTGAAGGAGTTATTAAATGTGCTGATGTTATTTCAATTGAAGATGCAAGAACATTGGTTGTTGTCTCTCAAAACGGCAAAAATTTAGCACTCGTTTTTAATGAAGCTAATGTAAGTTCGAAGCATTTTGAATTTAAAATTGATAGTATAAATCGAAAAATTGAAGATGACAACATTCATGTAAAATGGAATGGAAAAGCTATTAAAGCAGAAAATGAAGGTGAAAACACCGTTTTAATTCCGGGGATAAATAACTTCACAATTGTTGAGGCCAATGTTACGCAATCTCCAGAACAACATTTATCCATTAATTTTTCAGACCCGCTTAAAAAGCAGCAAAACTTTGATGGTTTGGTGTCCATTCAAAAAGTTAAAAACCCAAAATATGTTGTTGATGGCAATGTGTTGAAAGTCTATCCAGACACCAAATTAGCAGGCAATATTCAAGTGGATGTATTTCAAGGCATAAAAAACAAGGAAGGTTTTAAATTGAAAAAACCGTTTTCTAAAACTATTGCTTTTGAAGATTTAAAGCCACAAATAAAACTGATAAGTAATGGTACGATTCTACCAAACTCAGAACAATTAAAATTCAATTTTGAAGCGGTTAATTTAAGTGTTGTTGATGTTCGCGTGATTAAAATATTTGAAGATAATATACTTCAATTTCTTCAAGACAATAACCTCTCCAGTGGTAATCGAAATGCTATAAAAAAAGTGGGGCGACGCATTGCAAAACAAACAATTCAATTGCAAACTGCTGCAGAAAACACAGGAAAGTGGAAAGCTTACAGCATCGATTTATCAAAGTTTTTTAAAGCAGATGCTGGCGCTATTTATCGTGTAGAGTTAAGTTTTGAAAAACGTTATTCTTTATACGATTGCGAAGCGAATGCGGGTATGTCTAATTCTGAAAATGATGATTACGAGGAAGATTACTATGAAGGCGATTATGCTGAAATAGATAGTGAGGATGAAGAATTACGTGAAGAAGCCTATTGGGATAACAAAGCCTATCGCTACAAAAATTACGCTTACAATTGGCGCGAAGAGCAAAATCCGTGTCATGAAGCGTATTATAACGAGCGTAAAATTGTATCTCAAAACTTACTCGCTTCAAACCTAGGTGTTATTGTAAAACAAGGCGCGAACAATTCGTATTATTTTGCCGTTACCAATATTTTAAATACCAATCCTGAAGCAGGTGCAAAAGTTGCTATTTATAATTTTCAGCAGCAAGAATTGGCAAGCAGAAACACAGATAAAGAAGGTTTAACATTAATTGATTCAGATAAAAATGCGGCGTTTGCTATCGTTTCAAAAGGAAAAAACACAACGTACGTTAAACTTCATGATGGCAACTCCTTGTCGCTTAGCAAATTTGATGTTTCTGGGCATCGCTTACAACGAGGTCTCAAAGGTTATATTTATGGCGAACGCGGAGTTTGGCGACCGGGAGATACTTTGCATTTAACATTCATGCTAAATGACAACGCTAACAAACTACCAAAACGGCATCCAGTAAATCTAGAAATGACTAACCCTAACGGGAAATTGGTTTACAAAAAAGTAACTGCAGATAACTTAAATAATTTCTACAAATTTACTGTTCCAACTTCCACAGAAGACAAAACAGGAAATTACAGCGCTAAAGTTTCAGTTGGAGGTGCAACCTTTTATAAAGGCTTAAAAATTGAAACCGTAAAACCCAATCGCTTAAAAATTAAGGTTGATTTTGAGAATGAAATACTTTCAAATAACGAACCATTAAAAGGCGATTTAGATATAAAATGGCTTCATGGTGCTCCCGGAAAAAATTTAAAAGCTGAAATTAAAGCGAAGTTTAGTTCCGCTTATGCCTCTTTTGAAAACTATAAAAACTACAGGTTTAATGACCCAACGCGAAAATTCAATACCGAAGAAATTAATGTGTTTGAAGATAAAGTGAATGAAGAAGGTTTAGCTTCAATAAATAAAAAACTAAATGTTGGTAAAAATGCTCCAGGCATGTTGAATGTACAATTTTTAGTTCGTGCTTTTGAAAATGGTGGCGATTTTTCTATGGATGCGTTTACCAAAAAATATGCGCCTTACAGTTCGTTCGTTGGTTTAAAATCACCAAAAGGAAATGCTTATGGCTCCTTTTTTACAGATGAAAACCAAACTTTTGATTTGGTTGTGGTTGATGAAAATGGAAAACCTATTAAGCGAAATAATCTTGAAGTTAAAGTTTATAAAGTTGAATGGCGTTGGTGGTGGAATTCGTCTTATGATGATTTAGCGAGTTATGTATCTAGTAGTTATCACAGACTATACAAGTCTTTAAAAGTGAACACGGATGCCAGCGGAAAAGCAAATTTCAACATAAAAATTCCAGATAATGACCGTGGGCGTTACCTCATAAGAGTTGTAGATCCAGTGAGTGGACACGCCACAGGAAGAACCGCATATTTCTATAAAAACTGGTGGAAAAAAGCGCCATCATCTGATAAAGAAGCTGCTAAAATGTTAGTCTTTTCTGCAGATAAAGAAAACTATAATGTAGGTGAAACAGCTAAAGTAAGCTTTGCTTCAGGAAGTGAAGGACGTGCATTGGTAAGTATTGAAAATGGCACCGAAGTTTTGGATTATAAATGGGTGAAAACGAGTAAAGGCGAAACTACTGTTGATATTCCAATCAGTAAAGAAATGGCACCAAACGTATTTGTAAATATTTCATTATTACAACCGCATGCGATTACAGCAAACGATTTACCAATTCGATTATACGGAGTTATTCCAATTATGGTTGAAAATCCAGACACAAAATTGTATCCTGAATTAAGCATGCCAGATAGATTGCGTCCAGAGCAAACTTTTGAAATGAAAGTTTCTGAAAAAAACAACAAAGGAATGACTTATACCATTGCCATGGTTGAAGAAGGACTGCTAGATTTAACCCGATTTAAAACCCCAAATGCTTGGAATGAGTTTTATAAACGTCAAGCTCTGGGTGTAAAAACTTGGGATGTTTTTGATGATGTTATTGGCGCATATTCAGGAAGCATCGACCAAGTATTTGCTATTGGTGGCGATGGTAGTGCTGCAGGTGGTAAAAACAAAAAAGCTAACCGCTTTAAACCTGTGATTACGTATTTAGGACCGTTTAAATTGGATGCTGGAAAAACGAAAACGCATCAAATAAAATTACCAAATTATATAGGTTCTGTTCGTACAATGGTGGTTGCTGGAAACAATACTAATGAAGCTTACGGAAGCACAGATAAAGCAGTTGAGGTTAAAAAACCGTTGATGGTTTTAGCAACGCTTCCACGAAAGTTGAGCCCTGGTGAAAAAGTAACCTTACCTGTTACCGTTTTTGCGATGGAACCTAAAGTGAAAAACGTAAATATCAGTTTAAAACTAAGTGATGGTATTTCGGTTGTTGGAGAAAAATCTAAATCGCTATCTTTTGCCAAACCCGATGAGCAAATGACGTATTTTGAATTGGACGTTAGCAAAGCTAAAGGTATTAATACTGTTGAAGTTATTGCGACCGGGAATGGCGAGAAATCGACCTATAAAGTGGAATTGGATGTTGTGAATACTAATCCAATGACGTCAAAAGTTTTAGATAAAACCTTAGCTGGAAATGCTACTGAAACTTTAGCCTTTTCAACATTTGGGGTTGCTGGTACAAATTCGGCAAATGTTGAGTTTTCAACCTTACCTCCGATGGATTTTTCTAGACGCTTACAGTATTTAATTCGTTATCCGCATGGGTGCGTGGAACAGACCACATCGAGTGTGTTTCCACAGTTATTTTTAGCTGATATTTTCGATTTGACTTTTGATAAAAAGAAACAGATTCAAACTAATATTGAAAATGGCATCAAGCGTTTAGGGCATTTCCAAAGGTCTCATGGCGGATTGAGTTATTGGATTGAAGAATCTAGTGCCAACGATTGGGGTACAAGTTATGCTGGTCATTTTATGATTGAAGCCGAAAAGAAAGGCTATGTTTTACCACTAACATTTAAAAGCAATTGGTTGATGTACCAAAAACAGGCAGCTAGAAATTGGAGACCAAGTTATCGTACTTATAACTCTGATTTAGCACAGGCTTATAGGCTTTACACTTTGGCATTGGCTGGAAATCCAGATTTAGCAAGCATGAATAGACTTAGAGAATTTAGTGAAATTTCAAATGAAGCTAAATGGCGATTAGCTGCCGCTTATGCTTTGGCTGGACAAAAAGAAGCGAGTAATCAAATTTCGCAATCGGCAAACATTAATTTTAAACCTCAGCGTTATAATTATTACACCTATGGCTCAGTAGATAGAAATCGTGCGATGGCTTTAGAAACTATGGTATTAACAAAAGATTCTAAAATGCGAGAACTCGCTGAAGATATTGCTAGAGATTTATCGAGCAACCAATGGATGAGTACACAAACCACAGCTTATAGCTTATTGTCCATGGCAAAAATGGTTAACGCTAATGGCGGAAAAGCATTAAAAGTGAATTATACCATTAACGGGAAAACCGAAAGCATAGACACCAAGAGTGCAATTGCTCAACGTGACTTAAATGTTATTGATGGTGAGAATAATTTAATCTTCGATAACTCAAAAGACAATGTGGTTTATGTAAGAGTATTGAATTCTGGGAAATTACCGCTTGGACAAGAATTGGTAGAACAGCGTGGATTAAGTATTTCGGTGCAATACAAAGATTTAAAAGGGAACACCATTGATGTCTCAAAGTTGATGCAAGGTCAGGATTTTGTTGCAACCCTTAGTGTGAGTAATTTGAAAAATGCATCGGTTAATGATGTGGCTTTAACTCAAATTTTCCCATCTGGTTGGGAAATTGTGAATACCCGTTTTACGGCTTTTGGAAACACAACAACAAGTGCCGCAAGACATACCGATATTAGAGACGACCGCGTGAATTTCTATTTTGATTTACCTAAAAAGGGGAAACATAGTACTAAAACCTTTAATGTAATGTTAAACGCATCATATTTAGGGACGTATTATTTACCTGGTGTGCAAGCGGAAGCGATGTATGATGATGAGTTTTTGGTTAGAACTAAAGGAAAATGGGTTACGGTTGAAAAGTGATGAATTTCATCTTATTTGCTAGAATCCTAGGTTTGTTTCGCTTGGGCTATGGTTTGACTTTATCAGAAAAAAACGATAAATTCGTTTAACGTAAGGTATAAGTCAATAAAGCAAGCATATCCGTAAAAACATAAGCGACTATATAAAATATGAAAAAAATCGTTCTATTAGTCGTTATGCTTATGTTTTCTAACTATCGGGGGTTCACACAGCAGAGTGAATCTTATGATTATTCAAAGTCAAATAGAGAAATGATTCAATCGGGGGTTCAAGCAATTCTCTGTTGTAATGGACTTTTCACCTCTAGCAGAACTCTTGAGCTAGTCTATAATCAAGAGCTTAAATATCTAAAAAGAACTATTGGAAGTGCACAAGGTGGAGATTACACTATAGATTGGGATAGAAAAACTGTCACCATCGGTCCTACAAAAGATACTCCGGTGATGCGTGCGGTATTCAGAGAAGGTATTGGTTGTATCATTTTAGCACCCAATCAAACTTTTGAGGTAATTGATAATCTTCCCACACAAAGCCTTCCTCCCCTTTCTGGCAATACTGCCACCATACCTTGGCCTGAAGGTGATTTGGTAAAAAAACAAAAACTACCTAAATATATCGATGCAGATTTATTGGCTAGAGCTTCAAAATGGTCATTTGAAAGGGAATCTCCCGAGCAAATCACGCTCAGTTTGATTGTTGTACATAAAGGTCAGATCATTCATGAACGGTATGCAGAAGGTGTTAACATCTACACCAAAACCCGAACCTGGTCGACAGCCAAGAGTATTGCGGTGACTTTGATAGGAATATTGGTAGATCAAGGAATAATGGAACTAGATGCCCCACTGGGAATAGAATGGCTCCCAATTGAAAAATCTTCTGAAAATGATCCACGTGCAGATATCACATTAAGGAACGTATTGAACATGTCGAGTGGTTTATATACAGTAGACAGTCGCAAGATGGAATATGCCACTGGGTCTGGACTTTCCTATTGGGCAGGAGCTAGTTCGATCAACGGAGCAAGGAATAGAGGGCTAATCAGAAAACCTGGTACTTACTGGGACTATGAGAACTATGATACAATTCTAGGTGTATTGGCGATGAAGAATGCCCTAGGTAATGACAAGACCTATATTGAATTTCCTAGGAAAGCTTTGTTTGATAAAATTGGGATGAGAAATACTTTCGCTAGCACCGACAGATTTGGCGATTTTATTTTTAGTAGTCAGGTATACACCAACGCTCGAGATCTTGCCCGATTTGGTTTGCTTTATGAGCAAAATGGGGTTTGGAATGGAGAAAGGCTCATCTCCATGAAATGGATAGACTTTGTGAGAACACCAGCATCATCCACTGCAGAACGCGGCAATTTTTATGGAGGTCAATGGTGGCTGGTTCCAGATCATCGTAATGACATACCCAAAGATGCCTATACTACCGCCGGAAATCGAGGACAATATGTGATTGTAGTTCCTTCACATGATCTGGTAATCGTTAGAAGAGGTCTTGATTATGGCAAACAAGGGTTCAATGAATGGGACCTGACAAGAGAAATATTGAAAGCATTTCCTGTTGGATATAAAGCGACAGATCAGTAGTGGAAGTGGATAGAGATATTTGAGATAACTAACAGTATGCAATATTTATGCGCCTTTAACAGTTTAATCTTGATTAATTTTTTGAAGCTAAATGTAATATTTATTTCAAATACAAACCTAAGAGATTGCTGTGGAAAGTACACAGCGAGGTAAGAGCGAGGATTTGAAACCATTCGACTACGCTCAGGATAAACTCCAGCCCGACCTCCCGTTAACTATCGGGATTGGTAACGCCCAAATAAAATTATTTAGTTGAAATCCTGAAACAAGTTCAGGGTAATCAAATTATCTCTTTAAAGTAAAATGCCCTGTAAACTTCTGACCATCAATAACAATTACATACCAATAATCATCGGTTGGTAATTTTTCTCCATTGAAACTCCCATTCCATGCGAATGCACTATTAGTCGCATTTTTTAATAATTTACCGTAGCGATTAAAAATTGAGACACTTGAGCTAGTATAAAACTCAATCCCTTTTAAATTAAATGTATCATTAACACGGTCGCCGTTTGGCGTAAAGAATTTAGGTATGTAAAAATGAATATGATTTGTTGTTATAACTTCATCACAATCGCGATGTTTCACATAAATTGTATACAATCCACCCTCGACAGTTTTAAAAATATGACTCGACTGAAATGTAGTTCCGTTTAAAGAATATAAAAAATCTCCTGTATTTGTGGTTGTAATAATAATATCTCTACCATCAGATTCAACAGAACCAATTATCGGGTTATTTATTTGAGAAAGTACAATTGATTTGGTTACTATACAACTTCCATTTGAGACTTCAACCGTGTAAGTGCCTGCGTTAGAAACATCGATACTTTCAGTAATTTCCCCTGTGTCTCTCCAAAAATAACTTTCGTTAATTGACGCCGTATTAGCAACATTCGCATTTACAGTTGTTGTGACATTCTCACAAAACTCTAAGGCTTCATCTTCTACTTCTGGTGTTTCAAAAAATGTAATTTCTACTGGTGTTCTTGAATCTGATAGACATGCACTATTTATGGTTTCTGCTTCGGCATAATAAATTCCTGAAGTCGTTGGATTAAAAGTTTGGCTATTTGCAAGGAGCAGATTACCTGCAACAGGGGCATCGTACCAATTTACTATAACAGCATTAGGAGCAGTAACAGAAAGCGGTGTTGTGTCGTCTTCACAAATCGCTAGATCACCATTACTTATTGGTGCATTAGGGAATGGGATGATATTTATTTCAAAAATTTCAGAAGAAGAATTACAAGAATCATTATTTACATTAACTAAATCTTCCGCTACTTTTACGCGATAATATGTTGTATTATTTACTGGAGCTGTGGTGTATGTGTCGCTAGTTTCTCCCATGATATCAATCCAACTAATCCCATCTGTACTTTCTTGCCATTGGTAAAAGTGGGATGAGAAAATTGCAAAATCAGGTGTCGCTGTTAAAGTGGTTGTGTAAGGAACACTATTTTCACATATTGAAACAGAATTATCTCCCATAGGGTCTTGAATTATTATCCTGTCTCCACAAGTTTTAAACACGATATCATCTAAAGCTAAATCATTTCCACAGCCTCCAACACCGTTATTTCGCATTTTTAATATGACTGAAGACTGACCAAAAACCGTTTGAAAAACCAACGCATACTGTTGCCAATTTGGACTTGAAGTCCCATTTATACTTCCAGTATCTCCACTTGCCAATAAAATAGTGTCCGTAATGTCCCAAATTTCAAATCTTACGTTTATAGGAATTGGAGAGCCGCTACAATCAAAAGAAGGCGATAAATTTATCATCCAAGATGAAAACTCATAAGAAGTATTTTCGCAAAGATTATTAATTGTTGTCCTGTAAAACTCTCCAGCAGTAAAATCTGCATTAATAATAAGCATCTTACCATTGGTATCGTTAGGTGTATGATCATTAATATCGAACCATCCAAAAGAGTTTGTGTTGTTCGATACTTTATATTGTCCATCAAATGGATTGTTTGGGTTAAAGATATAACTAGTAGTTCCCGAAGGTAGTTGCGTACTAGTAGTTCCTGATTCAAAATTATCTGTAAAAATAGGATCGCCAGAGTTGCCTGCACAAAAACCTAACTGCGCATTCAATTTTGAAACTGAAATACTTAGCAAGACAAAAAATAGTATGTTTAGCTTTTTATTAATGATACTTTAAAGAATAGAATCTGCTATATTAGTGAAAAATAGGGTTTAATTTATGAAATCGTCTCAAATATGGAAATCTATAATTGAATTATGTGTAATTTGACTATTTAAAAAATATTTTAAGCGATAAAAATCATTATTCCAATAGATTTCTACTATTAACCTAGGATAAAAAAAATAAAACATGAAAGAAAATTTCGAATCTTACTACGCTGTTATTTTCACCTCAACTCAAAATGAAAATGTTGAAGGTTACTCTGAAATGGCTTATAGGATGGAACATCTAGCTAAACAACAAAATGGTTTTCTTGGATTGGATAGTGCAAGAAACAACACTTTGACTGCGCTCAGCGGGGCGATTGGAATTACGGTGAGTTATTGGGAAACTCTGGATGATATTAAAAACTGGAAGCAACAAAGTGAGCATTTACAAGCACAACAAAAAGGAAGAACAGATTGGTATGGTTGGTATAACGTAAGGATTTGCAAAGTAGAACGCGAGTACGATTTTTTCAGAAAATAAATTTAACAACACTATTATAAAATTATCTTAAAATACATCTAATCTCAAACGTTTAGAGTATATATTTTAAGTGACAAGAACTCGTTGGGCATTTTGAGTTAAAGTAGTTACCAAAATGTCAGTTCGAGTGATTTTTTTGATAAAAAATCGTATCGAGAACTAATTCTGATACTAAAATTCTTATTCTCGAGACAAATTTCACGCATTTCAATCGTAAAATTCACTCGAATTGACAGAATTTTTCAAAATGCACAACGGGTTGACAAGAATAACAAAGTACATAAAAAAACATAAAATTAAGTCGGCTATTATTGCTGTATTATTAATTGTTTATGCTTTCTCTTTGCCTAAACAACTTTTTAATGACCCTACGGCAACGGTTATTACAGATTTAAAGAATGAATTGTTGGGTGCCCAAATTGCAAATGATGGGCAGTGGCGATTTCCACATAATGATTCTATTCCAAGAAAATTTGAAACTTGTATTATTCAATTTGAAGATGCTTATTTTTATAAGCACCCTGGGTTTAATCCATTTTCTATTTTCAAAGCTTTAAGGAACAACATAAAATCTGGTTCTATAAAAAGAGGCGGAAGCACCTTAACACAACAAGTTATTCGACTCTCAAGAAAAGGGCAACCCAGAACTTATTCAGAAAAAATTAAAGAAATTATTCTCGCCACTCGTTTGGAGTTACGAGATTCTAAAAAACAAATTCTAGCTTATTACAGTAACAATGCTCCCTTTGGCGGTAATGTTGTTGGTTTGGATGCAGCCTCATGGCGGTATTTCAATAGAAATCCTAACGAATTATCTTGGGCAGAAAGTGCCACTTTAGCGGTTTTACCAAATGCCCCAAGTTTAATTTATCCAGGTAAAAACCAACAACGCTTATTAAAAAAACGTAATCGATTGCTCAAAAAGCTATTAGCCAGTAAGATTATTGACACCTTAACTTATGAATTATCCATTGCTGAAGGTTTACCTAAAAAGCCTTACCCGTTACCTCAAATAGCTCATCATTTATTGCAAAAAATTGCACAAACTCATCATGGAAGTCATGTTCAAACAACCGTTGATGCAAAACTTCAAAACGATGTTAATCACATTGTAAAAACACATTACAATCAATTAAGTCAAAATGAAATTTATAATGCTGCCGTTTTAGTTTTGGATGTAAAAACAAGACAGGTATTAGCTTATATTGGTAATACTCCAACCGATAAAGCCCACCAAAAAGATGTAGACATTATTAACAAACCCAGAAGTACGGGTAGCATTTTAAAACCCTTTTTATATGCTGCCATGTTAGATTCTGGGGAATTGCTTCCAAACACATTAGTAGCAGATGTCCCGACACAATATGGAAGTTACAATCCTGAAAACTATGACAAAGTATATTCAGGGGCAATACCAGCGAGCAAAGCATTATCACGTTCTCTAAATGTTCCTGCTGTAAGAATGTTACAAGAATTTGGACTAGACCGATTTCACCATTATCTAAAACAATTGCAACTCAAAGATTTAAAATATAATGCAAATCACTATGGTTTGTCGCTTATTCTTGGTGGTGCAGAAAGCAATCTTTGGGATTTATGTAAAAGTTATGCTGCACTCTCTTCAACCTTAAATCACTTCTCTGAATCTTCAAGCGAATACTTTTCTAATGAATTTTGTGAACCTACTTTTTTTTCTTCGAATAAAATTGACTTCGGAAAAACAATTTCAGATAAAACTCTTTTTGATGCCGCGTCAATATATTTAACCTATGAAAGTTTAAAGGAAGTAAACAGACCTGAAAGTGATGAAAATTGGAAATTCTTTGATGGTTCGAAACAAATAGCTTGGAAAACAGGCACTAGTTTCGGATTTAGAGATGCTTGGGCTATTGGTACAACCAAAGATTATGTAGTTGGTGTTTGGGTTGGAAATGCCGATGGCGAGGGCAGACCAGGTTTAATTGGTGTGCAAACGGCTGCGCCAATTTTGTTTGATGTATTTGATTTACTGCCGAATAGCAATTGGTTTGATAAACCTTTCGATGAAATGCAACAAGTTTCTGTATGCAAAGAAAGTGGCCATAGAGCATCACAAAACTGTAATAATATTGAAGAAAAATTTATTCAAATAAATGGTTTAAAAACGAAACCTTGCCCCTACCATGTTTTAATTCATTTAGATAAAAATGAAGGTTTTCAAGTGAATTCTTCTTGTGAAGATCTGAATAATATCAAACATAAATCTTGGTTTGTCTTACCTCCTTTAATGGCTCATTATTATAAAGCTAAAAATCCTTTTTACAAAGCTGTTCCAAAGTTTAGGAGTGATTGTATAGGAGAAAATACTATTTCTATTGAATTTATCTACCCCAAAGCAAATAATACTATTTTCTTACCAAAAGATTTTGATGGAGAAACGAATGACCTTATTTTAAAAATTGCCCACTCCAAGCCTGAAAGTACGGTATTTTGGTATATTGATGAGACTTTTATTGGTAGCACAAAAGATATGCATGAGATGGCAATAAAGCCCAATACTGGAAAACATATTGTTACCGTGATGGATGAATTTGGAAATGAAGTTAAACGCCGAATAGAAATTTCAAACTAGCGCTTCAATGTAAAGTGAGATCTAAAAATCTTTCGTTCTCCAGTCCTTGGTTCATTATATTCCACAATAAACCAATAATCGTCTGTGGCCATTGGTATACCATTATAAGTTCCCCTCCATCCATCTCCAGATGGAGATATTTGCTTTAATAATTTTCCATATCTGTCAAATATTAAAACCTTCGCTGAAGCTAAATAGTTTATTGGGCTTGTTGGAGCTACTATATTCCAGGTATCATGGGTATTATCACCATTAGGTGTAAAATATTTAGGGTAACCCATAACTACTACGGTTCTATTACTTTCTATACAACCTCTTTTATCTCTCACAGCTACAATATGTTCACCAATTGAAACATTACTAAAAATAGGATTATCCTGCCATGAACCATCATCTAATTGATATTCAAAACCCCCACTATTATTAGTATTTACTTGAATGGTTTGAATATCTGAAAAAGCATCAGTAACTACTTCAGCTTCAAAATCTGGTTCAAATAAAGCAGTCACAGTAGTTGATAAACTACTTTCGCAGATGGTACTCGTATTTTGAACGAAAACTTCATAATTTCCTTCTTGAATAGGCACATAACTTCCTTGATCTGCACCAACTATTTGTACCCCATTTAAAAACCATGTAAAGCTATAGGCTGGAGTGCTTAAGCCAGTATCGATAATTGTTGGTATGAATATGGAACCATTCAACTCGAAACAAATAGAATATTCGTTTTCCAAAGAAAAAACTGGATTCTCAAATACTTCAATAGTTAAAGTAACTGCTGTAGGGCAAAACCCTGGGTCTGGGTTAAAAGTATAAGTTGTAGTTTTTGTATTATCCAACGCTGGACTCCATGTTCCTGTAACACCTTCTATCGATGTTGTTGGTAAAGTAGACAACGCTTCTCCATTACAAATTGCAGCCACTTCTGTGAATGTAGGTGTGCCATTTGGATTGACTGTAATAGTCATTGTCTGACTATTAGCACATTGTCCAGCATCTGGAGTGAATGTATATGTTGTGGTCATTGTATTATCAATTGCAGGGCTCCAGGTTCCTGAAATACCTTCAATTGAACTTGTAGGCAATGCAGACAAACTATCTCCGTTACAAATAGCAGTAACTTGAGTAAACATGGGTGTCGCTATAGGATTAACTGTGATTGTCATTGTTTGACTATTGGCACACTGTCCTGCATCTGGTGTAAAAGTATAGGTTGTGATAGTAGTATTATTCAAAGCTGGACTCCAGGTTCCTGTAATACCTTCAATTGAACTGGTAGGTAATGCAGATAATGTATCACCACTACATATAGCAGCTACTTGAGTGAAAGTAGGTATCACAATTGGATTAACTGTGATTGTCATTGTTTGACTATTGGCACATTGCCCAGCACCTGGTGTGAATGTATAAGTTGTGGTCATTGTGTTGTCTGCAAATGGACTCCAAGTTCCTGTAATACCTTCATTAGAGGTAGATGGTAACGGAGACAATGTATCTCCACTACAAATATCAGCGACTTGAGTGAAGGTAGGAGTAATAATAGAACCCACTGTAATAGTCATTGTTTGACTTGTTGCACATTGGCCAACATCTGGCGTAAAAGTATAAGTTGTGGTAGCAGTATTATCTAAAGCGGGACTCCAGATTCCTGTAATACCTTCGGTTGAAATGTTTGGTAATGCTGATAATGTGTCTCCGTTACAAATAGCAGCTATCTGAGTGAACGAAGGGAAAACCGCAGGGTTAACTGTAATTATAAATTCATTCGACAATGTATTGCAAGAAGTGTTATTAACGTTGACTACTGACTCAGCTACCTTTGAGCGGTAATACCTCGTTGTAGTGACCCCAGAAACATTAAGATTAGAATTTGTTGCACCTGCAATATCAATCCATGAAATCCCGTCTATACTTTCTTGCCATTGGTAAAAATGAGAACTAAAAACTGTATTATCAGGAATAGCTGTTAATGTAGTTGAGTAAGGTGCTTGCTGTGAACAAAGACTTACGCTATTATTGCTAGCTGAATCTTCAACAGTGATTAAATCACCACAAGTTTTAAACTCTATATCATCTATTGCCAAATCATTCCCACAACCACCTTGACCATTATTAATCATTTTAAGAATAACTGTGCTTTGTAATGCCAACGTTTGAAAAACTAACCCGTATTCTTGCCAGTTTGGTGTTGAAGTTTCGATAATGTTTCCAGTATTCCCGCTTGCTAATAAATTAGTATCTGTACTATCCCAAATTTCAAACCTAACATTAATAGGAATCGTTCCTCCTGGTTGTGTTGAACAAAAAGTATTCGCTCGAACCAAATTAATTACCCAAGCTGAAAACTCATATGTAGTATTTTCACAAAGCCCTAAAACTGTAGTTCTGTAAAATTCTCCCGCAGATGCAGCCGCATTTACAATAAGGCATTTGCCATTTGTATCTCCAGTTGTATGATCTTGTGTTTGATGCCAATCAAAAGGATTGCCAATTGTACCGTTAGAAACTGTATAAAAACCATCATTAGGGTATCCAGAGGAGTATGGGTAGGTTGTTATTCCTACTGGTAACGAATTATTAGTTACTCCTACTCCAAAAGTCTCTGTAAAAATGGGAGCTCCTGAGTTCCCAGTACAAAACCCAAGTTGTGCATAAGAATTAGAAACGGCACAAAATGCCACGATAAAAACGATTAAAAAATTATTCCTATTGATAATATATAATTTTAGTAATATTAACTCTTGCGAGAGTCAAAATCATAAAATTATATAAATAAGAAGTTTTGAAGCAACATATTCACCCATACAAATACTATACAAGCACAAAATAAAACATCAATAGTGTTATCTAATACTCTCTATCTCAACGGAAATCCTTTTCCAGCCCACCAAGGATGTAATTCTATCTCTAATCTTCCTGCCTTTACCATAGGGTCTGCATTAGCTAAACTATCTGCCATTTTAAGTGTAGGCACATTATATATAGTTATTCCGCGGATATCACCATCATCACCAAAAGGTCCAGAAATATCTGCATATCCTAATTCGTACATTTTAGTTAAATGAGCCAAATGCTCTTTTTGAAGTTCAGCTGCTTCTTCTTCGTTCTGCCCACGAATTGGCCCTCTTTTTAAAAATGCAATAAAATATTGCTGCATTAAAACTGTATCCTGTGTTTTTTCATCAACATAATCAAAAGTCTTAAATCCTTTTGAGATTAATTCTTCTTTTATTTGTTTTGTTGACTTTTTAATCTCTTCAACTTCGATTGCTTCATTATCATTACTTTCTTCAATAACTTCCGTTTCAATTTCATTTAAATCGGGGGTTACTGTTTTAGCTTCTTCCTTGCAAGAAAAAAGAATGATAGATAACATTAAAGGGAAAATTAATTTTTTCATAATATTAAATTTATTGCCAATTCTTATACGGATGTTTACTTATCTGTGAATTATAATATTTTATATCTCCTGTCACCTCTTCTCCAAGCCAATCAGGTTTACTAAAAGTTTCATTTTTAGTATTCAATTCAACTTCTGCTATTATCAAACCTTCATTATCCCCAAAAAACTCATCAACTTCAAAAATATGAAACCCAACTTTTATCTCGTATCTTATTTTATCAATAATTCCTTTTTCACATAAGTTTAAAAGTGATTTGGCTTCTGTATCGCTAATTTCTTTCTCCCATTCAAATCGAGATAGTCCATCATTAGAAGACTTTCCTTTTACTGTTAAAAACCCATTTTCTCCTTTTAGCCTTACCCGAACCGTCCTTTCTTTATGAGTATTTAAGAACCCTTGAGTTATTCTAGTTTTTTGAAAAGCTTCTTCCTTGAAAACTTCAGAATTCACCAAAAATTTACGCTCAATTTCAACCATACTTTAATAACAGATTCAACTTTTATAATACCAAAACTCAAAAGTTAATATTTGGAATTTGGTTTTTGAAATTTAAGATTTTATTATTCAAAATTAGCATAATTTTGTTTTATGACTAGCGATTTACCAATTCGGAAAATTATTCATGTAGATATGGATGCTTTTTATGCTTCTGTTGAACAAATGGATAACCCTGAACTTAAAGGTAAGCCTGTTGCTGTTGGTGGTGGTGGAAAAAGAGGTGTGGTAAGTGCGGCTAGCTATGAAGCAAGAAAGTTTGGGGTAAAAAGTGCTATGGCTGGAAATTTAGCGGCTAAACTATGTCCTGAAATTATTTTTGTGAGACCTCATTTTGAAAGATATTCTGAAATTTCAAAAAAAGTAAGAAGCATTTTTTATAATTATACCGATTTGGTAGAGCCTTTATCCCTCGACGAAGCTTATTTAGATGTTACTGAAAACAAAAAAGGAAACCCGAGTGCCTCTTTGATTGCTAGTGAGATTAGAGAGCGTATTTTTAAAGAAGTTGGACTAACAGCTTCGGCTGGAATTTCAATTAATAAATTTATCGCTAAAATAGCCAGTGATTACAACAAGCCTAACGGACAAAAAACCGTAAATCCTGAAGAAGTAATTGATTTTCTTGAGCATTTAGATATTCGGGAGTTTTATGGAATAGGCAAAGTAACTGCTGAAAAAATGTATCAAAAAGGGATATTTACTGGGTTAGATTTAAAACTGAAATCTGCAGATTATTTAGAAAAACATTTCGGAAAGTCAGGACGGTCTTACTACAATATTGTTCGAGGTATACATAACAGCAAAGTAAAACCTAATAGAATTCGAAAATCTCTAGCTGCAGAGCGCACTTTTAGTGAAAACCTATCTAGCGAAATATTTCTGCTTGAAAAATTAGAACATATCGCTGAAGAGGTTTCTAAACGCTTAATTAAAAGTAATGTTGCTGGAAAAACAGTGACTCTTAAAATAAAATATAGTGACTTTACATTACAAACTCGCAGTAAAACATTGCCTTATTATTTAAGTGATAAAAGTGTTATTTTAGAAACGGCTAAAGACTTATTATATCAAGACACGTTGAGTAATTCTGTGCGTTTGCTGGGTATTTCTTTATCTAATTTAAATACTGAAATTTCACAAAAAAAAGTATCCACAGAAAATGATAAAAAAAGCGTAAGTGTTCAATTGAAGTTTGAGTTTTAAAAAAACACCAGTTCATTCAGGCAAAATGAAGAAAGCTATCAACTTAACTTTAAGTTGATAGCTTTCTAATTGTGTGAAATTTTAAAAATTATAATTTAAAAACTACAGGTTTTTATTTCGGTAACACGCAAGGTGTTAACCATTCCTTTTTCTTGAATTGGCATTGCCGCTAAGCTAATTAACATATCACCAACATCTAAATATCCTTTTTTACAGGCTATCGCATTCACATCTTCTATTGTCTCATCGGTACTTACAAACTTATCATAATAAAAGGCTTTTACGCCCCAAAGCAAACTAAGTCTTGTTAAAATTCGTTTGTTAGAGGTGAATACTAAAATATGACATGATGGTCTCCAAGCGGATATTTGAAACGCGGTATACCCACTGTTTGTTAACGTTGAAATGGCTTTGGCATTTATTTCGTTTGCCATATTTGCTGCATGATAACAAATGGATTTTGTAATATACCTATTCGTTCTAATATGTGGCGGTAATTGCGGGACTTGAATAAGATTTGAATCTTCAACACTTTTTAAAATATCCGACATCTGTCTGATAACTTCTATTGGATAACTTCCAACTGATGTTTCTCCCGAAAGCATCACGGCGTCTGCACCATCCATAACCGAATTTGCTACGTCATTAACCTCTGCTCTAGTAGGCGTTAAACTAGAAATCATAGTTTCCATCATTTGAGTAGCGATGATAACAGGTATTCTAGCTTTTTTAGCGCGAAGTACTAATTGTTTTTGAATTAATGGGACTTCCTCAGCTGGCACTTCCACACCTAAATCACCTCGTGCTACCATTAAACCATCACAATGTGCAACAATCTTATCTATATTCTCTACTGCTTCTGGTTTTTCAATTTTTGCAATAATTGGAATTTTATGGTCGCTATGTTCATTTATTAAATCACGAAGCTGCATAAGGTCTTCCGCATGTCTTACAAAAGACAAAGCAATCCAATCAACATCTTGACCTATTGCAAAAATTGCATCTTCAATATCTTTTTCTGTAAGTGCAGGCTGTGAAATATTTGTATTTGGGAGGTTTACTCCTTTTTTAGATTTTAAAGGCCCTCCTTGTATAACTTTCGCGGTTACTTCGCTTTTCTTGTCTGTTGAAACTACTTCAAATATTAACTTTCCATCATCTAATAGAATACGTTCTCCTGGTTTTGCATCTTGAGGAAAACGATCATATGTCATATAAACACGTTCTTTAGTTCCTTCAAAACGTTCACCTGTAGCGAAAATGATTTCATCATCTGGATTAACTACAACTTCCTCTTTCATAACTCCAACACGAAGCTTTGGGCCCTGTAAATCACCCAATATTGAGGCATTATATCCAAATTCATCGTTAAGTGAACGTATCATTTCGATTCTTTCGGTAACGTCTGCATAATCTGCATGAGAGAAATTTATTCTGAATACATTAACCCCTTCATCTAGCATCCCTTTTAATACATCTCGGGTACTTGAAGCAGGTCCTAATGTTGCTACTATTTTGGTTTTCTTTGTTCTTGGCATTAGTAAAAAATTAAATTGTCCTTAGATTTTAATTGACTTATGTCAATAGTATAGGCTGTTATAATTTGAGGAATGCTTAAAATTCGGTTTAGAATGTATCTTTCTTTTGTTTGATTATACTCATTATCGACTTTTAATAAATAGTTAACCTGTTTGTATTCCGGTACTAAATTAAATGTTTTGGTAATAGGTCCTTGTAAATCAAATAACGATTTTACATTACTATTTTGAATGTCTTCTCGCTTACTAATATTTGACACTAAGTTCCATGTAGTCATGTGCTTTTTATCTTCCCAACCAAAAATAGCATAGTTTGATTTACTATTATTAAAGTCTAAATCGTGTTTCTTTCTTACTAAATTTATTCCTAAATTTTTATTTAAAAGATAAGCGACTCGATAATCTTCTATGGTACAATGTATTCCAATTAAGAAATAATCTACCTCATCAAAAACATCATCAAGAATAAGTTTGTGAACAGCCATAACTTATAATTATCGGCGTAAATATAGTATTTCTAAAACTTATAGATGATACTAACTAACCGATGTTAAGAAGAATTGTAACTAAAACGTTATAGTGAAATTTATATAAAAACAACCTATAGCATTTGAGACATTTTACTTTGAAAAGCAAAAAATGCACGCTTAGAAGCTTTCTCTTCAGCTTTCTTTTTTGATGTTGCTCTAGCTTTGGCAATAATTTTATCATCTATAGAAAGCTTAACCGAAAAATGGCGTACTTCATCATTGCCAGTATCTTCATAAACATTATATCCAAAAGTTTTCTTTTCCTTTTGACACCATTCTATAAGTAAACTTTTATAGCTTATCACCTTACCTTCCAGTTTTTCAATATCTACATATGGAATAATAACTCGTTTAAAAATAAAGTTTTCACAGTATTTGTATCCTTTATCTAAAAAGATGGCTCCGACCAAAGCTTCAAACAAATTACCGTGAATATTGTCTCCAAACTGTCCTGAAGGGATTTTACTTTCGACTAGGTTTATAAGATTAAGGTCTTTACCTAACTCGTTTAAGTGCTCTCTACTTACTATTTTAGATCGCATTTTAGTCAAATAACCCTCATCACCACTTGGGACTTCAAGATATAAATGTGAAGCAATTACAGAACTTAACATGGCATCACCTAAAAACTCCAATCGTTCATAATTAACAGCATTTCCTTTACTGTCTTTTATATTCATAGAACGATGTGTAAATGCCTTTTGGTAAACCTTGATTTTTTTAGGTTTAAACCCAAGTATTTTAGTTAATTCTATAAAAAAATTCCCGTTTTGTTGAAAACGGGAATTTAGTATGTTACGAATGAGATTCATTCGGGATTTAATTAATTTTTTTGAATACTACACAGGCGTTGTGACCGCCAAATCCAAATGTATTACTCATAGCTACTTTAACATCTCTTTTTTGAGCTTTATTTAGTGTTAAATTTAATTCTGGATCAATGTTTTCATCAACGGTAGTGTGGTTTATTGTTGGTGGAACAATACCGTGTTGCATGGCCATAATAACCGAGATAGCTTCAATAGCTCCCGCTGCACCTAAGAGGTGACCAGTCATTGATTTTGTTGAATTAATATTTATGTTTTTTGCATGTTTTCCAAATACATTAGAAATCGCCTTTAACTCAGCCACATCCCCTAAAGGAGTCGATGTACCATGTGTATTAATATGGTCTACATCTTCTGGCTTAAGTCCAGCGTTTTCTAAGCAATTTTTCATTACTGCAATTACACCTATGCCCTCTGGGTGAGGTGCCGTCATATGGTAAGCATCAGAAGATAATCCTCCTCCAGCTAATTCAGCATATATTTTAGCTCCTCTTGCTTTAGCATGCTCATAATCTTCTAAAACTAGTGCTCCTGCACCTTCTCCTAAAACAAACCCATCTCTTGAACCATCAAATGGTCGAGATGCTGTTTCTGGACTTTCGTTTCTAGTGGACAGTGCATGCATTGCGTTAAAACCTCCCATACCAGCAATAGTAACAGCTGCTTCACTTCCTCCTGTAACGACAATATCACAATGCCCTAAACGTATAGAGTTTAAAGCATCAAACATAGCGTTAGCTGAAGAAGCACATGCTGAAACCGTGGTATAATTAGGCCCCATAAAACCATGCTTAATAGAAATGTTTGCAGGTGCAATGTCTGCAATCATTTTAGGAATAAAGAATGGGTTAAATCTTGGTGATCCATCACCATCAGCAAAGTTTAATACTTCCTGCTGAAAAGTTTCTAATCCACCAATTCCTGCTCCCCATATAACACCTACCCGCAACTTATCGACTTCTTCAAAATTCAATTTGGCATCTGCAATAGCTTCATCTGCAGCTACCATAGCATATTGCGCAAATTTATCCATTTTTCGAGCCTCTTTTCTATCAAGAAAATCGGTTGCATTGAAGTCTTTTAATTCGCAAGCGAACTTAGTTTTAAACTTCTCGGTATCATAATATGTTATAGGCGCAGCACCACTTTTACCACTAATTAAACCGTCCCAAAATTCATCTTTGGTGTTGCCAATTGGTGTTAAAGCCCCTAATCCTGTGACTACAACTCGCTTTAATTCCATAAAGTATTTTACTTATTTTGCAGCTTCTATATAAGAGATAGCTTGACCAACTGTAGCAATATTTTCAGCTTGATCGTCTGGTATTTGAATATCAAATTCTTTTTCAAATTCCATTATTAATTCAACAGTGTCTAATGAGTCTGCTCCTAAATCGTTTGTGAAACTAGCTTCAGTTACAACTTCGTTCTCATCAACTCCTAATTTGTCTACGATAATCGCTTTTACTCTTGATGCAATGTCTGACATAATCTTTTAATTTTAAGTTTTAATTAGTTGGCAAAAATAAAAAACTTTATTTTTAAAACACATCTTTACTATAAAAATGTGCTGGTAAATTACTAAAATAACCTTTAAGTATTTATATTTTCCCTTCTAATTGTTAATAATTATTCTTTTTTTTGTTCGAATAATAATAACATTATAGTCTGTAAATGAAACGTATTGTAATCTTTGCGTCCGGAAGTGGTACTAATGCTGAAAATTTAATTAAGTTTTTTCACAACAGCGATAATGCGTCTGTTATTCAAGTGCTAACTAACAATCCCCATGCCAAAGTTTTAGAACGCGCAAAAAAACTAAAAATTAGCGCACTAACATTCAATAGAATGGCATTTACAAAAACTAATGACGTACTCAATATTTTAAAAGCATCAAATCCAGATTTAATAGTATTAGCAGGGTTTTTATGGAAATTTCCTAAAAACATTTTAAATGAATTTCCTAACAAAGTTATAAATGTCCATCCAGCGCTTTTACCTAAATATGGAGGAAAAGGCATGTTCGGAATGCATGTTCATGAAGCGGTAGTTGAAAATAATGAAATTGAAACTGGCATTACTATACACTATGTAAATGAATATTATGACGAAGGTGCTATAATTTTTCAAGCAAAATGTGATGTCGAATCAAATGATACAGCTAATGACGTTGCTGCTAAAATTCATGGATTAGAAATGGAATATTTTCCAAAAGTGGTTGAAACTCTTTTAAATGAGTAAAAAGAAAAAAAAATACTATACCGTTTGGAAAGGACATCATACTGGTGTCTTTGAATCATGGGACGACTGTAAAGCTCAAATAAAAGATTTTCAAGGCGCTATATATAAATCATTTGCAACTTTTGAAGCCGCTAAAACAGCACTGAAAGGTCATTATAAAGATTATATTGGCAAAACTTCAAAATTTAAAAGTGACCTTACTGAAGCTCAACTTAAAAAAATAGGACTCCCCAATTACCACTCTATCTCTGTTGATGCGGCGTCAAGTGGTAACCCAGGTAAAATGGAATATCGCGGTGTTGATACCAAAACCAAAAAGCAATTATTTGTTCAAGGTCCGTTTGAAGAAGGCACAAATAATATAGGTGAATTTCTTGCTATTGTACATGGCTTAGCAATTTTAAAGAAAAATAATAGTGACAGAATCCTTTATACAGATTCTAAAACAGCAATAAGTTGGGTTAAAAAGAAAAAATGCAACACCAAATTAAAACGCAACGACAAAAACAAAGCCCTTTTCAATCTAGTAGATAGAGCAATAGAATGGCTGAAAACAAATACTTATTACACCGTTATTGTTAAATGGGAAACTAAAGCATGGGGAGAAATACCTGCGGATTTTGGAAGAAAATAATTACTGACGCCATTTAACCCAAAGCGTTATAACAGGGTTGTTAACATTTCCATTCCCGTCATTATTAATCCGAACATTAATATAATTTCCAGCAGAAAAATCTACATTCAATGTTGTATTTGTAGCTTCAGCCGCTACGGTTGTTATAGGTGTACTAGAAATATTTGCATTTCCAGTTCTAACTTGAATATCAAACTGTTTAGCTTGCGCACCACTATTATCGTTAGTCCTAACTGATGCATGTATAATTGTTCCATTAAATGGCATACGATACCCAACTCTATTATTGCTAACATTTCCAGCTGTCTTCATGGGCGTGTTATCAACATTTCCGTTTCTACCAAATGGAAAAACAGAAACCTCAACACTTAACCATTTATCTCTAACATCATCGTACAGATAAAGTTTATAACCATTTGTTGCATCTCCAATAACAGCCAACTGACCATCCGCATCACCATTTGGAGCAGATTGGGGATTTAATTGTAAAGCAGGAATTCCCGTGTTTGTTGTTTCTATTTCTAATTCTGAAGAAGGATCTGTAGTCCCAATACCAACTTGAGACCAAAGTATAGAAGTATTAAGACACAAAAAAAGTGCTATAATAGTGTTTAGTTTCATAGAGAGGCTTTAAATAAAACAATTTACCGTACGAAAATATAAAAATTTTATAACATAAGAAATTGCATATGATAGAGTTAGATTTTTATGCTCATTTTAATTTTAATCATATTATATTTGCACAAAAATATAACTCCTTTTCATGAGTAAATTAGTAATTGTCGGAACAGTGGCTTTTGACGCGATTGAAACGCCCTTTGGTAAAACCGACAAAATTCTAGGTGGCGCAGCTACTTTTATAGGATTAGCTGCTTCTCATTTTAATATTAATACTGCCGCTGTTTCTGTTGTTGGAGGAGATTTTCCACAAGCATATTTAGATTTACTTTCTAATAAAAATATTGATGTATCTGGTGTCGAAATTGTAAAAGAAGGCAAAACCTTTTTTTGGAGTGGGCGCTATCATAATGATATGAATTCTAGAGATACACTCGTTACAGAGTTAAACACCCTAGCAGATTTTAATCCAGTTGTTCCTATAAATTATAGAGATGCCGAAGTTGTTATGTTAGGCAATTTACACCCTTTAGTTCAAGCAAGTGTGTTAGATCAAATGGAAGTCAAACCTAAACTTGTGATTTTAGATACTATGAATTTTTGGATGGACTGTGCTCTTGATGATTTACTAAACGTTATAAAGCGAATAGATGTTATTACAATTAACGATGAAGAGGCAAGACAATTAACTGGAGAATATTCTCTTGTAGTAGCAGCTAGAAAAATTCATGAAATGGGTCCAAAATATGTAGTAATAAAAAAAGGAGAGCATGGTGCCTTATTATTTAATAATGACCATGTGTTTTATGCCCCAGCATTGCCACTAGAGGAAGTATTTGATCCAACAGGTGCAGGTGATACTTTTGCAGGAGGATTTGCAGGTTATATTGCAAAAACTGGCGACACTTCTTTTGAAAACATGAAAAATGCAGTTATTTATGGCTCAACTTTAGCGTCGTTCTGTGTTGAAAAATTTGGAACTGAGCGAATGCAAAATTTATCTGATCATGAAGTACACAAACGATTGTTGCAGTTTAAACAACTAACACAATTTGAAATAGAATTAACATAAACCAACGCGCTCAAAATTGAGCGCGTTTTTAATTTGAAATAAAACTCCAAAATGAGTGATGCTTTAAAACATGAATGTGGAATTGCAGTAATTAGACTACTAAAACCTCTAGAGTATTATAAGGAAAAATACGGAACTGCTTTTTATGGTGTAAACAAGATGTACTTAATGATGGAAAAGCAGCACAATCGTGGTCAAGATGGCGCTGGTTTTGCAAGCATTAAGTTAAATACCAATCCTGGCGAACGTTACATAAGTAGAGTTAGATCCATTGCTCAACAACCTATTCAAGACATTTTTGCTCAAATTAATGATCGCGTTAATAAAGAATTTGAAATACATCCTGAGTATAAAGAAGACGTAGCTGCACAAAAAAAGAATCTACCATATATAGGAGAGCTTTTATTAGGACATGTACGCTATGGTACCTTTGGTAAAAACAGTGTTGAAAGTGTACATCCGTTTTTAAGGCAAAATAACTGGATGCACAGAAATTTAATTATGGCTGGAAATTTTAACATGACAAATGTTAAAGAATTATTTAGTAATCTAATTGAACTAGGCCAGCATCCTAAAGAATATACCGATACCATAACTATTATGGAAAAGATTGGTCACTTCTTAGATGATGCCGTAAGCAAAATTTATAAGGATTTAAAAAAAGAAGGCTATAATAAAAGACAAGCATCTCCATTAATTGCTGAACGTTTAAAAGTATCTAAAATATTAAAAAGAGCTGCAAAAAATTGGGATGGTGGCTATGCTATGGCGGGGCTTATTGGTCATGGCGATTCATTTGTATTGAGAGATCCAGCCGGTATTAGACCAACATTTTATTATCAAGATGACGAAGTGGTGGTTGTAGCATCAGAACGCCCTGTAATTCAAACAGTGTTCAATGTGAAATTTGAGGATGTTAAAGAACTTGAACCTGGACATGCCATAATTACAAAGAAATCTGGAGAGGTTGCTATCAAGAAAATATTAGACCCACTAGAACGAAAAGCCTGCTCTTTTGAACGCATTTATTTCTCTAGAGGAAGTGATGCCGAAATATATAAAGAGCGTAAAAAGCTTGGTGAATTATTGATGCCGAAAGTTATAGAAGCCATAGATAATGACACCAAAAATACTGTGTTTTCATATATTCCTAATACTGCTGAAACTTCTTTTTTCGGAATGATTGAAAGAGCAGAAGCGCTATTAAATATAAAGAAAACAGCTCAAATATTAAATGGCCAACGTTCTCTTTCTGCTAAAAAAGTAACTGAGATATTATCTGAGCGCACAAGAGTTGAAAAGATTGCTATTAAAGACGTAAAACTTAGAACATTTATTACGGAAGATAGTAGCCGTGACGATTTAGTAGCTCATGTTTACGATGTTACTTATGGAGTAATAAAACCCCAAGATAACCTTGTAATTATAGACGATAGTATTGTAAGAGGAACTACATTAAAGAAAAGTATCCTTAAAATGTTAGATCGTTTAAACCCTAAAAAAATAGTTGTTGTTTCTTCTGCTCCTCAAATACGATATCCAGATTGCTATGGCATAGATATGGCTAACCTTGAAAGTTTAGTGGCATTTAGAGCAGCATTAGCACTTTTAAAAGACAACAATACTTATCATATTATAGACAATGTTTATAATAAGTGTAAAGCGCAAGAAAGTTTAGATGACAAAGATGTACAGAACTTTGTAAAGGAAGTTTACAATTCTTTCACAGACGAACAAATATCAGATAAAATTTCAGAATTACTAAGTGATGATTCTATAAATGCAGAGGTAAAAATCATTTTTCAAACTGTTGAAAATCTTCATCAAGCATGCCCAAATCATAAAGGTGATTGGTACTTTACTGGAGACTATCCAACAGTGGGAGGCAATAGGGTTGTAAATAAGGCTTTTATCAATTTTTATGAAGGCAATAAGGAACGTGCTTATTAATTTTAAAATATTAAATTTTTGTCAGTTAATCCATAAAACCTACATTTAATCTTAAAAAAATGCTGTTCATCTAAAAAATAATCAAATTCTAGCAAATACATCTACATTGGTACCACCATAACATAAGTAGGTTAAGTTCATGGTAGATTTGGGGCAAAAAAAGGTGAACTTCTGTTCGCCTTTTTTTATGCATTAAACTTACGTTCCCATATATTCTATAAAGTCCTCACATTAAACACTCAATTTCTTTTAAGCCGATATTTAAGTCGTTTAGCCAAAATATTTTAAGATATCTAAGTAGTAATATATATTCGAATCACCATAACATAAGTAGGTTAAGTTCATGGTAGATTTGGGGCTAAAAAGGTGAACTCTCGTTCACCTTTTTTTTATGCTTTGTTAATAATTATTGCTCTCCAATATTCACTCTCAAACTTCATCAAAACCCGTTTAAGCCAATATATTAGTAGTTTAACTAAAATATTTTTTTAAACAGTACCTCCTGCCTAAATTTGTTGTCACCATAACATAAGTAGGTTAAGTTTATGGTAGATTTGGGGCAAAAAGCTGAACGAAAGTTCAGCTTTTTCATTTTATATTACTTAAATATTTTGGTGTAAGTGCATAAAAAATCGCTTAAACATAAAGTCCAAGCGATTCTATTATCCAAAATATTTTGTGTTTTATTTTACCTCGGCGTAGCGTCTTTCAACTTCATTCCAGTTAACAACACTAAAAAAAGCATTAATGTAATCTGGACGACGGTTTTGGTAATTTAAATAATATGCATGCTCCCATACATCTAACCCTAAGATTGGTGTGCCACCACAACTTACTCCTGGCATTAATGGATTATCTTGATTAGGTGTAGAACAAATTTCTACCTTCCCACCTTTATGTACACATAACCAAGCCCAACCTGACCCAAAACGTGTGGCAGCAGCTTTACTAAAAGCAGCAATAAATTCATCTTTAGAACCATAAGCAGCTTCTATAGCGTCTTTTAATTCACCAGATAAATAACCTCTATCATCAGGATTCATAACTGTCCAAAATAATGAGTGATTAAAAAATCCTCCTCCATTATTTCTAACAGCTCCATTATTCATATCTAAATTTGCAAGAATATCTTCAATAGATTTTTCTTCTAAATCGGTTCCTGCAATAGCATTATTTAAGTTATTAGTATATCCTTGATGATGCTTTGTATGGTGTATCTCCATAGTTCTTGCATCTATATGAGGTTCTAAGGCATCATAGGCATATCCTAAATTTGGTAATTCAAAAGCCATAATTTTTTGTTTTAAATATTAGTATTTATTTTCATTCAAATTTACACATAAAACAGGTCAATTAAAAATAATATATTGCTATGGAACCATCGATAGTTTTTATCTTGTATGCAAATTATTCTTCATGCCAATAAATCATTCTTTCACAATATATAATGCCTCTGCAGGAAGCGGGAAGACCTATACCCTTGTAAAAGAATATTTGAAAATTTTATTCCAATCTAATAACAATAAGCTTTTTAAGCGCATACTGGCTATTACTTTCACAAATAAGGCTGTGGCCGAAATGAAAGAACGTATAATAGATACATTAAAAACGTTTTCAGATGAATCAATTCTGGTTCAACATGATAGCATGTTTGATTCAATTTGTGAAGAATTGCAAATAGAGCCAAAGCTGCTTCACGATAAATCGGAAAAATTATTAAACAATATAGTACATAACTATGCAGCTTTCGATATTAGCACTATTGATGGTTTTACGCATAAACTAATTAGAACATTTGCTTTCGACCTAAAGCTACCATTAAATTTTGAAGTAGAACTAGATCAGGATGCAATGCTTAGCGAAGCTGTAGAAAGTTTAATTGCTAAAGCTGGCACAAATAAAATGCTTACTAAAACGCTTGTGGATTTTGCAATTGAAAAAGCGGATGACGACAAAAGTTGGGATGTATCTTTAGATTTTAATAAGATTGCGAAACTCCTAGTTAATGAAAACGATATGTTTTTTATAGCATCTTTAAAAGACAAAACCTTAGATGACTTTAAAGAACTTAAGGCGCAATTGCGAGTAGAAATTTCAAGCACTGAACAAACCACTATTGAGAAGGCTCAAAATGTACTTTCCTTAATTGAAGAAGCTGGCTTAGAACATACAGATTTTAGTAGAGGAACGCTTCCAAATCATTTTAAAAAAGCTTCAAAATTAGATTTAAATAACCTTTACGACAACAAGCTAGAAGAAAATATATCTGAAAGAAAAAGCATTTATAACAAAACTTTAGATCCTGATTTAGCAAGCACTATCGAATCGTTATTGCCTGAAATTGAAGTCGAATTCAAAAGAATTAAAACAGATGTTTATCATTTAAAATTCTTAAAAGCATTCTATAGAAATATCACACCGCTATCTGTTTTAAATGCTATAAATAAAGAATTACAAGCGCTTAAAGTAGAGCAAAACAAAATGCTTATTTCAGAATTTAACTCTATTATAAGTGACGAAATAAAAAACCAGCCAACTCCTTTTATTTATGAACGGTTAGGCGAAAAATTTAAGCACTATTTCATTGATGAGTTTCAGGACACATCAATCATGCAATGGGAAAACTTAATTCCGCTGCTTGACAATTCCTTGTCAGGCATTAATGGTAGCACAATGTTAGTAGGCGATGCGAAACAAGCTATTTATCGTTGGCGTGGTGGTAAAGCAGAACAGTTTATAGATTTATTTAATAAAAAAACATCTCCCTTCCAAGTAAAGCAAAATGTTAAAAATCTTGAAAATAATTATAGGAGTTTTAAAGAAATTGTGAACTTTAACAATAGTTTCTTCAATTTTTTAGCGAATACTGCACTTATTACAGATGAACATAAAGACCTTTATGAAAGGTCTCAACAAAATATAACCAAAGAGAAAGATGGCTATGTAGAATTGTCATTTTTAGAAATTACAAAGGATGATGATAGAGACGAATTATTCCCAGAACAGGTTTTAAATAAGATTAAAACTTGTCTTAATAACGGGTTTCTGCTTGAAGATATTTGCGTTTTAGTTAGAAAGAAAAAGGAAGGAGTAGCTGTTGCAAATTATTTAAGCCAACATAGCATCCCTATTATTTCTTCCGAAACCCTACTTATTAATAACTCCAAAGAGGTCGTTTTTATAAATGACTTATTAGGTCTTTTAATTCAGCCAAAAAACAATGACATAAAAATAAAGGTTTTAAATTACCTTGTATTTTTATTCAATATTAAAGACAAACATAATTTTTTCATCAATCACATAAATCTTCCATTAGCTGAATTATTTAAAAGCCTCGTGAATTATAACATATTTATTAACAGCAACAGTTTATTGCAACTTTCGCTTTATGATTTAACAGAGGATATTATTAGAAGTTTCGATTTGGTTAAAAAATCTAATGCTTATATTCAGTTTTTTCTCGATATCGTTCTTGATTTTTCACAAAAAAAAGGGTCTGATATATCAGGATTCTTAGATTACTTCGAAAAGAAAAAAGAAAGTTTAAGTGTTATATCCCCAAAAGGGCAAAATGCTGTCCAAATTATGACTATTCATAAATCGAAAGGACTGGAATTTCCTGTGGTAATATTCCCTTATGCCGATTTAGATATTTATCGGGAGCTAGAACCTAGGGAATGGTTTAAACTAGATAAGGGAAAATACAATGGTTTTTCATATACCCTATTAAATTACAACAAAGATTTTGAGCAATTTGGAGAGGAAGGGTTTGACATTTATAATAGACACCAATCTGAATTAGAATTAGATAATATTAATTTATTATATGTAACCTTAACAAGAGCTATAGAGCAATTATATGTTGTATCAACTAAAGATGCATCTTCAAAAGGTGTTGTAAACGATAAAAAATATTCAGGTTTGTTGATTAATTACTTAAAAGAAGCAGGTCTTTGGAATGAATTAGGGTTAACATATCAATTTGGAAATCAACAAAAAGTTTCAGCAATTGCAGAAATTGAAGATAATACATGTTTAACACATGAATTTATTTCAACTTCAAAAGAAGATCATAATATTAAGGTCGTTACTAAATCCGGCTATTTATGGGATACCAATCAGCAAGAAGCTATAGAAAAAGGGAATCTTATTCATAATATCATGGCGCAAATTTATACTCAAGATGATGTTGAACTTGTTATTAATAATTTTATAAAGTCATCAGTCATAGATAAAAACCAAGCTTACTTAATTAAAAAAACTATTTTAACTATTATTAATCATCCTAAACTCCAAGAATATTATAGTTCAAATTACACTATATATAATGAACGTGATATTATATGCAAAAACGGAATGATTCTAAGACCAGATAGGGTTTGCTTAAATCATAAAAATGAAGTTATTATTATGGACTATAAAACCGGAGCTGAAAACAAAAAACATGCACAACAATTACAGATTTATCAAGATGTATTAGAAAACATGGGGATACAAGTTATAAACAAGCTTCTTATATATATAAATAATGATATAAATATAACTGTCCTTTAGATGGTATCAAGCTACCACAAGATAATAAGATGATTTTGTAATATCTAGTCACTCTTAGCTATAATTTTATCTAAAATCATTCTGAACTATCGATTAACAAAAGGAATCTCTAATATTTTTATATATTTGTCTTTGTTAATAAAATTTAACAACTTACTTTTGCTGACAATTAACACTTAAAAATTAAACTTTTGAATATGAAAAATCTTAGCAGATTATTGTTCGCTATGTTGCTTGTACTTGGTTATAGCAACGTAAATGCACAAGACGAAAACAACCCATGGCAAATTACTATTGGGGTAAATGCGGTTGACGCTTATCCTTCTGGAGATGATACTCCTTTTAGCGAAACTGTTTTTAGTAAATTCTTTGATGTTGACAACTACAACATTTTACCTTCACTATCAACTATTTCTGTATCTAAATATGTTGGAGATGGGTTTTCTTTTGGAGTTACTGGTTCTTTAAACAAAATTACCAAATGGGGTGAAGATGCTGCCGGGGAATCTATTGGGGTGGATGATTTATCTTACTATGGTGTAGATGGAACTATCAAGTACAGCCTTGGTGAAAGACTTAACCTTAACACTTTCGACCCATATTTAGGTCTTGGTGGTGGTTATACTTGGGTTGATGAAATTGGAGCTGGAACATTAAACGGAACTTTAGGTTTTAACTTATGGTTTAGTGAAAATGTTGGTTTAACTCTTCAGTCAACATACAAACATGCCTTTGAAGATTACTTACAAACACATTTCCAACATACTGCTGGTATCTCTATCAAATTTGGAGGAACAGATACAGATGGCGATGGTATATATGATAAAGATGATGCTTGTCCAGATGTTGCTGGTTTAGAAGCTTTCAACGGTTGCCCAGATTCTGATGGTGATGGTATTGAAGATAGTAAAGATGATTGTCCAAACGAAGCAGGTGCTGCTGAGTTTAATGGTTGCCCTGATGGTGATGGTGACGGTGTTGCTGATAAAGATGATAACTGTCCAACTGTTGCTGGTCTAAAAGCTTTAGCTGGTTGTCCAGATGCTGACGGTGACGGTGTAACTGATGGTGACGATGCATGTGTTAACACTGCTGGTCCTGCTGCAAACAAAGGATGCCCTTGGCCAGATGCTGACGGTGACGGAGTTTTAGACAAAGATGATAAATGTCCAGAAGTTAAAGGAACTGTTGCTAACAACGGATGTCCAGAAGTTTCTGAGGAAGTTCAAAAAACTTTAAACGAGTATGCTAAAACTATCTTATTTGATTCTGGTAAATCTAGTATCAAAGAGCAGTCTGAAGCTGTATTAGGTGACATTATCAATATTCTAAAAGAATACCCAACTTCTAAATTTACAGTTGAAGGACATACAGATAGTGTAGGTAGAGAAGACTCTAACCAAAAATTATCTGATGCTCGTGCAAACGCAGTAAAAGAGTATTTAATTAATGGAGGTATTGATCAGTTTAGACTTTCTTCTCTAGGGTATGGAGAATCTAAACCAATCGATTCTAACAAAACTAGAGCTGGTAGAGCTAATAACAGACGTGTTGAAATTAACTTATCTAAATAATTTAGTAAGAAGTTAATTACCAAAATAAACTTTTAGAAAAAACGCTTCGGATATCCGAAGCGTTTTTTATTTTTATATAATGACAACTTTTATTTTTGATGTTTTAGCTGATTTAAAAGAAAAAGACATAAACTTAAGCGAGGTAACATTTATATTACCAAGTAGAAGGGCTGGGCTATTTTTAAAACATCAACTTTCGCATTTTATAAAACAACCTATATTCTCGCCAAATTTTCTAAGTATTGAGGAATTTGTTGAAGAATTATCACAGCTTAAAAGCATTTCGAATACCGAACTTCTTTTTGAATTTTACACTTGTTACTCTAAATTAGCCAATAAAGAATCTCTTGATTCCTTTGAATCCTTTTCCAAATGGGCACAGGTACTACTTCAAGACTTTAATGAAATTGATAGATACCTGATTCCACAAGAACATATCTTTAATTATTTAAGTGCCATACAAGATTTAAATCATTGGTCGCTAGAGGAAAACAAAACAGATTTCGTTAAAAATTATTTAGCTTTTTGGAATAGACTCCACAGCTATTACGAAGAATTTGCCGAACACCTATTAAACAAATGCATTGGTTATCAAGGTTTGATTTATAGAAAGGCAGTTGAAAACCTAGAGTTTTATCGTCAAGATAATTTAAACAAACAACATGTTTTTTTAGGGTTTAATGCGTTAAACACATCAGAAGAAACCATAATACAAGAACTACTTCAAAACGAACTAGCGCTAATATATTGGGATATAGATGCTGTTTTTATGAATAATACAAAACATGATGCTGCATTATTCATGAGTCATCATAAAAATAATTGGTTCTTCTTTGAAAGCAATCCTTTTAATTGGGTAACTAAGAATTATTCAAGTGAAAAAAATATTTCGGTATTTGGCGTTCCAAAAAATGTAGGACAAGCTAAATATATTGGTTCGCTATTAAAAAAAATAAAAAAAGAGAAGGAGTCGTTGCAAAATACAGCAATTGTTTTAGGCGATGAAAATTTATTGACGCCATTGCTTAACTCTTTACCATCAAATATCGAAGCCCTAAATATCACAATGGGGTTACCTTTAAAATCCATCCCTTTAGCTCCTCTTTTTGATTCGCTCTTCCTTTTACATAAAACAACTGCTAAATCCTACTACTACAAAGACATAATTAACATTATATCACATCAATTCATACGCCCCCTATTACTTATTGATAATGTAGATTATGCTACTAAACTTATTGAGACTATAGATAACAACAATCTAGTATATTTAAAAATAGATCGTTTAATAGAAATAGCGAGTGAAGCCAAGATTATTATTGAATTGTTGTTTTCAAACTGGTCTGAATCTATTGAAAAAATCTTAAAAAATTGTTCTCAATTAATACTAGTTATAAAAAACAATTTAAACCAAAAGAAAGGCTCTAACTTGTTACTATTAGAATATTTGTTTCGCTTTAACGAACTATTTAATGAGCTTTCAAGATTAAATTCAGAAAATCAACACATAAAAGATATTCAAACGTTATATGCCATTTATAAAGAATTATTGAGTACTGAAACTTTAGATTTTCAGGGCGAACCATTACAAGGTCTCCAAATAATGGGTATGTTAGAATCTCGTGTTTTAGATTTTGAAACTGTCATTATTTCTTCAGTAAATGAAGGCGTCCTTCCATCTGGAAAAAGCAATAATTCATTCATTCCTTTTGACGTGAAAATTGAAAACAATTTACCAACATTCAAGGAAAAGGATGCTGTTTATACATACCATTTTTATAGGCTATTACAACGTGCCAAAAATATTTACATATTATACAATACTGAAGCAGATATATTAACAGGCGGTGAAAAAAGTAGATTCATTACACAATTAGAACTAGAAGGCGTACATAAAATCAAGCATCAAATAATAGCGCCATATGTACCGGTTGTTAAACAACAATTAAATATTGTTAAAAAAACCGAATTGTTAGAAAAGCAAATCATTGAAGTTGCTAAAAAAGGGTTTTCCCCGTCATCTTTAACCAACTATATTAGAAACCCTATCGATTTCTACTATCAGAAAATATTAAAGATAAAAGACCATGCTGATGTAGAAGAAACAGTTGCATCTAACACACTAGGAACAGTAGTTCATAACACCCTTGAAGATTTTTACAAACCATTTGTTGGTGAATTTTTATCTGTTGAATCTATCAAAAAATTAAAACACGCTATTGAAAATAAAGTAACACTTCATTTTAAAAATGAATACAAAGAAGGTGACATTACCAAAGGCAAAAACTTAATTATTTTTGAAATTGCGAAACGCTATGTTTCAAATTTTTTAGATTTAGAAATAAAAAATTTGAAAGCGGGAAACCAAATTAAAATTATAGCCATTGAAGCAAATAACGATATTTCAATTGATGTGCCAGAGCTCAATTTTCCTATAAGGTTAACTGGTAAAGTTGATAGAATAGATGAATATAATAGGGTAACTCGTATAATAGATTATAAAACCGGCAGTGTGCAACAAAATCAAGTAGAAATTGTAAACTGGGAGGATATTATTTCGGATTATAAAAAGTATAGTAAAAGTTTTCAAGTTCTAACTTATGCCTATATGATGCAAAAAACTGATACTATTAAACTTCCAATAGAAGCTGGAATTATTTCTTTTAAAAACCTTAATTCTGGATTCTTAAAATTTGGTAAAAAAGAAAGTACTTACAGCAGAACTAAAGATGTATCAATAACAAAAGAGACTTTGTCTTCTTTTGAAACAGAATTAAGAAAGCTTATTATAGAAATTTGTAATCCTGATATCGATTTTACTGAAAAAGAAGTTTGAAATGATAATTACCAAAAACATACGCTTACAGGGAAAACATAGTAAACCCATACTTACTGATGTTTTTTATATAGATGACACTCCTTTAAAACCAATAGTGATATTTTGCCATGGTTATAAAGGTTTTAAAGATTGGGGCGCTTGGAATGTAATGGCAACTTCTTTTGCTGATGCAGGTTTTTTGTTTATAAAATTTAATTTTTCGCATAACGGAGGTACTATTAAACAACCACTAGATTTTCCAGACTTGGAAGCTTTTGGAAACAACAATTATACAAAAGAATTAGACGATCTAGAAACTGTAGTTGATTGGGTTCATCAAAATGAAAATATTAAAGAAGCAGGTGATTTATCAAACATATCGTTGATTGGTCATAGCAGAGGTGGCGGTATAGTAACTATTAAAGCCGAAGAAGATAATCGAATTAAAAAAGTAATAAGTCTAGCTGGGGTATCAAGTTATGGTAAGCGAACCTCAACCACTGGAGATTTAATGAAATGGAAAAAAAATGGCGTAAAATATGTTTTAAATGGGCGCACAAAACAGCAAATGCCTCATTTTTATCAGTTTTACGAAGATTTTATAGCCAATGAAAAACGACTTACTATAAAAAGAGCTGTTTCAAACTTAAAAATACCGTATTTAATTATTCATGGTGATGGTGATACCAGTGTTCTAATCGAAGAAGCTAAATATCTTCATAAATGGCATCCAGATAGTAAATTTGAAATAATAAAAGGCGCTAATCATGTTTTTGGTGCAAAACATCCTTGGAAAACTAATCAGCTGCCAGAACATTTATTAAGAGCTATCAGCTGCATGATACAATTTGTAAAGTAGAAATTATATTAATTCCAATAGCACGATATCGAATACAGAGTCAATTAAGACTTTTCCGTTTTTAACTTTAGTTACAATTCCAGAATAAGCATCTCTTAGAGTTTTTCCATTATCCAATATTTTTGACACATCCAATAACTTTTGTCCTTTAGGTAGGTCGAGCCCAATAACTACTAAATCACTATAATCTCCTTTTTGATAGCTTCGATAAAACAAATATGGTTCTTGTGTAATCATTTGATGTATTCCAGCTCCCACGGCGGGATGATTTGCTCTAAACTTTCCTAGTTTTTGCCAATGTGCATGCACTTGCTGCGTTTCGGTATCCTTACGTATAGCTTCCCAATTCATAAAAGAGCGCAATGTAGCATCACCTTGAGTACCTTCAATTACTAACGAACGAGAAGATTCGTCTCCATAATATACTTGCGAAGTACCTGGAGATAATAATAATTTTGTAGCAGTTTCAAACGGTTTAACTCTAATAGGATCAAATGGTGCTCCATCATCGTGAGAACTTAAATAATTTAAAACACCATAATTTTTTAGTTCTGAATGTAATATATTAGAATACTTATTAAACATCTCTTCAATTGGCAGTTGTGCAGCATCCTCTTTAATCTCAAAATTTATTAAACTACTAAAAGCTTTATCAAAATAATCAACTTGTCTGTCTCCAAAATTAAAGGCTTTAGTATGAGAAATATTATAGTTATAAACCTCTCCTACAAGATAAAAAAGATTGTCATCCATTACTTTTTTAGGATTATTCTCTTTAAATTCTGCGAAAGCATAATCGCACGCTTCTTTAAATTCTTGCCAAACATATGGCTCTGTGTGTTTAACAGTATCAACTCGATATCCATCTATTCCAAATTCTGATATATAATCTGTGAGCCATTTCATGATATAAAAACGTGGTGCCTTTCGATATCCCGTTCTCTTGAAAAACGCATCTAATTCTGCAACCTCCTGCTCATGCCTACCTTCTCTTTTCCACTTTTCAATAAGTTGTGCAGGTAACTCAACTTCTTCATTACTTTCTGTTCTAATATCTGGAAGATTTTTCACCAAAGTACAGGTTACGGTATTTGTAAAGGATTGATAATCACATTGCGGTTCTGTACGAACCCATTCCTCTGGCCAAACAGAATCTTTATCTGTAACAGGGCCTGTGTGATTGATAACAGCATCTAACAATACACGTATGCCCTGTTTATGAGCCGTTTCAACTAATTCTTTTAAATCTTGTTTGGTTCCGAAATTTGGATCTATCGCCGTCCAATCACTTGCCCAATAACCATGAAACCCATAACTCAAGCCTGTACCTTCATCTGTTCCACCATGAATTTGCTCAACAATTGGTGTCATCCAAATGGCATTGATACCCAAATCTGAAAAATAGCCTTCTTTAATTTTTTGAGTAACACCTTTTATATCACCACCTTCAAACCCGCGAAGCTTTCCAGTTTCTTCATTTCTATCAAAATTTACATCATTTGAAACATCTCCATTATTAAATCTATCAATTAATAAAAAATACACATTAGCTCCTTCCCAAACAAAATGAGTTTCGGGTTTTTGTTTTATAACTTCCTTTTTTTCTTCACAACCGAAAAGAACAAAAACGAATAACAAAATGAATATGTATTTCTTCATGATTTATCTTAGTTTCAAAATAAAAGACTCTAGTGGTTTTAATTTTACTTTAACACTCCCTAACTCATTTTTAACTTTTAAAGTTGATTTAAATTTATTGAATAATTGATCTTCAAATTGATAATCTCCATTTAGTAATTTCCATTTTTTGATAATTTCTTTTGGAAGTTTTAAATCAAATTCGAAAGGTTTATTATCATCAAAATTTGATATAACAATAAGTTTTTCATTATCACTCCAACGCACAAAGGATAATACTTTATCATTATAATTCTCAGTATATTTTCTATTAAACTCATGAATATCTTGATAGTTCTCGACTAAGGCCGAACTATTTATTGTAAAATTTAATAGCCTTTTATAAAAGTCTCTTAAATTCTTTTCCTCTGGTTTTAATTGACCTCCATCAAACTGTTTATTATTTACCCAACGTTGATGTGAAGGCACGCCAACATAATCAAAAATTGAGGTTCTAGTGGGTAAGCCAAAACCAGCATTCTCTGAGCCATCTTCACCTACCTCTTGCCCAAAATAAATCATGGTAGGTGCTGTTGTTGACGTTGCAGAAACCACCATTGCTGGTTTTCCTTTTTCAGCATTTCCTGCAAAATCAGGACTAGCTATCCTTTGCTCATCATGATTCTCCAAGAAATGTAACATATGATGTTCTATGTCTTTCAAATCATCAAGAATTAGAGGAATATAATCTGTTTTCCCTTTTCCTTGCATCACACTTTTTATAGTATCATACAATTGAACTTTATCGTACAGATAGTCCATTTTGCCTTTTTTAATGTATTCTCTATAAAGTGATGGATTATAAACTTCTGCCATTAAAAACGCATCTGGATTTTTCATTTTGATGTTAGAATTCATATAACTCCAAAATTCTACAGGTACCATTTCTGCCATATCATAACGAAATCCATCAATACCCATTTCTAACCAATACAGCGCAATATCTTTAAACTTTATCCAAGAATTCGGAACGATTTTTCCTTTCCAAAAATCATAGTGTCTTTTATAATCTTCATTTTCAAAACCTACTGGAAGTTCGTCAAAATCTTTTTTTCCATCGGGTGATATACCATAATTGACTTTTACGGTTTCATACCAATCAGTCATATCCGGTTGAGACAACCTAGATCCATTCCCTGTCCATTTCGCGGGTTGTTCTAAAAATACTCCATCCTCTAGAGTGTCTTTCTGCTTTCCTAAAGGCGAATATCCATTTTTCCACTCAGGAACTTTAAAAGTTTCATCTGGATTATAATAAAAATTATTGTTTTTATGATATGCTATTGAACTATCATCGTCTTCTCCAAAATCCTTAATACCTTCTGGATTTGATAAGCCCTTATAATTTCTGGCAACATGATTTGGAACGATATCAATAATGACTTTCATTCCTGCTTTATGAGTTCGTTCAATAAGTGCTTGAAACTCTTCTAACCTGTTTTCAACATTCACCGCTAAATCAGGGTTTACATTATAATAATCCTTAACCGCATAGGGTGAGCCCGCACGTCCCTTTACTATCTCGGGGTCATCTTTCGAAATTCCATACATTGTATAGTCGTTAATCACTGCATGATGAGGTACACCAGTATACCAAATATGACTTACTCCTAAATCTTTAATTTCTTCTAAAGCTTTTTCAGTAATATCATCGAATTTACCAACACCATTTTCTTCAATTGACCCCCAAGGCTTATTATTCGTAATTGTGTTGCCAAACAAACGGGTAAACACTTGATATACTACATATTTTTTTGTAGCAGTTTTTACTTCTTTCGGAGGCTTATTAATTACTCCCTTATCTCGTTCGCAACTTATTCCAAACATTGTAATTATTATTAATAGATGTTTTATTGAATGCGCTCTCATTCAGGATTTAATTTAATTTTTGTTTTTGAAAAAGGTCAATTTATTTAATACTAAATGCAATTTTCATTTTACTCCAATTCCATAATACTAATTGCATAACCCCCTCCAGAAGCAGAAAACAAAGACAGATTAGACTGGCTTGTCACTTTTTTGGTTGTAATTCTATAGTCTTGCGGGTTAGTTTTATAATGTGCCTTTTCGGCGTCAGCATAAATAGTTGCTTTGTACTTTTTTCCTTTTTCCAAGAATTCTAAATTAATGTCTGATGTTCTGGGTGTTATTCCATTTACATTTCCAACGAACCAATTATTGCTTCCTTTTTCTTGTCGAGCAATTGTAATATAATCTCCTGGTTCTGCCTCTAAATAGACGCTTTTATCCCAATCTATCGCAACATCTTTTATAAACTGAAAGGCATCCATAAACTGCTCGTAATGCTCCGGTAAATCTGCTGCCATTTGTAATGGGCTATACATGGTTACATATAGTGCTAATTGATTTGCAATCGTACTATTTACATGAGAATCGTTATTTGGGTTTAACTTGCTGATATCCATTTCAAACACTCCTGGTGTATAATCCATTGGCCCTCCAATTAATCTGGTAAAAGGCAACACAGTAACATGATTTGGTTTTGAACCACCGAATGCTTGAAACTCTGTTCCTCGAGCTGATTCATTTGCTATTAAATTAGGATAGGTTCTACAAATTCCTGTTGGCCGAACCGCCTCATGAGCATTCACCATAACCTTATATTCTGCAGCTTTTTCAATAGCATATTGATAATGATTTACAACCCATTGACTGTAATGATGCTCACCTCTTGGTAAAATATTTCCAACGTAACCACTTTTTACTGCATCATATCCGTTGTCTTTCATAAATTTATAAGCTCGATCCATGTGGCGCTCGTAATTTCTTGTAGAACCAGATGTTTCGTGATGCATAATCATTTTAACGCCTTTTGATTTGGCGTAATTATGAATCTCATCAACGTCAAAATCTGGATATGGTGTTACAAAATCGAATACATAATCTTTAGATTTCCCAAACCAATCTTCCCAACCTTCATTCCAACCTTCAACTAAAACACCATCAAATCCGTGTTCTGAAGCAAAATCGATATAGCGCTTTACTTTTATATTATTTGCGGCATGCATATCATTAGGTTTTACATTCGAATAGTCCGTTACTCCTAATTGAATCGCCGGCAATTCATCTGTATATGCCCAAGAGCTTTTTCCAGTAATCATTTCCCACCAAATACCAATATATTTTACTGGTTTTATCCAAGAAGTGTCTTCGATAGCGCAAGGTTCATTCAAATTCAATGTCATTCTTGATGCCAAAATATCGCGCGCATCATCGCTTACCATAATCGTTCTCCAAGGCGAATTGCATGGTGCCTGCATATAACCCTTATCGCCATTTACATCTGGTGTTAAATGCGATTCGAATATCATATTTTTATCGTCTAAATTTAGATGCATACATGAATAATTAATTAATGCAGCTTCATGTAAATTAATATACAATCCATCTGCAGATTTCATCATTAACGCGGTTTGAACCCCTGTTTTGGAGAATTGCTCTTGTGATGCATTATCTGTAACTGATTTGTCAAATTTTTCACGTATTCCAGACAATTTTGATTCTGTATAATCATATTCCTGAGAATCGTAATCTCCTGGAATCCAAATAGCAGTATGATCGCCTGTCATAGTAAATTGTGATCTTTCTTCTTTGATTACGAAATATACTAGGTTCTCCTGCTGAGGAAATTCATAACGAAAACCTAATCCGTCATTAAATAATCTGAAACGAATAATTAGTTCTCTATCCGTTACATTTTGTTTTAAACTTACTGCCAATTCGTTATAATGGTTTCTTATTTCTTTTTCTTCTCCCCAAACAGGTTTCCAAATTTCATCAAAAGTTGAATTCTCGGTATTGAGAATTACAAAATCATTCAACAACGATTTTTCATCATCCTTTAACTCCAAACCTAAGTGACTAGGTTTTATAACGTCTTGATTTTTATAAGACAATTTATAAGTAGGAGTACCGTTATTTTCCAAAGAGAAAATCATATTAAACTCGCCATTGGGTGATTTTAACTCTTGACAATTGGCTAGTTCTAAAACCGATAAAAATATAGCTATACTTAGTATTATTAACTTTTTCATTTTTTTTGTATTACACGATTAGCTTACCGCTTTTAGTACTTTATTCTTCAGTAAATGTGGTTTTTCATTCACCAAAATTTCTAAACCTTCACCACAAATCAATTCAAAATTTGTTTGCTTTTGAGTGATGTCAACTTTTATAATATGGTTTCTAAAATTCACTTTAAATGAATACCCTTTCCACTGTTTAGGAATTTTTGGCGTAAACGAAAGCTTATTATCTTTAACGCGCATACCACCAAAGCCCTCAACAATACTCATCCATGTTCCTGCCATTGATGTAATATGTAAGCCTTCATGCACTTCGTGATTGTAATCATCTAAATCTAATCTTGATGTTCTTAAATAGAAAGTATACGCTTGTTTCATTCTATCTAATTTTGCAGCTTGAATACTGTGCACACAAGGAGATAATGAACTTTCATGAACTGTAAATGGTTCGTAAAAATCAAAATGTCGTTCTAATTCTTCATTAGAAAATTTATCTTCAAAAAAGTAAAAACCCTGTAAAACATCGGCTTGCTTTATATATGGTGAACGCAAAATTCTATCCCAGCTCCATTTTTGATTTATTGGTCTTTGTGACTTAGATAAATCGGAGACTGTAATTAGTTCTTTGTCCAAAAAGCCGTCTTGCTGCAAATATACTTGGTGCTTTTCAGAATACGGGAAATACATATTATCGGCAACTGCTTTCCATAACGCCAATTCTTTTTTGGAAAGCTTTACTTTTTTAGCTATTCTTAAAAAATCATCAAAATATTCAGATTCAATTTTTTCAATTTGCTCAAGCGTATAATCAATGCACCATTTTGCCAAATAATTAGTATACCAATTATTATTAACGTTATTCTCATATTCATTTGGCCCAGTAACTCCAAGAATAACATACTTGTTTTTATCTGTAGAAAAAGTTGCGCGTTGTTGCCAAAAACGAGCAATTCCTATTAAAACTTCTAATCCCTTTTCTGGAATATAACTATAATCGTCTGTATAGCGGTAGTAATTATAAATAGCAAATGCTATGGCTCCATTTCTATGGATTTCTTCAAAAGTAATTTCCCATTCGTTATGACATTCTTCGCCATTCATTGTCACCATAGGATATAAAGCTGCTCCATTACTAAAACCTAACTTTTTGGCATTTTCAATGGCTTTTTCTAAATGGTTGTAACGATATTCTAGTAATGCTCTAGCAACTTTTTGGTCTTTGGTTGCCATATAAAAAGGAATGCAATAAGCCTCTGTATCCCAATAAGTACTACCTCCATATTTCTCTCCTGTAAATCCTTTTGGCCCAATATTTAACCTAGAATCTTTTCCTAAATACGTTTGATTTAGTTGAAAAATATTAAATCGAATTCCTTGTTGCGCTTTTACATCTCCAGAAATAGTGATATCGGCCATTTCCCAAATGTTAGCCCAAGCTTGTTTTTGATCTTTTAATAATTGACTAAATCCTTTTTTTGTAGCAGTCCTTAAAACTTTTTTTGAAGCTGCAACTACTTGAGATTTGTTATGATTTGTATCTACAACATAACCACCAAACTTGTGGATGGCATAGGTTTCTCCTTTTTTTACAGGGTATTGATAACTAAAGGAAGCTAAATTTACATCGGCTTCTATTGTGGGTTCGGTTAAAATTGTCTTTTCATTGATAAACACTTTAGATTCCATGAAAGTACATGTGTAAAAATCAGTCTTCATCGTTTTAGCTTCAATAAATGCTTGATGGTTTTTATGCCTTACATTTATTGTATCCCAAAATTTATCATCCCAATTGGTGTCTTCATTAGTGATACCCGAATCTAAATAAGGTTGAAAGGTTATTTTCGCGTCCTTATTAATCGGTTTAATTTGGTAATTAATTGCACCTATTTCATCCAAATCTAAACTTAAAAAGCGCTTTATTTTAACCTCAACAGTTGTATCGTTTTTCAATGTAGCTCTAAAACTTCTAAACAGCCAACCCTCTTGCATGTTGAGCTCTCTTTTAAAATTTTTAACGGTCTTACATCTAAATAAATCCAGTTGTTCGCCATTAACATCTACATTAATACCAATCCAATTTGGCGCATTTAATACTTTAGCAAAATACTCTGGATAGCCATTTTTCCACCAGCCTACGCGGGTTTTATCGGGATAATAAACGCCAGCGATATAACTACCCTGAAAGGTAGGTCCAGAATATTGCTCTTCAAAATTAGCCCGTTGCCCCATAGCGCCATTACCAATACTAAATAAGCTTTCTGAAGATTTAACCCGACTAGCATCAAAACCTTCTTCTATAATAGACCAATTGTCTGGTTTTATATAATCTTGATTCATTACTCTTAAATATTTATTTCTGAAATAGCCTCTGTAAAAAAATTATCTGGAATTTCAGTTAAATTATTAAAATTAAAACAGGCTTGACTCAGCGTGTTTTTATCTCCTATACCTATGGATATCATATTTGCCGCATTTGCTGCTTCTACTCCTGCAATAGCATCTTCAAAAACAATACATTGCTCTGGTTTTAAATTTAATTTTTTGGCCCCAATCAAAAACACTTCCGGGTCTGGTTTTGCTTTAGAAACGCTGTTTCCATCAACAATTCCAATGAAACGTTCATATAAATTGACTTGCTTTAAAATTAGTGGTGCATTTTTACTTGCTGATCCAAGCACATATTGAATTCCCATCTCATCGAGTGTATCCAATAATTCACTTGCTCCTGGTAAAATTTCTTCTGGCCCCATTTTAGTAATATACTTAAGGTATTCTTCATTTTTACTCACTAAAATCTCTTGCTTTTTTTCTTCTGAAAGCTTAACATTTCCTATATCTAGCAAAATTTCTAAGGACTTAACGCGGCTCACTCCTTTTAATAATTCGTTGTGTGTTTCTGTAAACTCAAATCCTAGTTTATACGCAAGGTTTTTCCAAGCCAAAAAATGATACTTCGCCGTGTCAACTATAACACCATCCAAATCGAATATGACTCCTTTTTTATTAATCATTTACAGCTCTATTTAATTGCCAGCACCTTTCATTTACAATCGACAACCAAATTAATACTTGTCAACTTGAACAATAAAAATAAAACTAATAGAGGAAACTAAGCTGTTTGAGGAAAAAATCGAATGATAATTGGCGCGAAAACGTTTTCGCCGAGAATCTTTGGTCATTTAATTAATCCAAAATAATTAACTTTCAATTTTTATGTATCTTTCTTAATCTATAAAATATAGCAAAATTAAGGAACTAGCAAGAATTATAGTTTTAATACTATGTTGGATGTTAAACTAAAATATTTAAACTAGATCATAAAGTATTTTAGATGAATACCTACTAGAGTAATTTGATATATTAACTTTAAAAATATATATGGACGCACTTTCGATTGTTTCATTTTTAGGATTTACTTCTTTAGTAGCCATTATCGCCTGGTACGCAACAAGAAATACAGATGAAAGTTCAGCCGATGGTTATTACTTAGGTGGAAGAAGCTTGGGTGCTATTACTATAGCTGGTTCGTTACTATTAACTAATCTTTCCGCAGAACAAATTGTTGGCCTTAATGGTCAATCATTTGCACAAGGTATTCTAGTGATGGCCTGGGAAACTTTAGCTGCAATTTCAATGATTGCAACTGCAATTTTTTTATTACCAAAATACATGGGCTCAGGAATAACTACTATTCCAGAATTTATAGAAGAACGATTTGATTCTCAAACAAAATCTATTTTATCTATATTATTTTTAATTGCATTCGGCGTTGTATTATTACCAACAATCCTATACTCCGGATCTTTAGCATTTAGTACGATGTTTGATTTGCCAAACACTTTAGGTGTTTCACAATCTATGGTTATATGGATAAGTGTTTGGTCTATTGGAATTATTGGTTCAATATATGCCATTTTTGGAGGACTTAAAGCTGTTGCTGTTTCCGATTTGGTAAATGCAATAGGCTTATTAATAGGAGGTCTTTTAATCCCTATTTTTGGTTTAATGCTAATTGGAGATGGTAGTGTTTCTCATGGTTTAAATGAATTATGGGCTCAAAATCCAGACAAATTTGACGCTAAAGGAGATATTGATTCTTTTATTCCTTTTGGCACAATTTTTACTGGTATGATGATTGCTCAAATGTATTATTGGGGAACAAATCAATCGATTTTACAACGTGTTTTTGGTGCTAAAAGTTTAGCAGAAGGGCAAAAAGGAATGCTTTTGGCTGGCTTCATTAAATTCTTAATTCCAATAATAGTTGTATTGCCTGGCGTTATAGCATGGCATATATTTGGAAATGACTTAGTCAATGCAGACCAAGCGTACCCAGCTTTAGTTAGAAAAGTGTTGCCAGGAGCCTTTTTAGGTTTCTTTGCCGCGGTGTTATTCGGGGCAGTATTAAGCTCTTTTAACAGCTTACTCAATAGCAGTTCAACACTCTTTGGTGTAGACTTATTTCGTCAATTTTTCGATAAAAACGCATCTGAACTTAAAACTGTTAAAGCAGGAAAAATGTTTGGTATTTTATTAGCTATACTGTCTATGGTGATTGCCCCATTTATAGCCAATGCGCCAGATGGCTTGTTTTCATATATTCAAGAATCATTAGGGAGTTTAAGTGTTCCTATTTTAGCTGTTGTTGCTGTCGGTATGGCTACCAAAAAAGTCCCTGCTTTAGCCGCTAAAATTGTTCTTACCTTAGGTGTATTAATGTACTTGGTAAGTCAATTTATTTTGGCTCCATACTTTATAGAAACCGCACTTACTGAGGCTGCTAATAATGACATTACAGATGCTAAAACACTAGGAATTATTAAAGCAAAAGCATATCCACATTTTTTACATATTATGGGGATTTTATTTGTTATCAACATATGTATTATGCTACTCTTAGGAAAACTCTTCCCAAGCAAAAAAATATACTCACCAAAAGTTACAGATCAAATTGACATCACACCTTGGAAATATGCTAAAATAGTAGGGTTAGCTATAACAATATTGGTGATAAGCACTTTTTTAATCTTCTAATTTGAACGCCCTAAAATATGAGTAAAAAATATGTTGTAGCACTCGATCAAGGTACCACTAGTACAAGAACTATTTTATTTGACATAAAAGGTAACATTATTTCTATTTCACAAAAAGAATTAAAACAATACTACCCACAATCAGGTTGGGTGGAGCATGATGCTATGGAAATATACAATGATCAACTAGAAACTTTTAACCAAGTTGTTTCAGATTCTGGAATTAACCCAGAGGAAATAGCGTCGGTAGGTATAGCAAATCAAAGGGAAACAACTGTTGTTTGGGATAAAGTAACAGGGAAACCTATTCATAAAGCTATTGTTTGGCTAGATAAAAGAACTACAGATATCTGCAAGGACATAGAAGACAAAGGGCTTTCCAGCTACATTAAAAAAAACACTGGTTTAGTAGTAGATTCTTATTTCTCCGGCACCAAATTAAAATGGATTTTAGACAATGTTGAAGGCGCTCAAGAAAAGGCAGAAAATGGACAATTAATGTTTGGTACAATTGATTCTTGGCTCATCTATAAATTCACAAACGGTCAAAAACATGTAACCGATCATACTAATGCTTCAAGAACTTTAATTTATAACATTAAAAAATTAGAATGGGATAAAAAGTTACTCAAAGAATTAAACATCCCTTTATCATTGTTACCAACTGTTCAAAACTCATCATCAGATTTTGGTACAATAGACTATAAAGGCATTCAAATACCAATTTATGGTGTAGCTGGCGATCAACAAGCATCATTATTTGGACAGGGCGGTTTCAAAGCAGGTGTTGCAAAAAGCACCTACGGTACAGGTTGTTTTATTCTTTTAAACACTGGTAAAAAGCAAGTAAAATCAAAGAAAGGATTATTAACAACCTTAACATGTAGTCTAGATTCAGAACCTATAAATTACGCTTTAGAGGGCAGTGTTTTTGCTGGTGGTGCCTCAATTCAATGGTTGAGAGACCGCATGAAGGTTATAGAAAAAGCAAGCGACACAGAAGCCATTTGTAACAGCATTCCTCCTCTAAAAAACGTATATGTGGTGCCTGCCTTCGCCGGTTTAGGTGCGCCTCATTGGGATAGTAAAGCAAAAGGTAGCGTATATGGTATGACCTTAGACACAGGGCGCGAAGAATTAATAAAAGCAACTGTAAATGCCTTAGCCTATCAAACCAAAGATGTTATAGGCGCTATGGAGAAAGACTGTGGTGAGAAAATAACAACTCTAAAAGTAGATGGCGGAGCTACAGCGAACAGCTACTTAATGCAATTTCAATCAGACTTATTAAATGTTGAAGTAGATCGACCGAAAATGATTGAAGTTACCGCTTTTGGGGCTGCACTTTTAGCAGGTATAAAAGCAGGGGTTTGGACCAAAAACGATATAGAACAAATTAGAGAAATTGATATCGTATTTAGTCCGAAAATGGAAAATAAAATACGAAAAAAGAAATACAAAGGCTGGAAAAGGGCTGTTAAACGAACAAAAAGCAAGTAAGATCTTGATGATGGAAAAAACCGTAGAATTTTCAGCTTTAAATCGAAAATCTCAAATCAAAAAATTACAAACACAAAAGTTTGACTTGGCTATTATTGGAGGTGGTGTTACGGGAGCAGGAATAGCTTTAGATGCGGCTTCTCGCGGTTTAAAAGTATGCCTTGTAGAAAAGAATGATTTCGCTTCTGGAACCAGTAATAAGTCCACAAAATTAATTCACGGAGGACTACGTTACCTTAAACAGTTTGAAATAGGCCTAGTACGCGAATCAGGATCAGAACGTGCTATAGTACACAACCTAGCGCCTCATTTAGTCATCCCAGAAAAAATGTTGTTGCCGCTTGTTGAAGGTGGAACTTACGGTAAAATGATGACTTCTATTGGCTTAAAAGTTTACGATTTTCTAGCAGATGTTAAAGGTGATGACCGGCGTCGTATGTTAGATAAAGAAGAGACTTTAGAAAAAGAGTCGTTGCTGAACAAAGAAGTTGTTTTAGGTAGTGGTCTTTATGCAGAATATAGAACAGACGATGCGCGCTTGACCATTGAAGTGTTAAAAAAGGCCGCCTCTTTTGGAGCAACTATTATCAATTATTGTGAAATGGAATCGTTTAGTTATAATGATGATTCTAAAATCAAAAGTTTGAATTGTGCAGATAGAAATACTGGAAATACATTCAAAATAAAAGCAAGAAATTATGTTTCTGCCGCAGGCCCTTGGGTGGATGATCTTCGTGTCAAAGATCACTCCATGAATGACAAATATTTACACTTAACTAAAGGGGTTCATATTGTGTTTCCTTATGAAAAACTACCTATAAAGCAACCTCTTTATTTTGATGTTTCCGATGGTAGAATGATTTTTGCCATACCAAGAGGAAGAGCTACCTACGCTGGAACAACAGATACCAATTATTCAGGAAATTTAGAGCGGGTAATTGCAACAAAAGAGGATGCTACATATTTATTAAACGCCATTAATAATGCTTTTCCAAAAGTAAATGTAACAATTTCTGATGTAGAATCTAATTGGGCGGGATTAAGGCCATTGATTCATGAAGAAGACAAAGATCCTTCTGAGTTATCTAGAAAAGATGAATTGTTTGTTTCAGATAGCGGATTAATTTCAATCGCAGGTGGTAAGCTTACAGGCTATCGTAAAATGGCTCATCGTGTTATTGAAGCAGTTTTAAAAACAATGAAGAAAAAACACAAGAAAAATCTGAAAAATTCTGAAACAGAAAAAATTCCTTTAGTTTCTCCTTCACTTAAAAATTCTCATGAAGTAAAAATTTATCAAAAAGAATTAGAAATAAAACTTCTAGAATTCGGTATTACAGACACGTATCATGCTTGGTATTTATGTACAACCTATGGTAAGCAATCTGATCTTATTTTAGATAAATCAACAACATTCGAAAACAAAAATGCCTTAGAGCGCATTATTAGGGCAGAACTTTGGTATTGCATCCACTACGAAATGACTTATAGCTTAACCGATTTCTTTGTACGCCGCACTGGTAGATTGTATTTTAATATTTCAAGTGTAAAAAAGTACAAGAAAATCATTACTAATGATTGTGTAAATTATTTAAATTGGGATACCAAACGTATGACTACAGAAAACGAAAAGCTTGAGTTACTTATACAAGATGCTACAACTTATTACGATAAAGAATTCTATTAAAAAATACATTAATCTTTTCACGTTTGTATTTAACATTATGAGTAATAATAAATTAGTATATGCCTAATTTATTTTGTTTAACTTTCACAGATAACAATTCAAGAATTACCTTTCATGAATAAATTATCCTTTTTATTTGCTATTTTATTTTTCCTGTTCCTTGTTTCATGTAAAAAAACAAATCCGCAAAACGAGCCTGATCATGCCAATAGTGTTAATGAATATTGGGTTGATGCGACAGAAACCTATCTACCTAAAACAGCAGAATGGACCAATAGAGTTGAGGTTGCCGATATAAATAGCGATGGAATGATTGATATTCTCTTTGCTAACGGAGGTGATTATTCTAAGCCTGGTGATCTAGAACTTAGCAGAGTATTTATAAATAAAGGTCCAAACACCAAATTTCATGAAATTACAAGTCAAATTTTTGATGGAGAAAAATATCTTTCTAGAGTTATTAAAGTCCGTGATATAAATAATGACAGTATTCCAGATATTATAGTAGGTACCACTTACCAAACACAAAGTCAGCTTTATTTAGGCATTGGAAATGGTACGTTTAAAAAGGTTACATCAACTCATTTTCCAAAAATACAGGCTAGTATAGGCGATTTGGAACTAGGAGATGTTGATGACGATGGTGATTTAGATATAGTGCTTTCAGATTGGGGAGAAGGATCCAACATGAATAACTCGGGAGGAAGAACCATGTTATGGCTAAACGACGGCAAAGGGTATTTTACCGACGCTACCCAAAATAAAATGCCGAATATTTTAATCCAATTTTCTTGGGATTTAGAATTTATAGATTTTGATAACGATTTTGACTTAGATATAGCTATCTCATGCAAACGATGCCCCACAAGTAGGATTTTTGTAAATGATGGAAATGGTGTTTTCACAGACAAGCGATTGCTACCAGCTTACACTAACAATTATGATTTTGAAACCCTAGATATTAATAATGATGGCTTTCTGGACCTAATAACAATTAATGATGGTGAAATTGTTTCTGGAGAAACCTTCTCACGAAGAGAACATATCTTTTTAAATCAAGAAGGAAAGCGATTTATTGATGCTACAGAAATGCTTTGGGGAGATTCAGAAAATATTGGAGAAGACGATAATAACATTGTTTTTCTCGATTTTGATTCTGATAATGATCCCGACTTTCTAATTAGCTCTTTAACTGGTGAAGATCGTTTACAAATAAATGATGGAACAGGTAAGTTTAGATTAAAAGAACCAGTTCTTAAAGGAGAACCAACGCCACTTACGCTCTCTTTAGCTTTGGGTGATATTGATAACGACAATAGGTTGGATATTATCATGGGACAAGGCGAAGGTAAAAATGGTATAGAAGAAAGAATCTTTATAGGAAAAAACTTAGACCCAGATACCGCGACTCCCGTAATTTCACATTTTCAAATTACAGAGAATTCTGAAGAAAATATGCTAAATATCAAAGCTAGAATTCATGATAATAAAAGTCCAAATATGCCTCAAGATTGGAAATCTATATTTGTTGTTTTTAATGAAAAAAGAGATTCAATCCCAATGACATGGTATGGTGAAAATTTATGGGTTGCAGATTTGGAAATGAAATACAAAGCCACAGATTTGGAAATTTGTGCTACTGATTACTCTGGTAATAAGGCCTGTAAACAAGTAAAATAACCCATTGTACATTTTAATTCAAATGTACAATGGGTTATTTTATTGAGTTTCCATTTGTTCAAAAACAGATTTAGCCTTAATAACCTCATCGAATTTAAATTCAGATATTATTTCAATATTAGAGAATTTCTGAGCCAAGCTAGATATTTCTTCAGCAGAAACTTTTGTGTTCCACACATAAACTCTCAACAAATTACTTAATCCTAAAATTTGTTCTAATGCATCCTTATCAATATCATTCCCATTTAGATTAATAGACTCTAAATTAGGATGCTTAAGAAGAAAACTCAAGACATCGTTTGTAACGCTATTTTTGCTTAAATCTATTCTTGTTAAATGAGTAAAGCTATTCATATTCTTAACAAGATTATCTGATAATTTACAGTTCGATAGCTTCAAAAATGTGATTTGTTCTGAAACCTTATTTAGAATGGAAATTTGCTCACTTGCAATTGAATCTCCTTTGAATTCAATATCTAACAGGAAGTTTGCTGCTCCCAAGTAATTTGCTCGAAAGTTAGAATTTCTTATTTCGGTAAAAATATTTGTATCAAGACTATCACTTTTAATCTTTTCGTAATATGGCTTCATGCTAAAGTCTAATCCGTAATCACGATTAACAAGTGCAATTAATTCTTTGCTCATGTTATCAGAATTAAACCTTGTTAAACTATCTGCGCCGTTTTCAATCCAATACCTTAAAATCTGGATTTCTGTATAACTAAACCCACCAGCTCTCGGTGGCATGAACTTTTCATGTGTCAATGGAAGACTCACTCTTTTTAACAATTCACTTTTATCAGGGTCTCCAGCAACAATAGGTGTGTCGTGATTTGCGTCTTTAAACAAATTACTATGGTTATCAATAATTAAACCACCTCTAAAATCTTGACTATTATGACATGCAATACATTTTTTATCAATAATTGGTTTTATAATACCCGAGTAAATTTCAACCGAATCAGGATTCACGCTACTTAAATCAATAACCGATAAATTGTTATTAGGCATTAACATAGCAGGTCCATACTCGGTTAAATAAGAGTATCCATGCGTTAAGTTCCCTCCTAAATGCCCAGTAATTCCAGTTAAAATAATAGCAAAAGTTGAACTAAGAAGTTTTAATTTGCCTTTTGTTGAAGGCCCTTTTACTTGATAAATAATTACAAGTAACATAACCACAAGTGTCATAATTCCTAATAGCTTATGATTGCTTAAAGACTCTATGCCATAATCGTTACTAAAAGACAACAACCAGCCAGTTATGGCTGCGAATAGGCCAAACAAAAGCCCAATAATATAAGTAACAATAACGGTTTTTCTAGATTCAATAAGTTTGTGATAACCGTATTGATGAAATATTTCAAACACATAGCCTAAAATGAATATGCCTATAGGCAGGTGTACCAGCAGAGGATGAAAACGACCAATAAAAATATCCCAATTCATTAACTCAAAATATCTTTAACCACAGATCCATGTACATCTGTTAAGCGGAATCTACGCCCTTGATATTTATAATTCAATTTCTCATGATCTAGCCCTAACAGATTCAAGATTGTTGCGTTAAGGTCGTGTACGTGTACCTTGTTTTTGGTGATATGATATCCAAAATCATCGGTAGCTCCATAGGTTAACCCTTTTTTTACACCGGCTCCAGCCATTAGCATGGTATACGCATCTGGGTGATGATCCCTACCAAAGTTGTCTTTAGTTAGTTGCCCTTGAGAGAAGCTCGTTCTTCCGAATTCTCCTCCCCAAACAACTAATGTGTCTTCTAAAAGCCCTCGTTGTTTTAAATCCATTATTAATGCTGCTGAAGCCTGATCTACTTCTTTACATCTTTTAGGAATCTGCTTCGGCAAATTACTATGATGATCCCAACCACCATGATACAACTGAATAAACCTTACGCCTTTTTCAGCTAATCTTCTAGCTAAAAGACAATTGCTAGCAAATGTTCCTGGTTTTTTACTGTCTTCTCCATATAATTCATAAATATAATCAGGTTCATTTTCAACATTCATAACTTCAGGTACAGAAGTTTGCATTCTGAACGCCATTTCGTATTGAGCCATCTTAGATTTAATTGAAGGGTCTTCCCATTTATTATAATTCTGAGTTTGTAATTTTTGTAAATGGTCTAACTGTTCTCTTCGAATTTCACCCGTAACCCCTGGTGGATTACTTAAAAATAAAACGGGATCTTTTCCGCTTCTAAATTGCACACCTTGATATTCCGCTGGTAAAAACCCACTTGATAATAACCGTGTAGAACCTCCCTCATTACCTTTAGTCATAAGCGCTATGAAATTAGGCAGGTTTTCATTCTCTGAACCCAACCCGTAACTTACCCATGAGCCAATTGTTGGTCTTCCTGGTATTTCCGAGCCCGTATGTGTAAACATTTGAGCTGGTTCATGCTGCACAGATTCTGTATACATAGAATTTATCATGCATATTTCGTCTGTTATTTGCCCCATATGTGGTAGCAGATCACTCATCCACATACCACTATTTCCTCTTTGCTTAAAATCGTATAATGGTCTTACAACAGGTTTGGTTGCTTGTTTGGCAACGGTTCCAGTAACCCGTCCTCCCATTACACTATCTGGTAACTCTTGCCCGTGCATTTTCGTAAGAATGGGTTTATAGTCGAACAAGTCCAATTGAGAAGGCGCTCCAATCATATTCAGGAAAATTACTCTTTTCGCTTTTGGCGCAAAATGCGGTCCATTAAATAATCCGAAAGAAGACCCCAACGCATTTAATGGATTCATTAAAGAAGCCATTGAAATTGCTCCAAGACCAAGTGTTGCCTTCGAGAGAAAATCTTTTCGACTAATAGGGTTGTGGTGATGATCTTTCATGCTATCGTTTCATATATGATTGGTCAAAATTAAATATCGTACTAACTACAAGCGTCATGGCTGCAGTTTTTTCTTTGGACAGTAAGGAATCAAATTGTTTACTTCCTACAGATAATATTGAATCAGCTATTTTAGGGTTGTCCATAAATTCACTAATTGATTTTTGATAATAATTATTCAAAATTTTCAATTGTTCTTGGTCTGGTTTAAGTCCTGTTGATAACCTAAAAGCATCAATAATCTGGTTTTCAACAGAATCTGGATGCGTTTTTTGGACTCTTTCAGAAAGCACTCTAGATGCTTCAACTATTTGAGGATCATTCAAAAGAGATAGTGCTTGTAATGGCGTGCTCGTAACATTTCTTCTAATGGTACAAATTTCTCTAGAAGTTGCGTCAAAATTTACCATAAATGGATTGGGAGCAAATCTTCTTGAGTATGTATATAAACTTCTCCTATATAGGTTATCGCCAGTATCTGGAACATATTCTGCTAATTTTTTGGAAGCCATAAAAACCTCTTTCCACAGGCCTTCGGGTTGATATGGCTTAACACTTGGACCCCCAATTTCTTCAACCAATAGACCGCTCGCTTTAAGTGCATTGTCTCGAATCATTTCCGCAGGCCATCTGTATGAAGAACTTCTTGCTAAATATTTGTTTAGAGGATCTTCTATTCTTTTTTCTTCGGTACAATAGGACGATTGTCTGTAGGTATGAGACATAACCATTTGTTTAATGGCCCGCTTTATATCCCAGTTATTATCCATAAAATCCTTTGCTAGCCAATCCAATAATTCTGGATGGCTTGGGCGTTCCCCTTGGCTTCCAAAGTCATCGGCTGTTTTAACAAGACCTTGACCAAAAATCATTTGCCAGTATCTATTTATGGCCACTCTAGAAACAAGTGGATTATTTGAATCGAAAAGCCATTTTGCTAATCCAAGGCGGTTTTTAGGTAAATCGCTCGAATACGGAAGAACTTTGCTAATACCACCCGGTTCAACCGCTTCTAAATGTTGATCGTACAACCCTTTATCAAGTATATAAGTCTTTCTGGGATTTTTCATTTCCTTCATAACCATTAACTCACTCACACTATCAAGTACCGATGCCAATTTTTGCCTAGTGTCTTTTATTTTTGATTGCTCAATTAAAATATTGTCATCATGCAAAGCCCAATAATCTTTCTTTATGTCTTCTGAGTTTTTATCAATTGTGGTCTCTCCTAATATGGCCATTTCCAATTGGGATAATTGCCGCTTATATATTTTAATTTCATCAATACGGCCCTTAAAAAGCCCTAAATCGTCCATAAATTTCCTATAGCTTTTACCCACAAGAAGAGGAATACTGTCAGGCTCCATGGTTTCTATACTAATTGGAATAATGGATCTTTTTAGTTGATCGAAATTAGTTTTAGTTTTAACTTTTTTGCCATTTACAAATATTTGTATTCCTTTCGCCGATTTACTACCATCGTAAGTAAAACCTATGTGGTGCCATGCATTAGCTTTAATTGGGTTTAAGGTACTTACCGAAATGATTTCATCTGGCAGCCTATGTATTAATCGAACACTTACATGTTTTGTGGAATCTAAAGCCATATCCCAACCACGATGATATTGAAAAACATTCCCTGCATTTCCCATGATGGTTTGAGAGGACCCAACAGAATCTAATTCCGTATTTACCCAACAACTTGTTGAAAAGGCATCATAGTGATTAAATTCTCCCGTTTTTCGAAGTTTTATAAAATCATATTCTTCGTTAAAATATGCTGCTTTACCATATTTTCCATCCGTTAGGGTGATTTTCAAATTAGCTTCAGCATTTTTATTATCGTCGAGCATCTGTAACTCTTGAAATATTTTCTTAGGTTTTTCAACCTCCTCTTTTTTCTTTTTCTTGGCTTTTTTCTTGTCCTCTTTTTTCTTTCTTAGTTTTATCTCTTTCTTATAAGGTTTTATAGTATTGAAAGCAAAATACTCACTATGTCCTTTAACCTCGTTAAGTTTGGGGAGTTTACCTAATATCTGAGTATTTATATCGTCCGCTATATTTAGTTCAGCCTGTTCTAAATTCTTGAGATAGGCGTCTACTTGCGATTTCTCGTCATCATTTAAAAGCAATAAGGTAGGTGCCCGATCTGCATCTGTTGGGGCTAATCCGTATTCTTCGGTTGTATTAAAAAACGCAGACATTTGATAAAACTCCTTTTGAGAGATAGGATCAAACTTATGGTCATGGCATTTTGCACATTCAACCGTAAGCCCTAGTAAAGCAGTGCCAGCAACACCGGTTCTTTCATTCACATATTCAATTCGAAATTCTTCCGGTATCGATCCTGCTGATGCCTCTAGAGGATTCATTCGAAGGAATGCTGTTGCAATCTTAGATTCTTGATCGGAATTTTCAATTAAATCACCTGCAATCTGATGTGTGATAAACTCATTATAGGGCAGATTTTTATTAAATGCCGCAATAAGCCAATCGCGATATGGCCATGAGGTACGATAACCATCGAATGAAACACCATGCGAATCTGAATAACGAGCCACATCCATCCATTCCATTGCCATTCTTTCTGCATAAGCTTCACTGGTTAAAAGTCTATCTACGATTTTCTCGTAAGCATCAACAGAATCATCTTTAAGAAAATTATCTATTTCCTCAATTGAAGGAGGTAAACCGGTAAGATCCATTGTTACACGGCGTAGTAAGTGCTCTTTTTCTGCCTCATTCGAAGGTGTTAAACCTTCTTCTAATAATGTTTTTTGAATAAAGTCATCTATTTTATTAACCCTAGTCCAATCATTATTAACCTCAGGAATTTGCTGATTGGCAATTGAAAAAAAAGACCAATGTTCCTTCCATTTAGAGCCTTGTTCCAGCCATTTAGCAATCATGGCTATTTCTCTGTTAGAAACAGAAAGATCCGATTCAAGGGGCGGCATAACCTTATCTGGCTCGTTAGTCGTCAAACGATGTATAACTTCGCTATTACCAATATTCCCCTTAACAAACGCGTAATTTCCCGAACGCAATTTTTTAAATGCTTCGCTTTCGGTATCTAATCTTAAACCTGCTTTCCTTGTTTGTGGGTCTGGCCCATGGCAAGTATAGCACCTATCTGAAAGGATTGGCTTGATGTGAAAATTATAATCTATATACTCTGGTAATGAGGCATATTCCTTTTTAACTTCCTCAGTTAAAGGTCCGGAACAACTACAAATTACCAGCAGAAGCCAATAAACAATCTGCCGTGTTCGAATTGTATGAAAAAACGAAGAAATAAAATAAGACACTACTTGCAATGGTTGGTTAATTGGTTACTAGCAAGGTAAGAATTTATTTTGTAATAATTTTAGTGCTTTTCTAATTCTAGAACTTAGGTTTATTTGATTCATTTTTGGGAATTAAATTGATTCCAATAAAAAAGCTTTCAATTCCTTGAAAGCCTTTCTATTGTTTCGTGGAGAAGATCGGGCTCGAACCGACGACCTCTTGACTGCCAGTCAAACGCTCTAGCCAACTGAGCTACATCCCCAATTCCCTTTAAACACTGTGTTTACTAGGATATGAATGCTTTTAAATGATATTTCCAGTGTATGCATTTAACAGCATTTGGATGCAAATGTATGCCTTTAAGTGCAAAAACCCACCACCAAAACCCACCACCATAATAGATTAATTCGAGGGTCGTAGTCTCAATTTCTATAAAATTTTAATCATTTATAATGCTAAGCAAGATTGATTAAAAAATGGAATAGAATTTATCATTATAAAAATTAATAATCCCTATGATAATTTATAAAATAGCGTTACTTTTATTTATATGATTTTTTCTACAAATAGAAAATTAAATATGCTGAATAGAAATAATAAAAACTTCAGCATAGCCAACCAAATTAAAATAATATGCTGAACAAACATGCGCATATAAACAAGTTGTGCGTAAGTTGAAAAAAATAAACTCAATGAATTGTGAAATAATGTAGCACATTAAAATATCAATCGAATAACAGTGCCACTGTTTTCAACAGAATTAATTTGAATCTTTCCTTTATGAAGAAACATGATTTGTTGACAAAGGGTTAACCCTATTCCGCTACCATTCTTTTTAGTGCTAAAAAATGGAATAAATATATTATCCAAGATTTCATTCGGTATTCCTAAGCCATTATCAGAAACTTTTACAATGGCAATGCCTTCAATATTTTTTTCAGCAGATATTTTGATCAATGGAGTTTGAACATTTTTACAAGCTTCTACAGAGTTTAGAATCAAATTAATCAAAACCTGTTCTATTAAAGAAGTGTCCATTTCAATTTGAAACTCAGGGTCGTCAAGTTTAAACTGCAATTCTATATTCTTACTAATGAGAGATGGTTGTATTAAGTTAGAAATACTCTCAAACAAGTTATGAATAGAAGCTTTAGTTACATCGATGTTAGCAATTTTATTTAGACCTCTGAAAGTATTTGCAAACTTCATTAAACCTTCGCTTCGATTACGAATACTGTCAATCCCCAAATAAAGGTCATTAGTATCAACTCGATTTTTAATGGGATCCTCTAAAGACAATCTAATTTTAGTTTGCAAAGTATCGGCTAAGGATGAAATCGGGGCAACTGAGTTCATAATTTCATGTGTCATTACTCTTAGCAATTTGTTCCATGCTTCTGCCTGATTTTGATTTAAAGTATTCTCAATATTTTGAAGTACAATTAATTTAAACGCCTCATCTTTCACCTTAAAAGAAGCATTTGATATTAATATTTTGGTTTTGTCATTTTCAGAATCAATGCTTATAGTATTCCCCTTTACATGAGTTGTTTCAAAAACATCCATATACATCTTTAAATTCCTTTTTTTTACAAATTGAATGTTTTTAATAGTGGGAATATTTAGAATTTGATTAAACGAATCATTGACCCATAGAACGCTTCCGGATTCAATATTATAAGCGATAATTCCAGTATCAACCAATTCCAATATTTTTTGAAGATATAGGTATTGAACTTCTTTTTCCTTATTAACTGATTTAATGGTTTCGTTAATACTATTAAATCCTCTATGAAGTTCCCTTATATCTTTTGGTCCGGAATCTTCATTAAAAAATTGATTAAAATCTCTGTACCTAATAGACTCAAAGAAATGAATCATTTCAGAATATCTTCGAATTGTAAATCTAAAAATGTTATAAATCGATAAAAATATAATTAAAAGAAGTAGTGCAGAAATGATCATAGATTTCAGCATATCTAAACCAAAATCCAGTTTATAAATTGCTAATAAAAAAGCTGTTATCAAAAAGGCCAAAACGAAGATCCGAACAAAAAGCGACACTTTGTAATTTCTATAAGCCATATTTATTGAGTCTTCTGTATAGTGCAGTTCTTGTTATTCCGAGTTCTTTTGCCGACTGAGAAATATTACCGTTGTTTTTTTCTATCACTTCCATAATAGTGTTTTTTTCTACAGTATCGAGTTTCATGTCTTTTGGTTTCATTGATATAGTATGCCTTTCAATCGGAGAAAACATTAAATCACAATCTTTTAAAATAGTACCATCCAACATTATTACAGACCTTTCAATGGCATATTGAAGTTCTCTGACGTTTCCCGGAAAATCATAGGTCTTTAGTTTCTTCATAAAACTTTCATCAACAGAAATACTAGGCTTAAGATATTTTTCTGTGTAAAGTTCTATAAAATGTTTTGCCAGTAAAACGATATCCTTCTCTCTTTCTCTCAAGGGAGGCATCATTATTTCAACAGTATTGATTCGATAAATTAAGTCTTTTCTAAAATTATCTTCATCAGCCAGTGATTCGAGACTAGAGTTTGTGGCACAAATCAGCCTAATATCCACGTTGATTGGCTCATTTGAACCCAGAGGGGTTATCTGTCTATTTTGAAGTACCGTTAGCAATCGTGCTTGTTGCTGCAGGCTAATGTTTCCAATTTCATCTAAAAAGAGAGTACCCCCTTCTGCTGATTCGAATCTACCTTGTCTATCTTCTCTGGCATCTGTAAAAGCACCTTTTTTATAACCAAATAATTCACTTTCAAACAAAGATGAAGTTAAAGCGCCTACATCCACTTTTATAAAAGCCTTGTCTTTTCGGAAGGAGTTGTCGTGAATGGCTTTTGCGATAAGATCTTTTCCTGTTCCATTTTCTCCAAGAATCAAGATATTAGCATCGGTGGGTGCGATTTTTTTGATTTTGAAGAATACATCCGTCATTGTTTTACTCTCTCCCAATAATTTTATCCCATTTACCAGTGGGTTCCATTTTATTGTTCGATTCGATTTTTTATCTGTCAGAATATCATTAATAGATTCTAATAATTTTTCATTCTTCCATGGCTTTACTAAAAAGTCTGAGGCTCCTTTTTTTAGAGATCGAATGGCCAATTCCAAATCCCCATAGGCAGTTATTAAAATAACAGATATATCTTTATCAATTTCTCTAATTTTATTAAGCCAATATATACCTTCATTACCAGTATGTACAGCACTTTTATAATTCATGTCAAGAATGATAAGATCGAAATTATGATCTTTTAGTAAAGACGAAATATTTTCAGGGTTCTTCTCGATAACCACCTCTTTGACCTGAGATTTCAGTAAGATCCTCATAGCGATTAAAACGTCGTGATCATCATCAATAACCAGAATGGAAGCATTTTTTAAAAGCATAATCACAAAACTACACTATAATAATTTGATAACTAAAAATTTATACCTAAAACATAAATCCCTTAATAAGTGTCCTTTAAACGTACAGTGATTGTATCAAAACCGAACACCTTAAGTTAAATTAAAAATTATAATTATCTAATTATCAGATTATTATACTTTTGGCACAGTTATCACATTAGAAATAGAAAATATTAGTGAAGACATGGATATACCTATAACAAAGAAAAAATTTACAAAATCTAAAATCATAATAGCAGTTGGGCTATTCGCCTTAATAATATTTATAATGTTTATGGTTTCCGCTTTCCGAGGAAACTCAAAATTAAATATTGATGCAGAAAGAATTATAGTCAGCTCAGTAAAAGAGGGGGCTTTTCAGGAGAACATTCCTGTGAACGGAACAGTTTTGCCAATTACAACCATTTATTTGGACGCCCTTGAAGGTGGCAGGGTTGAAGAAATATTTGTTGAAGATGGGGCAATCATGAAACAAAACGAACCAATATTGCGTCTTTCAAATACCGATTTGGAATTAAGTCTCGTAAATCAAGAAACTTCAGTGTACAATTTGCTAATTCAAATGCAAATTTCACAGAATGCTGCGCGTCAAAACACCATTAATAAATTAAATCGGTTGACAGATGTGGAGAATGAACTTATCGAAGCTGATAGAAAATACAAACTCAATAAAAAACTTTATGATCAAAAAGCTATAGGCAAGCATGAATTTAAAGAGGCCGAGAATAATTATAATTATCAAAAACAACGCATGGCTTTAGCTTTACAAGTATTGCAACAAGATTCACTTTCAATTACTCAAGAATCAGAGCAGTCTAGAAACTCATATGCTCGGACTCAAATCGCATTAGATCTAATGCGTAAAAAAGTTGGTGATTTAATTGTTAGAGCTCCTGTAGATGGGCAATTAACTTCACTCGATGCCGAAATTGGACAGTCAAAAAATAAGGGGGAGCGTTTAGGACAATTGGATGTTTTAAGCGGCTTTAAAATACGTGCAGATATAGATGAGTATTATATCTCCAGAATTTATTCAGGGCAATCTGGTAGCTTCATCTTTAATGGAAACAACTATAGTGTTAGTATCAAAAAAGTATTTACGCAAGTTACTAATGGAAGATTTCAAGTAGATATGCACTTTGAATCCGAAATTCCAGAAGGGATTCGCAGAGGACAATCTTTAAAGATTCGATTGGCTTTAAGCGATGAGAAATCAGCGGTATTAATACCGAAAGGAAGTTTCTTTCAAAAAACAGGAGGCAATTGGGTTTTTAAACTAAGTGATAATGGTGACATGGCATATAGAGTAGATATCGAAATAGGAAGTCAAAACACCGAGTACTATGAGGTAATAAGTGGACTTGAGCCTGGAGATAAAATTATTACTTCAAGCTATGAAAATTACGGTGATAAAGATGAATTGATAATAAACAAAAAATAGAACGAATGATAAAAATTAAAAACTTAGAAAAATATTTTACGACGGAAGAGTATAAAACAATAGCATTGAATAAGATTTCATTTGAAGTACAGGAAGGAGAATTTGTCTCAATTATGGGGCCTTCTGGAAGCGGAAAATCGACCTTACTTAATATTCTTGGGATGTTGGATGATGCAGATGGCGGGAGTTTCATTTTTAATGATCATGAAGTTATTAATTATAATGAACGCAAGAGAGCAGGTTTACGTAAGCATAATATAGGTTTTGTATTTCAGAGCTTCAATTTAATTGATCAACTTACTGTTTTTGAAAATGTTGAGTTGGCACTAATCTACACAGGAATAAAAAAGAGTGAAAGAAAAGAAAAAGTAAATGAGGTTCTGGAAAGAATGCAAATAATGCATAGAAGAAGTCATTTTCCACAACAACTTTCTGGAGGTCAACAACAAAGAGTTGCGGTTGCCAGAGCTTTGGTAAACGATCCTAAACTTATTCTTGCAGATGAGCCAACTGGAAACCTGGACAGTAAAACCGGTAATGAAGTTATGGAACTACTTACCGAATTAAATAATCAGGGTTCTACAATTATTATGGTTACCCATAGTGAGCATGATGCCAAATACAGTAATCGTATTATACGAATGCTTGATGGAGAAAAAGTAACCGAAAACATATTAGTTAACCATTAGAGATACAATATTATGATCAAAAATTATATCACGTTAGCATGGCGAAATATTATAGGTAATAAAGTTTTGTCCTTTCTCAATATTTTAGGTTTAACTTCCGGGTTATTTTGCTTTTTACTAATCTATTTATGGATATCAAGTGAAAATAGCATTAATAAGTATCATACAAACATAGATCAACTGCATTCTGTATATCTGGAATCATCTGATGGCCCAGCGTTTGGTTATGGCACGTCATCACTTCTATATAAGGAGTTAAAGATAAAAGTGCCAGAGATTGAGAAAGTTTCGGCAACATCTAACTATAGCAAAAAAAGCACCTTCTCTAATGGGAATAAGGTTTTAAAGCAAGATGGAAAATTTGTAAGTGAAGACTATTTTGATATGTTTTCATTTAATATTCTAGAAGGGAATGCTTCGAAGGCATTAAATGCTCCAAACCAAATTGCTATTTCAAAGGAAATGGCCGAATTGTTCTTTGGAAACTCAAAAAGTGCCATTGGGAAAACACTCACTTACGAAAACTCAAAAGAGCTAAAAATATCTATGGTCTTTGAAATAGGCAGTGAAGATTCAACCGAGAAGAGTGATTATTATTTATCGTTTAATTCTCTTTTTGCTGAAAATTCGTGGATGTATGATTGGAAAAATTTAGCCACCTATACCTTTGTTCAATTGGCCGAAGGAACAAATGTTGATCAGTTAGAGCAAAAACTAAAATCATTCCTAGACGAATATGAATTAGGCTTAGACATTCGATTTCAACCTTACGCAGATAGCTATCTTTATGCAGACATTGAAAAAGGTAATGGGAAAATTGTATATGTAAGATTGTTTGGAATAATAGCTTTTTTGATCATGCTGATTGCAAGCATTAATTTCATGAATTTAGCTTCTGCAGGCTATATGAAAAGAGCTAAAGAAATTGGGGTTAGAAAGGTTTTAGGAGCGAGCAAAAGTAGTTTGATAGCTCAATTTCTTGGAGAAGCCACGCTTCTTTCTCTTTCAAGTCTGTTTTTCGCTTTAATCTTTATTGTATTTGCGCTACCTGTATTTAATCAAATTACAGATAAAAACATAGACCTGTTAAATTTGCCCGTATCCACATGGATAATGGTTTTCGTAATTACACTTTTCACAGGAATTCTATCTGGAAGTTACCCTGCATTTTTGCTCTCTTCCTTTAGGGTTACCGATATTTTTAAGAAAAAAATTGAAACCAGCTCTAGCACCAAATGGATTAGAAAAGCTTTGGTTGTATTTCAGTTTACCATTTCGGTTGTCTTTATAAGTAGTATGATCATTATTTCAAAGCAAATTGATTTTGTCCAACATAAAAATATCGGTTTCGATAGAGAAAATTTATTGGCAATCACGCTGTCAAAAGACTTACAAAATAATTTTGAGGCTTTTAAAAGTGGCGCTTTACAAATTTCCGGAGTTACATCGGTCACAAAAACATCGCATATTCCTCTAGGAGAATATGGTACGTCACCAGAAGTTATTTGGAACGGTAAGACCTCTGATGATCCTTCGCTATTTACAGGAATGGTTGCAAGTGCAGACTTTGTTGGCACTTATGGTGTTGAATTACTTATGGGAAGAGAACTTATTCATAATAACCCGGAAAACATTGAGTATCTCATTAATGAGACGGCCTTGAATAAAATGAAGATGGAAAATCCGATAGGTCAACCACTATCGTTTTGGGGAAATCCAGGAACCATTGTTGGGGTGGTAAAAGATTTTCACTTTGGCTCCTTAAAAGAATCTATCTTCCCCATGATTATTAGAAGTGAGGGGTATTCAGAATTTGGTATAGCCTTCGTCAAATATAATTCTGGTACTGAAAAACAGACATTGGCGGCTTTAGAACAGCTTCATACAAATTTAAATCCGGCATTCCCTTTTGAGTATCGGTTTGTAGATCAAGAATATAATAAACTCTATAAGAGCGAATCTACATTTTACAAATTATCAACCTTCTTTTCAATTTTGGCCATTCTAATTTCCTGCTTGGGCCTATTTGGTCTGGTCATATTTACAGCAGAACAAAAGACCAAAGAAATTGGTATTAGAAAAGTATTAGGCGCCTCTGTTTTCACCATTACCTCTCTTATAACAAGAGACTTTCTGAAATTAATCCTGATTGGAGTAGTAATTGGAACCCCAATTTCTTGGTACTTCATGACCAAATGGCTCGCAGATTATGAATATAGAATAAATATGCCATGGTGGGTATTTGGTCTAACTGCAGTACTAATAATTAGCATATCCCTGCTTACTGTCAGTTTCGAGTCTGTAAAAGCAGCTATTGCAAATCCGATAAAAAGTTTAAGAAACGAATAGTACACTGAAATTAAAACAAAGATTATGAATAAAAAGGTAACACTTATAATTTTCCTTTGGTTAGGTATTTTTACTGGAATTTCTCAAAATGAGCAGAAAACAATATTAACATTGAACGATTGTATAGAGATGGCTATTAAGAATAATCTGGACTTAAAAGTTAATCGGCTAAAAGTAGAATCTTCTGGAATAAATTACAAACAATCGAAGACTAATATACTTCCGACCTTAAATATGGATTACAATTTGGGAACTAATAGTGGTCGCAGTATAGATCCATTTACCAATAACTATATCAACCAAGAACTTACATTTTCTAACGCAGGTTTATTTCTTGATTTAAATGTATTCAGTGGTTTTAGATTAAAGAATGAAGTTAAACAAAATAGGTTTAAAATGCAGGCTTCGGAAATGGAAACAGAAGAGACCCGGCAGAATTTGATCTTGGAAGTTACGCTTCGATATATCCAGATATTGAATAATAGAGATTTGATAGAATTGGCCAAATCAAATCTTCAAACCACAGAGATTCAATTGAACAGACTCAAAATTAATTACCAAGAGGAGGCAGGAAATCCTGTTGATTATACAGATATGCAAGGTCAATTTGCTTCAGATCAATCCAGTATTATTGATGCTGAGATTAGTTTGAAATCTGCGATATTAAGCCTCACAAAACTGTTGAACTTAAATATAGATCCAGGAAATGGTTTTGAGAATATTGTTGGTTTAATCGGAGTAGAAAAATATCAGTTTTCACCTCTTGAAGTTTACAACGAGGCTCTACAAAATCTGGCAACCTTTAAATCAAAACAATTTAAAACTGATGCTGCATTATCCGGTGTTAAAGTGGCTAAATCGAATTACTATCCAGAAGTTTCACTATTTGGGCAATTAAATACAAACTATTCCAGTTTGGCCAATGTCTTTAATGAAACGGGAAGTTCCATCGTACAAACTGGAGATTTTGTTAGTATTGATAATCAGGAGTATAGGGTTTTAAGAAACGAGCCACAATTTGAAAGCACAAAAATCGATTACAACAAACAGTTTGAAAACAATCTTAATTCGGTTGCCGGTATATCTGTTCGGATTCCGTTATTTAATGGATTTCGTGCCAAAAATACTGTGGCACTCCAGAAAATTCAGGTTAAGGAAACAGAAGTTGAACTGGAACAAACCAAATTCAATTTCAAACAATCTATTGAAGAAGCATATAATAACATGGAATCTGCTTACAATAGGTATCATATTTTAATAAATCAGGTAAAAGCCTATGAAGAATCATTCCGTGTTAATGAGGTTAGATTTAATAATGGCGTTTCAAATATTGTGGATTATATTACCAGCAAGAATAATATGGATTCTTCTAGATTGAATCTCAATAAAACTAAATATGAGTATTTGTTAAGAGTGAAAATATTGGATTACTATAGAGGAATTTAATTACTTTAATTCCTAATTATGGTTTTAGTGGAAGAGTTAATTTAACGCTATCTTTATTCGAATTTCGTTAATTGATTGCAATATGACAATGTCGGAAAGAGTTAAAGAAAAACTGAATAGTAAACTAACATAAAAACCAACGCACAACAACGTATAAAAACAATAATGGCTTTATTTATTGCCGAAAATAATCTCAAACTTATTATCTTTCAGTTTCGGATTGAAATCCCAAGGATATCCATCCCTTACTGATTTTTATACGAACACGTTGGCAAACATAAAAACAACCTAAAATTAATTTAAAATCGAACAAGTAAAAACAATTTTGGTAAAGTGGTTTTTAGAGGAGTATGAATTTAGACATAGTCTTAGTCTGGAAAACGTAGGAGCCTATATAAATCGGACAATACGAAACAATGTTGAATTAATTAAACCAAATATTTTATATAAGTTTTACAGTAATTCAAAGTATAATTTAGAAGCACTTTCAAATAATTATCTTTATTTCTCTAATCCAAGAAATTTTAATGACCCTTTTGATTGCTTAACTAATCGAGAAAAATACATTTTAAAAGGTGGAGAGGGTATTATTAATCATCGAGAACTTTTAGGAGTATGTAGTTTTAGTGTTGTTAATAATAACCCACTAATGTGGGGACATTATACTAATAATTATAAAGGATATTGCATAAAATATAATAATGAATCTCTTTTAAAAAATGGCGATGTTCAAATTAAATCCCATGTAGCTTATCTGAAAGACTATAAACCGACAAATGAAAAATTTGATAATGCCATCTCAGAATTGAGAAAACTTTCGGAATTAGATAAAGATGGTAAACATCTATATGAGATAATACTTGGCATTCTATACAATTACTGTTGGAAATATTATGACTGGCAATACGAACAAGAATTTAGAGCAATCTCTTGGACAACAAATAATTTTAACAGAGAATTAAAGTTCGAAGAAAATACTATAGAGGAAATCTACATAGGTCACAGAATGAGAGATGAGGATCCGCAATTTTATAATAATCTGATAGAGATTCTAGATTCGAAATATAAACATGCCAAAAGATTTGTAGTAAAACCGCATCACCTAGCAGTTAAACTAGATTTTGAGGAATTAGAATAAATTACGTTTGCCAACAACATATATAATCAAGAAAAATGAAAAAAATGATATATCCAATTAGTTTACAAGAATACATGGATAAAATATCCAAAAAATATCAGTCTTTACCTGGAGGTCCTGAAAAAGAAAAACTTTGGTTAGAAATTAAAGAAATTGCCGAAAAAGCATATCCTACTGTTATTATTGAAGACATTTCAAATAACGAAAAAAAATCGGAGTGATAAAAACAATTTAGAATTCAAAAAATACGATTTGCCAACACCGTGTATAATTAATTGCTTTGGTCGTTGCTTATTTGGAAAATTCCTTCGGAATTTTCTCGCGTTCGTTTTTGTTTACTAAATTAGTTGCTTAAACACGCAACTAACCATACACAAAACCGTTAGCAAACATTAGAAAAATCTTGAATAAAATATGGAAATAACATTAGAATATTGGAATACATTGGCGAACCAAACTATTCTAATAAGCTCTTTACTGAGTGGATTTTCTATTGCAATAGTAGCTAATTTATTAGTTTCTGATAAAAAAGATAAACTAACGAATATGATTTTAATATCTGCAACCCTATCAGCAGGTTGTTTTCTTGTGACAGTATTCGCAATGATACAAATTTCAATTGCAACTACACCTGGAGGAATTTTAAAGGAAGTAGTTGCAAGCGATTTTTTTATTCCTAGACTAATTGGACAGTCGACTTTTATGATTGGTCTTTTTTCTTTGACTATAATGATTTCATTATCAGGATGGACAAAGTCGAGGAAAATTGGAATATTTACTACAGTTGTTGGAGTCCTGACTTTATTATTAATCTTTGTGACAATGAATGACTAGGTTAGGACAATAAGACAGAAGAATTAAATTGATAAAAACTTCTGGCAATGGCTATGATTTCGCTACGCCTGTGCGAAGCGAAATCATAGTCGAGACCGTTACCCAACATTTGAGCCAAGCAAGTAACATTTTATAGCTTGAAGCGTCGTTCTTCTTTAACCTACTAAATTAAATATGAAAAAAAAGATATTTAAATTTCTTAAAATATTTTCAGTAATCTTTCTTCTATTATTATTAGTTATAATATCTGCTGTTCTATGGCCAATGCCCAAATTAAACCTATCTAAAAAGTTTGATACAGTCTTAATACAATCTGTGAAGATAATTGACGTGAAATCGGGAGACATTTTAGAAAATCGAGATATTCTTATAAAAAATAATATTATTAGCGCAATCGACACCTCTGGTATACTAAAAGCAAATTCAACTTCTTTGATTATTAATGGCTCTGGTAAATATATAATACCAGGTCTGTGGGATATGCACACGCATTCAAATCAACATTCAGAATGGCTTCATCATCCTCTTTATATTGCAAATGGGGTTACAGGTATTCGAGATATGTCAGGCCAACTTAATAAAAGAGATAGTTATTGGGTTGGCAGTAAAGAACGCTTAGAGTGGAATACAGAATTAAGCAATAATAATCGAATAACTCCAAGATATGTTTTACAAAGTAGTTACCAAATTGACGGAGCTTCTTCTGTTCCCGATAACTTTCCCGAATTTTTTAAGCTTGAGAAAGAAGAACATGTTGATTCTCTTTTAAGTTTTTATAAAAATGAAAAAGTGAATTTTATTAAAGTATATCAACAAATACAACCCGATATATATAAAAAATTGGCTTTAGCTGCACCAAAATATGGATTACATCTTGCAGGCCACAAACCAATGTTTATAAGTCTTGAAGAAGCGGTTGTATTCGGGCAAAGAAGTTTTGAACACGGACGTATTTTTATGTTTGAGTCTTTTCCTAAAGCAGATAGTTTACGAAATCCCAAAAACTGGAAAGCATTCTTTTCGAAATCAAAAAAATCAATAGTTGAAGATTTTAATCCAAAAACTGCGATTAAATTAATGACGTTAATGAAAGAAAATAACGCGTATTGGACACCAACACTTCAAACCCTCAAATTCGAGGCATATGCTCATAAATTCGCATTTATAGACAATCCTAACTTAAAATATGTCACCTCTGCACGAAAAGACATATGGTGGGGAATTGATGTAAGAAATAATAAGAAAAAGAATTTATCTGAAGAAGGAAATGGATTGAGCACGGATTTTTACAATGCGGTAAAAAAACAAATTAAAATGGCCAATGATATCGGTGTCCCGATTATGACGGGAACAGATGTGACAGATTCCTATACTTTTGCTGGATTTAGTATACATGATGAATTAGAAGATTTAACAAAAAGCGGTTTGTCGAACCTTGAAGCTTTGCAAAGTGCTACTATTGTTCCATCAAAGTTTATTGGAAAAGAGAAAGATTATGGAACAATCGAAAATGGTAAAATTGCAGATTTAATTATTTTAAATAAAAATCCTTTAGAAAATATTGCCAATTCCAAAACAATCGATGGTGTTATTATGAATGGAATTTATTATGATTCGGATAAATTAAATGAACTAAAAAACTTTACACAATCGATTTCGTCAAGTTTTCATATGAACGTTAAAGTTTTTTATAGTCTCATAAGTAGTCCTCTAGTTAGAGTACAGTTTGCGGATTAAAACGTTTGCTAACAATGTATAAAAAACATAGGGCATTTGTGCTAAATAGAAAGGTCTGTGAGTGTTAACAAAGTCCGCTAAATATAAAATATGGCGTTTATAGAAGAAAAGATAAAAGCAAAATATTTATATTTAGCTAAGTAATAAACCGAAACGAAAGTGCTTATTAACTGCCCTACGTTTCTTATACTAAACGTTGGCAACAATTTGAGAATTAGTATTAGATAAAACAAATACTATAATTCCTACCGGCATCTCAATTTCAGCAATACATCCAGAATAAAATATCGAATACTGACTAATGTCATTTCATACCGTTACTCAAAGAATTAACTTATATAACTTAAACTTAAGTTAGTTTCTTAACTAACATCAAAATAAAAGTCATGAAAACGATTAGAACATACCTCATGATTGTATTGGTTATGCAGTCCTTATTTTTAGTGTACTGCCAAAACAATACTAATGATATAATCAAAGCCTACGAGCTTAGAATGGATGGCCATACCGAAGAGGCAATAAATGTTTTGTCTAAAGTTATATCAATTGATTCAACAAATGCTTTGGCTCATTACGAAATGGCTAGATCATTGGAAAATAATAAGAAAATCGACCACATCAAGAAGGCACTAGACTATGACCCAGAAAATTTAATGTACAAATTCTATCAAGCCAATTTAGAGATGTTAGAGGCTTATAAAGCCATGAAATCAAATAATAAAGAATTGATAGCTAAAAACCTGGATGAATGTAAAAAAACACTCAAGAGTATTTTAGTCATAAAACCAGATTGCAAAGAAACCTTATTGTTTCTAATAGATATCTATGGTTCATTACCAGAGGACATGGGTGGTAATATAGATATAGCACAGACATACCTTAAAACTCTAATGAGCGTGGATTCGCTTTATGTGGCTCAAGGTCTGCTCATCTTAAAATCCAAAGAATCAAATTTTGACATTGTTAACCATTGGAAAACTTATATCAATACCAATGGCGATAACAACGAAGCTCTTATAAAATTGGGTAAAGCCTATTTAATGACTGATGATAGGGCTAAAGCTAAAGAATGTTTTAATAAGGTAATTAAAAGAAATCCTGAGCAAATTATCTTGCATCTTGATATTGCTCGTGCACATTTATACAAAGCCAAGAGAGGTGGAGATAAGCACGACAAAGAATTGAAGAAATTTAAAGAGAATATTCATATCTATTTAAATGCAGAGGTTAAAAAACCTAAGTTAATAGAAGCCTGGTGTTATGGTTGGCTTGGAGTGGCTGAAGGTAGACTTGGGAAAAATAAACAAGCCGATGAATTTATTGCTAAAGCAGAAAAATTGATTCCAAATTATCCAAGATTTACTGCTATACCCGTTGTTGATCAACCACCAAATATCGTTGCATATCAATACAAATCGTATTTTTCACCATTTTAGGATTTGTATTCACAGGTATAAACCTTTTTATTGAAACCAAATGGAAACACTAAGGCTCTTCTTTTTATCATTGCTATTAACACTCTTCTTTGGATGCACAGTACTTTTATTTGAAAGCCCGATTCCGAACAAAGGGGAAATTGTACAAGTGTTGCCTGATTTCCTCAATGGCCAATATCTAAAAAAAGGAGAACAGACCTATTATGATATTGAAAGAATAAATGATAAGCACTGTATTATTTATAGTACCGATTGGGTACATAAGGATTCAATCTATGCTCTTGTAGAAAGTATAAAAAATGATTCTACTCATGTAGAATTTCAAGAAAGCACATTAATAATTAAGGAAAATGACACCACTCAAAAAATATTATTGAGGTTGGAAGAAGATTTCTATTATACTGAAAAAGAACCGACATATGAAATAAACCTAGAAAAAGGATACTTCATTGATGACTTTGACAAAAAACTTGAAAAGAGGGTTTTATTAAAAACTTACAATAACAAGTACTTTCTAAATATTATTGACCAGAAAGAAAAATGGTTTGCAGTATGGTTTGAAATGAAAAATGATGGTTTATTTATATGGAACAGTCAAATTGCGGACACCTCATTTGTTGAAAATCTGGACTATTATAATAGACTTACAACAATCAATATGATCAGAGACAAGACCTATTTAGCTAGTCCTTCAGACGAAGAACTTTTTAATCTATTGGAAGAACCTTCCTTATTCAATGAAGAGACTTGGATAAGAGTGGATGATGGTAAGAAGCTGAATTGGTTATGGAAAATTATTGGAATTTCGTTTCTGCTGCTTTTTGTAATATTCATTGCATTAAGAAAACCAAATAATATTTCGTTTAAAAAGGAATAAAAAACTGTTGCCAACAAAGTGTATAATTAATTGCTAGTTCACTGCCGACTTACGAACATTCCTTCGGAATATTCTATCTGTGATTTATTTGCTAAATTAGTTGCTTAACCACGCAACTAACCATACACAAGACCGTTGGCAGTAATTTATGACTTCAATTAAGAAATAGTTTTCAAAAAGTAATAGCGGTTTAATTAATTTCAGACCGCTATTACTAATCTACATTTTCTGACTATGCCAATTCTTTGGCCTGATAATTTCCAGGTGTAAATTTGAATGTTTTCATTAATCTAGTCCATGTATTGATTTGAGATATAGCTAAGGTTAGATAACAGATTTCCTCTTTGTTAAAATGAGGAATCAATTCATCAAAAACTATTTCTGGTAAAGGGTCTCTACTTAATTTAGTAAGCACATCTGTTAAACTGAGCACTGCCATTTCTTTTTCGGTAAAATATGGTGTCTCTTTCCAGACACATAAGGATGACAGTCTTAAATCAGTTTCTCCAAGATGTTTAAGCTCCTTGTGATGCATATCTACACAATAGGCACAGCCATTTTTTTGCGCTACTCTTAATCTTATTAATTCGAGCAAATGTGTTTCTAATGAAGAGCTATTAATGTAGTCTTCAGTTGTCATTAAATTTTCGAACATTCCTTTTGGAATATCTCGATATGAAATTCGTTCCATAATAATTGTTTTTATAGTTAATAATTATTCTAATTGTAATTGATGTGACTAGCTACTATCAATCTGAGTGTTCTACTTCTAATAGCAACTTGTCTAAACTTTTTCTATTGAACCATTTACCCTTAAGCATTACGCCTTCAATCGTTTTTGTGTTTTTAATATCTTCAAGAGGATTTTTATTCAATAAAACTAGGTTAGCATTTTTGCCGTCAGATATTGTCCCTTCTGTAGCCATTACATTTAAATATCTAGCAGGTGCAATTGTGCTTGTTTTTAATATCTCATAAGGTGTTAATCCTACTTCTTGTAAAAACGCGAACTCTTTATGTAGTGAAAACCCAGGTATTACCATTCCAAAAGTATCACTGCCTGAAAGTAATGGTACGTCGTGGTCAGATAATATTTTTGTGAATTTTTTCATCCATTCGTAATAACTGTTAAAAAAATCTAATGAGTTCATTCCTAATCCAATATTGTCCTTGCCTCCTGCGAAATCTGCTCTATAGTGATTTTCGTCTGATAACCAATAGGTGGAATCTTTTGTTGGTAAATATTTAGCTTGGATATTAGCCTTTAATTTTGAGAACTTATCTTCATCAAGGTATTGTGTAATCATTTCAAATATTACTAAAGTGGGGGCTACATAAATACCACTGTCTTTAATTTGTTGCGCCTTTTTATTTAGAAAAGCCGGATCGTTATTTAAATATTTATAATCATCGGGCGTATTAAATATATATATGAATTCTTCGACATGCTCGATTGATTTCATCCTTAGAGAATATTCCAAAGGTAAATTGTGTTGTGCATGCCCGATAATATCCAACTTATATTTTAAGGCCTCTTCCAGTACTTTTAAATAAACCTCTTTAGAAATTTCATCACCATCTCCAATTTTCAAAAAATCGTACCCTTTGTCTTTATGCTGTTTAACTACTTTAATGGCATCTTCAACGGACTGTAACATATCTGCTTGTAAATAAGGACCAGTGGTATAATAATTTGGGCCCAACAATTGACCTTTATTAATCTTATTTCTTACCATAACATGATCTTGCCCATCATATTCTGCCATATTTCTCGCAGTAGTAATACCATTTGCAATTAATAGTTTGAAGTCAGTTTCTATATTTCTATCATTATTTCTCCAATGATAATGCATTTCGGATAGCCCTGGAATTAGGTATTTATCAGTACCATCGATACGGAAATCAACTTGTAAATCAATTTTCTTGGCACCATTGGAATGGATGCTAACAATTTTGTCGTTTACAATTACCACATCTTGGTTTTTTAGAATAATTTCTTCATTCATAGGAATTACATTAACATTCTCAATCCTAGTAATGTTACATTCCTTTTTGTTCAACCACATATTTTGTAAAAACTGTTGTAGTGGTATTGGATTTTTAATCTGTTTTAAACTATTCTCATTAAAAATTAATCCAACTTTATCAAAATATTCTTGATAATTTATTGGAGTATTCCCAACTACATGTAGCTGCAAAAACTTTCCAATAGAAGGATATGTCATCTCTGTAATATCATTAATAAGATTGTCATCTTTAAATGGAGTGTTTTTTCCATATTTTTTAGACAATTCTTTAATTAACGATAATAAACTTCTTTCTCCATTGCTTTCTTCACGCATTAAGATATCCATACACATAGCCATTAATGCTCCCTTACTGTATACGTTCGGATAGTTAACTTTATATTTTTCGTCTAAAATGTTTTCACTCATAAAAGTGAAACTTATATCGTCATCATAATTTTTAGCACCTTTGATTTTATCTAGTAATGAGATGTAAAATTCATCTTTCGTTATTAGCTTTTGGTCAACTTTAAATAGTTTTGAAAAATATTCAGTAACCCCTTCATAAAGCCATAAATGTTTTGAAAATGTTGGGTTATTGTAATCAAAGTCATGAATGTCTTCAGAATGGATGGTCATAGGTGTTACAATATGAAAGAACTCATGAGCCATCATATCAAACATGATATTATATAGCTTTTTTTCTTCCCAATAATCAGGCATTACAATTACTGTAGAGGTATTATGTTCTAAACCTCCATAACCATGTGGAGATTTGTCTTTGCCATCAGAGAAGTAAACCATAATAGTATAGTTTTGAGTACTATTAATATCTCCTATATAGGCAACTTGAGCCTCAAGCATTTGAAGTAGACTATTTTTAATTTTTTTAGCAGTATGTAATTTGTTCGACGAGTAAACACTTAATTCAAAATTCATCTTACCAACTTTAAAATTTTCTATATCTAAATCACCATACATCATAGGGTTATCTGTAATATCAAAATAGCGTGAAGCAATATATTTTGAAGTCACTTCTTCCCCATCATCAGAAAACTTTTCGTTAACACTTCTCAACGTGGAAGTACGTTTAAAATTGATTGGAGAAGTTATACTCAATTCATATCGAGCTTCTTTTAAAGAATCAAAATATCCTATAAGACCATGAAGATTCAGAACATAATTTTTAGGTTCAATGTTAGTACCAGAAGGAGAAAGTGGAATTAAAGAAACACTTGACTTTTCAATATCGAAGGTGTCATTTACTAAATATACAATCTTGTCTAATTTTTTTGCATCAGTAATTACCCATGTATTTATACCAGACTTTGTGACTGTCAATTCTTTTCCATAATAATCAAGAGCTTTAAAATCTTCTATAAATCTACCGAAATCGCTAATAGCATATGTTCCTTGAACTATTCGTGGCAATCTATAGGTTGCAACTTTGGTTGTTATTATGCCGGGATTTATAATTATTGGCAATTTATCATCAACAACTTTTGTCAGGTCTATTGAGGCCTTAATAGAAGTGTTCGTAGTCGGAGAATTTGATTTCTTTTGAGAAACACAACCTACTAGTACTAAAGCCAATAAAGTTAAAATTACCCTGTTTTTCATTTTTCGTGATTCTGATTCTGATATATTAAAATCCTAAGCTTTTTTATCGATTCGTTTTAACTAAAAACCAGCTCTTTATTTTTAATTCTATTTGGAACTTGAGGGTCGTGTGCTGGTAAGTAAATTGTAGGTTTAATCTTTGAAAAGTTGACTATGTTTTTAAGTGTGTTTACACTTTCTATGGTTCCGATGCCATCTGGAATTTCATTTAGCAAATTTTCTTGTGTATATGAAGTATCTCCTGCTAAAAAATAATATAGCCCATCAACTTCTGCAATAACCGATATATGGTTTGCTACATGACCTGGAGTTGCAACAATTATTACTTTGCCGTCTTTAGTTACCGGCATACTCTTACTGAATGTAAAATAACGGTCGTTTGGTAAATCTATTAATGTGGGCTTAAGCCACTTTGGCCACCTATGAGGTAAATAACCAGCTAACATTCCTTTTAATCCTGAGGCGTCTTTAAACTCATTCTTATCAATGATTATTTCTGAATTTGGAAAATGATGTAAGCCTCCTGCATGATCCGTATGTAGATGTGTCATTATTACTTTTTTAACATCTTTTTCAGGATTGATTCCCATTTTTAATAGCTGCGGGCCAATTTCATCTTCAGGTTTAACATCAAACTCTACAGCTAAAGCATAATATGGATGCCATTTTGGAAGATATCCTTTAATACTTGTTTTATAAGTTTCTCCTGTATCTACAACAATTATACCTTCTTTATGATCAATTACCCAAGCATATATTGGTGCCCAATCAGCCCATTTTTTACCAGATAAAACTTTAAGCATTTGAGGTACATATCCTTTGGATTTACTTATTTGGTTTTCTTTAATTCTAACTTTTCCTGTTTGTATTTTAAGTATTTTCATAATGTTAATATTTATGTACTATTATGGTTTTTTTAGTACCTATATGACTAAAAAATTTTATTCCTTTATAATTCCATTTAAAAATATATCGGTGGTTAACTCATAAATGTTTTGATTGTGGAGATCTAAAAATTCTTGATATTGCGTTTTTAAAGGCAATTCCATCAAATTCATATATACCGTAAGAACGACATTAATATTAATGTCATCTCTTATAATGCCTTCATCAATACCATTTACAAATAGTTTTCTATAATAGTTGTTGATTCTTTCAATTCTTGTTTGTTGATAATAGTCCCAAATGTCTGGAGTGTTAATCTCTAAATCCTTCAAAAACTCTTCACTTACATTACTAAGAAAATTTTTAGTAAATTCAGAAACTTCAATTAACTTTCCTTTAAAACTTAATTTATCATTATTTACTATTTCATCTAAAGCAGAATTAATATCAATATTTAATTGATCAATAACAGCTTTTACAAGTTCATCTTTAGAAGAAAAATGATTATAGAGACTACTTTTACTCGTCCTTAGTTCTTTAACAAGGCTATCCATCGAAACTTTATAGAAGCCATTTTTTAAAAACTTTTTCTTTGCTGTTTTTAATATTCTCGTTCGAACATTCATAAATCTAATGTGTACTATTTTAGTTCTAATGGTACAAATATATTAAAAAAAACTATAATTCCAAACTTTAAATAAAAAAACTACCGCCAACAACGTGTATAATTCATTGCTAGAGTATGGTATGTTCTAATCGGAATATTCTCCGAATATTCCTCAGGTTCATCCCTTTTTGCTAACTTTAGTCCCGACGCAACGAAATCATACACAAACACGTTAGCCTTCATTATGACCAACCAATAAACAATGATAAAATTCTTTAGAAAAATTCGCTACAACCTCATAGAGAAAAATAAGACTGGAAAGTATTTTAAATATGCAATAGGTGAAATTATACTAGTAGTTATTGGTATATTAATTGCGCTCTCCATAAATAATAGGAATGAATTAAGAAAAGCCAAAATTAAAGAAGATGTGCTTTACCAAAACATACTAATCGATTTGGATAATGAAGAAAAATTATTGAATAATACTTTGGTTTATTATAAAGAACATTCAGATTCATATTACCATATTTACAATGAAACAATAGGGAAGGCAAGACATGATTCAACTAGTCTTAGATACAACAATTTAAGATGGCATATCATATTCGATTTGATAGTTACCAATAAACATAAAATAGCCATCTCTGAAATTAGTAGTAATAATATCACAGAACTGCTAATTGAGAAAGCCAATATAGAAGTTTCAGTTTCGCAAGCAAATCAGTCTTTTAATGACTATAAAAATGAAACAATGATTCCATTTTTTATTCGCCATGGTATATATGATAGTAAAGCAGTGTTTGAATCTGAAAAATATAATTTTTCACCGCTTGTTCAGAATAACTTTATTCGATATGATAGACTAAAATCCCAATATGAGAATGTGGAGTTCGCTCAATTATTAGTTGAATTAAGAATTAGAACTTCATGGGCTATTTTTAATTTAGAAGACCTCATAAAAAAGAATAATGAAATTAGTATGACTTTAGAACAAGAATTGAAAAAAATAACGAAAGGCTAACAACGTGTTTAATTAATTGCTGGTTCTGTGTATACTCGGAAAATCCTACGGGTTTTCCTCTGGCTCATTTTCTTTTGCTAACTCAGTTCCAGCCAACGCAACTAACCATACACGAACACGATGATGTACAATTCACCAAAAGGTGAACCCAAATTGCTACATCTCACTACGTTCGATTCCCGCAATTTGGGATATGTACATCATCGCTGCGCTATGCCAGATTGCATTAGGCATATAACTAGCAATCACCTTTGGGTGCCATCGAGGAAAACTGTACATATCTAGTCGCTAAATGCAATCTGATCACGTTTAATCTGTATTTTAAATTTATTCCAATAAATTGCATAAATTTAAAATCCAAAACGTGACTGCACATAGCGCAGCGTTGTAGCTAATTAATATAATGATGAATATCAAAAAATATAAAGAAGTCTCTTCCCTTTGGATTGAATATAAAAGTGGATTAAAATATTATATTTTAAAAAGGATTAAAAATGAAGATCTAGCCGATGAATTATCTCATGAGGTCTTAATGAAAATTTACAATTCCTGTTGCTCGGGGAATGAAATAAAAAATATTAAATCATGGATGTATCAAATTGCCCACAATACTGTGATTGATTATTTAAAATCAGAAAATAAATTCACAAATGAAGTCACTGAAAAATTCGAATCGATTGAAAATAATACTTATGAAGAGGCTGAAAAATTCGTGGAGCCACTTATAAAATTATTACCTGATAAATATGCGCTCCCTCTTTTATTATCAGATATTGAAGGAATTAACCAAATCGACGTTTCCAAAAAAATGAATTTGAGTTTAACGGCCACTAAAAGTAGAATTCAACGTGCAAGAAAATTATTGAAAGAGAAAATCATTGAATGTAGCAATTTGGAAATAAATGCCAAAGGAAAGCCTATTTCTATTGAAATTAAAGCAGATTGTATACCCTTAAAAAAAATTAATTAATAAATTTTGCGTCTTTTTGTACCCTAATTAGTCTTGGTTGTGATTATTAATTTAAAAATCTCACAAAATGGAATCAATAAAATATTCAAGAAGAACTACATGGAATAACAACAGAAACTATAGATTGTATTCAGCAACCCGATCATTATGTATACAATCATCTAAAGGCAATTTTAGCTCGAATCGTAGATTTTGTTGAGACCTATTATTTCTTTAATAATACTTCAAAAAGCTTCCTTATTAGGAAGCTTTTTTAGTTATAAAATATTTAATCAATAAATTTTGCGTCTTTTTGTACCCTAATTAGTCTTGGTTATGATATTAAATCTAAAACTAAGAAATAATGAACAATAACGATTTACCAGTAGCAATAATTGGAGGAGGCCCAGTAGGGTTGTCTGCAGCAGCACATCTTAAAAAAAGCAATCAACCATTTATTCTTTTTGAACTAGGTAATCAAATTGGTGCCAATATTTTAAAATGGGGACACGTAAGGTTGTTTTCTCCTTGGGAATATAATATTGACAAGGCAGCAGAAACCTTATTACGCGAAGCGCAATTGCCAATTCCAAACAAAGCAGATGTTCCTTATGGAAAGGAATTTATTGAAGATTACTTAAAGCCACTTGCAAATTTACCAGGCATTAAAGAGCATATTAATTTGAATTCGAAGGTAATCGCCATTGGAAGAAGCGGTTTAGATAAAATGAAAGATGCCAAGAGAGAAGAGCTTCCTTTTTCTATTCAAGTTATTGAAAATGGAAAATTTAAGCTGTATGAAGCTAAAGCAGTAATTGATGCTTCAGGTACATGGCAAAGTCCAAATCCTGTAGGATCTGGTGGAATATTTGCACTTGGTGAAGTGGATAGTAGAGCCAAAATATATTATGGCATGCCCAATATCAATGAAGCAGATGCAGATAAATATGCCAATAAAACGACATTAGTCGTTGGTGGAGGCCATTCGGCTATTGGAACCATTTTAGCGTTAAATGATCTTATCCATAAATATCCAAAGACAAAAATTCATTGGGTATTGCGAAAAAAGCAAGTGAGTGAGGTGTATGGTGGTCAAGAGGCTGATAAATTTAAGGCAAGAGGTGCTTTAGGTATTCAAATTGAAAAATTAGTGAATTCAGGAGCTGTTGAGATTCATACGCCTGTGTATATTCATGAAATTGAAAAAAATAAGGACCAATTAGTAATTAAAGGCTTAAAACACAAAGACGCTTTTGTTTTGGAGGGTATAGATGAAATAATTAGTAATACGGGCTCTCGTCCCGATTTTAATTTCTTAAGAGAAATTCGATTTGACTCAGATTCAGCTCTTGAAAGCGTTCCTAAGCTGGCTAATTTAATCGATCCAAATATTCATAGCTGTGGTACTGTAAGACCACATGGCGAAGCAGAATTAAGGCAAAAGGAAAAAAATTTCTATATCGTTGGCATGAAAAGTTATGGACGTGCTCCAACCTTTTTAATGACAACAGGCTATGAGCAAGTTAGATCTATCGTGGCTTTTATGAACGGTGATTTTGAAAGTGCAAAACGGGTAGAATTAAATTTACCGGAAACGGGTGTTTGTAGTTCAGGAATTGGTAATGAAGTTATTTCCAAAGTAAAAAGCAGCTGTGCTACGAGTTGCGGTGTATAAATTAATAGTTATCCTAATATTCTATTTAATTACCAGTAATTTACTGAATAAAAGACATCAAACGGAGAGGAAGTATTAATGAAGAACTAGCTACAACAATGTATAAAAGCAATAGCGGTTTGGGTGTTTACCTGAACCGTTTCTGTGATTAATTCAGTATCTAGATCTCTGAAAAGTAAGTGCGATTAAATCCGCTACTGCTTTTATACTAAACGATGATGTACAATTCACCAAAAGGTGAACCCAAATTGCTACATCTCACTACGTTCGATTCCCGCCCTTTGGGATATGTACATCATCGCTGCGCTATGCCAGATTGCATTAGGCATATAACTGGCAATCACCTTTGGGTGCCATCGAGGAAAACTGTACATATCTGGTCGCTAAATGCATTCTGATCACGTTTAATCTGTATTTTAAATTTATTCCAATAAATTGCATAAATTTAAAATCCAAAACGTGACTGCACATAGCGCAGCGTTAGCCTTCATTAATTCACTATGAAATTAAAAATAAGTTTACCAATCAATAAATAGTATAATGGGGCTTGAATATGAATCATTGAGAAATAATAGTATCAAAGAATGTCCTTGTATAGATGAGACACCCGATTCTATACGCATTAGACCAACTACAAATACTTTAATAATTACAGTACATTGAACTAATCTCAAGCTATTAAGAAAACTGGAACAGTAATAACAAGGCTAAATGAAATATTTCAATGTCCTTATTGTAAAATGGAATATGAGTCTTATATAAAAAAACATAAAGACACAATCATAAACTCAGGGTTAGTCCCAAAATTTGATGAAAAAAGAAGAGGTAAAAATAAACCAGTCTATGAATCTAGTGGAAGAAAATGGATTGAATCGCCATGGTATATTCAGTACGATGAAGCTGTCAACATTTTTGAAGGTTTAAACGATTATTGTCCCAACTGTGATGCAGAAAATTATTTAGAAGATGTGTATCACGGTTACAACTTTGAATGTTCTTATTGCAATACTGCCCTTATGATTTTTTATAACAGCATTGGCTTTTTACCTTATGAACCTGACGATTATGACAGATAATTTTAAAGCTGGAAGATAATTCAAAACCCACCTCCATAGTCCACCACCATGATAAAATCAATTTTTAAAATCCTTGAAAACCATTGATATTAAAAGGATAATAGAGTTTGAAGATTTTGATTTTTCCCGACTGCCAGTCAAACGCTCTAGCCAACTGAGCTACATCCCCTTTTACTATTTAAGTCCACTTAAAACTAATACAGGAATATTACTATGGAAATCTTTCTTTAGAATGGTGTTCTTCTCCCATTTCTTAGCGAAGAAACCTCGTTTCCGCCTTACAACACAAAGCATGTCTGGCTTATGAGATTCAAAATGCAATAAAACACCTTGAAAGGTAGTCGCGTTTTCTGTTTTAGTAATCTTATTAACAAGACCCAATAGTTCAGGTTTTAAGTCAAAATCACCATCATTATGATAAGGTGTTTTTACTAAAAGTAAATCTACGTTGGCCTTAAAATTATCTTTTATATTTTTAAGTAGGTCCAACACATTCTCTTTCTTTATAATAGCAGACTTGACAGCCATTAAAATATTTTTAGGCGAAGTGAATTTATGGCCTTCAGGAACTATTAGTGCCGGGACATTTGTTTGCTTTATAATTTTACCAGATGTTTTTCCTAAATATTCTTCTTCTTTAATTGAGTTTGTGCGGGGTTCAACTAAAACTAAATCAATTTCAGCTGCTCTACATGCTAACTCTAAAGTATCAACAAGCTTCCCTTTTAAAACCTTTACTACTATATCAACATTTTTTGTGTCAATTTTAGAAACCAGATTGTCTAAAAAATCTTTGCTTTCTCTTTCAATGATATGATCTACTTTAATCATTGTCCCAGCTTTTGTATAAACATTATATACTTGTACAACATAAAGTTTAGCGTCAAAAGCTTTGGCAAAATCAGTCGCATATTGCAAATGACTTAAAGCGTTTTTTGAGGATCCTACAGGTACTAAAATATTCTTCATAATAATTATAGTTTGATGACTAAATTTTTAGCGATATTTATGCAAAAGTAAAACATTTATATGATTCGAAAAGGAGCCTGGACAGATATTGATAATATTATAAGATTAACTAAAGCCTGCGCTGTAGATATGATCTCGAAAAACATATTTCAATGGAATGAATTTTATCCAAGTAAAGAGGCTTTTTTAAAAGATGTTAAACGTGATGAATTGTATATACTGGAATTAGAAAACAACATAATAGGCTGCGTCGTGATTTCTACATTGATGGATGATGAATACCTCCCTATTTCATGGTTGTCCGAGAACGACAACAATATTTATATTCATAGACTCGCTATTCACCCCAAACATCAAAAAAAAGGATATGCCAAAAAACTTATGAATTATGCTGAAGCATATGCCAAAGAAAATAATTATGTGTCAGTTAGATTAGATACTTTTTCTCAAAATAAAAGAAATCAAAAATTTTATGAATCAAGAGGCTATAAGCGATTAGGTGATATCTTCTTCCCTAAACAAAGCAACCATCCGTTTTATTGTTACGAACTCATATTGTGAAAACAAATATTAGCCTTAAACATATAAACAAACTCGCTATTCCAGCATTAATTTCTGGTATTGCAGAGCCTATTTTATCTATTACAGACACTGCAATTGTTGGTAATGTTGACATAAACCCTATTGAATCTTTAGCTGCCGTTGGTATTGTTGGCACATTTTTATCTATGCTCATTTGGATTTTAGGCCAAACAAGAAGTGCCATATCATCTATTGTTTCGCAATATGTTGGAGCAGATAATTTGAACGCTGTAAAGAATCTTCCTGCGCAAGCTATCTTTATTATAACCTCGTTAAGTGTTTTAATCATTGCAGGAACATACCCTTTTGCTAGTGAAATATTTAAACTTTATAACGCTTCAGACCTAATATTAAATTATAGTGTAGATTATTATAAAATTCGAGTTTTCGGGTTTCCGTTCACCTTATTTACTATAGCTGTTTTTGGAACATTTAGAGGGCTCCAGAACACCTATTATCCTATGTTAATTGCTATTATTGGTGCATTAGCAAACATTGTTTTAGACTTTGTCTTTGTTTATGGTATAACAGGCTACATTCCAGCAATGAATATTAAAGGCGCAGCCTATGCAAGTGTGATTGCACAAATATTAATGGCTTCTTTTTCGGTTTATTATTTGCTAACAAAAACAAGTGTCCCATTAAGATTTAGCTTTCCTTTTAATAAAGAAATCAGGCGATTTATAAGCATGGTTTTAAACCTCTTTGTTAGAACATTGGCTTTAAATATTACACTATACTTAGCAACACGATTTGCTACGGGTTATGGTAACAACTATATAGCAGCTTATACTATAGCCATTAATTTGTGGTTTCTAGGTGCCTTCATGATTGATGGGTATTCAAGTGCAGGAAACATTCTTTCTGGTAAATTATTAGGAGCTAAAGACTACAAAAGTTTAATGAAGCTAAGTAACAAACTAATAAAAATAGGTATTGTTATAGGTTTAGTGCTGGCCTTAGCGGGCGCTATAACCTATAAGCCAATTGGATTACTCTTTACAAAAGAACCAGAAGTTTTAGCAGAGTTCTATAACGTCTTCTGGATAGTGCTTATAATGCAACCTATTTGTGCTTTAGCATTTATTTTTGATGGCGTTTTTAAAGGCTTAGGGCATATGAAAATCTTAAGGAATTTGCTTCTCCTATCGACGTTTATAATTTTTATCCCAATACTTTATTTGCTCGACAGTTTTAATTTTAAACTAAACGGCATATTTATAGCATTAACCTTTTGGATGATTGCAAGGGGCTTTCCGCTTCTAATAAAATTTAGAAAAATGTTTATGCCGCTTTCACAAAACAATTAACTTTGCAATATAGCACAACATAAAACATGAGTCTATTTAACGTTATACTTCAGCAAGTAGATATCGAAGAAAAAATAAAAAACGCGCCAGATAAAGGCTATGAAATTGGTGTTTTTATTGGAGCCATGATTCCCTTTGTTGTTCTTGTTCTATTAGCCTATTTAATGTATCGATATAGCAAAAAAAAGAATCAATAAACCAACATTATGGATATCTTATCATTTTTAAGCGGAAATGGACTCTTTCTGCTTTTAGCCTTAGTTTTAATAATTGTTTACGTAGTAAATAGAAGAAAAAGAAAATAATGGGCAATAACATTCGAATCACAAAGCAGTTCTCTTTTGAAACAGGTCACGCATTATACGGTTACGACGGTAAATGCAAAAACGTACATGGTCACAGTTATAAGCTAGATGTTACTGTAATTGGACAACCTATTCGCGATAAAAACAATGTAAAATACGGTATGGTAATCGATTTTAGCGATTTAAAAAAAATCGCGAAAGAAGAAATCGTAAATGTTTTCGATCACGCCACCGTTTTTAATAAAAACACACCACACGTAGAGCTTGCTAAAGAATTACAAGATCGTGGGCACAATGTGTTGCTAGTAGACTATCAACCAACAAGTGAAATGATGGTTATAGATTTCGCTCAAAAAATAAAAAAACGTTTACCTAATCACATTAATTTACATTCGTTAAAACTTCAAGAAACAGAAAGTTCGTTTGCAGAATGGTTTGCTTACGATAATATTTAGGGCGTTACCTTAACAGGTCGGGCATTCGGTAGTCGCTTTCTTGTGTTGCATAGGTGCAACAACACAAAAAGAGCTTCAACAATACCTCAATCCCTAACGCTAAACCATGTACAATTATCAGTATAATATCGATAAAAGGTAACTTCCCATAAGCGAATAGACGATAAAATAGAAAGTCCCAAATTCCGATAAAGTCGGAATCATCAATCTGCAGAAATAATGAGTGAAGAAATGGAATCGCAAAGCGCAGCTTTAAGCGTGAAATTTCGAAAACGAATGGTGCTTTAGCAATTTCCTTAGATTGATTTGATTTTTTGGTTCGTTTAGCATCAAGGCAAAATGAACAAATAAAATAATTAACTCCAAAAAATGAGATTCCTGCCTTCGCAGGAATTAGTATATTTACAACATGCAAATTCTTAAAGGCAAAAAAATATATTTCGCATCAGATAATCACTTGGGCGCCCCAACAAAAGAAGCCTCTTTACCACGTGAAAAAAAGTTCGTGGCCTGGTTGGATGAAATAAAAGAAGATGCTGCTGCAATTTTCCTTTTAGGTGATTTATTCGACTTTTGGATGGAATACAAAAAAGTAATCCCTAAAGGGTTTACACGAACCTTAGGGAAGCTTGCTGAAATTTCAGATGCTGGTATTCCAATTCATTACTTTGTTGGCAATCATGACTTATGGATGAATGGTTATTTTGAAGAAGAACTCGGTATTCCTGTGTACCATAAACCAAAAGAATTTGTATTCAATAACAAAACTTTTTTTATTGGGCATGGCGACGGGCTAGGCCCCGGAGACAAAGGTTATAAACGCATGAAAAAAGTCTTTACTAATCCGTTTTCGAAATGGTTATTTAGATGGCTTCACCCCGATTTAGGCGTACGATTAGCGCAATATATGTCTATTAAAAACAAACTTATTTCTGGTGATGATGATGCTATATTTCTAGGTGAAGATAACGAATGGCTAGTACAATACTGCAAAAGGAAACTTGAAGATAACCATCGTGATTTCTTTGTTTTCGGCCATAGACATCTACCCTTAAATATAGATCTCAACGGAAATTCTAAATACATCAATCTTGGAGACTGGATTCAGTATTTCACCTATGGTGTTTTTGATGGTGACACTATGGAATTAAAGGAATATTAAGAATCACTTTCATGGGCTTCCACATCTTCTGTTAAGTCCAAATCTCGAAGTACTGGGTTTTTAATTCCAATTGCAAAAACGGTCACTAATGTCATAGTTCCTCCAAAAACTACAGCGGCGACAGGCCCAATTAATTTTGCAGCTAACCCGCTTTCAAAAGCACCTAATTCATTAGAAGATCCAACAAACATAGAATTAACAGAAGACACACGCCCACGCATATTATCTGGTGTTTTCAATTGTAAAATAGTTTGGCGAATTACCATAGAAATTCCATCGGCAGCACCGCTAATAAATAACATCAATACACTTACCCAAAAAATAGACGACAGTCCAAAAGCAATAATACTAAGACCAAATACAAATACCGAAATGAGTAATTTTTTACCTGTATTTCTACTAATTGGTATATATGTTGTTGCAAACATCGTTACAATACTCCCCATGGATATTGATGCATTTAAAATTCCGAAACCCTGACTTCCTACTTCTAAAATATCTTGTGCAAAAATCGCTAGAATAGCTATGGTACCGCCAAACAATACAGCAATCATGTCCAAGGTTAATGCGCCTAGAATAGCTTTGTTTTTAAATACAAAACGAACACCTGCTTTTAGACTTTCTTTTAAAGGCTCTCCTATGTTTTTATTTAAAATAGGCTTCTTCTTTATTAAAAAAGTTAAAATTAACGATAGCATTACTAATACAAAAACAACACACAAAGTCATATCCACTCCAATCCAGCTAATAAAAAATCCGCCAAATAAAGCCCCTAAAACAGCCGCTGTTTTCCATGTACTTGTACTCCATGTTGCAGCATTTGGGTATATTTTTTTTGGAACTATTAACGCCACTAATGAGAAAATAGTTGGCCCAAAAAAGGCGCGTAAAAAACCACCAAAAAACACTAATGCGTAAATTGCATACAAAATCCATTTAGTTTGCCAATCGCCTATTACTTTTTCCCAAGTCAGCAAAAACAGCCCTAAACTAATTAATGAGAACGCAGCAATACAAAGCGCAAACAAACTTCGCTTCTCTTTTTGGTCAACAATATGCCCTGCAAATAAAGCCATTGAAAAAGCAGGAATGATTTCCATCAAGCCTATTATTCCAAGTGATAATGGGTCTTTTGTTAGGCTATACACCTGCCACTCAATAACAATAAACTGCATAGACCATCCAAAAACCAATAAAAATCGCACTAATAAAAAAATATTGAATTCTTTTATTCTTAATGCTGCGTATGGATCTTTTTTAGCCATAGCTATCCTTTAATATCTCTTAATTTAAGTTGAAGCGAAATACGTCCCTGCCATTCATTTTCATCAATAGAATAAACTGCGTCAAATGGTTTTTTATTGGACACTAAATCAATTTTATCACCCATTCCAAAACCTATACATACAAATTTATTATTAGCACCTCTTTGAGTAACTGTGACTCGTAAGTGTTTACCTTCTTCACCAACACATTTACCATAACCCGTATCTAAAAGGTTTTCAGTCATAAAAACAGGCGTCATGTTACCTGGTCCAAAGGGCGCAAACTGACAAATAATTCGCCATAAACGGCTATCGATTTTATTTAAATCGATTTTATAATCGACCTTAACTTCTGGAACAAGCAAATTAACATCAATGGTGTCTTTTACAACTTCTTCAAATTTATTCTTAAAACTTTGATAGTTTTCTTCTTTCAAAGTTAGTCCAGCAGCATATTTATGCCCGCCAAATTGTTCGATATATTCCGAGCACGCTTCCAAAGCATTATAAACATCAAATCCAGAAACAGAACGCGCTGATGCAGCCAGCATATCACCGCTTTTGGTAAAAACCAAAGTAGGACGATAGTAGGTTTCTGTTAATCGAGAAGCCACAATACCAATAACACCTTTATGCCAAGTTTCATGGTAAACAACAGTAGTAAAACGTTTCTGTTCTTCTTGTTCTTCAATTTGTTTGAGAGCTTCTTCAGTAATTTGTTTATCTGCCTCACGTCTATCTGTATTAAAAGTTTCTATTTCAGAAGCATATTCTTCAGCTAAAGTATAATCTTCTTCAATTAAAAGTGTTACTGCATAATTACCATGCTTCATGCGTCCAGCAGCATTAATTCTTGGTGCCACTATAAAAACAACATCGGTAATGGTGAATTCTTTTTTCTTTACTTGAGCTATCATAGCCTTAATCCCAATTCTTGGGTTCTGATTAATGACTTGAAGTCCAAAATAGGCCAATACGCGATTTTCCCCTGTAATTGGTACAATATCAGCTCCAATCGCAGTAGCAACCAAGTCTAAATACTCGGTTAAATCTTCAGTCGATTTGCCTTGTTTAGAGGCTAAGGCTTGCGCTAGTTTGAAACCAACACCACAACCGCATAGTTCTTTATATGGGTAATTACAATCCTCTCGCTTTGGATCTAAAACAGCAATCGCATCAGGAATACTTTCTCCTGGTCTATGATGATCGCAAATAATAAAATCAATCCCCTTTTCCTTTGCGAATTTAACCTTATCAATAGCCTTAACACCACAATCAAGCGCTATTATTAATGAAAAACTATTATCGTTGGCAAAATCAATTCCTTTATAAGAAATTCCATAACCTTCATCATAACGATCTGGAATGTAGGTTGCGACATTATTTGTTCTTGTTTTAAGATAAGAGCTCATAAGCGCTACCGAAGTTGTACCATCTACATCATAATCGCCATAAACCAAGATATTCTCGTTTTGAAGAAACGCCGCTTCAATTCTATCTACCGCGCTTTCCATATCTTTCATCAAGAACGGGTCGTGTAAATCATCTAAACTAGGACGAAAAAAAAGTTTTGCTTGCTCGTAATTTTCTATCCCTCGTTGAACCATTAACCCAGCTGTGATATCATCAACTTTTAGCGCCTTCTTAAGTGCTTCTACTTTATTTGAATCTGGTTTTGGTTTGAGTGTCCAACGCATAAAATATTCTGAAAACCTATTTGAACTGTTTTAATTTTTATGATAATGTGCTTCAACTTTAACATCAGCAAATTGACGAAACATTTCCATGACACCACAATATTTTTCAACAGATAAATCCACTGCTCTTTTCAGCTTCTTTTCGCTTAAATCATAACCATAAAAATGAAAATGCATCGCTACTTTATCATAATATTTAGGGTGCTCTTCTGTTAAATTTGCTTCAATTTCAATATTGAAATTATCAACTTTTAATTTCATTTTTTTTATAAGCATTGCTACATCTAAACCAGCACAACCTGCAAGACCAGATAACATTAAAGCCTTAGGGCGATACCCTTCTCCTTTGCCTCCGTTTTCTTCGCCTGTATCTATAAATAAATTATGCCCTGATGGGTTTGTACTTTCAAATCGCATGTCACCAAGCCATTTTGTAGAAACTTTAACTGCCATTATATAGAATTATTTTTGTTAATTGTAAATTCAAAAATACTACTTAAAAAAATAAAATTATGCCTTTAGTAACACCATTATCTGCCGACCATGATTTAGAGACTAAAAAGCTTGCGGTGTTTTTTAATGAAACACTTGGATTTTGCCCAAACTCGGTATTGACCATGCAACGCCGTCCAGCTATTAGCAAAGCTTTTATTAATTTGAATAAAGCGGTTATGGCTAATGAAGGCAGGGTCACTTCAGCCTTAAAACGCATGATTGCATGGGTGTCTAGTAACTCAACAGGATGTAGATATTGTCAAGCCCACGCTATTAGAGCTGCGGAACGCTACGGAGCCGAACAAGAGCAATTAGATAATATTTGGGAGTATCGAACTCACCCTGCTTTTAGTGAAGCCGAACGTGCTGCTCTAGATTTTTCGTTATTGGCAAGTCAAGTTCCAAATGGTGTTGATGAAACTATAAAAAAGCGCTTATACAAATATTGGAATGAAGGAGAGATAGTAGAAATGTTAGGTGTTATTTCATTATTCGGATACCTCAACCGCTGGAACGACAGCATGGGTACTTCTATTGAAGATGGCGCCGTAGAAAGCGGTGACCAATATTTAGGCAAACATGGTTGGGAAAAAGGAAAGCACATTTAATACTATGGTTTTAAAATTTGTAAAGCTTCAATACATTTTTATTGGATGCTTAATTATTACTTCGACAAGTTGCAGGCAAGAACCAAAAGACAAATCTTCAGAGTTTGAGTTACTGCCAAGGAATTCCTATTATGTAGATTCTTATAACGATATTGGCGTTTACCGATTTAATGACTCAAATAAAGTCATGGATGGGTATTATGTGATTGGTAATAAGACATCTAAATGGGAAGAGTTTAGTGTAAAAGAAGGTGTTCTAAATGGCGATTATATTATTTTTCATTCTAATAGCGAGATCTTTTCACATTCACAATATTTAAATGGCAAACTACATGGTGAGGAAAAAATGTATTCACTCTCTGGAAAGTTAAAGTCCCTTAAAACATACAAACAAGGCGTGCCTTATGGAAAGAAAATAGCTTACTTTGAAAGCGGTGAAATACAATCTGAATCCAAGTATGAGAATGAGCACTTATAGAATCTATTTACTATAATATTATTGGCGAAATAGTCTCTCAAATGTTTATTAAAGAAGGAAGAAAAATTACCCAACAAATTAAAAGCGGTAAAGTTTTTTCTGAACAGATTTCGTCCACATACGATGATTTTGAAGCCATGAAATTTTATAATGAAGATGGTTCCTTAAATGTTTATTTAAGAATGTTAGATCAAGAAGATAAAAGTTTCTTATTAGAGTTGAATGAAAATGGTGAAGAAATAAAACGTATTGATGTTAAAGCGAACCCGCAAGAAGCTATGAAGTATTTTCAATATATGCAGGAGCTATAAGCTAAGGAAGCAAGTCTTTCACCTTTACCTTTAATTTTGGTAAAACCTCAACTTCAAACCAAGGGTTCTTAGTCAACCAAAACCGATTTCGTGGTGATGGATGCGGTAATGGAAGAAATTTAGGCAAGTACTCACTATAATTTCGAACTGTTTCCGTTAAAGTTTTCTTTGCCGCCTTTCCTAAATAATAATTTTGAGCATACATTCCAATTAAAATAACCAGCTCGATATTTTTAAGTTCGTCAAATAATGGTTTGTGCCATTGCGGAGCACATTCTGGTCGTGGTGGTAAATCGCCGGTTTTTCCTTTTCCTGGATAGCAAAATCCCATGGGAATAATCGCAAATTTTGTTTCATCGTAAAAATCTTCAACAGAAACATCTAACCATTTTCGCAATTGTTTACCACTAGCATCGTCCCATGGAATTCCTGAAGCGTGTACCTTTGTGCCTGGGGCTTGCCCAATAATGACTATTTTAGAATCTGGATGAGCAGACACCACAGGTCGTGGGCCAAGAGCCAAATATTTTTCACAAATGACACATTGTTTTATGTCTTGAAGTAATCTTTTCATTAAATGATATTGTTCTCGATGCATCGAGCTAAAGCTTGATCTTCGAACTAACAAATAATTAAATGTCCATTATAGGCTACTTTTTCCCGCCAACCACAATAACAATCTCTCCCTTTGGTGGTTTGTTGGTGTAGTGTTCTAAAACTTCTTTAGCTGTTCCGCGTATGGTCTCTTCGAATAACTTCGTGAGTTCTCTGGATACCGAAACAGGTCTCTCTTCTCCAAAGTACTCGCAAAAATGCCCAAGAGTTTTGATTAATTTATGTGGGCTTTCATAAAAAATCATGGTTCTGGTTTCTTCAGCTAGAAGTAGCAATCTGGTTTGCCTTCCTTTTTTTACTGGTAAAAACCCTTCGAACACAAACTTATCGTTTGGCAATCCTGAGTTCACTAATGCTGGCACAAATGCGGTTGCTCCAGGCAAGCATTCAATGTCAATATTGTTTTCAATACATGCCCGTGAGAGCAAAAAGCCGGGATCTGAAATTGCTGGTGTTCCGGCGTCACTTATTAAAGCAACCATAGTGCCGCTATTAAGTTTTTGAATAATCGTTTCAACCGTTTTATGCTCATTATGCATGTGATGCGATTGCATATGAGTTGAAATTTCAAAATGTTTGAGTAATTTCCCAGAGGTACGTGTGTCTTCCGCTAAAATTAAATCGACTTCCTTTAAAACTTCAATTGCTCTAAAAGTGATGTCTTTTAAATTCCCAATAGGCGTTGGAACAATATACAGTTTACTCATTAGTTAAATCTACTTTCAACTATAGCGATAAAGCGCTCTTCAAACCCCTCTTTGTCTATCCAATTATTATAATCTGGTTTAACAATATCTTCAATAAAACGCTTCGCATCTTTAAATGACGTTGAGGTGTTTAATTGTGAAATCACACGCTCGTAATCTTCGTTTTTTTCATTAAACAAATGCTTAATAAATGCTATTTTATCGTTCAGTCCAATATTTAGTCCGCCACTTTTTAGTTTGTCATTAAGCGATTTTTTTTCGTCTGCTTGTCGTTTCTGAACCTCAGAAATAGGTTCGAAAACAGGCATTTCATTAAATCCAGCAGTTATATCTTCTAAATTACTTTTACTCACTTGTTTTCTTGGAATGGCTTCTTCAAAAATAGTGTCGACTTGCTGCGCTTCGTGTGGCATTTGGGCAACCATATCTTTAATGGTTTCCATAACGGGCTCCATGATATTGTCATCCTCTACTTCATCTAAATTAATGTAAATTTTATCTTCGCGTTCAATGTTATCGCTCACTTTATTATTGAAAGCAGTATCCAACATGTCAAAAAATGATGAGTCATTCCCAATAGTTGGAATATCGTCTTCAAAGTTTTCATGAGCAAATTTTAATACCGATATCTTTTCGTAGAGAGCAGCAACTTCAGTGTGCATTTTAAGAACATCTTCTTTTCCTTTAAGCTTCAATATTCTATGTGCGATGCTAATTAACTCTGACTCTAGCTTCTTTTTCATGTGTTTGTTTTTAATATTTTTATAATCACATATAACATTTATATAAACACTATTCTTGTGTTTCATCCCGATAGCTATTGGGGTTGGTTATGAATGTTTCATTTTTTACAATTTTTAAAATTAAATGCGTTTTAGGCTTTTGATTTTTAATAAATTTACGCCACCTTTATACAAACGAATAATTGCTACCTTTTAGTGTTAAAATTACGAAATGTTTCTTGAAAATACGGTAAATCATAAAGAACAATTTGGATGGATAGAAGTTATCTGTGGCTCAATGTTTTCTGGAAAAACGGAAGAATTAATCCGAAGGCTTAAGCGTGCTCAATTTGCAAGACAAAAAGTTGAAATTTTTAAACCCACCATTGATGTAAGATATAATGAAGACATGGTTGTCTCTCATGATGCCAACGAAATTCGTTCTACACCAGTTCCCGCAGCAGCAAATATTCCTATTCTTGCCGACGGTTGTGATGTAGTTGGCATTGATGAAGCACAGTTTTTTGATGATGAAATTGTTCGTGTATGCAACGACTTAGCCAATAAAGGCGTGCGAGTTATTGTCGCTGGACTTGATATGGACTTTAAAGGAAACCCTTTCGGACCAATGCCAAATCTTATGGCGACAGCAGAATACGTTACTAAGGTGCATGCTGTTTGTACGAGAACTGGGAACTTAGCACAATATAGTTATCGGAAATCTAAAAATGATAACTTGGTCCTTCTGGGTGAAGTTGACGAGTATGAACCTTTAAGTAGGGCCGCATATTACAAAGCCACTATGCGCGACAAAGTTCGCAATATGAAAGTGAACGATGCCGAAGAAATTACTTCTAAAACTAAAAACTCGAATGCCTAAAGCACTAGAAACCATTCTTGAAATAGATTTAAACGCGCTCAAACATAATTTTGATTATCTTAAATCTAAACTACAACCAGAGACTAAATTCTTAGCTGTCGTTAAAGCCTATGGCTATGGAAGTGATGCATGTGAAGTAGCAAAGCACCTTCAAGAACTGGAAGTCGATTATTTTGCAGTGGCCTATGTAAATGAGGGTGCCCTTTTAAGAGAAGCTGGTATTACAAAACCTATTTTAGTTCTGCATCCGCAAACTTTAAATTTTAAAAAGCTTATTGCCAATTGCTTAGAGCCAAGTTTATACAACGCTAAAGTTTTAAAAGAATTTATTACAATCGCTTCCGCGGAAAATCAAACCGAATACCCTGTGCATATAAAATTTAATACAGGATTGAATCGTCTTGGTTTTTGGGAAAATGATGTAGCGTTTATTACGTCTAAATTGAAACAAACGAAAGCAATAAAAGTAGCTTCAATCTTTTCCCATTTGGCAGCAAGCGAAGATTTAGCAGAAAAAGAGTTCTCTTTAAATCAGATTAAAACATTTAAATCGATTACAGATAATTTTGTAAATATTATTGGTTATAAACCAATGCTTCATTTGTGTAATACTTCAGGTATTTTAAACTATCCTGAAGCACATTTAAACATGGTTAGAAGCGGCATTGGTTTATATGGTTTTGGTATCCCGATAGCTATCGGGACTGAAAAAGAAAACAAACACCTTAAACCAATTGGCACATTAAAAACGATCATTTCTCAAATTCATCAAATCGAAAAAGGCGAATCTGTTGGATACAATCGTGCGTTTAAATCCAATGATTTTATTAAAACAGCAACGCTTCCAATTGGTCATGCCGATGGTATTGGTAGGCAATATGGAAACGGCAATGGTTTTGTTATCATAAATGGACAAAAAGCACCTATAATTGGAAATGTGTGTATGGATATGATTATGGTAAATATCACGAACATTGATTGCAAAGAAGGTGACGAAGTTATTGTTTTTGGACAAGAAGCAACTGCCGAAACCTTAGCCGAAACAGTAAACACCATTTCCTACGAGTTAATTACGTCTATTTCTCAGCGTGTTAAAAGGATCTTCATCAGATAAGTTTCACATCAAATGTTTAATTTATCTTTTTTTACTATTTTAGGGGATTACTAACTAATAATTTATAATTATGCTTAAAGAATTTAAAGAATTTATCATGACGGGTAACGTTGTGGAATTTGCAGTTGCCGTTATAATGGCAGGAGCTATTGGAGGTGTTGTAAAAGGTTTTGTTGACAATATCGTAATGCCAGTTGTTGGTCATTTCTCTGGCGGTATGGATTTTGCGGAATTAAAAATAGTTCTAGATGAAGCTATCGTTAATGCAGAAGGCGCTGTAACAACTCCTGAAAATGCCATTATGTGGGGTTCTTGGATTAATACAATTGTGAACTTATTAATTGTTGGTTTTGTTATGTTCTTAATTGTAAAAGCCTACAATAAAAGCAAAAAACCGGCTGAAGAGCCAGCTCCAGAGGCTCCAGCAGGACCTACACAAGAAGAGTTATTAGGAGAAATTAGAGATTTGTTAAAAAAATAACTATGAGTTAATTAAATAACATTGTGTTATTTGTTGTTAAAAAGCCTTTGTTTTATCAAAACAAGGGCTTTTTTTAGATTGTAAAATAGAATTAATACTTAGTTTTGCTCAACGAAACTTGATTTAAATAAAATAACAATGAAAGTAGCAGTTGTTGGTGCCACAGGAATGGTAGGCGAAGTGATGCTAAAAGTTCTTGAAGAACGTAATTTCCCATTAACAGAATTAATCCCTGTCGCTTCAGAGCGCTCAGTGGGGAAAATAATTACCTATAAAGGAACCGATTTTAAAGTAGTTGGTTTAGAAACTGCGATTTCTATGCGTCCAGATATTGCCTTATTTTCTGCAGGCGGAAGCACCTCGTTAGAATGGGCTCCTAAGTTTGCCGAAGCTGGTGCAACAGTAGTTGATAATTCTTCTGCGTGGAGAATGGATCCAACTAAAAAATTAGTAGTTCCTGAAATCAATGCAAGTGAATTAACAAAAGAAGATAAAATTATAGCAAATCCTAATTGTTCAACTATTCAATTAGTGATGGCTCTAAATCCGCTTCACAAAAAATACAAAATGAAACGTGTTGTTGTTTCGACATATCAATCAGTTTCTGGTACAGGTATAAAAGCTGTAAGACAATTAGAAAATGAGATCGCTGGCGTTGATGGCGAAATGGCTTACCCATATCCGATTGGGAGAAATGCATTACCGCATTGCGATGTATTTGAAGATAACGGATACACAAAAGAGGAGATGAAATTAGCAAGAGAGCCTCAAAAAATAATGAATGACCGCACATTTTCTGTTTCTGCAACTGCAGTTAGAATTCCGACTGCCGGAGGACATTCAGAATCTGTAAATGTTGAGTTTGAAAATGATTTTGATTTAGCTGATGTTCGTAAATTGTTAAGTCAAACTCCTGGTGTCGTAGTTCAAGATAATACAGATACAAACACATATCCAATGCCAATATACGCTCATGAAAAAGATGATGTTTTTGTAGGCCGTATTCGTAGAGATGAAACACAACCTAATACATTAAATATGTGGATTGTTGCCGATAACTTACGCAAAGGAGCTGCAACAAATACCATCCAAATTGCTGAATATTTAATCGAAAATAAATTAGTGTAATTATTTAAAATCTTAGATTTTATATTAGAAACTCCTGTGTTAAAATGCAGGAGTTTTTTTGTGTATTTTTGATAAATTAAAAATTCATCTATCATTTAAAAGACTACGATCTTAATTTTTAATTTCGCTTATTAGTTGCATACACAAATGATCTTCTGAATTTAAATACTGTAACCCTTGAATTACCCGCAAACAAAATCCGTAAATACTGTAGACACATATTTTGATGTAGAAGTAAAAGATCCATATCGTTGGTTGGAAGATGATAGAAGTAAAGAAACAGAAGCTTGGGTAAAGTCACAAAATAAAGCGACTTATAGCTATTTAGACCAGATTCCCTTTCGCGAAGATTTAAAAGAGCGCTTATCTAGTTTATGGAATTATGAAAAAGTAGGAGCTCCTTTTGTAGAAGGCGATTATACATACTTTTCTAAAAATGACGGTTTACAAAATCAGAATGTTATATATAGAAAAAAAGATAATGGCAATGCTGAAGTGTTTATAGACCCAAATACATTTTCAGAAGACGGAACGATCTCCTTAGGTGGTTTGAGTTTTTCAAAAAACGGAAAAAAATTAGCTTATTCTATCTCTGAAAGCGGTAGTGATTGGCGGAAAATTCTAATCATGAATACCGAAACTAAAGAAATTGTCAAAGACACGCTAATCGATGTAAAATTTACACAGATCTCATGGTATAAAAACGAAGGCTTCTATTACTCAAGCTATGATAAGCCTAAAGGAAGCGAACTTTCTGCAAAAACAGATCAGCATAAAGTATATTATCACAAATTAGGAACACCTCAAAAAGAAGATGCCCTAATTTATGGTGGAACGCCAGAGGAAAAACATCGCTATATCTATGCGAATGTTACTGAAGACGACAACTATTTAGTCATAACACCGAGCGTATCAACCTCGGGAAACAAATTATTCATTAAAGATTTATCGACTCCTAACAGTGGATTAATTACCATTTTAGACCATACAAATAGTGACACCTATATCTTAGATAATGATGCTACTAAATTATTCCTCGTTACCAATTTAAACGCTCCTAATAAAAAAATAGTTACAGTAGATGTGTCAAACCCAACGCCAGAAAACTGGTTAGATATAATTCCAGAAACAGGTAACGTATTGTCTCCGTCCACTAGCGGAGGTTCTTTGTTTGCTCATTATATGGTTGATGCCATTTCAAAAGTAAAACAGTATAATTATGACGGAACTTTAGTTAGAGACATTACACTTCCTGGTTCTGGAACAGCTAGCGGATTTGGAAGCAAAAAAGAAGAGAAAACAGATTATTTCTCTTTTACAAATTATAACACGCCACCAAGTATTTATAAATTGAATATTGAAACGGGTGAATCAGAACTATACTGGAAACCAGCCATAGCCTTCAATAATGCTGATTATGAAAGCAATCAGGTGTTCTACACATCAAAAGATGGGACTAAGGTACCCATGATGATTACCCATAAAAAAGGATTAGAACTTAATGGTAAAAACCCAACAATTCTTTACGGATATGGTGGCTTCAACATTAGTTTAACCCCAAGTTTTAGCATTACTAATGCTGTTTGGATGGAACAAGGTGGTATTCTCGCCGTTCCTAATCTACGAGGTGGTGGTGAGTATGGCAAAGCATGGCATGATGCTGGAACAAAAATGCAAAAGCAAAACGTGTTTGATGATTTTATTGCTGCTGGAGAATATTTAATTGAAAACAATTATACCTCATCAGACTATTTAGCTCTTCGCGGTGGTTCAAACGGTGGTTTGTTAGTTGGTGCAGCTATGACACAACGCCCATATTTAGCCAAAGTAGCTTTACCCGCTGTTGGTGTTTTAGACATGCTACGTTATAACACATTTACGGCTGGAGCAGGTTGGGCTTACGATTATGGAACTGCACAGGACAGTAAAGAGATGTTTGAATATATAAAAGGGTATTCACCAGTTCATAATGTAAAATCTGGTGTGGAATACCCTGCAACTTTAGTTACAACTGGAGACCATGATGACCGTGTGGTACCAGCACATAGTTTTAAATTTGCTGCGGAATTACAAAGCAAACAAACAGGTAGTAACCCGACATTAATTCGTATAGAAACAGATGCTGGACACGGAGCAGGTACACCTGTGAGTAAAACTATTGAACAATATGCTGATATTTTTGGATTTACATTATACAACATGGGCTTTAAGGTTTTACCTAGTAAAGCAACTGAAAAAATTAAAGTTTAAAATTAAATATACCTCTTAAAAGAGGCTGCCTTAAAGTCTAATTCTATGTCATATTGAGCCTGTCGAAATATTTTATTATACTGATAATCAATATCGGTTTCGACAAGCTCAACCTGACAAATTAAGAGCAAATGACTTTTATGGCAATCTCTTTTTTTATACTATTTTAGCAACACCATGTTAGACGTTAAAAACCTGAGTTTTTCTTATCACAAAACACCTGTTTTAAAAGCTGTTTCTTTTAAAGTTAAAACAGGTGAAAACATAGCTGTTATAGGCGAAAGTGGTTCTGGCAAAAGCACATTATTAAAAGTTCTATACGGCGAATACGATTTAGACGAAGGAAATATATTTTGGAATGATAACGAGATTCTAGGGCCAAAATATAACTTGGTTGTCGGTTACAACTTTATGAAGTATGTTGCACAGGAATTTGATTTAATGCCTTTTATAAGTGTCGCAGAAAATATTGGTAAATTCATTTCTAATTTTTATCCTGAAGAAAAACAAAGGCGCACTAAGGAATTACTTGAGGTAGTTGAACTTACCTCTTTGGCAAAAACGAAAGTAAAAACCTTGAGCGGTGGCCAAAAACAACGTGTGGCATTAGCTCGTGCCTTAGCTAAACAACCTGAAATCATATTGCTTGACGAACCTTTTAGTCATATTGATAATTTTAAGAAGCAAAGCCTTAGGCGTAGTGTTTTTAAATACTTAAAAGATAAAAACATTACTTGTATTGTCGCAACCCATGACAAAGAAGATGTGCTAGGGTTTGCAGATAAAATGCTTGTTTTGCATGACACTAAAATTTTAGCCAACAACACTCCTAAACACTTATACAACAACCCAAAAGACAAGCTTATCGCTTCTTTTTTTGGTGAGTTTAACGAATTGAAAGCTGAGGGTATGGTTTATGCGCATCAACTAAAAGTGGTTGAAAAGTCCCATTTAAAAGCCATTGTAAAACGTTCTTATTACAAAGGCCATTATTGTTTGATTGAAGCCGATTTGGATGGTAAAACGGTGTTTTTTGAACATGATAAAGAATTAAAAAAAGGGTTGTCTATTTGCCTTTCTGTTTTAAAGTAACTTCCCTAAAATAGCTTCTGAACAATAAACTTCTGCTGCCTAAAAACAATGACCTCATCAACTTGTTTCCCAATCAATAATTGACCAATTGGTGTGCTTGGCGAAATTGCATAAAATTTTTCATTATTAACTATCAATTCTCCAGTGCTAATAGCAATGAAATAATTTGTACTAGATGTGTAAACAACACTACCCAAGCCTATAATTTGAGAGGGTTTTTCAATATTAACTCTAGAAAGCATTTCTTTTACTTTAGTGATTTCGGCTAATTGATGGCCTGCTTTTTCGCGTTCAAGTTGTAACATAGCGCGACCAGTTTCGTGTTTATCGCCTGCACTACTTTTAGTTTCGGATAATAAAGATTTTTGAATGTCTTTAATGGTGTTTTGAACAGTTTGAAGACGATTATCTATAAACTCCAGACATTGATTATATAGTTCTTGCTTTATAGACATTATACTAAATCAGATAATTCTTTACCAACTATACTGCCTATGGCAACACCCATCCCGCCTAGTCGAACCCCGCAATATACATGATTACTAATTTGCTTTACAACAGCTTCCTTTTTATTACCAACTCCCATAATTCCACTCCATCTATGCTCTATTTCAAAAGGGGTTTCTGGCAGAATTGTAGTTTTTAAAAGGTTTTCTAGTTTGTTTTGAACTAGATCTGTTAATCCAAACTTTACAGTCTCTTCTTCATTAAAGTCAAGATTTCGTCCTCCACCCAATAGAATTCTATTCTCAATATTTCTAAAATAATAATACCCTTTATCTAAATGAAATGTGCCTTTTATGTGCAAACCTTCAATCGGTTTCGTAATTAAAACCTGAGCTCTTGCTGGTTTAACTTTTTGACCAATGAGTTCTGAGGCAAAACCATTGGTAGCAATTAGAAGCTTAGCCGTTGAAATTTCAAATTGGTTCGTTTTTATTTTTACTGAACCATCTTTTTCGATAAATTCTTCTACGGCTGTATTATTTAAAATTTTAATCCTATTTAATTGTGCTTTCTGCAACAAAGCCTCCATCATTTTTCCAGTGTCCAATTGACTTTCGAAAGCATTAAAAATATATTGATTATTAATATTTTTAAAATTGAAAACATTCTCTTTCATACAAAACACATCCTCTTTAAAAATTGGAAACAGCATTTTATTAATTGCTTCTCTATTTTCCAAGCAACTTTCAAATAACTCGATATCCTCTTTGGTAAAGAGCTCAAATCCGCCATTATTTTGATAATTTATTACATTATCTCCTAATGTTTTTCTTAGCAATTTTAATCCGTCGAATCGCTTTTTAATCAATTTTATAACTTCTTCTTGAGAATGCGATTGTAAATCATCTAGAATCTCACTAAGACTTCCAAAGCAAGCAAACCCTGCATTTTTTGTGCTTGCTCCTTGTGGTAACACTCCTTTCTCTAAAACAAGAATATTAGCTTTTGGAAAACGTTCTTTTAAATGAAGTGCGCAATTAAGACCAACAATACCACTTCCAACAATGCAGAAATCTGTTTTTGAAAGCCACGTTTTTATTTCCCAATATGAAAAGTTCATTGAGCTAAGTTAAAATTTTAAATTGAAGTTTTACTCTGTGTTAAGGATAGAAATGGCGTCATTTTTTTTTACAAAAATATATAATGAATAGCCTGATCGTCATTTTCGGCGCAGTAACACCATAAAAAAACTCCGAAATTACTTCCGGAGTTTTTGTCTATTCTTCTGTTTGCGGCTTCATCACAAAATCTTCCATAAATTTCGTGGTATAATTACCAGCCAAATAATCTGGATGATCCATGAGTTGTCTGTGAAATGGAATGGTTGTTTTAATTCCTTCTATTACAAACTCATCTAAAGCACGCTTCATTTTATTTATAGCTTCCTCTCTTGTTTGCGCTGTAGTAATTAACTTAGCAATCATTGAATCATAGTTAGGTGGAATCGCGTAACCTGCATAAACATGCGTATCTAAACGAACACCATGACCTCCTGGGGCATGCAACGTTTGAATAACTCCTGGTGATGGTCTAAACCCATTATACGGGTCTTCTGCATTTATACGACACTCAATAGAGTGTAATTTAGGTGTGTAGTTTTTACCAGATATTGGAACACCCGCAGCTACTAATATTTGTTCCCGTATTAGATCGAAATCTATAACCTGCTCGGTAATTGGGTGCTCTACTTGAATACGCGTATTCATTTCCATAAAATAGAAATTACGGTGTTTGTCAACTAAAAACTCGACAGTCCCAGCGCCTTCATATTTAATATATTCTGAAGCTTTTACTGCAGCATCTCCCATTTTTTTACGGAGTACATCCGTCATAAATGGAGATGGTGTCTCTTCGGTTAGTTTTTGATGGCGACGTTGAATCGAGCAATCTCTCTCTGATAAATGACATGCTTTACCACGAGAATCCCCAACTATTTGAATTTCGATATGCCTTGGCTCTTCAATAAGCTTCTCCATATACATATCATCATTTCCAAATGCTGCTTTAGATTCTTGTCTTGCAGAATCCCATGCGTCTTTAAGGTTTTCTGGTTTAAAAACGCCACGCATACCTTTACCGCCGCCGCCAGCAGAAGCTTTAAGCATTAATGGGTAACCGGTTTCTTTAGCTAATTTTTGACACTCAGCAAAATCCTTAATAATGCCATCGCTTCCTGGTACACATGGCACACCTGCCGCTTTCATGGTTTCTTTTGCGTTCGCTTTATCGCCCATTCTATCAATCATTTCTGCTGAAGCACCTATGAATTTTATTCCGTGTTCTTCGCAAATTTTTGAAAACTTAGCGTTTTCTGATAGAAATCCGTACCCTGGATGAATCGCATCTGCATTAGTAATTTCTGCAGCAGATATAACGTTTGACATTTTTAAATAAGACTCACTACTAGCAGCTGGCCCAATACAAACGGCCTCATCTGCAAACTTAACATGTAGACTTTCTGCATCAACAGTGGAATATACAGCCACTGTTTTTATGCCCATTTCTTTACAGGTTCTAATAACACGTAGTGCTATTTCTCCTCTATTGGCTATTAATATTTTTTTAAACATAAATTCTTCAAATTTTCAATATTCAAAAAACAAATTTCAAAATCTATATATTAAAATTTGGGAATTGAAAATTGGGATTTATATTAAGATGGATCTACTAAAAATAATGGCTGATCAAATTCTACTGGAGAAGAATCATCAACTAATACTTTAACTATCTTACCTGAAACTTCAGATTCAATTTCATTGAAAAGTTTCATAGCCTCAATAACACACAACACATCACCTTCTGCAATGGTTTGCCCTACCTCGACAAATAAAGGTTTATCGGGGGATGGTTTTCTGTAAAACGTACCAATGATTGGTGACTTAATTGTAATATATTTTGAATCGTCTTGTCCACTTGCTACTGGCGCTGCAGGTGCCGGTGCTTCAGATCCTGCTGCTGCTGGTGCCGGTGTTGCTATTTGTGGCATCTGAGCTACGGGAGCTTGATGAAGAATTGTTGTTTCTGAATCAGATCCTGTTTTTATGGTGATTTTAATATCATCCATCTCTAATTTAACTTCACTTGCCCCAGATTTTGCGACAAACTTGATTAAGTTTTGAATCTCTTTAATATCCATAATTATGCTAATTAGTTAATGGTTAGTTTAATTAATTATATGCCCATTTTAAATAAATGGAACCCCAATTGAACCCTCCTCCAAAAGCAGCAAATATTAAATTATCGCCTTTCTTTAGTTGAGATTCATAATCACTTAAAAGTAATGGTAAGGTGGCTGATGTTGTATTACCATACTTATGTATGTTCATCATTACCTTTTCTTCTTCTAATTCTATACGCTGCGCTGTTGCATCAATAATACGTTTGTTTGCTTGATGAGCAACTAGCCAATTGACGTCTTCTTTGGTCAGGTTATTTCGTTCTAATATTTTAACTGTGGCATCTGCCATATTAAAAACAGCATTTTTAAAAACCGTTCTACCCTCTTGAAAAGCATATTGACCACCTTCATCCATGGCTTCGTGAGTAAGAGGAAATGAGGACCCTCCGTAAGTAGCTTGTAAAAACTCTCTTCCACTGCCATCACTTCTTAAATACTCGTCTTGAAACCCTAAATTTTCAGTATTAGGTTCAAATAAAACAGCTCCTGCTCCATCTCCAAAAATAATACATGTCGCTCTATCCTTATAATTAATTATAGATGACATCTTATCAGCTCCAATAAGTAATACATTTTTATACCTGCCAGATTCAATATAACTTGCAGCTACAGACATGCCATATAAAAAACTTGAGCATGCGGCATCCATATCGAATGAAAATGCGTTTGTAGCTCCAATTTCTGAAGCAGTATAGGACGCTGTTGAAGCCGCCTTCATGTCTGGTGTAGCAGTGGCAACAATAACCAATTCGATACCTTTTGGGTCAATTCCCTTTTTGTTTATAAGATCTTTTGCTGCTTGAATTGCGAGGAAAGAAGTTCCCTTGCCTTCATCTTTTAGGATTCGACGCTCTTTAATTCCCGTACGAGAAGTAATCCATTCGTCGTTTGTATCAACCATCGTTTCAAGTATTTGATTGGTTAATACGTATTCTGGCACATAAGCGCCTACAGCTGTAATTGCCGCTGAGATTTTACTCATAACTTATAGTTAATTTGACCAAAAAATCATAAAAATTGGGCTAAACAGCCCAAATTTTTGTGAAAACTACTAAATTTTAATGTAATAATACGCAAAATTATGCGTTTTTGTTTTTTTGAAAAATTGTTCATAAAAAAAACGCTCACATGTGAGCGTTTTATAATATGCTTGCATAATAATTATGCTAAATTTTCTATTTCTTCAGAATTGTCAATTAATACTTGACCTCTGTAATACAATTTTCCTTCATGCCAATGCGCTCTATGATATAAATGAGCCTCTCCTGTTGTAGGACATGTTGCAATCTGTGGCGCAGTTGCTTTATAATGTGTTCTTCTTTTATCTCTTCTTGTTTTCGAGATTTTTCTTTTAGGATGTGCCATTTTATGTCTTTATTTATCCGTTAATAATTTTTTTAATGTATCCCAACGAGGATCTATATCTTCTTTGGTTTTTCTATTTTCTTTAAGCTTTGGGCTTAATTCTTCTAATTTTTCAAGTATATCTGAATCCAAGGTGCCATCTTCAACACCAGGATGAATTCTCTTAATTGGTACAGCTAAAATAATCAGTTCATAAATATATTGCTGAATATTGATTTCGTACGTACCATGTGGCACAATAAGAATATCTATATTCTCGTCATTATATTCATCACCAAACTTTACAACCAATTCAAACTCATTTTCTATGTTTTGATTATACGGTTCGTTTGTTACATCACAATTAATATTAACTGCTCCTGATACTTTAAAATGCAGTTCTAATAAAGTTGATTTTTTTGTTAAATCAACTTTTACATCAACTTCTACATTGTTAAAGTCTTCATACTCAAAATGTTCAAAGAACGATTGTTCTATCTTATACTCAAAATGATGTATCGCTTCTTTTAGCCCTACAAATGGAATTGTAAACTCTTTCAATGCCTTCATCATCACATCTATTTTGAGCCTGCAAATATATAAATTTTTATTTACGTTACATTACTTATAAACATTTTTTTGTTTATATCTTTTATGCCCCTATTTACCTGCTTTCCTTGCGTATATTTCTTGGTGCTTTTTTTAATGGGTTTGAAGTAAGTTCCTCAAAATCAAATCTATTTTTAAATATTCTTATTGCAGCAAACACAGCTTCTTTAAAGGAGTTTTCGTCTGCAATTCCTTTTCCTGCAATTTCATAAGCAGTACCGTGATCTGGAGAAGTACGTACTCTATTAAGCCCTCCTGTAAAATTAACACCTTGACCAAATGAGAGTGTTTTAAAAGGAATTAAACCTTGGTCATGATATGATGCTATAACTGCATCAAAGTTTTTATAGTTATTGGAGCCAAAAAAACTATCTGCAGCATAAGGTCCATAAACTAATTTTCCTGATTCCTGAATTTTTTTCAACGCTGGTCGCATAACCTCATCATCTTCATTTCCAATAACACCATTATCTCCAGTATGTGGATTAATGCCAAGCACGGCTATTTTAGGTCTTCTAATTCTAAAATCCTTTTTTAGTGACTCATAGACAATGTTAAGTTTTCTGTTTATTAGGTCTTCAGTGATGTGATTTGAAACATCTTTAACTGGAACATGGTCTGTTAACAACCCAACACGTAAGGTATCGGTAATCATAAACATTAAGCTTTCTCCTTCTAATTGCTCTGCTAAATAATCTGTATGTCCAGGGAAATTAAACTTTTCAGATTGTATATTATGTTTATTAATTGGCGCTGTTACAAGCACATCAATCTCTTTGTTTTTTAGAGCTTTGGTGGCACATTCTAAAGACTTTATAGCATGTTCTCCAATTTTAGGATCCTCTTTACCAAAGTCTATATTAACAGGCTCTTTCCAGCAATTAAGAACATTCACTTTTCCTTGAGCTAATTGCTCTATAGCATTTATGCTGTTAAAGTTAATTTCAGATTTAAAATGGCTCTTTAAAAAGGTCGTAGTTTTTATTGAAGCAAAAATTACTGGCGTGCAAAATTCTAAGCTTCGTTGGTCTTCAAAAGTTTTTAAAACTATTTCGCCACCGATACCATTTAAATCGCCAATAGATATTCCTACAATAATATTTTCTGCTTTCTCCATTAAAAATGATAAGTTTTGTTTGTAATTTTGATGTGGCAAATTTAACCAAATAAACAGATAATAATATGTTTACCGGAATTATTGAGTCTATTGGTACTGTAACACGATTGGAACACGAATTAGAAAATCTACATATTTCTATTAAAAGCGATGTGTCTTCTGAACTGAAAATTGACCAAAGTGTGGCCCACAACGGTGTGTGCTTAACAGTTGTTTCGATTGATGCAGATGAGTATACCGTTACAGCAATAAAAGAAACCCTAGATAAAACCAATTTAGGGCTTTTAAAAATTAATGATAAAGTAAACTTAGAGCGCGCTATGAAATTGGGCGATAGACTTGATGGCCATATAGTACAAGGGCATGTAGATCAAGTGGCTACTTGTACAAGCATAAAACCTACTGACGGTAGTTGGGTGTTTAGCTTTAGTTATAATGCTAGTCTCAATAATATAACTATTGAAAAAGGATCTATTACTATTAATGGCACTAGTCTTACGGTAATTAATTCTGAAACAAACAAGTTTAGTGTTGCAATTATCCCTTACACTTACGAACATACCAATTTCAATCAATTTGAAATAGGAACAACTGTTAATTTAGAATTTGATGTTTTAGGAAAATATGTAGCTAAACTTTTGTCGTTAAACCAAAATGCTACTTAAATTTTTGCTTCTTTTTTTAATAATCTCCAAGTGCCATAAATTAGCGCTAAACATATTAGGAATGTTGCGTCAACCCCAACAGAAAGACCAGGTGGTGGTGTAGGTGGTGGTGGCGGCGGAATATCACCGTCTTTAGTTTGGGCAATACACACAACGCTTATTAAAACAAATAAGATTGAGGCAAATATTCTTTTATTTTGTAGCGTCATGGGGTGGCAAATGTATAAAAAAAAGCGGTCTAACTAAAAAATCTCATCGCTTTTCATAAAAAAAACACCGACAAAAAACATTAATCATCGACAAAATGCAATATTATTAATATTAATGGTCATTTTTTTAAAACAACATTGTTAAACAAAAAGATTTGTCTTGATAAAAAAGTAATCCCTCTTTTTTTACAATTACGTAACAAATATATCATTTAATTAATACATACTAATTAAATTAATATTAAGTATCCATCTGTTTGCTATTAAAAAGATTCTTTCTAGGGAGAAAAAATAGAGCTACCTATTTCGTTAGGATAAATATAAGATTTTTTTGAGAAATAAATCAACAATTAAAAAAGCCCTGTAAACTTTAAATTTACAAGGCTTTACAATTTCTATTAGTGGTCCCACCTGGGCTCGAACCAGGGACTTTCTGATTATGAGTCAGATACTCTAACCAACTGAGTTATAGGACCCGAAATTGGAGTGCAATATTAATACTTATTTTAATTGTTAGCAAGAAAAAACTATTTCTTTATCTCTTGACATAGTTCAACTAAAACGCCGTTCGTTGATTTTGGATGCAAAAAAACTACCAACTTATTATCGGCTCCTTTTTTTGGTTTATCATTTAATACAATAAAGCCTTCATTTTTGAGTCTTTCTACTTCAGATTCAATATCACTAACCTCAAAAGCTATATGATGTATACCTTCTCCTTTTTTTTCTATAAACCTAGCAATTGGACTTTCCTTATTAGTGGCTTCTAGTAGTTCGATTTTATTTCTACCAACTTTAAAAAAAGAGGTTTTTACGCCTTCACTCTCAACAACTTCTGTTTTATAGTGAGGTTTACCAAACAACTTAGAAAACAAATCATTGGAATTTTCAATATTCTTTACAGCAATTCCAATGTGTTCTATTTTTTTCATCAATGTGTTCTATTTTTTCTGTGTTAACAGAAATTTTATCGTTTTAACTCAAATTCTTTATCAAGATATGAAAATAGCAAAGTAAAAGTAACATAATCTTTAAATATCCTTTATTTTTGCAACATGGAGGAAAGTCAAAGACAAAGAAAGATTGCATCGGTATTGCAGCGCGATTTAGCAGAAGTGCTTCAAAACGCCGCAACTCAAGGTGGTATGCGAGGCATTTTAATATCTGTAACCAAAGTAAAAGTTACGGTAGATTTATCTGTTTCTAAAGTTTACCTGAGTGTCTTTCCAAATAATAAAGGCGCCGAAATTCTAACAGGAATAAAGTCTAATAGCTCCCTTATAAAGCATGAGCTGGCTCAACGAACCAAACATCAATTAAGACGCATGCCACAATTAGAATTTTTTATTGATGATTCTCTAGAGTACATAGACAAAATTGAGCAGTCTTTAAAAGGAAAAGAAAACCCGCTTAGCAATCCAGACCTACTTGACAAAAGAAAAAAATCTTAGTTGAATTTTTCACTATACATAGCGAAACGTTATTTGCGATCTAAAAGCAGTAACAATGCTATTAATTTTATTACCATCATAGCTATTATAGGTGTTATTTTGGGTGCTGCTTCCTTATTTATTGTGCTTTCTGGTTTTGCAGGATTAAAAGATTTTACACTTCAATTTTCTACTATTGTTGATCCCGATTTAAAAGCTGAAACTACTACTGGTAAATCTTTTTTATTAACCGAGGAAAGAATTTCAAAACTAGAAAACATTAGCGAAGTTGCTTTGTTTTCAAAAATTATTGAAGAACGGGTTTTCATTGTAGCAGACGATAAGACATATCCTAGCGCATTTATTAAGGGGGTAGATTCTAATTTTGAAAAAGTTAACCCAGTTGATTCCATTATTGAACAGGGAGGTTGGTTAAATGAGAAAACCAACCAAATAGTTGTTGGCTCTGGCATTTCTAGAAATCTGTCTTTTGGTGTTTTAGACTATGCTAAATCAATTAATATTTATGTGCCCAAACCAGGAAAAGGAGCTATAACCTCAACAAAAAAAGCTTTTAATACTGTTGGAGCGATTAATGTTGGGGTGTTCTCGATAAACGAAAAATTAGACGATACTTATGTTTATGCGCCTATTGAATTAGCGCAGCACCTTTTAGGTTATGACGCCAATCAAATTTCTGCAATAGAATTTAAGCTAAACGAAGGAGTTGATGAAGCTATAGCTCGAGAAAAAATCCTTGTCATTCTAGGGGATTCTGTTGTATTAAAAAATAGAGCGCAACTTAATGATGCATTATATAAAATGCTAAATACTGAAAATTTAGCTGTCTATCTTATTTTTACTCTGGTGTTAATAATTGCTCTTTTTAATGTTATAGGCTCTATAATCATGATGATTTTAGATAAAAAGAAAAACCTAAATACCCTTTTTAATATTGGAGTTACAACTAAAGATATTAGAAAAATATTTTTTTATCAAGGTAGTTTAATGAGCGTTTTGGGCGGATTGATTGGTATTGGTATTGGCCTTTTGCTCACTTTAAATCAAATTTACGGTCCAGAAACATTAAAAATATTTATTACACCTTCACTTCCTTATCCAGTTAAAGTGAAAATTAGTAATTTACTGATAGTATTTGTTACAATTTCCGTTCTGGGAATAATCGCTTCTAGAATAGCGTCTTCTAGAATTACCAAAAACTTGGTTAGAACAAGTTAGTATTAGATTTTATTTAGTAAACTGATAATCTGAGAACTTTTCTAAAACTTCATCAAAAGCGGCAAAAACATCTTCAGAATGATCGCTAGTTACCATTTTCATGCGATATTCTTTAAAATGAGGAATGCCCTTAAAGTAATTCGTATAGTGGCGGCGAGTTTCAAAAACACCTAGGATTTCTCCTTTCCAATCAATAGCCATTTGCAAGTGCCTACGAGCAGCCTCAACACGTTCTTCCAACGAAATTGGAGCTAACTGTTTCCCTGTTTCAAAAAAGTATTTTACTTGTTTAAAAAACCATGGGTTGCCAATAGACGCTCTTCCTATCATGGCACCGTCTAACCCATAGCTATCACGCATTTCCATTGCTTTTTCTGGAGTGTCTACATCCCCATTTCCAAATACAGGAATATGCATTCTTGGATTGTTTTTTACTTGTGCTATAGGTTTCCAATCTGCATCGCCTTTATACATTTGAGCTCGTGTTCTACCATGAATTGCTATCGCTTTACATCCAACGTCCTGTAATCTTTCTGCAACCTCAACAATTTTAATGGAATCATGATCCCAACCCAAACGGGTTTTAACAGTGATAGGTAAATTAGTTCGTTTAACCATTTCAGCAGTCAATTTTTCCATCAAGCAGATGTCTTTTAAAATACCAGCACCAGCACCTTTATTAACTACCTTCTTTACGGGGCAACCAAAATTAATATCAATAATATCTGGATTTGACTTTTCAACAATATCAATAGTTTGAAGCATACTGTCTAGATTTGCTCCAAATATTTGAATCCCTACAGGTCGTTCTTTTTCATAAATATCAAGTTTCATAACACTCTTCGCGGCATTTCGTATTAAGCCCTCGCTAGAGACAAACTCAGTATATACAACATCGGCTCCTTGCTCCTTGCACAAAGCACGAAACGGAGGATCGCTTACATCTTCCATTGGTGCTAATAGAAGTGGAAAATCAGGTAGTTGTATTTTATCTATTTTTATCAAGTAAAATTAATTTTGGCGCAAAATTACATCTTTTTTCAAGAATTGAATAATCCCTAATAATGATAAGGGTTTTAGCATTAGAAATTATCTATATTTGCACCTTAAATCTAGGTATAGATTCCTTTTATGAAGCACATTAGAAATTTTTGCATTATTGCACATATAGATCATGGTAAAAGCACACTCGCAGATCGTTTATTAGATTTTACAGGCTCGGTAACTGCTAGAGAAAAACAAGACCAATTATTAGATAGTATGGATTTGGAACGCGAACGTGGTATAACCATTAAATCACACGCCATCCAAATGGAATATACTTATAAGGGCGAAGAATATGTTTTGAACTTAATCGACACACCTGGCCATGTAGATTTTAGTTACGAAGTGTCGCGGTCTATTGCTGCTTGTGAAGGCGCGCTGTTAATTGTAGATGCCGCGCAAAGTATACAAGCCCAAACCATTTCTAATTTATATTTAGCTTTAGAAAACGACCTAGAGATTATTCCTGTTCTTAATAAAGTAGATTTACCGAGTGCTAACCCTGAAGAAGTGACCGATGATATTGTGGATCTTTTAGGTTGCGATCCAGAAGAAGTTATTCATGCCAGTGGAAAAACAGGTTTTGGTGTTGAAAATATTTTAGCCGCAATTATCGAGCGAGTTCCAGCACCTAAAGGAGATCCAGATGCGCCACTACAAGCATTAATATTCGATTCCGTTTACAATACCTTTAGAGGTATTGAAACTTATTTCAGAGTGTTTAATGGAGAAATTAGGAAGGGCCAAAAAATTAAATTTGTTGCTACAGATAAAGAATATTATGCAGACGAAGTTGGTACTTTAAAATTAACTCAAGTTCCTAAACAGAGTGTGAAAACGGGTGATGTTGGCTACTTAATCACTGGTATTAAAACTGCTAAAGAAGTAAAAGTTGGTGATACCATAACAGACTTTGCAAAACCAACAACAAATATTGTTGAGGGTTTTGAAGATGTAAAACCTATGGTTTTTGCAGGTATTTACCCTGTGGATACTGAAGATTATGAGGAGCTTCGTAACTCTATGGAAAAACTGCAATTAAACGACGCGTCGTTGGTATTTGCTCCAGAAAGTTCTGCAGCTCTTGGGTTTGGTTTTCGTTGTGGATTTTTAGGAATGCTTCACATGGAAATAATCCAAGAACGCTTAGAACGAGAATTTGATATGACGGTTATAACAACCGTGCCCAATGTATCTTACCATGCATTTACAAACAAAAACCCTGATGAAGCTTTTATTGTCAATAATCCATCAGATTTGCCAGACCCTTCAACCGTGAACCGCGTTGAAGAACCATATATTAAAGCTACTATAATTACTAAAGCTGATTTTGTTGGTAACGTGATGTCTCTTTGTATTGAAAAAAGAGGAATTGTATTAAATCAAACCTATTTAACGACCGAGCGAGTAGAGTTAACTTTTGAAATGCCTCTGGCAGAAATTGTATTTGATTTTTATGATCGTTTAAAAACAGTTTCTAAAGGTTATGCTTCTTTTGATTATCACCCAATAGGAATGAAAACCTCTAAACTTGTCCGTTTAGACATATTATTAAACGCATTACCTGTTGATGCGCTTTCTGCTTTAATACACGCTGATAATGCTCAAAATATTGGTAAAAAAATGTGTGAAAAATTAAGAGAATTGATTCCTCGCCAACAATTTGATATTCCAATTCAAGCCGCCATTGGTGCTAAAATTATTTCTCGTGAAACCATAAAAGCACTGAGAAAAGACGTTACAGCAAAATGTTATGGTGGTGATATTTCTCGTAAGCGTAAATTACTTGAAAAACAAAAAAAAGGAAAAAAACGCATGCGTCAAGTGGGTAATGTGGAAATCCCACAGCAAGCATTTATGGCTGTATTGAAGTTGAATGATTAATAAATAAAAAATCCACCAATAATTGATGGATTTTTTAAAACAATAAATTATTAATTACAGGTAGCACCAAATTCTTTATAAGCAGTAATAAATTGAGCAAATGTAACGCCTTCATCAAGCTCCTGAACTTCTTCCTGACCGAATGTTGTAAGTGTTATTGTTCCATCTCCATTATCGCAAATTTCTGAAGTTATAGACTCCCCTAGAAGTTCTAAATTACAGGTTTGGCATTCTTCGATTGAGGAGTTTTTATCATCATCACTACTACAAGAATTAAATAATAGTGATCCAATTACGAATGAACCTAAAGCTAACTTTTTCATGTGGTTGGTTTTAAAATTAATCTACAATTAAACCCTTTTTAATCATATAGTATGATATGATCTAACTAATTTTAGCTGTTTTGCGAAATCTGCATTTTGAAACTATTTCAGTGAGAATTTTATATTTAACTATGAAAACCGAGTCCCTTATTAAAATTTACTACTGTTTAAAGAATTTGTTAAAACTCAACGCTCACTTTAATCTATACTCTTTTAAGTAAAACAATAAAATATATGTTTTAATTTGATTATTTGTTTAATATGAAAATAACGGTTTCGTATTAAGCTGAAGTAGCTTTGTTTTTTAAAATCCTCTAATTATTATTCTTTTTAAGATATTTTGTTTAATTGATAAAGGTTAGTGTCTTTATATTTGTTTAAAAATTAAAACTAAAAAGGGCTGTTTCTTGTTTTTTATTAGTGATTATTTTGAATATTCACAATAATCATCTTTTTTCTTCAAAAATATTATTTCAACAAAGTTATTAACAATATTTTTGTATGTTTATAAACTTAGGTCTTGCTTTTTAACTAAACAAGCAAACAAGGTATTTACTCCTTAAATTTTGAAGATTTTATATGAAAGCACTTTTTTATACTAGAGAATTTCCTCCTTACGTTTATGGCGGAGCTGGAGTGCATGTTGAATATTTAGCGGAAGAGTTGGCTAAATTAATAGAGATGGAAGTGAGGTGTTTTGGGGATCAAAAGGATAAATCTGAAAACTTATCAGTAAGAGGTTTTCCGTTTGAAGATGGCGTATTTGAAAATGCTGACGATAAATTAAAATCAGTTTTCAAAACCCTCAGCACTTGTCTTCATATGAATGCCGACACCATTGATGCAGATGTTGTACATTGTCATACGTGGTATGCTCATTTTGCTGGTATAATGGCTAAATTATGTTATGGTATTCCTTTGGTTATAACCACACATTCTCTTGAACCTTTAAGGCCATGGAAACGTGAGCAACTAGGCAGAGGCTATGACGCGTCCTCGTGGATTGAAAAAACAGCCATCGAAATGGCAGATGCTTTGATTGCGGTTTCAGAAGAAACAAAAGAAGACGTAATTAAACACTTTAATGTAGACGAAAGTAAGGTTCATGTTATTTATAATGGCATCAATCTTCAGCAATATATTGCCACACCTGAAACTTCAACTTTAGACGAATATAGCGTTGATAAAGCTAAACCATATGTCCTTTTTGTCGGAAGAATAACGCGCCAAAAAGGAATCATTCATTTGGTAAACGCTATTAAGTATATAGACCCAGACACTCAAATTGTATTGTGCGCAGGAGCGCCTGACACACCTGAAATAGGTAAAGAAATGGAGGAGGCTGTAAACGACGTTAAAATGACTCGTGACAATGTGATTTGGATTGATAAAATGGTTACCAAAGAAGAAATTATACAACTTTACTCTCATGCAGATGTGTTTTGCTGTCCTTCTATTTATGAGCCTTTCGGTATAATAAACATTGAAGCCATGGCGTGTAACACAGCTGTTGTTGCCAGTGCTGTGGGAGGTATTAAAGAGGTTGTTGTAGATGGAGAAACAGGTGTTTTAATACCGTTAGAACAACAAAAAGAAGCGCCTTTTGAGCCTATTAATCCTGATACATTTTCAAGAGACTTAGCTAATGGAGTCAACAAAGTAATTAACGATAAAGCCCTTAGGGAATCTATGGCAAGAAATGGCAGAAAACGCGTGGAAGATTATTTTGACTGGGTTGCTATTGCGAAACAAGTTGAAGAATTATACAAGACTTTACTATAAGAACAAACATTTATACGAATTAAAACTAAAAAACATGATAAACAATAAGGTTTTAGCCATAATTTTAGGCGGCGGTCAAGGTTCTAGACTATATCCATTAACAGAGCAAAGATCTAAACCCGCAGTTCCCATAGCGGGGAAATACAGATTGGTGGATATCCCAATTTCTAATTGTATTAATGCTGATATTAAACGCATGTTTGTTCTAACACAATTTAATTCGGCGTCCCTAAATAAACATATAAAAAACACGTATCACTTCAGTTTCTTTAGCAGTGCATTTGTAGATGTGCTTGCAGCAGAGCAAACACCGGATAATAAAACTTGGTTTCAAGGAACAGCAGATGCTGTTCGCCAAAGTATGCATCATTTTTTAAGTCATGAATTTGATTATTTCTTAATTCTTTCTGGTGATCAATTATATCAAATGGACTACGATCACTTAATTAATGAGCACGAAAAAAGTAATGCCAAAATATCTATAGCCACTATTCCAGTAAACGCAAAAGACGCTACTCAATTTGGTATTTTAAAATCAGATGATAAAAATGTTATCACTTCCTTTATAGAAAAACCAGATTCTAGCTTATTACCAGATTGGACATCAGATGTAAGTGATGAAATGAAAAAAGAAGGACGACGCTACTTAGCGTCTATGGGTATTTATGTTTTTAATAGAGATTTGTTAAAAGATTTAATGAAAAACCCGGACACGAATGATTTTGGAAAAGAAATTATTCCTCAGGCTATTGATAAACATAAAACAGTAAGTTATCAATATGAAGGCTATTGGACAGATATTGGAAATATTGAATCCTTTTTCGAAGCCAATCTTGGCTTGACCGATGATATCCCAAAGTTTGACTTATACGACAAGAAAAAACGCATTTACACCAGAGCAAGAATGTTACCAACTACTAAAGTTTCTGGAACCATGTTAGAAAAAGCAGTGATTTCAGAAGGGTGTATTGTTAGCGCCGCAAAAATTGAACAATCTGTAATTGGTATCCGTTCAAGAATTGGAGACGAATCTACTATAATCAATACCTACATGATGGGAAGTGATTATTACGAAACATTGGCCGAAATTGATAGTAACAAAATAGATATTCTTATGGGGATAGGACAGCGTTGCTTTATAAAGAATGCTATTATAGATAAAAACTGCCGCATTGGTGATGATGTAAGAATTAATGGCGGTAAGCATTTAGCAGATACAGAAACGGAAAACTATTTAGTAAAAGATGGTATTGTTGTTATCAAGAAAGACGCAACAATCCCTAAAGGAACTGTTATATAACTTTTTAACAATCAAACGTTTTCGTTGTTTTTTATCTTTTTGCATTAAAAAACGCATATGTAGAATGTACTATTTTTGCACTCTGTAAAACCAATTAAATAAAGTATGAAAGACCAAAAAAGGGTTGTAATTGATTATGTGTCGCCAAGCATTAATTGCGGTAAATTTTTCGTTAAACGTGTAGTTAATGAAATAGTTAATGTTGAGGCTCATATTCTTGCAGACGGACACGATGTGCTAGCTGCTTCAGTATTATTTAAACACGAAAGTAGCAAGGCTTGGAAAGAAATTAGAATGACGCTTGATTCAAATGATGAATGGCAAGCCTCCTTTAAAGTTGAAAAGCAAGGTTTTTACAGCTATAAAGTTCAAGCATGGGTGGATTATGCTCTTAATTGGAGGCACGGACTTATTAGAAAAATTGATGATGGACAACACGTGTCATCAGAGTTGCTAGAAGGAGCAGAGTATGTAAAATCCATCTCTAAAAAAGTAAACGTCAAGGATAAAGCTTACTTAGATCGCTTGTATGATATTTTTAAAATTGAAAATGACTATAGTGAGTCAATAACAGAAGCCGTTTCAGATAAATTATATCAACTATTTTTTAATAACCCAATAAAAGTCCTTGATAATGCGTCTGCAGAGTATCAAGTTTATGTAGATAGAAAACGTGCTAGATTTAGTACTTGGTATGAATTTTTCCCGCGCTCTGCTTCAAAAACAGAAGGGGGGCATGGAACGTTTAAAGATTGTGAGCGTTTACTTGAGCGAGTAAAAAATATGGGGTTCGATGTTGTTTACTTACCTCCTATTCATCCAATAGGGGAGGTTAATAGAAAAGGCAAAAACAACACAACCGAAGCTAAAGAAGGTGATGTTGGGTCTACATGGGGTGTTGGGTCTCGGTTTGGCGGACATAAAGATATCCATCCCCAATTAGGTTCGATTGACGATTTTAAATCTTTAATTCAACAAGCAAAAGAAAACAACCTCGAAATTGCCATGGATTATGCTTTGCAAGCAGCTCCAGACCATCCTTGGGTAAAAGATCATCCTAAGTGGTTTAAGTGGCGACCAGATGGCACCGTTCAATATGCTGAAAATCCACCTAAAAAATACCAAGATATTTTACCAATTTATTGGGAAAGTGAAGACTACAAAGCTCTTTGGAACGAGTGTTTAGATATTTTATTATACTGGATAGATTGTGGTATCAAGATCTTTAGAGTTGATAACCCACATACAAAGCCTTTTGTGTTTTGGAACTGGATTATTAAAAACGTTAAAGCCAACCATCCTGATGTTATTTTTTTAGCCGAAGCGTTTACTGCTCCTAAAGTAATGCAGCAATTAGCAAAACAAGGTTACACCCAATCTTATACCTATTTCACTTGGCGTAATTCTAAGCACGAGTTAATAGAGTACATGACCGAGCTTACACAAAGTGAGTTAAAAGAATATATGCAACCTAACTTCTGGCCAAACACACCAGATATTAATCCTTATCACCTTCAAGGTTCTAATGAGTCTAAACATATTCAAAGGTACGCTCTTGCGGCAACATTAAGTTCCAGTATTGGGATTTATGGGCCTGTTTTTGAATATATGTTGTCAGACTCCCTATTAGGAAAAGAGGAGTATTTGAATTCGGAAAAATTCCAAATAACAAATTACGATTGGACACTTCAAAATAAACTTATTATGATAATTGCTAAGATTAATTATATAAGAAATCACAATGAAGCCTTACAGCAAACCAACAATATTAAATTTTGTCACATAGAAAACGATAACCTTATTGCTTTTTACAAATGGAATGACGACAAAACGAACGAAATATTTGTAATTATTAGTTTAGACGCTTATAACTCGCAGCAAGGCACGGTGAGATTGCCGCTTCATGAATTGGGGTTAAATGCAGGCCATCACATAGAAATGCATGACTTAATCACGGATAGTCGCTACAATTGGCATAATGAATGGAATTTTGTGGAATTGCATCCAACACTCCCGTTTCATATCTTTCAAATTAATAAATAATAAATGACAATAGAAGCGTCAGCGGCAAACAAGAACACTCCTTTTAAGTTTAAAAAAACATGGGAAGAGTTGTTAGATAATAACGACTTTGTGAAAGTTTTTTTGTCGGACGTTTTAGAAGATTATATCATCAAACAACGCTGGTACGGGGGTAAAGCGAGTCAATTAAAATATATTGAACTTTCTGAGTTTTTTAAAATTCAACAAAAAGGAGAAGTCTATTACGGGCTTATTTTAGAAGTCAATTTTGTTGAAGCATTTTATCAACATTACTTTTTGCCAATTGCGTTTGTAACCGATGAGAATTTTGCACACAAAAACAGAATTCTGCCTATTGAAATTAATGACCAACACGGTTATATAATTGATGCTATCAATTTAGAGGCATTTAGGAAATTGGTTTTTGAACGAATTGCAACTGCGCAACCAATAGACAAGACAAAAGTACAATATCATAAAAGTCATTTGTTTGAAAACAAGACCTATGAGTCTTCCAGATTTATGGGGCTTGAACAAAGCAACACCTCTTTAGTTTATAATGAAAAATATGTTTTGAAATTCTTTAGGCGAATTTTTGCGAATAAGAATCCAGACTATGAAATGAGCCGCTTTTTATCTGAAAAAAAGGAATACCAAAACACCCCGTCTTACCTTGGTAGTATTAATTTGGTTGATTCTGAAAATACTAATATTACCATAGGCCTTATGCAAGAAATGATTCCCAACCAAGGGGATGCATGGGATTATATGCTGAATGAATTAAATAAAGTGTTTTCGAATTTAGAGTATAAAAAAATTGATGTTGATGCGCTTCCAAACACTGAGCTGTATCAACGTTTAACGGTTCATGATGTACCTCCTCAAATTATAGATTGGGTAGGTTTAGATCTATTTTTAAAAACACAAACACTCGCAAAACGAACTGCAGAAATGCATATTGCTCTAGGGTCTGAGTTTGAGGAAACTGCTTTTACACCAGCACATTATAATGGTGATTACGAAGTTTGGTTAAAAAACAAAATGCTTTATCAATTTCAAAATAGGTTGAATACCGTTGAAAATAGCATGCATAAAATTGACGGGCTAGCTCTAGAATTGGCTAACGAATTTCTTAGCAAAAAAAATAGTATTCGAAAAAGTTTTGTAGATTTTGATTGGACCATGCTTAAGGGTGAGCGTATTAGAATCCATGGCGATTACCATTTAGGCCAAGTATTAGTTAAAGATGATGATTTTTATATTTTAGATTTCGAAGGAGAACCAGAGAGCACCATTAGAGACAGAAAAGTAAAACAACCACCTTTAAAAGATGTTGCGGGGCTATTTAGGTCATTCCACTATGCTATTTATGCTACAATATTTAACAACGAAGAAAATTATCCTGCTGGTCAAAATCAATTATTTAAAGCTGGTGAAATTCTATATCGCTATATTACAGGCTTGTTTTTAGGCACATATGTGACAGAAACACAAAATGCCAATTTAAATTTAGGCTACAATCAAGAACGTATTTTCATTTTAAAATACTGCTTACTAGAAAAAGCAGTTTATGAGTTAGGTTACGAGCTTAACTCCCGCCCTCAATGGGCTGTTATTCCATTAAAAGGAATATCTAACATAATAAATCATTAATTTATGGCACAAGTAACACCTTATAGTTTATTTTCAGAATTCGATATCAACCTTTTTAAAGGGGGTAAGCACTATCGTCTTTATGAAAAATTTGGTTCGCATTTAGTAACCGTAAACGGCATTGAGGGTACATATTTTGCGGTTTGGGCGCCAAGCGCAAAGCAAGTTTCTGTAATTGGAGACTTTAACTATTGGATTGAAGGTGAACATCAATTGAATGTTCGATGGGACGAAAGTGGTGTTTGGGAAGGTTTTATTCCTGCAGTTGGAAAAGGCAATATTTACAAATACAAAATACAGAGCCACAATAATGATATAAAAACCGAAAAAGCCGATCCCTATGCACGTCGTGCGGAACACCCTCCAAAAACGGGCTCAATAGTTTGGGACGACTCCTATAAATGGAAAGATACTAAGTGGATGAAAAAGCGTAAGGACCATAACGCTTTAGACGCGCCTTATTCAGTTTACGAAGTCCATTTAGGTTCCTGGAAAAAACATGTAGAAGAAAATCGCTTTCTTTCATATTTCGAGCTTGCAGAAGAGCTGGTTAGCTATATAAAAGAAATGAATTTTACACACGTGGAGCTTATGCCAATTATGGAGTTTCCTTATGATCCTTCATGGGGCTATCAAGTTACTGGTTATTTTGCGCCATCATCCAGGTTTGGTTATCCCGAAGAATTCAAATATTTAGTAGATAAATTACATCAAAACGACATTGGAATCATTTTAGATTGGGTGCCGTCACACTTTCCGGATGACGCTCATGGATTAGGATTTTTTGATGGTTCAAACCTATATGAACACCCAGATAAAAGAAAAGGATATCATCAAGACTGGAAAAGTTTAATTTTTAATTACGGTCGAAATGAGGTGAAATCTTTCTTAATAAGCAATGCGGCTTTCTGGATGGATCAATACCACGCAGATGGCTTACGAGTAGACGCTGTTGCCTCTATGCTTTTCTTAGATTATTCCAGAGAAGAGGGTGAATGGGAACCAAACATTTATGGTGGTAGAGAAAATCTTGACGCCATTGAATTTCTAAAAGAGCTTAATGAAGAAATTTACAAATCATTCCCGGATACACAAACCATTGCCGAAGAATCTACCGCATTTTCAGGTGTTTCTAAGCCAGTCTTTTTAGGTGGTCTTGGATTTGGAATGAAATGGATGATGGGCTGGATGCACGATACTTTAGAGTATTTTAAAAAAGACCCTATTTACAGACAATATCACCAAAACGATATCACCTTTAGTTTAGCTTATGCATTTACAGAAAATTTCATGCTTCCATTGTCTCACGACGAGGTTGTTTACGGAAAGAACTCTATATTAGGAAGAATGGCTGGCGATGAGTGGCAACGATTTGCAAACCTTCGTTTGCTTTATGGCTATATGTTTACACATCCGGGCACTAACTTATTCTTTATGGGCGGTGAATTTGGACAATATAGTGAATGGGACTTTGAGGGTAGTTTAGATTGGAATTTATTAGAATTTGATTCTCATAAAAATTTTCAAAATTACTTTAAAAATCTAAACAAATTCTACAGAGAAACACCTGCGCTTTTTGAAAAACAATTTAGTCAAGAAGGGTTTGAGTGGATTAGCTACGACGACCATCAAAATTGCGTTATCTCCTATATTAGAAAAGGAAAAGACCCTAAAGACTATGTGGCTGTAGTTTGCAATTTAACACCCACGGTTAGAGAAAATTACAAAATAGGCGTTCCTTTAAAAGGTTCACTTAAAGAAATTTTTAATAGTGATCTGGAAGAATTTGGAGGCAGCGGTATTTCAAACAAAAAAGTCATCAAAATAAAAAAACAGGATTGGAATGGTAAAGATTATTCTGTAGAAATTACACTTCCGCCATTAGCCGTAACGGTCTTTAAATTTCAATAAAGACCATAAATTAGCATTTTTATAATTATACCATTGTTTGTTTGTTTTTTACATAAATAATCAATGGTATTTTTGCATAAAATAAGCGCTTTATGCTTAATATATTTGTTATTTTCGTTGATTGATAAATTTACGAGTTTATGATATTAAATACCGAATTAGAATATAAAGGAAACTTATTCCCTTCTAAAATCATTAAGCACGAAAAGAACCTAAATGTCCTTTCTTTTGAGGCGGAAAACGGCGTTCTTTTACAAGTAACCGTGCGCAGAGATAGTATTTTAAGATTTCGATATACTACCACAGGTATTTTTGAGAATGATTTTTCATATGCTATAACAAAATATGCCAGTAGAGGATATAATCACCTTGAAGTAACCGAAGACGATACAAATTATATTATAACGACAAAAAAACTAATCTGTAATGTTTCAAAAGAGGATTTGAGAATCTCTATTTTTGACGCTAAGGACAAAAGTTTGATTTGTGAGGACGAACTTGGTTTTCACTGGGAAGAAAGTTATGAATACGGTGGAGATGTTGTCAAAATGTCAAAAACCGCACAACTAGGAGAAAGTTACTACGGACTAGGAGATAAGCCTGTTGACAACAACTTAAAAGGGAAGCGTTTTGAAAACTGGGTAACAGATTCTTACGCTTATGGTCGTGACACTGACCCTATTTATAAAGCAATTCCATTTTACACAGCTTTACATAATAAAAAAGCTTACGGTATATTTTTCGACAACACCTTTAGATCGTTCTTTGATTTTTGTAATGAGCGCAGAAACATAACAAGCTTCTGGGCACATGGCGGTGAAATGAATTATTATTTCATTTACGGACCTGAAATGTCTGAGGTTGTAGCAAATTATACTGATTTAACAGGTAAGCCTCATGCTATGCCTGCTCTCTGGACTTTAGGTTATCACCAATGTAAATGGAGTTACTATCCAGAATCTAACGTTAAAGAAGTCGCTGCGAAATTTAGAGAATTGCAAATTCCGTGCGATGCCATATATTTAGACATTGACTACATGGAAGGCTTTAGGTGTTTTACATGGAGTGATGAATATTTCCCTAACCCAAAACGAATGGTAAAGGAGCTTGCTGACGACGGTTTTAAAACCATTGTTATCATAGATCCAGGAATTAAAATAGATATGGAGTATTCTGTGTTTAAAGAAGGTCTTGAAAAAGATTATTTCTGCAAACGTGCAGACGGACCTTATATGAAAGGCAAGGTTTGGCCTGGGGAATGTTATTTTCCAGATTTTACAAGACCTGAGGTTAGAGATTGGTGGTCTAATTTATTCAAAGAATTAATTGAAGATATAGGCGTCAAAGGTGTTTGGAATGATATGAACGAGCCTGCTGTAATGGATGTTCCGGGGAAAACATTCCCGAACGATGTAAGACATGATTATGATGGAAATCCTTGTAGTCACAGAAAAGCACATAATGTTTATGGCATGCAAATGGCTAGAGCAACTTATCAAGGGTTAAAAAAATTCTCATACCCTAAAAGGCCTTTCGTAATTACAAGAGCCGCTTACTCCGGAACACAGCGCTATACTTCAAGCTGGACAGGAGATAATGTCGCTACTTGGGATCATTTATCCATTGCAAATTTACAAGCACAACGTATGTGCATGTCGGGGTTCTCATTTATTGGGTCTGATATTGGTGGTTTTGCAGAACAGCCAAACGGAGAGTTGTATGCTCGTTGGATTCAGCTAGGTATTTTCCATCCCTTTTGTAGAACTCACTCATCTGGTGATCATGGCGATCAAGAGCCTTGGGCTTTTGGAACAACCATTACAGATGTGGTTAGAAAATTTATTGAAATAAGATATCAACTACTACCCTACTTATATACTGCTTTTTGGCGATATGCTGAAGAAGGTATTCCTATTTTAAAATCACTTGTATTATATGATCAGCACGATCCTCAAACGCATTATAGAAATGATGAGTTTGTGTTTGGAGAAAAGATCTTGGCTTGCCCAATAACGGGCCCAAACCAAAAAGGAAGACGTATGTATTTTCCGCTTGGCAAATGGTATAATTTCTGGAATGACACGATAGTTGAAGGTGGTTCGGAACAATGGGTTGATGCAGATTTAGATAGCATGCCAATTTTTATTAAAGAAGGTGCTATCATACCCAAATACCCTATTCAGCAATATGTAGGTGAAAAAACTATTGACGAGTTGTTGCTTGATGTGTTTTATAAACAAGGAAAAGAAACCTCAATGGTTTATGAAGATGCTACAGATGGCTATGATTATATTAAAGGACGGTATAGTTTAAGAAACTTTAAGCTACATGGTAAAAAAGACGAGCTTATTATTCAGCAGCATAAATCTGGTAAATTTGTTACTACCTATAAAACCTTTATGTTAAACTTACACGGTTTGCCGTTTAAGATTTCTAAAGTTGAAGTTGATAATGTCGTTATTCCGTTTAAAGACCTTAAGCTAAATGGAGATAATACTTTAGTGCTTAATAAAGAGTTTACAGAACTTCATATTATGGCTTAAAAAAACAACAATATAAAATAAAGCTATACTTTCTTATAAACGAAAAACTTTAGGCGCTATTAACTTTGTGAAAAATTCTACTAATTTCGTTTAACATTAGGCGTAAACAATATTAATACAATTTAAACCCGTAAATAACATTGCTAATAATTTTATACAAACAACTCAAAATCAAAAATTTAAATTCAAAAACTTAAAAATTAGTATAGTGAAGAGTTCAAAAATAATTATAGGTTGCATGTCTTGGGGTGTTTGGGGAAAAAAATTATCTATCAAAGAGCAAGCTGAAATGATTCAGTTTTGCATAGAAAATGGTAATTCGACTTTTGATCATGCAGATATTTATGGTGATTATACAACTGAAGCTGATTTTGGAAAAGCATTAACTGAAAGCGGTATCTCTAGAAAAGAAATTCAGTTAATTTCTAAATGTGGAATTCAACATGTTGGAAAAACTCGTAATAATAAGATAAAACACTATAACTATTCTAAAGAGTATATTATTTGGAGCGCAGAGCAATCTTTAAAGAGCTTAAAAACAGATTATTTAGACACTTTTTTACTACATAGACCAAGCCCTTTAATGCAACCTGATGAAATTGCTGAAGCAATTGTCCATTTAAAAGAAAGCGGGAAAATTTTTCAATTTGGAGTATCAAATTTCACGCCATCTCAAGTGGATTTAATTTCAGATAAAATTAAAGTTTCAGTAAATCAAGTTGAGTTTTCGCTAACACAACATAAAGCAATGTTAAATGGCGCTTTAGATCAAATGCTTCAAAACAACATTCAGCCTATGTGCTGGAGTCCTTTAGGAAATGTTTTTAAAGAAGAAAATGAACAAACATTAAGAATAAAAAAAGCGCTAAAAAAATTATCAGAAAAATATAGGGCTCCTGAAGAAATTATACTTTTAAGTTGGATATTAAAACATCCTGCGAGCGTTTCTCCTGTAATAGGAACAACAAATAAAGAACGTATTAAGAACGCAAATACAGCATTGAAAATTCAACTTGAATTGGAAGATTGGTTTATGCTTTTAGCTGAAGCTGAAGGCCATGAAGTTGCCTAAAATAATAAACCCATACCTTTTCATTAAACATTCCTCAAGAATTAAAGACTTAACTGCACAATCAACCTTGTGCAGAACAACTTTAAACGCGTCTTTAAAATTCATCAAATAAAACTATACCTTCTATTATTCTTTTGACACTTTAGTTTTTGCAGTTGGTACATTTTCAATATCAAAAGGTTTTCCCAGATAAACAAGCTGGTAACCCGCTTCAATATTTTTAACATCTAGGTTATATGACGATATAATATGAAGTTCTCCATCCGTATCTTTAATAAACAAAGGAATTATATCGTTATCCTTATTCGTTATTTCTATTAGGTTCAGGTAATGTTGTTTGTCTTGAAGGTAGCTTTCTTGTATCGAAGGGTAACTATCGGTTAAATCCAATAGGGTGTTATAGTCATCTGTATGCGAAAACAAACCTTCTTTAGGATTATTTGTGTCGTCCAACATTTCTTGAGAGGTAACCAATCTAAAGGATCCGTTTTCTCCAAATTGCTTGCCAAATTTATTAATGGCATACTTATTAATATCCGAATTGCCTGTTAACGCCATTAAATAACCCATGTCATTCAATTCAATATTATCCATTAAGGTGTCTGAATAAATATTAGTACTAATTCCTTCTAATCCCATTTCTTGCGCTTTTTCTATGTTTTTCTCGTTACTATCAATAATAACAACATGTCTTCCGTTAGATTCCAGATAACTTCCTAATAATCTGGAAATTTGTGAGCCACCAACAATTAATATTCCATCAGATTTTGTCAAAAATACACCTACCCATTTAGCAAATAAGCGAGCTGTTGTAGCATTAAGTAGAACGGTTCCTAATACAATGGTAAAAACTAGTGGTGTAATATATTCTGCGCCTTCTACCCCTTGTTTAATTAATTTACTTCCAAAAAGTGAAGCAATTCCAGCGGCAACAATTCCTCGTGGTCCAACCCAACTTATAAAAAGCTTTTCATTAAACTTTAGTTTCGATCCAGATGTGCTTAAAAAAACACCTAAAGGCCTAATAACAAATACAATGATAGCAAATATAATAGCTGTTTTCCAAGTATATAATAGCAACAAGTCTTCAATGTTAATATTGGCTGCCAGTAAAATAAAGAGAATTGAAATAAGTAGGACGCTCAAAGATTCCTTAAAATAAAGAAGCTCTTTTATGTTTTTCAATTTTCCGTTTCCTAAAACCATTCCCATAACTACCACGGCCAATAACCCCGATTCATGAGCAAAAATTTCAGATTCAACAAAAACTAATAATACCGTTGAAAGCGAAACTACATTTAAAAGATAATGCGGAATAAGTTTTTTATTAATCGCAAACGCTAAGGCGTGAGCAAAAGTAAACCCGAAAGTGGTTCCAAAAAGTATAATTTTTCCAAACTCAATTAGTGCTGTTTTAGTAAATCCGCTATCGCCTTCAACACTAATAAATTCAAAGACCAATACTGCTACTAAAGCCCCTATTGGATCTATTAAAATTCCTTCCCACTTTAAAACTGTCGAAACGTCTTTTTTAAGAGGTATATTTCTAAGAATTGGCGTTATAACAGTTGGTCCAGTTACAATGATTAGTCCTGAAAATAAAAACGACAAATCCCAGCTTAAATTAAAAATAAAGTGAGCCAACAGGCCCGCTCCAAAAAATGTGACCGCCGAACCTAAAGTAATTAACTTGGTAATGACTGGACCCACATTCTTAATTTCTGAACGTTTTAGAGTCAAACCACCTTCAAAAAGTATAATACTTATTGCAAGTGACACAAAATAAAAAAGCCCCTCGCCAGGAAACAGGCCTTTTTCACCATTCCAAATCGGTTCAATCCATTTGGCACCATCATCAGATAGAAATTCGGCCGCAATTGGTCCAACCAATAAGCCTATTAATATTAATGGTAATATAGCTGGTATCTTAAATTTCCATGCAAACCATTGAGCTAATATGCCTAAAATAATAATGCCTGCTAATTCTAACATAGATTGTTTTGTTTTTTAAAAAGACTAATTTAAGCAAAACTGATGATTCCATGTTTTTAAAAAATGCTATCTTTCAACTTTTTCAATAAATGAGTATTGTGTGTCTTTAAAACCATTTAGTAGTGTCGGGATTGGGATTGCGTTTTCGCCAAACCTAAAAGCAAACCTTTATGAGGCCGCAAGACTATCGGTGTTTTTTCAGTCCAAACTATTTCTAATACATGTCGGCGCGTCTTCCGAAGACAAAATAAAGACCTTAAAAGTTATACTTAACACTTTTAAGAAAGATAATCTCGATTACGAAGTTGTTTTTAAAACTGGCGACCCCGTTGACGTTATCTTATCAACGTCCGAAGAAAAAAAAATAGATTTATTGATTTTGGGCGCCGTCCAAAGAGAGCGCTTATTAAGGTACTATTTAGGCTCTATTGCTAGAAAAATTACGCGCCGTGCTAATTGTTCTGTGTTACTTCTTATTAAACCGTCTGTCGACCGAATAGCTTGTCAACATATTGTTGTAAACGGATTAAAAGATCCTAAAACCGAACAAACCATAAAAACTGCTTTTTATGTTGCCAACAAGTTAAATTCTGAAAAAATTACAATTGTTGAAGAAATTAAGCAAGATCAAATTTCAGTAAAGGTAGAAGACGATAAATCTTTAAGGCGAGCGAATATTATAAAAGAGCGTATCAAGCTAAGAGAAAATTCAAGAATAAAGGAAATTATTAGTCATATCCCAGAAGAATTTACAAATAAAAAGACCATAAAATTACAGCCTATATTTGGTAAAAAAGGGTATTCTATTGGTCATTATGCTCAAATAACTCGTGCAGATTTATTAGTGATGAATGCGCCCTCAAAAATGACGTTTTGGGACAGACTATTTCCACATGACATAGAGCATATTTTAACCGAATTACCAACCGATGTGCTAATCCTTCAATGAGCCCGAGAAAAAACAACATAAAAGACTTTTTTAAGTCCTTACCCAAAAACATATTCTCTGGTTTTGTAGTAAGCCTAATTGCTTTGCCCTTAGGATTAGGTCTTGCTATGGCGAGCGACGCACCTCCCATTTCCGGTGTTATTGCCGCAATAGTTGGTGGTATTATAGTTTCTATATTAGGTGGTAGTCATGTTACAATAGCGGGTCCTGGTAACGGGCTTGTTGGCGTACTCCTTATTGCTATTTCTACTTTGGGACTAGAAAGTGCTTACGTCGCCATTATCTGTTCTGGTGTTTTACTTTTATTGCTAGGGGTTTTTAGAATGGGGGCTTTGGCAGACTTCTTTCCATCTTCAGCAATTCAAGGCATGCTAGCCGCTATTGGGTTAATTATTCTCGGGAAACAATTCCATATAATGCTAGCGCATAAAATAAACAGAGAGGACACTGTCGATTATCTTTTAGAAATCCCATACACCATAAACGATGCGCTTCATTATGGAAATAAAAGTCTAATATATGCTGCGCTAGCAGGTGTCTTAAGTTTGGCTATCATGATGTTTTATTCTAAAATTAGAAATAAATATCTACAACTTATTCCTGCTCCTATGTGGATAGTGATACTTTCTATTGGGTTTAGTTACTATTTCGAATTAGGACTTCATGAACCTAACCCCATAGCACAAGAATATATGATTTCTGGTATTCCAAATATTCAAAAAATTATTGCAGATATCCCTCGTCCAGATTTTAGTGGGATTTTAAGTCTGTCTTTTTTAGGCAGTGTTATGGCGCTCACATTAATCTCTAGTATTGAATCGCTACTCAGTATAAAAGCAGTTGATAAATTAGATCCAGAAAAAAGGCGTTCTAATGTAAATAAAGATCTAAAAGCTCTTGGTGTCGCAACTATAGGCAGTGGGTTTTTAGGCGGCTTAAACGTGGTAACGGTTATTGCCCGTAGTTCGGTAAACGTTAATAACGGGGCAAGCAATCGCTCTTCCAATTTTTTTCATGCCTTATTTTTAGTAATATTTATAATCTTTTTTAGTACACAACTAACAAGAATTCCGCTTCCTGCTTTAATGGCAATTTTGGTTTATACAGGTTACAAATTAGCGTCACCTAAAGTTGTTACAAAAATGTTCTCTATAGGAAAAGAACAGCTAATTATATTTTTTGCGACGCTTATTGTTACCTTAAAAATTGGTTTAATTACAGGTATTGTCGCAGGCGTTATAACAACCCTAATCATTCACATTGTTTTAAACAAAAGCGCAGGATTGTTTTTGCGAAATGTATTAAAACCAAATGTGCTCATGTTTAAAGAAGAAACAGGCGGCAACTTCTATGTAAGCGTTAAACATTTTTGTAGTTTTTTAAACTATTTCAGGCTAAAAAAACATTTAGATGCAGTTCCAGAGGATGAGGATGTTATCGTTGATTTTTCGATGTGTGAGTTTGTGGACGACACCATCATGGAAAACATCAATAACTATCAAGAGCTGTTTGCAAAACGTGGTGGTCATTTTGATGTTATTGGCTTGGACTTACACGATACCGATTCTAAACACCCTTTTGCTTCCAGACGATTGTTGCCTGTACCAAAAATCATAAAAAACAGCCTTACAAGGCGTCAAACAAGTATGGAGGTTTTAGCAAAAGACTATGATCTAAATTATCGTGCTGAAAAGAAAAAAGAAGTGTCCTTTTTAAATCGTTTTTTCTTTTTTAGAACCAAACAAATCAACCACATCTACAACGAATTATCGCACAGTGATAAAGCAATTAAACTATTTGACATTGAATTTTCTGAAGGTGAATTTATCGCGAAAGAAGTTGTGCGAACCACTATGCTTTACATTGATTTAAAACAAAACATTCCAGAATTCACCCTAGACCGAGAAGGTTTTTTAGAGAAAGTTTCGGCTTTTGCTGGCTTTAAAGATATCCCTATAGAAAATCATGAAGATTTTTCTAAGCGCTTTTATTTGTTAGGCGAAAATGTAGTAGAAATTGGTGCGTTTTTTAATGATGAGATAACGCACTTTTTTGAAAGCAACCCTTATTTTCATGTTGAGTCCAATGGTGACGCTTTATTGATTTTTGGAAAAGAACGTTTAGCAAGTGTTAAAGAAATAAAGGCATTATTCGATTTCGGTAAGCGACTTAAAGATGTTATTGCAAAGACTTAAGTTTTTATACTAAAAGAAATTTTGGTGCTACTCTTAATATATTCTTAACAATTCGTAGTGTTTTAAAGAGATTTCTTAATTTGCAATCCTTATGAATTTATACCCAATTAATGCAGGCAATTTTAAGCTAGATGGTGGTGCCATGTTTGGCGTTGTGCCAAAATCTTTATGGCAAAGAACCAATCCCGCCGATTCCAATAACATGATCGATATTGCCGCAAGGTGTTTACTTATTGAAGAAAGTAATCGTCTTATCCTGATTGATACGGGAATGGGAAATAAGCAATCCGAAAAATTTTACGGCTATTATCATTTATGGGGAAACGATTCCATAGATAACTCATTAAAACAACATGGCTTTCATCCTGATGATATTACCGATGTGTTTATGACGCACCTGCACTTCGATCATTGCGGCGGAAGCATAAAATGGAATAAAAATAGGACTGGTTATGATTCAGCTTTTAAAAACGCACACTTTTGGAGCAATAAAAATCACTGGGAATGGGCAACAAAGCCTAACAAAAGAGAAAAAGCGTCCTTTTTAAAAGAGAACATACTTCCTATGGAAGAAACTGGGCGATTAAAATTTACGGTACTTCCCGAAAATGATTTATTAAAAAATTCCGCTCTGGGTTTTGATATCTTTTTTGTCGATGGGCATACCGAAAAACAAATGATTCCATTAATTCATTACAAAGAGAAAACCATTGCTTTTATGGCGGATTTGTTACCAACCGTTGGGCATTTGCCGTTACCCTTTGTTATGGGTTACGACACACGACCTTTGCTTACGCTAAATGAAAAAGAAAAGTTTCTAAATTTAGCTGCAGACAAAAATTATTATCTATTCCTAGAACACGATGCGCATAATGAAATTATAACTGTGACTCATACTGAAAAAGGGGTCAGATTAAAAGACGCTTATACTACAAAAGAGTTCTTTAACTAAATATTAAAAATGAAGACACTAAAATTTTTACCCTTATTAACTATTGTTGCTGTTTTAGTCTCAAGCTGCGGAAGTACAGCCGATATTTTGGCAACACCTGTAGAAAATATTGACAAACTTCCTTTAAAAGTTTCGGAGCTTACTGAATCCGAAAAACAGAAATGGGGGCATTTAGATCTAATACGAGACACTATTCCTGGTATGAGTGTTGATAAGGCGTATTCTGAAATTATTAAAAACAAAAAAGGGAAAACGGTTATTGTTGCTGTAATTGATTCAGGAATTGATATCGATCATGAAGATTTAGATGATGTTATTTGGACAAACAACGACGAAGTGCCTAATAACGGAAAAGACGATGACAACAATGGGTATGTTGATGATATCCATGGCTGGAATTTTGTTGGAGATGGCTATTACGAACAACTAGAATATGTCCGCATTGTTGCGAAAGGAGATGCGAGTAACCCAAGATTTCAAGAAGCAAAAGCAGAACTTGAAAAAGAGCGTCAAAAGTATCTTGAGTATAAAACTAATTACGATCAATTTTTAGTACAGCTTTCTAGTGCAGATGAGACTATCTCAAAACATTTAGGCAAAAAAGACTATACCAAAGCAGAGGTTAATGCAATTAAAACAGAAGATAAAGGGCTTCAACAGTCCAAATCCATAATTCAATATGTTTACAGTTTAGACGCTGGTACAGTAAGTGAATTTAAACAACAGCTAAAAGATGGGTTAGAACAATATAATGATCGCTTAAATTATTATTTAAATGTTGACCATAAAGGTCGTTTAACAGGCGACAACCCAGACGATATTAACGACAAACCTTATGGTGATGGTAATGTAAAGCCTAAGAAAAAAACAGAAAGTCACGGCACACATGTTGCGGGTATAATCGCAGCCGAACGTAAAAATAATAAAGGTATTAAAGGTGTTGCAAATAATGTGAAAATCATGGCTATTCGCAGCACACCTCGTGGTGATGAATACGACAAAGATGTCGCTTTAGCTATTCGCTATGCCGTAGATAATGGCGCTAAAGTTATCAATGCTAGTTTTGGAAAAAGTTATTCCCCACATAGTGATTGGGTTCGAGAGGCTATTAAATATGCAAGCAATAAAGATGTGCTTTTTGTTCATGCATCAGGAAACGATAGCAACAATGTAGATGTTGAACCAAATTTTCCAGATGATAATGTAAACGGCGTTGAAGTTTCAAACACCTATATTAGAGTAGCCGCATTAGCACCAAAATATGGCACTAATATGGTCGCTAACTTCTCTAATTATGGGAAACAGAATGTAGATGTTTTTGCGCCAGGAGGAGAGATTTATTCAACAATGCCAGAAAACGAATATGAATACCAAGGAGGAACATCTATGGCTGCTCCTGCTCTTGCAGGTGTTGCGGCATTAGTGCGATCTTATTACCCTAGTTTAAGTGCTGCACAGGTGAAAAAATTATTAATGGATTCTGGCCTTGAAGTAAAAACCAAGGTTATAGTAGGTGGCGACACATCAAACATTAAATCATTTACAGAATTAACAAGCTCAGGTAAAATCGTTAACGCGTATAATGCCCTTTTAATGGCTCAAAAACTGTCTAAATAAATCATGAAGCGTCTTATTCTTTTCTTTCTTGGATTCACAAGTATTATTTTTTCTTGTAAAACTCAAAATGAATCTGTTTCCAATCAGACATCATATAATAATGTTATAAAGTCTGGATATTGGCAACAACATATTGATTATAAGATGGTCATTGATATGGATGTTAACACATATCAATACAAGGGAAAGCAAACTCTGGTATACACAAATAATTCACCTGATGTTTTAAACAAAGTGTTTTATCATTTATATTTTAATGCGTTTCAACCGGGAAGTGAAATGGATGTTAGATCTCAAAATATTCCTAAACCAGACGCAAGAATTGGCGATAGAATAGGTAAACTAAAACCAGACGAAATTGGGTATATACGCGTTAATTCATTAAAACAAAATGGTGTCGTTCTAGAACATGAAACGGTTGGAACTGTTCTAGAGGTTAAACTTGCTAAACCTATTCAATCAGGAGAAAAAGTAACTTTTAATATGGATTTTGAGGCGCAAGTGCCTATCCAAATTCGTCGTTCTGGGAGAAACAACAGGGAGGGTGTGGCGCTTTCTATGGCACAATGGTATCCTAAATTAGCGGAATATGACTTTGAGGGTTGGCATGCAGATCCATACATTGGTCGTGAATTTCATGGTGTTTGGGGTGATTTTGATGTAAAACTAACCATTGATAAAAACTATGTTGTTGGTGGTACAGGTTATTTACAAAACCCAAACGAAATAGGTCATGGTTACGAGACAGGAGAAGTTAATCGCACTTTTGGAGATAAGCTAACATGGCATTTTGTGGCACCCAACGTACACGATTTTACATGGGCAGCTGACCCAGATTATATTCATGATACAACTCAAGTTCCAAACGGTCCGATGCTCCACTTTCTTTATAAAGGAACCATGCCAAAGGAAAATATCAATATTTGGAAACAGATACAACCGAAGTCTGTTGAGTTAATACAATATTATGGAGATCTGGTTGGTAAATATCCCTACAAGCAGTATTCCATTATTCAGGGTGGTGATGGTGGTATGGAATACGGCATGTGTACATTAGTTTTGGGTGAAGGTACTTTTGACGGTCTATTTAAAGGCACTATTTCGCATGAAGTTGCACACGCTTGGTTTCAGTTTTTATTGGCAACAAACGAACTAAAACATGAGTGGATGGATGAAGGCTTCGCTACTTACATAGAATATAAAGCCATGAACGATATGTTCAACAAAAACATGCAAAACCCATGGGAAAAACCATATAGCGCTTATTTCGCACTAGCAAAATCAGGAGCAGAGCAGCCTCAAACCACACATTCAGACAGGTATAGGTACAGACAAGCATATAGTATTGCTGCTTATTATAAAGGTTGCGTGTTTTTGTCTCAATTAAGTTATATAATTGGTGAAGAAAATCTAATAAAAACTTTAAAAAGCTATTTTGATTCTTGGGTGTTTAAACATCCAACTCCAAATGATTTTATAAGAGTTGCTGAAAAAGTTTCTGGTTTAGAACTAGATTGGTACTTAATGGATTTTGCACAAACCACCAACACCATTGATTACGGCGTTAAAGCAATTGATGGTAATTCTGTAACACTTGAACGTATTGGACTCATGCCAATGCCAATAGATGTTGCTGTAAGCTATGCCGATGGGACAACTGAAGATTTTTATATCCCGTTACAAATGATGCGTGGTGAAAAACCAACCGACGCTACTTTAAAACCCGATTGGGCTTGGGCGTATCCAACCTATACTCTTGAAGCCAAGAAAGAAATTACCTCTGTACAAATAGACCCAAGCGGGCTAATGGCAGATATTAATTTAGAGAATAATAAAAAATAGACTTAATAAGTTATCCTTACAAACCTTAAATTTATTACTCAATACCAAGACTCCTCTTTATACATCATAGTCTTAGCAACTCGTTCTCGATTATACAAATTCAGATGCGTTTGGTTTACTTGTCTGCTTCGGTAACCCAATGCATGAAAAATAGGTTTCGCAAAGAATTTTGCTATCTTCAAATTAACTCTCAAAACCCCCTTGGCTTTGTTTTTCCAAGAAATACCTGGAAACAAGACTAACAAGTTATCAATTTTTATGCGTCTTAAAAAGATTGATAATTTTAAATAAAATGGTTTTATGTCTCTAATAATGAAAAAGCCTTCGGCTCCCTTTTTTTGATATAGTGGCATAAAAATACGCGCATCGTGTTTAGAATAGATAACCTCTTTGTTGTTTCTGGCTATTTTAACTCCTCTATCAATCTTTTGAAAGCTTTTAAAACCTTCATACATTTTAAAAGAGTCTTTTGTGTTTATATTATGTAAGTGTGTGATTTCAAAAAACCGATTTAACGATTTACTTTCCTCTTTTAGTTGATTATAATACTCAAGGATAATTGTTTCTTTTTTATTTACAACGCCCGTATACTGCAAAACTAAATTAACAAATGCTAAGTTGTTTTCTATAGAACGAACATCGACGTGTTGACCAGACTCAAAACCCAACGAAACATAACCTAGCGTGTTGATATAGCTTAAAAGCGGTCCATTTAAATATTCCTCTATTCCTAAAACAATAGGTACTGGAAATAATATAGAAAACTTACGATTTATTAAAGCGTCGTTAATAGTTATAAATGGTAGTGTTTTACTTGAAGTTGTATGAAGGTCGAAAAAATAAAATGGTCCAGATTTCGTTTTTAAAACATACTCTAAAAAAAAGAGCAGTTCTAAAAGCTCTTTTTCCTCGTTATTTAAAGTCTTTTTGTTTTTAATAGCATCTATATTGTCTCTAGTCCAGAGCCTGTTCAGGTCTTGATCAATGTATCTTTGGTTCTCTTCTAAAGCCTTTAAATTACCAGAAATCGCATATATAGACCCTTTTAGTTTATGTGGCTTTATATTCTCTAAAGCCTCTTGTAATGCAATAACACCTGCTTTTTCATTACCATGAATACCTCCAAAAAAAACCAAGGTTGGTCCCTTTTCTTCGCCATGAATTTCTTTGATAATTCTTTCTACAGAAACCTCTTGCTTCTTTATTTGTGTATGTTTAATATTCACTTCTTATTAAAAATCGCTATTGGTTATAAGCCCTATTAGTTTATTATGTTTTGCTACTGGTAGAAAGCTAATATTGTAGTCCTTCATAAGCCGCTTAGCTTCACTAATAGAACAATCTTCTTTAATAATTACTAGATCTTGTTTCATAATTCTACCAACAGACATATCGTGTTTGTTTTTTTGGTCTAAAAGTGGTTTTACGTCATTCCATGATAATACTCCAATAATTTCTTTTTCATGATTAATAACTGGTAAATGATGAATATCTTTCCATTGCATCATATTTAATACCAGCTCAACACTGTCGTCCTTATCGACTGAAAAAATATCGGTATTCATAATGTGTTTGACAATACGATCTTTTTCAGAAGGTAAACCCTCCCTTTCGTCAAGCACGCGCCAGGTTGAAACAGGATAACCTTTTTCCTGTTTTTCGTACAACTTAGAAGTAAGTATTTGCATGGCCTCGTAGCGCTTATGAGATTTTTTTAAATGGCGATAACTTCTAATTAACCATTCCGAACCATTTAAGCCCCTAACTCGGTCTTTTATAATTTTTAAGTAATACTCAGCATCTTTTGGAGAAACACCCATACTGTATAGTCCTTTATATGCCATCGGTAACAATTCATCTAAAATTAAATTATGACTCGATACATATTTGCCATCCCAATAAAATTGAGTTGCCATACCGTATCTGGCCGCGTTAAAAAAATTAGACTTAACGTCTTTAAAATCCCATGTTTTATGAATGTTGTTATATCGCTTTGGTTTCCCATGCATAATTCCAACCCAAAACACCATGTTTGCAACCTCGTCGGTTGTTGTCGGTCCAGCTGGAATATATCGGTTTTCAATACGTAAATGCGGTTTGTTTTTAGAAACACCGTAGCAAACGCGATTCCAAGGATAAACGGTTCCATTATGAAGCCCTAAGGCTCTTAATTTTGGCGTCTTTCCCTTGTCAATCATATCCACGCTATCCTTGGTAAACTCTGTGGTTAGAAAACTTCGAAATCTTGAGATGTTGTCCTTAAATATGTCTGTAATACTTCCTGTGTGCCATTGGTTTCCAAAACTTACACGCGACTGATTTTCATTTAAAACAAATGAGTTTGTTCTCGTGTCAATACTCTGTGTAAACAAGGCTATTCGTGTCTCATTCCAAAGTTCTTTACCAAACAACATAGGCGAATTTGCGCAGACGCTTAAAACAGGTCCTGAAATTGCTTGCGCCCAATTATAAGTATCTGTAAAGTTTTTAGGGTCCACCTGTAAATGCATTTGAAAACTTGTGTTACAGCCTTCAAGCATTACAGAATCATGTAAAAAGTTAATTTCATCAACGCCTTTTATGTGGATGTTGAAATCTTCTTTTCGCGATCCTTTTATAGCTTCATTTAATACTTCGTAGCGCTTAATTGGTGTCATTTTATCCAAACTAACACTATCTAAAGTTAGGGACGGCAATATCCCTGCTAGCACAATTTTAGTTTTTTCTTTTTGAGCTGCTATTTTAGCTTTTTTAATCAATCTATTTAGCTGATTGTGCAGCCTACTAAAGCAGTTGCCTTCTAATTTAAGAGGATCTAAGTTTATTTCTAAATTATAATTTCCTATCTCGGTAGTAAAATGGTCATCATTAAGGTTTTCTAGTATTTTTAACGCGTTATTATGAGGCAAAAAAGCCTTATCAACAAGACAAAACTCCTGTTCTGCTCCTATTCGAATTGGGACTTCTTCAATCATGCCTTTATTAATCATGATATCAAGCGCTTTGATATCGTTTAATAAGTGATGTATGTAATTTGCTCGATCTTTCTCTTTTGAAAGCTTGGTTACATTTAACTCTCCCATGACGCCTTGTTTTTAGGTGTTATCAGGATATGAAATTACTCTATTGTTGCTTTATAAATTATGATTTTTATCATGCCGATAAGAGGCTCCAATGTTGTTAATTCTTATTGCTACTTTTGTAAACCGATGAAAACATTATCCAGGACATATTCAAAGAAAGAAAAGCTAAAAAGCAAAAAGCTTATTGAAGCCTTATTTACTGAAGGACAATCTGTTTCCGCTTTTCCTCTTCGCTTAGTCTACTTGTCTGCAGATTTTGATGAAGATATAATTGCTAAAACTGGCGTTTCGGTAAGTAAGCGAAATTTTAAAACTGCTGTTGATAGAAACCGCATAAAACGTTTATTAAGAGAGGTTTATCGTTTAAACAAATCGGCATATTTTAACAACATTACAACACAATATGCGTTTATGATTTTGTACATTGGCAAGGATAAACCCTCTTTTGTTGAGGTAGAAGCTAAAATGAATACGTTGTTTGAAAAGTTTTTAAACAAAACTTCCAAATCATAATACATATCACTTATGAGATTACTACTTAAAAAAAGAATTGTAATTCCTGTGCTAGCTGGAATTATATTTTTAAGCACTACTGCATTCAAAAATGATTTTTTTGAAATCGCAAAACAAATTGAAATTTTCACCACTTTGTTTAAAGAACTCAACATGAATTATGTTGATGAAACAAATCCTGGTGATTTAATGGATCACGCAATTAAAAGTATGCTTGCCGATTTAGATCCGTATACCAGATTTATGAACGAGCAAGATGTTGAAGCGTCAAGAATTAATAACACGGGTGATTATACTGGAATTGGCGCTAAAGTAAGAACGCTTAAAGATCGATTGGTTATTGTAGAACCATATAAAGGATATCCTGCCGATGACGCTGGTTTAAAAGCAGGGGACGAGATTATTAAGGTTGGTGATGTTGTTGTAGAAACCTATAAAGATGAGGCTGGTAATTTGCTTCAGGGTACTCCTGGGTCATTAATAAACGTGACCTTTAACAGGCAGGGTAAACAACAAACCGCAACTATTAAACGAGCCGAGGTAGAGATTAAAGCGGTGCCTCATTTCTCTTTAGTTAACGACAAAACTGGTTACATTGTTCTAAGTCAGTTTAACCGAAAAGCATCTTCTGAAACTAGTTACGCACTTCGAGATTTAAAAGCTCAAGGTGCAGAACGTATTATATTAGATTTAAGAGGAAACCCTGGCGGCTTATTAAATGAAGCTGTGAATATTGTTAATCTTTTTGTTCCAAAAGGCCAGCTTGTTGTAACCACAAAATCTAAGGTAAAAAAATATAACAGAACCTATTATACCAAAAACAACCCGATTGACACCGAAATTCCTATTGTAGTTTTAATTGATGGAGGTAGTGCTTCAGCAAGTGAAATTGTTTCAGGCTCACTTCAAGACTTAGACCGCGCGGTTGTGGTTGGTTCAAGAAGCTTCGGAAAAGGTTTAGTTCAGCGTCCAAAACAATTGACTTATGGTACTCAGGTTAAAATTACCATTTCTAGGTATTACACACCTTCTGGTCGTTGCATTCAAGCTTTAGATTATTGGAATAGAAACGATAAAGGTGAGGCAATAAGAGTAAAACAAGAAAACTACAACGAGTTTAAAACTAAAAGTGGGCGTAAAGTTTTTGATGGTGGCGGTGTTTTTCCAGATGTGAATTTAGGCGCTTCTAAAAACGCCGCGATTGTTAACTCCATCGAAAAAGACAACCTGGTTTTTAACTATGCAACTAATTACTATTACAACCATAAAATTGAAGATATAAATAACTTTAAACTTTCTTCTTCCGATTTTTCGGATTTCAAAAGTTATTTAAAAACAAACAATTATTCTTTCGAAACTGACACGGAAAAAAGTCTTTATAAGGCGCTTGAAACTGCCCAAAAAGAGGAATTGGATGATGAAATAGAAAAAGATTTTCAAACATTAATACAGAATTTAAATATTTCTAAAAACAGTATTATTGATGAAAACAAAGCGCACTTATTAAAATCGCTAACAAACGAAATTGTAAAACGTTATGTTTACAGAGAAGGTTTGTATGATTACTATAAAACACATGATGAACCTATTAAAAAAGCAACAGAAATATTAAATAATCCTGTTACTTATTTAAATTACTTGAGATAAAGAGGTGTTTCTATTAACATCAAAAATGAGTATATTTAAAAACTGATTTATATTAATAGCACCATGAAAAAATTAATTATTTTTTTAATATTAATTTTAAATACATGCTTTGTTTTTTCTCAAAACAAACTAGTTCATGATGTTTATTTTAATACTGATAAATATGAGGTGCCTATAACAGAGGAAAACCGCTTATTACTTTTTATTTCTGATTTGGTAGATGTAGATATTGAAACAATTTCAATATTTGGTTTTTGTGATGATAGAGGCGCAGACACATATAATTTAAAACTCTCGCAACAACGCGCAGATGCTATAAAAACTATTTTTTCTAATAATGAAATAAGTGAATCTCTAATAACAAATGTTGACGGTAAAGGAGAGGTGTTGTTAAAAATAGTGAATGAAAAAAACATTGCTAAAATTAGAGGGCTTAATAGAAAAGTTGAAATTATTGTAAAACCAAAGCCACCAAAAACAAAGGAAGAAAAACTAAAAGAAGTTGAAAAAAAACGAGATATTCCAGAAATTATTAAAGGTGAATTAAAAATTGGCGATAAGATAGTTTTTGATAATATTTTGTTTAAAACAGGTTATAGCACAGTTACTAAAGACTCTAAAAAAACACTAGAGAATATTGCAAAATCTTTAATAGATCGCGAAGATGTCTATTTTACCATTCAAGGGCATGTGTGTTGTACTAAGTTTAGTCGTGATGCTATTGATAGGAAAACAAAAAAGAGAAATCTCTCTTTAGCAAGAGCTAAATATGTTTACGATTATTTTGCTAAAAAAGGGGTTGATAAAAAACGTATGAAATATGTGGGTATGCGTCGTAAATTTCCTCTTGGTGGTGATCCTCAATTTGATAGACGGGTAGAAATATTAATAACTTATGTAAATGTAAACTAATATCTCATCATCGCAATATGTGGAATATCATCTTCTAAATACTCCTCTCCCACTGCTTCAAAACCTAAATTAGAGTAAAACTTCTTCAAGTAACACTGCGCTGAAATTTTAATACCTGTTGTATTATAATGCTTGCTTATAGCTTCAATTGACGCTGTCATAATATCATACCCATATTTATATTGACGCTCTTGTTTAGAAACCACTACCCTACCTATACTAGATTCGTTAAAATAATCGCCTGGTTCAAAAATACGCGTATATGCAACAAGCTTGTTATTTTTTATACCTAAAACATGTAGTGCTTTTTGGTCTTTACCATCAACATCTTGATATACACAATCCTGCTCTACAACAAAAACCTCACTGCGAAGTTGTAATAAATCATAGAGTTCTTGTTTTGTAAGTTCTTCAAATGATTTTACTTTAATTTCTAGCATTTTATAAACAAATAAACGTCTTAACAAAAAACGATTAATTTCTTTTTAGAAATTAATCTTGCACAATAACTTCTTTCGCATCATCCTTTCCAAACTCAGGTTGAATATTTACATGGTTAATATCATATTTATCAAAAACCAAATCTTCAATTTCATGTAAAATAAAATCAAATTCAGAAAGTGTGATATCATTATTAAAATCGATGTGTGCTTCTAAATGAATTTCCTCTTCGTTTAATTGCCATACATGCACGTGGTGGACATTTTTTATACTCTTAAAAGTGTTAATTTCGTCTACTATTTTTTGTATAGGAATATCATCTGGAGTAAATAGCATAAGTACTTTAGTAGAGTTTTTTAATAAATCAAACCCCATCCAAATTAAATATATAGCAATAACAAAAGTTAAAACACTATCAACCCAAAACATTGCATAATATTTCATTAATAGCCCACCAATTAAAACAGCTACACTAGCCATCATATCTGTTAGAAGATGTAAATAAGCGCTTTTCATATTCATATTAGCTTCAGCGTCTTTTTTTAACAACAACACACTAAAACCGTTTCCTAAAACAGCAATTAACGATAACCAAATAACTAAATTAGACTCTATTTCTTGTGGGTTTTGAAAACGCTTTATTGCTTCTATAATTAATAAGACTGCAACAATAATTAATGTAGATGCATTTATAAAAGCCGCTAAAATTTCTGCACGTTTATATCCAAATGTTCTATGAATAGATGCTTTTTTTTTAGATAACTTATTAGCAATATAACTTACTACTAAAGAAAGAACATCGCTAAAATTATGTAAGGCATCACTTAAAAGTGCTAAACTACCAGAAATAACACCACCTATTACTTGCGACACTGTAATAAGAATATTTAATAAAATAGATATAAAAAGATTTCGCCCTTTTAAGTCGTTATGAGAATGTGAATGATTATGAGAATGGTTGTGACCCATTTAACAAGATAATGGAATTTTATCTATTCTATTTTGGTGGCGACCTCCTTCAAAATCGGTGTTTAAAAAAGTTTCTACCATTTTTAATGCTTGAGGAATAGCAGTAAATCTTGCTGGTATACATAATATATTAGCATTATTATGTTGCCGTATTAACTCTACTATTTCATTATTCCAACATAGCCCAGCGCGTATTTTTTGATGTTTATTAGCGGTCATAGCTACACCATTAGCACTACCACATATTAAGATTCCAAAATCAGATTTATTAGTTTCAACATCTTCGGCTACTGGGTGTACAAAATCAGCATAATCTACACTGTTATCAGTATCTGTTCCATAGTTGTTAACTATATAGCCTTTCGCCTCTAGTTGTTCTTTTATAGCGAATTTATAGTCGGTTCCTGCGTGGTCGTTTCCTATAGAAATAGTCATTATTTAATATCTTAGAATTTAATTAAACAAAGGTAGTAATTAACACTTATAATTTACTTGCTTTAAAATTATATATAATGTGTATTAGTTTATTCATTACTTGTTAATAACTGTTTGTTAGTTAATGAAATTAAAATTAGGAGATATCAACTTTTTTTTTAATCAATAACATTTAAATAACCTACAAATAAATTACTATAAATTTTTAGTTAACTTATAAGCAGAATTAAAGCAAGTTTTAAGTTTATAAAATAAAATAGTTATTAAAAATAGTTGTTAATATTGGTTTCTAACAATTGTTTATAGAAATATTAAATCAACTCAAATTAAATTAGTTAGCAACTATATACTTGTTCATTTCCTATAAATAAAATTAAATAAGATATATATCAAAATATTACCTATAAAAGTTATACCGTTATTAACACACTATAATAACCATCATTTGTTTTTTAAATTTTAAAAGAAAAATAATTATATAATATATAATGTGGATAACTTCAATTTAACATGGTAGATGCGGTATTAAATATTAAAGTTGTAGTTTTGCAGAAACAAATAGCAAATTCTTCACCTTAATATTATATTGCTATTAAATAACAAAATTTCCTCACGATAACTATCGTGTTATTATGGAAATATAATGATTACATAAAATTACATGAGTAAAAAGAGAAAAGGAAAATCCAGAAATAAAGGAATTTCCAACCTAACAAATACAATCTTAAGTATATTAAAAAAAGAAAGAAACCAAACCTTTAATTATAAACAAATTGCTGCTAAATTTGATGTTAATGATGCTAGTAGCAGGAATCAAATTATAAAAACTTTAGCTAAACTTGCTGCTAAAGAAGAAATTATACAAGTTGAACGCGGTAAATTTAAAGCTGTTATAAATACAGAATATCATACAGGTATTTTAGATATGTCGACAAAAGGATCAGGATATATTATAGCTAATGATTTTGATGATGATGTATTTATAGCATCTAATAATATTAATAAAGCGTTACATGGCGATGAAGTTGAATTTTATGCTTACAAACGCAGAAAACGTGGTAAAACTGAAGGTGAAATCACTAATATTATTAAACGTGCAAAATCAGAATATGTAGGTGTTATTCAAATTCATGAGAAAAAGAATTTTGCTTTTGTAATACCAGATAGTAACAAAATGTATACTGATATTTTTGTGCCTATTAATAAAATAAATAAAGCAAAAGATGGAGATAAAGTATTAGTATCAATTGAAGAATGGCCAGAAAAATCCGATTCTCCTAACGGAAAAGTGATTCAAGTACTTGGGAAACCAGGAGAACACAATACAGAAATACATTCAATTTTAGCAGAATATGGTTTACCTTATGAATTTCCTCACGAAGTTGAATATTTTGCAAATCAAATAAATACGTCTATTACAGAAGCAGAAATTACTAAACGTAGAGATATGCGTAAAGATTTAACCTTTACTATAGATCCAAAAGATGCTAAAGATTTTGATGACGCCTTGTCTTTTGAAGTATTAGATAATGGTTTATATGAAATAGGAATTCATATTGCAGATGTATCTCATTATTTACAAGAAGGTACTATTCTGGATGATGAAGCTTACGAGCGCGCAACATCGGTTTATTTAGTTGATAGAGTTGTTCCTATGCTTCCAGAAGTATTATCAAACAACGCCTGTTCATTACGTCCGCACGAAGAGAAATACACCTTTTCTGCTGTGTTTCAAATAAATGATAAAGCAGAAATTAAAAATGAATGGTTTGGTCGTACAGTAACGTATAGTGATGCACGCTATGCTTACGAAGAAGCACAAGCTGTTATAGAATTTAAAACCAACACCATTCCTAAAGAAGTATCTCTAACAGGAAAAACATATGAAACCGATCAAAAATTAGCAGACGCCATTCTGAAAATGGACGAATTAGCTAAAATTATGCGTAATCAACGCATGCGAGATGGTGCTATTTCTTTTGATAAAGTTGAAGTAAAATTCAATTTAGATGAAAATAATAATCCAGCGGGTGTATTCTTTAAAACCAGTAAAGATGCTAATAAGTTAATTGAAGAATTTATGCTTTTAGCAAACAGAAAAGTATCAGAATTTATTGGAAAACAAGACCCAAAGAAAACCTTTGTGTATCGTGTGCATGACGAACCAGATGAAAGTAAATTAGCCTCGTTGCAAAATGTAGTAAGTCGTTTCGGGTATAAACTAGATTTTAAAGACCGAAAGAGTACTACAGCTTCTTTAAATAATTTATTACAAGAAGTAAACGGCAAAAAAGAACAAAATCTAGTAGATACACTTACAATACGAAGCATGAGTAAAGCAGAGTATACGACACGTAATATCGGTCATTACGGATTAGCTTTTAATTATTATAGCCACTTCACGTCACCTATTCGTCGTTATCCAGATGTGATGGCACATCGTCTATTACAACATTATTTAGATGGTGGTAAATCTGTTAATGAAGACCTTTATGAAGATAAGTGTAACCATTCCAGTAACATGGAAGGATTAGCAACACGTGCAGAACGCGACTCTATTAAATACATGCAAATTCGTTTTATGGAAGACCATAAAGATGAAGAATTTGTAGGTGTTATTACAGGTGTGACTGATTGGGGTATTTATGTAGAAATTATTAAAAATAAATGCGAAGGTATGGTAAGCGTTCGAGACATGAAGGATGATCATTATGCCTTTGATCAAGATTTATATGCTATGGTAGGGAGAAGTAATGGGTTAGTCTATCAATTAGGAGATGAAGTTATAGTAAAAGTAAAAAACACCGATTTAGTTAAAAAACACCTAGATTTTAATTTAATTGGAAAACCTGAGAATTAATTTAAACAGTGTAAAATTGGATTTGTTTTTCATACAAATAACTAAATAATAAATCATGATATTAACAACAACAAACTCTATTGAAGGGCACCCAATTGAAGATTACTTAGGTATTATTACTGGGGTGTCCACTAATATAAAAACCTCTTTTTCTTTTAAAACAGAAAAGAATAAATCTTTGTATAAAGATTTTATAAATGAGGCAAAAGAAGAAGCTTTTCAGGATTTAAAGTCGAATGCTGCTAAGCTAAACGCTAATGCTGTTGTCGGTATTAATTTAGATATTGAAATGACTTCAAATTCTTATTTTTTCGTTTCAATTACCGGAACAGCTGTTAAAGTAGTTTAATAATTATAATATTTTCATAAAGAAAATCCAATACGGAATAATTATTGATAATTTTACGTTTTAATTATAAAAACAATCCAAAACAAATGAAACGATTATTAGTATCCCTCACATTTTTAATATCAATAGTATTAACAGCGCAAAATCCAATTAAAAAATCTATTGGAGAGTTTAACGAGCTTAAGGTTTATGATTTAATTGAAGTAGAACTAGTTAAATCTAAAGAAAATAAAGTTTTAATTACAGGTGAAAACGCTAGTGATGTTCTAGTTAATAACAAAAATGGTAAGCTGAAAATAAAAATGAATCTCGAAGAAATTTTTGATGGAAACAAGACAAAGGTTGTATTACACTACACAGAAGTTGATGTTATCGATGTAAATGAAGGCGCTAAGGTACACTCTAAAGACAAAATAAAACAGTTTGAAATAGATTTGAAAGCACAGGAAGGTGGATATATTAATTTAGATTTAAAGGTTACCTATGCAAATATAAAATCTGTAACCGGGGGTGTTATAAAAACCACTGGAAAATCAGAAAGTCAAAAAATATCATTATTAACAGGAGGTGTTTATAAAGGAGCCGAACTTGAGACTAACAAGACAAAGGTGTCTATTAACGCAGCTGGAGAGGCCTATGTTAATGCGTCAAAATTGGTAGATGTTAAAATTAGAGCAGGTGGCGATGTGTTTATTTATGGTAACCCAGAGACTGTTAATGAAAACAGAGTTCTAGGGGGTAGAATAAAGCGTATGGAGGAGTAAAAGAAATAAATTATAAAGTCAGAAAAACCACTACATGTAGTGGTTTTTTTGTTACAAAAAGTATTTTTAAACCCATACTTTAATAATACAATAGCTGTTTAAGTTTATATTTTTAGTACATTAGTACCGCAACAACTAATAAACAAAAATATTTTGAGACCTATACACCGACATCTGTCATGGTTATTTGTGTGTTTTTCATTCATACTGTACACTCAAGAAAGACCTCCAATAAATGTTTATCTACCCAGTGATTATCAAGGAGAATCTCAAAACTGGTCCATTTCTCAATCAAGCTACCGATATGTTTATGTAGCTAATAATAAAGGGCTTTTAGAATTTAATGGCGCAAATTGGACGCTATATGATTCGCCGAATCAAACTATTATTCGTACGGTAAAAGTTATAGATGATTTAATCTATACAGGAAGTTATAATGAATTTGGGTATTGGGAAAAGGATGATTATGGGGTATTAAATTATACCTCTCTTTCAGATGAATTAGGAATTAAACCACTAGAAGATGAAGAGTTTTGGAATATCCTAAATTATGAAAATTGGATTCTTTTTCAATCGTTAGACAGAATTCATATTTATAACAAAAAAACAAAAGCTTATAGTGTAGTAAATTCTAGAACTAAAATTTCAAGATTATTTAAAGCTGGCGAAAGTTTTTATTTCCAAAGCTTAAATAGTGGTTTATATCAAATTGAAAATGGAGCTGATATTTTGGTGTCAGAAGATGAGGTAATAAGAAACAATGTTATAGTTAATGTTTTCAGTCACAACGATGGTGTTCTAATATTAACTCAAGATAATGGTTTTTATAATCTTAATGATAATAAATTAATACGTTGGGATATTTCGGCCAATTCCGATTTAGCAGAAGTGAGTGTATTTAGCGCAATAAAACTACAGGACAGAAGCTTTATGCTGGGAACTATTTCTGATGGGATAATACACCTTAAAAATGATGGCACAATTAACTATAAAATAAGCCAGTCGGATGGTTTAAGTAATAATACCGTGTTGTTTTTGCACGAGGACTTAGATAATAATATTTGGCTTGGCTTAGACAATGGAATTAATTGCATAAATATTAAATCACCATATAAAATTTACTATGACACTAATGGAGATATTGGTAGCGTGTATACCTCGGTAATCAATAATGGTATTTTATATTTAGGAACAAATCAAGGCTTGTTTTATAGAGATTTATATAGTGAAAATGAGTTTGGTTTTATTGAAAACACTCAAGGACAGGTTTGGTTTCTAGGGGTGATTAATGGCGTGTTGTTCTGTGGCCACAACAGAGGTACTTTTGTGGTTAATAATAAAAGTGTAGAACAAATTATTGATATTCAAGGCACATGGCAGATCAAAACAGTTAACGACAACGAGAATTTATTAATTCAAGGAAATTATAATGGCTTCTATGTGTTACATAAAGTAAACGGAAAATGGCAATTAAGAAATAAGTTAGAAGGGTTTAACACTTCAAGCCGATTTTTTGAATTTACAACCAATGAAGAAATTTATGTGAATCACGAATATAAAGGATTGTTTAGATTAAAGGTGGATAAAGAATTAACTAAGGTTGAATCTTTTAGTCAAGACACACTAATGGAAAAAGGCTTGTATTCAAGTCTAACCAAGACGGACAAGGATTTGCTTTATACTAATAGAAAGGGAATTTTTAAGTTTGATTTAGTTTCAAGACGATTTGAAAAAGACAGCATTCTAAGCATGCTTCTTGATATAGAAAATTTTACTTCTGGAAAATTAGTATGGGACAATAAAACAGATAAATTGTGGGGTTTTTCTTCTAAAGGAATAAGTTTTTTGACAGAGTCAAACTTAATAGGAGAAAAAAAGATTAAAAATATTCCTTTTCCTGTCGACGTTAGAAAAGATGTAATAGGTTACGAAAATGTAACACATCTTGAGGGTGAAAAATTCATACTTGGGTCTTCCACGGGCTATGTTATTTTAGATTTAAGTAGCACTATTAGCCACGAACCTATAATTAATATTAATCAAATAACGATAAGTGAATTAAAAGGCAATAACGTAAAAAGCTTGGTGGATTTAACAAGACCATCTGAGTTTAGTACCAATGAAAACAACTTAAAGATTACATACAGTATTTCGGAGTTTTTAAAAACCAAAAAACCCGAATATCGTTACAAGCTAGTGGGAATATATGATTCTTGGAGTGATTGGACAACAACAGGCAGCGTTCTATTTGAGAATTTGCCATATGGAAAGTATACGTTTGTTGTAAACGGTCGTGTAGGTAACGAAATGACTTCAAACACAGAGCGTTATTCATTCAGTATAAAAAGACCATGGTTTCTTTCAAATGTGGCTATTGGCCTATATATACTGGGCGTTATTTTGATCTCTTTTTTTACGCATAAGATTTACACAACGTATTATAGAAATCAGAGAAAAAGGCTAATGCAAAAGGCTAGTAGAGAGTTAGAGTTGAAGGAGCTTGAAAACAAACAACAACTTATGCGTTTCAGAAATGATAAGCTTAGAGAAGACATTGAAAACAAAAACAGGGAACTAGGGATTTCAACCATGAACCTAATTAAGAAGAATGAATTTTTGGGCTCTATTAAGAAAGAGTTAATGGATTCGGATGGAACAAGAGGTCTAAAACAAATTGTAAAAATAATTGATAGAAACCTTAACAACAATGATGACTGGAATGTATTCCAGGTGGCTTTTAATAATGCAGATAAGGATTTTCTTAAAAAAATAAAGGAGTTACACCAGAACTTAACTTCAAACGACTTAAGGCTCTGTGCTTATTTAAGATTGAATTTATCATCAAAAGAAATTGCGCCATTGCTCAACATATCCCCTAGAAGTGTTGAGGTTAAGCGATATAGGTTGCGCAAAAAAATAGGATTGACACATGAATCTAACCTATCTGATTATATTCTAGAAATATAATAATAGTTATATATAAGACTACTTGAACAATATTTACCTATACAAGACCACAACATATTCAATAAATTTCTCTCAAGGTTTTTTTTAATAAAACGAAATCAATACATAATTCATTAAAAAACATCTAAACCACTGCACAATATTATGAAATAACTAATATTTTAATAGTTTTATTAGGATTCTGGTAATTTTCTTTTCTTTTCTTTATTTTGTATGTTTTTTGTTGAGGTAAAAACCATGGATTCTTTAATTCTCGTCGTTATTTTTATGCTCAAACAAAAACTAACTAAATATGAGACAAATTCTCTTAACAATTTTAACAATTTTATTGTTTTCATTTACTAACGCCCAAAGTGTGGACGTAAGTGGTAATGTGCAAGACAATACAGGGTTTCCTATTCCAGGAGTTAATGTGCTCGTCAAGAACACATCAAAGGGAGCGGTAACCGACTTTGATGGCAATTTTACAATTTTAGGGACAGATGTTGGCTCTACCCTTGTTTTTAGTTACATCGGTTACATTTCAAAAGAAGTAGTTGTCAAGGACGGATCAACATTAACCATTCAACTAGACGAAGACCTCGCGCAATTAGACGAAGTAATTGTGGTTGGTTATGGAACACAGAAAAAGAGTAACGTGGTAGGATCAGTGGTAAGTGTTGATTTAGAAGAAGCAACAGCAACACCCACAACTAATGTGTCAGAAATGCTTAGGGGTAGGGCTGCAGGAGTTCAGGTTAATCTAGCCGATGCTAGACCTGGAGGAAACTCTAATATTATAATTAGAGGTAGTGTTTCAGTTGCTCCAAATGGTAATGGACCACTTATTATTGTAGACGGGTTGCCATTTGATAGTTTAAATGATATAGCTCCAGATGATATTGCAAACATAGAGGTTTTAAAAGACGCTTCTTCGACAGCAATTTATGGGTCTAGAGCGTCTAATGGTGTTATCTTAGTAACAACAAAAAGAGGTAAGGCGGGCAAGATATTGGTAAACTATCATGGATACACAACCGTACAAAGTTTAACTAAAAACTTTAATCAGTACACGGGTCAACAATATATAGATTTGAAAAGAGAAGCTAATAGAAATAGATTTACAGGAGAGTATCTCAGAGATGAAAATATTTTCACACCATTTGAATTAGAAGCCATCGACAATAAGGAGTTTGTGGATTGGGAAGATCTAGTATTAAGCGATGCAACCATACAAAGCCACGCACTTAGTGTTACGGCTGGTAGCGAAAAAACAAAAGTTTTTTCAAGTATTAATTACTTTGCTCAGGATGGTATTATACCAAATTCAGGATTCAACAGAGGGGCCTTCAAGTTAAACTTAGACCAACAGATTAATGATAAGTTAAGCTTAAAAGCTATTATAAATTATCAAAACACTACTCAAAACAGAGAAACAGGAGGGCTTAACTTTACCACTATTACACCGTTAGCGAGACCTTTCGATGAAAACGGAGAGCTTCTTAAATTCTACTTAGGGCCCACAAACACAAGTGTTAACCCTTTATGGGACCAACAAGAATCAATTGATGAAGCTAAAATAAACCTTACGGATTTAAACCTTAGTTTAACGTATAATTTTTCCCAGAGTCTTTCATATACATTAAAAACTTTTTTAAGAAATAGAAACACAAACTGGGGCGTATACCGCTCATTGTCTCACTCAGCCGGTGACGAAGGTGTTGATGGCCGAGCTTTTATAGGCGGGATATTATATAAACAATCTTTAATAGAAAATATTATAAACTATAAACCAGAAATAAATGACAAGCATAGCCTAGATTTTACAGCTGTTCATGCTCTTGATGAACAAAGAAATGAATTTACACAAGTCCAAAAGGCCGGTTTTGCAAATGACGCTCTAAGTTTTAATGGTATCGCAACAAAATTATTATCTGATACCAGAAACGTTTCACAGAGAAGATTAGTTTCTTTTTTAGGAAGACTACGTTATGGTTATTTGGATAAATATTTATTTGAATTTACCGCTAGAGCGGATGGGGCTTCGGTTTTTGCTGAAAATAATAAATGGGGGTATTTCCCTGCAGCTTCTTTTGCCTGGAAAATGCACAAAGAATCTTTTTTAGAAAATGTTGATAATATTAATGAGCTAAAATTAAGATTAAGTTATGGGGCAACAGGTAATCAAGGTATAAATTCTTTAGAATCTCTAGGAAGAGCTGATGACACTCCGTACATATTTGGAGGTGAGACGGTAGCTGGATTTGTAGCCTCCTCAAGGCTGCCTAACCCAAATTTAAAATGGGAGACCACCACAACATTTAATACAGGTTTAGATTTTAAGCTATTTAATAATTTATTTGAAGGAACTGTAGAGTATTACAAATCAAACACTAAAGATTTATTATTGGATCGATCTATTGCAGGAGTTACTGGTTTTTCGGTTACTCGTTTTAATGTTGGCGAAATAGAGAATAAAGGATTCGAAGCAAGCCTTAACACGAATATTATTAGAAAGAATGATTTACGATGGTCTGTTGGCTTAACAGTTTCAAGTAACAACAACAGGGTAATTTCTTTAACAGGCGAAACAGACAATGACGGAAACCTTATTGATATTCCATTGAGTGACGGACGTCGTTTGTCTATAGGTCAATCAATAAATAACATATGGTTACCAAAGTATGATGGCATCTTTCAAGAAGGAGATGATATTGCCGGTTCTGGAACCCCTTTAGCGAGCCCAGGAGATGTGAGGGTTATAGATCAAAATGAAGATGGTCAGATTGATGATAGGGATAATGTTTTTACAGAAGCGGATCCAGATTGGTACGGGTCTATTAACACCACTTTAAATTATAAAGGGTTTGAGTTGTTTGCGGATGTGTATATTGTTGAAGGTGCTACAAAAGTAAATCCAGTTTTAGCCAATGGCGAACTATGGAAAGGAGCAATTAACGGCGTTCGTACCAAATATTATACTCCAGAACAACCTTCAACACAATACCCAAGACCTAAACCAGATACACATGTGCACCTTTTTTCTTTTGCTGTCAGAGACGCATCATACGTAAGGTTAAGAACCTTGACTTTAGGGTATAATTTACCAGAAAAAGCTTTGTCTGGAATTGGGCTTAATAGCGCCAAAGTTTATATGACAGGGACCAACCTGTTAACCTTTACGGACTACCAATCTTATAGCCCAGAGCAGAACCCAATTGAAAACGGTAGTAGTGCATTTCCTGAAACAAGAGCATTAACGGTTGGTGTTAAGCTAGGTTTTTAATTAAAAATAAAATCAAATATGAAAACAATATATAATATATTTTACTCTAAGAGATGCGTTTGGGCTCTCTTTATCGCGCTACTTTTCACAATTTCTTGTAGCGATGAATTTTTAAAGGACGAATTGCTTTCTGACACCTCTGTAGATTTCCTATATACCACACCAGAAGGCTTGGAGTCGGCCGTGGTTGGCTTATACACATTGAATCGCCAGTTGTATGAAGACAGAAGTTTAAACGGCGCATATCCCTTGATACTTCAGGCTAAAAGCGATTTAGCTGTTGGTATTACTGGAGAAGCATCCCTATACAGTAGATTATTATGGGGATTTAGCTTAGGCGATTTTGGAACCGCATCTGGTATTAATAAGTACTGGGTTCATTACTACAAAATAGTAGATAGAAGTAATGCTATTATACAATCAGCGGAAAATCTTGATGGCATTGATGAAAATAGAAAAAATCAAATTTTGTCAGAAGCTAAATGTATGAGGGCCAACTCTTTTTTCACTTTATATCGTCTTTTTAACAATATATTTGTGAGTACCACCCCAACAAACCCGGATAACGCGTTTGATAAACCTCAAGACAAAACACCTAAAGAGGATATATTTGACCTTTTAAAAAGTGATTTAGATTTTGCGATCGCAAATTTAGATTACACAACACCTGAGTTCGGTAGGTTTACACAAGGTACTGCAAGGCATATACGAGCAAAGGTGGCTATGTGGGAAGAAGACTGGGCGGAAGCAGCGGCTCAAACAGATGCTATAATCGAGAGTGGTAATCATAGCTTGGTGCCTACATCAAAAGAAGTGTTCGCGGGCGATTTAAACCATTCTGAGACTTTGTTTACTTCAAATTTTGAGAGAGAAACCATCGGTGGTGGTGGAGAGCATATTTTAAATTGGAATATTGTTTCAGAATCTCATGCTGCAGACGGGGTTGTTCATTCCGTTGAAAACGGTGGGGCTGGAGTTGGGTTTCTGTCTTTAAACGATTATGTAATTAATCTTTTAAATGAGGACCCTAATGACGACAGAAAAGATGGCACTTATTATATATTTGAGTATTTGTATAATGATGAAGCGTCATTGCCCGCAGGCAAGAATATTGGTGACCCACTGGATTTGTATGTAAACCACCCAACAGATCAAAACCAATTTATGTTGTACTACAGAAGGCAAAACCCAGGAGTAATTAAGTTTCTTGATGAAAATGCGGAGCCAACTGATCGAGCTCATTATAAAAACATCATGGTTTATAGATTGGCCGAAACATACTTAATTGGCGCAGAAGCCCACTTGATGCTAGGAGAGCCCGATAAAGGCCTAGAGTATCTTAATGAGGTGAGAAACCGCGCAAACGCGGCTTCTAAAACCACTTTAGATTTACAAACTATTTTAGACGAAAGAGCTAGAGAATTGGCTTTTGAAGGACAGCGCTGGTTTACGCTAAAAAGAACAGGCAAATTATTTGAATTTCTATTAGACCATATGAATAACGATAATATGAATGAGTCTTATCCAGAAGGAAATCCAAAAGATATATTGCGTGAGTACATGCAAAATTGGCCTATACCGCAAGGTCAAATAGAACTATTGGGACCAGACTATCCTCAAAATGATGGATATAACTAATTGCTCAAAATATAAATTAAAAAAATTAAAAAAATGAAAAATATAACCACACGCTTTTTGTCGCGATTTAACATCATGTCTTTCTTGATGTTAACATCACTACTTTTTACTGCGCTATTCTCTTCTTGTGTTCAGGAGGATGATATTCCACCTGTTTCTGCTTATGTTGAGCCACCGCCACCAGAGCCTGGCGAAAATACAATAGAAGCTCCTGTTTTTAGCGAGGTGCCTGTCGATTTTGAAACATCAAATCCGGAGTTTGAGATATTTGGAGAAAAAGATGGCGATGTCGTCATTACTGTTGTTGAAAACCCTGTTTCAGGAGGAATTAACACATCTGGAAAGGTTGTGGAAGTGAAATACATAGCAGGAACAGAGCCATGGGCTGGGTTCTTCTTTGATTTAGCAGAGAAAGTTGATTTTTCTGTTAATAGAACCATAAAAATAAAAGTATATTCTCCTGAAGTTGGGCAGAATATTACGCTAAAATTAGAAGATAAAGAAGACGGTGATATAAAAAATGAAAAATCAGAACTTACTACTGTGGCCAATGAATGGGAAGAACTTTCATTTGTATTCTCTCCGGGGGATGATGCTAAATTTGATAGAGCTGTTTTATTCTTTAACTTTTTAGGAGATAAGGATGCAGATACAACGCATTATTTTGATGATATTGTGCTTTTAGAGGGAGATGGGTCTGGTGGCGGCGGTGGAAATACAGATGCACCAACTATGGCAGCGCCAGCACCCGTATTACCAGAATCAGATGTTATCTCTATATTCAGTGATGCCTATACCGATGTTGCAGGAACAGATTTTAATCCAGATTGGGGACAAGCAACAGTTGTAACACAAGAAGATATTGCCGGGAATAACACTTTAAAATATGAGAATTTAAATTATCAGGGAACCGTATTGGGAAGTTCAACAGATGTGTCTGGAATGTCTTTTCTACATGTAGATTATTGGACAGCAGATTCTACAGGATTTAATGGTTTCCTTATTAGCCCTGGTCCTTCAGAGACAGAACATGCTTTTGCGGTAACTACTGGAGAATGGGTAAGTGTAGACATTCCCTTGTCAACATTTTCAAGTGTTGTAGAACTTACGGACGTTATACAAATGAAGTTCGATGGTAATGGAACTATTTATTTAGATAATATTTATTTCCACAATGGTCAGCCTACTGGTCCAACTACAGCTGCACCAACACCTACACTTCCAGACTCTGATGTGATTTCTTTATTTAGCGATGCGTATACAACTGTATCTGGAATAGATTATAATCCAAACTGGGGACAAGCTACAGTTGTGACTGAAGAAACTATTGAAGGAAATAATACCTTAAAATATGAGAATTTAAATTATCAAGGCACTCAATTTGATGCTATAGATGTTTCTGGAATGACTATGCTACATATTGATTATTGGACGGCAGATTCTACAGGATTTAATGCATTCTTAATTAGTCCTGGACCTGCAGAAACCCCACATGCTTTTGAAGTAACTACAGAGCAATGGGTAAGTGTTGATATTCCTTTATCGGAGTTCATAAGTGTTGTTGATTTAACGGATGTTTTTCAAATGAAGTTCGATGGTAATGGAACCATTTATTTAGATAATATTTATTTCCACAACGGACAACCACCAACAGAGCCAACAGTAGCTGCACCAACACCTACACTTCCAGACTCTGATGTGATTTCTTTATTTAGCGATGCGTATACAACTGTATCTGGAATAGATTATAATCCAAACTGGGGACAAGCTACAGTTGTGACTGAAGAAACTATTGAAGGAAATAATACCTTAAAATACGAGAATTTAAATTATCAAGGCACTCAATTTGATGCTATAGATGTTTCTGGAATGACTATGCTACATGTAGATTATTGGACAGCAGATTCTACAGGATTTAATGCATTCTTAATTAGTCCTGGACCTGCAGAAACCCCACATGCTTTTGAAGTAACTACAGGGCAATGGGTAAGTGTTGATATTCCTTTATCGGAGTTCATAAGTGTTGTTGATTTAACGGATGTTTTTCAAATGAAGTTCGATGGTAATGGAACTATTTATTTAGATAATATTTATTTCCATTAATAGAGTTAAATTAGAACTTAAGACCCCTTTCGATATAGAATCAAAAGAAAGGGGTTTTTCTATTATAATAATCTTTTATCGAACCTTAATTATATCATACATCAAGATGAACTTAAAATTAAAAACTTCTGTTAAAAAATTTACCTCCTTTCTTGTTTTAATAATAGGATTAATGGTGTCTCCTTTTTTTGTACATTCTTGCGGGGGAAGTGACGATATTTCTGGGTCACCATCCAACTTGAGCTTATCTATAATTATTCAGGGGGCTGACACTAATAACCCTAATGGCAATGGTTCTGGAAGCATTTCATGTGTTGCAACTGCAAATAATGCGGTACGCTATGCATTCAAGTTTGACGGAGGTTCTTTAGTTGAAAGTACTGATGGAACTATAGAGCATACTTTTACTAAAAAAGGCACTAATACTTATGCTGTTTTGGTTATTGCATATTCAAGTACGGGAGAGTCAATAAACATGACACAATCGGTTAAGGTGTTTCAATCAGATACATCAGATACGTTGATTTTTTCAGATGAGTTTGACCAAGATGGAGGGGTCGATTCCTCTAAGTGGCTATTTGAAACAGTGCCTCCAAATAATGGAAGTTGGTGGAATGGTGAAAAACAACATTATACTGATAGATTGGATAATGCTTATGTGTCTAATGGCACATTAAAAATAGTTGCAAAAAAAGAAAACTATACGTTTGCGGGATCAACTAAAAACTACACATCTGCAAGATTGAATTCTAAATTTAATTTTACTTATGGTAAAATTGAAGTAAAAGCTAAATTGCCAAAAGGTGCTGGTACTTGGCCGGCCATTTGGACCTTAGGCTCTAATATAAATGAAGTTGGTTGGCCTGCTTGTGGAGAAATTGACATTATGGAACACTGGGGACACAATCCAACTATAGTTTCTAGTGCCATACATACTATGGCGTGTTCAGGGGTGAGTAATTGTCAAGATGCTAAAATAGGCGAGAAAGTTGTAGCTGATTACGATTCAGTTTTCCATTTGTATGCAGCAGAATGGACCTCTGATTTTATAAAAATTTATTTGGACGATCAGCTTTTATATACTTATAATCCAGCAACTAAGACATCGGTAAATTGGCCATTCTCTAAGAATCAGTTTATTTTATTGAATATAGCTTTAGGGGGAGATTGGTTTAGTATTGATCCTGCTTTTAACCAAAGTGCAATGGAAATAGATTATGTAAGGGTGTATCAATAATATTTTGAAGACATAGCCTCTTAGTGTTTTATCCATAGCCACTAATAAAGCGCTCAGGTTTTGGACATTCGGTAAACTAGTTTTATTTAATATATTAAGTGTGAGCATCAAAATTAATTATTTTTTACCCCACTACATATTTGAGCCTCATTTTTAAAAACCTACTGTTTTCGGCTATTTGTTTAAATAAACACAATTAGTAAGGCACAACACTACTGGTGGTTACCTATACATTGCCCATACAAATTAAATGGTTGACAAATTTATTACCTCAGTTTAATAATGCTAACACCCCAACAAAACCTTTGCCTTACTAAGGTTTTGTTAATCTTTACAGTGTTTTTTTGTTGTGTATGTTTTTTGTTGGGGTATTTTTTGCCAAGTTCGCAATATGTTGTCCTATTTTTATTAATCCCAAATCTACTGGAAATTTATTAAAAGCACTCAACCTCAAAAATTGAGAACAACTAAGAACAAACTACTCAAAACAAGTAAAACTATGAAAAACAACTTTCTAAGATTATTATTCTTTTTATTTACGGTCTCAATATTTGCTCAGGCAAATAAAGTAGAGATTGTCAGTAGTGAAGAAGGCCAGAAACTGGTGGTCGACGGCAAAGACTTTATGCTTAATGGTGTAAACTGGGATTATGTTCCCATAGGTACCGATGTTACAAATGCCAATTTTTATGAACAATCGGATGATATCATCAAAGCAGGATTAGATACCGAAATGGGTCTTTTGAAAAACATGAATGTTAATGTTATAAGACAATATGTAGGTGTGCCAGCTAAATGGGTAACCTATGTCTATGAAAAATATGGAGTTTATACTCTGTTAAATCATTCATTTGGTAGGTATGGACTAACATTAGATGGTGTCTGGACACCCGTTACAATCTATTCGGATGAAAAAACTCAAGAACATCTGGTATCTGCAATGATGAAATTAGTCGAAGACTATAAAGACACCCCTGGTATTTTAATGTACATGATGGGGAATGAAAATAACTACGGACTATTTTGGCAAGGAGCAGAAACAGAAGATTTTCCTGATGGTGAAGAAAAAATTAATGCGGTTGGAGAACTTCGTGGACGCCCTATGTACAAGCTCATGAACGAGGTTGCTCTCAAAATGAAAGCAATGGATCCAAATCACCCGGTTGCAATTTGTAACGGAGATGTGTTGTTCATTGATATCATAGCAGAAGAATGTAAAGACATTGATGTATATGGAGCTAATACTTATAGAGGAGAATCATTTGGAGATTTCTTTCAAGTGGTTAAAGACAAGCTTGGTATACCGCTTATGTTCACAGAGTTTGGTGCAGATGCTTATAACGCTCTTGAAAATAAGGAAGACCAATACTGGCAAGCACACTATAATTTATCAAACTGGAAAGAAATATATGAAAACGCTGCTGGTTTAGGTAAAGTAGGAAATTCTATTGGAGGTTTTACATTTCAATTTAGTGATGGCTGGTGGAAATTAGGTTTTGATGATAGAGAGAATGCCGATTCTCACGAAACAGGAGCTTCATGGAGCAACGGAGGGTATTATCATGACACCAAAAACGGTTCAAATAACATGAACGAGGAGTGGTTTGGTATTTGTGCCAAAGGACCAACAAGCGAGAGAGGGCTTTATGATTTGTATCCTCGTGCGTCATATTACACACTTAAGGACGCACATGCGCTCAATCCGTACGATGAAGGCATGACCCCTGAATTCCTTGACAATTATTTTAATAATATCAACATAACAGAAGCCATGTTAAAAGCCCGTGGCGACAAAGCAGCATTAGACGCACAATCAGGCGGAAAAATTAGAATAAGTAATTTAAGAGCAGAGTTTACAACCTTTAATACTGGAGGTTCTTTAATCACAACACCAGAAACAGCAAATCCAGATGAAGAAACATTCCCGAATCAATTAGGGTTTGACCATATGCAATCATATTACGTTGGGGTAGCTGGAAGCCCATCGCCAGGGATGAAGGCAGAAGTAAACTTCAATATAATTGGTAATGTTGCTCAAAACCCAATAAATGAGATTTTTTATGAAAACGTAGGACGTCCTATTACAGTTGTCAACTCTAACGGTGAAGAAGTTACCATAACAGATAACAATAGACTTAGGGTTTATAACGCAGAATATGAGTGGAATACTAAAGTGGCCGATATTAGAGGTTTTTACAGAACAGGTCATTACCACTGGGGATATGAGGGTGATTTCTTTGGTTTATACCCTGAAGCAAATTACGGCCCAAATTTAGACATATACAACGGTGAAATTCTAGGAATGGAAGTAGACGGTAAGGGTTCTTTAAAAGGACTTAAAGCTGCTTTTGGACCGCAATTATGGTGGGGAGCTAACCCAACAGCACTTTTAAAGTATAGCACGAAATTAAAACATTGGGACATTACAGGTATATATCATAGAGACTTTATAACAGAACTAAGATTTGATGAAAATGGTCAGCGTGTTTTAAACCAAAATCAGGTTGCCAGTGGTATAATTCCAGGGTGGCCAATGGAAAGAGCTTCCTTGGCTGTAGAGAAAGAATTTGGTAAACTAGGTATTTCTTTAGGAGGTATCTGGGGCGGAAGACCGTTAAATGGAAGCACATTTCAAGATGTGAGAGGAGAACCAGGAAATTACACCGTTTATCAAGACAAAATAAATTCTGATGATAATTGGGGTGGAAAAGCAAAAATCACCTACAAAGGCGGTAAGTTTAATTGGTATGCGCAAGCAGCTTACATGGGCTTAGTTGCTAATGGAGGACCAGATGCTACGAGAACATTTACAGGCTGGAAACTAAAAGATTCGGGAAGCGGTAACCAAACCAACATACTTTCTGGTTTTACTTTCTCAGCGGGCGACTGGCAAATTGCGCCAAACTTTTTATGGCAAAAACCTTTGATAGCCGCCATGCCAAATGATGTTACGGCTCCAGGGAGATTACGAAACTTTATTGATGATCCTTTCGCTGTAAGAGGGAATAGAGAGACTACTGCGGGAGAATTACTTTTAACTTTTGACCCAACACCGGGCTCATGGTTTTATGAGTGGGATAATGACCGTGCGGAGGATGCAAAAATAGCCTTTAATTTAGGTTTCGTATATAGGCACCATCCAACAGCGCAAGACGCACATATTGGATTTTTGGCCAATCGACAGTTTTTCGCATTCCCACAAGCTGCACCAGCACAAGATTTATGGGAAATAAGTTCTCGTGTTGTTTCCAAAGTTAGTCCAGATATAGGTATTATTGGAAACTTTTATGGGGGTAATGCCCAGGCTAATGGTGATAGCGATAGAACCATAGAACGTTTTGGTGGCGACATCAAAATGATTTACAAAAAATGGAAAATAGAATACCAAGTTAAGATTAACGATTGGGGGCCTTTTGATTATCACCGCGATTTTAACTTAACGTTTCCTGTTCAAAACATGATTGACATTTCAACCTCAATAGGGAAACCAGATTGGTTTATTCTGCCTAGCACTAAGATTGGTCTTAGAGGCATATGGCGTTCTTTAAATGAGAACTCACCAAGATACGCGCCTACGGCAGTTCCGCCAAATACGGTTCCAGCAGTTCCAGTGTTAAGTCCTGTTGGGTTCGACGATGGAAATGAATGGGAGATTAGAACATATATACATATTAACATTGGTAAATAAGATGAAAATGAAAAATATAAAATTCACATATTTTAAGTACACATTCATTTTAGTGTGTACAATGGCTCTTGTTCTTAGTTGTGAAAGAGAGCTTTCAGATGATACATCCTTTGCGACATTTCCAACAACAGCAGAAATCTTTATTGATGCTCCTGTAGGACTTACCGATCAATTTTTTAGATCTTTTGATCCTGCAGAAGGAGCAAATACTAGTGGTTTTGGTGTGGATAATAACACAGTCTACAAAGGAACCACGTCAATTAGAATTGATGTACCTGCCTCTAATGATCCTGAGGGAAACTTTATAGGGGGTGTTTTTGAAGACCGTGGAGCAGGAAGAAATCTGACGGGATACGACGCACTGACGTTTTGGGCACAAGGAACTACATCTGGAACCATAGCAGTTGGTTTTGGAACCGATTTTGATACATTGGAAGGTGAGCCTTCTTACGATGTTGCTACCTCTGTACAAATGACATCTGGATGGAAGAAATATATTATTCCAATACCAGATCCTTCAAAGTTAATTCAAGAAACGGGAATGTTCTTATTTGCTGCGGGCGGTTTTGATCCTCTTGGAGACGGCCCGAATGGAAATGAAATAGCTTGGACATTCTGGATCGATGAGTTAAAATTTGAAAAATTAGGTACTGTTTCGCAACCAAGACCAGTCGCCTTCAATGGTCAGGATATAGCCATACAAACATTTACAGGAAGCGAAATAAATATTGTGGCTCAAGGTCTAGCAATAAAATACGATGTTGATGGTGAAAACTTAGAAGTTGTCGGGGCGCCTGCTTATTTCAATTTTGTTTCTTCAAACACCGATGTTGCAATTGTAAATCAATTTGGTATTGCTAGTGTTATTGGAGAAGGTTCCTCTGAAATAACTGCGGAGTTAGCTGGTGTCAAAGCGTTCGGATCTTTAACCGTAACCTCTAGCGGTGCATTACCTCTAGCCCCAGTACCAATAAGGCCTGCTGCCGATGTTAAATCTATCTTTAGTGATACATATGCAGAAGATACTGGAAGTAACTTCAATCCAGGGTTTGGTGGTTCAACCACAGAAACTACAGAGGTTGGTGCCTCAGGAGAGTTGGTTCGAATTTATACCAATAATAATTTCACAGGAATTATTTTTGATAATACCGTGGATGCGTCAACTTTAACGCACTTACATGTAGATATTTTTACTGATAAACCAGGAACCAATGTTAACATCCAAATTAGAGACATTGGAACGAATGGCGAGATAGAAACTAATATCTTTACTGGTTTCCCAGATGGTGATGACAAGGATAAAAGATTTGATGCTACTGGATTAACGGTTGGGGCTTGGACATCTGTAGATATTCCTTTAGATGGAGACCTTGCGGCTCAGAAGAACAATTTGGGAGCTCTCATTTTAGCTGGAGGACCAGATTTTATTTTAGATAATATTTACTTCTATAAAGAATAAGTTAGATAATTAAAATTCAAAATATGAATAAAACAATGAAACATACAAGAAACACAAAAACCTTACTGTTCATGTCTTTTCTATTGATAGCGGTTTTAGTTATCTCTAGTTGTGACACCGAAGAAACACAAACAGTGGCTACTTTTAAAGAACTTGTAATAGCAGACGAGTTTGATACAGATGGTGCACCTAACTCTGCAATTTGGGGTTACGATATTGGGACTGGTTTTGATGGATGGGGAAATAATGAATTACAGTATTATACAAGTCGTTCACAGAATGTAACTGTGCAGAATGGGATGTTGCTTATTACAGCGCAGAAGGAGAATTTTGAAAATTCTGCATATACCTCGGCAAGACTTTCTACAAAGGGGTTATTTGAACAACAGTATGGGCGTTTCGAAGCGCGTATAAAGCTACCTGCCGGTTCAGGACTATGGCCAGCATTTTGGTTGCTCGGAGAGAATTGTTGTGTTGAAACCCAATTTGAGTGTCCAGATGGAAACAAAAATCTTGCAACCTGTCCTGGACAAGAGCAAGAGGTTTGCATAGATCCAATAGATGGAGTTATTTGGCCACAATGTGGAGAAATTGATATAATGGAGTATAGAAGACAAGAACCTACAACAATTAGTGGTACGGTTCATGGACCAGGGTATTCAGGTTTAACCACGCCTCAAGGGCAAATCACAAAAAGTTATGATTTAGGAGAGCGTCTAGATGCAGGATTTCACATATATGGTATTGAGTGGGGTCCAGAATATATCAATTTCTACGTAGACGATGTATTATATAATCAAATAACGCCTGCTGATCTTATAGTAACACCAGCAAATGAAACTGGCAAGCTAGGCGAATGGGTATTTAATAAACCATATTACATTATAATAAATTTAGCAGTCGGAGGGAATTTCCCTGGAGCTCCAGACGACGATGAGATATTCCCACAAACCATGCTTGTAGATTACGTGCGAGTATACAAACAGTAACAACTAAAAAAAAGAACAATGAAACAATTATTTAGAAAATTTAAACAAATTTCAATACTAATTTTAGCGATAGCTTTTATAGGTTGCGAAGACGATGATGCGGTTTTACCAACAGTTACTGCGGGCTTTAATGTTGCGCTAAGTGATGCAGGCGTGGCAACATTTATTAACACATCAGAGAATGCTAATAAATACACTTGGAGTTTTGGTGATCAAAACAATACAACTTCAAGTTTAATTGATCCTGTATTTGCTTATGATATTGGTTCTTATACGGTAAAATTAACTGCAATTAATGTTGCTGGAGCGTCAGACACGTTTGAGTCAATAATCATGGTGTTGGACAAAGATGCACCGCTAATTGCTTTAGTAGGAGACTCAACAATAAATGTAACACTAGGGGATACGTTTACAGATCCTGGCGCTACGGCTCTTGACGAGGTTGATGGTGATATAACGGCAAACATAGTTGTTGGAGGCGATACGGTAGACACTAGTGCAGAGGGTACTTATGTAATCACTTATAATGTCTCTGATGCACAAGGTAATGCAGCAGAAGAAGTTCAAAGAACTGTTATTGTTACAGCGATAACATGTGACCCAGAGACTGTAGAAAATATAGATCCAGCCAATGGAGATCTTAATTGGACATTTTTAACCAATGATATAACACATACATTTGAGGCATTCGGTAATACATCAGCTAGTATAGTAGCCAATCCGTTATTAGAAGGGATAAATACGAGTTGTAATGTACAGCAATTTATAAAAACCGATCCTTGCCAAACATGGTCTGGAATGGGTACCGAATTAGCAACTGCATTAGATTTTACTGCGCGTATTAATAATGTATTCAAAATGAAAGTTTTAGCTGAAACTCAAATAACAGATGTTACCTTGCGTTTAGAGCGATTACCTTCTCCAGATGTTGATCCTGCAGTTGATAAAGTTGCATCGATTACAGCGGTAGGCGAATGGCAAGAATTAACCTTTGATTTTTCAGATGTTACAACAGGAACGTACAAAAGTATGATTATATACTTTGAAAGAGATGCTAATTGCGATGGAGACATATATTATTTTGATGATATTGTTCAAACTTCTGAAGCGTCTGGTGGCGGCGGAGGTTCTGATGAAACGGTTCTTTTAAATTTTGAGAACAATCTAGCAGGAGTAACGGCTTCAGAATTTAACACAGGAGGCATGTTAATTGCTAACCCAGTTTCTGGAGGAATAAATACGAGTCCTAATGTATACGAAGCGGCGTATGGCACTGCTAACGATTGGTGGGGCGGTGTAGGATTCGTTTTTGATGCCGGTTTAGATCAAGCAACTACCGTTTACAAAGCGAAATTCTATTCTACTGTGGCACCAACCAATGTATTATTTCAAGTAGAAGTAGATGGAACAAACCAGCCTGTTGGTGCTGTACAAGAAATTACTACTGCCAACGAGTGGGTAGAACTTACTTTTACATTAGCAAACGTTCCAGGTGGAGTGAACAGAATATTGATTCGTCCAGATGTAGGAGATCAAACTGGATTTAAGCCAAATACTGGTTTTCTTTATATAGATGATATTACTAAAGTTGACGGTGGCGGCTCTGGCGGCGGCGGCGGCGGCGGAACAGGAGATTGTCCTGCTCCACCTTCTGGAGAGTTGCTGGCTAATGGTGGTTTTGAAGCTAATAATGGCGATGGCGCTTGTTGGCAGTTTAATTTAAACGGCGGTACTGCTGTTGTTAGTACCGAACAAGCAAACACGGGTACGTATTCTGCAAAATTAACTACTGGAGCTAATCAAGCACCAAATATTAAATGGGAGCGTTTTGCATCAACTATTGCCCCAGGAACTACAGTAGAAGTAACTTTTAAATATAGGTTTACAACTGCACTTGGAACAGGGTCTATATTACAAGTCTTGGCGTTTTCAGAAAAAACGGAAGGCGCTGTTGAGCATAATATGGGCAACGCAACAGATCAACCTTTAAATACTTGGAATACGTTTACAGGTACATTTGTAACTGCTGGAGATATTGTAGAAGGTATTTCATTACTACTTCAGTTAACTGGAAGTGGGAATGCTGATGGTGGCGGTGTTGTATATATTGATGATGTAGTAGTTAAACAGTTATAATTTTTTAATAAAAGACATTAAAAGACTAGCTTCATTTTATTTTAGCTAGTCTTTTTAAACCTCAAGCAAAAACAAACATCGGTTAATTTGGAACAATGTTTTAAAGAGATATAGTTTATGAAAGAAACCAACCAAAAGACCCAAATGAATAAAAGTTACACCATACTAATTAGCCTTATTGTGGCTTTAGGTGGTTTTCTTTTGGGGTTTGATAGTGCAGTTATTTCTGGAGCCATAAAAGGCATAACCGTTTATTTTGAAATGACCGATGAAATGCTTGGTTTTGCGGTAGGTTGTGTCATTTTTGGAGCGATGGCGGGTAACTTACTGGCAGGGCCATTAAGTGATCGTTATGGTAGAAAAAAAATACTTATAATAGTAGCGTTATTATTTACAATTTCGGCGACTTGGTCAGCATTAGCGACAGGGTATACAGAGTTTATTATTGCTAGAATAATTGGAGGCATTGGTATTGGAGGCGCTATTTTAATAGCCCCTATATACATTGCAGAAATTGCACCGCCTAAATTACGAGGTAGTCTGGTATCTTTTAACCAGCTAAATATTGTAATAGGCATTTCGGTTGCGTATTTTTCGAATTACTTTTTAGTAAATATGGAGGGGGAAAGTTGGCGCTGGATGCTTGGTGTTGAAGCGATTCCGGCTTTTATATATTTTGTAGCATTATTTACTGTTCCTAGAAGCCCAAGGTGGTTAGTAACGAAACTAAACAAAGTAGCCTCTGCCCAAGAAATACTAGTAAAGATTGGTGGTGAAGGTTATGCTCAAACCACAATAGATGAAATCCAAAGGGGTGCTTCAAAAAAAGAATCGAAAGGAAGATTAGCAGATTTATTGAAAAGCAAGTACGCAACAATTATGATAATTGCTTTAGGCATTGCTTTTTTTCAACAGATAACAGGGATTAATGCTATCTTTTACTATGCACCTACAATATTCGAACAAGCTGGAGGAAGTACAGATTCATCATTTCTTCAGGCAATTGTTGTTGGACTTACTAATTTAGTATTTACACTTGTTGCTATTTGGTTAATTGATAGACTAGGAAGAAGACCTCTTTTACTAATTGGAACAACCTTTATGACAATAGCGTTATTAATGGCTGCTTTTGCTTTTAATAATGCTACCTATAACTTTAACTCAGAAACCATTAGCAAGATTAATGATACTGAAATAAAGACGTCCTTAATTGATCTTAATGGTAATACATTTACTAGTCAATCTGAACTGTTTCAAGCAGTTCAATCTAAATTAAGTGAGGATAAATTTTTAGTTTTTAAGCGTAATGAAATTACAAACTTTATAGACATAAACGCAACCTTGGTTTTAATTGCTATATTGCTTTATGTAGCATCATTTGCTATTTCATTAGGGCCAGTAATGTGGACTTTAATTTCGGAAGTTTTTCCAAACAAAATAAAAGGAATAGCCATATCGGTAGTCGGGTTTTTTAACTCACTGGTTAGTTTTTCGGTAACCCAAATATTTCCCTGGGAATTGTCGAATTTAGGCCCTACAACTACATTTGCAATTTACGCATTGTTGTCATTTTTTGCTTTAATTTTTGTTTACAAATATGTAATTGAAACCAAAGGTAAAACATTGGAAGAACTAGAGAAAATATTAATAAAAAACTAATAACAAAAATATTAATGGATTGCTGTTCGATTTTTTTGGGGTATTAATTGTAAGAAAAAAGAAAACAATATTGCTTAACTTGAATCGATATTCGATAACCAATACAAACGTTAAAATTAATGAGTAATAGTGAAATATATATAGGGGATAAAAAAGCATTTTTTGAAACCAAGGAAATCAAGGGAAAGCTTATAAACTTTAATAACGAGAATTACTATAAAATATCAAATTGTGACGCTATGAGACCATTCTTTATGAGCGTGGTAAGCGATTCAAACCATTGGATGTTTATTTCGAGCAATGGCGGATTATCTGCAGGTAGAAAAGATAGTAACTCATCACTTTTTCCATATTATACAGATGATAAAATAACCGAATCTGCAGATATTACAGGAAGTAAAACCATAATCCAAGTTCATGTCAAAGGAAAAACGTTTTTATGGGAACCTTTAGCCGATAAATATGAAGGTGTTTATAAAACGAAAAGAAATTTATACAAAAACAGCCTAGGGAATAAAGTTGTTTTTGAAGAAGTAAATAGCGACTTAGGGATAACATATAGATACCAATGGAATTCTAGCGATCAATTTGGGTTTGTTAAACAATCAACGATTATAAATAACACAAACAAGAATATTGAACTAACAGTATTAGATGGGATTCAAAACATGCTTCCTTATGGTGTTTCTGAAAATTTGCAAAATGTACGAAGCAATTTAGTTGACGCTTATAAGAAATGTGAACTAGATATAAATACAGGTATTGGCACCTATGCATTAAGTTCCATGATTGTTGACAAAGCAGAACCTAGTGAAGCTTTAAAAGCTACTATTGCTTGGTCTGTGGGAATTAATGACGCTAAATATTTAGTATCGTCTACACAGCTTGATAATTTTAGAAAAGGAATTCAAATTAAACAGGAAGTAGATGTAAAAGCTGAAAAAGGCGCTTATTTTATATGTGCAAATATTAATTTGAAATCCGAATCTGAACAAGATTGGATTATAGTAGCAGATGTAAATCAATCAATAACAAACATATCTGAGGTTTCCCAACTAATTAAAAATGAAGAAAACCTTAGCGCCTTAATACGGAATGATATTGAATTAGGGTCTAAAAAGCTATTAGAATTGAATGCAGCTTCAGATGCAATACAATTAACTGCTGATAAATTAAGAAATACGAGACACTTCTCTAACACCTTATACAATATTATGCGTGGCGGTATTTTTGATGATGGCTACCATATTGAAAAATGGGATTTCGTAAAGTATTTAGAAACTGCAAACAAAAAAGTATTTAAGAAAAAGGAAGGGCTTCTTAGTAATCTTCCTGAAAAATTCACGCTTAATCATTTAAAAGGATTAGCTGAGCAAGATGAGGATAAAAACTTTAAAAGACTCGCGATAGAATATATGCCGCTTAAGTTTAGCCGAAGACATGGCGACCCTAGTAGGCCATGGAACAAATTCTCAATTAACACAACAAGTGAAATTGACGGTACAAAAATATTAGATTACGAAGGTAACTGGAGAGATATATTCCAAAACTGGGAGGCCTTGGCACACTCTTATCCGGAGTTTATTGAAAGCATGATTCATAAGTTTTTGAATGCTACTACTTTCGATGGTTATAATCCTTACCGTGTTACAAAAGACGGATTTGATTGGGAAACAATTGAACCAGACGACCCTTGGTCTTATATTGGATATTGGGGAGATCATCAAATAATTTATTTACTTAAATTTTTAGAGTTTATTGAAAACCACTATCCTAATAAATTAGCCAAGTCTTTCAATCAAGATATTTTCGTTTATGCAAACGTTCCATATAGAATAAAAAGTTATTCAGATATTTTAATTAATCCGAAGGATACCATAGATTTCGATCAGGAATCTCAAGACAAAATTGAACAAAAGAGATTAGAGCTAGGAGCTGATGGCGCATTACTAAGAGATCAAACTTACTTTATTTATAAAGTAAACCTTATAGAAAAATTATTAGCTACTGTACTTGCTAAGCTTTCTAACTTTATTCCAGAAGGTGGTATTTGGATGAACACACAACGACCTGAATGGAACGATGCTAATAATGCTTTAGTAGGAAATGGAGTTTCTATGGTTACTTTATATTACCTAAGGCGCTTCTTGAATTTTTTCGAAAATGTTGTTAAAAAGGCATCATTCGAAGAAAATGAAGTTTCTAAAGAATTGGTTGAATTCTTTAATGTGGTGCAAAGCACATTTAATAAAAACACCCATATTCTTTCAGGAAAGGTTTCTAATAAAGACAGAAAAAGTGTTTTAGACGCCTTAGGAGTTGCAGGGAGTGATTATAGATTAAATATTTATGAAAACGGTTTTACAAGTGATAAAGCAGTTATTTCTAAAAATGATTTATTGCAATTTTTAGACATTTCTAAGAAGTATTTAGACCATAGTATCGATGCAAATAAAAGAGACGACAATTTATTCCATGCATATAATTTAATGACCGTTGATAACGAATCGGAAGTTTCTATTTCATATTTACCAGAAATGTTGGAAGGCCAAGTGGCTGTATTAAGTTCTGGTTATATTTCAGGAGACACCTCGTTAGAAGTTCTAGATGCTCTTAAGGCTAGCACCTTGTTTAGACCAGACCAATACAGCTATATCCTTTATCCAGATAAGGAGCTACAGCGTTTCGATGTTAAAAACAATATTGCTGCTAATAAAGTTGAGGGGTCTTTACTATTAAGTCAATTGGTTAAAGATGGAAACAAACAAATTATTCTAAAAGATGTTCAAGGGCTTTATCATTTTAATGGAACATTTAATAATGCGGATAGTTTAAAAGAGGCGTTATTGAATTTGCCACAAGAAACTTACGGAGATCTAATTGAAAAAGACACGAAATTAATATTAGATGTTTTTGAAGAAATTTTTGATCATAAAGCTTTCACAGGACGCTCAGGAACCTTTTTTGGTTATGAGGGATTAGGCTCAATTTATTGGCATATGGTTTCTAAATTATTGCTTGCGGTTCAAGAAACCTGTTTACTTGCTGTTGAAAACAATGAAAATGAAGTTACAATAGGCAAACTATTAGACCATTATTACGAAATAAATGAGGGTATAGGTGTCCATAAATCTCCAGAGTTATATGGAGCGGTGCCTACAGACCCGTATTCACATACACCTGCAACAAAAGGAGCACAACAACCTGGAATGACGGGACAGGTGAAAGAAGATATTTTAAGTCGGTTTGGAGAGCTAGGAGTATATGTGGTTGAAGGAAAATTGTTATTCAACCCAAGACTATTAAGAATAGGGGAGTTTTTGAAAACCCCAAAAACCTTTAAATATGTTGATGTTAATAAGGATATAAAAAGCATCGAGTTAAACGAAGGTTCTCTTTGCTTTACGTATTGCCAAATTCCAATTGTTTACAAATTATCTGAGAATGAGGGCTTAAAAATAGTGTTTAGTCAAGAATCAGTTTTAGAGTACGATACTTTACAGCTGGATTCACAAACAAGTAAGAAGGTTTTTGAAAGAACAGGAGAGATTAGTCAAATAATTGTTTCTTTAAAGAAATAGACACATTAGAAATTATAATAATATTCTAAAATTACTTTTGATTGCCATTATAAGACAGGCAAAAAAGTTAAAAAGTTAAAAAGACACGTGAATAAAGAAAGAAATATAACAGCAGCAGAAATTTTAAGTAACCCAGATTATTTAGCAATTTCCTATGGAGGTTATAGGCAGAAGTCGAGAGATATACAACCTACAATTCCACAGTTAAAAGAAGATATGAAAATATTGGCTGCTATGGGTGTTAAGATATTAAGAACATATAACGTCCAATTGCAACAGGCTCCTAACTTACTGAAAGCTATAAGCGAACTGAAAAAAGAAGACCCTTCTTTTGAAATGTATGTCATGCTAGGTGCTTGGATTGATTGCCACAACGCTTGGACTGAATTTGAGCCTAATCATGAAGTTGAAAGCGCGCAGAACGCTGAGGAGATTGACAGGGCTGTTGCTTTAGCAAAAGCTTATCCAGATATTGTTAAGATTATAGCTGTTGGTAATGAAGCTATGGTGCGCTGGGCTACAAGCTATTTTGTGCGTCCTAACGTTATTTTAAAATGGGTAAATCATTTGCAGGATTTAAAAAAGAAGAGCGAGCTTCCTAAAGATTTATGGGTTACAAGTTCGGATGATTTTTCATCTTGGGGCGCAGGAGACCCTAGTTATCATTGTGAAGACTTAACTAACCTTATTAAGGCAGTAGATTATATATCTATGCATACATATCCTATGCATAACTCTCACTATAATCCTGCCTTTTGGTTAGTGCCTGAAAGTGAATATGGATTATCAGATTCAGAAAAAATTGAATCTGTAATGCATCGAGCCTTAGATTTTGCAACAAATCAATACGCTGGTGTTGTAAACTATATGAAAACTTTAGGTGTTGATAAGCCTGTACATATTGGAGAAACTGGCTGGGCAACGGTCTCTAATGAGCACTATGGCGCAAGTGGGTCAAAAGCAGCAGACGAATATAAATCTGGCAGGTATTTTCAACTCATGAGACAATGGAGTAAAAAAGAAAAGGTTTCATGTTTTTATTTCGAAGCGTTTGATGAACAGTGGAAAGATGCTAATAACGATGGGGGTTCTGAAAACCATTTCGGACTAATAAACCTTAAAGGAGAAGCAAAATATGGCTTATGGAATTTAGTTGATAAAGACGTTTTTAAGAACCTAACTAGAGATGGTAAATCAATAACTAAAACATATGGTGGTGTAAAAAAGGATTTACTGTTAGAGGTTTTAGCTCCGCCATTAATACGAGAAGTAACTTTTAATTATTAATTATTAATTATGAGAAATTATGTGTCAATCGCAAGAAATTGTATACTGATTTTTTTAATCTGTTTTATAGGGTCTTGTGCTAAAGTTAAAAAGAATGACGTGAAAGAAGAAGTTTCAACAAAGGAAGTTTCAGCTAAGGATATTTTAGGAAACCCGGATTACTTAGCCATGTCTTTTGGTGCTTATAGGCATGCGGATCATAGTATTGAACCGACTCTAGAAGAACTAAAAGAGGACGTAAAACTTTTACATGCCCTAGGTGTTAGGATGCTGCGTACCTATAAAGTGCATTTGCCTCAAGCTGAAAACCTTTTGAAAGTTATAAGTGAATTAAAAAAACAAGAACCTAGTTTTGAAATGTATGTGATGCTTGGCGCTTGGATAGATTGCAAAAACGCTTGGACAGATCAGGCACCTATTCATAATGAAGAAAGTGCAGATAACAAACCACAGATTGAAAAAGCAGCTGCATTAGCAAATCAATATCCAGATATCGTAAAAGTTATTGCCGTTGGTAATGAGGCTATGGTTAAATGGGCTGCAACTTATTATGTAGAACCCTGGGTAATCTTAAAATGGGTAAACTACCTTCAAGACTTAAAGAAAGAAGGGAAATTATCTAAAGATTTATGGATTACAAGTTCTGATAATTTTGCTTCTTGGGGCGGTGGTGGCGAAGAATATCACGTTGAAGATTTAAATAAATTAATCAATGCGGTAGATTTTATTTCTATGCATACCTATCCAATGCATGATACACATCATAATCCTGATTTTTGGTTAAAAGCAGAAGAAGGTCAAAAAAAAATGACAGATTTCGAAAAAATCGATGCATCTATGTTGAGGGCAAAAAATTATGCAATATCTCAATATCAATCGGTTAAAGATTATATGAAGAATTTAGGAGTCGATAAGCCAATTCATATTGGTGAAACAGGATGGGCAACGGTGTCAACTGGGTATTTTGGCGCTACTGGGTCTAAAGCATGTGATGAGTTCAAAGAAGCTCTTTATTACAAACACATGAGAGATTGGACTAACCAAGCAGGAATGTCGTGTTTTTATTTCGAAGGATTTGATGAACCTTGGAAAGGTGGCGATAATTCAGGAAATTCAGAAAAACACTTTGGTTTATTTACAGTAGACGGAAAAGCAAAATATGCACTTTGGAATGAGGTGGATAAAGGAACTTTTACAGGGCTAACAAGAAACGGAAACCCCATTACTAAAACATATGATGGTGATAAAGAAGCCTTGATGAACGATGTTGAGGTAGCTCCTACCTCTGAAGAATGGCATGCGAACCAAAATAATCATTAACATTATTAATTCACATGAGCACTATAAAAAATATAATATTATTCGTTGGAGCATTAATTATGATAAGTTGTAATAATGATGACAAAACACTTGTGGTTGAAGTTTTTGAAACTTCAGCAGCGGGTAACAAACTTTCTAAAATAACAGAGTTTCAAAACTCAGAATTGAAAGTTTCACTTAAATTAAAACCAGAAGAAACATTTCAAACAATTACTGGGTTTGGAGGGGCTTTTACAGAGTCGTCTGCATATTTATTGAATAAGTTAAGTAAAGAAAATCGGAATAAAATTATAGACGCGTACTTTAGTAAAGAAGGTGCGCATTACTCATTAACAAGATCACACATGAATTCCTGCGATTTTTCTGTTTCAAATTATTCTTATACCCCTATTGAAGGTGACAAAGAGCTTGAGCATTTTACTATTAAGGAAGATAAAGATGATTTAATCCCTTTCATTAAAGATGCCATGGCGGCATCTACAGATGGATTTAAAATTTTTGGTTCCCCATGGACAGCTGCGCCTTGGATGAAAGATAATAATAATTGGGTTGGAGGCAAATTACTACCAGAATATTATGACACATGGGCTCTGTTTTTCTCAAAGTATGTAGATGCTTATAAAGCGGAGGGTATTGATATATGGGGCTTTACCGTTGAAAACGAACCTCTAGGTAATGGTAACAACTGGGAGAGCATGCATTATACGCCAGATGAAATGACCAATTTTGTTCAGAATCATTTAGGACCGAAATTAGAAGCTGATGGTAAAGGGGACTTAAAAATTTTGGGTTACGATCAAAACAGAGAACACTTAAAAGAGTGGATAGACTCTCAATTTAAAAATGAAGAAACATCCAAGTACTTTGATGGCACGGCCATTCACTGGTATGCAAGTACGTTTGAAGTATTTCCTGAAGAATTGCAATATGCACATAATAAAGCACCAAATAAGCTTTTAATACAATCTGAAGCGTGCGTAGACGCGGAAGTTCCTGTTTGGGAAGATGATGCTTGGTACTGGAAAAAAGGAGCTACAGACTGGGGCTTTGAATGGGCGCCCGAAAAAGACAGGCATATGCATCCTAAGTATGCACCCGTTAATCGATATGCTAGAGATATTATTGGCTGCTTAAATAATTGGGTTGATGGCTGGGTAGATTGGAATATGGTTCTTGACACAAAAGGAGGCCCTAACTGGTTTAAAAACTGGTGTATTGCCCCAGTAATTGTCGACCCAGATAAGGATGAAGTGTATTTTACACCACTTTATCATACCATGGCTCATTTTAGTAAGTTTATTCGACCTGAAGCTAAAGTTATTGGATTAGAAAATTCTGATGATAAGCTTCTTGCAACTGCAGCAAAGAACCTTGATGGCTCTATTGCTATAGTCCTTTTTAATGAACATGATACCCCAAAAAAGATAGACCTATCACTAAATGAAAAGAATATTGAATTTTCGATAGACTCACGAGCAATTCAAACTATTGTAATTCCAATACCTTAACTAATACTTACTAAAAATTAAATTATGCCAAACGTAAAAACAGCCGCAACAAGTAGAGTGCCATTAGGTCAAAAAGCTGCCTTTGGTGCTGGACATTTAGTTTTGAACTTATATCCTGGAGCCTTAGGTTTCTTTATGTTCTTCTTATTAACAGCTTTTGGGATGGATCCATTTCTAGCAGGACTTTTAGGAGGATTGCCTCGATTTTTTGATGCAGTAACCGATCCAATTATGGGGTTTATTTCCGATAACACTAGCTCTAAATGGGGAAGAAGGAGGCCATATATCTTAGTGGGAGGTATTTTAAGTGCCATTACGTTTGTACTTCTATGGCAACTTGATGAAAACAATTCTGCAGATTATAATTTTTGGTACTTCCTAATTATGTCTATGGTTTTTCTCATAGGAAACACCATGTTTGCTACACCTTTGGTTGGCTTAGGCTATGAAATGACTTCTGACTATAACGAGCGAACTCGTTTAATGGCATTTTCACAAACTGTTGGTCTATTAGCTTGGGTAATTGTACCTTGGTTTTGGGTAATTATTGCAGACCCAAATTTTTTTAGTAATCAAGCTGAAGGTGTGAGAACAATGGCTATGTATGTTGGAATAGTTTGTTTGTTCCTTGGCCTTTTGCCGGCTATTTTTTGTAGAGGTATGGACTCTGCCAATATGGACAATAGAAAGAAATTAAGTTTTAAGACTGTATTTAGCAATTTAAAAGATTTATTAGTCAGTATAAAAGAAGCCGTAAAAAACAAGCCTTTTATGAAATTATGTGGTGCTACTTTTTTAATATTTAATGGTTATCAAATTGTGGCGTCTTTTAGTTTTTTCATTTTCGTTTTTTACATTTTTAACGGAAGCTATGAGGCTACGTCTACTTGGCCAGCTTGGTTTAGCTCAATTGGAGCATTAGTCTCAGCATTCTTAGTAATTCCAATCGTATCAAAAATGGCTGAAAAATGGGGAAAAAAGAATGCGTTCATCATTTCAACCGCCCTTTCTATAGTTGGATATGCTATGAAGTGGTGGGCTTTTACTCCTGATAATATTTGGCTTTCTTTTGTTCCAATACCTTTAATGTCATTTGGTTTAGGAAGTTTATTTACTCTGATGATGAGTATGACTGCTGATGTTTGTGATTTGGATGAGCTTGTTAACGGAATGCCAAGGAAAGAGGGTACTTTCGGTGCATTATACTGGTGGGTTGTTAAACTTGGTCAAGGATTAGCTCTAGTTTTAGGTGGTTTAGTATTAAAGTTAATTGGATTCGACGGTAATGCAGCAACGCAAACGGTTGATACAATGACAAAATTAAGAATCGCCGATATAGTTATTCCAGTTGTAACTGCAGGTTTGGCTATTTGGATTATGTGGAAATACGGTCTGTCTGAAGAAAGAGCAAAAGATATTAAAGCGCAATTAGAAGAAAGAAGAGGTGTACTATAACAATGCTAAATTGTAAAGTAAAAGATATAATTAAAAAAATAGTAAAATGTCAGCAAACATAATCATAATAATAGGAGTTGTACTTATATTAATTGCAATCCTTAGTAGCATAAACAGAAGTTCAGGTTCTAGACTTATTAGTACTAAAGTTGGAGTGCCTGCAGGAATAATAGGAGTTTTAATGATGATTTACGCGAGTTATTCATCAGATTTGGTTAAATACAATAGACAAATTGAACAGGTTTCAATTGGAAATAGGCTAAGAATCGAAGGCAAGATAAAATCGACTAAAGTAATTTCTCCTGTAGACAAGGATTCTGTTGATTGTAGAATTTTGACAATGGGTGTTTATCCAGAATCAAATGAAAACGATATTTGGGTACTGATTCGTCCAACAGATGATCGATATTACCCACAATCAGATCATACGAATACTTCATACAAAAGAGACGGCGAATGGCAAGTTGTTACACGTTTTGGTGGAGATAAAGGCGAAGCCTATGATTTGATTATTTATGAAACAGAATCCACCGCTTCAGCATTTTTTAGTTCCACTATAGCAAAATGGAAAGAAGAAGACAACTATCCAGGATTAGAACTTGAAGAATTACCTGCCGGCGCAAAAGAAGTAGATAGAATCAAAATATATACTAGAAAGAATTGTAGAGGGGTGTTTTAGTGATACATTCTGTGAGTTTAAAAAAATTAAATCAAGTACGCGTAACTAATTAGATTGTAAAATAAAGAAATAAACAAATAAAAACAAGAAGATGTCTTATAGAGAAGAATCATATTATAGATCAAAATATAATCAAATAGCAACTAAGGGTATTAACCTTTCAGATTATTCGTTAGAAGAATTAAAAGCGTTATGGCATAAAACCATGAACGATGGTTTTCATGGAATATGCTTTAGTATGTACAAGGATGGGCAATCACCAGGTGATGATATTAGCATGGAACAAGTTGAGCAACGTGTTAAAATAATAAAACCTTATGCAGGTGCAATCCGATCGTTTTCATGTATAGAAGGAAACGAGTATGTGCCAATGATGGCTAAAAAGCATGGTCTTAAAACTTTGGTAGGCGCTTGGCTTAGTAATGATAAAGAAGATAATGAAAGGGAAATAGAAGGCTTAATTGCACTCGCTAAAGCAGGTAATGTAGATGTTGCAGCTGTAGGCAACGAAGTATTGTATCGCAATGATTTGACTTTAGATGAATTAGTCGGTTACATAAATCGTGTAAAAGAAGCTTTAGCCGGATTAGACATTCCCGTAGGCTATGTGGATGCCTACTACGAATTTTCAAGACACCCTATTTTAGTTGAAAGTACAGATGTTGTTTTGGCTAATCTATATCCATACTGGGAAGGCTGTCCAATAGAGTATGCTTTAGGACACATGCAGGCCATGTTTGGCTCTGTTGTAGATGCAGCACAAGGAAAACCTATAATTATTACTGAAACGGGATGGCCAAGTCAAGGCGGTGGTCTAGATGGAGCTGTTGCTGCCGATGATGCCGCTATGAAGTATTTTATAGATACCGTACGTTGGACCAAAGAGAATGAAATACCCCTGTTTTATTTCTCATCATTTGATGAGTCGTGGAAAACGGGAGACGAGGGAGATGTTGGTGCCTATTGGGGATTATGGGATAAGCATGAGAACTTAAAATTTTAAGAGAAAATTTTGAAGTGTATATCTTGACAAGATTTATTATATAAAAATATGAACATATGGCTTAAACGTAATGTTGCCAAATGCATAATATGAAGATTTGATTAACTAATACAAATTAATGGCACTAACAAGGGCAGTATCCAGAAATAAAGTCCACTTTGGGCAAAAAGTAGCTTTTGGTGTTGGCATGCTCGCCAACCAAATGTTTCCTGCTATTCTTGGTATTTTTATGGTAGTGTTAGTACAAGACCTTGGTTTTCCTGGTTGGATGTGGTCTCTTATTTATTTTTTTCCAAGAATACTCGACGCCATTACAGATCCCATAATGGGTTATATTTCGGATAATACAAAATCAAAATGGGGTCGGAGAAGACAATATGTTTTTTTTGGCGCAATAATGATGGGTATTGCCTACATATTCATGTGGCAACTTTTTAAAGAAAATTCCTTACAATTTAATTTCTGGTATTTCTTTTTGTGGTCTGTTGTCTTTTATTTAGGCCTTACGTTATTTAGTGTGCCATATGTAGCTATGGGTTATGAAATGAGCGATGATTTTCATGAACGCACTAATATTATGGCTATAGCTCAGTGGATTGGCCAATGGGCTTGGGTAATAGCACCATTATTTTGGATTATCATGTATGACCCAGAATGGTTTCCTTCCGCAGAAGTAGCTGTGAGACAGTTGGCAGTATGGGTTGCGATACCCTGTGCCATTTGCGCTATGGTTCCTGCAATATTCATAAAGAGTAAATCCACCTTAAATGAAGACTATAAGCCGTTAAATATGGCAAATGTAGGCAGCAGTTTGAAAAACATATATATTAGTTTTATCGAAGCATTTAAGATTAAGGAATTCAGGAAATTATGCGCTGCAACATTTTTAGTGTTTAATGCTTTTAATACAGTTGCGGCACTTACTTTTTTTGTTATAGTATATAAATTATTTAATGGAGATACAGCTGCTAGCGGTATCTGGGTTTCGTTATTTGGTTGTTTGGGAGCATTAGGGACGACGTTTATCGTTATACCAATAGTAACTTGGATGTCTAAGGCTGTTGGAAAGAAAAATGCTTTTTTAATATCTCAAGGAATTTCGGTTATAGGATATATTATGCTGTGGTTCCTATTTGTGCCGGGTAAACCGTGGTTGTATATTATCGCGTTACCATTTTTTTCTTTCGGTATCGGGAGCTTATTTACAATAATGATGTCAATGACTGCAGATGTGATTGACATTGATGAATTAAAGTCCGGTTTGCGCAGAGAAGGTATTTTTGGCGCTATTTATTGGTGGATGGTTAAAGTTGGCTTTGCAATTGCAGGAGGATTAAGCGGCGTTATTATTGCTTTTGTTGGGTTTAACCCAGAGCTTGTTACTACAGAACAACAATCGGCTGTCGATGGGCTACACGCTTTCTTTTGTTTTTTCCCTATGGCAGGTACTCTAGTTGCTATGTATATTATGCGAGATTATGATGTTACAGAAGAAAAGGCAAACCAAATTCGAGCACAGCTTGATAAAAGAAAAAAACAATAGAAATTATAATATATAGAGTAAACAAGAAGTATAATGTCGTTTAGAAGGGATAAAATATTAGCGCTTTCTGGGTTGAATCTGGACAATAAGACGAAAAAGGGATTACAAAATATTTATAAACGCATGCTTAAAAGTGGCATGCACGGTTTATGTTTTAGCCCTTATCAAGAAGGTCAGGAACCAGGAGATCAATTAACAGAAAAACAGATAAAACGCAGATTAAAAATTATTCAACCTTATACAAAATGGGTTCGATCATTTTCATGTACAGATGGTAATGAATTAATTCCTGTTATTGCTAAGGAAATGGGAATGAAAACTTTAGTAGGTGCTTGGTTGGGAGACGATGCTGAAATTAATAAAAGAGAGGTGGAGGGCTTAATAAAATTAGCTAACGAAGGTCATGTTGATGTAGCAGCTGTTGGAAATGAAGTCATGTACAGAGGCGACCTTACTGAAGATGAATTGCTTGGATTTATGCGTCATGTTAAAGAGGAATTGCCATCTAATGTACCCATGGGCTATGTAGATGCTTACTATGAATTTGTGCACAGGCCTAAAATAACTGAAGCATGTGATGTTATATTGGCAAACTGCTATCCCTATTGGGAAGGATGCAGTATTGAGTATTCTTTAATTTACATGAAGGATATGTATAATCAGGCGGTAAAGGCAGGAATGGGTAAAAAGGTAATAATTACTGAAACAGGATGGCCTAGTGATGGTGAAGGCTTAAATGGGGCGCTTCCCTCCTATCAGAATGCAATCAAATATTTCATCAACTCACAACATTGGTCACAAGAAGATGATATCGACATCTTTTACTTTTCTTCATTTGACGAATCATGGAAAGTCGGTGCCGAAGGAGATGTTGGTGCATACTGGGGTTTATGGGATATGAATGAAAAGCCAAAGTTTTACTCGAATCCACTAAAATTTAAGAAGAACAAATTATTCATGTAAAACGCAATAATCAAATTCCGTTTATGTCGTATGCTCTGATTTTTTTGATACTTTTAGTATTATAAATTTTTATACAAAATTTTCTGCTTTCAATTAAAATACAACGAATGAAATGAAGGTAAATTCCATGTATTCTAAAATTAGTGTACTCAAAATTATATTGTTCACTTCTTGCGAATGACGAATACAAGTCCTTAAGTATCTAACAAACGTAGAATAGCGGACAGAAAATAATTATAACAAATAATAATTCTGCTCAAACAATATTTTTTAATAACCATTAAAACCTTCTTACAGTTTTTTATTATATTGAAAACGTGTAAGTTTTTGCAATTATGAAAATAAATATTTCTTTTTTTGGACTGTTACTAGCTGTGTTTTACTTGATGAGTTCTTGCCAAGATTCTAATCGCCCATTGTCAAAAGGGCTCTTAGCAGGCGGTTTTGAATTATTACCACCAGAGCAAACAGGTATTGATTTTAGTAATACAATGACCGAATCAAAAACATTCAATCATTATTTTTATAGTCAAATGTATGTGGGTTCTGGGGTGGCAATAGGAGACATAAATAACGATGGTTTATCGGATGTGTTTTTTGGAGGTAATCAAGTTTCAGATAGACTATATCTCAATAAAGGAAATTTTCAATTCGATGATATTACAAAAAAATCTCGCGTTGCTATACATGATGGATGGACTTGGGGTGTAACAATGGCAGATGTTAATGCGGATGGATACCTTGATATTTACGTGAGCAGAAATGGGAATTCTTTAAATCTTGAAGACCGAAGAAACCAGCTATATATAAATAATCAAGATTTAACGTTTACCGAATCTGCTTTGAAATATGGATTAGCAGATGTTGGTTTTTCTACCCAAGCTGTGTTTTTCGATATGGATAACGACGGTGATTTGGATATGTATCAGGTGAATCAGCCAGCTGACAAAAAATTATTTTTAATTAATAATATTCCAGCAGATCGCTATAAATTTTATATGGATAGAATATATAGAAATGAAAATGGACGATTTATAGATGTTTCAAATGAAGTTGGTATTTCAAGAAATTTAGCCTATGGTTTAAGCGTAAATGCTTCTGATTTTAATAATGACGGATGGATAGATTTATATGTAGCTAATGATTATGCTGAACCGGATTTTATGTACTTAAATAATGGTGATGGTACTTATAGAAATGTAATAAACGAACAACTAAAACATATAACGAATTTGAGTATGGGTTCAGATACTGGAGACGTTAATAATGATGGTTTAATAGATTTAATTACTACCGATATGACGCCAGAAGATCATTACCGTTCTAAAACCAATATGGCTTCTATGAGCACAGAATCATTTAATACATTAGTAGAAGCTGGTGCCCATTACCAATATATGGCAAATGCCTTACAAATAAACACTGGGGAAGGTAGTTTTTCTGATATAGCTAACATGGCAGGGATTTCAAATACCGATTGGAGTTGGGCGAGCTTGTTAGTAGATTTGGATAATGATGGCTGGAAAGATATTATAGTATCAAACGGGATTAAAAAGGATGTAGACAATAATGACTATTTGGCAATTTTACAGAATCTTAATCCAAAAAAAACAACAGCTGAAGAGTTATTTCGCATAAGTCAAGAAGCGCCATCTCAAGCTATTTCTAATTATGCATTTAGAAATACGGGTGGTTTACAGTTTGAAAAGGTAACAGAAGATTGGGGTTTTAATACTCTAAGTTTTTCAAGCGGCATGGCTTATGGTGATTTGGACAATGACGGCGATTTAGACGTGATAACGAATAATATGGATGCCCCTGCATTTATTTACAAAAATAATGCTACTGGTAATTTCTTAAAAATTAGCTTGGAGGGGTCAGATAATAATACCTTTGGCTATGGTGCAAAAGCCATTATTTATTATAATGGTAAAGTACAAGTTGCAGAAAGTAGTGTAACGCGAGGCTTTATATCTTCTGTAGAACCAGGTTTGTTTTTTGGACTAGGTAATGATATTGAAGTTGATAAGGTTGAAGTGATTTGGCATGATGGAAAAGTGAATACCTTTAAAAATATAGAAGCGAATAAAACTATTGTTGCTAAATATAATAATGCAAGTTCAATATCGTCAAAAACAGAAGATATAAAAACAGTAATAACAAAAGTAAAGTCAGAAAGTATTGGGCTTGATTTTGTTCATAAAGAGAATGAATATAACGATTTTAAAGAGGAAATCCTTTTGCCTCATAAACTATCAATTAATGGGCCATTCTCTGTTGCAGAAGATGTTAATAATGATGGATTTGATGATTTATTTGTAGGGGGTGCTGCTAGTCAATCAGGAGTTTTATATATACAAACAAGCGCAGGGGGTTTTATAAAGAGCGAGTCTCAACCTTGGGCCTTAGATAAAGCATCTGAAGATTTGGGTTCTTTATTTTTTGACGCAGACGGTGATAATGATATTGATCTTTATGTGACTAGTGGTGGGAATGAATTTAAGAGTGGTAATCCTGTACTAAAAGATAGACTTTATTTAAACAATGGATCTGGAGTTTTTGAAAAAAGCAATAAAGCCATTCCTAATATTTATGAAAGTACACAAACCGTGAAAGCATCAGATATAGATAATGATGGCGATTTAGATTTATTTATTGGTAATAGACTAATTTCAGGCCAATATCCTTTTCCAGCAAGTAGTTATTTATTATTTAATGAAAATGGAGTTTTTAAAAGGGCTCAAGAAAGTATAGCACCAGACTTAGTAAATATTGGCATGGTAACAGACGCTGTTTTTACGGATATTGATTTGGATAATGATGAAGACCTAATTGTTGTAGGAGAATGGATGAATATTACGATTCTACTAAATGATAGTGGGAAGTTTATTAACAAGACCAAGGACTATGGCTTAGAAAAAACAAGGGGTATGTGGTGGTCTATTACTGGTAGTGATATAGATAATGATGGAGATGACGACTATATTATTGGAAACCTGGGTAAAAACAATAAATTCAAGGCGTCTGAAGAGCATCCATTTAAGGTATATGCTAATGATTTTGATAATAATGGAACTAACGATGTTGTATTGGCTAAATTTTATAAAGACGATTATGTGCCGTTAAGAGGAAGAGAGTGTACCAGCCAGCAAATGCCTTACGTAGCTGAAAAATTTAAGGACTACCATAGTTTTGCATCTTCTAAATTACTGGATATTTTACCAGAGGATACGTTAGGGGGTGCCGTGGTATATGAGATAACTAATTTTGAAAGCATTATTTTAATAAATGAGAATGGAAAATTAATACCCAAACCGTTACCAATTGAGGCCCAAATTAGCCCTATTAAGTCATCTTTAGTGAATGATTTTAATGGTGATGGCTTCAAAGACATTTTAATTGTTGGTAATCATTATGGCGTAGAAGTTGAAACTACACGATACGATGCAGGCTATGGCGCATTACTTTTAGGCGATGGAGAGAACAATTTTGAATTTTTACCCCCTAAGGAAAGCGGTTTTTATACACCACACGATAGTAGATTTATTTCAGTAATTAAGCAAAGCAGCAATAATTATCTAGTTGTAGTAACAAACAATAATACAACATTTGATGTTTTCAGGACAAATAGTAATTAGATGGTTTTAACCGTTATCTTACTAGCAAATAGCCTTTTAAGCGTGTTTTTTTAGTTTAAACCCATAAAAACTTACACACATTTCTTTTTTTACCACAACATTACCACAACATTTATGTATTTGTTTAATTTTTGATTTCTTGCTTAGTTAACAATAGTTTACAACAAGGCCTAATTTTAATCGATTAAATGCGTATTTCTATCGATAAAACGAAATATATTTCGAAATATGAAAATAAATTTAATTTTTTTTGCTATGTATAATGTTTGTAGTGCTAAAAATTAGAGATAGTGCAAGAATATTTGTAATTTGTTACGAAATGTTATAACTAAAATAAAACTTAAATTTATGAAAAAAATTACTTTTCTATTTATCCTTTTAGCTGTGTCTTTAGGATATTCACAAGTTGTCATTGACGATTTTGAAACGGATGTTACTGGTGACTTAGTATGGGATAATGGTGGTGAAGGGAATACCGCTAGTGGCGGAACAATCCTCTGGAAACCTAACCCAGATAATACTGGCATTAACACTTCAAATAACGCCATAGAATTAATCACTGACGTGGCTGGACAGCCATGGCAAAGTCACCAACTACTTAATCGTTCAATAGACTTAACGGAAGGCAATAAAACGCTTCAAATTGATGTGTTTTCTACACCTAGTACACCTATTCTTGTTAAGGTTGTTGATGGTGCAGGTGGCGCTGCTACAGAATCAGCCACTGATGCTGTGCATCCAGGAGGAGGTTGGGCAACTCTTAATTTTGATTTTACTCAAAATAAAGACGGCAGCGCAGTAGCCTCAGATACTTACACTAGAGTTTTATTTTTTCTTCCTTGGAATAGTACCGGTGCTTGTAATGTTGGATGTTTTGATGGAGGAGCAAATAGTTCTCCCGATATAACCATTTGGGTAGATAATATAGTAAATTTGGCTGTATTAGGAACAGATGATTTCGCATTAACATCATTCAAAGCCTATCCAAACCCAACCCAAGATAGTTGGACGGTTAAGACACAAAGCGCTAGCATATCTTCAATTAGAGTTTTCGATGTATTGGGTAAAAATGTCCTATCATTATCACCTAACAGAAACGAAGCAACCATTGATGGAACAAGTTTAAATAAAGGTTTATATTTTGCCCAAATTAAAACAGCATCTGGTATAAGTAGTTTAAAACTTATTAAGCAGTAACACTGTTTAGTTTAGTTGTTTGCAAAAGGCGCTTTTATTATAAAAGTGCCTTTTTTTATTAGTGAAACTCTGTTTTAAAAAGTTGCAAAGCAACAAGTTTAAAATAGTTATTTGAACTAATCCCACTTTTATAGAGGGATCTCAGGTCAAATACTTCGAGGCTTGCTCCGAGGTTTTTTACTTTATAAAGACTCTCTCCTAATTAAAATATTTCTTTACTTTGTGAAAAGCATCACAAATTTATGTTTGACGATATTTTAACAGCCATTCCTTTTGGTATTATTCTAGCATTCACAATAGGTCCAGTCTTTTTTGTGCTTTTAGAAACCAGTGCTACTAAAGGCTTTAGAAGTGCTATAATATTCGATCTGGGTGTTATTCTGGCAGATATTATCTTCATTATTATTGCGTTTTATAGTACCAATAACCTTAGGGGTAAAATTGGTGACGACCCTAGTTTTTTAATTTTTGGTGGTGTTTTGCTAATGGTATATGGCGTTATTTCATTTATAAAAACTTCAAAATCGTTTCGAGCCATTGTAAAAGAATACCATAAGGTAGAAATACAAAAGGACTATGGGAAACTATTTATAAAAGGCTTTCTACTCAATTTTATAAATATTGGTGTTTTGTTAGGTTGGTTAGGTTTTATGGTTCTTGGAGACTCGCTTACAACTTCAAAAAATGGTGACATCATATTTATAGTTGCTATGTTGGCAGCTTATTTTGTTACAGATTTATTCAAAATACTAGCTGCAAAAAAGCTTAAAGCACAATTAACCCCTAGGCTTATATTTAAAACAAAAAAAGTAATTGCTATGGTAATACTTGGTTTTGGTGTCCTACTGTTTGTGCAAGGGCTATTTCCAGAGGCTTATGAAAAGAATAAGGAAAAATTAGAACAAATAACTCCAATTAAATAACGGCTTCAGATTGTGTTAAAACACACTAATAATATATTACAGAGACTTTCCTCCTTTTTTACATAAAATTACAACAAAAAAAACCCTCAAGAAAACTTGAAGGTTTTAAGAGGCGTCAAGCGGATTCGAACCGCTGTAGAAGGTTTTGCAGACCTCTGCCTAGCCACTCGGCCATGACGCCATTATTTTGTGCAAATGTAAAAAAAAATAACACTTTTTAAGCCTTAAAACTATTTTTTACGCTTATCACTCATTTTTATAGTTACACGTTCTACATCACCACCAATAGGCGGGTTTAATTTACTAACATAAACAGTAGCTTTTGTAACTAAATCATCTTCATTAAAAACTCTATCAAGTATACGCCTGCAAACTGTCTCGAGGAGTTTAGATGCGATGCTCATTTCCTCGGTTATAATTCGATTAAGAAAAACATAATCAACAGTATCCCCTAACCTATCACTTTTAGCTGACTTTTGTAAGTTCGCTTTCACCTTTAAATCAACACGGTAATCGCTCCCTATTTTGGTTTCTTCTTTTAAGCAGCCATGATAAGCAAATACGCGAATATTTTTAACTTTAATTGTTCCCATTATCCTGTAAAGAAATCAAAAATATTGCTAATAGCGCTAGTTTTTGTTTTATAAAATTCGGTATAAGTACATCTTAAACAAGTTACCGAAGTAAATTTTTTATTTTGAACATCGAATATCTTAGAAAGCGTACCGCCTGTTGCACGCATTTCACCTATGTCACATGTTGTATTAGCACATTTAGGGCAAACATATTTTATTTTTTGCATGTTATATATATTTAAAGATTTGTAACTTTTAATTTATAAGTCATTATCAATTATTATTTGTTACGCTTATTCAAGTAATTAGGATAAAATAAATGGAATTTCCGTAATTTTGAGACTTATTTTGATGAAATAAAGAATAGCATGTCTGAAGATAGAAAATCATTAAATTTTATTGAACATATTATAGAAGAAGATTTGGCAAACGGAATGTCTAAAAACGAATTACGTTTTAGATTTCCGCCAGAGCCAAACGGGTACTTGCATATAGGGCATACAAAAGCTATCGGAATTAGTTTTGGTTTAGGTGAATACTATAATGCTCCTGTAAATCTTAGATTTGATGACACCAACCCAGCAAAGGAAGAACAAGAATATGTTGATGCTATAAAACGTGATATTGCTTGGTTAGGATATAAATGGGATAAAGAGCTGTTTTCTTCAGATTATTTTCAACAGTTGTATGATTGGGCGATTCAGCTTATAAAAGAAGGAAAGGCTTATGTTGACTCACAGGCAAGTGAGGCTATGGCTATACAAAAAGGAACACCAACCCAACCAGGGGTTGATGGACCATTTAGAAACAGAAGTGTTGCTGAAAATTTAGATTTATTTGAACGCATGAAGCAGGGGGAGTTTGACGAAGGAGAACATATTCTACGCGCTAAAATTGATATGCAACACACCAATATGTTGATGCGAGATCCTATTATGTATCGTGTTTTAAAGAAGCGCCATCATAGAACAGGAAACGACTGGTGCATTTATCCTATGTACGATTGGACACACGGCGAAAGCGATTATATTGAGCAAATCTCACATTCGCTTTGTTCTTTAGAATTTAAACCTCATAGAGAGCTATATAATTGGTTTTTAGACCAAGTTATTGATCCAATTCTGCTTAGACCTAAGCAACGTGAATTTGCGCGCTTAAATTTAAGCTATACGATTATGAGTAAGCGTAAGTTGTTAAAACTTGTAGAAGATGGTATTGTTACTGGGTGGGACGACCCGAGAATGCCAACAATTTCTGGCTTAAGACGCAGAGGCTATACACCGACAGCAATTAGAAAGTTTGTTGAAACCGTTGGTGTTGCGAAAAGAGATAACGTAATAGATGTATCGCTTTTAGAATTTTGTATTCGTGAAGATTTAAATAAAACGGCGCCACGTGTTATGGCGGTTTTAAATCCAGTAAAATTGGTTATCACTAATTATCCAGAGGGCAAAGAAGAATGGTTAGAAGCTGAAAATAATCAGGAAGATACAAGCGCAGGATTTAGAAAAGTACCTTTCTCACGCGAGTTATATATTGAAAAGGAAGATTTTAAAGAGGAAGCTGGTAATAAGTTTTTTAGGCTGAAATTAGGAGGAGAGGTAAGGTTGAAAAACGCGTATATTATAAAAGCTGAAAGCGTTGTAAAGGATAAAAAAGGAGAAGTAAAGGAAGTTCACTGTACCTATTCTGAAGATACCTCAAGACGAGTAAAAGGGACTTTGCATTGGGTGTCAATTAAGCATGCCATAAAAGCTGAAGTTAGAGAATATGATAGATTGTTTATGGATGAAGCTCCTGATAGCCATCAAGACAAGGACTTTATGGATTTTATTAATCCGAATTCCTTAAAAATTATTGAAGCATTTGTAGAACCTAGTTTACAGAATGCTAAAGCTGGCGAAAGGTTTCAGTTTCAACGTTTAGGATATTTTAATATGGATAATGATTCATCTTCTGATAAATTAGTGTTCAATAAAACAGTTGGACTTAGAGATTCATGGGCTAAGGTTAAACCAAAACAACAGCCAAACCATAATAATAATCAACAAAAACACCACCAACAAACACAAAGAAAGGCTATTGATATCATTCAGAAGTTAGGTAAGAAATACACAAACTTACCTGAGGCAAAACAACAAAAAGTAAAAACTGAAATACAAGAACTTGCAAAAGATGTAAGTTATAATGAGTTAGAGCCTTTATTTAATACGGCTGTAAAAAAGGTTGGAACGCGTATTGCTGTGGCGCTTACATTAAATGTATTGTTGCAAAACGGACAACCGAAAAACGATGAAATTAATGCGTTTATAAATAAAGCCTTACAGGATAAAAACGAATTGTTGGTTGCTGAGGTTAGCGTTATTTAGCCAGTATAGAACCCTTTAATAATGTTAAAAAAACAACCGCTGTTTGTATTTTAGTTATATTTAACTTCTAACTAAAACTATTTATTATGGAATTTTTAAACCCGCTTGCAATGTTAGTTGCAGCAATTTCAGCATTAGTTGTTGGCTTCATTTGGTACAATCCTAAAGTTTTTGGAAATGCTTGGATGCATGCCGCAGGCATGACCGATGAGCAAGTAAAAGGAGGTAATATGGCTAAGATTTTTGGATTAGCGCTACTTTTTGCTTTTTTATTAGCAACCGCACTTCCAGGAATTGTTATTCATCAAATGGGTGTATTTAGCCTTGTAGGTGGAGACCCTTCAGTAGCCTTACCGTCTTATGAAACCCTTATGGCAGATTACGGAGAAGCTTTTAGAACTTTTAAACACGGGGCACTCCATGGTGTTTTAACAGGTGTATTTATAGCATTGCCAATTATTGGCACAAATGCGTTGTTTGAACGTAAAGGCGCTAAGTATATATTTATAAATGCAGGTTATTGGATAGTGACTCTTGGAGTAATGGGTGCTATAATTTGTGGATGGAAATAAACTTTTTGTAAACTTTTAACTTATTCAGAGACTGAGAAATGTAATTTTCAGTCTTTTCTTTTTCTATTGATAGATTATAAAATATATAGCACGGTTAAGAACCTTCCAGTTTCATGGGATGGACTTTCCACTAAGGACATTTTTTTAAAAACCAACTTTTTAGGAGGCTTAGAAGAATCGGCTCCTAAGAACATTTCGTCATACTACATTGGTGTTTTTAAGTGGAATGAACTAGTTGGTGTAGCAATTATTCAACGAGTTGAAATGTATGCCGACGATATATTTAGAAAAAGCTCAAATAATAAGTTAAAACAATTAGCTAAGCAGTTGGTTTCAAAAATCGTAAAAGGAAACGCCTTAGTAATTGGGAATTTAATGCATACTGGACAGCATGGTTTTTATTTCGAATTAGAAAAATTAAGTCAAGACGAGTTTTTAAATACACTTGAAAAGGCCATTCAAGAGTTAACCTTGCAAATTAGAACTAGGTTTAAGAAGAAAATAAGGATTGTAGCTTTTAAGGACTATTTTGTAGATGATAATATTCACAAAAGCTACCAGTTTTTCAAGGACAACGGTCTTTATAAAGCTCAGGTCCAGCCCAATATGTTATTATCAATTAACAAGGAGTGGAAGCGTCCAGAGGATTATATTATGGCCTTCAATAAAAAATATAAGAGACGTTATAAAACGGCTAGAAAGAAGTTTGCTAACCTTGAAAGAAGAGAATTAGATGCGGAATATATAGAAACACATTCTAAAGGTATTTTTGAGTTATATGAGACTGTTTCAGACAATGCAAAGGTGAATTCTTTTAAACTTCAAAAACATCATTTTAGGTGCCTTAAAAGCCAATTAAAAGAGGATTTTAGGGTTTTTGGATACTTTTTAAATGAACAACTTGTGGGGTTTTATACGTTAATCCTTAATAATGATATTTTAGAAACTTATTTTTTGGGCTATAATAAAGAATTGCAAAGCCAGCATCAAATGTATTTAAACATGATATTTGATATGGCGTTTTTTGGAATTGAGAACAAGTTTGAATCTATTGTTTTTGCCAGAACTGCTATGGAGATTAAAAGCTCTATTGGTGCCAAACCAAAAACAATGCATGTTTATCTGAAACACACTAATAATTTTATAGCAAACACTATTTTAAGATGCATAGTCAAGTACATGAACCCCATTCAAAAGTGGGAGGAGAGACATCCTTTTAGTTGATTTTGGCTTAGTGTGTTGTTAGATTATTAGTTTTTATCGACTTAATATTAGAAACCAAACACTATGAAGAAGTTATTATTCCTTTTGTTGATTCTACCTCAAGTCTACTTTTCGCAGGAAATGACTAATGAAAAATTAGAAGCCATATACGCAACGATTAGTGATTCTATACAAGGAAATCTTGGTGCATGGCAATTTTATATACAAGAAATTCCTATGATGTCTATAACTGATGCTAATCACAATAGAATGCGTATAATTTCTCCCATTACAGATTCTAATAGCGTAAACGACGAATTACTTAAAGCTGCTCTAGTTGCTAACTTTCATACGGCATTAGATGTTAAATACGCTGTTTCCGATGGCGTATTATGGTCTGTTTTTATACATCCTTTAAAGGAATTGTCTGAAGATCAAGTAAAAGAGGCGGTGAGTCAAGTGTACTATGCAAATATTAATTTTGGGTCTACTTTTGCTAGTACATCTATATCTTTTCCAGGAAGTATAAACAGCGAAGTAGAGGAGGAACCAAAAAAAAAGAAACCCAATTTCAAGAAGTTATAGAACTAAAAAAGAAACCCCAATATGGTTATATTGAGGTTTATTATTTTAAGATAAGGGGCTTTACTCTTTATTCTTTTTCGAATTTTTCATGGCTTCACCTATTTGGTTACTAGCAGTAAAACTAGCCACCATATCGTTTAGCATTTGGCTACCTGCTTGTGGCGAATTAGGTAATAAAATAAGATTGCTATTAGTTTCTTGTCCAATTGACTGTAAAGTGTCGTAATGTTGCGTTACAACAATAAGAGCAGAAGCTTCTTGAGAGTTGATACCAACTTTGTTTAAAACCTCAACAGATTCTTCTAATCCACGAGCAATTTCGCGACGTTGATCTGCAATACCCTGACCTTGTAAACGCTTACTTTCGGCTTCAGCTTTAGCTTTTTCAACTATTAAAATCCTTGCTGCATCACCTTCAAATTGCGCTGCAATTTTTTCACGTTCAGAAGCATTAATGCGGTTCATCGCTTCTTTTACTTGCGCGTCTGGGTCGATATCAGTTACAAGCGTTTTAATAATATCAAATCCATAGTCAGACATCGCGTCATTAAGTTCGGCTTTTACTGCTAAGGCAATATCATCTTTTTTAACAAAGACATCATCTAGCTTCATTTTTGGCACTTCAGCTCTTACAACGTCAAAAACATAAGAAGTAATTTGATCATGCGGATAATCTAGTTTATAAAAAGCATCATACACTTTGTCGCGAATTACTTTATACTGTACAGACACTTTAAGACGAACAAATACGTCATCTAAAGTCTTTGTTTCTATAATAACATCTAATTGCTGGATTTTTAAACTTAATCTGCCTGAAACTTTATCAACTAAAGGAATCTTTAATTGCAAACCTGAGTGGCGGATGCTTTGAAACTTACCAAATCGCTCAATAATAGCAGCACTCTGTTGTTTTACGATAAAGAAAGAGGAGATTAAAATAATTAATCCAATGAAAATAAAGGGAAAAAATAAGTAGTTCATGGTATTTGTTTAAAAATGTTAGAAAAATTAAGATACAAAATTTATATTATATTTGGCGGCATATAACCTTAACTATGAAAATTAATAGCCTCTTTTTATTAGTAGCAATTACTACATGTTTTGTTACAACAAGTTTTGCACAACCCAGAAATTATGACATCACAAATGGCATTGGGATTTTTGGTGGAATTACCAAATTGGATATTGAAACTGATAATTTTATAACCGAGCAAGGTGATGGTTTTTTATTCGGAATGTCGGCCACAGTAGATTTACCTCATAGATGGTACAACATGAGTTACGGTATGCAATTATCGGAGAATTATATTAATATTTCTGGAAGACCAGATATTGTTAGTACACAAGAAGAATTTATAGAATATAAAATGTTCGCTGCACAATTGGCTTTATTAGGCCATGTAAAGCTTATAGGCAGCTATTTAACTATTGATGTTGGTCCCATGTTGCAATATAACGGGAAGTTTGAATTAGAAAACGACAACCAAGAGGGGTATTACATAAATAATTACGACAATTTACAAGCCAATGATATTTTAGAGATTTCTAGGTTTAATTTTAATGGCTTAATAGGGGCGTCGGTTGGTTATAAGTTCATCCGATTGAAGGCACAATATATTTATGGTTTCACCAATATTTTGAGAAAATTAGAGAGCCAAACATTAGATACTACGGGTGGAGACGAACGATTTGAAGGAAATCAATCCATGTTAGTATTTGGAGCTATGATTTCTTTCTAAACACTAACTACTGCAACTTATTCACCATAGTTTGAATGCGTTTGACGCTTTCAGTTTGCCCAATCATATATATAATATCAAAAACATCTGGACCCTGTAAAGCACCCACAAGAGATAGGCGGAGCGGCATCATAACTTTTCCAAAACCTATGTTGTTACTTGTGATCCAACCTTTAATTTCCTTCTGAAGGGTTTCTGCAGAAAAGTCCTCAATATCATTAATTAAATCAATTACTTGATTCATTATCTCAGGAGTTTCTTCTTTAAAGGCTTTTTTGGAGGCCTTTTCATCATACATTTTAGGCGCCTGAAAAAAGTAGTAAGTCAGGTCCCAAAAATCGCTTATAAAAGTAGCGCGCTCCTTCACTAAACCAATAACTAATGCTAGGTAATTCACATCAATATCTGCTAATGCTTTATGTGACGACTTAAACATTTCTGCAAGCACGTCGTTACTTTGTTCTTGCATGTAATGATGGTTAAACCATTTGGTTTTATCTGGATCGAATCGGGCGCCAGATTTATTTACTTTCTTTAAATCAAAAGCGTCAATTAACCCGCCTAATGAGAAAATTTCTTGTTCGGTTCCTGGGTTCCAACCGAGAAATGCAAGAAAATTGACCATGGCTTCTGGGAAATAACCATCTTCCTTATAACCCCTTGAAACGTCATGAGTTTTTGGGTCTTCCCATTCCAAAGGAAAAACCGGAAAACCTAATTTATCACCATCTCGCTTACTTAGTTTCCCTTTGCCTGTAGGTTTTAAAATTAGTGGTAAATGTGCAAATTCAGGCGCTTCCCAACCAAAAGCACTATATAGCTGATAGTGTAATGCTAATGAAGGGAGCCACTCTTCGCCACGGATTACATGAGAAATTTCCATTAAATGGTCATCTACAATATTAGCTAAATGATAGGTCGGCATACCATCGCTTTTAAAAAGCACTTTATCATCTAAAACATTTGTGTCAATTTTTATATCGCCACGGATGATATCTTTTAGATTAAGAACCTCGTCTTGTGGTGACTTAAAACGAATTACAAAGTCTTCACCAGCATTAATTTTTGCTTGCGTTTCGTTATCAGAAAGCACTAAAGAATTTACTAAACGTCCCTTTTCTCTATTGTGCCAATTGTATATAAATGTTTTACTTTTAGATTCATGATCTTTTCTGTGAAAGTCTAGTTGTTCAGAGGTGTCAAAAGCATAGTAAGCATGACCAGAAGCAATCAATTGATCCGCATATTGTTTATAAAGATGCTTACGCTCACTTTGCTTATAAGGACCAAACTTTTCATTCTTTCCTGGGCCTTCATCATAAGACATTCCGCACCAATTTAAAGCATCAATAATGTATTTTTCTGCACCATTAACATACCTATTTTGATCGGTGTCTTCAATTCTTAAAATAAATGTTCCATGATGCTTTTTAGCATACAAATAATTAAATAGGGCAGTACGTACGCCTCCAATATGCAATGGTCCTGTTGGGCTAGGTGCAAATCGCACCCTAACTTTTTTGGTCATGTTAGTAATTTGTGGCAAAGATACAATTAACACTTAATTATAAACCTTGTAAAAAATAAAATTGTAGATTAGTGAGTTATATTACATAGCTATAATTGAATATAGCTTGGGTATTTAAGAACGGCAAATATATATTGAAGAGATTCTATTAAGAAATGCAAGAAAATTTTAATAATGTTTTAGGTAAACTAGAGCAATTCATTAGAAAATACTACACTAATGAACTCATAAGAGGTGCAATCTTATTTTTTGCAATAGGGCTCTTGTATTTATTGTTTACGTTGTTTGTTGAGTATATTCTATGGCTTTCTTCATTTGCTAGAACCCTATTGTTTTGGGTTTTTATTGCTGTAGAACTTGTTTTATTCGGCAAATTTATCGCTCTGCCTTTATTGAAGCTATTTAAACTTCAAAAGGGTATTGATTATGTAAAAGCTTCTAAAATTATTGGGCAACACTTTTCGGAGGTAAACGACAAATTGCTTAATGTTTTACAGCTTCATCAAAGCGAAAAACAATCTGAATTGCTTTTGGCAAGTATTGAACAAAAATCTACCGAGTTAAACCCCATTCCTTTTAAACTTGCTATTAACTTCAGTAAAAACATTAAGTATCTAAAATATGCGGCTATTCCTGTTGCCATTCTTTTATTAACTTTTATATCAGGAAATTCCAATTGGTTTAGTGATAGTTACATACGGGTAGTTAACTATAAAACAGCTTATGAGCCGCCAGCACCATTTCAGTTTTTTGTTGTAAATAACACCTTAAATGCCATTGAAAATGAAGATTACAAGCTCATTGTTAAGACAGTAGGAGATGTTGTGCCGGAAAATGCTGAAATTCAATATAACAACGAGACCTATTTTTTACAGAAGACTGCTTCAGGAGAATTTGAATTTGTTTTTTCGCAGTTAAAAACGGATGTGGAATTTCGATTATCAGCAAATAATGTTACTTCTAAGCCTTATACATTAAGTACTTTACAAGTACCATCACTTGTTAGTTTCGATATGGTTTTAGATTATCCAAGTCATACGAGAAAAAAGGATGAAACGCTAAAGGGAACTGGAAACGCCTTAGTGCCAGAAGGAACAAATATTACATGGTTACTTAAAACAAAAGCTACAGAGAATGTGAGCATTTTTTCAAAGGACACACTTCTTTTTTCTTCAGGTGAGGCAAATAGTTTTAGTGCGTTAAAACTACTTTATAACGATTTAGATTACAGCTTAAGCACGAGTAATGCCAATTTAAAAGATTATGAGAATTTATCTTTTAAGATTGATGTTGTAAAGGATGAATATCCAGAAATAAATATTAAAGTTCAAACAGATAGTTTGGATTTACAGTCTCTATATTTTTATGGACAATTAAGTGATGATTATGGTTTAACAAAGCTGCAATTGGTTTATTATCCAGTTGAAGGTAATGATTCTAAAGCTTATAAAGTCATTCCTATTTCGAAATCAAATGTTGCAGATTTTGTGACTGCCTTCCCGAATGATTTAGATATTAAAGAAGGAGTTTCTTATGAAATGTATTTTCAAGTATTTGACAATGATATAGTTAACAAATATAAAAGCGTAAAGAGTAATGTGTTTGTTTATAGAAAACGAACACAAGAAGAAGAAACTCAAAAGAAGTTGCAGGAGCAAGGTGAAACAATTAAAGATTTAAATAAGTCTTTAAAGAAGTATGATGAACAAGAAAAGCAATTAGAAGAATTAACTAGAACCCAAAAGGAAAAATCAGATCTTAAGTTTAATGATAAAAAGAAGCTAGAATCATTTTTGAAACGTCAAATACATCAAGACGAAATGATGAAAAACTTCAATAAGAAATTAAAAGATAATTTAGAAGATTTTCAAAAAGAAAATCCAGAAGAAGATGTTTTTAAAGAGGACTTAAAAGAACGACTGAAGGAGAATGAAGAGCAGCTAGAAAGAGACGAAAAGCTGCTTGAAGAATTAAAAAAGCTACAAGAAAAAATAAATAAAGAAGAGCTTGTTCAAAAACTAGAAGAGTTAGCTAAACAGAATAAAAACAAAAAACGAAGTCTCCAGCAGTTATTGGAACTAACAAAGCGCTATTATGTTGAGAAGAAATTAGAAAAGCTAAAAAGCGATTTAGAGGAATTGGCTAAAGAGCAAGAGAAATTGTCAAATGAGTCTGAAGAAAATAACACGAAAGACAAACAAGATGAATTGAATAAAAAATTTGAAGATTTCAAGAAAGCTATAGAGAATCTTGAGAAAGACAACAAATCTCTAAGGAAACCTATGGATTTTCCAAGAGATAAGTTGGATGAAAAGGAAGTGGAAAATGAGCAGAAAGAAGCTTCAGAAAACTTGGATCAAAAAGAAACTTCAGATGACGGAGGTGAGAAGCAAGACAGTCAGAAGAACGCCCAAAAGAATCAGAAAAAAGCGGCTCAGAAAATGAAACAAATGAGTCAGAAAATGCAAAGTGCTATGCAAGGCGGCGGCGGGGAGCAAATGCAAGAAGACATGGAGATGCTTAGGCAGATATTAGACAACTTAGTGCTTTTTTCATTTGATGAAGAGGCGTTAATGAAAAAGTTTAAATCTATAGGTATTAATAATAATAAGTACGCAAATTATCTCAGAAACCAGAATAATTTAAGAGAACATTTTGAGCACATTGATGATAGCCTGTTTGCTTTATCTCTAAGGCAACCCAAACTCTCCGAAAGGGTTAATAAGGAAATAACAGAAGTGTATTTTAATATAGAAAAAGCTCTGGATTTACTTGCCGAAAATCAATTATACCAAGGGGTTTCAAACCAACAATTTGCTATTACAGCAGCAAATAATCTAGCCGATATTTTGAGTAACGTTCTTGATAATATGCAAGAAAGTATGAGCATGATGCCTGGAAAAGGTCAAGGAGATATGCAATTGCCTGATATTATTATGAGTCAGGAAGAATTAAATAAAATGATGGAGAAAGGGATGAAAAAAGGGGAGAAAGGAGAGCCTAAAGAGGGAGAAGGTGAGAAAGAAGGAAAAGGAGAAAAAGAAGGTGAGAAAGGTAAAGAGGGAAAACAAGCGAAGGAGGGTGAAAATGGTGGAGAAGGCGAGAATGGTAATTCCAATGGCGAAGGATTAAATGGAGAACTGTATGAGATTTACCAGAAACAACAACAATTACGTCAAGCTTTAAAAGATGCTTTGGATAAACGTGGTAAAAATGGAGTTGGAGGAGAAGGAGAAAAATTGCTTAAGAAAATGGAAGACGTAGAGTTGGATTTACTGAACAAAGGTTTTACTAATCAAACATTACAAAAAATGATGGAACTACAACATCAATTACTAAAACTAGAAAATGCAACATTCCAGCAAGGAGAGGATAATAAACGTGAGTCTGAAACGAATAAAAACCAGTTCCAAAATAATTCTAATAATCAAATTCCAACGGCAAAACAATATTTTAAAACTACTGAAATATTGAACAAGCAAGCATTACCTTTGCAGCAGATTTATAAAAAGAAAGTACAAGAGTATTTCAAAAACACGAATGATTAAGTTCAATTACGAAACAGCATTTAAGTTAGAAAATGAGGATAAGATTTCTAAGTGGATTTCTAATACTATTTTGTCTGAAGGATTTAAATTGGAAGAAATTAATTATGTGTTTTGTGATGATGAATATTTGCATAAATTGAATTTGGAGTTCTTAAATCATGACACGCTTACGGATATTATTAGTTTCGATTATTCCATAGGAAAATTAATACAAGGAGACATATTTATTTCTGTTGATAGGGTAAAAGACAATGCTAAAGATTTTGCTGTTTCGGTTTCAGAGGAATTAAACCGTGTTATCATTCATGGCGTGCTGCATTATTGTGGCTATAAAGACAAAACTAGTTCGGATGCTCAGACCATGCGTACAAAAGAAAATCACTACTTGTCAATACTTCAGAAGAATTAAAGATTTCAGCGTATATTTGCAAACTTAATTATTGAAATGTTCCACGTGGAACATCCTTGATTAAAAAAGGTACAATTATGTTTAACGAAGTTTATGATGTTATAGTAGTTGGAGCAGGTCATGCTGGTAGTGAAGCTGCTGCTGCTGCTGCAAATATGGGAAGCAAAACATTGCTTGTTACTATGAACTTGCAAAACATTGCGCAAATGTCGTGTAATCCTGCTATGGGCGGTATTGCAAAAGGACAGATTGTTCGAGAAATTGATGCGCTAGGAGGTTATAGTGGCATCGTGTCTGATACTTCTGCCATTCAGTTTAAAATGCTGAATAAATCCAAAGGACCTGCAATGTGGAGCCCAAGAGTTCAAAGTGACAGAATGCGTTTTGCTGAAGATTGGAGATTGCTTTTAGAAGCAACTCCGAATCTTGACTTTTACCAAGAAATGGTTTCTGGTTTAATAGTCGAGAATCATAAAGTGGTTGGCGTAAAAACGTCTTTAGGGATTAAGATAAAGGCAAAGTCAGTTGTTTTAACAAATGGAACTTTTTTAAATGGCTTAATACATATTGGCGATAAAAATTTTGGAGGAGGTAGAGCCGGAGAAAGAGCAGCAACGGGAATTACAGAACAGCTTGTCGGTTTGGGTTTTGATTCTGGTAGAATGAAAACCGGAACACCCCCAAGAGTTGATGGGCGGTCGTTAGATTTTTCAAAAATGATTGAACAACCGGGAGATGATAATCCAGAAAAGTTCTCTTATTTAGATATTACAAAACCATTGAAAAATCAACGTTCTTGCCACATGACTTATACAAGTCCAGAAGTACATAATTTACTTCGCGAAGGCTTTGAAAGGTCGCCAATGTTTAATGGTAGAATTAAAAGTTTGGGGCCTCGTTACTGCCCCTCTATAGAAGACAAGATCAATAGATTTGCAGATAAAGATAGGCATCAACTATTTATAGAGCCTGAAGGCTGGAATACTTGTGAGGTTTACGTCAATGGCTTTTCTACTTCCTTGCCAGAAGATGTTCAGTTTAAAGCTTTACGATCTGTAGTTGGTTTTGAAAATGTGAAATTCTTTAGACCGGGTTATGCTATAGAATATGACTATTTCCCGCCAACACAATTAAAGCACACTTTAGAAACTAAGCTTGTGGAAGGTTTGTATTTCGCAGGTCAAATTAATGGTACAACTGGTTACGAGGAGGCCGCATCTCAAGGATTAATGGCAGGAATAAATGCTAGTTTAAAAGTTGAGAAAAAAGAAGCTTTTACTTTAAAAAGAGATGAGGCTTATATTGGCGTTTTAGTTGACGATTTGATAACCAAAGGAACTGAAGAACCTTATCGCATGTTTACATCGAGAGCAGAATATAGAACGCTATTGCGGCAAGATAATGCAGATTTAAGATTAACACCAAAAGGTTTTGATCTAGGTTTGGCTTCTGAAAAGCGGTTAAAACGCATGGAAGAAAAGCATGAAGCAGCAGAAAAGTTTGTTAACTTTTTCGAAACACAAAGCGTAAAACCAGAAGAGATAAACCCTATTTTAGGATCTAAAAATTCTGCTGAGGTAAAACAGTCAGGGAAGCTTTTTAAAGTATTTTCTAGACCAAATATTGAGATGGATGATATTAGAAAGGTAGGAAGTGTTGAGGCTTATATTCAAGATAATAATCTTGATAGAGAAGTGATAGAGCAAACCGAAATCCAAGTGAAATATGCGGGATATATTGCTAAGGAAAAAAACAATGCCGACAAGTTAACAAGGCTAGAGTATGTGAAAATTCCAGATAATTTTGACTTTTCAAAAATCAAATCTATGAGTTTTGAGGCTAGGGAAAAACTTAAAAAAATTCAACCCAGAACGGTTTCACAAGCATCTAGAATTAGTGGGGTTTCACCAAATGACATTTCGGTTTTGTTGGTTTATATGGGCCGCTAAATCGACAATCGATACGTGTTAATTTAGCATGTTCCACGTGGAACGTTTTGTTTGTAACATGAAATTTTTGTCATTTCTGTGCAGGCAGTAATCCATTTTAAATCATAGAATACAACCATGTTTAGTAAATTTGAAACATATTTAAAGCTAATTTCCATTAAATAAACATTTGTGTATTCGTGGCTAAAGAAAATTTAAAAGTAAAAGACCATTCCGTTTCAGGAGAAGGATTTGAATTAATCAAAAACACAGAATTCGGTTTTTTAGAAACCACACCGCAACCTTCTTCAGATAAGTTACCAGAATACTATAAAAGTGAAGATTACATTTCGCATACAGATTCTAAAAGAAATCTATTCGAAAAAGTATATCATCTAGTTCGAACAATTTCACTAAAAAAGAAACTGAATTTAATTAATTCTTTTTCTTCGGAGGAAAAAAACCTATTAGATGTAGGATGTGGCACAGGTGATTTTATACAATTAGCTTTAGATAACAATTGGAATGTTTCTGGCATAGAACCGAATGATCAAGCTCGTAAAATTGCCAATAAGAAAACAAACAATTCAGTTTTTGAAATAGAGCAACTTTTAAAATTTGAAGCCAATAGCTTTGATGTTATTACTCTTTGGCATGTATTAGAACATTTACCGAATTTAGAAGAACACATTTCAGTTTTTAATAACTTATTGAAACCAAATGGAACTATAATTATTGCTGTACCAAATTATAAAAGTTACGATGCAAAACATTACAAAGAGTTTTGGGCAGCTTACGATGCACCAAGACATCTTTGGCATTTTAATAAAGAATCTATTTCGAAATTAGTTTCGAAGGAATTTATGAAAGTGATAAAAATAAAACCCATGTGGTTTGATGCTTTTTATGTGAGCATGCTTTCAGAAAAATATAAATCTGGTAAAATGAATCCTATTAAAGGTTTTTGGATTGGACTGCTTTCAAATATAAAAGCACTTAGAAATAAAGAAGCATCTTCTTTAATTTATGTTGTTAGAAATAGTCAAAACTTAATTTAACAGCATTTATTTTGCATTTGTTTAAATGCACAAGCAAAATCATAGGCTCTTTTTATAAGTCTCTTAAAACGCTTTAAATCGATTTGATTTTTATAAATATTATTTATTAGAATTTTTTTTAGCATAAAAAATTATTATAAGTTAAAATCAAAGCAAATCCATTTTAAAATAAGACCTACTTTGTTACTTTTGTCGGAATATTAAATATTTAAAAATGAAGAATATAATTTACTTACTATTAGTTGCTGTTATAATAACTTCTTGCCAAAAAGAAAAAAAGATTGGTTATTTAGATAATGGAACAGTTATTAATGAGTATCAAGAAAAGAAAGATGTAGAAGCAAAGTTTCAAACAAAAGAAGACGTTTGGAAGAAAAAAGCAGATAGTATTGGTCAAGCATTTCAATTAGAAGTTCAGCAAACACAAATTACTGCTAGAAAATCTAGTCAAAAAAAGGCTCAGGAATTAATGTCGGGTTTACAACAAAAGCAACAAGTATTGCAACAACAAATGCAATTTGAACAGCAACAACTTGGACAGGCATTTCAAACAGAAATCGATTCATTAATTGTAAAAGTGAAGGATTTTGTAAAAGATTACGGCAAAACAAATAACTACACGTACATCTTGGGGACTAGTGATGCAGCTGCTTCAGTGCTTTACGGTTCTGAAGAGAACGATTTAACACAAACCATATTAGATGCTTTGAATGCCAATTACGAAGCCAAATAACACGTAATAATTTGATAAACAAAGGGTTAAAAGATTTTCTCAAATAATTGAGTGACTTTCTAATTTTTAAGTAAATAAGGTTTTAAATAAAAAAAACCTCCGCTAGTTAGGTTTAGCGGAGGCACACAATAAAAGCTTGAACCCTCATTCTCTTTTATTTGTTTTTTTATATTTTAATCGTTGTTTTCGTTTATCACATTTGCAATATGCTCAAGCAGATTGTTTAATTCTAATAAATTTCCTTTTGCTCTTTGCGATTGAAACACAATCTTTTTATTATTAAATTTTATTATAGTTAAAGGGTTGTCTCTGCCCTTAGCATCACCAATATCTCTTGAATTAGAGTTTAAAATGAAATCGTTCATTTGCCTAACAACATCTGTTGATATAGTGGTTGTATGAACACCTGTTTTTATAACATTCTCTATGCCTTTATAAATAACTTGGCCGTTTTCAAAAATCCATAGATCATAAACGGGACAATTATTTTGACATTTACCTTTAGACAAACTTAAAAAGGCGTCATTAGTATCTTTTAATTTTTCTTGCTTACTCACAAAATAAGACGTTAATAAAGTCATAGCAACTTTGTCTATCGGTTCAACATTCTTTTTCATTTAAGTTGCAAATTTGCGACAAAGTCTTATTGATTGGGGACATGCTTTGGCGCAAATTAGCTAACTCAACCTTTTCAGGTAATTAAACCTGAATGCAATACCATGTAATTTTTCATTACTATTTAAACCAAATCTTAAATATTATTTTAAGACACAGAATTGCGTAATCCATAAAAATGTAGGTAAGTTAAAAGTAAATAGGGGGCTTAGCTTGGGGCTAAAAAAAACTCGATTGTTATTTGGGGCTAAACAACTTTGTTTATATGTATAACAGTTAAAAAAGAAAACACCCTACTTATTTATTTAATTTTTTTAATTTTGAAGAATAAGGCCTACATACTTTTATGTATATATGAATGAAGAAACCAAATCTGTCTGTGAGCAAATAAACTACCAGCAGCTATTTAAAACACATTCTAAATCACTTTTTAATTTTGTGTATTACAAATGTGGTGATAGGCAACAGGCGGAAGATATTGTCCAAGATGCATTTGTTAAACTTTGGAATAATTGCTCTAAAGTAATATTTGAAAAAGCAAGGTCTTATTTATATACTGTAGCTAGAAATCTTTTTTTAAATGAAGTAGCTCATAAAAAAATTGTGCTTCAACATCAATCTTTATCTTTTAGTGATAGAACAAATGAGTCTCCAGAATTTTTAATGGAGGAACAAGAGTTTATGATAAAGCTGAAAAAAGTAATTGCCGATTTGCCAGAAAAGCAACGCGAAGTATTCTTATTGAGTAGAATCGATAAGAAGAAATATTCTGAAATTTCTGAAATAGTAGGTGTCTCGGTTAAAGCAGTAGAAAAACGTATGAGTTTGGCTTTAATTACATTAAGAGAAAAATTAGGTAACATTTAAAGTAGGGTAAAATGAATCTTGGCTGTTTATATATTATAAGAACATACAAATAAATGGAGAAATATATTAAAGATAATGCTTTTTTAGCGCGTTGGATTGCGGGAGATTTATCTCCGCAAGAGCTAGAAAAGTTTCAAAAATCTGATGATTATCCCGTTCTTAAAAGAATTAATGATGCGTCCCAAAATCTAAAAGCACCTACTTTTAACGATCAAGCACTATTAAGTAAATTACAAGAACTAAATAATTCTCAATCGACAAGACCTAAAGGGAAAGTTGTTAAACTTATACCTAATTGGGCTTATGCTGCAGCTGCGGTAGTTATTGCATTTGGAGTATTTTATGTAATGACAATGAAATCGCATTTTGATACAGGATTTAGCGAGCAATTAGCTGTTGTGCTTCCAGACAATTCTGAAGTAAAACTTAATGCCAATAGTCATTTAGATTATAAAACAATTGGATGGAAATCTAATCGTGCTTTACAATTAAATGGAGAAGCTTTTTTCGATGTTGAAAAAGGAGAGTCTTTTAAGGTTCTTACAGATGTTGGAATGGTAGAAGTGCTAGGAACAGAGTTTAATGTAATTTCAAGAGATTCTTATTTTGAAGTGCAATGTATGGAAGGTAAAGTAAGAGTTACAAGCGCCGTTTTAAATAAAAATGTTATTCTTTTACCTGGAGACGCTGTTCGTGTGGTTAATAATAGTTTGGAAGAATGGGATTTTGCCTTAACCGAATCAAACTGGACTTTAGGAGAAAGCACGTTTAAAAACACACCAATAAACCAAGTGTTAATGTCTTTAGAAAATCAATTCGATATTACGCTAGATAAATCTAATATAGATAGCAACAAACGTTTTACTGGAGCTTTCACACACAAAGATTTAAAACTAGCCCTAAAAACCGTTTCAGTACCAATGGGATTATCGTACTCTGTTAATAAGGAAACAGGTGTTATTCTTCTTAATTCAAACAACAATAACTAAATTTTATTTTATTTAGTTATATTACCCTAAATTTGGGTACTACTTGAATTAATTAAGAATAGTAAATGAAATTTAACATAGCGATTTTCTTTTTTTTTTTTCGTTATATGTAACAGCTCAAAACAGAGCATCTTTAAACTATTTAAACGAACCTATAAGTGTTGTTTTTTCAGAATTGGAAGAAAAATTTAATATTAAGTTTTCTTTTAATTCTGAATTAGTAAACGACAGGTTTATAACACTTCAATTAAAAGAAGCCCTTCTAGAAGATATTTTGTTTTTTCTAGAAGAAAAAGCTGCTATTAGAATTAAAAAAGAATCCGATCGCTATTACACAGTTAAGAGTCGTCGACTCCGTTTAACAGATACCCAAGAGTTAGATGAAGTTTTAATAGAGGAATATTTAACTACCGGTATTAGTAAAAAAAATGACGATGCTTCTATTTCCCTTTCTCCAAAAAAATTAGGAATTCTTCCTGGATTAACCGAACCTGATGTTTTACAAAGTATTCAATTGATTCCTGGAGTACAAAGTCCAACCGAAACGGCTGCAGGTTTATATATTAGAGGAGGCACTCCAGATCAAAACCTAATCCTTTGGGATGGCATTAAAATGTATCATTCTGGGCATTTTTTTGGAACTATTTCCGCGTTTAACCCATATATAACAGACGAAATAAAAGTATATAAAAACGGAACTCAAGCGCGTTATGGCAATAGAATATCTGGAGTTATAGATATTACGTCAGATAGCGGAATACCTGAAAAAATTAATGGTGGTTTTGGTTTTAATATGACCCATGCAGATGCGTATTTGAAGGCTCCGCTAGACGATAATTTGGCTATAATGGTTTCTGCTAGAAGATCTATTACAGATGCTTTTGACACCGAGACCTTTCGTAATTTATCTCAAAGAGTTTTTCAAGAAACTAAAATTTCTGATGGAAATAAAGTGTTCGAGGATGATGAATTTTTAACCACCAAAGATTTATTTTATTTTACCGACTTTACCGTAAAGGCAATGTTAAAGCCTAATGAAAATAATGAGTTTACCATAAGTAGCCTTTACACCAAAAACAAACTTGATTACGGTTTCTTAATAGAGGAATTTGATGAGGCTTCTCAAGATCAGTTAGAAATAATTAATCAAGGTGCAAGTTTTAATTGGAATCATAAATCTAGCGAGTCATTTTCGCATCAACTTAACGGTTATATTTCTGATTTTGAATTAGAATATAATGGGAGTAATAGTATTACAGATGAATTTAGTGATGTACTAAGCAAACAAAACAAAATTCAAGATTTGGGTTTTTCATTTGATACAGATTGGAAACTTAATTCTAAAAAATCTTTAGGTTTAGGCTATCAGTTTTCATCAAATAAAGTTGCTTACGGCTTGAGTTTTATTGATAGCGAAGCGCCAGAAGAAAGCTTTGACGAATCTAATATTAATACAAATAACACGCATGCTCTTTATTTAGATTATCGATATAAAATAAAAAACAAATGGTTTATAAATGCCGGAATAAGGACTAATTATTTTTCGGTATCTGACCAACTTTTTGTTGAACCGCGGCTACAAATAGAAAGATCAATAAGTTCAAACTTAAGGTTTAAAATATCGGGAGAAAGTTTGCATCAAGCTGTTAGTCAAATTGTGGAATTTAATACACGAGAATTTGGATTAGAAAACCAAATTTGGGCACTTTCAGATGGTGGCGATATTCCGGTTTTGGAAAGTACTCAATTAACTGCTGGGTTTATATTGGATCAAAGCGGTTGGAATATTGATGTAGAAGGGTATTATAGAAATATTCAAGGCTTAACATCCTTCACGCTCGGGTTTGATAATATTGAGGATTTTTTCTCAAGAGGAAAGAGTAATGTATTTGGCCTAGATGTACTCGTAAAAAAGAAAATACAGAATTACCGAACTTGGATAAGTTATTCTGTTATGAATAACGATTTTACATTTAGCAATATAAACAACGGTCAAAGTTTTTCGGGAAATACAGATATAACACATCATTTAACTTGGTCCCATACCTATGAATGGAATGATTTTAATGTTTCCTTAGGATGGAATATAAGAACTGGCATCCCTTACACTAAGGCTTCCGGTTTAATAGATACTTCAGACGGGGAGGTTATTGATTTTGAGGAGACAAATGGAGCCAGATTGCCTAATTATGATAGATTGGACATTTCTGCCACCTATAAGTTTAATATTTCTTCTAATGAAAAGTGGAAGGGAAAATTTGGGATCTCTCTTTTGAATGTATACAATAAAGAGAATTTATTGAGTAGAACTTATGAAAAAAGACAAAGCACTATTGAAACGGGGGAAGTATTACGAGAAGTAAATAGAACCTCTTTAGGAATAACACCAAACGTTGTTTTCAGACTAGAATTTTAGTATAAAGACTATTTTGGTTAAGCAGATTTTTTATGAAGTAATCTAGTAAGCTTTATAGATAAGTCCGTTAATATAATTTTCGAATTCCCATTACGCTCAATATGATAAATGGCATTTTGAAGCTCTTCGCTAATTTCTAAAATGTTATTATTATGTATAAAAGGAGCAAAGTTTTCAAGCTTGAAGTTTTTAGATTTAGGTTCTAAATATACAAGATTGCTGGCTCCATAGTTTAATAACAAGGCTTGCCTAATAAAGTTAATACAGAAATGTAAAAACTGTTTTTGAGTTTCCCTTCCCGTTTTCGCAATATCTTCACTCCAAGAAATTAAATCGTGAATTGCTTTTTTATTACCTTTTGCTTTAAAAGCACTTCTTATCCAGAAAACGAACCATTCTTCAAATTGTAAATCTTCAGAATCTTGGTATACTAAGTCACAAGCTTTGTTATAGTTGCCATTTGCCTGATGTGCAATTTTTGCTGCTACAGTCGCATCTAAACTATAATCTTTAATTAGAGCCTCCTTTATTACTTCTTCTGCTAAAGGAGGAAAATGAAGTATTTGACACCGCGATCGTATGGTGTTGATTATCTGTTCTTCATCTTCGGCAATAAGAATAAAAATAGTTTTATTAGGAGGTTCTTCAATGAGCTTAAGCAATTTGTTCGCACAGGCGGTGTTCATTTTCTCAGCCATCCAAATAATCATCACTTTATAACCACCTTCATACGATTTTAAACTTAATGACTTTACAATATCTAGGGCTTCATCAACACCTATTTGACCTTGTTTGTTGTCCACTCCTAGCAGTTTGTACCAATCGAATAAATTCCCATAAGGTTGTTCTTTTAAAAGTTGGCGCCATTCTTCTAGATAATGCTTCGAAACAGGATGGCTCTTAGCTTTGCTACTCGTTATAACAGGAAAGGCAAAATGTAAATCTGGATGAGAAAAATTTTTGAATTTTATATTACAAGCCTCATTACCGTCATTGTTTTCAGCACCAATATTTTTGCATAACACATACCGTGCATAAGCAATGGCAGTTGGTAGCGTGCCACACCCTTCTTTTCCTACAAATAGCTGCGCATGAGGTATTCTACCGTTATCTACGCTCTTTGCTAAATGAGTTTTTATATGATTCTGACCTAAAATATCGGCAAATAACATGCAGCAAATATAGCAGAAATGGCAATGTAATTGCAATAAGGCTAAATAAAAGGTTGCTTATCGAGTATTTATAGCATCTGCTATTTTTTATTATAAATTTGAGTCCCTCTATAATCTATTAGCTTTTAATTCTTTAAAATTAAAATTATGAATAAAACTACTTTAATTCTAATACCACTGCTTTTAAGTGTGTTTTATTTAGGCGCACAATCTGCAAAGCAAGGATTCGATAATAAAGCCGAAGATAATTGGACGTATACGTCTAATATACCATTTTACGACCAAAGTAATGATGTTTGGAATAATCAATCCAAGGCTAATGGTCGTATCGCAGGAGCTTTTTCGGGATCTGACTATTTAGCTGGACGAGATTTAGATAACGCCTATTCTGAGCAAGTCTTACAAACTGATTCTCCTGAGCATATTCTTACTTTTGAAACACTTAGCATTAGTGGTTTACAGGCAGATTTATCGTTTAGAGTACAATATATTGGTTTAGATAAAGGCGATTATATTAAATTTCAATTACGCTACGATAACGCTACAGACTGGAATACTGTTGATTACAATTATGATGTATTTAAAACATCTCAAAACGGTAATTTTAATTCAGTTGGCTGGGATGAAGTTGCATATAACATTCCATCAGGGCATAACTTTGTAAGAATGCGTTTGGTTGTTTATCAAAATGGAAACGAATATTTAGGCTTTGATAATTTTGAGCTTCAAACAGCAACGTTATCAAATAAAAATAACATAATCGAAGGATTTTCATTTGGACCAAACCCTACAAGAGATAATATTAATTTTAAAGCGAATGTTTTACTAGACAAGATTTCTTTTTACAACGTGTTAGGAAAGGAAGTTCTGATAAAAAGAGTAAATGCTAAAGAAGTGTCTATGAATCTTTCAAACCTTGCGAGCGGTATTTATTTAGCCAAAGTACAGTCTGGCGATGTTACACAAACATTAAAAGTAATAAAGAAATAATCCAAACACATATAATGATTTGTTAATCCGAGTAACTTTTAATAAGTTACTCGGATTTTATTTTTTTATTTTTTACCCAAACTAAGTAACAAATTCTTAGATTTTTGAAAAATCTTTATCACTTCAAACGTTTTCGTTAAAAAACACATTTTTTAGCTCTTCTTTATTAGTTACATTTGTGTGTCAAATGCTTAAAATATAAAAACATAGATTGATGAAAACCATAAACGATTTTAATTTCGATAACAAAAAAGCACTTATTCGTGTAGACTTTAATGTGCCTTTAAATGAGAATTTTGAGGTTACTGATGCAACAAGAATTGTTTCCGCCAAACCAACAATTATTAAAATTTTAGAAGATGGTGGAAGCTGTATTTTAATGTCTCATTTAGGACGACCAAAGGGAGTGCAAGAGGAGTTTTCACTAAAACATATTGCTGCAAAAGTAGAAGATGTTTTAGGTGTAGGCGTGAAATTTGTAAATCAATCTGTTGGAGAAAAAGCAATAGAAGCTGCATCTAATTTAGAACCTGGTCAAATTCTATTGTTAGAGAATCTTCGTTTTCACAAAGAAGAAACTGCTGGCGATCAAGACTTTGCAGAACAGTTATCTAAGTTAGGAGACATATATGTTAATGATGCTTTTGGAACGGCTCATAGGGCACATGCTTCAACAACCATCGTGGCTCAATTTTTCCCAGAAAGTAAATGTTTTGGTAATCTTTTAGCACAAGAAATAGAGAGTATTAAAAAAGTTATGGAAACAGGAGAAAAACCTGTTTTAGCAGTTCTAGGAGGTGCGAAAGTATCTTCAAAAATCACCATTATCGAAAATATTTTAGACAAAGTAGATCACTTAATAGTAGGAGGAGGCATGTCATTCACATTTGTTAAAGCTCAAGGAGGGAAAATAGGAAATTCAATTTGTGAAGACGATAAAATGGAATTAGCGTTAGAAATTTTAAAAGAAGCTGAAGCTAAAAATGTTCAAGTGCATATTCCAGTAGACGTTGTTGCTGCTGATGCTTTTAGTAATGATGCTAATACACAAATAGTTGATATAAACGAAATCCCTGATGGTTGGGAAGGAGTTGATGCAGGTCCAAAATCTATTGAGATATTCGATAAAGTTGTAAAGGCATCTAGAACAATTCTTTGGAATGGACCTCTTGGCGTTTTTGAAATGGAAAGCTTCGCCAAAGGAACTATAGAACTTGGTAATTCTATTGCAGAAGCAACAAAAAACGGCGCTTTTTCTTTAGTTGGAGGCGGCGATTCTGTTGCTGCAGTAAAACAGTTTGGTTTCGAACACAAAGTGAGCTATGTAAGTACAGGTGGTGGCGCAATGCTAGAAAGTTTGGAAGGAAAAACGCTGCCAGGAATTGCGGCAATTTTAGAATAAATATAATTAAGTTTTCAAATTAGCTTAAAAAATACGATTTTAGCCATACTATCGTTCAATAACTACCGAACCGATTTTATGGCTATTCGTTTTTTTAAAATACTATTATTTTTCAATATAGGAATTTGTTTTTCACAGGTTCAAGATACTATTTCCTTTCAAAATAGCCCTATTAAAGACACCATAGTGGATGGTGTATCACAAGCAATAAAAGTTGTTGAAGCATTAAAAGATAGTACTTCTAAAAAACCATTAGAGGATAATAAATTAGCAGTACAATTTGATGAAGCATGGCATGAAGAATTGTATAGCAACAATTTATTTGATACTATTTATAAATCGGTTACCGAGTTAACATTTGAAGAAGTTGATTATCCAGAATTATCTACGGACACACTTAAGGCTAGATTAAAAGAATTAGACGCAAGAACACCTTTTAATGTTGAGTACAATCCAGCACTTGAAAGTGTTATAAAATCATACCTTAAAAATCGACGAAGATCTATTCAAAAGTTAATAACCTTGAGTGCGTTTTATTTTCCAATGTTTGAACGCGAATTAGATAACTATAATATCCCGCTCGAAATAAAGTATTTAGCCATTGTTGAATCTGCATTAAAACCAAGAGCTAAGTCACGAGTTGGCGCAACAGGTTTATGGCAGTTTATGTTTGCTACTGGAAAAATGTATGGGTTAGATGTGAGCAGTTATGTTGATGAGCGCAGTGACCCTATTAAGTCTACTGAAGCTGCTTCAAAATATTTAGCAAGACTATATAAAATATTTGGTGATTGGGATTTAGCTTTAGCGGCCTATAATTCTGGGCCAGGGAATGTTTCTAAGGCTATTAGACGTTCAGGTGGATATAAAAATTATTGGAATATTAGGCATAATTTACCACGTGAAACAGCTGGGTATTTACCAGCATTTTTAGCTAACATGTATATTTTTGAATACGCAGAGGCACATGGTTTTAAAAAATTAAAGCCTGAATTTGCATTGGTTGAAACAGATACCGTAAGAGTAAAAAGTATGATTACTCTGGATCAAGTTTCAGAGGTTACAGGAACGCCTGTTGAAGAGCTTCAATTTTTAAATCCTTCATATAAATTAGACATTATACCATTTATAAAAGATGAGAATTATGTGTTAAGACTACCAAGAGATGTTGTAGGTAGTTTTGTGAATAATGAAGACGCTATTTATGCTTTTGCAAAAGAAGAGTTTGCTAAAAGAGAAAAACCTTTGCCTAAGTTTTTTAATGCTAACGATAGAATTCGATATAAAGTTAGGTCTGGCGATTATCTAGGTAGAATTGCAAGAAAATATGCCGTTAGAGTGAGTGATATAAAACGATGGAACGGTTTACGAAGTAATAATTTAAAAATCGGACAGAGGTTAACTATCTACCCAAGAAAGCCTTATTCACAAGCTTCAAAATCGAGTATGAAACAACAAACATCAAAACCAGTTGCTAGAAATATTTCAACATATACCGTAAGAAGTGGTGATTCACTTTGGAGCATATCTCAAAAATTCCCTGGAGTTTCTGTTCAGAATATTAAAGATTGGAACGATATTAGTAGTAATAAATTAAAACCCGGAATGAAGCTAAAAATATCTAAAGGCTAAAGTTCTAAAAACCCAATAAATTATGCGAAAATCAATTTCACTTTTAGTTTTGTTATTACTGGTGATGTCTTGTGGCGAGGGAAAAGGAGATGAAAAAATACTTTTAGATTCTACCGGAAATATTAATGAAGTATCTGTAGTAATCGATAATGAATCTTGGAAAGGAAGTTTAGGAGAAGCCATAAGAGATGTTTTAGCATCTCCAGTTTATGGGTTACCTCAAGACGAACCCATGTTTTCAATAAACCAAATTCCAACAAATGTGTTTTCGGGGTTTATTACTAAAAACCGTACCATTTTAAAGGTTGAAATAGGCAAAAAAGCCTCAACGGAATTTCATAGCAACATATATGCAAAGCCACAAAAAGTGGTTTTGGTTTCGGGAGAAACAAAACAAGATGTGATAAATCAACTTAAGGAGAATGCATCAAGAATAATAGAAACATTTAGAAATATTGAAATTTATGAAAAGCAACGTTTAATAAAAAAGTCATTATATAATGCCTCTTTTTTAAAAGAAAAAATTGGGCTTAATATTCGATTCCCAACAGCATACAGGGTTGCAAAGGACGATAATAATTTCTTTTGGTTAAGAAAAGATGTGAATACAGGAACTTTAAACTTATTGATTTACGAATTACCTCTGGATGCTATTAAGAGAAATGACAGTATTATAAATCAAGTTATTGCCATTAGAGATTCTATTGGGAAATCTCATATTGAAGGGCCAGTAGAAGGATCTTATATGATAACTGAAATGGCATACACACCCTTTCATGTTGAAACAATTTTAGACAACAAACCTACTTTAGAAACCAAAGGTATCTGGGATGTTAAAAACGCTTTTATGGCTGGTCCGTTTATTAATTATGCTATAGAAGATAAAATTAATAATAGATGGGTTATTGCTGAAGGGTTTGCATTTGCACCTTCAGTAGAAAAGCGAAATTATATGTTTGAGCTCGAATCTATTATTAAGTCAATAAAACTTGAATAATTTCAATAAAAAAACCAGCACATTGTGCTGGTTTTTTTAGCTTAAGAAAAAACATTTATTCCTTTTTATCTTCTTTGCTAGTGTCTTCTTCTTTACTAGCATCTTTAAATTCTTTTATTCCACTACCCAGGCCGCGCATTAATTCAGGAATCTTCTTTCCTCCAAATAAAAGCAATACAACAATAACAATTAATGCTATTTGCCAAGGACCAATTGCTAACGGTAACATATATAAACTCATAATTAATTTAATTTGATTACAAAGTTAATAATTAAAGTTTAATATTAGCGTTTATAGCCTAACTTTAGTATTAATAGAAAGAGCCTGACAATAATTTGTTTATTTTTGTTTTAGTATGAGTGAAAAGAAAAAAGGATCAAGTAAAATTAAAAGTAAATTACTCGATAAGTATCGCTTAGTGATACTGAATGAAAACACGTTTGAGGAGCGTATAGCTTTTAAATTATCAAGATTAAACGTATTTGTTTTTGGTTTTGCTGGAATTCTATTTTTAATTATGATAACCTATTTCATTATTGCTTTCACTTCTCTTAGAGAGTATATTCCAGGTTATTCGTCTACAGCTTTAAAAAAACAAGCTACCGATTTAAGTTATAAAACAGATTCGCTCCAACGAGTATTAGCTCTTAACGAACGTTATTATACATCTATAAAAAAAGTGCTACAAGGGGATGTAAGTGCGTCTAACATTAATAAAGATTCCATTATTGAGGCTACCAAACTTGAAGCAAGTGAGGTGGATTTAAAACCAATAATTGAAGACTCATTGCTTAGAGAGAAAGTTGATAAAGAAGATAAGTACAATTTATTTGAATCGGCAATATCTTCAACCAACTTTGTGTTATTCCCGCCCGTTAATGGCACCATAAGTGAACCATATAATTTAAAAGAAAAACATTATGCCGTTGATATTGTAGTAGCAAAAGACACGCCTATTAAAGCTGCTGCAGATGGTACGGTGATTTTTGCCGAATGGACGGCAAGCACAGGAAATGTAATAATTATAGAACATAATTACGGATTAATTTCTGTCTATAAACATAATGCAGCACTAATTAAATCTCAAGGCGATTTGGTAAAAGCTGGAGAAGTAATTGCAATTGCAGGAAATTCGGGAGAGCTCTCTACTGGGCCGCATTTGCACTTCGAATTATGGAACGACGGATACCCAATTAACCCATCAAATTTCATAGATTTTAAATAGATGATATCATTAAAATCAGCACTTGCAAAGCCATTTGCAAAGAAGATATATAAGAAAATTCAAAAATGGGCAACCAAACCCGTTGAGACCCAAGAAATAGTGTTTCAGGATTTAATTCAAAAGGCATCATTTACCCAATTTGGAGTTGACCACAATTTTAAAAACATAAAATCTCATAGTGACTTTGTGAAAAATGTACCTATTAGAGACTATGAAGCACTAAAACCATATGTTGAAAAAGTAGTTGCTGGAGAAGAAAATATACTTTGGAAAGGCAAACCCACTTATTTTGCCAAAACATCGGGTACAACATCGGGTTCTAAATACATTCCTATTACCAAAGAAAGCATGCCAAGTCATGTTGAAGCAGCTAGAAATGCTATTTTACTTTACATTAATGAGACGGGTAAGAGTAGGTTTGTAGACGGAAAGATGATTTTTCTTCAAGGAAGCCCAATTTTAAATGAGCAGAACGGTATTCAATTAGGTCGTCTTTCAGGTATTGTGGCGCACTATGTTCCTAAATATCTTCAAAAAAATAGGCTACCTTCTTGGGAAACAAATTGCATTGAAGATTGGGAAACAAAAGTTGACAAAATAGTTGAAGAAACCCTACCCGAAAATATGACAATAATTTCTGGAATTCCTTCGTGGGTGCAAATGTATTTTGAAAAGATTCAGCAGCGAACAGGAAAAAAAGTAGGCGATGTTTTTAAAAACTTCAACCTCTTTATTTTTGGAGGTGTTAACTATGAACCGTATCGCGCAAAATTTGAAAACTTAATAGGAAGAAAAGTCGATAGTATTGAGTTGTACCCTGCCAGTGAAGGGTTTTTTGCTTTTCAAGATAAACAAGATGAAAAAGGCATGCTATTACAATTAAATTCTGGAATATTTTACGAGTTTGTAAAAGCAGATGCGTTTTTTGATGAAAATCCAAGACGTATTACTATAAAAGATGTAGAAATTGATGTTAATTATGTGATGATTATTTCAACCAACGCAGGACTTTGGGCATATAATATCGGCGATACTATTCAATTTACATCAATAAAACCATATCGTATTATAGTTTCTGGACGCATAAAGCACTTTATTTCGGCATTCGGAGAACATGTTATTGGAAAAGAAGTGGAGCAAGCAATGCAAGAAGCTACTATAAATACAGAGGTTCAAGTTTCAGAATTCACAGTTGCACCTCAAATTAATACAGACAACGAACTTCCATACCATGAGTGGTTTGTAGAATTTGAAAAAGAGCCAGAAGACATGCTTGAGCTTGCACAAAACATTGATGAATCTCTTCAAAAGCAGAATAGTTATTACTATGACTTAATAAAGGGGAAAGTCTTGCAACCTCTAAAAATCACTAAGATCCCTAAGAATGGTTTTCAAGATTATATGAAATCTGTTGGGAAATTGGGAGGACAAAATAAAATTCCTAGACTTGCTAACGATAGACAGATTGTAGATGCTTTTAAAGAAGTCATTTATGTTAAATAGTATTATCTTTGCCGAGGTTAAACATGATTGATGAGTAACAAAAAAAACCATGGTAGAACGAGAGCTCAAGAGAGTTCGAATGCGATTGAACGTATGTACATTACTATGCGACATTTGTTCAATAGAGGGTTTTATAAACCTATGGGGATCTCTGGAGAAACGCTAAGGCAAGCTTTATTGCTTTTAAAGCCAGAAATCTATGGGTCTATAGGTGAAGAAAAAGCGGAACTAGAAGGCCTATTATATGTTATGGATAGGCTACCCATAGGTATTGAAGAGTGTCGCTTTATTAACCTAACTAGCGATGAGGGTTATGCCAATTCCCATTTTAAACCCATTATTCCGGAAAAAAGGCGACGTAATTGCTATAGAATTGATGATGAGCAAATGAATATTGAGATCACCAGAGGGCGATCTGAAATCTATGATATTTTAACACATCTTACTTTTCTTTTTGTAGAATCTCATAAAATTAGTAATCGAGTAGTTATTAATGAAGATGGTGCGACTACTAGAGATTGGATAAAATTAGAAAAAGCGGTATTATCAAAAAAGAAACTCACTCAAGAAGAACGTGAAGTTGCAATAACGCATGCGGCTTATATTCTTGGTAGAACTTTTAACGAGTTAAGAAATATTTACGGCGAGTTTTCAACACCCTCAAAGCCTGAACGTTTACTGCACATAGTGTATTGGCTAGGAAAGTTGGCAATTGAAGAACAAGTAAATAACAATAAACGTACCGTAACATTTAGCCCTGTTTTAAGAGAACGTATTGGTCACCATATTCATGGAGAAATATGGGCAAATAATATTAAAGCCGTTCTTAATAAAAAAGGACTATTAGATAGGGAAATTCATGTTATTAGTGCGAATATGCATAGTGTTATGAATACGCTTTTTGCGCCAAATGCGTTAAAAACATTGCTTTCGAAGAAAGATATTTTTGAGGTGTATGAAGCATTGAGTAATAAAGAAAACAATGATCTTCGAAATAAAGTGACAAAAGAAGCGTTGCAAAAGGGAATGATTTATATTAAAGACACCTCTGGAGCAAATATAGATGTTCAAGTTTTTGATACTCAATTACTAGATGTTTCAAAAACGGATATTAATATAAATGAATCTGTTTTAAAGTCGAAAAAACCGCTTATATTAGTTATGGATTATGCTTTTGGAGAGCAGGCTTACGAGACGATAGATGAATTGCTAAAACCTTATAAAATAAAAGGAAATAAGATTCATTTAGACGTGAAATCTTTATCCATCATGGGGAAAGCAGGAATTTTAGAAGGCGGTAAAGGCGATATTATGATTCCATCAGCGCATATTTTTGAAGGAACAGCAGACAATTACCCCTTTAAAAATGAATTGACAAAGGAAGATTTAGAATGTCAAGGTGTTAGTATTTATGAAGGGACTATGATTACAGTTCTTGGCACATCCTTGCAAAATAAAGATATTTTGAAGTTTTTTTATAATTCAACTTGGAATGTAATCGGATTGGAAATGGAGGGAGCGCATTATCAAAAAGCAATTCAAGCAGCTTCAAAAGTTAGAGGGAGCATAAATTCTGATGTAAAAGTGAGATATGCTTATTATGCAAGTGATAACCCATTAGAAACAGGAAGCACTTTAGCCTCAGGAGGGTTGGGAACATCTGGTGTCAGACCAACTTATGTGATAACAAGAAAGATATTAGAACAAATATTTAATTAAATAAATTAAGAATTATGAGTAAAGATTTGCCGCAACCACAGCAATCTGAGGAAGTAGATTTAGGGCAATTGTTTAAATTAATAGGAAGTGCTTTTGACCGATTATTTCGATTCATTGGGAGTATTTTAAACAAACTATTTTTGGCATTTGTTTGGGTTGTATTTTTTGTAAAAAAACATCTTTTAAAATTTGTAATTGCGGGTGTTTTGGGAATAGTACTGGGCTTTATATTGGAAAAAACTTCAGATCCTGTTTACAAGTCTTATATAACGGTTAAGCAGAATTACAAAACAGGAGAAGATTTGTATAATTCCATTGCCTATTATAACGACTTAATAGGTCAAGGAGACACAAAAACATTGGCCAATGTAATTGAGATTGATACAGCCAGTGCTAATTCAATTTTGAATTTTGAAATTGAATCTGTTATTAGCGAGAACGATCGGGTTAAAAGTTTCGATAGGTATACTAAAGAATTGGATTCTACCTTAGCATCTACTATTGAGTATAAAACCTATGTAGAAAACCTAGAAGAATATAACCATGTTTTGCAGCAGATTACTATTAAATCTTCTGAAAGAAATAACTTCAAATCTGTGTTTGAAAGTCTTGTTGGACAAATTAATTCCAATGGATATTTTAGAAATGAACAAAGAAAAGACACACTGGAATTAATAAATAAAAAAGCAGCCTTATTGGGCGCTTTGACGATTTCAGATTCATTAAAAAGCACTTATAAGAGAGTTTTAGAGATGTTACCTACTGGTGATGGAAGTCAAACAAGTGTGACAATTAAAAATGCAGACGATGTTAATAAAACCAGAGAATATGAGCTTTATCAAAATGACATTGAAATTAAGCGAGAGCTTGTAGGTATAGAACGAGAAATAGAAGATAAAAAGGAAATTTTAGAAATAGTATCAAGTAAACAGGATAGTGGTAGTAGATACAATCGAAAGCAAATTTTCGGGATATCACTGGCTCCAATATTTTATTATGCTTTTATTTTTGAGTTAATAACTTTGATTGTTTTATTGGGATTATCTTTTATAAAGTATTTAGAAAGGTTTAAAGATTAAGCAGGGTAAATGAATATATTAATTACTGGCGGAGCGGGATTTATAGGGTCTCATGTTGTGAGGTTGTTTGTTGAAAAACACCAAGAATATCATATTTTTAATTTAGACTCACTAACTTATGCAGGGAATCTGGAAAATTTAAAAGATATTGAAGATAAACCTAATTATACCTTTATAAAAGGGGATATAACAGATCAGACTTTTATTGATAATTTATTTATAGAATATAAATTCGAAAGCGTTATTCATTTAGCTGCCGAATCGCACGTTGACAGGTCTATCAAAGACCCCTTGGCGTTTGTAAAAACAAACGTCATTGGAACTATGATACTTTTAAATGCCTTTAAGAATTATTGGAAACATGATTTCAGTAACAAACGCTTTTATCATATAAGTACCGATGAGGTTTATGGTTCTTTAGGAGAAACAGGATTATTTACAGAAACAACATCATATGACCCGAATTCACCATATTCTGCTTCAAAAGCAAGTTCAGATCATTTTGTGAGAGCCTATGGTGAGACTTATGGAATGCCTTATGTTATTACGAATTGTTCAAATAATTATGGGCAAAACCAATTTCCAGAAAAGCTAATTCCGCTTTTTATAAATAACATTATAAATAATAAACCGTTGCCAGTTTACGGGGATGGGAATTATACTAGAGATTGGCTTTATGTTAAAGATCATGCTGTTGCTATTGAGTTGGTTTTTCATAAAGGAAAGAATAAAGAAACCTATAATATAGGAGGGTTTAATGAGTGGAAGAATATTGATTTAGTGAAATTGTTATGTAGTCAAATGGACTCTAAGTTAGATAGACCTATTGGAGCATCCGAAAAATTAATTACCTATGTTAAAGACAGGCCAGGTCATGATTTAAGATACGCTATTAATGCATCAAAAATAAGTAAAGAATTAGGTTGGAAACCGTCAGTAACTTTTGAGGAAGGTTTAAACAAGACTATTGATTGGTATTTAAACAACGAAGACTGGTTACATAGTGTAACTAGTGGTGATTATAAGATGTATTACGAAAAACAATATAATTAATATATGAAAGGAATTATATTAGCAGGAGGCTCAGGTACAAGGCTGCATCCATTAACACTATCTGTTAGTAAGCAGTTGATGCCTATTTATGATAAACCCATGATTTATTACCCGTTGTCCACACTTATGTATGCTGGCATTAATGAAGTTTTAATAATTTCTACGCCTAAAGATTTGCCGTTATTTAAAGATTTATTAGGAGACGGAGAAAAGTATGGTTGCACATTTAAATATGCGATTCAAGAAGCGCCAAACGGTCTTGCTGAGGCATTTTTAATTGGGGAAGAATTTATTGGAAACGACAAAGTCGCACTTATTTTAGGAGACAATATTTTTTATGGAACTGGGCTAGCCAAACTTTTGCAAGCTAATAACGACCCTGAAGGGGGTGTTATTTATGCCTATAGAGTACATGATCCTGAACGTTATGGTGTTGTGGAATTTAATAATGAAGGACAGGCTATCTCGATAGAAGAAAAGCCAAAACAACCTAAATCTAATTTTGCTGTTCCAGGTATTTATTTTTATGACAATACTGTTGTGAATGTTGCTAAAAATATAAAACCTAGTCATAGAGGAGAATTAGAAATTACAGATGTAAATAGAGAATATCTTAAACAAGGAAAGTTAAATGTTAGTATTTTAGATAGAGGTACTGCTTGGTTAGATACTGGCACCTTTCAATCCTTGATGCAAGCATCACAATTTGTTGAAGTAATAGAAGAACGACAGGGTTTAAAAATTGGCGCTATTGAAGGAGCAGCCTATGAAATGGGGTATATAAATAAAAATCAATTTAAAGCTTTAGCAGAGCCTCTATTAAAAAGCGGCTATGGTATAAATTTATTAGGACTTTTGAATAAAACTTAATGACAGCAATTGAAACTAAATTAGAGGGCTGTTATATAATAGAGCCAAATATATTTGAAGATGAAAGAGGTTATTTTTTCGAAAGTTTTAACCAGACTAGATTTAACGAACTTATAGGAAAAAATATTAGCTTTATTCAAGATAACGAATCCTTTTCATCAAAAGGCGTTTTAAGGGGGTTACACTATCAAATAGGCGACCATGCGCAGGCTAAATTAGTTCGAGTTATTAAAGGAAATGTTTTAGACGTTGCTGTAGATTTAAGGAAAAATTCACCATCTTTTGGAGAGCATATAGCTATAGAATTAGATGAATTTAATAAAAAGCAACTTTTTATTCCTAGAGGCTTTGCTCATGGATTTGTTGTATTAAGTAATACGGCCATTTTTTCTTATAAATGTGATAATTTTTACAATAAAGAATCAGAAGGCGGTATTATTTTTAATGACTCGGAATTAGACATCCATTGGAAAATGTCTGAGCAGGAATTAATAATTTCAGAAAAAGACAGCTTGTTACCATCTTTTAAATCCTGTAAACTGTGAAAACAATTTTAGTAACAGGTTATAAGGGTCAATTAGGGCTATGTATAAAGGATTTAGCCCGAAATATGGACGAGTGTTCTTTTCTTTATGTTGATTACGACGAGTTAGATATTACAAATAAAGAAGAGGTAGAAACGTTTTTTAAGAACCAAAAAATAGATTATTGTATTAATTGTGCAGCATATACAGCAGTAGATAAAGCGGAATCTGAACAAGCGGTTGCGAAATCTGTAAACCAATTGGGGGTAAAATATTTGGCAGAGGCGTGTAAAAATAATAACACGATATTAATTCAAATTTCAACCGATTTCGTCTTTGATGGTAAGCAATCTTCACCTTATAAAGAAAACGACAAAACAAACCCGATAAGTGTTTATGGAAGCACAAAATTAGATGGTGAATTAGCTATGACCAACGTTTTGGACAACTATTTTATTATTAGAACATCGTGGTTGTATTCCGAGCATGGAAATAATTTCTTAAAAACAATGTTAAGATTAGGAAAGGAACGTGAGGAGCTTAATATTATATTTGATCAAATAGGATCTCCAACCTATGCAGGAGACTTAGCGGAAGTGATTATGAAATTAATTATGGAAGATAGCAAAGCTTATGGAACTTACCATTTTAGTAATGAAGGGGTTGCTGGTTGGTACGATTTTGCCAAAGCAATTTTTTATGAAAGCGGAATGCAAGTGAGAGTTAACCCTATTAAAACAGAGGCTTATAAAACAGACGCAATACGACCTAAGTTTAGTGTATTAGATAAATCGAAAATTAAAAACGCCTTACAAATAGAGATTCCTTATTGGAGAGAAAGTTTAAAAAAGGCAATATTTAAAATAGATTATTTGTAAAAATCAGGATTTTGGTTTTGCCTTCGATTAAGATTAAACACTATAAGAAAAATAATATACAGTTAAAAATATAAATGGAAAAAATTGCAATAATTGGATTAGGCTATGTTGGTTTGCCTTTAGCAGTTGAGTTTGGTAAAAATAATTTTAATGTCATCGGATTTGATATTAACGAGAAGCGTATTGATGAATTAAAAAAGGGTTTTGACCATACACTTGAGGTTTCTCAACAAGAATTGAAACAAACCAGAAATTTAGATTTTATCTCAGACCCTTCAGAATTAAAACAGGCAAATATTTATATTGTAACGGTTCCCACACCGATCGATAAATTTATGCAACCAGATTTAACACCTATTATTTCTGCTAGTAAATTAATTGCGAATTATATTGATAAAGGAGATATAATTATTTATGAATCTACCGTTTTTCCAGGATGTACAGAAGATGTGTGCGTGCCGTTATTAGAAGAGATAAGTGGGTTAAAGTTTAACAAAGATTTTTTCTGCGGATATTCACCAGAAAGAATTAATCCAGGAGATAAAGAGCGGAGAGTCCACAATATTGTGAAAGTAACCTCTGGAAGTACGCCAGAAGTTGCTGAGAAAGTAGATAATTTATATAAAACTATTGTTACTGCTGGCACTCATAAAGCATCATCTATTAAAGTAGCTGAAGCAGCAAAAGTTATTGAAAATACACAAAGAGATTTAAATATTGCATTTGTTAACGAATTGTCATTAATTTTTGATAAAATGGAGATTGACACATTAGAAGTTCTAGAAGCCGCTGGGACTAAATGGAATTTTTTACCTTTTAGACCAGGTCTAGTTGGTGGCCACTGTATAGGTGTAGACCCCTATTATTTAACTTATAAAGCACAAAGTTTAGGCTATAATCCAGAGGTTATTTTAGCAGGAAGACGCATTAATGATAGTATGGGAGGACAAGTTGTAAAGAAATATATAAAAAGATTATTGTCTTCAAACCACAAAAAAGGAGACAGTTTTAAAACACTTATATTAGGATTTACATTTAAAGAGAATTGCCCAGATATAAGAAATACCCGTGTTATAGATATTTATAATGAGTTAAAAGAGTATGGGATTCAAGCTGATATTTATGATCCGATAGCAAATAGTAAAGAAATTGAAATTGAGTACGGTATAAAGGTTAAGTCAGATAATATTAACAGTTATAATGGTATTATAATAGCTGTTGGGCATGATGAATTTTTAGATTACGACTGGAAATCTATAATAAATGGTAAAATAATATTCGACGTTAAAAATTTACTTGAAAAAGGGTTAGCTACTGACACTTTATAAAAGAATAATCTTTTAATGATTTTTCTAATTTCAGTCTAAAGAAATAATATTCGTGGTTGTTAAATTAAGAGCAATATTTAAAGCAGAATTTCGAGTTTAATTTGGAATTATAAGGAAATGAGTCAAAAAACAATAAAAGACAAGAAAGTTTTAATCACTGGGGGCGCAGGGTTTATTGGGTCAAATCTAATAAATAAATTGGTTAAGCAGGATAATCAAGTAATTTGTCTTGACAATTTATCTACCGGACATTTTAAAAATATTGAACCCTTTTTAGAATTACCTAATTTTACATTTATAGAAGGAGACATTAGGGATCTACAAGTATGTTTAGAAGCATCTAAAAATGTTGATTATATACTTCACCAAGCGGCTTTAGGATCAGTTCCTAGATCTATCAACGACCCTATTACAACTAATGATGTTAATATTTCTGGTTTTTTAAATATATTGTGGGCTACTAAAGAAAATAAGGTTAAAAGACTAGTTTATGCAGCTAGTTCTTCCACATACGGAGACCATCCTACATTACCAAAGGAAGAAGATATTATTGGCAATCCATTATCGCCTTACGCCGTAACAAAGTATGTTAATGAACTTTATGCCAATGTATTTTCTAAAACTTATGGCATTGAGACTATAGGGTTGCGTTATTTTAATGTTTTTGGGCCTAAGCAAGACCCCAATGGAGCTTATGCAGCCGTAATTCCTAAGTTTATTAATTTATTATTAAATAGAGAGTCGCCAATAATTAATGGTGAAGGAACCCACTCTAGAGATTTCACATTTATTGATAATGTTGTTCAAGTTAATGAGCTAGCTGCAATTTCAAATAGTGATCCAAGAATTATTAACACTGTATATAACGTTGCTTGTGGTGAAAGTAGTTCTTTAAATGAATTAGTAACATTAATTAAAAAGAATATATCAAAATCATTGAATGATAAATCACTTTTGGATATAATAATTAATTATGGGCCGGAAAGAACAGGTGATGTAAAGCATTCATTGGCAAGTATAAAGAAAGCATCCGCTAATTTAGGATATGTACCAGAAGTCTTGTTTAAAGATGGAATTAAAAAAACAATAGAATGGTTCTTAGAAAATGACTGTCATTAGTGTTTGTTAAAATTATAATATTTTTTCAATTGTTCAGGTTAATATAAAGCGAATAAATTATATAAGGACATGTATATTAAGGAACTTCTTTCAAATAAGTTGAATATTTCAATAAGCTATGTCGTTATATTGAGAATGTTTGCGGTAATATTAACTTTTGGATTGAATTTCGTAATTGGAAATATGTTAGGCGCACATTATGCAGGGTTATATTTTCAGGCTTATTCTATTTTTATGATTTTCTCCTTGATAGGCAGTTTTGGTTTGAATAATACTGTTTTTATCAAATCTTCTCAAATGGCGTCTACATTTAATTATTATGGAATAAAAAGTATACTAAAAAAAGCATCGTTGGTAATTTTTTTTTTATCAGCTATTCTTACATTAATAATATATTGTTATGATGGTTTAATTGATGGTTTTGTATCGAAAGAATCAAAAAACCTTATAAAAGTTTTAATATTAGGGTTATTTCCATTTATAATTTTAAATATTCTTTCCGAAACATTAAAAGCGATAAAATTAGTAGTATTGGCATCTTTTTTTCAAGGGTTCATTGGTAGCTTTTTATTATTCATTTCGGCTTTTTTTCTTTTTTACAATAACGAATCTTTAGAAAGCTTTATTCAAATCAATGTTTTTATTTATTGGGTATTATGTTTACTAGGGTTAATTGTTCTCAAAAAAAAATTATCTCATGTAAAACCTAAAGAAAATAAAAAAATCGCCTATGGGGAAATTTTAAATTTTAGCAAATATTTATTTATTATTTCAGTTATTTCTACAATCTTGGCGAATATTGATATAATTATTCTTGGTAGATTTACAAGTGAGACTAATATAGGTCTCTTTGGAATGGCTCTTAAGGTTTCTTTACTAATAAGTTTTATATTACCATCATTAAATAGTGTTTTTGTTCCAATAATTTCTAATTATTATGTTAAAAAGGATTTTGTAAAACTCTTAAGAATAGCGATAAAAAGCTCAAAAATAATGGCTTTAACTAGCCTTCCGTTTATTCTTCTTGTCCTTTTTTTTAATAATAGAATAATGGCTTTATTTGGTGAGGAATTTGTGTCAGCGGGGTATGTACTACTAATATTAACTATTGGACAATTTGTGAGGTGTTTGTGTGCTTCTTCAGGATTTATTGCGATGTCTTGTGGGAAAGAAAGACATATGGCTGGTAGTTTAGTAATCACGCTTTTTATACATCTAGTGCTCTTTTTTATAGTTGTACCTGAATATGGTATAATTGGGGCTGCAATAGTTAGAACAATTTCAATGAGCTTACAAGATTTATACTCGGCCTATTTGTCTAAAAAAATATTAGGAAGTTATCCTATTTATGGATTAGCTTGGATAAGAAAATAAAAGAGCATGAGGATTTTAGAAAAAGGAGCATTGTACATATTATTTTTATCTGTCATAATATTTCCTTTTTCATATTATGAAATAAAAATTCCAATTCTTTTTTGGTTTTTGGTTAAAGCCTTTTTTAAAACTTTCAGGAGACAAAAAATTGATATTACTCCAACAGTTTTTGTTATATTTTTTATTTATATCTTTTCAAGTCTTTTTTTCATTGTTTATGGTCTTTTATTAAATCAATCGCACCCTGAAAGCTTGCCTTTTATTTTTGCTCTTTATATAGCTTTCCCAATTATTTATTTAATTCTTCTAACAGGAATTCCTAAAAAAAGCGAAATTATTCAGGAGACCGAGCAAATATTATTTTTTGGGCTTTTAGGAGTTTCTATTGTTCTAATCTTAGCTTATTTTAATAAAAAATATGGATTGCCATCGTATTTTAATTTCATTCTTGAAAGCATTAATGTAGATTTACGGACAACAAAGGATGTAGTAAAAATAAACTACCACGGGATTTCATCTGTTTTATTTTTATTCCCATTTTTCTTTACTCGGTTTATTCTTAAAAAGAATAAAAAAAGAAAAGAAATTGTTTGGAATATCTTAGTTATAATTATCGCTTTTGTTGGCGTGTTTTTAACTGGCAGAAGGGCAGTAATCATTTTATTTCTATTTTCAATAATAGTTGCATTTTTTATTAAATTACAATTTTTTGAAAAAATTAAAATAAAAGGCAAGACATTAAATTTTATTGCGGCTTTATTCATTTTGTCAATACCTTTTTTGGCTAAAATTAATTATGATAAATTAACAACATCAATTTCCTCAACAATTATTTATGCTATTAACTTAAATGATGCTTCATCAACTGGATCAGATAGCGAAAGAGTAAAACAGATAAAATCATTTCTTAAATATATTGGTGAAAAGCCAATTTTAGGACGAGGTCATGGTGCTTATATGAAAGAGATTATTCGGTCTAAGGATAAGCCTTGGAGATACGAAGTATCCTATTTAGATATTATTTTTCATACTGGTTTTGTGGGCTTTATACTTTATTCTATAGGGCCAATCTGGATTTTTATTTCATTAATGAGAATAGGTAAGTTTAGTATGAATTACAGACCATCTTCAATGGGTATGGTTAATGCATTAGTTTGTACCCTAATAGCTTATGGGACAAACCCTTATTTGAATGCACTGGACATTCAATGGGTTATATATTATCCGATTTTATTTATAATGATTGTAAACAAAAAAAGGAGCAATGTTTAGAAAATATTTATTGCTTTTAAATCTATTTATCTTCTCTTTACTTCTAAATTTTCAATTTTTTAGATTTAATCACGTGTTTCAATTGTTTGCTATTTGGTTACTAACATTAATCCCCCTTTATAATGGGAAGTTTATTGAAAATCTTGGCAAGAATAAACGAATATTAATCTATTCAACTATTTGGTTTGTCCCACTTATACTTTCTTTGTTTTATTCTCAAGATATTGAAGAAGGTTTAAATGCTATTCAAAAAAGCTTGTTTTTAATTGTTTTTCCAATAATATTTTTAACCTTAGAAAGAACAGTATTAGAAAAATTATTAAAAGTGACATCAATTATTTTTCCAATAAGTACTATTTTATTTGTTCTGTTTATTTTTATAAAGCTGAACATATATTGGTATCAACCATATATTGTGCAATACGGGGAGCCAAATATTTTGGAATATATTAATTTTGTTTATAATCATAGGTTTAGTTACTTATTAGAAAGTTCAGATGTAGAGGTTGTTTCGCAGTTTGCTCATAAAACCTATATCGGTGTTTTTATACTTTTTTCAGTAGTCCTGTTACAGTTATGGCGTAAGAGTTATTTTCGCTTTATTTTACAATGTTTATTATTTGTTTTTTTAATTTTGCTTAAAGGAAAGACGCAGATCTTATTAGGGTCATTGATTTTTATTTATTTAACATATCAACTCTTCAATAAGAAAGTAATTATTTTGTTTGCAACTATTTTTATTACTGCTTTTTTCATATATTCTAAGAGTGGAATTACAAAAATATTTGATTATAATAATAGCCTCTCTTTTAGAATTCATGTTACACATTGTACAAAAAAAACAGTTTTTATTGATCCGATATTTGGAGTTGGGATTGGAGATGTTCAAAAAACTTTGGACCTTTGTTATGAAGAAGAAAATTGTATAGAGTGTAAATCTCTAAACACCCATAATTATTATTTATACATATTTGCATGTTCTGGAATTATAGGTCTTATTATATTTTTGTTTTGTTATTATCAAATATTTAAAATAGCATTCCTTGGGTCAAATGAGTTTTTGATTATATTGATAATAATATTTGCATCGCTGTTGACTGAAAATTTATTTTCTAGAATGTGGGGGTGTATTGCATATGGATTATTTGCTAACTTAATGTTGAGTCATAAAATTAATTTGAAGCAATGAGTAAACTTTTGCTTTTCCCCAAATACACAGAAAAAGGAGCTAGCAGTAGATATAGGATTCATCAATACTTGCCTTATTTTAAAGAGTATGCCGTGGTAGTATATCCGTTTTTCGACAATAAATATGTTCCTGCTCAAAATTTAAAAACTATTAAAGGATTTTTATATGTGCTGAAGGCATATATAAAAAGACTTTATTATATGATTAAAATTAAGAAAGGAGATGTGGTTTTTTTACAATATGAATTCACTCAATTTCTTTTTTTTAACACACTTTTTTTTAAACTGTTAAAAATTAATTATGTTGTGGATTATGATGATGCTGTTTTTCATAATTATGACCTACATTCAAATAAATTTGTGCGATTTTTTTTTAAAAACAAAATAGCAAAGGTTATATCAAATGCTCAAACTGTTATTACTGGAAGTCCTTACCTAACCAAGTATGCTTTAAGGTATAATAAAAATGTTGTTGAAATACCAACGTCTATCGATTTGGACAAGTATGTGATTAATCAAAAAATTCAAAAAAAATTTGTTATTGGATGGATTGGTTCATCAACCACTTCTTTGCATTTAAGAAAAGTGGTAGATGCTTTTTTTGAATTAAAAAACAAGAATATTAATTTTGAAGTTAGACTAATAGGATATGATAAAGGCGAGAACATTAATTTTAACGGGTTGCCAATTACATATATTGATTGGGATAAGTACACAGAGATAGATGAATTAAATAAATTTGATGTAGGAATAATGCCGTTAAAGGATTTTCCATTTGCAAGAGGTAAGTGCGCCTTCAAATTAATTCAATATATGGCTATGGGAAAACCTACAATATCTAGTACTTTTGAGGCCAATGTAAAAGTTGATAGAAATAATGAAAATTTATTTGCCGATTCGACAAAACAATGGGTTCAGTGTTTTAAAAAAATAATTGAGAACAGACATTTGTATAATGCAATTGGTTTAAGAAACAGACATGTTATTAAAGAGGAATATTCAACAGAATCTAATTCTGAAAAGTATCTTAAAATTATAAAATCTATCAAAACATGAATGGAAAGTTTATAATTTCATTGGATTATGAGTTAATGTGGGGTGTAAGAGACAAAAAGACAGTAAATACTTATGGTCAAAATATTGCTAATGTCCCGATTGTAATAGATTTATTATTAGCAATTTTTTCAAAGTTTGAAATTAATGCCACATTTGCCACTGTAGGGGTATTATTTGCGAATAATAAAGTAGAAATAAATCGTTTTTCGCCCCCAGTTAAGCCAATATATAATATTAAAAACTTAAGCCCCTACAACGATTACATAGGAGGAATAGGTGATGATTTTTCAGATGTTTATAATTATGCTTATAATAGTTTAATAAAAATTAAAGAGTGTAGTAATCACGAAATAAGCACGCATACTTTTTCGCATTTTTATTGTTTGGAAGAAGGACAGAATAAAGAGGCCTTTTCAAGCGACTTAAAAAGTGCTATAGAAATAGCAGAAAAGGAAGGGGTTAATTTTAAAACAATAGTTTTTCCACGTAACCAACATAATGTAGAATACAATGATATATTAATAAAAAATGGCATAAAGGGATATAGAGGTAACGAGAAAGCATGGTATTACAATCCTAAAAAGGGTGAAGATGATACATATATAAGAAGAATTTTTAGGTTATTAGATTCATACATAAATATTTCGGGACATAATAGCTATGCTATAATGGACGGATCGCATGATGAATTAATAAATATACCATCCAGCAGGTTTTTAAGGCCATATAGTTCAATTTTTAAACCTTTTGAAGCATTGAGGTTGCAAAGGATAAAAAAGAGCATGACCTATGCCGCAAAGTCTGGACAGATATACCATTTATGGTGGCATCCACACAATTTTGGAGCTCATCAAAAAGAGAATTTTGCCTTTTTAGAAAAAATTTTGAAACATTATAAAGAGCTTAATACAAAATATAATTTTAAGAGTTACACCATGAAAAGCGCAGCAAAATTATAACAGAGATGAACATTTTAATGCTTGCAAAGAACTCAGAATCGTCAAGGTATATGTACAATGCCATTAGTAAGGAGTTTAATATTCATTCAGTTGTTTTTGAGGCAAATACACATAAAAAAAAACTAATTAAAAGAAGAATTAAGAAATTAGGGCCTATTAAAGTAGCAGGACAGTTATTATTTCAAACTATTGTAGTATCATTTTTAAAAGTTGTAAGTAAAAATAGAATACAAGAAATTATAAAAGATAATTTACTGGATAATAGTAATATAGGTATCCCTACCCCTGTTTTTGTAAAATCTATTAATGAAGATATAGTAATTGAAGAAATAAGAAAAGTTTGTCCAGACGTAATCCTTGTGAATGGTACGGGAATTATTTCAAAAAAAATTTTAAATGCCACTACTGCTAAATTTATTAACACTCATGTAGGAATAACACCTAAATATAGAGGCGTTCATGGAGGCTATTGGGCGTTGGTAAACAACGACCCCGAAAATTGTGGTGTTACCATACATTTAATTGATGAAGGTATTGATACAGGAAAAATAATTTACCAAGACACTATTAAGATTACTAAAAAAGATAATTTTATTACTTACCCGTTACTACAAGTGAGCAAAGGAATTGATTTAATGAAGAATGCGCTCAAGGACTTAAAAGATAATAAACTTGAAGCACATAATAATTATCTTGAAAGCAAATTATGGTATCATCCTACTTTATGGGAATATATGTATTATAGAATAATAAAAAGAATAAAATAATAATTTGATAAACACAATAGTATTTTTAAGCTTGATGTTTTTAATATACAGAACTACTAGATTCTATTATGTTAATTCTATAACTAATTATTCCAAAATATATTTAGTTGTTTTAGTTTTTGTACATTTTTCTTTAACTTTCTTTAATTGGTATTGGAATTTGGATAAACAAATAGATGCTTATGCTTTTTATAATGACGCATTTAAATCCGATAGCTGGTTTAATTTATTTGGTATAGGAAGTGATTTTCTTAAATTTAGTATTTACCCGTTAGTTAAATTAGGGGTTAATTATTTAACCCTCTTCATGCTTTTTTCTTACATAAGTTTTTTGGGCTTTTTAATTTATTATAAATATTTAATTGAATTAAACATAAGTAATAATTTAAAAAGAATTTGCTTGTTGTTTTTTCTTCTTCCATCATTACATTTTTGGACAGGTTCTTTAGGAAAGGATGCGTTAATGTTTTTTTTAATGTCTTTTCTACTTCTTAAAATCAGAAAATCTGATCATAGTTCTTATAAATTTATTCTAGCGTTTTTAATGATTGGGATTATACGACCCCATGTATTTGCTGTCTTACTATTAGCGTTTATTATTGTTCTTATATTTGAAAAAAGAGCAAAGCCTTTACATTTTATTATTGCAACAATTTTAATTTTTATAAATTATAACATAATGTTAAAATTTGTTAACATTCCTAATTTCACAATTGATAATATCAGGCATAAATTATATCAATTTAATGAATATGGTTTGGCAAGCGGGAATAGTCATATAGATTTATTTACTACTAATTATTTTGAAAGAGTTTTTGCATTATTGTTTAGACCTCTTTTTATAGATTCAGAAGGCTTGTACCAATTTTATGTGTCTATTGAAAATGCGTTGGTATTATTATTTACGATAATTATGTTTTATAATTATAAAAAAATTAAAAATATATTAAAATCAACCATTGATATTAAGTTTGCTTTTATTTCTGCTATTTTAATCACACTATTAATAAGTATATATATTTATAATTTGGGTCTTGCTAGCAGGATGAGAGCTATGATTATTCCGTATTTTTTATATTCGATTTTATTGTGCATAAAAGAAAATAATAAAGGAAAAACTGTTTAACTATAAAGTTTTAATGGCTAAGATTACTAAGAAATTATTATTTGTTGTAAATGTAGACTGGTTCTTTATTTCTCATAGACTTTGTATCGCTCAAGAGGCTGTACAGAAAGGTTGGGAGGTTTTTGTAGCAGGAGAAGAAACTGGAAGGTCAGGAGAAATAAAAGAGTATGGGATTTCGTTTATAAATACACCTTTTTCAAGATCTGGGACTAACCCTATTAAGGAATTAAAAACATTATTAGTATTTTATAAACTTTATAAAAAAATTAGACCCGATGTAGTACATCATATTACGTTAAAACCAGTCATCTATGGAAGTGTTATATCAAGGTTAATAAGGGTTAAAGGAACCTTGAATGCTATAAGCGGTTTGGGTTATAATTTCACTGGCGAGCGACGGGGAATAGTACAGAAATTTATGATAAGATTAATGAAATATGGATTTAATCAAAATAATCTTGCTGTAATTTTTCAAAACCAAGATGATTATAAAGAAATTAAAAATTTAGGCATATTAGCCAATAAGAATAAAATCAATTTTATAAAAGGTTCTGGAGTTAATCTAGTAGAATATAGTCATAGCCCCTTTCCTGTCTCAGATAAAGTAATTGTACTTTTACCAATTAGAATGTTATGGGATAAAGGAGTTAAAGAGCTTAGACAGGCAACAGAATTACTCAAGGATAAATTTTATGGAAAAGTAAATTTTATATTATCAGGTTTGGCCGATGTAGAAAATAAAGCAGGTGTTACAGAAGATTATTTGAAGGATTGGGAAGAAGTTGGTTATGTAGAATGGATTGGTTATCAGAAAAACATGGTTGATGTATATAAAAATTCTCATATAGTTGTGTTGCCTTCTTATCGAGAAGGAATGCCTAAATCATTAATTGAAGCCTGTGCAATTGGAAGACCAATTATTACCACAAATGCTGTTGGGTGTAAAGAATGTGTTGAAGAAGGCAAGAACGGGTATAAAGTTCCAGTAAAATCAGTTAAAGAGCTTGCTAAAGCGATTGAAAAATTAGTAACATCAGAAGAAGATCGGATAAAAATGGGAAAATATTCCAGGCAAAAAGCTGAAAAAGAATTTTCACAGGAATTAGTAGTTAGAAAACATCTTGAAATTTATGACGAGCTCTGTAAATAATAGCATTTTAATATCTGGAATAAATGGTTTTGTGGGAGGTAACCTTGAAAAATATTTAAAGAGGAATTATAATATACAAGGTTTATCAAGAAATTCAAATAAGGCACTCCAAATTAAGTCTTATAATCAGTTATCTGTAGATTTCCTAAATAGTTTTAATGTTTTTGTTCATTTAGCAGGCAAAGCACATGATTTAAAAAACACTAACAATGAAAAGGAATATTTTGAAGCAAATACTGAATTAACCATTAATCTATATAACAATTTTCTTAAAAGTAATTGTGAAATCTTCATTTTTTTGAGTTCTGTTAAAGCTTCTTCAGACCAGTTTGAGGGCGTTTTAACCGAAAATCACATACCAAACCCTAAAACAATATATGGAAAATCAAAGCTTAAAGCGGAGCATTACATTCTAGAGAAAGGTTTGCCTAAAAACAAGAAAGTTTATATTCTCAGACCGTGTATGATACATGGACCAAATAATAAAGGAAACCTAAACTTGCTTTATAATTTTGTAAGAATGGGTTTGCCTATACCACTTGGGCGATTTAATAATAAAAGATCTTTTCTTTCAGTGGATAATTTATGTTTTATAATTAAAGAAATTATAGAAAAAAAACCAAAATCGGGCATTTATAATGTTTCAGATAATGAGGTATTTTCTACAAATCAATTAATTTTATTAATTGGAGAAGTAATTGGTAAGAAACCTTTAATTTTTAATATGCCTAAATTGGCGATAAAGTATATTGCAAAGGTTGGAGATGTTTTCCCAATTCCAATAAATAGTGATCGCTTAAATAAATTAACAGAACATTATTGCGTCTCAAACAATAAAATAACCAGTACTCTTAAAATCTCATTACCTTTAACAGGGGAAGAGGGTTTTATAAAGACAATAAATTCTTTTAACAACTAGAAAATGCTCATATTTGTCGCTATTTTTTTTACATTACTAATAATAGAAATTTTATATTTGCACTACGCGCATAATAAAGGGATAAAAGATAACCCTAATCATCGAAGTGCTCACATAATTCCTACAACTAGAGGAGGTGGTATTATCTTCATTCCAGCTACCTTACTTTTTTTGGTATTCTTTTATGAACAAATGGATAATAGTTTGATTTATTTTATCGCATCTGTTTTTATTGTTTCCATAATTAGTTTTGTGGATGATTTAAAAACATTGTCATCAAGAATTAGAATAGTTTTCCATTTTATTGCTTTAACAATTGCTTTTATAGGGATTGAAATTTTCGACAATTTTTCAATAATAACAATTTTGATATCTCTTATCGCTTATTTACTTTCATTGGGTTTTTTGAACATTTATAATTTTATGGATGGAATAAATGGAATGACTTTTTTAAATGCCTTATGTAGTTATATTACTTTGTATATAATTAACACTTATATTATTAATTTCACCAATGGCAACTTAATTATTGTATTTGCCTTAGCTACAGTGGTTTTTGGGTATTTTAACTTTAGAAAAAAACCAAAATGTTTTGCAGGGGATGTTGGTAGTATAACAATAGGATTCACAATAATTTATTTTACTTTAAAGCTATATCAGGTTAGTCAAAACTATTGGGTGTTTTTAATTTTAGGAGTTTATTTAATAGATGGAGGGTGGACTATTATAGAGAGACTTTTTAGAAGAGAAAATATTTTTGAAGCTCATCGTAGGCATTTATATCAACTTTTGGTGAACGAAATTAAAATCTCTCATTTAATAGTTTCGACAGCTTATTTTATTATACAATTAATCTTAAATATAATTGTTGTCTACTTTTTAATGAATCATAATCGTAGTATTTTAACTCTTGTATTTCTTTTTGTATTTCTTTCTTTCATATATTATATATTCAAACAAGGTACATATAAGAAAGTAAAATAGGAATTAATGAATAAAATTTCACTCTCATCACCTCATTTAACGCATAATGAAGATAAATTCTTTAACCGTGCAAGTAATAAAGGAGAAGTTTCATTATATGGTGAGAATATTAATTCATTTGAAAATAAATTAAATAATTTTATAGGACAAGGACATTTTGCTGCTCTAAATTCAGGAACAGCTGCAATTCATTTAGCTTTAATACAATTAGGAATAAAAGCTGGAAACGAGGTAATTTGTCAAAGCTTTACCTTTTCAGCTTCTGCTAACCCCATTGTTTATCAAGGTGCAACTCCAGTTTTTGTTGATAGTGAACCTGAGACTTGGAATATGTGTCCAAATCAACTAGAAATTGCAATAAAAGATAGGATTTCGAAAGGCAAAAAACTTAAAGCAATTATAGTAGTTCATCTCTATGGTATGCCCGCAAAAATAGATGAATTGCTTTTCATCTCTAAAAAATATAGTATTCCAATAATAGAAGATGCCGCTGAAGCATTAGGGTCTACTTATAAAGGCAAGAAGTGTGGAATATTTGGAAAATTTGGAGTGTTCTCATTTAATGAAAATAAAATTATTACGACCTCAGGGGGTGGAGTGCTAATTTGTAGAACAGAAAAAGATAAAGAAAAAACAATATTTTTGTCCACCCAAGCTAGGGATAATGCGCCTCATTATCAGCACTCTGCAATCGGATATAATTACAGAATGGATAATGTTTCGGCAGGAATTGGAATAAAGCAACTAGAGGTTTTAGACAAGTACATAAAACTTCGAAGAGAAAACAATAAATTTTACAAAGAAATTTTTAAAGCCATAAATGGCATTAAAGTATTTAAAGAACCGAATACAGATTTTTTTTCAAACCATTGGTTAAGTTGTATTACAATAGAAGAAAGTAAAACCGGATTTAATAGAGAAGACTTGAGATTAGAATTACAGAAGTATAATATTGAAGCTAGACCATTATGGAAACCAATGCACCTGCAACCTATATTTAAAGAGTCCCCTTTTTATGGTTCCAGCGTTAGTGAGGGCCTATTTAATAATGGGTTATGTTTACCATCAGGTTCTAACTTAACAGATGATGATAAAAGAAGAATTAAAAGTGTAATAACCAACTTTGTAGAGTATATTAAGAAATAGATTTTATAAATCATTAAATTTGCATAGATTGTGATAATTAAGTAGATGGATAAAATTAAAGAAATAATAAAACTAGTATTTAAAAACACCATATTTAAACTTGGAGTAAATAGTATGGACTATTTACCAAGGTGGATTATTTTGTTCTGGGATATTCAGGTCGCTTTTTTTGCATTGGTTTCTGCTGCTTTTATCATAAATAATTTTTCATTACAATTTCTAGACACTCTATTTTTACAACAAGTTATACTTGCAGAAGTAGTTACAGTTATATTCTTTTTAATTTTTAAAACTTATGTTGGTGTTATTAGGCATTCGACAAACGTAGATGCTGTTAAACTTTTTTTAGCGGCTTTGCTTACTGCAATTGCATTAGTTGTTATTGATTTTGCTTCTTTTAAATTGGTTGAAAAATCTTTTTTTACACCTATTTTCATAATTGTATATTCACTGTTACTTTTTAGCGGACTTCTCCTTTATAGACTTTTAATAAAACAGGTGTATGCCAAATTTTTACTCAACAATAATCCAGACATCGAGAAAGTTTTTATTCTTGGAGTTTCACAAAACTCAGTTTCAATTGCTGTAGCTATAGAGAATGAGTTACCTAAGCGCTTTAAAGTTCTGGGGTTTTTAGATGACGATATACAGAAAAGCAATAAAAGAGTTTTAGGAGTTCCGGTGCTACATATAAAAAAGAAATTGCATGTTCTAATTAGAGCCAATAAAGCAAATGGGATAATTATTTTAGAAGATGGATTAAAAAACGATCAGTATTTAAGAGGAGTCGAAGACTGTATAGAACATGGTATTAAAGTATATAGAGCTCCGTCAATTTCAGAATTAGATATTAATAGTGGCGTTAACGACACAATCCAAGATATTCAAATTGAAGACCTTTTGGGAAGAGAACCTATTAAAATAAGTAATTTAAATGTATTGAACTTAATTCAGAATAAAACAATTTTTATTACGGGAGGAGCTGGTTCTATTGGTTCAGAAATTGTTGAACAATTAAGTAAATATAATCCAAAGGAATTAATTGTAATAGATCAAGCTGAAACACCTTTACATAGTTTAACACTAAAGGTGAATAAAAACCACCCTAAGTTAAATTTTACTCCTGTAATTTGTGATGTTAAAAATAAAGAAAACTTAGAATACTTATTTAAGAAACACAAACCTGATTTAATTTATCATTGTGCCGCTTATAAGCATGTTCCTTTAATGGAAAAAAACCCAGACCAATCGGTTTTAGTTAATATTTTAGGCTCTGTGAATATGGCAGATTTAGCAGTAAAGTACGACTGTGAAAGGTTTGTTATGATTTCTACAGATAAAGCTGTTAACCCAAGCAATGTTATGGGCGCCTGTAAAAGAGTGGCAGAAATGTATGTGCAATCACTTCACAATCAAATCCATAAAGACAAGGACAATATAGTTAAGACTAAATTTATTACCACGCGTTTTGGAAATGTTTTAGGGTCTAATGGGTCTGTTGTCCCTCTTTTTAAAAAGCAGATTACTTCCGGGGGCCCAGTCACTATAACACACCCAGATATTATAAGGTACTTTATGACAATTCCAGAAGCCTGTCAATTAGTTATGGAGGCAAGTAGTATGGGTACTGGTGGCGAGATTTTTATTTTCGATATGGGCAAAGCTGTAAAAATAATTGATTTAGCCCATAAAATGATTCGTTTAGCAGGTCATATTCCCGAGAAAACCATTAAAATTAAAACAATTGGACTAAGACCAGGAGAAAAACTTTATGAAGAATTATTAAACGATAAGTCAATAACATTACCAACTTATCATGAAAAGATTATGATTGTTAAAGAGAATAACAATCAATACAACTACATCAATAAAGAAGTTGAAAAAATAATAGCTTCTGCAAATGCTCATGAAATTGAAAATATTATTAAAGGAATAAAATTATTGGTTCCTGAATACAAAAGTTTAAACTCTCAATTTGAAAAATTAGACGTTTCCTGATATTATAAAAGGATATAATGCAACCCCCAAATAATGTAAATTAATTTAATGAAAATATCAGTTATTGGAACAGGATATGTAGGATTAGTGACTGGAACTTGTTTAGCAGAAACAGGTAATGACGTCCTTTGTATTGACATAGATAAAAAAAAAGTTGCTCAAATGAAAAGGGGCAAAGTGTCTATCTATGAACCCCATTTGGATGTTTTATTTGAAAGAAACATAAAAGCCAATCGACTTAAGTTCTCTACAAGTTTAAATGAAGGGCTAGATCATGGTGATATAATTTTTCTTGCTTTGCCAACTCCAGAAAACGAAGATGGTTCTGCTGACTTAAAGTATGTTTTAGGAGTGTCTAATGACATAGGGAAATTAATCAAAGACTATAAAATAATAGTAGACAAAAGTACTGTGCCAGTTGGCACATCTGATAAGGTTAAAGAGGCTATTGCTTCAAACTCTAAAGTGAATTTTGATGTGGTTTCTAACCCTGAATTTTTAAGAGAAGGGTTTGCTGTAGATGATTTTTTAAAACCCGAGCGAATAGTAATAGGTTCAAGTTCGCAACGTGCTATAGAAACAATGAGAAAGCTATATAAGCCTTTTGTCCGTTCCGGTAACCCCATTATTATTATGGACGAACGTTCAGCGGAATTAACTAAATATGCAGCCAACGCTTTTTTGGCTACGAAGATTACATTTATGAATGAGATTGCTAACTTTTGCGAGAAAGTTGGGGCAGATATAGATAAAGTTAGAATAGGAATGGGGACTGATTCAAGAATTGGTAAACGGTTTTTATTTCCAGGAATAGGTTATGGTGGCTCATGTTTCCCTAAAGACGTTAAGGCTTTGCATAAAGCAGGGAAGGATTCTAACTATAACTTTAAAATATTAGAATCTGTAATTAGAGTAAATAATACTCAAAAGAAAGCACTTATTCCTAAAATAGACAAATACTTTAAATCTGAATTAAAAGGTAAAACATTTGCTATTTGGGGATTGGCTTTTAAACCAGAAACAGATGATATTCGTGAAGCTCCATCGCTCTATATTATTGAAGAATTATTAAAAAGAGGCGCAAAAATAAAAGCTTTTGACCCAGAGGCTATGGCTAATGTCAAGAAAAAACTTGGAGATAAAATTCAATTCACATTGAACAAAGACGAAGCTCTTAAGGAAGCAGATGCATTAGTGATTTGTACTGAATGGAGTATATTTAGAACCCCTAATTTTGAGCTATTAAAATCTACCATGAAGGAGACAGTAATTTTTGATGGAAGAAATCTATATGATGTTGATGATATGAAAAAAGAAGGAATAAATTATATTTCTATTGGGAGACAATAAAAAAATCAATTAAAAATTGAAAAAAATTTTAATAACTGGAGCCGCAGGATTTTTAGGATCACATCTTTGTGATCGTTTTATAAATGAAGGGTTTTATGTTATTGGGATGGACAATTTTATTACCGGAGATATACGGAATTTAAAGCACCTTAATGAGAATCCGAATTTTAAATTTATTGAACATGATGTTACTGAGTTTGTTAATATTGAAGGTCATTTAGATTATGTTTTGCACTTTGCCTCGCCTGCCAGTCCAATTGACTATCTAAAAATTCCCATTCAAACTCTAAAGGTTGGCTCATTAGGAACACATAACTTGCTGGGTTTGGCAAAGGTTAAAAAAGCTCGACTGCTAATTGCATCAACGTCCGAAGTATATGGAGACCCTTTAGTCCACCCGCAGCCAGAAGGTTATTATGGCAATGTCAATACAATTGGTCCTCGAGGAGTTTATGATGAGGCTAAAAGATTTCAAGAGTCTATTACGATGGCATATCATAGGTTTCATGGGTTAGAAACGCGGATTGTTAGAATTTTTAACACCTATGGTCCTAGGATGCGTCTAAACGACGGACGTGTTATTCCCGCCTTCATGGGGCAAGCTTTAAGAGGAGAAGATTTAACAATTTTTGGGGATGGTTCTCAAACTAGGTCTTTTTGTTATGTAGATGATCAAATAGAAGGAATTTTTAGACTTTTATTTAGTGATTATGTTGAGCCTGTTAATATTGGAAATCCAAATGAAATATCTATAAAAGATTTTGCTGAAGAAATAATCTCATTAACTGGTACCTCGCAAAAGATAGTTTACAGGGATTTGCCAGTGAATGACCCATTGCAACGGCAACCTGATATCTCTTTGGCGAAAAAACTATTAGATTGGGAGCCCAAGATCGATAGAAAACAAGGAATGAAAATTACTTTTGATTATTTTAAAAGTTTAACTCAAGAAGAACTTTATAAAATTGATCATAAAGACTTTATTGCATACAATAAATAATTTTTATGGAATATGTACGTGGAAGGTATTCATGGCTTTTAAGACCAATTTTGATTGTTTTCGATGTTATTGTTATAAACCTTTTTGGCTATCTTTTCTTAGAATTAAATAGTGAGAGACTCTATTTTTTTAAAATAGAATTTCTTAACAATCAAAAGCTACTTTATTTTATTTATTCAACGGTTTTCTGGGTATTTTCTACTTCTATATTTAAGTTTTATAGTGTTTATAGATATACCTCTTTCTTAGATGTTTTAACTTTATTATTCAAACAATTTATTGCTTTTTTAATAATAGTTTATGCATTTATTGGGGTTTTTAGAAGTGTGAATTTGATTGCCTTTCAAACGTTTAGCTATTTAGTATATTGCTTTACAGCAATTGCTTTTGTCAAAATATTGAGTTATTACTCACTTAGGTTTTACAGATCAAAGCTGAAAGGTAACACAAGAAATGTAGTAGTAATTGGTGGCGGGGATATAACTAAAGAGCTAATAGATACTTTTTTAAAGGACAAAAGTCTTGGGTATAATATTGTGGGGACATATAGCAATAAAAGTCTATTTGAATCTAGTGAAAAACTAGAAGATGGTCTAACATTATTAAAGAACTCGAATAATATAGATGAAATTTACTGTGCCATAGATGAATTAAAGGAATCTGAAGTTAATGAGTTAGTTAAGTACGCAAACATAAATCATTGTAATATAAAATTTGTCCCAAAAACAAAAAAACTATTTACAAAAAGGCTAAACACAAACTATTATGGGTACTTACCTGTTTTATCAATTGAAGAAGCTACACTAAATAAAAATTTAAATAGGTTCCTAAAAAGAGGGTTCGATATTGTTTTTTCAACAATCATTATAGTTGGTGTTTTATCATGGTTATCAATAATATTGTATATCTTAATTAAGATTGAATCAAAAGGGGCGTTGTTTTATAAGCATAAACGTAATGGAATCAATTATAAGGAATTTGAGTGTTATAAATATAGAACCTTAAAAATAGACACTAATATTAAAGGGGAATATGTTAAAAAGGAAGACGTTAGAGTTACTAGAGTTGGAAGGTTTTTAAGAAGAACAAGTTTGGATGAACTACCACAGTTCATAAATATTTTTTTAGGAGACATGTCTGTAGTGGGACCCAGACCTCATATGTTATCCTATACAAAGGCTTATTCAAAAGTTATAGACAAATACAACTTTATTTATAGACATAGTGTTAAACCAGGTCTTACAGGTTTAGCTCAAGTAAGTGGTTTTAGAGGAGAAATTAAAGAAGACAAAGACATTATAAACCGAATAAAATACGATATCTTTTATATTGAAAACTGGTCAACACTATTAGATATAAAAATTATTTTTCAAACACTTGGAAATATAATTAAAGGAGAAGAAAAGGCCTATTAAAGTTTATGCATTAATTGTTTTAGTTGACGAATAAAATTAAAATTTTCAATACCTGTTGAGTGAATTTCACATCTATATTTAAAATCAATTTCTGCTCTGTTAATCTCAGAAATAACTTTATTCAAATCATCATAACTCCCAGCTTTAGCTACCCATCCTAAATGATGGTTTTTAATAATTTCCTCGCCTTCACCGCCAGCAAAATAAAGCATAGGAATACCTAAATAGGCGTATTCGAATATTTTTGAAGGTACCGATCCATAAATTCTATTGAGCAAAGGAATTATAGTTAAGTCATATTTAACTAATTCTTTATGTACTTTTTTTCTTGAAACTTCGCCATGATAAACCACATCTAATGCGGCATTACTATTAATAAGATTTTCGATTTGTTTTTGTTCTGAACCAGCACCATAAATATGTAATTGTACATTGGAGTAATCTAATTCTAGACATAACTTATAAACTCCTTGTGCGACACCTAATAAACCAGCATAAACAATTTGAAGTTTACCTCGTGAGAAATCTTTTTTGATAAGCTGGGGAGGTTTAAAATTGGGAAAGTTGCGATATAAGAACGTTTCTTTATTTGGAAATTGCGACTTAACATGTGCTAATATTTCTTTACTTTGACCAAGAATTAGATTAGCATTTTTATAATTAACAGATTCTATCCGTTCAAGTAACTTGTAACTCCAACCTTTTTTTAGTGCTCCCAATTCTAACCCTGCTAGAGGCCATAAATCACTCACGTTTAAAATAAGTTTTCGTTTTTTTGATCGTAAAAAAAACATTGCAGTAAAAGCCACTAATAAAGGTGGCGATTGCACAATAACTATTTTTGGAATTTTATTAGTGACGAAAAACCACACTAAGCTAAAGCTATAGGAAAGCATAGCAAATAGGCGTAAAATTTTATTTTTTGAATTACTTGCGGAAATCCATAGACGATGGATCTTTATATCGTTTTCAATAGAACCGATTTTGAAATGACCTTTGTAATTTTCAAAAATGGCTCCAGTTGGATAGTTTGGCAACGGCGTAACCACCGATACTTTAAAGCTATGCTTCTGCAAGCCTTCAGCAAGATGAAAAATACGGTTTGAAGCTGCGCCGGTTTCAGGTGGGAAATAGTTGGTTATAATTAAAATATCTTTCACTATAATTGATATCTTTCAATTAAATGATTAACAATTCGTTTTGCTGCAAGTCCATCCCATAATTTTGGAATTCTCCCCTGTTTCCAATGTCCAGAAAGTAGAATATCAAATGCATTTTGAATTTTATCAACATCATTTCCTACTAAAATGTTAGTGCCAATAATACACGTTTCTGGTCTTTCAGTAGAATCTCTTAAAGTAATACAAGGAATATTCATTACTGTTGCTTCTTCAGTAATACCTCCAGAATCTGTTAATACTGCCAGAGCATTTTTAACCAAATAATTAAATTCTAAATATCCTAAAGGCTCTACATAATGTAGGTTATCAAAATTCAAATTAAGTTCACTTAAAAGTTTTTGAGTTCTTGGATGTACCGGAAAAATAATTGGGTAATCTTTTCCTAAACTTACAATTTGATTAATAAGTGTTTTTAAACTTTCTTCTTCATCTACGTTACTTGGTCTATGAAGCGTCATGACCAAATATTTTTTATTCGTTAATTTTAACTTATCCCATAATTTAGGTTTTCTTAATCTATTTTCATTTTTAAGTAATGTGTCAATCATCACATTGCCTACAAAAAAGATATTGGATTCAGAAACGCCTAATTGCTTTAAATTTTGATTCGCATAAGTTGAGGTTGTAAAGAAATAATCTGTTAAACTATCTGTGACAATTCGATTTATTTCTTCGGGCATTTGCAAGTCACCAGAACGAATACCGGCTTCAACATGAGTTACTTTTATTCCAGCTTTTTTAGCAACAATAGTACACGCCATGGTCGAGGTGACATCGCCTACAACCATAACTAAATCACATGGATTTTGTGATAGTTCTGATTCAAAACCAATCATTATAGCAGCAGTTTGTTCTGCTTGCGAACCACTTTTTACCTCTAAATTACTATCTGGTAAAGGAATATTTAATTCTTCAAAAAAAGTACCACTCAAGTTTTTGTCGTAGTGTTGACCAGTATGGACGAGTCGATAGGTAATGTCAAAACCTTCTTTTTTTTTCTCTTTAATTGCTTCAATAATTGGAGCTATTTTCATGAAGTTGGGTCTAGCACCAGCTACTATGGTAATATTCATGTATTTTGATTTAAGAGGGACGAAAACTGTTTCAATTTACCACTTTTTGAACGAACTAATTTTTCTTTTCTTTCAAAAAGAATTGTCAAGCCTTTTTCTAGGTAGTTTTCCATTTCCGTTATAATAACGTTTGTTTTCTCTAAGGAAAGATCTTCAGTACTTACGTAATATATTTTGAAAGTGTCGAGTTTTAATTGTTCGATAACAAATTCTTTAACCTTATTATCTTTTTCAATAATACTTTTGGTAACATAATAAAAGGTTAATCCCGCAGCTTTTTTCCCGCTAGGCAAAACAGCAATGTCATTGGTTCTACCTATTAGTTTTTCTAATATTGGTTTTTTCGGTGTACTTTTTTTTGATAGCACCCCAATATCTCCAATATCATATCTAATAAATGGCTGTGATTTATTGTATAAAGATGTAATTACTAAACGACCCTCTTCTCCATATGGCAGTTTTTTATTATTATAATCTAAGATTTCTACAAAAAGCGTTTCACTATTAACAACCCATTCGTTATTTCTGTTTTCAAAGGCAATTAAATCTAATTCTGAGGCACCATATTCATTAATTATTGGTACTCCAAATTGGGTTTCCATAAGGTGTTTGTCATCTTCAAAAAGCATTTCAGATGTTACAACACAAGCTTTTAAAGTAGGACAAACAATTTTAAGTATTATATTTTTTCGCTTGAGAAATTTTGCAAACTGCACAATTGGACTTGTATAGCCATTCATGTAAACAAACGGTTTTTTTTTAAAAGTAATTAACCAGTTATTAAGAGCGAGATCACTTAAGTCAAAGACATTGAATCGAAAACGGTTACTTATGAAGTCTTTTAGTTTTTCGGTATTATATCCTTTTTTATCCAATGGAATGCCGTAAAACCGAGCTTGTTTGGTAGTGTTAAAATTAAGATTAAACCAAGAAAATCTATCCATAATAACACTCCATGTCAAGGCATGAGTAAACTTGTCTTTAGAAAAAATAAATGGATGCCCTGAAGCTCCCGATGTTTTATCTATATAAGTGTTGTTTTTTGTAAAACCATCAGATAAAAGGGTTTCTAATGGTTGCTGTAAATCATTTTTTGTCATGACCGGAATATTACACCAATCTTTATGATTAACATTTCTAGCAAAATTTTTATAAAAAGAATTGTTTTTTAAATGGTAATTAACAATAGCTTGTTTTTGCGATTCTATATATGAGTTGAACTCATCGGCATTTTTATTTTGAACATCCTTTAATAGACCTTTTGCCTTAGCAATAGGAAACCCTTTAAGTTGTAAGGAAATATTAAATAAATTCAAGTTATGAAACATATATTTTGTAAAGTAAATAAAAAATATTCGTGTATTCGTAGCATTAGTTTTATTTTTGCGAACTACAAAATTGCTTTTAATATATAGTATTAAAAAACAATACATTGTCATTCCCGTGAAAACGGGAAACTAAAAACTTATAAAATGAATATTTTAGTCCTTGGCTCTGGAGGAAGAGAGCATACATTCGCTTGGAAAATTGCGCAAAGTCCATTATGTAAGAATTTATTTGTGGCGCCTGGTAATTCAGGCACAGCTCAAGTGGCGATTAATGTGAATGTTAGTGTCACAGATTTTGACTCCATAAAAAAACTTGCTATAGAGAAGGAAATAGACCTATTAGTTGTTGGGCCAGAAGACCCATTGGTACAGGGAATTCATGATTATTTTTTAAATGATGATGCTATTAAACACATTTCGGTTATTGGTCCTCAAAAAGTGACTGCCGAATTAGAAGGTAGCAAAGAATTTGCTAAAGAGTTTTTATATAGACATAATATTCCAACGGCGGCTTATGAGAGTTTTACTAAAGAAACTGTTGAAAAAGGGTATGCGTTTCTAGAAAGGTTAAAGGCTCCTTATGTTTTAAAAGCAGATGGATTAGCTGCAGGAAAAGGTGTTGTTATTTTAAATGATTTGGAAGACGCCAAAGCAGAATTAAGAAGTATGCTTGTAGATGCTAAGTTTGGAGAGGCAAGCAACAAAGTAGTTATTGAAGAATTTTTAGAAGGTATTGAATTAAGTTGTTTTGTTTTAACCGATGGGAGCAACTATAAAATCCTACCAACAGCAAAAGATTATAAACGGATTGGTGAAGGTGACACAGGATTGAATACTGGTGGAATGGGAGCCGTTTCTCCAGTACCATTTGCAACAGACGAATTTTTAAGTAAAATTGAAGAACGCGTAGTAAAACCTACTATCAATGGGTTCAAAAAAGATAATCTACCGTATGTTGGTTTTGTGTTTATTGGGCTTATTAAAGTAGATGACGATCCAAAAGTTATTGAGTATAATGTAAGAATGGGAGACCCTGAAACAGAAGTAGTTCTGCCAAGATTAAAGAATGATTTTGTTGAAATTCTGCAAGCTATGGCTAAAGGGACTTTAGATAAAATTAATATTGAAATTGATGACCGAGCAGCTACTACAATTATGACAGTATCTGGAGGCTACCCTGAAGCGTACGAAAAAGGCAAGGAGATAATAGGCGTCAATGATATTGTAGATTCCATTCCTTTTCATGCTGGAGCTCAACTTGTAGATGGAAAAATAGTGACTTCAGGCGGACGTGTTATGGCAATTACTTCGTATGGAGACACTTACCAAGAAGCTATAAAAAAATCTTACCAAAGTATAGAAAAACTACATTTTGATAAGATGTATTATCGTAAAGATATTGGTTTCGATTTATAAATATGAGTGCGAAGAAATACTTTTATCTTCTTCGTTATTATCATTAAACATTTTGAGTTGCTTCATCCAATAAAGCATGGCTACAAAACCTATTACTAGGAAAATCCAAGAAACAGAATTCGCAGCAAACCAATTTTCTAACTCTAAAGCTCTTAAAGCATCATAAGGAGCAAATAATACATCTACAAATAAATCTTGTATTGCGTAAAAGAAGTCTTTCATAGGTACTTATTGTTTTCTAACCACATTATAGTTAGTATATTTACAAGGCAAAAATACAAAAACAGTTAATGATTACAAGCATTTTTAGTAAATCTAAGCCAATAAATTTCATCATTGTTTTTTTTATCACACTTTTGGCTTTTTCAGTCACTTATTTTAAACTAATAAATGAGCCTATAACTATAGATTTTGTTTTCAAACAAGTTGTATTATTTTCAATATGTTATATATCGATTTTGGTTCTCAACTTCATCGTTAGTAAGAATAAACTAACGAAGAATAATAATTATGAAATTTTACTCTATAGCTTATTTTTATTAGCAATAGTGCAAGCAACTACAAATATTAATATGTTGTTTGCTAATTTTTTTGTGTTGCTCGGGCTTCGGAGAGTTCTTAGTATTCGATCGCAGAAAAATGTAAATAAAAAGTTATTCGATGCAGCTTTTTGGATAGCAATTGCATCATTATTTTACTTTTGGGCAATTTTGTTTTTTATAATTATTATCGTCTCGTTGATCTTGTATACAGATAATAAACTTAACCATTGGATAATTCCCTTTTCTGGAGTCCTTACAGTTTTTCTTATAACGGTTTGCCTTTCTATTTTAAGGTACGATGATTTTTTTAGCGCATTTAATACTTTACCCGAATTTAGTTATGATTTTAGTAGCTATAATTCAACAGCATTTATAACTGCCATTACCATGTTATTCTCTTTTGGAATATGGTCTGCCATATTTTTTATTAAAACAATAAAGCAAAAAAAGAAAGCTTTTAGGCCTTCTTTTAATGTTATTTTAATAGCTATGCTAGTTGCTTTTATGGTTGTAATTTTAGCACCTGAGAAAGATGGAAGCGAATTCTTATTTATGTTTGCTCCATTGGCAATTATTATCACTAATTATATTGAAGTTATTCAAGAAAAGTGGTTTAAAGAGGTGTTTTTATTACTGCTTTTATTAGTACCATTTGTAATTTTAGTGTTGTAATTTATCGCCAAAAGCCAAATCTCCTGCATCTCCTAAACCTGGTATAATATATCCTTTGTCGTTAAGATTTTTATCTATTGCTGCAATCCATAAATGAGTTTTTTCTGTAAATGAGCTGTCAACATAATCAACGCCCTCTTGTGCTCCAATAACACTTACTAAATGTACTTCTTTGGGTTTGCCAAAAGGTTTTAGAGCTTCGTAAGTAGCGACCATAGATTGTCCTGTGGCTAGCATTGGATCTGCTAAAATAAGTGTTTTACCTTCTAAGCTGGGACAGGCTAAATATTCAACTATGATTTCAAAACTTTCTGGGTTGTTTTTATGATGTCTGTATGCCGAAATAAATGCGTTTTCGGCAGCATCAAAGTAATTTAATAATCCATTGTGTAAAGGAACACCAGCTCTTAATATAGAGCATAAAACAATATTGTTTTCAATTAAATTAATAGAACAATTTCCTAAAGGGGTTATAACTTCGGAAGATTTAAAATTTAATGTTTTACTTAATTCATAACCTAAAATTTCTCCAATACGTTCTATATTTCTTCTAAAGCGCATGCTATCTTTTTGAATATTAGCGCTTCTTATTTCTGAAATAAAATTATTTAAGATTGAATTTTGTTCAGATAAATTGTGAATAATCATGTCTTGAAACTAAATTTAAATAGTAAAGTTAGTAAAACCAATGGTTAAAATGGAAAGAAGAATCTTAATTAAGAATAGCAACGAATCTTTTGATATAGATTCTTGTATAATTTATGTAATTTTGTGCTTTAAAATTTATAGAACATGTTTACAGAAAAAGCTAATAAAATATTTCAAGATGTTATTGCCAAATATCACATTATTAACACGGTGGATCAACCATTCGAAAATGAGTATCCAGAAAGTGATTTATTAGAACATTTATTATACAGAAAATGTTGGATAGACACTGTACAATGGCATTATGAAGATATTATTAGAGATCCACAAATTAATCCTGTCGCAGCATTGACTTTAAAACGTCAAATTGATGCTTCCAATCAAGACAGGACAGATATGGTTGAGTATATAGATAGTTATTTTTTAGAAAAATATAAAGATGTTTCTGTTAAGGAAGGTGCAACTATTAATACCGAAAGTCCAGCTTGGGGAGTAGATAGACTATCTATTTTGGCATTAAAAGTGTACCATATGAATGAAGAAGCAACTCGTACAGATGCTTCTGATTCTCATAGAGAATCTTGTCAAAATAAATTAAACATTTTACTAGAGCAGCGTGTTGATTTATCTACAGCTATCGATACTCTATTAAACGATATAGAAAAAGGGGATAAATACATGAAGGTCTACAAGCAGATGAAAATGTATAATGATGATGAATTGAATCCAGTGCTTCGTTCACAAAAATAACAGTTTGTCATTCTGAACGAAGTGAAGAATCTCGCTTTAAAGATGTTTCGGCTACGCTCAACATGACATAATATATTTATGTCTATAAAAACGACACATATTTTAGTCATTCGTCTCTCAGCCATGGGAGATGTTGCTATGACGGTTCCTGTTTTGCGAGCATTAACCCACCAATATCCAGAATTTAGAATAACAGTTTTAACACGCGCTTTTTTCAAACCTTTTTTTAGAGATTTGAATCATGTAAAAGTCTTTTCAGCAGACCTAAAAGTAAAACATAAAGGAGTTTATGGATTATACAAATTAGCTAGAGAACTAAATAAAGACGATAGATATTATGCAGTTGCGGACTTGCACTGTGTATTAAGAAGTAAGATTTTAAAAAAGTTTCTAAGATGTAAATGCTTTATTAGTATTAATAAAGGAAGAGAGGAAAAACGTCTTTTAACATCAGGGGGTAAGTTTACCCAATTAAAAACAACCCATCAGAGATATGCAGATGTTTTCAAACGATTGGGTTATTCAGTTGACCTCCGCAAGCCAACTTTTCCAGAAAAGGCAGTTCTAAATGAAAAATCGCAACAATTAATGGAATCTAATCATAAACATCTGATTGGTATTGCGCCATTTGCTGCTCATGAAGGTAAAATGTATCCTTTAAATTTAATGCGACAAGTAATTCAAGCGCTTTCGGGAAATTACAAAGTTGTTTTATTTGGTGGAGGGATCAATGAAGCTCAAATTTTAAGTGATATTGAAAATCAACATAATAATGTTGTAAGCGTAGCAAACAAATTGACTTTAGATGAGGAATTAGATATAATTTCAAACCTAGATGTAATGCTTTCGATGGATTCCGGAAATGCGCATTTAGCCGCCATGTTAGGAGTGAAAGTAGTGACTATCTGGGGCGTTACACATCCATTTGCTGGTTTTGCACCGTTTAATCAACCAAAAGACTATGCTTTACTTGCAGATCGAAATAAATTTCCTGAAATACCAACTTCTGTTTATGGGAATAACTATCCAGAAGGATATGAACTAGCCGCAGGAAGTATTAAACCTGAAACAATAGTAAATAAAATTAAGTCTATTTTATAGAGTTGTCTTTCTTTCGATTCATGCAGAACTTATTTTAATAAGACGTGAATTCTTTTAAAAATAGACGGATTTATGTTTTGTTTTCTCCCTCTCGGGGATGCCTTTAAGGCAGAGGGGATTAAACATCATCATAATCCACAATAATAGTTGGTGTGGTTGGATGTGCTTGACAAGTCAAAATTAAACCTTCGGCAACTTCACTTTCCGTTAGAATATTGTTTTGTCGCATAGTAGCTTCACCTTCTTTAATACGAGCTAAACAACTACTACAAATACCTCCTTGACATGAATATGGGGCATCTAAATCTTCATCTAATGCTGCTTCAAGAATGGTTTGTTTTGCAGACATTTCGAAAGTTGCTTCTTCTTCATCAACAATAATTGTTATTTTAGAATTCCCAGAGGTTACACTAGACGATTCTACTTTAATTTCAGCGGGTTTTGCTGCTTTAAATAGCTCAAAATGGATACGTTCCTCTTTAATACCATGTTCGGTAAGCACATCTTTAACGGTATGAATCATAGCTTCTGGCCCACATAAATAAAAAGCATCAACTTCAACATGTTTGTGCTTGTTTTTCATCACATAATTAACGGTGCTTTTTTCAATACGACCAAAAATAGAATTTTCTTCATCCTTTTGACTAAAAACAAACTGAATTGAAAAACGTTCTTTGTAGCTATGTTGTAACTCAAGAAGTTCATTCAAAAACATGGTGTCTTGTGTAGATTTATTACCATAAACAAGTATCACTTTGCTATTAACTTCTTCCTCTAAAGCACATTTTATAATACTTAAGACAGGTGTGATACCGCTACCAGCAGCAAAAAGCGCTATATTTTTAGTTTTAGAGTCGTTAGGTTGAAAAACAAATCGACCTTTTGGCGGAGCCACTTCTAAATTGTCACCAACCTTTAATGTGTTATTTGCAAATGCCGAAAAAGTACCATCTTTAACTTCTTTTACAGCAACCTTTAATTCACCACTTTTAGGAGAAACACATAGTGAATAATCCCGACGTACTTCGTTACCATCAACTTCGGTTTTTAAAGTTATATATTGCCCTGCCTGAAAAGAAAAGACGTCTTTTAAGTTATCCGGTAGATTGAATGAAATACTTATAGCTTTTTCCGTTTCTCTTTTTATTGCTTTAACGGATAGTGTGTGAAATGACGACATGAATGAATTTTTGACAAAAGTAGTAAAGTTGATTTGTAAATTTTACTTTGATTGTAACAATTCGATTAAAAATATTACTAACACATAGAATTCTATTTTTATTAATTCAAACTAACCAAAAATGATAAAACGCTTTTTAAGTTTAGAGTGGAAATCTTTTTTTAGATCTGCCAGCTTTGGAAAAAGTTTAGGTATTAAAATATTCATGGGCTTTATAGCACTTTATTTTATGGGTATATTTTTATTCATAGGCTTTTTTATGGATAAAATTTTAAAAGAAGTGTATCCAGATTTTGATCCGCTTGTCGCTTTTAATGGCTTAATATTCTTTTGGATACTAGGCGATATTTTAGTTAGATTTTTCTTTCAGAAGTTACCAGTGATGAGCGTTAAACCATTGCTTAAACTTCCAATTAAAAGAAAAACAATTGTCAATTACGTATTAGGAAAATCGGTAACATCGTTTATAAATTTTTTACCATTATTTGCAGTTATTCCTTTCAGCATTAAACTAATATATGGCGGGTATGATGTCTCTACAGTTTTAGTTTGGTTATTAGTAATGATAATATTAACCTTGATTAACAACTTTCTCAATTTTATTATTGAAAGCTTATCTGCAGAGACAGAATTATCATTTTTACCTATTATTCTATTGGTAGGAGGTCTTTATGCGTTAAATTATTTTGAAATAATAAATATTGCTCAAGCGCTTTCAAATGGAATAACAACCATTTCTAAAACTCCGATTTTATTATTTATACCAATATTAATTCTTATTGGGCTTTATGCTTATAATTTTAAGTTATTGAGGCAAAAGCTATTTTTAGATAGTGGGTTGAAAACTAAAATAAAAGAAGTTAATACTTCTAATCTAGAATGGACAAAGAATTTTGGAGACATTGCACCGTTTATGCAATTAGATTTAAAACTTATTTGGAGAAATAAGCGCACAAAGTCTTCAGTTTGGATGCTCGCCATAGGGTTGCTTTATGGTCTATTCTTTTATCCCCAGCCGACTTACCAAGAAATGCCATGGTTTTTTGTTTTTATCGGGGTATTCTGTACTGGAATTTTCCTAATTAATTTTGGTCAGTTTATTCCAGCATGGGATAGTGGATATTACAAATTATTAATGAGTCAAAATATTAAGTACGAGCAATATTTAAAATCTAAATTCACTTTAATGGCAGTAAGTGTGGCTATATTATTTATACTAGGGATTCCTTATGTTTTCTTTGGATGGAAAATTTTATTGGCTCATTTCGTAGCTGCCATTTATAATATTGGTGTTAATACACATGTTATTCTTTACGGGGGGTCTTTTAATAGAAAAAAGATAGATTTAGGGCAAAAAGCCGCCTTTAATTATCAAGGGACAGGCGCGGTACAATGGCTTATTGGAATTCCGTTGTTATTGCTTCCAATGGGGCTATTTGCAATTTTCTATTTTTTAATTGGCTTTGAAATAGCGTGTTTAATACTTGCTATAATGGGAATTGTAGGGATTATTTTCCATCAAAGACTTATGAAGGCTATCACAGCAAAATATTTAGAATCAAAATATAAAATGATTGGTGCATTCGATCAAAACAACTAATAATTTACAATTATGATAACAACATCTAATTTATCAAAAAAATACGCAGAAAATCAAGTTTTAAATATAGAATCCTTGGATATTCCAAAGGGACAAAGCTTTGGTTTGGTTGGAAATAATGGTGCAGGGAAAACAACATATTTCAGCTTGCTTCTAGATTTAATTCAACCAACAACAGGTTTTATAAAAAGTAATGATATTCAAGTAAACCAAAGTGAAGCTTGGAAGCCATTTACATCTGCATTTATAGACGAAAGCTTTTTAATTGGTTATTTAACTGCTGAAGAATATTTTTATTTCATAGGAGAATTGCGAGGTCAAAATAAAGCTGATGTCGACAAACTAGTTAGCCAGTTTGAAGATTTTTTTCACGGTGAAATATTAGGCCAAAAGAAGTATTTACGCGATTTAAGCAAGGGAAACCAAAAGAAAGCAGGTATTGTCGCTGCATTAATTGGTAACCCAGAAGTTATTATTCTAGACGAGCCCTTTGCCAATTTAGACCCCACTACTCAAATTCGCTTAAAGGAAATAATAAAAGGTCTAACTGAAAACAGAGATGTAACGGTGCTAATCTCTAGTCACGATTTATTGCACGTTACGGATGTTTGCGAGCGCATTGTAGTGCTTGAAAAAGGAGAATTAGTTAAAGATTTGGTTACCAGCGAAGCTACTTTAAAAGAACTTGAAGCGCATTTTACGAACTAGGACTTTCTTCAAAATCCACTGTATTTTATAGGTTAATCGAAAAAGATGCTTATTTTTACCTACTTGCATAATATATGTAAGTGTTTGTAGTTATTTATCATACCGATTTAATTATAAAATGACATTTTCTAATTGAGTTGGTATTAATCAAATAGTCAGGTATTGAAAACATCTATAAAAGCCATACTAACAATAATATGCGTCATATTTATACTCGCTAGTTGTTCTAGAAAAAAAGACAATTTTATAAGCCGAAATTTTCACGCTGTTGCTACAGAATTCAATGCGCTGTATAATGGCTATTTAGCACTTGAAGAAGGTAGAAATGACCTAAATGAAGATTATCGGGATAATTACTGGGAAGTTCTACCAATAGAGCGCATGGAGGTGTTTGATGAGATTGTATTACCAGGACAATCTAAAAATGAAAGTTTTAGTAAAGCTGAAGAAAAAGCAGTAAAGGCTATTCAGAAGCATACAATGAATATTGGAGGCAAAGAGAAAAACCCTCAAATTGACGAAGCATATTTACTACTTGGCAAATCGCGTTATTTTGATCAACGGTTTGTTCCCGCATTAGAAGCATTTAATTTTATTCTTTATAAATATCCGGCGAGTGATAAAATAAACCAAGCAAAAATTTGGAGAGAAAAAACTAACATCCGTTTGGAGAATGATGAGCTTGCTATTAATAACCTTAGACGCTTATTAAATCAGGAAGAACTCGAAGACCAAGACTTAGCAGATGCGTCTTCTATGTTAGCGCAAGCATATTTAAACACTAAATTAGTAGATAGTGCTATTGTTCAGTTAGAGATTGCATCCAATGCCACCAAAAGTGGTGATGAACGCGGTAGATATAAATTTATTCAAGGGCAACTATATAATCAATTAGGTTATAAAGATAGTGCTAACATTGCGTTCGATAAAGTTATTGAACTCAATAGGAAAACGCCTCGAATCTATATGATAAGCGCTCATATAGAAAAAATAAAAAACTTCGATTATAATAGTGGGAATAAACAAATTCTATTAGAGCAGCTTACCGAGCTTGAAGAAAATAGAGAAAACAGACCGTTTCTAGATAAGATTTATCATCAAATAGCAGAATATTATTTAAATAATCAATCCGATTCTTTAGCGGTTACATACTATAATAAATCACTTCGAACGAATACACAAGATAATTTACTCAAAGCGAAAAATTATGAAACGCTTGGTAATATGAATTTTGATGCTTCAGATTATAGAGAAGCAGGCGCTTATTACGATAGCACCATGATAAACCTTATGGTAGACTCTAAGCCTTATCGAGTTATTAAGAAAAAAAGAGATAATCTTGAAGATGTTATTTATTATGAAGATGTTGCTCAAATAAATGACAGCATTTTACATTTGGTGTATATGCCAGAAGCAGAAAGATTAGCGTTTTTCCAAAAGTTCACAGACGATTTAAAAACCGCTGCGGAGGAAGCTAAGGAAAAACGAGAAGCTGCAGAACGTAACAAAGGAATAATTACGGTTAATAATAAAATTGGAGGTCAATTACCAAATGCAGGAGCAGGTCTACCAGGGCAAACGGCTACGGCATTTTATTTTTACAATCCAACTACTGTAGCTTATGGAAAAAACGAATTTGCTAAAATTTGGGGAAACAGAGCTTTAGAGGATGATTGGAGATGGTCTAATAAAAGTAGTTCAAGTGGTTCTAGAAATCCTTTAGGCGGCGATATTTTGGCAACAGCAACAGAAGAAGAATTATACGACCCACAGTTTTATATAGCTAAAGTTCCTTCCGAGGAAAAAGAAATTGACAGTATTTCAAAAGAAAGAAACTTTGCCTACTACCAATTGGGATTAATCTACAAAGAGAAGTTTAAGGAATATGACTTAGCTAAAAGCAAATTTCAAAACTTGTTAAAGAGCAATCCTGAGGAACGATTGATTTTACCATCAAAGTATAATTTGTATAAAATCTATGAATTATTAGGAAAAAGTGATGAAGCATCCATTGCAAAAAATGACATTGTTTCTAATTATCCAGATTCAAGATATGCAACCTTATTAAATAACCCAGAATTGGCATCACTGACAGATGATAACAGTCCTGAAAATTTATACGAAAAGCTTTATGAGAAGTATGAAAACCAGGAATATACTGAGGTGATTTCTAAGTGTGAAGAGTATATTACAGCTTTCGATGGCGAATCAATTGTGGCAAAGTTTGAACTTTTAAAAGCGACTGCAACAGGACGATTATATGGATACAAACCTTACAGTGAAGCTATTAATTATATAGCCGTTACTTATGCGAATGCACCTGAAGGGATGAAAGCGCAGGAGATTGAATCAAAAATTATCCCGCAATTAGCAAATTCAGAATTTGTTCAATCAAATGATAGTATCGCTCAGAATTATAAAGTAGTATTTAAGTTTGATAACACGGAAGTTTCAGAAATTAATACTTTTAAAGACACCCTTAGCGGTTTTTTAAAGGGTGTTAAGTACTATAAATTAAAGGCATCTATGGATGTCTATGACCCTCAAACAACATTTGTACTCGTTCATGGTTTAACAAATGAACAGATTGCAAAAACGTTTGATCAATTGTTAACTAAAGAGGATTGGCGCAAAATAGCAAAACCTTACTTTGCGATGTCTTCTTCAAATTATCAAATTATTCAAATTCATAAGAATTTAGATTCGTATTTAAATACAAGTAATAATTAGCAAACAATATTATGTTCTCGGATAATAAAAAAGACAAAAACATGGTAGAAGGAACATCTAATCAAAATCTTATTGCTCAAGGCACTAAGATTGTAGGAGACCTTAATAGTGAGGGCGATTTTAGAATCGATGGCATTGTTGAGGGTAATATAAAAACCTCTGGAAAAGTAGTAGTTGGTAAACATGGTTATATAAAAGGAACTTTACAAGGCACCGATGCCTACTTTGAAGGTAAATTTTCTGGAAAATTGGCGCTTTCTGGAACATTAACTTTAAAATCGGCAGCACATATTGAAGGCGAAGTGGTTGTTGGTAAATTAGCCGTAGAGCCTGGAGCAACCTTTAATGTTACATGTATGATGAAGGGAGCTGTAAAAGAAATGAATAATGGTTCACCGCAAAGACAACAAAAAGCAGAATCAGAAAAAACAGCTTAAAAATGTCGCTATTTTATCTGGTATAGGAATACAAATGGGTGTAACAATTTATCTGTTTGTCCTTTTGGGTAAGTGGCTAGATAATAAGTTTAATGAAGGCGATAAACTATTTATTATAATTATGACGCTTCTTGGTGTTGGTATCTCGCTTTATGCTGTTCTAAAACAAGTCAATCGAATTAAATATTAATGAGTAATCCTTTTATTAGTTTTAGCATAAAAGTATTGTTGCTTTTAGCTATCGGATTTGGTATTCACCTAGGCGTTTTAAAATTCTTGAATCTTCCTTTATTCGAAAATAGAATAATAGCGTCCTATCTTGTTAATTTAACGTTAGTTATTGTTGTTTTTGGAGGACTATTTTTACTAAAAGACAAATACACAAGTCAATTGGGTTTTTTATTCTTAATTGGAAGTTTTCTAAAGTTTGCGGTTTTTTTTATTGTTTTTTATCCTTTCTACAAGCAAGATGGAGAAATAACTAAACTTGAGTTTGCTGCTTTTTTTGTACCCTACGTTTTGGGGTTAATTCTAGAAACGGTGAGCCTAAGTAAATGGCTAAACAAATTGTCATAATTTTATTTATGAATTCTTTATAATTGTATTGACAATAAGATTTATAGCGCAATAAAAAACCTTTTTAGTAGCGTATTTTTCAATGAAAAAATCAATAACGATTTCATAATTAAATAAAAGATAAAATAATTTTTGTTTTTGAGATAAAAACATACCTTTGCACCGATTTTTAAGCCACTATTATATAGAGTGATATGCGAAGAAAAATATCTTTAAAACCAATTACATTATTATTGCTTTTATTAACCTTTGTTTCTTATGGAAAAGAACAAGAGGGACACGGTGAAACTGAAACCGACAAAGCAACAGAGGTAAAAGAATATATCCAACACCACTTACAAGATTCATATGATTTCGGCTTGTTTTCTTATACAGCTGATAATGGTGAGCATAAGCATGTTGGATTTCCGTTACCAGTAATCCTTTGGGATAATGGCCTTAAGGTTTTTTCTTCTTCTAAATTTCATCATGGTGAAGAAGTTGCTGAGGCTGGAGGAGATTACTACAAAGTACATCACTCAAAAATTTATAAAGTAGATGGTCCAAACGGAGAGATAATTGAAGACGATCATCATCATGCTATTAACGAAAAGCCTTTAGATTTTTCAATCACTAAAAATGTTTCTTTAATTTTTCTAGTATTCGGTATTATGTTTTTTATGTTTAGCAGAATGGCTAAATCTTATAAAAAGAATAATGGTGTGCCAACAGGCATGGGGCGCCTATTAGAGCCTATTGTACTTTATGTAAGAGACGAAATTGCCAGACCTAATATTGGAGAAAAGCATTATAAGAGATACATGAGTTATTTATTAACTGTGTTTTTCTTTGTTTGGATAGTAAACTTGTTTGGTTTAACACCAATAGGAATGAATGTAACTAATAACATTGCTGTAACGCTTTGCTTAGCACTTATCACCTATTTAATAACAACGTTTTCTGGAAATAAGAACTATTGGAAACATATTTTCTGGATGCCAGGTGTTCCTGTTCCAATGAAAATAATATTAGCTCCAATAGAATTATTAGGAACTCTTATTAAACCTTTCGCATTAATGATTCGTTTGTATGCAAATATTACTGCAGGACACGTTGTTTTAATGAGTATTGTAGGGATGATATTTTTATTCCAAAATTGGTTAGGTAGTTCTTTATCATTTTTATTAGCGTTTGTTTTGGCTATTCTAGAGTTGCTTGTTGCTGCTTTACAAGCCTATATTTTTACAGTACTTTCAGCATTATACTTTGGTATGGCAGTTGAAGAACATGATCACGAAGAAGGTCATTAATAAATAGAATGTTTAATTAATTTAATATATATATTATGGAAATTCCAGCAATCGTAGGAGCAGGTTTAGTAGTTATTGGAGCAGGTATTGGTATTGGTAGAATCGGTGGTTCTGCTATGGATGCAATCGCTCGTCAACCTGAAGCTACAGGAAAAATTCAAACGGCTATGCTTATTGCAGCAGCCTTAATTGAAGGTATTGGATTTGCTGCATTATTTGCAGTTTAAGACAAACAAGAAACAGCTATAACGGTTGGTTATAGCTGTTCTTTTAAATTAAACATAAGTTTTTAGAAATATAAATTATTATGGGAAAATTATTTGAAGACTTTTCATTAGGATTATTTGTTTGGCAAGCGGTACTTTTTATTGCTTTAATTCTTTTATTAAAAAAATTCGCTTGGAAACCAATTTTGGATTCTGTTAACGATAGAGAAGAGGGTATAAAAAATGCATTAGATTCTGCTGAAAAAGCAAAGTTAGAAATGGAAAACCTTCAGGCCGATAATCAAAAGTTACTAAAAGAAGCTAGAGCAGAACGTGAGACTATGTTAAAAGAAGCACGTGAAATCAAAACCAAAATGATTGAAGATGCAAAAGGCGAAGCTCAAGAACAAGCAAATAAAATGATTACTCAAGCGCAAGCAGCTATTGAAAGCGAAAAGAAAGCAGCTATGGCAGAACTTAAAAACCATGTAGCTGGTTTATCTTTAGAGATTGCTGAAAAAGTTGTGCGTATAGAATTATCTAACAAGGACAAGCAATTAAAATTGGTTGAAACTATGTTAGGTGAAAAATCATTAAACTAATTATATAATGGCAGGAGCAAGAGCAGCAATACGTTATGCAAAAGCAGTACTAAGTTTAGCGTCAGATCAAAAATCGGCAGATGCTGTAAATAATGATATGAAGTCTATCGCTAAAACAATTGCAGAAAGCGAAGATTTAAGTAACATGCTTCAAAGCCCTGTAATACCTTCTTCAGCTAAAAAAGCTGTTTTATTGGATGTGTTTAAAAGTTCAAATAAGACAACTTTAGGGTTAATTGACATGTTGATTAGTAATAATAGAATAGATATTTTAGGTAATGTTGCTTCAAAATACAATCAGTTATTTGATCAATCAAAAGGAATTGAGTTAGCTACTGTTACAACTGCAATAGCTTTAACAACGGATTTAGAGAAGAAAGTTTTAGCAAAAGCTAAAGAGCTTACAGGAAAAAATGTTGAAGTAGAAAATATTATAGATGAAAGCATTTTAGGTGGTTTCATTTTACGCATTGGAGATGTACAATACAACGCAAGTGTTGTGAATCAACTAAGCAAACTAAAAAGAGAATTTACATTAAATTAAGACTTGCCCTGCGCGCAGTCGAAGGGTCTAAATACTAAATAGAGATGGCAGAAGTAAAACCAGCTGAAATATCAGCAATCTTAAAAAAACAACTTTCAGGTTTTGAAGCAAGTGCTTCATTAGATGAGGTAGGAACTGTATTAACTGTAGGTGATGGTATTGTACGTGCTTACGGATTAGCTAATGCGCAATATGGCGAGTTAGTAGAATTCGAAGGTGGATTAGAAGGTATTGTACTAAATCTGGAAGAAGATAACGTAGGTATTGTATTGTTAGGCCCTTCTGTAGGTGTTAGAGAAGGTTCTACGGTAAAACGTACTGGTCGTATCGCTTCTATTAATGTTGGAGAAGGTATTGTTGGTCGTGTTGTTGACACTTTAGGTAGTCCTATTGATGGTAAAGGACCAATTTCTGGTAAAACTTATGAAATGCCTTTAGAGCGAAAAGCACCAGGGGTTATTTTCCGTGAGCCAGTAACTGAGCCATTACAAACAGGTATTAAATCTATCGATGCGATGATTCCGGTAGGTCGTGGTCAACGTGAGTTGGTTATTGGTGACCGCCAGACTGGTAAAACAGCCGTTTGTATTGATACTATTTTAAATCAAAAAGAATTTTACGATGCAGGAGAACCTGTGTTTTGTATATATGTTGCTATTGGTCAAAAAGCATCAACAGTAGCTTTAATTGCTAAAACATTAGAAGAAAAAGGAGCATTAGCTTATACTACTATAGTAGCTGCAAATGCATCAGATCCTGCACCAATGCAAGTTTATGCGCCTTTCGCAGGTGCTGCTATTGGTGAGTATTTTAGAGATACTGGTAGACCAGCATTAATTGTTTATGATGATTTATCTAAACAAGCCGTAGCGTATCGTGAAGTATCTTTATTATTAAGAAGACCACCGGGACGTGAAGCGTATCCAGGTGATGTATTTTATTTACACTCAAGATTGTTAGAGCGTTCTGCAAAAGTTATCAATGATGATGAAATTGCTAAGGACATGAATGACCTTCCAGATTCTTTAAAACCTTTGGTAAAAGGTGGAGGTTCTTTAACAGCTTTACCAATTATTGAAACACAAGCGGGAGATGTTTCTGCATATATTCCAACAAACGTAATTTCTATTACAGATGGGCAAATCTTCTTAGATGGAGATTTATTTAACTCTGGTGTACGTCCAGCAATTAACGTAGGTATCTCGGTATCTCGTGTTGGTGGTAACGCACAGATTAAATCAATGAAAAAGGTAGCAGGAACATTAAAATTAGACCAAGCTCAATATCGTGAGTTAGAGGCGTTTGCTAAATTTGGTTCAGATTTAGATGCCGTTACTTTAAATGTAATTGAAAAAGGAAAACGTAATGTTGAGATTTTAAAACAAGCTCAAAACGATCCATTTACAGTAGAAGATCAAGTTGCAATTATATATGCTGGATCTAAAAACTTATTAAGAGATGTGCCTGTTGAAAAAGTAAAAGAATTTGAAAGAGATTATTTAGAATTCTTGAAAGCTAAACATGCAGGAGTACTTTCTACATTGAAAGCAGGAAAATTAACTGATGAAGTTACAGACACTTTAACGGCTGTAGCAAAAGATTTATCAGGGAAATATAGAGCTTAAGAAGTTCAAAGTTTAAAATTAATGTCACTCTGAGCGTAGTCGAAGAGTCTTTATAAAAAATAAAGAATGGCGAATCTTAAAGAAATACGTAACAGAATATCATCGGTGTCTTCTACCATGCAGATTACCAGTGCCATGAAAATGGTATCGGCTGCAAAGTTGAAGAAGGCACAAGATGCTATTACTGCTATGCGTCCCTATGCAGATAAGTTAACTGAGCTTTTACAAAGTTTAAGCGCAACCTTAGATGCAGATTCTGGAAGTAAATTTTCTACACAAAGAGAAGTAAACAATGTTTTAATTGTTCCTATCACATCTAATAGAGGTTTGTGTGGTGCATTTAATTCAAACATTATTAAACAAACACAAAATTTAATTAGTAATGTGTATGGAGACAAAAAGGTGTCTGTTGTTGCAATAGGTAAAAAATCTAATGATGCATTTTCAAAGCAAAACATTGTAATTGCTAATAAAAGTCAAGTTTTTGATGATTTAACTTTTGATAATGTTGCTGAAATTGCCGAAATGTTAATGGATAAATTTATTACTGGCGAATTTGATAAAATTGAAATCGTTTACAACAAGTTTAAAAATGCTGCAACGCAAATAGTAATGACAGAGCAATTTTTGCCAATCGTTCCTATGGAAGGTGAAGCAAATAATAATACTGATTATATTTTTGAGCCTTCAAAAGTTGAAATAGTTGAGCAATTAATTCCTAAGTCTTTAAAAACACAATTGTATAAAGGTATTAGAGATTCCTTTGCTAGTGAGCATGGAGCACGTATGACTGCAATGCATAAAGCAACAGATAATGCAACTGAATTGAGAGATCAACTTAAATTAACGTACAACAAAGCGCGTCAAGCTTCAATTACTAACGAAATTCTTGAAATTGTTGGTGGAGCAGAAGCACTTAATAATTAGGCAAAGCCAAATTATTAAAGAGAGATTAGAAGCTTTGAACAACTAAGTTGACAAAAAATAAATTGTCATCCTGAGTGCAGTCGAAGGGTCTAACGATAAATATCAAGCCTTACTTTTTTAGTGGGGCTTTTTTTATGGCATTAATTTTGGAAAGGGTATATTTATAATATTAAATGCAATGCCATGACTCCAATAAAAAACAAACTATCCTTTTTATTCATACCAGTATTTATGATGAGTTTTTCTCAGTGCGCAAGTACTAAAAAACTTCAAGATGAAGCTCCTTTAGAAATAGGACAATTAAGCTATCAAAGTTGGGTTGCTGGTATTGAAGGTGGTGGTGCAGGAGTTAATTTGTTTATTCCAATTGTAATGAATACTAATAATATTGTTTTAGATAGTGTTTATTTTCAGGGGAAACAGGTTAAGTTGGAACAAAAGAATAAATCACTTTACGTTGGACGTTTTAAAAAAGCTACAAATCAAAAAAAGGATATTGTTATGAGTAGTGACCGTCTTGCCGAAGTGAATAATCCTATTCCTGAAATTCCTAAAAAGATTCCATTTGAAATAAAGGAGGATGAATGTGTAGTAAGCTTTATAGATGAAAAAAAGACAAAATATTATAAAATTTCAGGTATCATAAAAAAAGAAGCGCAGTTTTACCCAAAGACTCCGCCAAGAAACTAATTTAGACAATACTCAAATCAACCATAGGTCGTTTGGTTTACGTTAGCTAATAACGTATTTTTAGCTGGATAAAACAACCTTACTTGAGCGCATTCAAAAATCTTTTTAAGCAAACATTTATTTATGGTTTAGCTACTGTGCTTCCTAGAATGTTAAGCTTTTTGTTAGTACCACTGTATACGACTAAAGGGGTTTTGTCATCTGTAGCAGAGTACGGTGAGGTTTCAGTCATATTTTCATATTTTGTATTATTCAATGTCGTCTTAGCTTATGGAATGGAAACTGCTTTTTTTAGATTCTTCAATAAAGAAGAAAATAAAGAAGGCGTTATTGGGACTTCTACAATTTCATTAATAATATCTTCATTAGGGTTTTTTATAATTGCTTTAATATTTCAAAATCAAATTGCTAATTATATTGATATAAATGTTAAATACATCAATTTAGTTATTTGGATTTTACTTTTAGATGCGCTAGTTATTATTCCATTTGCTTGGTTAAGAGCTACTCAGAAACCAATGCGATATGCGGTTGTAAAAATTTGCAATGTTGCTATTAATTTGGGTTTAAATCTATTTTTCCTTCTTGCATTAAAAGATTTGGCAAAGGGTATTTCTTTTTTCGATTCTATATATAAACCTGACTTTCAAATTAGTTATATTTTTATTTCGAACCTAATTGCGAGTGGCGCTACGCTGCTATTTATGCTACCGTTTTATGCTAAAATTAAGTATGTATTTAGTAAAATTTTATGGAAAAAGATGTTTCGCTATGCATTTCCAGTTTTAATAGCTGGAGTTGCGTTTTCAATTAACGAAACGTTTGATCGAATTCTTTTAAAAGAATTGCTGCCCGCTAATATTGCCGAAACAGATATAGGAATGTATTCTGCATGCTACAAAATAGCCTTATTTATGACTTTGTTCGCTACGGCATATCGTTTGGGAATTGAACCTTATTTTTTTAGTCATGCTAAAAGTGATAATCCACAAAAAAATTATGCTAGAATATTAGAGTTTTTTGTGGCTTTTGGTTCGATTATTTTGCTAGCAGTAGTTGTTTTTGCAGATGTTTTAAAACCAATTATTGTTAGAAGCGAAGCCTATTGGGAAGCTATGTGGGTGGTTCCTATTATTCTTATGGCTAATTTTTGTTTAGGAATTTATCACAACCTCTCGGTGTGGTATAAAATTACAGACCGGACAAAATATGGCATGTATATTTCGATTGTAGGGGCAATAATTACTCTGGTAATCAATTTTGCGTTTATTAGCGAGTATAGTTATAAAGCATCAGCTGTGGCAACTTTAGTTGCCTATGCAATTATGATGGGACTATCATATTACTTCGGAAGAAAATATTACCCAATACCTTATAATCTAAAAAAAATAGGACTCTATTTATTAGTGTCAGCGTCATTTTCTTTAGTGTCATTTTACCGATATAGAGAGGAATATATTATAGGAATATCTTTGTTAGTTGTATTTTTGGGACTAGTATATTTTCTTGAACAGAAAGCAATAAAGCAATTATTAATTAGAAAAAATGCAAATTAAAATAATAAACAAATCCAATCACGATTTACCACACTATGAAACCATAGCTTCGGCAGGAATGGATTTACGAGCGAATATATCAGAATCAAGAATTTTAAAACCATTAGAACGTAGTATTGTAGGCACAGGGCTATTTATAGAACTTCCTATAGGAATAGAAGCCCAAGTTCGCCCTAGAAGTGGTTTGGCTGCTAAAAAAGGAATCACGGTCCTCAATGCACCAGGAACTATTGACGCTGATTATAGAGGTGAAATAGGAGTTATTCTAGTAAATCTTTCAAATGAAGATTTTATTATAAATAGTGGTGAGCGTATTGCGCAATTGGTCATTGCAAAACATGAACGGGCAGAATGGGAACAGGTTGAAATATTATCTGATACTGATCGAGGTGCTGGAGGTTTTGGAAGTACGGGAACCAAATAAACAATTTAACTTTAAAAAATGAAAATAATAGTACCAATGGCAGGGCGAGGCTCTCGTTTACGCCCACATAGTTTAACAGTGCCAAAACCATTGATCCCAGTAGCTGGACAACCGATTGTTCATAGACTTGTAAAAGATATAGCCAAAGTATTAAAACAACCAATTGAAGAAATTGCATTTGTTTTAGGCGATCCAGCATGGTTTGGCGATGATGTAGTTTCTAGTCTAGAAAAATTAGCTACGGACTTAGGAGCAAAAGCGTCTATTTATCGTCAAGACAAACCATTAGGGACTGGGCACGCAATTATGTGCGCAAAACCTTCATTATCAGGTCCAGCAGTAATAGCCTATGCAGACACGTTGATTCGCGCTGAGTTTGATTTAGATCCTGTTGCAGATAGTGTTATTTGGACAAAACAAGTCGACAATCCAGAAGCTTATGGAGTGGTTAAATTAAATACAAATGGTGAAATTGTAGAACTTGTGGAAAAACCAAAAACCTTTGTAAGTGACCAAGCCGTGATAGGTATTTATTACTTTAAAGATGTTGCAGTCTTAAAAGGAAAACTACAAGAAATTCTTGATGAAAACGTTATGAATGGTGGTGAATATCAAATTAACGATGGTATTAAACGCATGATGGCAGAAGGGAAGGTTTTTAAAACAGGTAGAGTTGATGAGTGGATGGATTGCGGGAATAAGGCAATTACCATTGAAACCAATCAAAGAATGTTGGGTTTTTTAAATGACGATGGAGAAGAGCAATTGGTAGCATCTTCTGTAAAGCTTGACAATGCAAGCATAATAAAACCGTGTTTTCTGGGTGAAAACGTTACTTTAAAAAACACAACCGTGGGGCCTCATGTTTCCATAGGAAATAATACAACCATTGAAGATTCAATCGTTAAAAATAGCTTAATACAAAGTCATACTACTATTAAAAATGCTAATTTAGACCAAGCAATGATTGGTAATCACGTAAAGTATGATGGTAATTATACTTCAGTAAGTATTGGTGATTACTCAACTTTGGAATAATATTTGAAAACATATTGTGTGAAACATCATTGGGTATCACATAAATTAAATTATTGGCCAATATGCATATTGTAATGTATCTTTTTGTTGTAAAGAAAAATCATGAAAAACAATTTATGGATTCTTGGAAAGGGTTAACAAGTTTGATATATAAATATCATGGAAGTCTAGGGTCTAGACTGCATAAAAAATCATCATTCGAATATATAGCTTATGCGCAATGGCCAAATAAAGATAAATTCGAAGCTGCTTCTGGAGGAGAATTACCTCAAGAAGCGAATAAACATAGAGATTTAATGCGACTGGCATGCGATAAAATAGAAGTAATTAATAAGTTTGATGTTGTTGAAGATTTACTCGCTAATAAATTAAATGACTAAGAAAGAACTATACATATTTACTTTTCTTATTGGGCTATTTATTATCCCAAAGGTAAATTATGCGCAGGTAGATTTTAATAAAAGACCAGACGATGATTTAGGCGTTGTTGAAGATAAATTTCAAGAACATTTTTATGAAGCGCTGAAACAAAAGGGAATTGAAAACTATGGTCGTTCTGTTGAAGCGTTATTAAAATGCATAGATCTGGACGATTCCCTGGCTGTTTTGTACTTCGAGTTGGGAAAAAATTATTTTAAACTTAAAAATTTTGGAGCTGCTGAAGATGCTCTAAAAAAAGCAGTTAATAAGGAACCAGATAACGAATGGTTTTTAGACGAGCTGTATGGCTTTTATGCAGAACAGAACGAATATGATAAAGCAATAAAAACGGTTAAGCAACTAGTTCAATATCATCCCGATTATAAGGAAGATTTGGCATCGCTTTACATCAGAATTAAAAAGTATGACGATGCACTTGTGTTATTGGATGAATTAGACACAAAGCTAGGTGTTTCTCTATCTCGCGATGCGATGCGAAATAGAATTTATGAGGCAACTGGGCGTAAAAAAGATCAAATTAAAAATTTAGAAAAAAGGGTAGATACTAATCCGAATAAAGAGTCTAATTATTTAGCTCTTATTTTCAGATATAGTGAGAACAATCAGAAAGAGAAGGCGTTTAAAACGGCAAAAGAATTACTTGAAATAAATCCAAATTCTCAATTAGTTCATCTAGCACTTTATAAATTTTATTTAGATGATAATGCTCCAGAAAAGGCAATAGAATCTATGAAAATTGTTTTGAAAAGCACAAAAATAAAACCGGACGCTAAGCTTAAAGTGTTATCAGATTTTGTAAAATTTGTAAAAGAAAGCCCTCAGTTTGAACCCGATTTACTAGAAGCAACAGCATTAGTTTCAAACGGGAATGATAAAAAGTCTATGGTAGAATTAGGGCAGTATTATTTAGTAAAAGGAGATAAAACTAAAGCACTTACTTATTTTGAGAATGCATATAATTTGGAACCAGATAATTTTCAGGTTTTAAGAAATATATTATTATTAAAAATAGACTTAAAAGATTTTGAATCTGCTAAAAGTCAAAGTTCCAATGCGCTTTTAAAATATCCATCACAACCATTATTTTATTTAATAAATGGCGTTGCTTTAAATGAATTGAACAGTCCAAAAGAAGCTTCAGAAATTCTTGAAGAAGGTTTAGATTACATTATTGATGACACTAAAATGGAAAGCGATTTTTACACACAATTAAGTAAGGCATATACCTTATTAAACAATACGACCAAGGCAAAAGCGTTTAGTGATAAAGCTAAACAATTGCAGACATCTAATTAAAAAATATTTTTTTGAAAAACTATTTATCTATATTAATCGTCTCGAGTCTATTTTTGGTTGGCTGTAAATCGTCTAAAACAATTGGCTCTGGCGAAGCTAATTATGATTTGTCGGCAAAGCAAGTCATTAGAGAGAATGCAAAGAAAGCCCCAGAATTCAATACGCTAGCATCCCGCGTAAAGATTGATATTGTTGAAGGAGAAAAAGTTAAAGGTTATACCGTTAACATGAGATTAGAGAAAGATAAGAAAATATTGCTTATGTCTACACCTATTTCAGTTGTTAAAGCACTTATTACACCAGAAAAAGTAAGTTTTTACAATAAACTAGATAACACTTTTTTTGAGGGAGATTATGCTTATTTAAGCGAGTTGTTGGGAACCGAATTAGATTTTAAAAAGGTTCAAAATTTATTAATTGGCGAGGCTTTGTTTAATTTAAAAGAAGAACCCTATAAAGTTTCTATCCATGAAAAATCATATGCACTTCAACCAAAAAACCAATTAGAATTATTTGAAATATTCTACTTATTAAACCCTTCTCATTTCAAAATTAAATCGCAACAAATATCACAACCTAATGAATTTAGACATTTGCAAATTGACTATTTAGCGCATCAAGAAGTAGATAAACAAGTGTTGCCAGAACGTATAAAAGTGATTGCAGTTGAAGCGAACGATGAAATGGTTATGGATTTAGAGTTCAAAGGTGTATCATTAAACGAAAAATTAAGATTTCCTTTTAAAATTCCTTCGGGATATGATGAAATAAAGCTTTAATGACTAAACATAAGTACATATTTAAACTTCCTCTATTTATTTTTTTACTATTTACTGCCTTATTGTTTTCGCAAAATAATAAGCAACAACAATTAGAAAATAGAAGACAAGAATTACGTAGAGAAATTCAGAAGATAAATGAATTGCAAGCCGAAAATAAATCGAAAGAGAAATCGCAATTGTCTCTAATTGAAGACTTTAATTATAAGATTAGCGTTCTTAATAATCTTATAAAAGTAACAAATCAACAGGCGAATCATTTAACTAGAGAAATTAACTCCAATCAAAAAAAAATAAGCTCACTTCGTGATGAACTAAAGCAACTTAAGGCAGATTATGCAGCAATGATTGTAAAATCATATAAAAGCAAGAACACACAAAGTCGCGTTATGTTTTTGTTGTCTTCAAACGATTTTAAACAAGCTTATAAACGACTTCAATACATAAAACAATACACAAATTATCAAAAGCAACAAGGAGAATCGATAAAAAATAAAACTTTAGAACTTCAAGATATAAATACAAGTTTATTAAAACAGAAGGATGATAAAAAGAAACTTATTGCAGATAATAGAATAACTCAAAAATCACTAGAATCAGCTAGGGTGCAACATCAAGATTTAATGAAATCCATTAAGTCAAATATAAACAAATACACTGCTCAAATAAGGTCAAAACAACGTGAGGCTAATAAAATAGACAGAGAGATTGAAAAAATAATTAAAGCAGCTATAGCACGATCTAATGAAAAAGCTGGAAAATCTGTAACGGCTGCAAGTTTTGCGTTAACTGCTGAAGAAAAAATACTAGCCTCTAATTTTATAGCGAATAAAGGAAAACTGCCTTGGCCAGTAGAAAAAGGTTTTATTAAAGTACGCTATGGTGCACAGCCACATCCTATAAATAAATCCTTAACCATTAAGAGCAATGGGGTACGTATAGCTACAGAAAAAGGTGCTAAAGTACGTGCTGTTTTTAATGGTGAAGTGATAGGTATAATAACCATGAAAAATGTAAATCCACTCGTAATGATTCGACATGGTAATTACATAACCACATATAAAAACCTATCTAAAGTGTATGTAAAAGAAGGTGATAAGGTTACTACAAAACAAGAAATTGGGGAGGTTTTTACTAATAGGTCTACCGGCGAATCTATTTTAAGTTTTGTTGTTTCAAAAGAAAGTACCACTCAAAATCCTTCATCTTGGATATATAAAATGTGACACAAGGCGCCGCCCTCAACCTGTTTCAGGATCTCATTTTGGAGTAATTAATTAAACTCTTACCGCAAAAAAGCCTCTACGCGTTTTTTTGTAATGTTTACCATTCCAGAAATAGTATTTTTTGCCTTTAACTTTTACAATTTTGTAATGCCTAGGAGTTGTTTTTATAACAGTTACATTGGCTGGCCTTGTAGTAACATGTGTAGCACAAGATGAAAGGCTAATAAGGCAAATTGTAGAAAATAAAATTAAACAAGTTCTCATAGCATAAAATTTAGGGGTTTACTATAAGACCTAATTTTGATGAAAAAGTTTAATTATTCAAATAAAGCCTTTAATTCAACTGCTTCGTTGGGTTTTATTTTTCCAGCTAAAAGTAAGCTTAATTGTTTTCTTCTTAACGCAGCATCATAACGCTCTTTTTCTAAATCAGATTCGGGAAGGACTTCAGGGACTACTATAGGACGACCTGTTTCATCTACAGCAACAAAAGTGTAAATGGCTTCATTGGCTTTTGTTTTAGCTCCAGATTCTCGATCTTCCATCCATACATCAATAAAAATCTCCATAGATGTTTTGAAAGCACGAGACACCTTAGCTTCAACAGTTACAACACTTCCTAGAGGCACTGCTCTATTAAACGCTACGTGGTTAACAGAGGCCGTAACAACAATACGTCTACTGTGACGTCTTGCAGCAATACTCGCAGCTCGATCCATACGCGCAAGTAATTCTCCACCAAATAAATTATTAATTGGATTAGTTTCGCTTGGTAAAACCATATCGGTCATAATGGTTTTTGATTGAGATGGCGTTTTTGCTTTCATGCTTTCTTTTTTAAAGATGGCACAAAGGTACTACCCTTTTAAGGATTTAAGAAGTAAAATAATAGTGAAAAATTAAAAGGAGAAACTATTATTTTTCAACCTTTACTAGGGAAATTTTATCTGTAACTTTTGAATTTCTTTTTGAAGTAAATGCTTCTTTAGCTTGCTCTATGGTTGTAAATTTTTTGTTATACACGAAATATTTTTGGCTGTCTTCGTCAAAGAAAAAGTCAATTTTAGAATGCCCTTTTGAAGCTAATTCATTTAAGAAAATGTCTTTTTCCGAAACATTTGAAAAAGTGCCAACTATTGAATAAAAACCACTTTCCAAGTTATCTACGCCTTTTATTATTGGAATAATATTTGGGTTGTGTGTATTAGTAAAATCGCCTTCATTCATTAAGCTTTCTTTTCCTGGGTTGGAAATTATATTGCTACTTGAAAATTCCTCCGTTCTAAGTGTTGCTGTTTTATTAAGGTTATTATTCGGTTTAGCTTTATTCAAATCTTGAATCATTAACCAAGCATCTTGATTATGAGTGTTTTTAATTTTCCGAAGCGCTTTTAATGCATCAATCCGATTTTCATAACTTGCATAAACTACTTGGTGTAACCCATATTTATTAGCGCCAATTTTTCTCGCTGTATAGCCATCTACTTTTAGTTGGTCAATTTTTTTATCACAGTTTTCTTCAATTCTAAAAGCGCCAGCGACTATATGATAATTTCCGGTCTGTTTAGTAACATTTAATGTAATGGCAGGAATTGGGTTTAAACTAAATGTCGCTTCCTGTATTCTGGTTTCAAGTTGTTGATTTGCTTGTTCTTGAGCTAATCGATTATGACTTTCAATCTGACTAACATAGTAATTAGAAGCTCCAAAACCACCAAGGGTTAATGCAATTAAGGCAACAGCTGCGTATTTTAAATAAGGTCTTGCCTTGCGTTTTTCAGGAGTAACAGATATAGGAACAACCTTTTCAATCGCTTCAGCCGTTTCTTTATAAACTTCTCTAGTAATAATTGGAGACTCAAACTTAGATAAACCGAAAGAATCGGTTAAGTAATTAAGATGATATGAAGGGTCGAATAAAATCTTACCATCTTTATTAAATACAATATCTCCAATGTTTTTAAATGTAAGCGTTTCACCTTGTGTTAAATAGGCTTTTAAAATTTTAACACGCTTATCAATTTTCTTGTTAGCAACTTCAAAAGGGATTTTTTCAATATCAGCAATATAATGAGCTAGTAACCCATCATTTTTTTGAATTTGCTCATTGAAAGAAATCATTTTTTTTGGCGGATAAAACGCATTCGATGAATCTTCAATAGTAGCAGAAATACGTCTTGTTAAAAACGCTCCAAAGTTAGGAATAGTAACACATTCGTATCTGAAAAGTAAATCGCTAATGTAGGTTTCTAATTGCATGAAAACAAAGTTAAAAAAATATACATGCGAATAAAATTTAGATAGAAGTATTTATTAACAGTCTAAAAATTCTTTTCTTGTAAGTGAAAAATAAAGATAAATGACTGAAACCAATTTACTATATACTTTAGCGCTGCAGCATGTTCCAAATATTGGAGATATTCTTGCAAAAAGACTTATTTCGCATTGTGGATCATCAGAAGCTGTTTTTAAAGAAAAGAAGCAAGCGTTGGTTAAAATTGATGGGATTGGTAGTGTTATCTTAAAAGATTTGCTAAATGCAAATCATCTAAAGGAAGCTGAAAAGGAAATAGAATTTATCTCAAGTAATAACATCAAAGTTTCTTATTTTCAAGATGAAAATTATCCCAACAAATTAAAGCATTGCATAGATGCTCCTATTTTATTATTTGAAGTTGGAAATATTAATTTAAAAAACAGGCATATAATTAGCATTGTTGGAACAAGAAAAATAACAACTAATGGTATAGCAACCTGTGAGCGTTTAGTTGAAACTTTGGCGCCATACAATCCAGTAATTGTTTCTGGGTTTGCTTATGGAACTGATATTACAGCGCATAAAGTAGCTATTAAAAATAACCTGCAGACTATAGGTTGTTTAGCACATGGATTAAACCAAATTTATCCCAAAGTTCATAAAAAGTATATGACTGATGTTGAGAAAAACGGTGGCTTTTTAACCGATTTTTGGAGTATTGATAATTTTGATAGAAATAATTTTTTAAAAAGAAACAGAATTATAGCAGGTTTAAGTGAAGCTACTATTGTAATTGAATCTGCTGAAAAAGGCGGGAGCTTAGTAACTGCAGATATAGCAAATTCATACAATCGAGATGTTTTCGCTTTACCAGGTCGCATAACAGACAGTCAAAGTATAGGATGCAATAATTTAATAAAACACCAAAAAGCACACATGCTTACTACGCCTTTGGATATTCCTTATATGTTGAATTGGCAGCTGGAAGAGCAAGAAAAACAGTCAGTTCAAAAGCAATTATTTGTTGAGCTTGATACGCCTGAAAAAGTAATTTATAATTATTTAAAAGAAAACGAGAAACAACAATTGGATGTTATTGCTATTAATTGTAATCTGCCAATTTTTAAAGTGGCTAGTATATTGTTAACAATGGAATTAAAAGGTGTTGTTAGGCCTTTACCCGGCAAGTTATTTGAGCTTGTGTAGTAATTTTTTAATATCCAACCTTTCCTCTAACTCTTTGTAGCACCTCGTTTGCAACTAATTTTGCTTTGTTTGCACCTAAAGTAAGCGCCTTATCAACTTCGTTGAGGTTATTCATATAATAGTTATATTTCTCACGTTCAGAAGCAAACTTCTCGACTATTAATTCAAACAAAGCCTGTTTTGCGTGCCCATAGCCATAACCACCCTTTTCATAATTTGCTTTCATAGTTTCAATTTTAACATCATCAGCTAATAAACTATAAATCGCAAAGCAGTTACAACTAGCCCAATCTTTAGGTTCGTCAAGAGGCGTGCTGTCTGTTTGGATTGTCATAATTTGTTTTCGTAATTTTTTATCATCCAAAAATATATTAATTGTGTTCCCTTTACTTTTGCTCATTTTTTCACCATCAGTGCCAGGAATTAGCATCGTATCTTTTTGTATATCTGCCTTTGGTAGCACAAATGTTTCTCCTACCTTGGTATGAAAGCGAGATGCGACATCACGCGTCATTTCAATATGTTGCTCTTGATCTTTTCCAACAGGAATAATTTCTGCATCATATAGTAAAATATCCGCAGCCATAAGCATCGGGTAGGTAAACAAACCAGAGTTTACATCTTCTAATCTATCGGCTTTGTCCTTAAAACTATGCGCTAATGTTAAACGCTGATATGGAAAAAAACAACTTAAATACCAAGTTAGTTCAGTTACTTGAGGCACATCACTTTGTCTGTAAAACACACTATTTTCAATATCTAATCCAAATGCTAACCAAGTTGCAGCAGTAGAATAGGTGTTCATTTTGAGCATTTCTGCATCTTTTATTTGCGTGAGCGAATGTAAATTGGCTATAAATAAATAAGAATCATTCTCATGTTTTTCAGCCATTTTAATTGCAGGCATAATAGCGCCTAAAATATTTCCTAAATGTGGAGTTCCTGTACTTTGTATTCCAGTAAGAATGCGTGCCATAAATTTGTTATTAATCGCAAATGTAAAGATAAGTTAGGCAAAAAAAAAAGTGGCATTAGCCACTTTTTAATAATATTATAGTTAGGGTTTAATAATAAAATAAGGTTATTTCTTAAATAAACCTGCAATTAAAAGAATAACAGAAGCACCAATGGCTCCAGTAAGGATGTCTCCAATAACACCATCCATTAAAGAAATACTTAATTGAGAGAAAAGCCAGTTACCAACAATACCTCCAATTATCCCAATAATAATGTTGAAAAGCAGCCCGAAACCACCACCTTTCATAAGTTTTCCTGCCAGCCAACCAGCTACGGCACCAATTAAAAGTGAATAAAGTAAACCCATAATTTAAATTGTTTAAAATTAATATGAATTAAAGATAATCAAATTATAATACTATTTTTGGGATTGATGAAAATTGTAAAACACCTGTTCTGGACTTTATATCGTATCTGGTTTTATATATTAGTTGCCTTACCAATACTTATTTTGTTTCCTATTCTATTCATTTCTATTTTAAAGGAATCTTGGTATCCATTCTTTTTTAAAATTGCACGCATATGGGCTAAATTCATTTTGATAGGGATGGGTTTTAGATATAGGATAGAAAGAATAGAGCATCCAGAAAAGGACAAAAGTTATATGTTTATTGCTAATCATACTTCTATGGCAGACATTATGCTTATGTTGGTTTCAGTTAAAAACCCATTTGTTTTTGTTGGAAAAAAGGAACTGACTAAAATTCCTTTATTTGGTTTTTTTTATAAGCGTACATGTATCTTGGTAGATAGAAGTTCGGAAAAGAGCAGAAAGGCTGTTTTTTTAAGAGCTCAAAGACGTTTAAAGCAAGGGCTAAGTATTTGTATTTTTCCAGAAGGAGGTGTGCCCGAAGAGCATGTTATACTTGACGACTTTAAAGACGGTGCGTTTAGGTTAGCTATAAATCATAAAATCCCGATTGTTCCTATAACGTTTGCTGATAATAAAAAACGCTTATCGTATACGTTTTTTAGTGGCGGGCCAGGGAAAATGCGTGTTAAGATTCATAAATTTATGGAAACCGAGGGGTTAAAAACGGAAGAAACTAGAGAATTAAATAATAATGCAAAGGCAATTATTTTAAAAGAATTACAGACAGATCTAAAACTTGAAGCTAAAACCAGTATATAAGCCTATTATATAGGGCTTAAAGTCACCAGATGTGTTATCATAAGCATTAAGCTGATACTTGAAGATAGGTTCTAAATTAAATTTAAATTTTTCAGAAAAGAAATAATTTACTCCGACACCAAAATTAGCACTGAAGCTCAAATCGTTAATATTGTTGGCTCTACCAATAAAGGTTTTTCGTTCTTCAAATTCTGAAAAAACTTCGTTATTATCAAGTAAAAACGTACTGAAACCACCAATAATATTAAGTCCAAAACTTTTGTTTTTTCTAACCAAATCATACTGTAGTTCAAGAGGAATTTCATAATAACGTATGCGTTGACTTATTGCAGCGTTAAAATTGCCTCCAAGAACACCTCCTAGTTGTTGAGCTGCAATGTTTTCTGAACTTATAGCAGAAATGTTTTGAGCGCTCTTAGATAAAGTGATATTTTTAAGCTGGCTTGAATTTCTTAATTGATTTGATGAAATACTATTAGTAATATTTTGAAATAAAATAACATTGTTGGTGTCATAACTCAAAGCAACATTATGGACTCCAGCCCGGATTTTAAGATTATCATTTAAAGCATAAGAGACATTAATTCCATAACTAGTATTAAGTTCACCACTTTTAGAATTGTTAATGAATTGATCATCTATATGAGAACCGGTTCCAAAAGAATTGTAATAAACAGGTGCAACGTTAGGAGTGACGCTCCACCTGTTTTTGGATTTCTCTTTTTCAATTAAATCCTTATTTTTTTCAATTTGTTCCGTTAAACTTAGAGATTCGATTTCTTTCAAAATCTCATTATCTGAATCAGCAACCTGTAAGTCATTACTTGCGAAATTTGAATTAGAGTTTTCTTTATTTTCAAGACCTATTTTTTTATCTGATACATTTATTAAATCGCTTGGATTATTAGATGCGGTTTTTATTCTTGAGCTGTTTTTGTCCTCGGGGTTAATTACAATTGGTAAAGATTTTTCTATTGTATTATTTTGAGATGAATTATTTAATAAAGATTGTGAATCTTTATTAAAACTATTTATTGTTTTATCAATTGCTGCCTTTTCTTCTATAGTTGTTGAAGCAATCACATTTTCAAAAGGTGAATCGTTGAATAAAGAATTTGATTTTTTTTCTTTTTTCGACTTACTTTTTAATTGATTATCTGTGTTTTTGGTTTTATTTAAGTTATTTTCAGTAGTACTCTTTTGTATATTAGAATCAACATTAGAATCAACATTAGAATCAACATTAGAATCAACATTAGAATCAACAACTTGATTTGTAGGTTGAACATTATTGTTTTCAAAAAACAAACTACCACCAGTAACAAGAATAAGAAATAATGCCGCAATACCAGCATATCGCCACCAAATAGGGATAATCCTTCTCTTTTTCTTTTTGTTTAGTCTTGATTTTATGTTGTTCCAAGTTATATCATCAGGAATAACTTCAAAGTCTTTGAATTTCTCCTGATATAGTCTATCTATATGTTTTTTATTACTCATTATATGTTAGCGAAACTATTATTGCTTTGTATTTTTCAATTTTTTGTTTTAAAATTTGCCTAGCCCTAGCTAGGTTGGATTTAGAGGTTCCAATATTTATTTTTAACATGTCTGCAATTTCTTTATGTGAATAGCCATCTAAAACATAAAGATTAAATACTAATCGGTATCTATCTGGTAGCTCTTGTATGATTTTTAAGAGATAATCTATTGATATGTCATCTTCAACTTCTAAAATAACATCTTCTATAGCGTCTTCATTTATAATATCAAAGACGCCTTTATTTCGATAGCATTGCAATGCGGTATTTATTGTTACCCTCTTTAACCAACCTTCCAAAGAACCCTTATTATTAAATTGTGATATTTTGTTAAAAATAGTCACAAAGGCATCTTGCAGATTATCTTGTGCTTCTGCATGATTTCTTGAATACTTTAAGCAAATAGAAAACAATTTACTCGAGAAGAGTTTATAAAGTTCACTTTGCGCTTTAGTATCATTATTTTTACAATTATCTACGAGTTGTTTTAAACCCAAATTAAACACGTATTAATTAACACCAAAATTTAATCTATAATTGGGACGATAACTTCTAAATACTGATCATTTTCATTTACATCTTTACCTTTCCAGAATTTAAAAACGATCTCTCCTGTTGAAACCGCTTTAAAATCAAAAGACACTTCTAATTCTAAACTTATTTCATCACAATTTGAATTATCAAAAACCTCACTAACAATCGCTACTTTTCTAATATTTGTTTCAGCTTCATAATAGATGTCATTAAAAGAATGGCAATTATTAGGGCGAATGTATGTCATAAATATTTCATAGGTTTCACCTTTGATAAATTCATTTGGTAAAACAACATGTTCTATAGGTAGGATTTCGAAAAACGAACTTTGAGAATCGTTACCTAAACTACACGATGAAACAATAACTATAATAAGAAAGAACAGTAGTTTTTTCATTATAATTTCCTTTGGTATAATTATTATATGTACTCTTTAGATGATGATACTTCTATAAGGTTGCGTATTAAAAACAAAAAATCCCGAATTATCGGGATTTTTTTTAAGCTTCAACTCCTTTTAAGGAGGCCTTTATCTTTTCCTCTAGTTCGTCGAGTAACTCGGGATTATCTTTTATTATAGATTTTACAGCATCTCGACCTTGTCCTAGTTTGGTGTCTTGATAGCTAAACCAGGAGCCACTTTTTTTAACTATTTCGTGTTCAACGGCAATATCTAATACCTCTCCAACTTTACTTACACCTTCGCCATACATTATGTCGAATTCTGCCATTTTAAATGGTGGAGCCACTTTGTTTTTAACTACTTTAACTCGGGTTTTGTTCCCTAAAACAGATCCATTGCTATCTTTAATTTGTGTAGAACGTCTAATATCTAACCTAACAGAAGCATAGAATTTTAACGCGTTACCACCAGTAGTGGTTTCGGGGTTTCCAAACATAACACCAATTTTTTCACGTAATTGATTAATAAAAATTACGGTACAATTTGTTTTACTAATAGAACCTGTAAGCTTCCTTAGTGCCTGAGACATCAAGCGTGCATGCAGGCCCATTTTAGAATCGCCCATTTCTCCTTCAATTTCACTTTTTGGTGTTAAAGCTGCGACAGAATCGATTACAACAATATCTATGGCACCAGAGCGAATTAAATTATCGGTAATCTCAAGAGCTTGCTCGCCATTGTCTGGTTGAGAAATAATTAAATTATCAATATCAACTCCTAATTTTTCAGCATAAAACCTATCGAAAGCATGTTCGGCATCAATAAATGCAGCAATGCCTCCAGCTTTTTGAGCTTCAGCAATTGCATGCAATGTTAATGTAGTTTTTCCAGAAGATTCTGGTCCATATATTTCTGTAACACGCCCTCTTGGGTAACCACCAACGCCTAATGCAATATCTAACCCTAGAGATCCAGAAGAAATGGCATCTACGTCTTCAATAGCCGCATCACTCATTTTCATAACAGTACCTTTTCCGTAAGCCTTATCTAGCTTATCCAAAGTAAGCTTAAGCGCTTTTAACTTTGCTTCTTTTTCACTCATTTATATGTTTTTTTCTGAAGTTATGCTTGCTAAAATACTACAACTTTTATCACAATACAATTTTATGACGCAACCTTTTTCTACAAATTGCATCTATTAAATGAAGAGGAAAATTTTTGCTGTGAAATGAGCATAACCAGAGCTTCTTTTTTACTGAATTTTCTGGTTATGCCAATTACATCTTACTTATAGTAATTTACTAAAACACGAAGATGAAAGAAAAATGAAATTTTTCAAACAAACAATTTTAATATCAACATTAGGTGTTTCAATTACCGTTTTTATAAATAGTAATTGTAAAGCCGATGGTGGTTAATCTGAGGTATAGTTTTTAAGAAATTTTAAAAATATATTAACCAAGGATTAGTCAATAAAAAGCGTTTTAAGTTTACTGAAGCGCTTTTTTTATGAATTATTCCGAGCCGTAATTATTAAAATCACTTTCCAAAATTATTGTACTTTTACAGCTTAAAATATTCTTTAACCTTATAAATTAGTATAGCATGCAACTGTACAATAAACTAAGCGCAAAAGAAAGAGCAGAATTAATCGAAAAGGCCGGAAAGGACCGATTAACACTTTCTTTTTATCAATATGCCAAAATTGGCAATCCGCAAGAATTTAGAGACCTATTATTTATCGTTTGGGATAAATTAGATGTTTTAGGGCGAATTTATGTGGCTCAAGAAGGAATTAATGGACAACTGTCTTTACCTGCAGATAGATTTAATGAATTCAAAGCACATTTAGATACTATAGGTTTTTTAAATGGTATCCGATTGAATATTGCTATCGAGCAAGATAACATGTCCTTTCTGAAATTAAAAGTAAAAGTTCGAAACAAAATAGTAGCAGATGGTTTAAATGATAGCACATTTGATGTAACAAACAAAGGTGTTCATGTTGGTGCTTTAAAGTTTAATGAGCTTATTGAAGACGAAAATACTGTTTTGGTAGACATGCGTAATCACTATGAAAGCGAAATAGGTCGTTTTAAAAATGCCGTTACACCAGATGTAGATACCTTTAGAGAGTCTTTAGATATTATAGAAGATGATTTAAAAGAGCATAAGGAGGATAAAAAACTGGTTATGTATTGTACAGGAGGTATTCGTTGTGAAAAAGCAAGTGCTTATTTCAAGCATAAAGGGTTTAAAAATGTATATCAACTAGAAGGTGGGATTATTGAATATACACGTCAAATAAAAGAAGAGAATCTAGAGAACAAATTTTTAGGTAAGAATTTTGTGTTTGATGAGCGTAGGGCAGAGAAAATAAGTGATGATGTGATAGCTCAATGTCATCAATGTGGAGAATCTTTTGATATACATACAAATTGCGCAAACGATGCGTGTCATTTATTATTCATCCAGTGTGATTCATGCAAAGTAGAAATGAGTAATTGCTGTTCGACTAATTGCAAAGAAATACACGAATTGCCTTATGAAAAACAAAAAGCATTGCGTAAAGGACAGGGTAATAGTAATGATATCTTTAAAAAAGGACGTGCCGACCACTTGCCATACAAAAAGGATTTGAGAAATATTTTTGATGTTTTAAAGAAGAAATAAGGCAATTATTAGCTGTAAATTTTCTTAAAAAACTTTGTTTTTAAGTCTGTATAATAATCTTATCTTTACCTCAAGAAGTTGTGTCTCACAGATTTGTTATAAGTAACTAATTTTAAGCGAGAAACAATTAATTATTAACCTTCATTCGTAATAATTATTAATTATTAACGAATTCAATATATAAAATATATGGCTTGCGCTAGTTGCTCAACTAAAGACGGTCAACCTAAAGGATGCAAAAATAATGGCACTTGCGGGACAGATAGTTGCAATAAATTAACTGTTTTCGATTGGCTTGCAAATATGTCCTTACCAAATGGAGAGAAGCCTTTTGATTGGGTTGAAGTTCGTTTTAAGAACGGAAGAAAACATTACTACAAAAACCTTGAGAACTTAACACTTAGTATTGGCGAGATAGTTGCTACACAAGCTAAATCTGGACATGATATTGGTATGGTTACCTTGGCAGGCGAACTTGTTCGAGTTCAAATGAAACGCAAGAATATTGCTCCAGAAGGAGAAGATATTTTAAAGATATATCGTAAGGCAAGTCAAAAAGACATTGATATTTGGTCAGCAGCTCGTGACAAAGAGGAACCTATGAAGGTGAGGGCGCGACAATTTGCAATCGATTTGAAATTGCAAATGAAAATTTCAGATATTGAATTTCAAGGAGATGCTAGCAAAGCAACTTTTTATTATACTGCTGAAGAACGTGTAGATTTCCGAGAGCTTATTAAAGTATTCGCTCGCGAGTTTAGAACGCGTATAGAAATGAAACAAGTTGGTTTTCGTCAAGAAGCTTCAAGGTTAGGGGGTATTGGATCTTGCGGGCGCGAATTATGTTGCTCCACATGGTTGACTGATTTTCGTTCGGTAAGCACTTCAGCGGCGCGATACCAACAACTATCTCTAAACCCACAGAAATTAGCAGGTCAATGCGGCAAACTTAAATGTTGTTTAAATTATGAGCTCGACACCTATTTAGATGCTCTTAAGGAATTTCCTAAAACAGATATTAAATTACAAACAGAGAAAGGAACTGCAGTATGTCAAAAAACAGATATTTTCAAAGGACATATGTGGTATGCCTATGAAGGGGAATGGATGAATTGGCATAAGATTACGACTAAACAAGCGAATGAAATTATAGCTATTAATAAGAATAAGAAAAAGGTGTCAAGCTTAGAAGAATACGCATCAGACCTTTTAGAAGACACTAAAACTGAATTTGAAAACGTTGTAGGTCAAGATAGTTTAACACGCTTCGATAGTCCAAAACATCATAAGAAACGTAAAAATAATAGGAACAGATCTAATAAAAATAGAAACAACCGAAAAAAACCTCAAAAATAGTAAAAATGCCTCGAAATAGTGTATTCTTGTTTTTTCTAATATTTTTGGTTCTAGCTGTTTCATGCGATTCTAATCGCGCTTTCGATGAATATAAATCTGTCCCAGATTCGTGGCATAAAGACTCCATAACAAGTTTTAAAATTATTCCGCCAGACTCAATTAATCCGTATAATCTGTTTGTTAATTTAAGAAATACCAATACTTACAAGTACAATAACTTATTTTTAATTGTTGAAATGGTTTTTCCTCATGGAAAAACTATAAAGGATACTTTAGAGTATAGAATGGCAGATCCTACAGGTAAATTACTAGGTTCTGGCTTTACAGATGTAAAAGAGAATAAGCTATGGTATAAAGAGCAAGTTATATTTGAAGAATCAGGAGAATATACTGTTAATATTCAACATGCTATGAGAGAAAATGGAAAAGTAAATGGGATTATAGAGCTTGAAGGAGTAACAGATATTGGGTTTAGAATAGAAAGTATAAATAATAACTAAAATGTCACATCGAGTAATTTTGTGTAAGCAAAATAGTATCGAGATGTATTATATAGATTAAGTACATGGCAAAAGTAATAAAGAAAAAAACAAAAGTTATTCAGAATTTTTCAAAGTACATCCGTTGGTTTTGGATGTTGTTTTTAGGAGGAATTCTTTTAGTTGTGTTAATATTTTTACTTGCTTCTTGGGGGGCGTTTGGTGAGATGCCTGATCATACTATTTTAGAAAACCCAAAAACGAATTTAGCTACTGAAATTATTTCTTCAGACGGACAGACATTAGGGAAATTTTATTTCAATGATAATAGAACACCTATTGATTATGCTGAATTACCTCAACACTTAGTAGATGCTCTAATAGCTACTGAAGACGCAAGATATCACGATCATGCTGGAATTGATGGTAGAGGCACCCTAAGGGCATTTGTTTTTTTAGGAAGCAAAGGAGGGGCAAGTACCATTTCACAACAATTGGCTAGACAACTATTTGTCGGTGAACATTCACAAAAGACATTGGGAAGAATCACCCAAAAGTTTAAAGAATGGATTATTGCCACACGTTTAGAGCGTCAATATACGAAAGAAGAAATTATAGCACAGTATTTTAATATTTACGATTTTTTAAATAATGCTGATGGTATTAGAAGCGCATCTCGTATTTATTTTGGTAAAGAACCAAATAAATTAGATTTAAAGGAATCGGCAATGTTAGTTGGGATGTTTAAAAATTCCGCTTTGTATAATCCAAGACGAAACCCTGTAGGTGTTAAAAACAGACGCAATGTTGTATTAGCACAAATGGAAAAGTATGGCTACATTTCTGAAAAAGAGAAGGATTCACTTCAAGATACCGAGTTAGATTTGCGTTATACGCCTGAGTCTCATCGAGAAGGGATAGCCACCTATTTTAGAGAGTATTTACGAGCTTTTATGAAAGATTGGATAAGAGAGAACCCAAAACCTGATGGCACTAAGTACAATATTAATAGCGATGGCTTAAAAGTTTATACCACAATAGATTCGCGTATGCAACAATATGCCGAGGATGCTGTGCAACAGCACATGCCTCGGTTGCAAACGGAGTTTTTTCACCAAAATACACCTAAAAGAAATCCAACTGCACCTTTTTTAGATTTAACAACTGGGGCAATTGACACCCTTTTGTTGCGCTCTATGCGACAGTCTGAACGTTGGCGTCATATGAAATATGATTTAAAAAAACCTAATGAAGAAATAGAGAAATCATTTTATAAGCCTATAAAAATGTCTGTTTTCGAATGGAAAGATGGATTCCCTTCAGAGATTGATACCATCATGAAGCCAATCGATTCGATGCGTTATTATAAATCTTTTTTAAGAACAGGCATGATGTCGATGGATCCGCAAACAGGTCATGTTAAAGCCTGGGTTGGAGGAATGAATTATAGACATTTTCAATACGATATGGTAAAACAAGGAAAGCGCCAAATTGGTTCTACTTTTAAGCCATTGGTATATGCGGCTGCGATAGACCAATTGCACGCATCGCCATGCGATGAATATCCAGATACGCCATTTTGTATAGAAGCGGATAAATATGGCAACCCTAAAGAATGGTGTCCAAAAAATTCAAATCATGATTATGGCGGCACAAGAACTCTTAAAAATGCATTGGCAAATTCTGTAAATACTGTAACTGCGAGATTAATTGATAAGGTTGGTCCACAAACTGTCGTTGATTTAGCAAAAAAATTAGGTGTAGAATCTGAATTACTTCCAGTTCCTTCTATAGCTTTAGGAACACCTGATTTAAGTGTTTACGAAATGGTTGGTGCCTATTCTACATTCGCAAATCAAGGTGTATATACCAAGCCAGTTATGGTTACTAGTATTCAAGATAAAAACGGGACTATTTTATATCAGTTTACTCCTGAAACCAAAGATGTATTAAGCGAAGAAACAGCCTATGTTACCGTTAAACTATTAGAAGGGGTTACCCAATATGGATCTGGAGCTCGTTTAAGAACAAAAGGGGCAGATGCCTACAGAGCAGATTATCGCGAAATTATTACGGGCTATCCGTATGAATTCACAAATCCAATTGCTGGAAAAACAGGAACAACACAGAATCAAAGTGATGGATGGTTTATGGGTATGGTTCCAAACCTAGTAACTGGTGTGTGGGTAGGAGCCGAAGACAGAGCAGCACACTTTGCCAGTATTACTTATGGGCAAGGGGCAGCAATGGCATTGCCAATTTGGGCTATTTACATGAGGAGTTGTTATGGTGATGAGGAATTAGGAATATCAACAGATCAATTTATAGAACCTACAGAACTCTCTATTAATGTTGATTGCTCAAAGGGAGGAACTAAAATAATTGATGATTCTGGTGATGAAGAAATTCCTGATGATTTAGACTTCAATTAAAATTGAAAAGTCATTCTGTAAAAGAACAGTTTTTATTTCTTAATATTCTTATCTTATAATTCAATTATTCGTAATTTTATACAACAAAAATTACGAATTAAATGATTAGTAAAAAAGTAGCAAACGTTCAAGAAGCACTTCAGGGTGTTTCTAATAATATGACTTTCATGCTTGGGGGTTTTGGACTTAGCGGTATTCCTGAAAATGCCATAGCAGAATTAGTGAAACTAGGCGTGTCTGGACTAACCTGCATATCTAATAATGCAGGTGTGGACGATTTTGGATTAGGGCTATTACTTCAGCAAAAGCAGATAAAAAAAATGATATCCTCCTATGTAGGTGAGAACGATGAGTTCGAACGCCAAATGCTGTCTGGCGAATTGGATGTGGAACTTATTCCACAAGGAACACTAGCTGAACGTTGTCGAGCAGCCCAAGCTGGGTTTCCGGCCGTTTATACACCAGCGGGTTATGGCACCGAAGTAGCCGAAGGCAAGGAAACTCGTGAGTTTGATGGTAAAATGTATGTTTTAGAACATGCTTTTAAAGCTGATTTTGCTTTTATTAAAGCATGGAAAGGAGATGAGGCTGGAAATCTAGTTTTTAAGGGGACTGCGCGAAACTTCAATCCGAATATGTGTGGAGCAGCAAAAATAACTGTTGCTGAGGTAGAAGAGCTTGTTCCGTTAGGCACATTAAATCCTAATCAAATTCATATTCCTGGAATATTTGTAAAACGTATTTTTCAAGGAGAAATGTATGAAAAACGTATTGAACAACGAACTGTAAGATCAAAAAGTTAAAAAGTAAAAGTGCCTAAAATGCTCTAAAGTTTATAGATTATGTGAATGAGCCACTTATAACTTTAAATACCTAATAACTTATAACTTAAAAAGAATGTTAGATAAAACAGGAATAGCAAAAAGAATAGCTAAAGAAGTGCAAGATGGTTACTATGTAAACTTAGGAATTGGTATTCCTACTTTAGTGGCTAACTATGTACGAAATGATATAGAGGTAGAATTTCAAAGTGAAAACGGGGTTTTAGGCATGGGGCCTTTTCCATTTGAAGGAGAAGAAGACGCTGATGTAATTAATGCAGGTAAACAAACTATTACAACATTACCAGGTGCTAGTTTTTTTGATTCAGCGATGAGTTTTTCTATGATTCGTGGCCAACATGTAGATTTAACTATTTTAGGTGCTATGGAAGTAGCTGAAAATGGAGATATAGCAAATTGGAAAATTCCAGGAAAGATGGTTAAAGGCATGGGAGGTGCTATGGATTTAGTAGCAAGTGCAGAAAACATTATTGTAGCCATGATGCATACTAATAAACGTGGAGAATCTAAATTACTTAAGAATTGTACACTTCCGTTAACAGGGGTAGGGTGCGTAAAAAAGATTGTTACTAATATGGCTGTATTAGAGGTAACAACAAACGGATTTAAACTTTTAGAACGCGCTCCTGGAGTTTCAGTTGAAGATATAAAAAATGCCACAGAAGGGAATTTAATTATTGATGGAGATATTCCTGAAATGAACCTATAGATATCATAAAGTGTAATAATAATCGGGTAAATGTTAAAATTAAATGCATTTCATCGATTATTTTTGTTTTTAAACTGATATATTGAAAATTTGTTTCATATTTACAATCCCCAAATAAACCAAATTAAATAACAGATTTGCCCAAAATCTACCATAAACTTAACCTACGAATATGGAACCAAATCTATCTGAACAAACTACTTTTGAAGAAAGTAAATTCAAAGAAACTATTCAAGAGAATTTACGATTTATAAGAAGTTTAATGTATTTAACAAAAAAAGTATTCATGCTATAATCCTTTTGGAATAGCATGAATTAATTTTTTTGTGTATTCTTTTTTGGGATTACAGTAAATAACGTCGGCATCATCCAGTTCTTCTATTTTACCTTCATTCATAACTAATAATTGATCAGACATGTATTTTACTACAGCTAAGTCGTGTGAAATAAAAATGTAAGTAAATCCAAATGTTTCTTTTAGATCATTTAGTAAATTTAAAACTTGAGCTTGAACCGATATATCTAATGCAGAAACAGACTCGTCGCAAACAATTAATTTAGGTTGTAATGCAATAGTTCTAGCAATACCGATTCGTTGTCTTTGTCCTCCAGAAAACTCATGTGGGTAACGGTTAAAATAGTCTTCAGATAAGCCTACTTTATTAAGGATATCAATAACAGCATCTTTTCGTTCTTTATTAGAATTATAAAGATTGTGAACCCGCATTGGCTCCATAATAGCTTCGCCAACAGGTATACGAGGATTTAATGATGAATATGGGTCTTGGAAAATAATTTGAATATCTTTTCTTAGTTTTCTAGTTTCTGTTTTCGATAATTTGGTAATATCAATACCATTATATAAAATTTTCCCTACAGTAGCTTTATCTAGTTGAAGAATAGCATTTCCTAAAGTTGATTTTCCACAACCAGATTCACCAACTAAGCCTAAAGTTTCGCCTTTGAATAATTTGAAGCTAACATTATTTACAGCTTTAAAAAATTTAGGTTTTGTAAACCAACCAGATTGGGATATATAATCTTTCTCTACATTAATAACTTCTAATAAAGGAGTACTACTATATAATTTTTCATGTTTCAGTTTGCGTTGTTCGCTCGTAACCACTTCTTCAGAAAAGTCTTCATCCAAGTAATCTTGAATAGTAGGTAAAACTTTTAATCGTGTATCGAGAGAAGGTCTTGAATTTATCAATGCTTTGGTGTAATTATGCTGCGGATTTCTAAATATGTTTTCAACCAAACCTTGTTCAACAATATTGCCTTGATACATTACTAGAACACGATTTGCTATTTGAGAAATTAATGCCAGGTCATGCGTAATAAAAATGATGCTCATCTTTGTTTGCTGTTGCAACTCTTTTAGCAAACTAATAATCTCTTTTTGCACGGTAACATCAAGTGCCGTTGTAGGCTCGTCTGCAATTAAAATATCTGGCTTACACGCTATAGCCATAGCAATCATAACACGTTGCTTTTGTCCACCAGAAATTTCATGGGGATAAGCACTATATACTCGAGATGGATTAGGGAGTTTTACTTGTTCAAATAACGAAATAACTTCACTTTTTGCTTCAGATATTGACAAATTTGTATGCTGAACTAAAATTTCTAAAACCTGCTTACCACAAGACATCGAAGGATTTAAAGAACTCATAGGTTCTTGAAAAATCATGGCGATTTTGTTCCCTCTAATATTTTGGAATATTTTATTTGAAACTGTGGTTAAATCTTTATCACTATATAAAATGTTTCCTGAACTAATTTTGGAAATTTTCTTTGGTAATAAACCTAAAATAGCCAAAGATGACACCGATTTGCCCGAGCCCGATTCACCAACAATACCTAAAATCTCATTTTTGTTTAAGGTATAAGAAATGTTATGAATTACTTCATTGTTACCAAAGGAGATGGATAAGTTTTTAATGCTCAAAATTGGGCTTTCTGACATTTATATGTGGATTATTTCATCATCGTTTAAAATAGCATCACCACGTAGACGTAAAAATATTTGAGCTACTGCAATAGTGTCTTTTTCACAATAGATGATTATACGATCTATATTTTTTTCCTCATAATAAACCTTGCAAACTTCACTGCCATCTATGTCATCTTTTGGAGAAGGAATACCTAAAACATTTGTAAGTAATTTTAAGGAGGAATAAGTTTTATAATCACCAAATTTCCATAATTCTAAGGTATCAAGATGTGGAACTTCCCAAGGTTTTTTGCCAAAGAGGTTTAGTTTATATGGCAACACAATATCGTTAATAATCATTCTACGTGCTATATAAGGGAAATCGAACTCTTTACCATTATGCGCACAAAGCAAATGTTTTGTTTGACTGAAATGTGAAATTAATAAGCTTTTAAAATCCTTTAAAATTTTAACTTCATCTCCATAAAAAGAGGTTACTCTAAACTTTCGTTCTTCTCCTTGAAATGTAAAATAACCAACAGAGATACAGATTATTTTTCCAAATTCTGCCCAAATTCCAGCTCGATCGTAAAATTCTTCAGCAGTATAATCTTCTTTTCTTTGGTATTGCGATTTGGCTTCCCAAAGGGCTTGTTTGTCTTTTTCTAATTCTGAAAAGTGTTCAAATTCAGGAACAGTTTCTATGTCCAGAAATAATATGTTTTCTAGGTTTAGTTTACTTATCATCACCTAACATTTTATAAGTTTCTTCAATATATGTGACAAGGTCTTCTGTGTTAGTACCTACACCATTAACTGCATTGGGTGGTTTGCTATGCCCTAACCTAACTATAATTAAATTATCATTTGGTTGAACCATTACATATTGTCCAAGAAGACCATGCATCATAAAAAAATCTTTACCCGAAATCTTGTGAAGCCACCACCCATAGCCATATTGAGGGCTGTCTTTAAAACGTGGTTTTATGGATTTTGCCACAAAAACAGAATCTAAAAGTTGTTTGCCATTCCATTTGCCATAATCTTTATACAATTTGCCAAATCGCGCAAAATCTCTTGCATTACTAGAAATACAACAATAAGATTTTGCTAATTTGTTTTCATCATCATCTAATTGCCATAAGGCATCATTAACAGCTCCCATAGGTTGCCAAAATTTTTCGGATAGATAGTGTGCTAATCTTTTTCCTGTAGCTTTTTCAATTACCATTCCTAGTAATTGAATATCACCACTTGAGTATTTAAATTCTACGCCAGATGGTTTAGTTATTTTTTGAGATAAAATAGTTTCACCAACGTTATTTCCATAATTGAGCCTTGCAGTTATTCCAAAAGGATTCTTATAGTGTTCTGTCCAATCCATTCCTGAGGACATAGACGCTAAGTCTCCAACGGTTGCTCTTACTTCATTATATTCTGGGTAAAAATCACTAATGGGCTGATTTAGGCTTTTTATATAGCCATCCATAATGGCTTTACCGAGGAGAGTCGTTGTAATACTTTTTGCCATTGAAAACGAATTGGTTTTGGAGTTTTCATTAACACCATCATAATAGTTCTCAAACCAAACACTATCATTTTTTATTATAACAAATGCCACAGTTCCCCAATCTTTATTTGCTTTGGTAAGTTTATCAGTTTCAATAACTGTATTGTACCTTTTATGGTTTGGCCAGGGTGAAGAGGTCGCCCCTTTTTTAATAGTATCGTTTACAAAATAAGGATAATCATCAATAAAGGCTGTTGAATGTCCAGTAAAGTAAACAACGCGGAAACCTTTTATAAGATAGTCGTAATCAAAAATATATAGTAAAATAACAATGGTAGAGATGGTAATAATAAACCATTTAAGTATCTTTTTTAAAAATTTCATATCAAATATTTAGTAGTAGCTAAATATAGCAATAAATGAAGAAGAGTAGTAATGATTGAAACTAAAAAAGAGATTGTTGCTTATAAGGACTTTCATGTTCTAGCAACCATTGTTTTCGGTATAAACCTCCAGCATATCCTGTTAGTGAACCATCGCTACCTATAACTCGATGGCACGGTACAATAATCCATAATGGGTTTTTTCCATTAGCATTTGCCACAGCACGTATAGCTTTAACGTCACCAATTTGTTTTGATAATTCTAGATAAGACACTGTTTTTCCATAAGGAATTTGCTCAAGATGTTTCCATACTTTCTTTTGAAAATCGGTGCCTAAAGCATTTAATTTTAGGTCGAATTGATTACGTTTGCCTTTAAAATATTCATTGAGTTGAATAATGCAATCTTCTAATTCAATTGGAATAATGTCTGTGACTTTTTCTGTGGAATTTAAAACAGTTACGGAATTAATACCATTTTCATCACCAACAATTTTAGTAAACCCTAGAGGTGAATTAATGATACAAGTTTTCATCTGGTTATTTTTATTTTAAAATTGTCAGATGCAACATTCATAATTATTTATAGTTTTTATTCTTGTTTCAAGTATGAAAGTTTCATTATTCAGTAGGTTTTTCATCATCTAAAATACCTAGTTTTTTAGCGCGTGCTTCCCAACTTTTTCTAGCTAAATGTTGTAGGTCTGAAACATTATCACTTTCATCCATAATCTCTAACCCAAGAAGTGTTTCAATAACATCTTCCATAGTCACTAGACCACTTACCGAACCATATTCATCGACCACTAAAGCCATATGATTTCTCGTTTCTACTAACTTTTCAAATAGAGTAGGAATGGCTAAATTTCTGTTGACCACAATAATATTTCGTTTGAGGGCAGACAGTTTTTTATTATTATTATCTAATGCCATCTCTTTAAAGATTTCATCTTTTAGTACAAGCCCTATAATATTATCTGAATCTCCTGAGTAAATAGGAATTCTAGAAAAGCGTAGATTTAAATTTCTTTTAAAGAAATCTTCAACAGTAGTATTTTCGTCTTCGGTTTTCATTACGGTTCGTGGTGTCATCACATCTTTTGCGAATACCTCCTTGAATGTGAGTAGGTTTTTTATAATCTTACTTTCATTTTCTTGAAAAACACCTTCTTCATGCGCTATATCCGTCATTGCCATAAAGCCTTCGCGACTCAAAACACTTCCATGACCTTTGCCCCCAATAAGCTTTGTGGTTAATTGAAGTAGCCATAGAATACCAGTCCATTTGAGAGGAAAAATTAATACTGTTAATGCTTTTGATGTAAAATTAGCTAGTTTTTTCCAGTAAGTAGCACCAATAGTTTTTGGAATTATTTCTGAAGCAACTAAAATTAAAAAGGTCATAATTGCCGAAACAATACCTACGGTATTAATTCCCCAAAGTTCAATTTTAAAAGGTAATTTTTCAGCTTCAATACCTACCATCATAGCGCCTAAAGTATGCGCAATGGTGTTTAATGTTAGTATCGCAATGAGTGGTTTGTCTACATCTTTTTTTAAAGCTTCTAAGGTTAATGCATAATCTTTACCCTCTTGTTTTTTTAAATTTATAAAAGTAGGGCTAATGCTTAATAATACTGCCTCTAGGATGGAGCATAAAAAGGAAAAGAAAATAGAAATGGTTGCCCAAAAGATTAATGCGCTCATTAAATAGGTTTTAGTTGAAGGCTAATTTACGAAAGTAATTTAACTACATCCTTTGCGAAATAACTTGCTATAATATCTGCACCAGCACGTTTGAAAGCAGTAGTAGTTTCCATCATAGTTTTATCGTGGTCTAGCCAACCTTTTCCAGAAGCAGCTTTAATCATGGCATATTCACCTGATACTTGATATATAGCAACAGGAACATCTACTTCATTTTTAATTTCTCTAAGAATATCTAAATAAGAGATGCCGGGTTTCACCATAACAATGTCGGCCCCTTCGTCAATATCCATTTCGGTTTCACGAATAGCTTCAAAACGATTGCCATAATCCATTTGATAGGTCTTTTTATCTTTCGGTATATCAACTAAATCAACAGGAGCAGAATCTAAAGCATCACGAAAAGGGCCATAAAATGCTGAAGCATATTTTGCAGAATAACTCATAATGCCTGTATTGATAAATCCTTCATCTTCTAAGGCTTCGCGAATGCTTATAATACGTCCGTCCATCATATCGCTTGGTGCTACAAAGTCGGCACCAGCTTCGGCATGAGAAACACTCATTTCTGCTAACACTTCTGCAGTTTCATCGTTGATGATTTGTCCATTTTCAATAATACCATCATGCCCATAAGCTGAGTATGGATCTAATGCCACATCAGTCATTACTAACATATCTGGGCACACATTTTTAACGGTTTTCACTGCACGTTGCATCAATCCGTTTGGGTTTAATGCTTCTGTGCCTTTGTTATCTTTTAAATTATCGGGTACTTTCACAAAGAGTAACACCGATTTTAAACCTAGTTTCCAAAGTTCTTTTACTTCACCTTCCAACAAATCTAAACTGTAACGGAAGTAATTTGGCATGGATGGAATTTCACCTTTTATGCCTTTACCTTCAACAACAAAAAGCGGTACTAAAAAATCGTCTGGTGTAATTACGGTTTCACGAACTAAGGAGCGAATGGCTTCGTTGGTTCTTAATCTTCGGTTTCTTCTAAGTGGATACATTGTAAAAAATGTTTATGTGTTGATGCGTTTATTTGTTTACCCAGTCAATTGGTTTTTTTAATACTTCTAAAAGTTTTTCTTCTGCACTTCCTTCTTCTGGATGATGATCGTATACCCATTGCACATGCGGTGGTAAACTCATTAAAATACTTTCTATACGTCCGTTGGTTTTTAGCCCGAACAATGTGCCTTTGTCATGAACTAAATTAAATTCAACATAACGGCCTCTTCTTATTTCTTGCCAATTGCGTTGTGCTTCGGTATAACCTAGGTCTTTTCGTTTTTTAACTATTGGTACAAAAGCATCCAAGAAGCTATCTCCAACTTCTGTTACAAAGCTATACCAATTTTTCATAGTCATGGTTTCTGATGCTTTGCAATAATCGAAAAACAATCCCCCTATGCCTCTACCTTCGTTTCGGTGTGCGTTGTAAAAGTATTCATCACAACGTTTTTTATAGGTAGGATAAAACTCAGGATTGTGTTTGTCGCAAGCTGATTTACAGGTTTGATGAAAGTGTTTTGCATCTTCTTCAAACAAATAATACGGTGTTAAATCTTGTCCGCCACCAAACCAGCTATCAATGATGTTTCCATCCTTATTATACATTTCAAAATAACGCCAGTTTGCATGAACAGTTGGGACCATTGGGTTTTTAGGATGCAAAACCAAACTTAAGCCACAGGCAAAAAAGTCAACATCGCCTACTTTAAAATAAGCTTGCATGGATTTTGGTAATTTACCATAAACACCAGAAATATTTACGCCACCTTTTTCAAAAACGTTGCCGTTTTCAATAACTCGTGTCCGTCCGCCGCCACCTTCTGGTCGTTTCCAAATATCTTCTTCAAATTTAGCGGCACCATCAATGGCTTCTAGTTTCGTAGTAATGCGATCTTGTAAATCTTGTATGTATTGGTAGAATTTGTCTTTCATAATTTATACCATATTTTTATTACAGTATGTAGCTTTTTCAAAATCGTTAATATTAATAGCGATAAACTCAACTTGAGGAAACATAGTGGTTAATTTAGCTACAATACTTTTAGAAAGGTTTGATTTTTGGCTTGTTGTTCTGCCTTCCATAATATTAGCAAAAACATGAATAAAATCGCCTTGTTTCCCTCCAACTAGATAATGTTCTTTAAAAGGGTTTAAGCGCACTTTAATATCTAATTCATCAAATAATCCAGTATCAGTAGCGGCTCGATGTACTTCTAAAACTATTTTTTCTGGTTGTTGTAAGCTTAAAATGTTTTCTGAGCAATCAATTACAAAATGTGGCATATTTTAAGATTGAAATTTTTTATACAATTCATATAATTCCATATTTAATGGACTTTTTCCTGGAGGTGTAAACTCATTTTCGAGAGTTTTAATCCAAGTAAAGTTGTTGTTTTCTGCAACTTTAACGCTTCCTATATTATTTTTGTAAACAATGATTTGCAGTGTTTCTAAACCTAAAGTTTCAAAAGCATAGTCTGATAGTTGTTTTACGGCTTCAGTCATTAAACCTTTGCTTTCAACAGTATAATCTATACAATATGCGAACTCACCTTGTTTTTTGTTCCAATCGACTTCTTTGATGTACACTAAACCAACTAATTTATTGGTTTCGGTTTCTCTTAAAGTGAATAAAAAGACCTCTTTAGCTTCAAATTGTTTGACCATTTTTGTGACAAAACTATTTGATAAATCGGGTGTTAAATTCTGTTCTAGTGTTTTTGGGAAATAGTTTTTTAATCGGTCTTCATTTGCTACAGCAAAATTGCAAAGGGCCCATCCATCTTTTAGATTAATAGGGGTGATAAGATATGATTCAAAATTAAGCTGCATGTACAGGTTTATTATTAAGTTGAAGCGCTTCTACCGTTCTAATTGAAGCTGCCGTAACAGATAAAGGTAGCACTAAAATTACACCAATTACCGGAATTAATAAAAACAGAATAAATACAATGCCGTTGCCAATGGCTAATCCACGATTTTTACGCACAAATTGTAAGCTTTGTTTATATTGAAAATGACGTTCTAAAGTGTAATCCATATTACCAAAACCAGCATAATAAGCTTGTACCATAAATAGTAATATGGTGGAAAATATATTGACTATGGGAATAAATTTTAAAAGTAGAATAGGAATAGTAAGCAACAATTCCATAAATAAGTTTCTACCATTAATTTTTATTCCACGCATGAGTTGTTGCATAAAGGAAGTGTCTCTATGCGAATGTGATGTGTTACTTGTAAAATGGGCTTCAATTTTTTCTGAAACGGGACTCATAAATGGGGCTGATAAAGCCATTATAATGTGTTTGAATAAAATGAGCCCGATGACTAGAATAATTAGCCCGCCGATAAAATTGCTTATTGAAGAAAAGGTTTCTTTCCCCCAATCCCAAATCCAAATTTTTGAGATGAAAGCGCCAATATTATCTGATAACCCATAGGCTGAACTAAAGACAATAATTGCAGTTACCAAACTAATTATCATTGGAACAGCAAAATATTTCCAAAGTTTTAATTTTGAAATTAAGCTGAAAGCACCAAAATATGCTTTAATTCCTGAAATGATATTTTTAATCATAAAGCCTCTCCCTAACCCCCTCCAAAGGAGAGGGCGTTTGGGTCGTTTTATTGTTCAAATTTCGTTCCAAATTCAAAAGTCATTAGCGAACATTTAATTGAGTACGAGTTTCTCCCTGAGCCAGTATTGAGCGTGGCCGAAATAAGGAGATTAAGAGGGACTCTTATATTCCTTAACTGCATCAATAAACGCTTTAGCATTATCTAATCCAATATTTGGTAAAATACCGTGCCCAAGGTTTACGATGTATTTGTCTTTGCCAAAATCATTAATCATTTGGTGTACCATTTTCTTGATTTCTGAAGGAGGAGAAAATAGACGTGTTGGGTCGAAATTACCCTGTAACGTAATGTTGCCTCCAGTTAAATAGCGAGCGTTTCTAGCAGAGCATGTCCAATCTATACCTAATGCTGAAGCGCCAGATTTTGCCATGTCGTTAAGTGCAAACCAACAGCCTTTACCGAAGGCAATAACGGGCGCATTGTCTTTTAAAGCATCAATAATTTGTTGGATATATTGCCACGAAAACTCTTGATAATCGACTGGAGAAAGCATGCCTCCCCAAGAATCGAAAACCTGAACAGCGTTACATCCTGCTTTTACTTTTTCTTTAAGATATGCAATGGTTGTATCTGTAATTTTTTGTAATAATTGGTGCGCAGCAATAGGGTTTGTAAAGCAAAATTCTTTGGCTTTATCAAAGTTTTTACTGCCTCGCCCTTGTACGCAATAGCATAGAATAGTCCATGGAGAACCTGCGAAACCTATTAACGGAATCTCGTCGTTAAGTTTTTCTTTGGTGGCTTTTATGGCTTGGTAAACGTAGTTTAAAGATTCTTTTACGTCTGGAACAATCACATTATCAACATCTTTTTGAGAGCGCACAGGGTTTGGTAAATACGGACCAAAATTTGGTTTCATTTGTACCTCAATGTTCATGGCTTGAGGAATTACCAAAATATCACAGAATAAAATAGCAGCATCCATACCATATCTACGAATAGGTTGCACAGTAATTTCACTTGCTAATTCTGGAGTTTGACAACGTGTAAAGAAATCGTATTTTGCCTTAATTTCCATGAATTCTGGAAGGTAGCGTCCCGCTTGACGCATCATCCAAACTGGAGGACGGTTTACGGTTTCTCCTTTTAATGCTCTTAAAAATAAATCGTTCTTAATGCTCATATTCTTAAACGTAATGTTCGTTTACTAATTCAATCACACTCTCCACAGTCGGTACTTTCGCAACCCGAACATCCTTAAAGTGTTTTTTAGCTTCTTTCGCTGTAGTTTCTCCAATACAAAAAGCAATGACTTCGCCTTTATTATTGCGCACAAAGCTTTCAACTGTTGATGGGCTGTAAAACATCACACTTTCAACTGAATCAGCTACCTTAAAACCATCATATTTTGTTTGGTAGGCTTCGACTTCATTTACTTTTATGTGATTTTCAGATAAAATAGTTGGCAAAGCATCTAATCTAATGTCGCTGCAAAAATAAGTAACTTCGGTACCATCCATAAATTCAACCAAATACTCTGCGAGCTTTTTAGCATTCTTTTCAGTGTGGGTAACCTTTCCTATTTTATTTTCTACCAAACGTTTAGTTCTTCTTCCAACACAGTAGATGTTTTTAAACTGTAATTCTATTGCTGAATAATTTGTAGTTAATGATTCTATGGCATTTTTACTAGTAATCACTACATTCTGTATTTCATTTTTTAAGAAACGCGGATGAATACGATTCAAGCTTATTTTTATGAAGTCTGAACTTTCTACAACAACTTTTTCATGAAATAGCAAACGTTGGTCTTCAGTAAAACTCTTTGTAGAGAACACATTCGTTTTTTTACTAGATTGTTTAATCTTATCCATTAAACGTTTGCCACCACGTTCAATAACAAAATCTGCACAGAATTGTGCCATATCGTTATGTTCACCTAGTTTTTTAACTCGGGTAACATCAATTCTTTTTGTACCATCTGGGCTTAATAAAACGCCTTTAAAGTTGATTTCTTCATCTTTAATGTAAGCTAATGCACCAATAGGTGCAGTACATCCGCCTTCTAGTTTGTTTAAAAATTCACGCTCAATAGTTGTGCAAATTTCGGTTTCTTCGTGATTTAATTCAGCACAAGCTTCTTTAACAAAGTCATCTTCATCTAAAGCGGTAATCATAATGGCACCCTGCGCTGGTGCAGGAATCATCCAATCTAAATTGATAGCTTCTTCTGGTCTAATACCAATACGTCCAATGCCGGCAGCGGCAAAAATAGCGCCGTTCCAATCTTCATTATCTTTTAGTTTTTGCAAACGAGAATTTACATTTCCTCTTAAATCGGTAATGGTATGTGTTGGGAATCTGTTTAACCATTGTGCTCTTCTACGTAAGCTACCTGTTGCAATAACAGCTTCTTTAGCACCTAAAAATTCTTCATTATCTTTAAAAACTAGAGTATCGTTTACGTTACCCCGTTTTAAAACCGCAGCTTGTATAATGCCATTTGGTAAAACGGTTGGTACGTCTTTTAAAGAATGCACCGCAATATCGATGTCATTATTTAACATGGCGATATCTAAAGTTCGGGTAAAAATACCTGTAATGCCTAATTCGTAGAGTGGTTTGTCTAAAACTAAATCGCCTGTAGATTTTACTGGAACTAATTTGGTTTTATGACCCGATTCTTCTAGCAGTTTTTTTACTATGTTGGCTTGCCATAGTGCTAATTGACTATCGCGCGTGCCAATTCTTATGATTTTAGACATTTTTTGTTGTAGGTTCTAACTGAAATACTTTTTTAATAAGTTCCAGACTATCATCAGTAGATACATCATCATCTTTTAAGTGATGTGCAAAATGATTTGTAATTTTTTGAATGATTTTATTGCTGATTAATTCGGCTTGTTCTTCGTTAAAATCAGATAATTTTTTACGTTGTGTATCCAATTCAGCAGTTGCGAAATCGGTTAATTTGTGTTTTAAAGCTTTTATGGTTGGTGCAAACTTTCTAGTTTCTAACCAACTATTAAATTCGCCTTTTACTTCTTCTATAATAACTTCAGCCGAAGGAATATGAGCTTTACGAGCTTCTAAGGTTTCATCAGTAATTTTAGACAAATGATCTAAATGAACTAAAGATACGTTATCTAATTCTTGAACATTTTCATTAACATTCTTAGGAATTGATAAATCTAAAATTAAAAGTGGTCTATGAGACTGAATAATGTATTTATCAATAGTTGGTCTTTGTGCACCAGTTGCAACAATCAAGATGTCGGATTCGCTTATTTCTTCTTGTAAATTTGCATAGTCTTTAACTAGTAAATTAAATTTTCCAGCAACCTGTTCCGCCTTATATTTTGTTCTATTTATGAGTGTGATGTGTTCGTTCTTAGTGTGCTTTACTAGGTTTTCACAAGTATTTCTACCTATTTTACCTGTTCCAAAGAGTAGAATATTTTTATCTGAAACGTTTTCAATAGTATTAAAAATATATTGTACCGAAGCAAAAGATACCGATGTAGCACCAGATGAAATATTTGTTTCGGTCTTTATACGTTTACTTGCTTGAATTACAGCATTGACTAAACGTTCTGTAAAATGATTTAATAAACTATATTTTCTCGAAAGTCTAGCACTAACTTTCAACTGACTAATAATTTCAAAATCACCAAGAATCTGGCTATCTAACCCAGAGCCAACACGAAACATGTGCGCAATAGCATCCTTATTCTTATAAATATAGGCCACATCGCGAAATTCTTCAACTGTACCATTAGTATTATCACAAAGTAATTGAATTAGTTGATAAGGGTGTTGTGCAAAACCATAAATTTCAGTTCGGTTACATGTAGATGTTACAACTAAACTTTCAATGTCATTTTCTTTGGCTTGATTAAGCAAAGCAACTTTAGAATCGTTGTCTAAACTAAATCGACCTCTAGTATCTGCATCGGCTTTTTTATAACTTAAGCCTATTGCATAAAAATAATTACTGCGTGAAATGTTGTACTTCTGCATTGCTATACCTGAAATTTCGAAACAAAAGTAACGGGATGCTTGAAAAAAAAATAACGCTCAAAGAACTTTTAATATCGTTTGTGGTTTTTTATCGATGTTTTTTCTTAAAACCTGATAATTGTCATATTTTTGTACTTTAATTGACTGTTTTTATTGATGTAATTTAGAACAAATCTAAATAAAATCTAGAAATGAATATGGAAAACAATATAAAAAGTGTCGCTAGAAGTTCTTTTAAAGAAACAAAAATAGACGAAGGTTTTTTTATTTTAACATTTAAAAATGATCAAAATATCGCTCAAAATGTTGCTAAAGAAATAGATAGCGAATTCATTCAGTTTCATTTTTGCGTTAAAGGGGCTACCAAATTTGTTTTTAACCAAGGGAGCTATACTTTAGATATTCAAGAAGAGAATTCGTTGCTTTTATACAATCCTCAACGGGAATTACCTATTGATCTTCAAGTGGATTCAAATTCATGGATTGTTTCTGTTTTAATTTCGATAAAACAGTTTCATGGCTTGTTTTCTCAAGAGGCAGATTATATTTCATTTTTGAATAAAGACAATAAGGATAAAAAGTATTACAAGGATGGGGTTATCTCCCCATCAATGGCAATTGTATTGAATCAATTGATTAGTTATAGTTTAAATTCATCTATAAAACAATTGTATTTTAAAGGAAAAGGGTATGAGTTATTAAGCTTATATTTTAATAGAAGTGAAGATGCCAATATAGAACAATGCCCGTTTTTAGTAGATGAAGATAACGTGATAAAAATCAGAAAAGCTAAAGATATTGTAGTTGCTCGTATGGCAGAACCACCTAGTTTACAAGAGCTTGCGGATGAAATAGGACTTAATATTAAAAAGCTTAAAGAAGGGTTTAAACAAATTTATGGCGATTCAGTATTTAGTTTTTTATTTGATTACAAAATGGAAGTTGCGAGAAAACTTCTTGAAGCAGGAGATGATAATGTAAACGAAGTAGGGCATAAAGTGGGCTATAGTACATCCAGTCATTTTATAGCTGCGTTTAAAAAGAAGTATGGGACGACACCTAAAAAGTATGTGATGTCTTTGAGTTAAATTTTAAGATTGCACATTGAGTATTAAATTTATAACATGAAATATTTAACCCCGGAAATTGCAGCTTTCTATAAAAATTTAAATGAAAAGTCCTTAGCACGCACTAATGTGTCTTGCGGTATTTTTCAAGATTGTAATCCTTCAGAAGATAAACCTAGTTTATATTATGAGGAGAAAACAGAAAAAGGTATTAAATAATTTAGAGTTGGGTAAGTTAAAATTATTTAATTGCCCTTTGTGTCGTATTTTTGGAAAATAATATTGCTATATGAAAAAAGGAGTTTTACTTGTTAATCTTGGTTCACCTGATAGTCCTGAACCAAAAGATGTAAAAAAGTATTTAGGTGAGTTTTTAATGGATGAGCGTGTTATTGATATCCCTTTGGTGGCAAGAACGGCCTTAGTAAAAGGAATTATTTTGAATACACGTCCAAAACAGTCGGCTGCTGCCTATAAAAAAATATGGTGGGAAGAAGGATCTCCGTTAATTGTTTTATCTCAAAGACTTCAAAATAAAGTACAAAAACAAGTTGAAACACCTTTAGCCTTAGCTATGCGTTACGGTAGTATGACCATAAAAAAAGGACTTCAAGAATTGGTGGATAAAGGTGTTGATGAAGTGCTGTTGTTCCCATTATATCCTCAATTTGCTATGGCTACAACCGAAACTATTTTGGTTTTAGCCGAAGAACTTCGTCAAGAATATTTTCCAAATTTAAAAATAGAATCGGTTCCAGCGTTTTATAATAAACCTGATTATATTGAGGTGCTTTCAAATTCCATAAGTAGACATTTAGAAAATAAAAACTTCGAGCACCTGTTATTCTCATATCATGGAGTTCCTGAGAGGCACATCCGAAAAAGTGATGTAACCAAATCACATTGTAAAATTGACAGGAGTTGTTGTATCACTCCCTCAAAAGCGCATGAGTTTTGTTATAAACATCAATGTCTAGAAGTTACTAGGTTGGTGGCAGAAAAACTTGAACTCGATGAAGGAATGTATTCAACCTCATTCCAGTCACGATTAGGGTTTGATCCTTGGTTACAACCATACACAGATAGAACTATAGAAAGATTAGGAAAACAAGGTATTAAAAACATGGCGATTGTGACACCAGCATTTGTTAGTGATTGTTTAGAAACTCTTGAGGAAATTGCTATGGAAGGGCAAGAGATATTCCATGAAATGGGAGGAAAAGATTTTACAACCGTACCATGTTTAAACGACGATGATGAATTTGTTGCCTTACTTTCTAATTGGATTAAGGAATGGACTAAATCTCCTCATGTAGAAATAAATTGATATGGAATACTACCCATACATAAAATCATTTCATCTCATTTTTGTAATCACATGGTTTGCGGGATTGTTTTATATTCCACGATTGTTTGTATATCAAATTGAAGCGTTTAATAAACCTTCGCCAGATAAAGAAATTTTAGGTAAGCAACTTAAACTTATGGCGAAACGATTGTGGTATATAATTACTTGGCCTTCGGCGATATTAGCAACGCTATTCGCTGTTTGGCTGCTCGTTTTGCAGCCGTATTGGCTAGAACAGCCATGGATGCAAGTAAAATTAGGCTTTGTACTTTTACTCATTATCTATCATTTAAAAACCCATCAATACTTTAAGCAACTACAGCAAGGCGAGATTAAAAAAACTTCTAGTTTCATGCGTATTTGGAATGAAGGAGCTACATTCATTTTGTTTGCAGTTATATTTTTGGTGGTTTTAAAAAGTGCTATTAATTGGGTTTGGGGTATTATTGGCATTATAGTATTAGGTATTCTGATAATGTTAGGTTTTAAAATTTATAAGAACATTAGAGATAAAAATCCAGAAGCATAAATAAATTTTCAAATTCCAAGCACCAAATTTCAAAAGTGTTTAATTGGAATTTGGTGCTTTATTTTTTCTGAATTTACACAAAGCGTTTTTGGTTTGATTATTGCTATATTTAATGCATCAATATTTAGGATGAAATTAAAAAAACTTTCCCTGCGAACCCGCATATTTATAGCTATGATACTTTTAGTATTATTAGCTTCTATACTTATTGCTGCGGTAGCTATTTATCAATATAACGAAGAGACTAAAGATTACCACGAGCAAAGACTTGAACGTAAAGAAAAAGCAATAAAGAGAAATATAGATTTTGTTATTCGTGAAACGTCTTTCGAAGTGATTCCTGAAAAGATTCCGTTTATTTTCAAAAGTGAAATCCATAAAATTGCAGATATTCATAATCAACAAATAAATCTTTATGATTTAGAAGGAGGGGTTCTAAAAACCTCTAGAGCATCGTTTGTAATGGATTCCATTCAAGATTGTTTAAGCGCTAATATTTTAAATGAACTGGCAAATACAGCCGATCATAGGTATATAGAAAAGATTGATAAAAATGGAAAAACATATCAATCGTCCTACACCTATTTCATGGATCATAAATCCAATGCGCTTGGTATTTTAAATTTACCATATCTAGAGAATGACGATTTTTTAGCAAAAGAACTAAATGAATTTCTAGAACGCTTAGGCTACGCGTATCTTCTGGTATTACTTACTGCCATATTTATAGCTTTTTTACTATCTAAATATATCACTAGATCATTAAAAACCATAAGCGATAAGATAAATGCGACGCGGTTAGAAAGACGGAACGAAAAAATTGAAATAGACGATACTAGTGAAGAAATTTCAACACTTGTAAATTCTTATAACAGTATGATTGATGAGCTGGAAGATAGCGCCGTTCAATTAGCAAAAAGCGAAAGGGAACAGGCATGGAGGGAAATGGCAAAACAGGTGGCTCATGAAATAAAAAATCCGCTCACACCAATGCGACTTACGGTTCAAAATTTTCAAAGGAAATTTAATCCTGAAGATCCAAAAATTAATTCAAAAGTAGATGAATATAGTAAAACACTTATTCAGCAAATAGATACTATGAGTTCTATTGCATCAGCATTTTCTAATTTTGCAAAAATGCCAGCGCAGCAAAACGAAACTCTTAATGTTGTAAAAATCGTGAAATTGGCTTTAGATATTTTCAATGAAGATTATATAGTGTTTAATGCAGAAGCCAAGGAAATAATTGCCAAGTTTGACAGAACACAACTTATACGTGTGGTTACAAATTTGGTTAAGAATGGTATTCAGTCGATTCCAGAAGATAAAACACCAAAAATAATTGTGAACGTTAGTGAGAAAAAAACCAAGGTGGTTATAACAGTTAGCGATAATGGTTCTGGTGTTTCTGAAGAAAACAAAAGCAAAGTCTTTGAGCCAAAATTTACAACCAAAACGAGTGGGATGGGACTTGGTTTAGCCATGGTAAAAAACATAGTTGAAACATATAGAGGAAGTATCACTTTTAAATCAGTAAAAGATAAGGGCACGGTATTTAAAGTATCTTTCCCAAAAGAGTAATTAGTTGCTAGAAAGGCAGGCTACTTAAAAAGTAGTAGTAATGTCATATTGAACTCGTCGAATTATTTCAAATTACTGATGAGCAATATCGATTTACACAGGCTCAACCTGACATAATAATTGTCAAACGACCTTAAATAAAAAAAGAAACCATAATGTCACACTGAGCTTGTCGAAGTGTATTGAATTAATAGAAATTCTAATCAATTCTGTCAGATTAAATTTAATCACATTTAAGTTATTGAAAACAATGAATTACGAAAATCTTCTCATCACAGCCCAAAATGGAATTTGCACCATTACTATAAATCGCCCTAAAAAGTTAAATGCTCTAAATAAAGAAACTATTGAAGAGTTACACGATGCTTTTTATCATGCAAATAAAGATAAAAAGATCAAAGCTATTATTTTAACTGGTAGTGGCGAAAAGGCTTTTGTAGCTGGTGCAGACATTAGTGAGTTTGCTGATTTTGATGTTGAAGAAGGTGCGGAATTAGCAGCAAAAGGGCAAGAGTTGTTGTTTAATTTTGTTGAAAATTTAGAAACCCCAGTAATAGCTGCAGTTAATGGTTTTGCCCTTGGTGGCGGGTTAGAATTAGCAATGGCATGTCATTTTAGAATTTCTAGCGATAATGCAAAAATGGGCTTACCAGAAGTATCATTGGGAGTAATCCCTGGATATGGCGGTACTCAACGTTTACCACAATTAATTGGGAAAGGTCGCGCTATGGAAATGATTATGACGGCTGGTATGATTGAGGCTAATCTAGCATTAAACTACGGTTTAGTAAACCATATAACCAATTTGGAAGAATTAATTCCACTTTGCGAAAAAATAGCGTCTAAAATTTCTAGAAACTCATCAGTAGCAATTAGCGCATCAATAAGAGCTATAAATGCCAATTTTAATGATGGTGTAAATGGTTATAATGTTGAAATTGAAGAATTTGGACATTGTTTTGGTACTGCAGATTTTAAAGAAGGTACCTCAGCGTTTTTAGAAAAACGTAAGGCTAATTTTCCGGGAAAATAATTTTTTTGGTTTCATTCTCAGATAAATTCAAGTCTGTCAAAACCCCTTAAACAATATTATACTTTATTTATCGTGCAAAGAGCATATTTGAATTATTAAATAATTTTCATAAATTGGTTAACCAATGTTTAATAGCTTCATATAATAACGTTAATCATGATGAATTTCTATTTAATACAACCAAAAATAACTAAAACTCGTTATATCATTTTTGTACTTAAATCAAAGCTCAAATTAGTCTCATTTATTTGTATCATTTTAGCTGTTACAGGTGTTTTTGGGCAGCCCTTTAATGCGCCTTACGAGATAGCCAGATTTCAAGATTTTTTAGATGAATGCAAATTTCAGGCACCTACTAGCAGCACAGCGGCATCAAATTCTTCATTAACCCATTCTACTAATCCCTATACATCCAGCTACTTTTATGTGGCAGATGTAGATAAAATGGCTTTTAATCAGTCAGGTGACAGTAACCGTAGCGAATTGAGATATGAAAACAATTGGGACCTTACACAAGCCGATCGTTCATTACATGCAAGGATTAATATTGTTCAGCAGACCGTTGATTGCGAGCAGGTAACCGTGATACAAATTCATGATGATGCAAATGCTGGAAGTGGACCAAATAAGCCATTGTTAAGAATCTACAAGCACCAAACCAAGACACCAATCAATCATCTTTGGGCGGCGTATAAGACAGATACTGGAGGTTCCAACACTTCACATATAGATTTAGGGCTAGCTCCTACAGGATACTTTAACTGTGACGTCCGATTGGTGAACGGCAACATGATTATTGATATAGATGGTGTGGAAAAAGTAAATGTGAATGTTTCATATTGGACATACCCAAGCTATTGGAAAGCCGGGGTATATTTACAGGATCCTGGAGAGGCAACGGCCTACTTTGATGAGTTATTTACTGGTAATGGTCAAACGTTAACTATAGAGAATTCTATAATTAAAAACACTAAAATTTATCCTAATCCGTTTAGAGGCAGTGTGAATATTGAGACTAAATCTCAAATACAAACTATTATGCTATATAATATATTAGGTAAAGAAGTTTATAAGACAAGCACGGTTTCAGATTTTCAAAGTTTTTCCGAGACGCTACATAGCGGCGTGTATATTTTAAAATTAATGGACCAACAAGGCATAAGTATAACAGAGAAATTGATAAAAAATTAAATTCATATTTGTTAATAACCCATTTTTACTTTAACACTTTTCAGCAGAAATAAGAAGTAATTTTAAAGGGCAAACTTAACCTTTAATTTTACTATTATGAATCCCAAGTCTCCAATAAAAGGACGTGGCGCACAGTTCAATGTCCCAAATCGTTTTTTCGAATTAAGTCACGAAATGCGTGACGATTTTTTAGAATTCTGCCAAAAAGATGGAGAAGAGGCCGATAAAAACAGAACACACTATTTAGAAGTATTTCCTAAAACCATAGTTAATAAAGTAAAAAGTCCAGATGTAGGTATGGCATATTCTATGAATGCTTACCAAGGTTGCGAACATGGGTGTGTTTATTGCTATGCGCGAAACACTCATGAATATTGGGGGTACAGTGCAGGTTTAGATTTTGAACGACGTATTTTGGTAAAAAAAGATGCCCCAAAACTTTTGGAAGAGCTTTTAAAGAAAAAAAGCTGGAAGGCATACCCCATTGTTATGTCAGGGAACACAGATTGTTACCAACCAGCTGAAAAACAATTTAAAATAACGAGGGCATGTCTGGAGGTCTTTTTAAAATACAAACATCCTGTAGGAATCATTACAAAAAATTCCAGAATTTTAGAAGATTTAGGTGTATTGAAAGATTTAGCAATGGATAATTTGGTTTGTGTAAATATGTCGATTACCTCATTATCAGAACATACCAGACGTATTTTAGAACCTAGAACAGCAACTACAAAAAAACGATTGGAAACTGTAAAAACCTTATCCGAAAACGGGATTCCTGTTAACGTGATGATTGCTCCTATAATTCCCTCTATTAATAGTCATGAAATTTTGCCTTTGGCAAAAGCTGCTCGTGATTATGGTGCATCATCAATTGGTCATACAATAGTTAGATTGAATGGTGCTATTGGTGAAATATTTACAGACTGGATAAAAAAAACCATGCCAGATCGAGCAGATAAGGTTTTACATCAAATTGAAAATTGCCATGGAGCAAATTTAAACGATTCTAGATTTGGAACAAGAATGCGAGGGGAAGGTAAAATAGCCGAACAGATTAATAATTTGGTGAAATTGGCTAGACAAAAGTATTTTAAGGACAAGAAGATTTCGAAGCTGAATTGTGATTTGCACGAGCAATATAAACAAAGGCAATTAAAGTTGTTTTAATAAAATAAAAAAGCGGGCTATTAAATTATAATAGCCCGCTTTTAAAACGCTTTAGTAACTAGATTGTTTAAATTTTAAAGTGTTCTACAAATTTTCTTCCTTCAGAAATAAGAATTATTTTATAATTACCAGGCACTGTTTTGTCTATTTTATAAACGCGCTCGATAGTTTGAATGTCTTTAATTTCTTCAGAATAAATTAATTCATAGTTAGTAGACAGATAAGAAGCGTCTTCATGGTATAATTTAATTTTTAACGGTTCTAAATCTAAGGCTAATTTTGAAATGTAAATCATATCATCATCAATTCTAATAATTGGTTTGAATGATACAATTACCTTTTCTTTCTCAAATACTACAGCGTTAGATTTTACAATAAAAGGAATAGTTCTAATTTCGACTTCTTTATCTAATTCAAAAAAGTAAGAACCATCGGGCAATGATGTAAGATCAAATCCCTTTGTATATGTTCCGGATATTTTTATAGATTCCTTAAATAATACAATACCATTAGTATCTTTAATAGTTAGCAAGTTTCCTTTCTTTACATTTAGTAAAGCGAGTGAAGTTCTGTCAGCTTCATTTTTAATAGTAAACGAAGCTTCTTTTGCGAAACCCATAACCGTAGCCAATAGAGCTACCATTAAGATTCCTTTTTTTGTGATGTTAATTGTGTTTTTCATGATTTGGTTTTTTTAACGTTCGACATGACAAATGTATAAGGTTAATTTGGTTCTTAAAGCACTGATTTTGACTAATTTATGTGGTATTTTACCTATTATTTTAGGTTAAATTAATATAGCATAATGTTTGATTAATACAGTATATTATATTTTTTTAGCTAATAGGTAAAGTGGTAGTTTGCTAGGAGATAATAAATTGGCTGAAAAAGAAAAGGAAAGAATTGGGCAAAAAAAAAGTGGGCCACCACAGCCCACTTTAACAACTAAACTAAACTAAATAAGACATTAAAACTAATTATTAATGTATTCTATAAATTCTCTTCCTTGAGAATGGTAAACTATTTTATAACTTCCTTTTTGCGATAATTTAAACACGCGATTAATTGTTTTGTTTTCTTCGACAACTTCTGAATGTACTAAATCGAAACCATTATTTACTGTTTCAAAATAAATTTTAATGTTTAAAAATTCGTTGTCTAGAACTAGTTTCGAAACAAAAACAAAATCACCTTGAACTCTAGTTACAGGTTTGAAAATTTTCCTTTCCTTTTCCTTATCAAAAATAACATCATTTGAAAAGACTGTAAATGGAATTGTATTTATCTCTACATCTTTATTCATTTCAAAAATGTAGTCTCCATTTGGTAATTCAGATAAATCGAATCCTTTAGTGTACATTCCAGAATGATCGATTAATTCTTTATACAAGGTAATTCCGTAACTATCTTTTATTTTTAATACATTACCTCTTTTTACATTAACAAAAGTAATTGCTGTTTTTTTAGCTCCTTTATTAATTGTAGTGTTATTAAAGTCGCTAGCGAACCCCATAACCGTAGCCGACATTGCTACCATTAATATTCCTTTTTTTAGGTTGTTAATTCTTTTTTTCATGATTTGGTATTTGTACCATTTATACAAGGCAAAGATAGATGTCATTTACAAATTAGAGAACATGAGTTTTTGCTAATTTGTATGTTATTTTAACTGTTAAATAAACATTAAGCTTATGTTAAGTTAAAATAACATATAATATGGGTAATTGTATATATAATGTATGCATAATTAATATTAAATTTGTAATAAAAACAACCTGCAATGATTAATAAAAAACCAACACTAAAAAAGCTAAGCCCTAGTTTTGGAAGTTCTCTCTTGGTTAATCAACATATTAAGAATGTAGATAAGAATGATGCGTATTGGCACTTTCATCCAGAGCTAGAGTTAGTATATGTTAATAAAGGACAGGGTAAAACACATATAGGAAATCATTTGTCCTATTTTAATAATAGCCAACTCATATTAATAGGTTCTAATTTACCACATAACGGTTTTACAGACAGATTAACCTCTAATGGTACAGAAACTACAATACATTTCAAATCTAATTTTTTAGGTAATGATTTTATAGAAATACCAGAGATGGCAAACGTTAAATCTTTATTTGACCGAGCAAAAAAAGGGATTCGTTTTAAAATTGAAACAAAGCAAATTATAGGACCTAAAATTGATAATTTACTTGAGTATACAGGCTTGGAACGCGTTATTAAATTTTTGGAAATATTGAATTTTCTTGCTTTCACAGATGATTATTCACTTTTAAATGCTGATGGATTTGCATTTGAAGCAGATGCTCAGGATAGTGCTAAAATTGCTATTATTTTTAAACATGTTAATACGAATTTCCAAAACCACATTAGTCTAGATGAAATAGCCGATAAAGTTAGTATGACAGTACCAGCTTTTTGTAGATATTTTAAAAAAGCAACAGGAAAAACCTTTACTCAAGTGGTTAACGAATACCGCGTAGTTCACGCTACAAAGTTATTATCAGAAGAAAGCCAGATGAGTATTACTGATATTTGTTTTGAATGTGGATTCAATAACTTCTCCCACTTTAATAAAACCTTTAGCGATATAACTGGCAATAGTGCTTCTCATTATAGAAAAGAAATAAAACTTATAATTCAATAAATTTAAAAAACTTATGGATAAGATAAATGAAGCATTAAAATACTACTTCTATAAAAGAAAAGGAATATTGGACTATATCAATAAAAATAATGATTTATCGGCGGAAGATATAATTGAAAATGCTGAAGAATTATCTATCTTAGAATATAAAATTACGGCTCTTCAAGTTGCTCAAGAGAATTAAGTATTTAATAAATTATATAAGTGAAAAATCCTTTACATAATGTAAAGGATTTTTTTATACGTTGTTATTTAATTTCAAACCAAACAAGTAATAATCCCGTTATCACAGGTAATGATAGTATTAGGAACAGTATAAATCTAATGTTGTCTCGTCCCATTACTGTTTTATTTTTAATAGTATTTTTCATGATTAAGCTTTTTAAAGTTTAACACCACAAAGATATATCGAGAGATTGGTGTATAAAGCATCCATTTTGACCAATTTTGATGCTATTTTACCTTTTAAATGGAGGTTAATATTCTGTAAATTAAATCATTACAATTTCCCATTCCATTCGCTGTAAAACTGATCTAAAAAATCTAACATATACTCATGTCTGTTTTTTGCAATTTGTTTCCCAGTTTTAGTATTCATTTTATTCTTAAGAAGAAGAAGCTTTTCGTAGAAATGATTTATTGTTGGTGAATTTGAAGCTTTATATATTTCTTTACTCATATTCAGGTTAGGAGCAATATCTGGGTCATAAAGGGGTCTATTCTTGAAACCACCATAGTTAAAACACCTTGCAATACCAATAGAGCCAATAGCATCTAACCGATCGGCATCTTGAACGACTTTTAATTCTTCAGAAATAAATAACTCGGTGTTTTCTAAGGATTTATTGAAAGATATATTTTCAATAATATTAACAACATGCTCTATCACTAATGAATCAACATTAAGTTTGAAAAGGAATTCACGCGCTACTTTTGGGCCTTTACTTTCATCGCCATTATGAAATTTACTATCTGCAATGTCATGAAGTAATGCTCCTAATTGGACCACAAATGTATTTACACGCTCATTTTTGGCAATTAATAGCCCATTTTTATATACTCTTTCTATATGAAACCAGTCATGCCCGCCTTCTGCATTAGCCAAGGTTTCTTTAACAAATTCTATAGTTTTTTCAATTATTTCTTCAGAAGACATTGCTACTATTTCACAATCGCTGGTTCAACCCACTTAAACTGATAAGAGTTTTCAGGAATCTTTATGCGTTCCGATAAGCGATACATTCTAGCCGGGAGCTTCATTAAATAATCTCTAGCTTTCTCAGCTTCATCAGTTAGATTGGTAATTTTATCAATCTCCCATCTAGTTATAAGCTTTTGCAAAATATCTACATAATCTCTAGAAGTATATACTCCAATGCGTTGAGCAGTATTAGAAAATTCTTCAAAAGCAGAACTTATTTGTCCGCCAGATTCTCTCAAAAAATGAGCAGGCATCGTTATTTTTTGTTTCATCATATAATGAAAAGCCATCATCATTTGGCTAGGGTCCACTTTAAAAATGCGTTCCACAAATTCAGAATAGGCATTATGGTGGCGCATTTCATCACCAGATATAATTTTACACATTTTAGACAAGCGTTTATTTCCTTTTTCTTTTGCAAGTTTTGCTACGCGATTATGCGAAACATAAGTTGCTAATTCTTGAAAACTTGTGTAAACAAAGTTTTTATAAGGATCTCTGTCGGTGCCAATATCGAAGCCATCTGCAATTAAGTAGTGCGTAGTCTTTTCAATTTCTTTCATATTAACGCGTCCAGATAAATAAAGATATTTATTCAAGACATCGCCATGTCTATTTTCTTCGGCAGTCCATTGTTTTACCCATTTAGACCAGCCATTTCCACCACCATTTACTTGATCGACCCCTTCTACATCCATGAGCCAAGATTCATAAGTTGGTAAAGCTTCTTCAGTAATCATATCACCTACTAAAACAACCCAAAAGTCATACGGGAGTTCCTTTGCCAATTCCCTTATTTCTGTCAATTCTTCAAAAAAGGCACTATCAGTTGTTTCAGAATTTGGTAAAAAATCTGTTGGTTGCCAGATACTGTCTATTGGAATTAGATACTTTTCCATTAAGGAATCAACATCTTTTTCTAAAAAGTTCATGACTTCCAATCTTACATTTTTCAACGACATAATATATTGTTAAGGGTGAATATGGGCTTTTATAGTATTTTCAATACTATCAATAAGTGCTTGCTTATCTGCAAAGGTAGCTAAATTTATAGGCTTATGAACAGTGAAAGCAATGTGAGTTCCTAAACCCATCGGGAATTTACCGTAACGAACTATTTTCCAAGAATTATTAATCGATATTGGAACAATCAATGCCGATGGGACTTTTTTAAATAAAATTTCTAAGCCCTTGGTTTGAAACTTTTTGGGATGGCCATCTTTACTTCGGGTTCCTTCTGGAAAAATAACGGCAGCACGCTTGTTTTTTTCAATATATTCTCCAAATTTCATAATGGCTGGTAACGATTGCCTAGGGTTTTTCCGATCTATTAAAACAGAACCGCCATGGCGTAAGTTATAGGAAACACTAGGAATACCCTTACCGAGTTCTTTTTTACTTATAAATTTTGTATGATGCTTTCTCATATACCACATTATTGGTGATATATCGAACATGCTTTGATGATTTGCAACAATAATAAGTGGTTGCCCGAAAGGAATGATGTGGGGATTGTTAAAAGTAAAGCGCGTGCCTAATATGTTGGCACATCGTAGTAGACAAAATTGTAAGGCATCAACACTATTTTTATGTGCTTGATAACCCAATACATTGAAACAGAACCATTGAATGGGATGAAATACTAACAATGTCAATAAAAAAAAGATATTATAGACAATAGTTAGTGGGTAGGACAATAATTTTAACATGCCCCAAAAATAAATAAACTAACCTTTAGAACACAGGAACGCACTTGTTATTTTTACATTCAATACTAGTTGGTGGGATGGCAATCGAACAATCTGATGCAATACCCCATTTAGTATTAAAAGCAGTTTCTTTATTGTTGTAAGTTTCAACAAGGCTTTTTAAATTTTCAGTATCTATAGAGGTGGAATACACCAAATAACTCCAAGGACCTCCACAGGGTTTACTTCCAAGACCAATGAACTTACATTCTGTAGATTCATTGCAAATAGAGCTACTTGCTAAAGATTCAATTTCAGATTTTAAAGTAGCCAATTCCTGTTGCTCATCTTCTTGAATGGGCAGCCGGTCCTCATCACATTGGGTAGAAAAGAATAATAAGCAAATAGACACTAATATAAATTTGAATAATAAATTTCTCATCTTTTTGTAATTTATTTATTAGATGTAGCAGATTTAATATGGTTGCGTAGAAGAATAAAAAAACCACGTTAATTAACGTGGTTTAATGTCTTTAAAACTATTAGTATTCCTTACTTTCCTTTATAGAGAGGATTAGGTTGTGAAGTTTCTAGCAATGCTCATTATAAGCGTCAACTAAATTTTCTGCTATAAGTTCTGCTGGGCGACCTTCAATATGATGGCGCTCTAGCATATGCACCAATTCACCATCCTTAAATAATGCCATACATGGTGAACTTGGAGGAAAAGGAATCATATAACCACGAGCCGTATCTACCGCTTCTCTATCAACACCTGCAAAAACTGTTGTAATATGGTCTGGACGTTTGGCATTTTGTAAACTCATTCTAGCTCCAGGACGTGCATTTGCTGCAGCACAACCGCAAACTGAATTTACAACCACTAAAGTTGTCCCTTCTTTTGCTAAAGCAGCATCAACAGCTTCGGCTGTTTGTAATTCTTCGAAACCAACATTTGTTAAATCTTCACGCATTGGTTTTACTAATTCTGCTGGATACATATTTTAAATTTTTATAATTAACAATTTAGATTGCAAAGATACCAATTGTGTAACAAAATATAAATGCAATCTACTAACAAATAGTATATTTGGTCATAATTAAAATCTATTACTTACATGAGTTTTTCAAAATGGATAGGAGCTTCTATAGGTTGGTCGTTTGGCGGTCCAATAGGAGCAATTATTGGATTAGCATTAGGAAGCGTTGTTGATGCTATGGCAGATGGTAAAAACAGTCCGTTTTTGGGAGAAGGACAATCTACACGAGGAAGGAGAACCACTTCTAGAACTCAACCTAGACAGCACCCACAAACACAATCGGGAGATTTTGAAGTGAGTTTATTAGTATTAGCTTCTGTAGTTATTAAAGCAGATGGCGTACAAGATCAACTAGAATTAGATTATGTAAGAAAGCAGTTTGTAAATATGTATGGCAAGGAGCGTGCAAATCATGCGTTTAAGCTTTTTAAGAATATTAGCAAACAGAATGTTTCTGTAAGGCCTGTTTGTTTACAGATTCGTCAAATGATGGATCATCCTTCAAGATTACAACTTATGCACTTTTTGTTTGGAATTGCAAAGGCTGATAGCGTTGTGACAGAGGATGAGGTAAAACAAATCTATACGATTGCTGACTATTTAGGTATTAGCTCTCGAGATTACGAAAGTATAAAAGCAATGTTTTATAACAGTAGTGATAATGCTTATAAGGTTTTAGAAATAGATAAAAATGCTACGGTAGATGAAATTAAAAAGGCTTATCGAAAAATGGCTAAGAAATACCATCCAGATAAAGTGATTCACTTAGGAAAAGAACATCAAAAAGGTGCTGAAGAAAAATTTAGGCAAGTACAAGCAGCTTATGAACAAATCCAGAAAGAAAGAAGGTTTTAATAATATTAAAAAAATAAGAGGTGATAAATTTTTTTCGCAAAATTCGAAAAACTATGATTTCGGCAAACGACACTAAAAATTATTTAAAATATGCTGTTGGAGAAATTGTTCTTGTAGTCTTAGGAATCCTTATTGCCTTGAGCATTAACAATTGGAGTTCCTCAAATAAAGCTAATAATGAAAAGACGCTTATCATTTCAAAAATCAAAGAAGAAATAGCTAATAACAGAATTGAATTAGATAAAGCAAGACTACCTAATCAAAAAATTGTAGAAGCGTATAAAAAATATTCAACAATTTACAATAAGACTTCTTCTGAAATTATTGCGACTCCTGAGGAACGAATGAAACTAAAAAAAGAGTATTCAAATTTTTTTAGAGTTATAGACTCAGTTAAGTTTGACTCACAAAAATATCTTTATACTGGAGATACTTTTATGGTTCTAGAAATTCCAGATATTACTTCTATTGCTTGGGAAACTATCCGCGCCATTAATATTGCAAATGAGTTTGATTATAATTGTCTATACGAATTAGAAAGCTTGTATAATCTTCAATCAAGAGTTAAAAAGGAAATTGATAAAGCTGCTGATGCATTACAAGAAGGAGATATTCAAAGGCTTTTCAAAATTTTAAATGTTATAAATCAGCTTGATACTCAATTAAAATTGAGTTATAATAAGGTCTTAGAAACGATAGATGATTGTAAATAATATTTTACAATGAACCAAGAAGACATCAAAATAAAGATACTAGAAGAGATTACTAAAACTGAAAAATCAATTTTGGAGTATCGTGACTTAACCAAACCCATTGCTCCAGATGTGTCTATTGGACGTGTGAGTAGAATGGATGCTATCAATAATAAAAGTGTTAATGAAGCCTCTTTACGTCAAGCTGAAATAAAGTTAGGAAATCTAAAACGAGTTCTTGATAGGCTTGGAACTGAAGATTTTGGTATTTGCTTAAAATGTAAAAAATCCATTCCAGTTGGTAGGATTTTAATTCGTCCGCAAAGTTTGTTGTGTGTTAATTGTGCTAGTTAATACTTATAATTCAAATCAATATAATCAATAGCCTCTTGTTGCGTTAAAACTGCAAATTTTTTATATCGATTATGAACATCAACTATTTGGTCCAATGCTTTTTCAATTAGCGGTTTGTTTTCCCAATTATTAAGATGCGCAATAACAGTTTTTAAACAACCATTTTTATAAGCTATTTGTCCTATAACATGAATTAAAGTGTCAGAAACACGTTTGGTTTCGTCAAATTCTAATTCTTTTAAAAGCGGTAAAATATCTTGAGGGTGTGTGCGACCTCGTAGTTCAATACCATGGCAAATCTCACGACGAATCTCTTTATCTGGATGTTTAAGATACGTTTTTGCCCAAGCTAAAACAGGTATAGGGTTCTTTCCTCCCATTTTTTTAACCGAACCAATAACAGCATTTCTTACGGAATGATGTTTATCAAACAAACCAATATCAAAAAACGTTTGCACTTTATCAAAGTGAAATTTGCCAATTTCTCCAGCAGTATTAACAACTGTTTGACGCACTTTGTCCGAATCTATATCGAGTGCAGTTGAGGAATCAAGTTTTAATAAACAGGTTAATGTGGATAGAATAGTATTCTGTAATTCTGGATTAGAATAAAAAAGTTTGCCTATAGCCAAATAGGCTGTTTTTCGAATATAGGTGTCTTCATCAGAAAAATAGGTAAGGATACGTTTGGTTTTATTTGAAGATAAATCCCAAGCAATTTCTTGATTGATTTTTTCAACCAAAACAATGCGTTCTTCTTTTGATAAATCGTAAAACCCCATTTTAATACTTGAAAAATACAAATAAAAAAGCCAACTACTCAATAAGGAAAGTTGGCTTTAGTAAAAGATAAAAGTGTAGTAGTATTTATTTAGCAGCGTAAACTTTTGTTTCACCGTCTTTTCCAAATACCAATACTAATTTCTCATTAGAATTGATGTAGTATGCTTCTAATTTCCACCCTTCACTTTTTGAAGCTTCAATTAAGCATTTACGAACATCAGGATTGTTTAAATTAAATTGTGTGTTAATAGGGTTATCAGTTGCATTAACTTGCACAGAAACCATAAGAGCCATAACGATTAAAAGTAATTGTAATTTTTTCATTTGTAGGTATTTTTTAGATTATTAAATAAGCGTGCAAGAGTATGTCATTTTACAAAAACCGATGAAATTATTAGTTGATTGTTCGTTTTTTTCGTTAAACGAACAATTTTAAATGAAGTAGTTGAATTCTAGTAATATAAATTAATAATAGTAGTTTTAATTTACTTCTAATTTGTAGCCAACACCATGAACGTTTATAATGTTTATTGAGTCATCATCTTTAAACTTTTTTCTAAGCTTAGAAATAAATGTATCAAGACTTCTACCAACAAAAACACCATTGTCCTCCCAGATTTTTTTAATTAAAACATCACGTTTTATCACTTGGTTTTGCTGAGAGCTAAACATGTTCATAAGTTCACACTCTTTGGTAGATAATTTTATTTCAACTGCATCTTTAACTAATTTGTTTTGCGCTTCATAAAATTTATAATTACCAATTTTTATATGGTCATCAAGTTTGTTAATTAGATTGGTTTTTGGTTTTCGTTTAAAATAAGTTATTGCCATTAATGTTAAAATTAAAATAAGGAGACCAATTATAATTAGGTTTTTGTTAGCACTCATGAAAGAATCATTTTCAATAAACAAGACTTGTACGGTATAACAATCTAATGGTAAAACCCGTCCCAGGCAAGGAACAATGTTTTGTTCCTTTGTTCCAGTAATTTGAAAACTATATGAAACCTTCAGGGTATTACAATTAATGACTTCTACTATATAACGTTTGGGTAATTTTGCGATTTGGAGGCTAGAATTTACTATCGCAACCAAACTGTCTGGTGTTATAGATAAATTCCCTTCAAAAGCGATTTCGTATCTATTCTCTTTTACTTTTCTAATGGGAAGGATTAATGAAGAAGAGTCTCTGTTAGCTAACAAAAGTTTGTTGCCAGCATCTCTAAGTACCACTTTAATTTTTTCAGAGAAATTTTCGTTATTATTAGGACTTTGAAAGGCTGCAAAAGTGATGCAGATAGCTGTTAATGCTAAGAAGGAATAATATATTGGTTTTATTCTCATAAAATGAATTTAAAAAGTAGTGAATTAAGTTAAAATCTACAACTTTTGCATCCGTTTTGCACTTCTTTTACATTTTTTTTACAAAAGGAAACACTTATCCGTATTAGTTTTACTGAAAAATAAAAAATCATGCAAAAAATCATTTTATCATTATCAGCTATTATCTGTGTTACATTAAGTATAAATAGTCAAAGTTTAATATCTGCATTAAATAGTCCAGTTTTAGATAGAGACGTGAATCGTGTTGAATTAGATATAAAAAACAGTATCGTTAAATGGGAAGGTTCTAATTTATTTAAAATAAACAAACATAATGGAACGGTCAAATTTAAAAACGGACACGTATTAAAGAAGAATGGAAATATTCTAGGAGGAGAATTTATAATTGAGATGGCATCAATTGTAAATATAGATGGGAAGCACAATGAAACGCTAGTGAATCATTTAAAAGATGAAGACTTTTTTGATGTGAAAAAGTACCCCAATGCGAAGCTTCAGATAAATAACGTCATCTATGAATCTAACGATTCTGTAAGAATCATTGCGAACTTAACTATTAAAGGTATAACAAAGGAAATTCAATTTAGACCAAAATTTAATCTCATTGATAAGAAAGAGGTCATGACTTCAAAATTTACTATTGATAGAATTCTTTGGGGGATTAATTATGAATCCAAAGGAACATTAGGCGTAGTAAAGGATGATATTATTTCTGATACTATTGAGCTAGAAGTTATAGTGCAATGGCCATTTGTAGACCAATGTTAATTGAAAAAATTTGAATATAGGATTAATCATTAAAAGTAATTGTAGACTGTCCATTATCAACTGACAATTGAATAGTTCTACCTAAAATTATTGCACGATTATCTTTCTCGTGACCTGCTGGCATGTTAAAAGCAATTGGGAAATCGTAGTCTTCAAATGCATCTAAAATAAGTTGCTCAATGGATGTTCCCCAAAGGGTGGTGTTTTTTCTTAGCTTGGTTATTTGGCCTACAATAACGCCTTTACAATTTTCAAAATAGCCGGCGCGTTTCAAACTTTGTAACATGCGATCTATATGATATTTATATTCACCAATTTCTTCTATAAAAAGTATTTTTCCAGAAACGTCAATACTTGACTTAGAACCAAGCATCGTATGCAACATAGTCAGGTTTCCTCCCACTAATTGACCAGTGGAATTGCCAGTTTTGTTATAATTAGATCCATTTATAGTATAACTTAAAGAATTGCCAAAAATCGCATCTTTAAATGTTGAAACAGTTTCTTCTATAGTACTTAAATCGTCTTGTAAACTAGTACACATCATTGCGTGAATACTTTCGACCCCAACATTATGAATGTCATTGTGAATAGCTGTAATATCTGAATAGCCAATAATCCATTTTGGGTTTTGTTTGAAGTTTGACCAGTCTAACTTGTCTAAAATTCTAACTGTTCCATAGCCACCTCGAGCACACCAAATTGCTTTAACTTTAGGATTGTCTAAAGCTTTTTGAAAATCTTCACAGCGTTCATCATCGGTTCCAGCAAAATGATTGTCCTTGTTAAATACGTGCTTTCCAACTATGGCATGAAGTCCCCAGTTTTTTAAAAGGCTTTTAGCTTGTTCTACTTCTTTGGTTCTATTTTTTAAAATCCCAGATGGCGCAACAATAGCTACTGTATCGCCTGCTTTTAAATATGATGGTTGTTTCAAAGTGCTATTTTGTTTTTCAATGTTCGCATTTTGTGCATTAATTGTCTTTATTCCGAAGAAAAAAACAACACAATATAAACTCAACGTTAGTAGGTTTTTTGACATAATGTAAATGTACATTTTTTTTCTAAATCGCTTGGTAATTGATTACTTTTGTGGCTTCAAAATGATAATTAAATGCCGAAAAGATATACAATCACCACTGCGCTTCCTTACACAAACGGTCCAATACATATAGGGCATTTAGCCGGTGTTTATGTTCCAGCCGATATTTACGCGCGTTATTTGCGTTTAACAGGAAACGATGTAGCGTTTATTGGTGGGAGTGATGAGCATGGTGTGCCAATTACTATAAAAGCGAAGAAGGAAGGTGTGTCGCCTCAAGATATTGTGGATAAGTATCATGCGATTATTAAAAAATCGTTTGTGGATTTCGGTATTACTTATGATAATTATTCCCGCACATCGGCACCAATTCATCATGAAACTGCGTCGGAATTTTTTAAGACCTTAAATGAAAAAGGGGAGTTTATAGAAGAAACTTCAGAACAGTTATATGATGCTCAAGCGAACCAATTTTTAGCAGATCGCTTTGTAATAGGAACTTGTCCTAAATGTGGAAATGAAGAAAGTTATGGCGACCAATGTGAAAACTGTGGTACAAGTCATAATGCAATCGATTTAATAAATCCAAAATCAGCCATTACAGGTAATACCCCAACTTTAAAAGAAACGAAACACTGGTTTTTACCTTTAGATAAACATGAGGCATTTTTAAAAGAATGGATTTTAGAAGGGCACAAAAAAGATTGGAAACCTAATGTTTATGGTCAATGTAAATCCTGGATTGATGATGGGTTGCGTCCTCGAGCAGTAACTAGAGATTTAGATTGGGGCATTCCTGTGCCAGCTGAGGGAGGCGAAGGAAAAGTGTTGTATGTTTGGTTTGATGCGCCTATAGGTTATATATCATCAACCAAAGAATGGGCAGCACGTGAAGGAAAAGATTGGGAGTTATATTGGAAAGATAAAGACACTAAATTAGTACACTTTATAGGTAAAGATAATATCGTATTTCACTGTATTATTTTCCCTGCGATGTTAAAGGCTGAGGGCAGTTATATTTTGCCAGATAATGTGCCAGCCAATGAGTTTTTAAATTTAGAAGGTAACAAATTATCAACCTCAAAAAATTGGGCAGTTTGGTTGCCTGAGTATCTGGAGGAATTTCCAGGACAGCAAGATGTGTTGCGCTACGCTTTAAATGCCAATGCTCCAGAAACAAAAGATAATGACTTTACTTGGAAAGATTTTCAAGCAAGAAATAATAATGAATTGGTGGCTATCTTTGGAAACTTCATAAATCGTGTGGTAGTACTAACAAATAAATATTATGATGGTATTGTTCCAGAACCTTCAGATTTTAATGACGTAGATGAAGAAACTCTGTCCACTATTAAAGCATTTCCAGATGTTATTGCAAGCTCTATAGAACGTTATCGTTTTAGAGAAGCAGGACAAGAACTTATGAATTTAGCGCGACTTGGAAACAAGTATCTAGCTGATGCTGAACCATGGAAAGTGATTAAAGTTGATGAAGCACGTACAAAAACTATTATGTACATAGCGCTTCAAATAGCTTCAGCTTTAGCAACTCTAAGTGAGCCTTTTTTACCGTTTACTTCAATCAGGTTGAAAAACATACTCAATGTCAGTTCGAGTGATGCGGTACAGGAGCATCGTATCGAGAACTCATGGAACGATATTTCAGCCAAAAACGTGTTACTTCCAGCAAACCATCAAATAGGAAAAGCAGAATTACTATTCTCTAAAATTGACGATGAAACCATCCAAAAACAACTCGATAAATTAGAAGCTAGTAAAAAAGCTAACGAAATAGCTAATGCTATTGTGGAACCTCAAAAAGACACTATAACATTTGAAGACTTTGCAAAATTAGACATTCGAGTAGGCACCATTTTGGAGGCCGAAAAAATGCCTAAAACTAAAAAGCTTTTAAGGCTTAAGGTTGATACCGGAATTGATACAAGAATTATAGTGTCCGGAATTGCTGAAAGTTTTACAGCAGAAGAAGTAATCGGAAAACGTGTAACTGTTTTAGTAAATCTAGCCCCAAGAGCTTTAAGAGGTGTCGAAAGCCAGGGTATGATTTTAATGACTGAAACCCCTGAAGGCAAATTAGTATTTGTTAATCCTGATAACTCAGGTGGCGTTGGGAATGGGTTGCAAGTAAGTTAGGATAAATCAAAATTGTGTTTTGTAATGTTTTAAAAAAGATTCAGACAAAGAATCTATGCAAAAAACATTTAAAGAATTCTCTACCAATGCTATTCTTAAAATAGGAGATGAAACTCTTTTAGAATCTTATAAAACCTCAAAACAACCAGACTTATACACATTTGTTAGAACTGCTAATACTAAAGCAGAAATTATAGTAGACAGCATTCCGTATAGGATCGAACCCAATAGCGTTTTGGCTTTAACTACAGTGCAATATTTTCAATATATTTCAGGTGAAAAATTAGTGGTATATCAATTTAACAGAGAGTTTTATTGTATTAAAGACCACGACCAAGAAGTAAGTTGCGCTGGATTATTATTCTTTGGAAATGTACATATACCAATAATAAAATTAGAGTCTAAAGAAAACAGAAAGTTAAATATTCTTCATGAAGTGTTTTTGGACGAATTAGAAACTAAAGATACTATTCAAGCCGAAATGTTGAGAATGCTTATGGCACGTTTCATTATCATAAGTACGCGTTTACTAAAATCTAAAGAAGGTTTTGTGGAAACCACAAAAAACACTAAAATTGATTTGCTACGCGATTTTAATATGTTGGTAGAATCTCATTTTAAAACCGAGCATAGTGTATCGTTTTATGCTGATAAACTTTTTAAATCACCTAAAACACTCTCTAATACTTTTGCTAAATTTAAGACAAGTCCGTTACAAATTATCCACGAACGTGTAGTGCTTGAAGCTAAACGTTTATTGATCTACACAGACAAAACAGCAAAAGAAATTGCTTATGAAGTTGGTTTTGAAGATGCATCACATTTAAGTCGATTATTCAAAAAGCATACTACTTTGTCTCCTACCGACTTCAAAAAGCAGTTAAAAAAAGTATCTTAGGGAAAAATTGACAAGTATTAAGGCGACCTTACCATTTTATAGAACCCTTTTCCGATTCATCTTTGCACTGTATAATTAAAACAACAAAGTCATGAATTTAAAACAGATATCAATATTCAATTTAATTGAAATATTTAGAGGGAAAAGAAAAGAAGTACTAAATACTATTTCTCCAAAAACACATTGTGAACAAAAATATATTCACGATTATTATTGTGATGCTGAAAAACCACATGTTGTATCAAATTCAATTACTTCAAATATATAAAGGAAAAATTGACAAGTCAAAAGGAATAAATTACATGGTGTAACCTTTAAAACGATTGCAACTTTGTACCAAGAATTACAAACAATAAATTCAAAAAATAAATCATTTTAAAAATAAAAATTATGAGCACAATTACAGAAACAAAAATAGAAGAAGCATTAGTAGACCTTAAAGAATTATTAAGAAAAGGACAATTTCTTGAAGCCATGAACAAATATTTAGCCGACGATGTGGTTTTACAAGAAGCAAACGGAGAGCCTAAAGTAGGTAAAGATGTTTGTATCGCAGCCGAAGAAGAATTATTAGCAACCGTGACAGAATTTATTAGATATGATATGTATAATGTCGCGGTAACAGAAGATTATTCATATTACGAAGCTATAATGGAATTTAAAACAAATGATGGGCAACATCACAAATTTGAACAAGTAAATAGAACGCAGTGGAAAGATGGCAAAATCATTAACGAACGCTATTACCACGCATAATTAATTAACATAAATAATAAAACAAAGTACCATGAAAAAAGTAGTATCAATTTTAGTAATCGCATTAGCATTCACAATAAATTCTAATGCTCAAGACACAATGACTAAAGCAGCAAAAACTATTTCGTTAGAACAAACAAAAGGAGAATTTGTTCAAAAGGCCTTAACGGTAAGCGAGGGAACTTACGTGTTTGAAGTATCAAACAATCATGCCGCAAAAGAAGTTGGTTTAGTCTTAGTTCCAAAAGGCAAAGATGCTAGTAAGCCAGAAAATCATATTAAAACAGCTTATGTAACAACGGTTGTTAAAGAAGGTAAAACTGAAAAAACGAATGCTACTAAATTAGTAAAAGGAGAATATGTGTATTTCTGTCCATTGAATCCAACACCACAATATACGCTTACGGTTCAGTAGGATTAAATATTATTAATAGTTGAAAAAGGTTAATCTATAAAAGGATAACCTTTTTTTATTGAACCAAATTGAAAGCATCAAAGTAATTCTGTAACTTTACAAAAAAGAATATTATGTTATCAAAAACTATACAAGAATCTTTAAATAATCAAATAAGAATTGAAGCAGAATCTTCTCAAATTTATTTAGCCATGGCATGTTGGGCTGAAGTAAAAGGATTAGAAGGAGTATCTAATTTCATGTATGCACAATCAGATGAAGAACGAGAACATATGCTGAAGCTAGTGAAGTTTGTAAATGAACGTGGTGGTCATGCGAAAATTTCAGAATTAAAGGCGCCTAATGTTACCTTTAAATCGATTAAGGAAATGTTTGAAAAATTGTTTGAGCATGAAGTATTTGTATCCCAAAGCATCAATGAATTGGTACACAACAGTCTTCAGGAAAAAGACTATGCAACTCATAACTTTTTACAATGGTATGTGGCAGAACAAATAGAGGAAGAAGCTGTAGCTCGTACAATTTTAGATAAAATTAATATGATTGGCGACGACAAAGGAGGGCTGTATTTATTTGATAGAGATATTGAAAATTTAACTGTTACTACAGCAGCTACTAATGCTCCTGCATAATTTTAACAGTTAAGATTATTTAGGTTATAAGGAAATGGCTTAAATTTTAAACAATTATTATATACAAAAAAAGCAAACCTAATTGGTTTGCTTTTTTTGTATATAAATCACAGAAAGTTATCTATTCATATTCTTTATTTGGTCTACAAAATCATCCAAATCAGCACCATTATTTACAAGTGTTAGCGCTTTGTCAATAATATATTTTACGTTTACGGCATGGAACCCAAGACCAACAGCAATTTTCTTTAGTAATAACATTTCTGGATCACCTGTAATGGTGTCCACATGTATCATTCGCACTAAATCGTATAAACGTTCTAAACGCAAATCGTAAGATACAGGGGGATTTATTGGGTGAGACAGATAATCCTTTAATATAGTCTTATAATCATTTTTACCAATCTCCAAGTGCTGAGCTAATCTGTCCAAAAACAACTTTTCATCATCAGTAATAACACCATCTGCCATTGCCACGCGAACAATTGATGCAAAATGACTCTCATTACGCTTTTTAAACCCACTATCAAATAAATCTGCAAACGACATATATACTTCTTTTTTAGTGCTGCAAACGTACATATTTTTTTTAAGATTTTAAATTGAAATTTTATTTTTTTGACGTTACCACAAGGGTCGGGCTTTGCGCTATATCTTTTTCTCGTACCTCAAAAAAGGATGTCGCTGCAATCCCTAACGCAAATGCCGAACTAATTTGTAAATAGTAATAAATATTTATGTATTCCCCCTAAAATAAAAGATATCTAAACCCTATATTTGCAGCTCAAAAATAAAATTAGGTGAGTAAATCCCGTATCTCTCAAACCTATGTTCAGGCTTTGCAAACGCAAAATCTGCAAAATAATATTGCCCAGTCACAAAGTAAAGCACATTTAAAAGGTCTCGTTGGTTCTTCTTTTTCCTTTGTTATTTCTACAGCTTTTAAACAAGCTAAAAAACCATTTCTATTAGTATTTAACGATAAAGAAGAAGCGGCACATTATTTAAATGATTTAGAACAATTATTAAATGAGAAAGATGTGCTGTTTTATCCTGGGAGTTATAGAAGACCGTATGAAATAGAAGAAACCGATAATGCCAATGTACTTCTTCGAGCCGAAGTTTTAAACAGAATTAATTCACAAAAAAAACCGGCAATTATAGTTACTTATCCAGATGCCCTCTTCGAGCAAGTAGTAACAAGAAAAGAGCTAGAGCGAAATACACTTAAAGTAGGAGTGAGCGATAACCTATCAATAGATTTTGTAAATGAAGTATTATTTGAATATCAGTTTAAGCGGGTTGATTTTGTTACCGAACCTGGAGAGTTTTCTGTTCGAGGCGGTATTGTAGATGTATTTTCTTTTTCGAACGATGAGCCTTATAGAGTTGAATTTTTTGGTGATGAGGTAGATACAATTAGAACATTTGATGTAGAGACACAATTGTCTTTAGAGCAAGTTAAAAAAATCAATATTATTCCTAATGTAGCGAATAAATTATTACAAGAAAGTAGACAAAGTTTCTTAAAATATATCGCTCAAAAAACTGTAATCTGTTTAAAAAATGTCGATTTATTATTTTCAAGAATCGATGATTTTTACGAAAAAGCAGAGGAAGCTTTTAATGGACTATCTGCAAACATCAAGCATGCTAAACCTAACGAGTTATTTTGCAATTCAGAATTACTAAAAAAACAATTACTCGATTTTTCGATAATTGAGTTTGGGTCACAAAGTGTCTTTTGTCATTCAGAGCGACTTGAAGATTCTCAAATTATCGAATACAATACCAAACCACAACCTGCATTCAATAAACAATTCAATCTATTAATTGAAGATTTAAATTCAAATCACGAAAAGGGGTATACTAATTATATTGCATGTGTAAGCGAACAGCAAGCAAAACGGTTTCATGATATCTTTGATGACTCGAACTTAGATGTTAAAGATTATAAAACTATAATTTTATCACTACATCAAGGTTTTATAGATCATGATAACAAAATAGTTTGTTATACCGATCATCAAATTTTTGAGCGCTATCATAAATTTCATCTTAAAAATGGATATGCGAAAAAGCAAGCCATTACATTAAAAGAACTTACAAGTTTAGATATTGGAGACTATGTTACTCATATCGATCATGGTATTGGACGTTTTGGTGGACTTCAAAAAATAGATGTAGAAGGTAAAAAACAAGAAGCTATTAAGTTAGTTTATGGCGAACGTGATGTGCTATATTTAAGTATTCACTCGTTACATAAAATCACCAAGTTTAATGGTAAGGATGGCAAACCACCTAAGATTTATAAATTGGGTAGTAAGGCATGGAAAACCCTAAAACAGAAAACAAAAGCCCGTGTTAAGCATGTAGCATTTAATTTAATTAAACTTTATGCTAAACGTAAAACAGAAAAAGGTTTTCAGTACAATTCCGATAGTTACATGCAACATGAATTGGAAGCGTCCTTTATATATGAAGATACTCCCGACCAAAGTACCGCGACTGCAGACATAAAAGCCGATATGGAAAGCGAACGTCCTATGGATCGTTTGGTTTGTGGTGATGTTGGATTTGGTAAAACCGAAGTAGCAATACGTGCAGCATTTAAGGCGGTAGATAATGGGAAACAAGTAGCCATTTTGGTTCCTACAACTATTTTAGCTTATCAACATTCGAGAACATTTAAGCAACGTTTGCAAGACTTCCCGGTAACGGTAGATTATCTCAACCGATTTAGAACCACTAAAGAAAAACGAGAAACTTTGGAAGGTCTTGAAAATGGTAAAGTCGATATAATAATAGGAACGCATCAATTGGTTAATAAAAATGTAATATTTAAAGACTTAGGATTATTAATTGTAGATGAGGAACAAAAGTTTGGAGTGGCAGTTAAAGAAAAACTAAAAACTCTAAAGGAGAATGTCGATGTACTTACTTTAACCGCAACGCCTATTCCTAGGACTTTGCAATTTAGTTTAATGGCTGCCCGAGATTTATCAGTGATCACAACACCGCCACCAAACCGTTACCCAATAGAAAGTCATGTAATTCGCTTTAGTGAAGAAACCATTCGGGATGCGATTAGTTATGAAATTCAACGTGGTGGGCAAATTTTCTTTATTCATAATCGCATAGAAAATATAAAAGAAGTTGCTGGCATGATTCAACGTTTGGTACCTGATGCAAAAATTGGTATTGGTCATGGACAGATGGAAGGGAAGAAGTTAGAGCAACTTATGCTTGCATTTATGGATGGTGCTTTTGATGTTTTGGTTAGCACAACAATAGTTGAAAGTGGTTTAGACGTACCAAATGCTAACACTATTTTTATAAATAATGCCAATAACTTTGGTTTGAGTGACCTACACCAAATGCGCGGCAGGGTAGGTAGAAGTAATAAAAAAGCATACTGTTATTTCATTACTCCAGAATACTCAGCAATGACAGATGATGCCAGAAAACGTATCACTGCTTTGGAACAATTTACAGAATTAGGAAGTGGTTTCAATATTGCTATGAAAGATTTAGAAATCCGTGGCGCAGGAGATTTGTTAGGTGGTGAGCAAAGTGGTTTTATTAATGAAATAGGATTTGATACCTATCAGAAAATACTAAATGAAGCGATAGAAGAGCTAAAAGAAAACGAGTTTAAAGAGTTATATCAGGATGATAATGAAGATAAAGTTTATGTAAAAGATGTCACTATCGATTCGGACTTTGAATTACTATTTCCAGATAATTATGTAAATAATATTACTGAACGATTAAATCTATACACACAACTTAATAATATAAAAACCGAAGAAGAATTACATACTTTTGAAGTAGCATTATTGGATCGATTTGGAGAATTACCAGAACAAGTGACCGATTTACTAAATAGTGTCCAAATAAAGTGGCTAGCAACTAAAATTGGTTTTGAAAAAGTGGTGATGAAACAAAGTAAACTAATTGGTTATTTTATCAATGATCAACAAAGTAGGTTTTATCAAAGTAAAAATTTTACGAAGGTGTTACAGTTTGTTCAAACACATCCAAATGCCTGTAAAATGAAAGAAAAACAAACACGAAACGGATTGCGTTTGATGCTAACTTTTGAAAATGTTAAATCCGTAAAACAAGCTTTAGAGAACTTAAAGCCTATTGTGGCTTAGTTATTGTTTTATTTAAAATAAATTAAAGACAACCTTGAAAAGTATATTTTTTATTATTGTTTTATTTCCATGCATGCTTTTGGCACAGCATACAATAAAAGGCACATTTTCTCCTGCTGAAGACTATAATTTCGCATTACTATATAAAGTAACTCCAACCATATCGGAGTATGTATCAAATGCCGAGATACAAAAAGATGGCACTTTCCAGTTTCAGTTAGATTCTACTCACACAAAAGGAATGTATAGACTGGTCTATGCAGTTCCTCAAGAAGATTATAATTTCGATATTATTTATAACGCTCAAGAAGATATTGAGATATCTTTTAATTCTGAAACTGGTTTAAAATTTCAGTCTTCATTAGAAAATAAATTACTAGAATCTTATACCAATAGTATGTTGATGGTTACTAATAGCATTGGTAATTATTTTAGAGATGAAAATAAGGATAAGGATACTATAGCATTGTCAACAATATTTAAGACTCAGAAAGAAACACAAGATAGTTTTGAAAAAGCATCTAAAGGGACGATTGTTTCTCATTTTATAAAAGCGAATAAACCTTTTATTCCCGAGGGTGCTGTAGACGTTAAAACCTATTTGAGACAGTTAGAGAAACACTACTTTGATCACGTGAATTTTAATAATAAAACGCTTCAAAGTTCTAATTTTTTAACAGAGCGTATGCTTAATTACGTTTTTGGTAGAGGTGCAAATTCTGAAAATGATATAGAGAACTACAAAAATAACATAGCAATATTTTATTCAAGAATTGAAGGAACTCCAGCGCAAATTAAAATAAATTTGCTTACAATATTGTGGCAACAAATGGCAGATTTAAATATTGAGCTAGTTGCTAATTATATTGCCGAGGAATATTTAATGGATTTAGCAGTTTCTTTGAACGATCAAGAACTTTTACATGCCTTGATTTTGTTTAAAGACATTTCAATAGGGAATAAAGCGCCAGATTTTTCATTAGAACTTAAGGAAAAGGAAAATCGTGTAACCAAAAACTTAAGCGAGTTATCCTTAGCAGAGCATTATGTTATTGTATTTTGGAGTAGCACTTGTTCTCATTGTTTAGATGAAATCCCACAGTTGCAGACCTTTTTAAGATCTAAACAAAATAAATTAATTAAAGTTATTGCCATAGGGTTAGAGGACGAAGTATACAAATGGAAAGACCTTACGTATAGTTATCCGGAATTTATTCATGTTTATGGAGAAGGTAAGTGGGATAATGAAATAGGTAATAAATATGGTGTAACAGCAACTCCAACTTACTTCATTTTAAACAAGAATAAAGAGATTGTTTCGAAACCTGAAGACTTTGAAGCTTTAAAGGAATACTTTGAAACTGATTAAGTTTTAAAAATGATAAAAGGCATTTTCTAAATGCTTAATTTTGAAGTTTTTATCTTCTTTTACAATAGCAATAATATCAAACCGAACTTCAACATCTAAACCATTAACATTTACATATTCATCAACCGCTTTTACTAAGCGTTGAATTTGCTTTGGCTTAACAAAATCTTGTGGGTTTCCAAAATTGGTTGTGGAACGTGTTTTTACTTCAATAATAGCTAAGACATCTTTTTGTTGTGCGATAATGTCAACCTCGGCTTTATCAAATCGGTAGTTGCGCGCAATTATATCGTAACCGTTTTTCAACAGAAAATCGACTGCTAGTTGCTCTCCTTTTTTACCGAGTTCGTTGTGTTTTGCCATAAGCTAACCTCTAAACAAAAAGAAATCATCTTTCATATGTTCTATTTGCGCATCTTCATTAGTAATAATATAATCAATAGCCTGCGAGGTAAACTGATTTCCTTTTTCAGTTAAAGAAACAATATTTTTTTCAATCAGAATCATATTATTTTTCAGAGCTAATTCCAAAACTGTTTTAGATCTCACTTTCTGCCAATTTATATGTTCATTTAGGTGATTTACGTGGCGTTCTTCTTCTTCACTGTGATTTCTTAAATGCAATAAAAAGGTCAATAAAGAAACTTCGGCGCGTTGTTGTTTTTCTCTATATAAAACAGCTATAACACCCTTGCTTGGTGCAAATAAATAAACAGCTAAAAACAACACGCCTAACATAGTAGTAATAGATCCAGCTATGGAGGCGTCTAACCAATGCGCCAACCAATATCCAGCAATTGCACTAAAGACACCAAAGCAAATGGCATAAATAAGCATGCGTTTTAAATTGGTAGTAAGTAAGTAAGCCGTTGCTGCGGGAGCAATCATAAGTGCGACAACTAAAATTGCGCCTACGGCATCAAAAGCACCTACCGTTGTAACGGAGGATACTGTCATTAGACCATAGTGAATAATCGCAGGGGGGAAGCCCAAGGATGCGGCTAATCCAGCATCAAAAGTGCTTACTTTTAATTCTTTAAAAAAAGCAATTAATAACCCGATAGTGATTATTAAAATACAGCCAATAACCCATAATGATTTTGGACCCATATCAAAATCTGAAATAATAAACCTATCAAAAGGGGCAAAAGCTAGTTCACCCAACAATACAGCGTCTACATCTAAGTGTACGTCGTTAGCGTTTTTAGCTATTAGAATTACACCAATACTAAATAAAATAGGAAATACTAGGCCAATAGCAGTATCTTCTTTTACCAGCCCAGTTTTTTGAATATATTCAACTAAAACAACTGTAATAATACCTGTTAGAGCAGCTAATAAAATAAGTAAGGGAGAATTTAAATCTTGCGTAATAAAGAATCCAATCACGATACCTGGTAAAATAGAATGACTGATGGCATCACTTATCATAGCCATTTTTCGTAGTACTAAAAAAGTGCCTGGAATGGCACATGCAATAGCAACCAAGCTTGCAATAAGTTGTATTTCAATTTGTGCGCTACTCATTATTTTTCGTTTGTTGATTGTACAAATTAGAGGCCATATTGTAGCCTTCTTCTGTTAAGCTCCACATGCTTCCATCTAAATTCACATAATTTTTTCGTACTAATTTTTGTAACGTTCCTTTTGTAAACCCTTGAAAATTATTTAAAATTTTAATAGCATGAGGGTGCGAAATATTTTCATGTGTTTCAGCAATTCGGAACATGAATGCTAGTGTTTTGTGAAGCTGTAAGTCGCGACGATTCTTAATAAATCGTATTTGCTTAAAGAGCAAACCTCTACTAGGAGAGAAGATGAATGAAATTAAAACAAAAACACCGGCCACAATCACGATAACAGGGCCAGTTGATAGATTGTTTTGACTTGCACTAACAGCTGTGCCAAATACACCTGAAAAGGCTCCAAATAAAGCAGATAAAAAGACCATGACGCTTAAACTATTTGTCCATTGTCGCGCAGCGGCGGCCGGAGCTAATAGCATGGCACTCATTAATACTACGCCTACCGTTTGGAGTCCCAAAACAATTGCCAATACTATAAAACTTGTAATTAATATATCTATAAACTTGGTATTGAATCCAAGGGTTTTGGTGTAGTCTGCATCAAAAAGAAGAATTTTAAATTCTTTCCAAAATAACAATAGCACAAATAGGCATATGCCAGTTACAATTGCCATTAGCCAAACGTCACTTTCAATAAGTGTCGCAGCTTGACCAAACAAATATTTGTCTAATCCTGCTTGATTTGCGTTTGGTTGTTTTTGAATGAAGGTTAATAACAACATTCCAAAGCCAAAAAATAATGATAGAATTAACCCTAAAGCGGTATCTGATTTTAAATGAGTTTTACTGATAATACCACGAATCCAAAAGGTACCAATTAGTCCACTAATTAACGCACCTAATAATAAAACATTACTGTCTTTTGCACCTGTAATTAAAAAAGCAATGGCGATTCCTGGTAATGCAGCATGTGAAATAGCATCCCCTAAAAGGCTTTGTTTTCTTAATACAGCGAAACTGCCTAGCATGCCAGTTACGGCACCTAAGATTGCAGTACCTAGCGTTATGGTTCTTAGAGTGTAATCACTAAAGACTAAAGAAAAATATTCTTGTAAATCCATTTTGTCATTTCTGCAAGGCAGAAACTATTTAATTAATTTTTATCTTTTTGAATTTATTATTGTTCATTTTGTCTCGACACAAAACGAACCAAAAAATCAAATCAATCTGAGGAAATTCCTGAGGAACATTCGCTTTCGAAATTACACGCATAAAGCTGTGCTTTGCGATTTCATTTCTTCACTCTCTATTTCTGCAGATTGATGCTTCAGACCTTGTCCGAATTTGGGTGTTAACTTTTAGCTGTTTTAGGTTTTTTATCGTTTTTTTAATTTTCTTCTAACTATTCCTGAACACTCACTTTATAATTAATTCCATAAGTTTTAGTTAAGTTATCATCATTAAAAATGTCTTTTACTGGACCTGTGGCTATTTTTTTAACATTTAAAAAGGTCACCCAATCAAAATATTCAGGAACGGTCTGTAAATCGTGATGCACTACGATAACAGTTTTACCTGCTTTTCGCAATTCTTTTAAAATATTAATAATTGCTATTTCAGTTGTAGCATCTACACCTTGAAAAGGCTCATCCATAAAATAGATAGACGCGTTTTGAACTAACGCACGTGCTAAAAAAATACGCTGTTGTTGTCCACCTGAAAGTTGACTTATTTGGCGGTTTTTAAAAGGGAGCATTCCTACTTTTTCTAAAGCTTCGAGTGCCGCTTTTTTCTCCTTTTGCCCAGGACGTTTTATCCAACCTAAACTTCCATAGGTTCCCATCATTACAACATCTAATGCTGTGGTTGGGAAATCCCAATCTACACTTCCTTTTTGAGGCACATAAGCCACTAGAGAACGTTGTTTTTCGTAAGACTTTCCATAAATACTTACACTGCCTGCAATGGGTTTTAAAATGCCCAATATAGATTTTATAAGTGTTGATTTACCAGCACCGTTTGGACCCACAATAGCCATAAGAACACCTTCAGGGATTTCTAAATCGATATCCCAAAGAACAGGTTTGTAGTTATAAGCTACAGTTAAATCGTCTATTTGTACCGCTATTTTGGTCATTATTTTAATGCGTTTACTATTGTATTTACATTGTATTTAAACATACCAATATATGTGCCTTCTATAGTCCCTAAATTTCCAAGAGCATCAGAATACAGAGAACCTCCAATGGTTACGTTATGACCTTTAGAATTGACCGCAGCTTGCAATGCTTCTATGGTTCGTTTTGGTACCGAACTTTCAATAAATATGGATTTAACATCGTTTTCAATAATAAAACTTGATAATTTTTGAACGTCCTGTACACCAGCTTCAGTAGCTGTAGAAAGACCCTGTAAGCCTACTACGTTAAAACTAAAGGCTTTTCCAAAGTAGTTAAAAGCATCATGTGCTGTTACTAAAACACGTTTTTCTTCCGGTAACGTTTCTATAGTGGTTTCTAATTCTTGGTGAAGTGCATTTAATTGTTTTAAATAGGCGTCACTATTAGTTTGGAAAATTGCCTTTTTTTCAGGAATTGCTTCGGAAAGTTTGTCAGTAACAAATTTTGTTGCTTGTTTCCAGTAAGTTACATCAAACCAAATATGAGGATCGTAATTTGAAGCAAAATATTCTGAACCTATTAAAGTGTTTTTATCCAATGCATCAGAAATGGCAATAGTTTTTATGTTTTTCATTTTTTCAAAAACTTCAACCAATTTGCCTTCTAAATGTAATCCGTTATAAAAAATAATATCTGCATTTGCTAACTTGCTAACATCGCCTTCACTGGCTTTGTATAAATGCGGGTCGACACCGCTACCCATTAAACCTTGTAGATTTATATAATCGCCTCCAATGTTTTTAACCAAATCAGTTATCATGGAAGTAGTAGTTACAATGTTTAATTTGTCGTTAGTCTTTTTTTCTTTTTTACAGCTGAAAAATAATAAGGCTATGCTAAAAAATAATATTGTTTTTTTCATTTTAATTCTTTTTTGTTGGCAATCTAAAACTGACGCCACCACTTAATAAAATATCTTGACCATCTGTAATACTAGAGCCAACTGTTGCATCGAGTTGCACGTTATCGGAGATTAAATAGGTGAATCCAGCGTCCCACAAATGATTGGCCTTATTGTTTTCTGGTAAATCACCATAAAGTTCTGCATAAACTCCAATTTTTTCTGTTATACCTAAACCATAAGCTAGCGTGTATACATATGCTGCTTCTGAAGAATCGTCTCCCCACTGTGCCCCTAAGTTATATGATAAACTTGAGTTTTCATTTAGGGTATGTGCAAATGAAAACCTAAAATCCACCCCAGTCGTTTCAGGTTTATAATCTGTTGCAGCAGCGAAGGGTAAATATAAATGGCCCAAGAATCCTATTTCTGGGAATGCACCTTTCTCTTCTGAAATTGAAATTTTAGCACCCAGTAATAGTGGATTAAAACCGCTTAAAATATTTTCGGTCGTATTTGTTTTGGTTTCAACAAAATCCCAACCTAGTCTTAATTCTAAATTATTTAAGACACCTAACCTTACTAAGGTAGTGTTAAATGTGAACGTTTCATTTTTAATATTGTTTTCCTCAAAACTTTCATAGAAAGCCCCAGTTTCTACTTGAATATAACCTACTGGAATGGTTGTTGGTGATTCGGTTGCATCTGGTCTATCAGTGATTAATGCACCTAGTGAGTTTTCCTCTTGTTGTGCAAAAACAAATAGAGGTATGTTTAGTATTAAAAGTAATCGAATAGTTTTCATTAAAGTTAAAATTTACATCTAGTAGTTTAATTAATTATAGTTTATAGTTTTAGAATAATTTATAATTATTCTGATTTGATTCAGGAGATGAATTAGAGTCGCTATTTATTTCTTTAACAAATATGATATTTGTAAAATCTTCATTTAGAAGAAGCGTATTATTGTTAATGTAGATTTGGGTCATTTTATTAAATTCTAATTGATTGGTAACCGTAATGGAATTTCCACATTTTAATCCATGAAGAGCACAAAAATCAAAGAACTCTTTTTCATCACTAAGGAGTCTTGAAATGATATATGTTTTACCTTCTTTCGATTTTGACAAAGGGAATGTGTTGTTTTCCGTTATAATATGTCCTTTTTCACTAGGTATAGGATCACCATGTGGATCGAATTTAGGATTCCGTAGATAGGTGCTAATTTTATTTGCAAGAAAATCGGATGTTTGGTGTTCTAGTAATTCGGCTTCTCTATGAATATCATGTAAGGACATATCAAATAGTTTAAAAAGCAACGCTTCCCACAATCTATGTTTTCTTACTAAATTTAAAGCGAACTTGTTTCCTTTTTCTGTAAGCTCAAGTGCTTGGTATTTTTTGTAATGCAGCAAGTCGCGTGTTGCAAGTTTTTTTGCCATATCTGTTGCAGCTGCATTCGAGATACCTAATTTTTTCGCAATATTACCTGGTTTGGTATCTTTATTATCCTGAACACCATTTTTGTAGATGGCTTTAATGAAATTCTCGACTGCGACTGACATTTATATATGCTTTAAATAAAATTTAAGTATACTTAAAAATATTTTCAAATATATCTAAAATAATTAAATACACCATATAAACGTTGGTTTATTTTATTTTTTGACTTTCATGGTTTATTGCAAATTTATAAATAAAGAGTTTAAACTCGAGACCTTAAAAGGTTGGTCTTTAGGTATAAGATTGTCATTATAAAACTTTTTTAAGAACAATTTTATTCTTTTTAATCAGGAACTTGGGTAGTTTATAACTAATTGGTTTACAAAAGTGGCTTTTGTTTAATATTCTAAACAACCAATAAGTCCTTAGCCAAAACTAAACTTGCGCAACCAATATAATGCATGTTTTAGCTCGTTTGAGAGAGTATTTGTGTTTTTGTTAAGTTGTCCCTATTAAGATAATTTGATTGCTTAAAAGGCCTTGTTTGGAAATTGGAAATATTATTTGAGGATTGTTTTTTTTAAAACTTAATGACACCCGCAATCATCGGTACTGCAAGATTTAGAATTTTTCTTGCTAGGTTTAATTAAGAATTTCCTTATAACATACCATAAAGCTAAAATTAAAATAGATACTGCTAATATGTTTTGAATGAGAATGTTCAAGGTGATTTATTTTAAAAATTGAAATGCTATTAAAGCTACAATATACGCAAAAGCCGTCATTATTACTAGTTGTAATATAGGCCATTTCCAGCTATTGGTTTCTCGTTTTACAATGGCTAATGTACTCATGCATTGCATCGCAAAAGCATAAAACAATAACAATGATATTCCTGAAGCAAATGTAAAGAGCGGTCCTCCTAAAATTGGATTTACTTCGCCTGCCATTCGATTTTTAATAGTGTCTTCGTCATCATTCCCAACACTGTAAATAGTTGCCAATGTACCTACAAAAACTTCCCGAGCAGCAAAACTACTTACAATGGCAATACCTATTTTCCAATCGTATCCAAGTGGTCTTATGGTAGGTTCAATGGCTCTACCTGTTATGCCAATAAATGAGTGTTCTAATTTATGAGACGCAATTTTGTGTTGTAATTCCTCTTCAGTTAAATTGCCCGAGCCATATTCTGTTTTTACTATTTCTTCGGCATTATTAAATTGTTCCCCTGGACCGTAAGACGCCAAAAACCAAAGTATAATTGAAATTGCTAAAATGATTTTTCCAGCTCCAAAAACAAAGGATTTAGTTTTTTCTATTACGGTTAATGCAACGTTTTTAAAAAGCGGTAATTTGTAATTAGGCATTTCGACTACAAAAAAGGATTTGCTCTTTATTTTTAATATCTTATTCAGTAAATAAGCTGAAAACACCGCTGTACCGAATCCTATTAAATACAATAGCATAAGGGTTAAGGCTTGATAACTTAGACCTATAAATCTTCCTTGGGGAATTACTAATGAAATAATAATTAAATAAACTGGAAGTCTTGCCGAACACGTTGTAAAAGGCGTTACTAAAATAGTTATTAAACGCTCTTTCCAACTTTCAATATTTCGCGTAGCCATAATAGCTGGAATAGCACAAGCAGTGCCTGAAATAAGCGGAACAACACTTTTTCCGCTTAGCCCAAAACGACGCATGATTCTATCCATAAGGAAGACAACACGACTCATATAGCCGCTTTCTTCAAGTATGGCAATAAACAAAAACAAAAAGGCAATTTGTGGTATAAATATAACAATGCCACTAAGCCCTGGAATGATACCTTCAGCCAATAAATTTGTAAATGCGCCATCCGGAAGTACATTTTTTGTCCATTCACTTAACGAAGCAAATACACTATCAATAAAGTCCATTGGTAGCTCAGCCCAATCGTAAATGGCTTGAAATATTGTGAGGAGTATAATGGCGAAAATTACATAACCCCAAAACTTATGAGTTAAAATTCTATCAAGTTTAGTACGCAAATCTTTGGCTTGAGAAGCATCAATGGTTTGACCGATTTTAAGCACATTATTTATAAACTGATAGCGTTTTATTGTTTCCTTCTGCTGTAAGCGTTTTAAATCGCTTTTACTTTTGGTTTTAAAATCGGCAACGGGATCAATTTCGTTTCTATCTGTTTTTCCGAAGTTAACATCTTGCGTGATAACCAACCATAGCTTATAAAGCAACTGATTTGGGAATGCCTTGCGTAAATTATCAAAGTATTCTTTGTCAATTTCAGAAGCATTTAAACAAGGTGCAATTGAGATATCTTTATAGCTAGCAATTAAAGATTTTAAATTGTCGATACCCGTATTTTTTCGAGTACTAATTAAGGCAATTTTTGTCTGAAGATGTTCTTCTAAATAAGCAATGTCTAATGAAATACCCTTATAATTCATTCGGTCTGCCATATTAATGGCAAGTAGTGTAGGAATTTCTAAATCCTTAATTTGAGTAAAAAGTAAGAGGTTTCGTTTTAAATTTTCAACATCACTAACGACGACTGCTATATCGGGAAAATCTTTATCATTTCTATTTAAAAGTAACTCGATAACCACATTTTCGTCTAATGAGGAAGCATTTAAACTATAAGTTCCAGGCAAGTCAATTATATGTGCTTTTACACCTCTTGGGAGCTTACAAATACCTTCCTTTTTTTCAACAGTAATACCTGGATAGTTGCCAACTTTTTGATTAAGTCCCGTTAAGGCATTAAAAACAGAAGTTTTCCCTGTATTCGGATTACCAATTAAAGCAACATTAATTTGTTTACTCATTAGTCTCTTTTTCAATTAAAATATGAGAAGCAGTTTCTTTTCTAATGGCTAGGTGGGATCCGTTAATATTTAAATACATTGGATCTTGGAATGGTGCCACCTGAACAAGCTCTACAATATTGCCTGGTAAACAACCCATTTCTAGAAGTTTTAGAGGAATACGATTAGACGAAACATCAGTAATAATAGCTCGTTCGCCTCGTTTTAAATGTGCTAAAGTGTATTGCAAGCTTATTTAGATTGATTTTAAAGAAGCAAAAGTAAGCTAAAAAACTAGCCTATAAAAATTGTAATTAAAAAAGTGTTAATCGTATTCCTTTTTCAGAATTTTAATATCACTTAGCAGGCGATTAATATCATCAGAATCAGTTCCATCATAGAACCCTCGAATTTGCTTTTTTTTATCAATGAGCATAAAATTTTCTGTATGAACCATATCAAACGGGCCAGCATAAGTATTATCTTTTACAGCTAAATAACTTTTTCTAGCTAGCTGGTAGATATCCTTTTTGTTACCAGTTACTAAATTCCATTTGTTGTCATTCACACCTTTTTTTAACGCATATCGCTTTAATTGTTCAACAGAATCAATTTCTGGAGTTACAGAATGAGAAAGCAACATAATGTCTGAATCATCCAATATTTCGTTTTGTATTTGAACCATATTATTGGTCATTATTGGGCAGATAGTTTGGCATGTAGTGAAAAAGAAGTCGGCAACATAGATTTTATCTTTATAGTCGTTTTGGGTAATGGTTTGTCCGTTTTGATTTGTAAATGAAAAATCTGCTATTTTATGATATTTTTTTTGATGCTGAATGGTACTATCTACCAGTTCTGTGCTAACCATAACAGGTTGGTAAATTGGAAGTGGTTGATATACATTTAATGTATTATAAATTAGGATAATTATGATTAAAGAAACAACCCCAAAAACAATAGCAAACTTCTTGTAATCTTTAAAAAATGATAGCATTGACTCTTAAATTTCCACAAAAGTACGATGAAAATTAATTAACAGGAATTCAATTGAAACTTAAATTCATGTTAAAAATCTGGACATTCTTTAATTGTCTTTTTAAAGTTGGTTTAAAAGCTTACTTTTGTGCGATTATAAAAAATTGATTGAAGATTATATGGAATTTGTTATTAAAATATCTCAATTTTTACTGAGTCTCTCTTTGTTAATTGTATTGCATGAGTTAGGACATTTTATCCCTGCGAAACTGTTTAAAACAAGGGTAGAGAAGTTTTACTTGTTTTTTGATGTTAAGTTCTCATTATTTAAGAAAAAAATAGGGGAGACAGTATACGGTATTGGTTGGCTGCCATTAGGAGGTTATGTTAAAATAGCTGGAATGATAGATGAAAGTATGGATACCGAACAAATGGCTCAAGAACCACAACCATGGGAGTTTCGTTCTAAACCTGCATGGCAACGTTTAATTATTATGTTAGGTGGTGTAACAGTTAATTTTCTGTTGGCAATATTAATATATGTTGGGATGAGCTATTTTTATGGAGATAGGTTTTTGCCAAATGAAAACATAAAAGATGGTCTTTTAATAGAGAGTACGGTAGCAAATAAGGCAGGTCTTTTAACTGGAGATAAGATTTTAGCTGTTGATGGCGACGACATAGAAAATTTTTCTCAAATCCCAGAAAAAGTGCTTTTCGGAAGTGAAGTTACCATTGAAAGAGATGGGAACAAATCAACTGTTAAAATGCCAGAAGATTTTCTTTCTCAAATTATAGATGCTAAAGAAAAAGCGTTTATAAATTTAAGGATGCCTTTTGTAGTTGTTCAGGTACCTGATACTTCTTATAACGTTAATAGTGGAATTAAAAAAGGAGATATTGTTCTTGCTTTGAACAACTATTCAACAAAATATATTGATGAAGTTAAATTAGGCTTAAAAAAGTTTAAAGGACAAGACGTTTCTGCGAAAGTTCAGCGAGATGGCGAAGTATTTAGTTTGCCTCTATCAATTTCTAATGAAGGAAAACTAGGATTAGTTTATGCTGGAGGATCTACCCCTGAAACTTTGGAAGCTTTAGGATATTATGATTTTGACACAAAAAAATATGGCTTTTTTGAATCTTTTCCAGTAGGCTTAAAAAAGGCAAAAGATAAAATGGCATCTTATTGGGATCAATTGGGTGCTATCTTTACACCAAGTACAGGAGCTTATAAAGGTGTTGGTGGTTTTAAAGCTATCTTCGACATTTTCCCAAACACTTGGAGCTGGCAAGCATTTTGGAGCATTACAGCCTTTTTATCCATTATGTTAGGTGTTTTAAACTTATTACCAATACCAGCTTTAGATGGCGGACATGTTATGTTTTTGCTGTATGAAATGGTGTCTGGAAGAAAGCCAGGAGATAAGTTTATGGAGTATGCACAAATGGTAGGGTTCTTCATTTTAATAGCTTTAGTTTTATTTGCCAATGGAAATGATATCTACAAAGCAATTTTTGATTAAATAATTTAATTATTAAATTTGTTGTAAATAAAAATATGTATATATTTGCGCTCGCAAAAGCGAAAAGCACACTCCTTCTTAGCTCATCCCGATAGCTATCGGGAGGTTAGAGCAAAAGTGAGATTAGTTCTTTTAAATAGTTTATAATGAATTTTGTTTACATCTTGTATTCTAAATCACTTGACAAATATTATATAGGTGAAGCGATAGATTTACAAGAAAGAATTAAACAACATAATTCAGGTTTCTATGATACTGCTTTTACAAAACAAGTATCAGATTGGGTTTTATATTATTCCATTGAATGTAAATCTAGGATTCAAGCAAGGAAGATAGAAACTCATATAAAGAAAATGAAAAGCAAAACGTATATTCAGAATTTAGTAAAGCATTCTGAAATTACTAAAAAGCTTAAGAATAAATATAATTAACACTCCTTCTTAGCTCAGTTGGTTAGAGCATCTGACTGTTAATCAGAGGGTCCTTGGTTCGAGCCCAAGAGAAGGAGCAAAATTAAAGTTCAACAGAAATGTTGGACTTTTTTTGTGCAATAAACTTTCCTTGTAATACATGCATTCACTGCATTACTTACATTTTACTTCAAATGCCAAGTTGCCAAGTTATTTGGTAGAAAAAGGGTTGCACATAAGGTTGCAGTCCAAATTAAAAAGGTTGCAGTTTTTATACTGTAATTAATCCACTAAAATTTTAAGAAATGAATACACATAAATTGAGTATCCTATTTGTAATATCTACAAGTAGGAAGAGAAAAGATAGCAGAGCATCACTGATGTGTAGGCTAACATATAATAAAATTAGAAAATCCTTTAGTACAGGACTATTCATCAACCCAAGTAACTGGAAAAACAAACAACAACTAGTCAAACCACCAGAACCAGATTCTGAATATATCAACAACCAACTAAGCCTTATTAAAACAAAAATTAATAGGGCTTTTTTATTGCTTCAAGTTAAAGAAGAGCATTTCAATGTTGAGGATATTTACAGCCTGTATAAGGGCAAGAAAACACAAAAAGAGCACAATGTAGTTGAATACTTTGAAAGCTACTTAAGGAAGCTTAAAACCCTTATAGGGATAGATATAAAACAAGAAACATGGAATAAGTTTAACTATATAAAAAAAGATGTAAAATCATTCATTAAGTGGCAGTTTAAAACTAATGATTACCCACTAAAAAAGTTAGAATTACAATTTTTACATGATTTTGAATACTATCTAAAAGTGGTAAAGAAACAGAAGCAAATTACTATTAATAAATCTTTACAAAGGTTTAGAAGAGTAGTTAGAGCTGCCTTGGCTGAAAACTATCTAGAGATAGACCCATTTATACTTTATAAAACTAAAACGGTTAGAACAGAAGTAGTGTTTTTATCTCCTGAAGAATTAACACTATTAGAACAGCATGAGTTTACACAATCTAGGTTACAATTTATTAAGGACTTGTTTGTGTTCTCTTGCTATACAGGGCTTCCGTATAGAGAGCTTATGAATTTAAAACAATCTAATATCATTAAAGGTTTTGACGGCAACTTGTGGATTAGAATGAAGCGTGAGAAGACATCTAAAGAACTGTCAATACCATTATTGCCAAAAGTACTGGAAATCTTAGAGCAGTATTCTAATAATGAAAATTATGTCTTTCCTAGAATTAGTAATCAACGTTATAATTCTTATTTAAAGGAAATAGCTGATTTAGTTGGTATAGAAAAGAGGTTGACCACGCACATGGCAAGAAGAACCTTTGCTTCAACTGTGCTACTGTATAATGATGTGCCTATGGAAATTGTTAGTGAACTATTAGGTCATAGCAATATGAAAATAACTCAAGATAGTTATGGTAAGGTGGTCCAGAAGAAGATTAGTTTGGAGATGGAGAGGTTGAAAACAACTACAAATAAATAATTTGAACTCCCTTTAACAATAATATAAGTGATATATAGAAAAGTGATGTTTAAATGAAATAAGTTGTATATGTTTGAATCACCATAAGCATAAGTAGGTTAAGTTCATGGTAGATTTGGGGCAAAAAAGGTGAACATCTGTTCATCTTTTTTATTTAATTAAATTCTTAAATTTAAATAACAAAGTAAAGATTTTATTAGATTAATAGCAGATTTTAGGCAAGCAGTATATGAACATCAGATTGCCTTTTTTTGTTTTACCTCCCAAGTTTTAATATCCTGATAGCACCTTGTATAACTAATATAAAAACAATAGTTCCTATTATTAAATCTGGTGCACTAGAGTTTAACCATTTTACTAAAAATCCTGCTATTATTACTCCCAAGTTAATAATTATATCATTTGATGTAAATATCATACTAGCTTTCATATGAGCTTCATTGCTATTAGACTTGTTTAATAAATACAAGCAAACGCCATTTGCAATCAAGGCAAAAACTGAAATAGTAATCATGGTAGAGAAATTAGGTAGAATGGCAACTCCAAAGAACCTCCTTAAAACTTCTAAAAACCCAATTATTGCTAGTGTAATTTGAAAATATCCTGCAAGTTTAGCTACTCTTTTTTGTAATATTATAGAAGATCCTACTGCAATTAAACTGATTGCATATACTAGAGAGTCTGCTAACATATCCAAACTATCGGCTACAAGTCCCATTGATTTTGAAATCAAGCCAGAGGTCATTTCAATAATAAAGAATACAAAATTGATGGTAAATACAATCCAAAGTAATTTCTTCTGGTTTGCTTGTTCTTTAAATGTGGTTTGGTCTGTGTAGTTAGAACTTATTTTATTAGCACCTAAGTTCAAATCAATAATAGATTTTTCAATTTGTTCTATTTCTCCAATGTGATAGACCGTTAGTTTTCTATTGGAAATATCAAAATCAAGATTTTTAATTGAGGTAAACTTGTCTAATTTCATACGGATTAGTTGCTCTTCAGAAGAACAGTCCATTTTAGATATTTTAAATATTGATTTTTGCATTTCAAAATAAAATATAACAAAATTTATATAGTGGTATTAAATTTAGTGAAAATAACTTGTCAAAGTTGTCATAGTCAAGTTGTCAACTTTTTTATTAGAAATTAATTAGGCTTAATATTATTGGTGGCCAACTTCATTGGAATAGTAGAAAAGAAAAGTCTAATCTAACCAATACTCAAAACCCTGTTTCACTACTTTCCCAATACATAGAACATGTTTCTGCATGTTTTTTGAAGACATAGTCAAGTGCTTTGTAAATATATTCTAGTAAGAAAACAATCCAAGATAGTTATAGTAGGCTGGTTCAGTGTGAAATTAGCATTAAAATAAAAAATTAAGGAAGGTAAGGTAACTTGTTTTACTGTAAGCTATATATAGTAAAAATAACTATTATATAATTTCAACTTACCTTACATTCCTTACAAATTAATTATCTACATAAATCACTCTTTCGTACTTTGGTGTGTTATATTTTTTGAAGTAAGCGACAATATCATTCTTTTCGATTTGAAGAGAATGGATAATGGGGTTATTTCCATAATTATAAGACACTCCTTCATTTGCATAGAATTTACTTTTTAGTTGATTTTTAGCGTTATTTTCATTTAAAGTCCAAAGAACACCATAGTCCTCACTATCAAATTCTTCTTTACTCATACATCTATAAATAGTAATATTATTATTGAGAGAATTAAATTCTTCTATTTCCTTTAAATTCATTAATAATTCCCTCCCTTTCCTTTTATTAGAAAATAATCCTTTCAGAACTCTATTGGAGGATTTAATTTTTTCAGGTTTTTTGAAGAATTTACGTAAGTATTCCCAATATTTATTATTAGTTAGTGTATCATTATAGTAAAGTAAAAATTTTAACTTTGGTTCAACTTTTGATTTGTTGAAAATGAGGTTGTTACTTATTCTATTTTGATAATGAAATAGCTTTAATTCTAGATATATTTCAAGAAAACTATTCGCTTTTGTTGCATCATCGGTAGCTTCAATGAAATCAATATAATGCTCTAGAATACCTTTATGTTTAATATGTTCATTAACCATGAACTTTAAATACTCAATGGTATCATCAGTATATTCTTCAAATTTGAAATAACTTTTTGATTTAAGAATGCTCCACTCAATTTTTATCTCTAATTGCTGTTTTAAAAGTTTTTCTTTAAGTTCAAATGATTGTTTTTTTTGTGAAAAAGATTTACTTGCTTGTTTAGTCATAACTTTTTTATTGGAATTTAAAGAGGTCTGTTATTCAAGTAACAAGGTTTTTTTTAGGCATTTAAGTATGAAGATTACAAAAATTATTACAATAAAGTAGTACAGAAAAAGATTAGTTTAGAGATGAATAGATTAAAGGGGTGTGGTTAGCTTCCTTTTACTCTTATTTTGAAAACATTTTAACTATCCAAAGAATTAAATAAAGACCAATACCAACTCCAAAGAATAATACTGATACTACAAAAGCAATACGGATATGAGATGTTTTCCAACCTAATTTATCGCTTAGCCATTCTGAAACTCCTAAAATCATAATTTTATTTTAATTATAAATCAAATATAAACATTTAAGGTAGTATATGATTCAGAGCATACACCATAACCGAAGTCAGAAGTTTTAAATATGGGCATAGTCTTGATAAGTATGCTCCTAAGTTTTAACAGCAATTACTAAAACAACAAAACTCGACTTCTTAGAAATACAACAGAGGGCTTATTTAGTTTTTAAATAATTAAAGATCCGCTTCTAAAATTTTCTTTGACTCTTCATATTCTTCTTTCGAGATTTTACCATTAGCAAATCGTTTTTTAAGGATCTGCAAAGCGTCGTCTTTTTGTGGTTCTCGAAAAGATGTTTTATAAAAAAACCAAAAAATTACAATCAGCACAAATAACCCCCCAAGCCACCATAGAAAATGCATTCCAAAAAAATGTCCGTCACCGTGGTGCATAATTAAACTAATTTTTAAGTTGTTAAATATTTTTAATAATTACTTATTATTATCTTCATCTTGGTTTATCATTCCCATCCCATTCATTGCTTTCATCATGGCTTGCATACATTCGTAGCTCATCATTCCTTCATTATTCATCATTTGCATCATATTCACCATCATTTTTTTGTTCTTCATCATGTTACCCATCATATTGTGCATCATCATACTATCTTTCATCATCATATGTATACCACGACCCTTCATCATATTTCCCATAATCATATAATTACCTTGCATCATTTGCATAGCATGTTCATTACTTTGCATTGATTCCATAAATGACATCATTTGGTCATGGTCGCTCGCAATTGCTTCAAATATTTCATTTCTCGTTTCAGAATTATCAAGCAGTTTACTTACCTCTATTTTCTGGGTACAGCTACTTAAAATTATAAACCCTAAAATCAAAAATATCATTATTATTGTTTTCATAATACTTATTTTTAATAGTTTATAATTTGAAAATTTTTTTTAAAGCTTCCTTGATCTTTGCTTACTTTCTAAATTGTAAATTTATTGTCTTTCAAAAAATAAGTCATTTATTTAATTTAAAAAATGATATTTATCAATTAGACTGATTTACTGAACATTATAAAAGCCCGTGAACAACAATGAACTATAAGTAATTGCTAGTTCTAGCCTACTCTGGAAATTCCAACTGAAGTTTTAAATATGGGCATAGTCTTGATAAGTATTCACCAAAGTTTTAAATGACAACTGCGGTATTCCGAAACATTTTTCCTTAGAGATAAATATAGTACTCATATAACGATACCTTTAAAAAAGCTATAAATAACCTGTCAAAGTTGTCAGAGTCAAGTTGTCAACTTTTTTTATCAAAATTAAAGAGGTCTGTTATACATGTAACTATGTTTATTAGGACATTCTAATATGAAAATAACACAAGACTGCAAAGTTCTGGTAGTTCAAAAAAATGAATGAACAATTATTATAGTCTTTTTCTTATTTATTTGTATGTTTGAATAATTACATTACGGTATTCCGTAACATTCCCTCCCTATTAATTTGTAGCATTACATAGGCTTTATATAAGCCCCAAATCAATATTAAAATAACTTAACAAAACTTAATATTATGAAAAAATTATTGACAACATTAGCTCTATTAGTAAGTTTATTCACACTTGCTCAAACCGAACCTCTTACTACTTGGGAAAATTGTGCAATAGACGGAGGTTATATAACCGACGGAATTATGTCGAATAACCCTGAAATATATGAACAGATTCTTGTCCTTGTAATATATAAGTCTAAAAAATTAGGCTACAACCCTTCAAGCAGCTGGATTCATAGAGAGATTAATAGACAATGCTTTGCATTGAAAATGACTAGCCAATGGATTAATATGGTAGGTGGTGTTAAATCCTCAGCTTATAAAGATAGAGTTGATGCGAATTTACATAGTCATATGGTTTTTATTTCACAGTATCAGGAGCTATTCACAGATTGGGGTAGTTTATATCAAACGGAGTTTTTGCCTAAAGATTAATTTTATCATATAATTAATGTCAATAAACCTTCTCAAATTGTGTTTAGAATAAACAAGTACATTATTTATTAATTAAAAAACATGTGCAATGATTAAGCAAGTTATTACTTTATTATTTTTAAACTTCACTATGACAATTTATGCTTGTAGTTGCAATAATTATAAAGGGATGGAAGAACATATTTCAAGTTCAGAAATTATTTTCTCGGGCATAGTAAAGAATGTTGAATACTGTGAACTAGAAAGCGATGATAAAGGAAAGACACGTAAGGTTCAGTTATATACAATTGAAATATCAAATGCTTTTAAAGGAATTAATGGTAAGTCAATAGAAATCATTACTGGACTTGGCTTTGGTGACTGTGGAGATCATTTTGCAGTTGGAGAAGAGTATTTCATATTTGCTTATGATTCCGGTTACACAAAAAAAAACGATGGAATATATGAAACTAATATATGTCAGTGGAATGGATGTGTTAGTGAAAAAGAGGGCTATTTAAAAATGTTAACAAAAATGAAATCTAATGGGGCATTTAATAAATGAATCATTTTTAAATTGTTTTGACCACCTTATCCATTTGTACTAAAAAAAACCAAATCAATATTATAATAACTTAACAAAACTTATTTACAATGAAAAAACTATTAATATTTATTAGCTTAATCTTTTTTTCTTCGAATGTTTATTGTCAAAACCTTAAAGACAACGCTGAGGAACTATTAAAATTAAGAGACGATTATTACGATTACGGGGAAAATCAAAACCTCAAAGGCAACTTTAAATACGGTGGAGAATATCAAAATGGAGAACCTTTCAAGGTAACTTATCGACTCGCAAGGTACTGTACAGTTGAAGGTGGTTCTTATATTTGTGATGGAGAAGAATTTAAGGATTATACGGTTTTCTTTAATTTCAATAATGAAAATAAAATAAAAGTAGTCTTTCCGGATGGTAATCATAACATTATTTATAATGTCAATAACATAGAAAAAACCAGTTATAGACAAGAAGCAGAAGGAGCTGATCAGGATGGACCTCCATATAATAATATGACAGTTTATCTAGAAACTGATAATAAAAAATTTATTATTATTCAAAATAAAACAAAAAACGTACTACAATTGATTCTCCCGAAATAATTTTTTTATTTTTTTTTTTCAAATCAAAGTCGCACATGACTTAAATTAAACTTCACCCCCTACCTTTTTTATATTTTGGGAGATAGGGATGGGCTTTATCTCATAATTAATATTCAGAATTATGACAAATTACAAGGAAATTATTAATGGAGAAACAGGCGAAAAGCAGTTTCTTTTTAATGCAAGACTTCTTAAAATTGGAGAAAAGGCATTAGAAAATTCAAATGGTAAAAACTACAAAATTGTAACGCTAAAATTTAACCTACCAAGTGGTGAAGAAGTGGAACGTACAGCTATGTGTTATGCATCAAATTATAATCATGGCATTGAAGAAGGAAGAGATTATTTGTGTAATCTTAGCTTTACAGAAGAGGGAAATCCTCAAATCAACATGTCACATTTAAGTAATGCTGACAGAGCAACAGCAGATGACTTTTCGGGGTTGTTTCAAGTGCAAAATCAACTCATTGAAGATGATTTCGTGATGTAATATTAAGAACATCTTATTCGAGTCAAGGACTTATACAATCTATGTATAGGTCCTTTTTTATTTACAAACATTTAAAACAACTATAATGGAAATACGAAAGTCCGAAAGGAAAAAAGCAAAAATAAAATTAGCCTTACAAGGTAGTGCAGGAAGTGGTAAAACGTACTCTTCATTGCTTATTGCAAAGGGATTATTAGGTGGAGACTTCACCAAAACAGCTATAATAGATACAGAGAATAAAAGTGCAGATCTATACGCTCATTTAGGTGACTATAATGTGATTTCAATGGACTCACCATATTCACCAGAACGATACATAGAAGCTATTGAACTATGTGAAAAAGAAGGTATGGAGGTCATTATTATTGACAGTATATCACACTGCTGGGACTACTTATTAGATGTACATAGTAATATGCTGGGTAACAGTTTTACCAATTGGGGGAAGATAACACCAAGGCAAAATGCCTTCGTCAATAAAATACTGCGTTCAAATGCACATATCATTTCTACAATGCGTGTAAAACAAGACTATGTATTGAATCAGAAGAATGGTAAAATGATTCCTGAAAAAGTAGGCCTAAAAGCAATACAAAGAAATGATTTAGATTATGAATTTACAATTGTATTTGATATAGATAGTGCACATAATGCAAAGGCATCAAAGGATAGAACAGGCTTATTTATAGACAAGCCAGAGTTCATTATCAATGCAAGTACTGGAAAAAAGATAAATGAATGGTGTGTTAAAGGCATCGGAGAAGTAGAGAAAAAAATTGAATTAGAAATTAATGCCTGTGAGTCAGTGGAGGCATTGAGGCATATCTATTCAAAATATACTGAAATTCAAGATGTCATTAAACCAATGATTCTAAAAAAGAAAGCATTATTGGATAACATGCAATCCCAAATCATACCAAACACACAAATTATTCAACAATCTAAAGACCAACAAAATGGAATTGATAACAGTTAATACAAACATAGAAAATCAAATTATATCAGAAGAAGATGTTACTATATCACAAGGAAATTTTATAGAAGCTAATACAGAACAGGTGACACTCTCTCACTTAAAAAGAGAGTGTATTATACCAGTTTATAGTGATAATGAGACAACGATTTCACATGCTCAATTTATTGATGCAACTAATGAGATAGTTCAGTCTAATTTTTCAGGGGCTAAAATTTTACAGCCTAATATTAGGATTTCCCATGTCATTAAAGGAAGAGTTCCTTCGGCAATTGGAAAACCTGTAAAGGAGTTAAGAGCAGAGGAAAAGACCATTTATTATCAACGCTGTGCCTTCATGATTGAAGTGCCTAGTTTGACAGAAAATGTGAATAACAATAATTTGTCTCTAACCATCGGAGGAGTAAGGGCAATGAATCAGGAGAATTTATATAGTAAAAGGAATCTTGAAAAATTTAAAGTTTTTATAGGATTTAAAAATTTGGTGTGTACTAACCTATGCATTAGCACAGATGGATTAAATGCAGATATAAGAATAAGTACTGTGGCAGAATTGAAAGATAAAATCAATGAGTTAATACAATCTTTTGATAAAGATAGATTTTTAGGTAACCTAGAGAGAATCAGCAAGTTTAATCTAGACGAATTACAATTTGCACACACCATTGGCAAAATGCGTATGTACCAACACTTAAATAAGGCAGAAAAAGTTGGCAAGTTGGCATTTGGATTGAATGACAATCAGATTGGAACAGTGGTAAGAAACTATTATCAAGATGAAAATTTTAATAGAAATGAAGATGGCTCAATTAACCTTTGGAGGTTATATAATCTTTTTACAGAAGCGAATAAGTCTAGTTATATAGACTCAAATTTAGAGCGTAATGCCAATGCCTTTGAATTTGTTACTGGACTAGCTAATTCTATGCAAAACCAAACTGAAAACTGGTTCTTAAGCTAATAGCTATATCGTTAAATTTTATATAATGAAATGAATAAACAAGACCTGGCTGAACAACTTAAATATAGCAGTTCTGAATGGCTTTATGTAGTGACTTGGAACAATTTACTTAAACAACTTTTTTGCCCCTTTAAAGTGATTGTTTTAAACCCAATAGGACAGCTTACTAAAGGGCAAATAGTTTGGGTGGAGGCAGTAAAAGTTACTGCTGACTTAAAAATTGTGTTTGTAATTAATGGCAGTGCCTATTTCTATCATCATTTCGATATTTTGATAAATTGAAAATGTTGTCAGAGGAGTTATGCTGTATTTTGTATAACCAAGCTTTTGAGACGGTTTCTCCTTTATCAATAAAACCACTGAAAATGTATTCTGTGCATCGGAGAAGTAGAGAAAGAGTTTATTTTTAATTCAAACTCTTTCCTCTACTAACCCAAGAACCCTCTTTTTGACTAAAAATTTGAGGATTAAACTTTTTCTGCATTATTATAAATAGCTAAAACGTTCTAATTATATTGCAAAAGTTATTAATAACTGCATTGCATGCATTATATGCATAAACCAAATTTTAATGGATAATAGAAGCTTGTTAATAGAGTTTAACCGAGGGATTCCGAAATCCCAAAAAGAAATAGAACAAATCAAAAAGGATTTTTTGCTAAATGATACCCTCTACAAGGATATTGTTAGTAATGGTGAAAATCCGAAAGTAGATTTAAATCAGTCCAATATTCAATCCGAAGTTGTCGTTGGTAAATCAATAAGAATTATTCAAGATGAATTTGGATTTGAAGAAGTAAAAGTAGATTTAGAACATGATTTAATAGATATAGATTTTTACGAAGAGTTCGATAAAGCTTTAAACTTGTCCTTTGATAAGTATTGTTCAAATTTTATAAAAAAATTAAATAGTAAGGGGATATATGCTGGGGAAAACCTGGAAGGATTTAAAAAAATGCAGTTGAAAAAAATTAATATTTTGGCTGAAGACTTAAAGCAAAATTCAAACATGGAAAATAAGATTATAGAATCTATTACCCTGCATTTCAATAAAATTTATGACTATACTTCAAACTTTAATTCAGAGGATTATCAAATTAGCGATAAGTTAAAGTTTAAACTTAAAAAGAATCAGGTCATTTGGCTATTTCAATCAATGCTCGATAAAAGAGTTATTTCTGGAATTACAGAGTCAGACCTGTTTAGGTTCTTAGATGCTAATGTCGAATATTTTGATGGAGAAGGCTATAAACCAATGGTTAATTCTCGTATTCAGGGAAATAAGTTTATTAATGGTCATGCTTCTACTTCTCAATCAACTGAAGTTCTGAGTAAAATATTTAATAGATCTTTCTTCAGTTAGTTAATTTAATTAAAAAGTTACATAAAAATTAGTAAGAGGCTTTTAGCCTCTTTTTTTACGCCACGCTTAAATCATTGATTTATAAGTGGATACATTTTTTTTTATCCAGAAAACAGACCAAAATTTATTTCATTTGCATTAGATGGATGATCGTAGTGATGATTCAATAAATAAATTTTTTATGAAATATAAAAAAGAAAATATGAAGAGTTTTTTAACTCTAGAAGAGATGTTAGTGGCCAGAAGAAATAGGCCTAAACCAAAATACTTATTTAGTGGTGTAAAGGAAAAATCTATTGGCTTAGTATTCGGCCCCAGTAAAAGTGGAAAAACAATTTTTTGTGAAAATTTAGCCATGAGTTTAGCATGTGGCACAAAAGAATTTTTTGGCTATCCTCTAGACGGGATACCTAAAAAAGTACTTTTTGTAGGATTAGAAGAATTTTGGGAGAATCGTATTGAGAGAAATGAGAAACAGTTTGATGTTTTAAGAGAGGACGAAAAAGATCTTATTGCTAAAAACTATTTGTTTCAGCCAATAGATTTCACTAGTAAAATTATTAAAGATGAAGATTGGAAAGCACTTGAGCAAATGATAATTGATTCAAAAGCTGAAGTAGTATTTATTGACAGTATTACTAGAATGAATCCAGGTAAACTAGAAAATAGTGCTGACGCTGAAAAAGTCATGCAAAAATTGAGAGATATATGCTATAAAACTGGCATAACACTTATTTGCATCCATCATACGCCAAAGATGGGTGATAATGTAATTAATATGGATAGCATCAAAGGAAGCTCGGTATTTGCACAAGAGTCAGATTTTGCAATTGCAGTTACACAGACACCTAAGAAAATTAGATATGTGAAGAATGTTTTTTTTAGATATGCCCCTGATGATGATGAAACGGTTAAAGAGTTTTCTATTGATCCATCAACTTGGTTAAATTTTTCACGTGATGTAAATGAAATGGAATTAATTAATAGAAAAGACAGAAGAAGAAACGATGGGAATAGAGAAAAAGTCGTTGAATATTTGGATCAACATACTTGCACGACATTTAAAACAAGTGAATTGGTTTATCATATAACCTCTACTCTTTCCGTAAAGGATAGACAGGCAAAGGCCTATTTAAGTGAATTAGTAAGTAATAATAAAATAGTCAATCCATCTAAAGGGTACTATATTTCAACTAAATGTACTGATGAAAATAAAAATGAAGATGAAAAGTAAAGGAATTATTTACAAGGTCACAAATAAAGAGACAGGAGAGGTTTACATTGGTGCAACTACAAACAGCATCCATCAAAGAAAACTAGACCATTCTGAACGTGCAAATAGAGGTAAGCAGGGATATTTTCATGAGGCCATAGCTACTCATGGTTCTGAAGCTTTCAATTGGGAGCAAATTGATACGTCTAGTTCGATAGATGAATTAGCTCAAAAGGAAAAAGAGTGTATCATTAAATATGATAGTAAAGAGAATGGATACAATTCAGATTCAGGTGGAGGAATAAAAAAGACAGTTTATCAATATAGTATTGAAGATGGAAGCCTAGTAAATACTTATGATAGTTTGCAAAGTGCAGCAAATGCAGTTAGTGCATATAAAACATGTGTGGGTAATGCCTGTACAGGTCAAAACAAAACCTGCAAAGGCTACTATTGGTCTTATTCTTCTCATTCTTCCCCAATAAAGTTAAAAGATGAAAGAAGGAAAACCGTAATACAAATGGATTTGGAAGGTCGTACTTTGTATGAATATAAATCGGTTGCTGAGGCATCATCCAAAACTGGAGTAAATTCATCAAGCATTGCAAAGGCTTGTAGAAGAGAGTATAAAACTGCTGGAGGATTTATATGGAAATATGAGTAAATTTCAAATTAAAGGACATCATAAAGGTGTCCTTTTTTATTTTAAGAATTTAATGTTCTGATATTAAAGATGTTGTGTATTGAGGTTCGGCCCCTGAAGAGGGAGTAATTTTTTAATTACTGTTTCTAGAAGAACACTTTTTATGCGACGACGTAGATGGGAAGCGTAATTTGTGTGTAGACAAGCTTGTTTGTTATTAAAGAATAACTTATCTTTCAAGTAACTATAATTTATCTCTAGATAATTATAGACTCACGTCTCCAATCTATTGTTGAATAAGACTTTCTTAGAAATTCTTATATACAATGAAATCTCTAGCAAGTCCAAAATTTCGTCCACTTCACTTTTTTGTTCAGAATAAAAAGTTGGCATCTTTTCTATCCGTTTTTTTAACACTCATATTTTTAAATCTGGTTATTGGTTGCTCATACTATAATGTCAGAAGTTTAACTACTAGCCCTGAAACCATTGCAGGTCAAGTAGATGATTTTGCTAAAAATCAAAAATATGTTATTATTCACGCTGGATCAGATATTTGGCATTTAAGCAATTTAGAAGTAAATGAAAGTGATAAGTCTATATCAGGTGTTGTTCAAGAGGTTGGTGCTACACACATACCAAAAAAAGCAAGAGAAAGTAAAAGGACACATAAAAATAAAGGAGGTAAAAATGTTTTAAATGAAGTACATTTCTACATTACCTCAAATACCACACATAATTTTGGTAATCATACAACGATTCCATTTTCAGAAATTAATTCGATTTCAGTAAATGATAGTAATACTGGACGAGCAATTTTAAGTGTTGTTGGAGGTATCGTTGGAACATTAGCTTTAATCGCAATTATTGTTGCATTAACTAAGAGTTCTTGCCCATTTATTTATGTCGATAATGGTGAGGAATTTGTTTTTACAGGTGAACTTTATCCAGGAATGATTACAGCTAATCAAATGCGTGATGATTATTTGCTACTGCCTAATTTAAATCCAGTTAATAATGAGTATAGTATTAAGATAACTAATGAATTAAAAGAGATTCAACATACAGATTTTGTCCAGTTGATGGAGATAGAACATGCTAAAGATCTTATAGTGCTACTCGATAAAAATGGAAATCCTCATACATTTTCTAATATAATTTCGCCAACTAATGTACAAGTTGATAATAGGACTAGCGACAGCAACCCTGCATTAGCTAAGGATGATACTTCTTATTTATTTAATTCGCAACTTAATACGTCTAGTAGTACAAGAAATATTGAATTAAGTTTTAATAAGCCACAACAAACAGATAACGCAAAATTATTTTTAACGGTTAAAAACTCTATGTGGTTAGACTATGTTTTTGGTAAGTTTAATGAGCAATTCGGAACTTATTACAATCAATTTCAAAAAGATCAGCAAAATGTTTCAGCTGATAAAAGTACGCTATGGATGAATGAACAAAACATTCCTTTATCAGTGTATTTAAAAACCGATAAAGGATGGGACTTGGTAGAAAAAATTAATACAGTAGGCCCAATGGCTACAAGAGATATTGCAGTACCAATAAATTTAAATAATGTAAAAGGAGAAGAGGTTGTGATTAAATTAGAAACTGGGTTTATGTTTTGGGAATTGGATTATGCAGGTATTGATTATACAAAAAACGTAGTATTAGATATAAATTATATTTCGCCTAGTAAAGCTATTGATGATAATGGAGTAGATGTAACGCCTCTATTATTAGCTGCAGATAATAACTATTTTGTGCAACCTAATGTAGGGGATGAAGTGGTAGTAACTTTTACAACCAGTGAAAATAATCCAGATTTAAAAAGATCCTTCTTTTTAAAGAACAGAGGATATTATAACTATATAAGAGATTATAAAGGTTTGCCTAATTTTCAAAAGCTTAAATTATTTAAGGAAGCTGGAACTTTTACTGATTTTTCAATGTTTGAATATGAAGCTTTAATAGATTTTGAAGCCCAATTCGATTTAGTAGCCGCAAGCACGAAATAACAATTTGCATGATAACAGAGCTACAAGAAAAAAAGGCACAAGAAATTGAATTAATTTCAACAACAATTGATACTTCAAAAGGCCCAAAAATGATTACTGGGTTAAAGTTGAAATTAATCCAATTACAAATTAAATTCACCTTCTTAAAAGTTATAATAAAATGCTACAATAATCCTCTAGACTGGATACGATCGCTACGCTATTTAATTAAATTAAGAAGAAGTTTTTTGGGAAACAGCAAGGTTCAGAAAATGGTGTACGTCAACGGTAAATACCACATGGGTCTTTACATTCCAGGATGGAACAGTAGTATTTATGAAACATATATCGCTTCTAACTTAAATGATTTTAAGCCAGTGACCAGCGTAGCGATTACTAGGTTTAATAATGTATTTTTTGCTATTACTAAAAAATGTGCTTTACAGTGTGAACATTGTTTTGAATGGGATAATTTAAATAAAAAGGAATCATTATCAGATATTCAATTACAGGATATAGTAAAGGCAATTCAAGATAAAGGTGTGAGCCAAATACACTTATCTGGAGGTGAACCATTACTAAAAATGGATGCAGTGATAGACCTTTTAAATTACGCCGAAAACACCTCCCATTTTTGGGTTGTAACATCTGGATTTAAATTAAATAACATAAATGCTAAACGTCTTAAAGAAGCAGGCTTAACGGGAGCAGTTATAAGTTTAGATCATTTTATTCCAGAAAAGCATAATACATTTAGGCATTTTAAAAATGCATATTATTGGGTTGAAGAAGCGGTAAAAAATGCCAACAGTAATAATCTTATCACAGCCTTATCATTATGTGTTACAAGGGAGTTTATTTCCGAAAAGAATTTAATGGATTATATGAAATTAGCTAAAAAGTTAAAGGTATCTTTTGTGCAATTCTTAGAGCCTAAAGCCGTGGGGCATTATGCTAATAAAGATGTTTTTATAAATCAAGAACAGATTGAGATATTAGAAAAATTCTTTATAAAAATGAACTTTACAAAGGAGTACAGTACATATCCTATAATTACTTATCATGGCTATTATCAGCGAAGACAAGGCTGCTTTAGTGCTGGAAAAAAGGGAATGTATATTGATACAGATGGAGATATGAATCCTTGTCCTTTTTGTCATAAAAAAAATGGTAATATCTTAGATTCAAATTTTGATTCTAATCTCGAAGTATTACAATCTTCAGGTTGTAGTAGTTATAATTTAAATTAATTTTCTAAACTCGCTTAAGTATATTAACATTTTCCAAATTAGAATCCATGTTAACCTTGGCCTCATATAATTTTGGTTAAAACAATAGGTGAGTGGAGCAATTTTATTTTAGAGGGTTCGTGTCCCGTCCAGACTGTAAAGGTTTCTTAACTAGAGTAATATTAGGTGTTAATTATAACACTGAACTTGCATTTAATTAACATACAGCTATTTACTGTCCTTGGTTCGAGCCCAAGAGAAGGAGCTTAGTGAGAGAAAGACTTTACAGAAATGTAAGGTCTTTTTTGTTTTTCAATTGTAACACATTTGTAACACATTTCACGAATAAGCCCAATATTTCAAGTTATCATAAACAACCTCAATATAGAACTTATCTATTGCATAACAGTTGATACGAATGTCTTTAGTGACGTAGTTGTCTAAAAACACTCCTTTATCCCAAACAGTTGCTTGTTTTTCTTCTAGGGTTAGAACGTTGAATTTGTAGAGGGTCATTTATAATTTACTAATCGAAGTTTTCTGTCTTTATCTTAATACCGAATCTATAAGTAATCTTCGTTTTTAATTCGCCTTTCTCATTAAATTCTTCCCAAATACCATCTTCTTTACCATCCCTGTAACTACCTTTTTCTTTTAATTGTCCATTTTCATGCCATTTTTTATTATTGCCTTCCATCTTACCATCCAAAATTGTTACTTCTCTTCTCAACTGCCCATTTTCATGCCATCCTTTCCAAAAGCCATCCATTTTTCCATCCTTCATTGTTCCTTCCGAATCTATCTGACCATTCTTATGCCATTGTTTCGCAATACCGTTTGGTATGCCTTCTTTTACCATCGTTTCTTGTTCTAACTGTCCATTTTCATACCACGCCTTAGAGATTCCATTAATAACACCATCTGTAAAAAAATTTTCACGCTTTTTATTTCCGTTTTCAAAATATGATATATTACTACCATGTTGAACACCACTCTTCATAGAAACTTTGTTAGCTATTTGACCACTTTCATAAAAACTATCAAAATATCCATCTGGTAAACCGTTTTTATAATTTCCCATACTTGCTAGTTTGCCACTTTCATAAAAGGATTTACCGAGACCAGCTTGCTTTCCTTGCTCACAAACTCCACTTACTTTAATCTTTCCATTTTTATGATAAATTTTTGATAGTCCATCCTTTTTCCCGTTACAATTAATCATATCGAACGAGAAGGTAATAGTATCGGAAATAACCTGTGCTTCATTTCCCTGTGCTGTGCTATTAAGAACATTTAGATAGAGGATGGGCAATAAAATGAAGATTAGTTTTTTCATTGGTTGGATTTTATTATTGCAACAAGGTATAAACTAAATAGGCAACTATTGCTATAACAACATAGACAAATCCTAAAAAGGCTGTTCCACTAACTTTGTTTTTATAGTTATCAAAGTAATTATACTTGCGTTTATCTTTATTCTTTTTTCTCACTACTTAAAGGTATGAAATTTACATTCAATCTTAAAAATTCATCATTTCTTTAATTAATTCTACTGGTTTTACATTTCCTGTTATTTCAGTGAGTTTTATCTGCTCCTTTAAAATTAGCATATCATATTTATAAAATTGATCTGTATTTTTGTTCGCATCCTTCACCTTCTTTAAGCCATAAACAACGCCCTCTAAATAAATGATATTCATCATACGCCTAAATTGTACGGATGTTAGTTGAGGTTGACCGTTTTCTTTTGCTAAAAAAGAGAAGTGTTTTGTGTATTGCATAACTTGGGTTTGACAAATGCAAAGTTATTACAGAATGAAATAAGTGATTGCCTTTGCTTGTAGTAAAACTGAATTAAAAAAAGATTAATCAATCTATTTTAAGCCTTACACATCGACCAAGCAGAGCGTTTTAGAGTTCTGTGGTAGTATTTGGTTAGAGAATAATTATCGTTTGTGTTTTGGGGGTTAATCCTGATTAAATTTTTGCAGAATACTTATCCAGACTTTGCCCACTTTTAAAACTCCTAACCTCTGTTATAACATTCTGCTCACTATCATAAACAACATGGGTTAAACAAATCGATTCATTTTAGCATTGACGATCTAAAGGGAAATTAATGAAAATTTTGTTAGAATACTTCAAATTATTGGAGTGAACTATTTAGTTTTTACTAATTCATTTTTATAATTCATTAAAAATGAGTATTTTAATAATCCAAAACCAATTATTAACTAATCCAATCAATAATTATGAAAAAAACACTAATCATCGTTGCCCTAATCTTATTTACGATCTCCTCTTTTGCACAAGACAAACTCTTTCTCGTTTTTGAAATGATGAAAGTCGACAACGAACAAGAGATGGCCTATTGGGAAACCGAAAATTTCTGGGAGAAAATCCACCAACAACGTGCTAATAATGGAGACATTATCGGTTGGGACCTTTGGCAATTATCACCAGGTGGTGAACATCAAGGGTATCAATATATGACTGTGACATTACATAAAGAAGCAACAAGTATGTTTGAAGGAGGCGATTTTATGAAGAATGTTAAAGCTGCCTACCCAGATATGAGTGAAGAGGATGTTACGAAGAAAATCTATAAGGCAGGTAAAACCAGGGATTTAGCTGTAAGATTATATTTAGAGGATATTGCTAGGACTACTGGAACCAATGAAATGCCCTTGGGAACAGTTGCGTTTTTGGATTTCATGAAAGTAGGTATGGGAAATTATAGTGATTACGAAAAGGCAGAAATGGAAGTTTTTCAACCTATGCACCAACAAGAAGTAGATGCTGGCAGCAAAGAATTTTGGAGCTTAATGCGAATTATGTTGCCAGTTGGTAGCGATACATATGCATCTCATATTACTGTGAACATGTTTAAAGATTTAGCTTCGGCTTTTAATTCTGACCCAGGTGATTGGGGTGATTTAACAGCAGAACAGCAAAAAGCTATTCAAGATGGTATAGCCTTAAGAGATATGAAAAAAGTGGTTATGGCTACTTTGGTAAAAAAGGTTAGAAAGAATTAAGAATATATTTCATTACAAAACGAAAAGAACCTCAAAGTGAGGTTCTTTTTTATTCAATGATTCTTCCTTTTTTAATCCAGAAGTTCAACAATCAAAGTCTCATCGGTTTTGGTAACCTTGATCAAACCTAGTTTAGCCAAAGATAGATTCTTTTGAAGTAAGCCATAAGCCTTACACATTAACCAATTAGAGTGTTTTACAGTTCTGTGGTAGTATTTGGTTTAATCAATAATTTATATCTTTAAGGAAACAATCAACCAATGAAAAAACTACTATTATTTTTTATTGCTATTCCTTTATTTGTATCAGGTCAAGAAACCGAGACTCAAAAAATTAGAAATAACTTTATAGTAACTGGTAAAATAATTGACAGCAATGGCTTACCCTTAATTGGAGCTACAATTAATGCAAAGGGAACGACCAAAGAAACTACCACAAATTTTGACGGTAAATTTAGTTTAGAAGTTGAAGATGAAACAATTCTTTACATAAATTTTGTCGATTTCAAACAAATTGAGGTGCTCGTAGAACCTCAAACTAATTTTATTTTTCTTCTCAAAGAAAATAATTCCAAAGAATTAGCAACAGGTGTGACACGTAAGGAAATGAGAAAGATAAAGCGAGATAATAAAAAACACTCTTCGAGTGATGGTTCTAATTTAGTAGAAACATTGTTTTATACCCTCAAGTCAATATCTGATTAAAAATGAAAGAGATAGTATTTGGTAAGATTAAGATTATCGTTCGTGTTTTGGGGATTAATACTTATTAAATTTTTGGACAATACTTATCCAGACTATTACCATATTTAAAACTCCTTACTTCTGTAATAACATTATGCTCTGCATCATAAACAACCTCAACAAAGAACTTGTCAATGGCATAACCCTCGATGTAACTCCATTTTCATTTCTAGATTAAACCATAAAACATGATTTATACTTATTGATTGTCTATTGATTTTTTTCGCTTAAAATGACTGATAATGAAAAGGACGCCAACTATAACAAAAGGAATTGTAATTGTTAGAATAATACCAAGACTCATAAAAATAGAATGGTTCATTCTATAATTATGCGAAAAAACAATAGGGCTTAAACCTAAACCAATTATCATAAATAGGATACCACCAATAAATTCCTTTTTCCAAGCCAAAATGAGTATGGCTAATAAAATAAAAGAAGGAATGAGGTGCATTAAAAATCCACCTATTTGTGCCCAAAATGAAAGTTCAGGTGAAAATGCATCCAATGCAAACAAGCTTATAAATAAAATGGCTATAATGCAAATAATACGAGGCGTCCAATAAAATATTTTTGCAGAATTTTTCATGATTACATTTTTTATAACCAATAAACTTAATTACATCACTACCAATAAACAATGAGGGATATCAGTTACCCCTACACATTGACCTATTAGAGTGTTTTACAGTTCTGTGGTAGTATTTAGTTAGATGGATTACAAATACCCGTAACCGCCCATACTTGCATCAACCGCAACGACCAAAATACCACCTATGATTACAAGTGGTATTGCAATACTTAAAACAGTTGATAATGTTTTGTCTTTGACTTGTACTATAGTAATACTGTCTTCATTTATAGCAGTTTTAACCCATGTGCTTTTCTTATACATATTCCCATAATAAATTCCATTTTCTGCGTCGACATTTTTAAATTTCAAAGTTTGGTTGTCATTAGTTTTAATTCTAACTTTCGTATCTGCCCTAACTGCTTCTTCAAGTGTAACATTAGCCGATTTATAAACTGTACAACCTTGAAGTAATATTAGAATTGAGAAGAATAGTGCAACTGCTTTTAAATGTATTTTTATTGCCTTCATAACTACATTCTTTAAGCAATAAATGTAATTATAGTATAAACTATGAGCAATGAGTAATATCAGTTTAGATAAGTTAATAAGAGAGACTAATTTCATTTTTTTATTAAACTAACCAATATCATTGTTAGATGATTAAACTATTTGTTTCTTTATTATTGAAATTAACCTTGCTGTGTGAATATTCATAGTTGATTGGTTAGTTGGCAAGGGAGCGACACTTAATTGAATTGCTCCCTTGTTTTATTTAATATTAAAAAACATTGTTTAATGAACTATAAGTCTTACACATAGACCAATTAGAGCGTTTTAGAGTTCTGTGGTAGTATTTGGTTAGAATTGTAACAATTTAATTTTTAAACTGTCTTTTAAGTGGTGGTTAGTGAATAAAGCAATACAAATCTTTTAACGAGAAGCGTGTTGCTTTTTTTTGTTTAAAGATAAGATTAAACCCTCTACCATTTAGAACGTTTTACAGTTCTATTAAAGAAATTGGTTGAATTAAATCTCTTTTCCTAATGTTTATCTTAACTTGCTATTTCAATTCAAGATATTCTTCTTCTTATAGTTTGAGAATTATAGTCTTTTGAGTAGTTCACTATAAACCTTTAAACTATAATTTTTTATGAAAAAATTTATTTCAGTACTCGTATTATGTATTCTTTATTTTAGTTTCTCTTCAATGAATAATGCAACAACATCTACAGCACATATTCATAAAGTGGTAATTGATGTTGATGAGTCATTGATGGAACGCCAATTAATTAAGGACAAAGATGGATATCTTGTTTATTATGGAAGGATATCTTCTGGTAAAGAAAATGTACGCTTTGGAGAAGAATTGGATTTTGAATATTTCAACATTAACAGGGTAAGAGCTATTTTAAAAGATTTTACTGAAATTATAAAAACGAATAAAGAATTTCAATCAGTTAATACTGCTGATACTAAAAAAGTTAATATGGGAAATATGCTCGGAAATATTGCGAGTAACGTAACTGGAAGAACTAAAATGCAACACTTTCCTAGTGTAAGATTAAAAAAGGCAGCTAAGAAGTCGGACGTTGATGAGTACATTAGCATAAAAATAGTATTTAAATCAACTAACCCTGCTACTCTAAACAAAAATTACCAGGGTAATTCATTAAGTTTTAAAGTGAAGATTAATATTATATCAACTAATAATAAAGGAGATATTTTATGGGAAAAGGATGAGGAGATCAAAGACTTTTCTTCTATTTTCGAAAATTCTCCTATCCCTTACGATAGTGAAGCCGAATTTTTTACGGTCTCAAGAGAGCCGAGATTGTTTCATAAAGATACTAATGAACCTATAGGAGATTTTAATTCGTTAAGTTTAGATGAGATTGAAAGCTGTATGAAATTGGTATTGAATCAAATTGTTAGTAATTAAAAAAAAGTTATTTTATTAATTGTACTGTATTCACAATGTCATTTTACTGTCCTTGAATGGTTTGTTATAAACTTTAAAACTATTTTTTATGAAAAAACAAATTTTACTTTTTGGCATTGCTCTACTAATAAGTTTATCTATTCGAGGACAAGTCACTGATATGGATGGCAACAATTATAACACTGTATTAATTGGGAATAAGGAATATATGGCAGAGAACTTGAATGTAAGTATCTTTAGAAATGGAGATTCTATTCCTGAAGCTAAATCAAAAGAGGAATGGATAAATGCTGATAAAAACAAACAGCCTGCCTGGTGTTATTATAATAATATTGTGGAAAATGGAACTATTTATGGAAAATTATATAATTGGTATGACGTTAATGATTCTCGTGAATTGAGTCCAAAAGGATGGCATATTCCAAAAAGAAAAGAATGGATTGAATTAAGAAAAAATATAGGTGATAAAAAGTTAGCTGGCAAAAAAATGAAAAGTGAAAGCGGATGGGTTGAAAATAACAATGGCAGTAATGAAAGTGGTTTTTCGGGCCTTCCAGGAGGTGTAAGAGGTTACAATGGAGAATTTGCATATACGGGTAAGTACGTTTCCTGGTGGACTTCTACCATAGCTAATAATTGGAATGCGAGTGACATATGGCTTATGTATAACACTCACAAACTTGAATTTAATAATTCCCGATTTGGTTTTGGAAAATATATCCGTTGCTTTAAGAATTAATCAAATTCCAATGGGCAATATTAGATGTAACATAGGACAAGAATATTAAATTGAGTTGGAAAGAGCAATGGTATAATGGAGAGTTGATTCCCAAAATATTGTACTAAAAACTCACGCTTTATCTAATCCAACTTCAAGAGCAGAGTGTACGGCTGAGCAGGCATACAGATGGAGTAAAGGCAATGCCATTTTTGTAAGTGGAAGCCCTTTTGACAAGGTAAGTCTCAATGGTAAAGAATATTATCCAGGACAAGGTAATAATGCTTATGTTTTCCCAGGGATTGGAATGGGAGTTATAGCCACTAAAGCTCGAATTATTCCAGACGAATTTTTTTTAGTTGCTGCCAAAACACTTGCCGAATTGGTTAAAGAAGATGATATCAATATGGGTTCTTTATATCCAAAATTGTCAGAAATTAGAAATTTGTCGTTAGAAATTGCTGTCGCAGTTGCCGAAAAGGCATTTGAGTTTAATTTAGCTCAAATTGATAAACATCAGGATTTAAGGCAATTGATTTCCGACTATATGTATGAACCACATTACTGAAAAAAGAACCAAGTTTAAACAAATAAACATGTTCGATTAATATTACTTCACTGGTTCATCATTTATAAAATCAAGACACACAAGATGAGTCTACAAATGCTCAGAGCTATACAGAAGAATAATATAGTAAACTTCAAGATGCCTGAATTGAAATTAAATTGATCAATAGATGCTTAAACCTTTAAAAATCCATCCAACTCTATATTGCTATTCTCAGGAAAATAAAAGCATCAAAAAACTCAGAATTAGGAAATATTAGTTCATATCACAATACAACAAATTGGTTTATGTGACTTCAATGTATATTTCAGTTTAAACATAAAGGGCTAATCTAAAATTAAGTAATGGAGCTATAAACCATAAAATAACCATTCAAGTCAACTTTTTTATGAAAATTAATTGGGAATTTAATCTTCCTACCCACATAAAATTCTACCAATATTTCTGGCATCATCAATTCTTTATTAAAATGGTTCGGCAAAACAATATTAGAGGGAGCAAAATTGAAAAGACTTTACAGAAATGTAAGGTCTTTTTTTTTGTTTTTGGATCCATAGTTAAAGAGATAGAATAAATTTTTTAAACTTTAGATACAAGTTTGTACCTTGGTGAAGTCATAAATTTAGTGTCTTTAAAGACCTCTTTTAAATGTGTATCAACTAATCTATTTATATGAATAAAAACACAATCAAAAAAGTATCTATTATACTTCTTATAATTATAATAGGAGCTTCTGCTTACACCTATTCTAAAATTGTATCTAACAATAAAGTTAGAGAGCTAGAATGCTTTAATAGCTTGCTGATTAAGTTAGAAAATGGGATTCAACCAGATTCAATTTTTCAAGAAGATTATGATAAACTTCAACTAATGGTAGAATATAGTCTGGCAGCAAGAGCTGAAATGCTTGAAGTCGTGAGTCAATTAAATATGGATAAAGACGCTCCAATAAGTAGTAGAGATTTATTGATTTTAAAACAAGGTTCGGAAAGCTATCTCGAAATTAGAGAAGATTTACTGGCCCTAGCTAATTCTTATGAATGTGCTGTTGATGTTCAAGATGCTACTCTTGATGATTTTAATATTGACAAAAAATTAAGGTTAAAAGGATTAATGCTTTCATTGGGAGCTGCACTAACCTTATATGATAATTATTTCATAGGGATTGTGTTATTCGAGCAAGACACTAGACTTAGAAGGCTTGTTAACGATCCCGATATGGGTTTTGGGCTTATGGAAAATAAGTTGGATGAAGTGACATTAAACGCTAATTCTATAGAAACACGTCACAGAGTAAGACGTGCTATTACCTTTTATGAAGAAGCACAGGAGACTTTAGATGATTTTGATGAAGATTCTGATTATTCTTATTTAAAATTATTAATAGAGTCAAGCCCATCATATAACTATGTGAAAAAAATTAGAGTTAAAGAAGTAGCCTCTAAGAAATTTGTTGCTTTTGAAAGAATTACGAGTGAAATGATTTCAGAATCTTCCGAAAATGGTTTTGATATGCTAAGTGGTTTATTCGGAAATACAATGGGTTTATTTGAGTCAAGAAAAGGAAAGCTTTATAGAGATACAATAGCCAAGGAAAAAATTATAAGAGAGTTAAAGCCCTTAGACATTTTATTAGAAAAAACACCTTTTAGGCTAACAGACAAGTTTATCCCGGGTCATTTTGGGCATGTAGCCATTTGGACAGGAACTAAGGCAGAACTTATAGAATTGGATTTATGGAATAACCCATACGTTAAAAAATACGCAACCGAGGTTAGTAATGACTTAGATGCAACATCGAAGGAAGAGCATCAAATTATAGAAGCACTTCGCTCTGGAGTGAAGTTAAGTACTTTAGATGAGTTTATGAATATTGATGATTTTGCTATTTTAAGACCCGTTTTTAAAGATGAAAAGAATGAAGATTTAACTAAGGAAGCACTTCTAATGGCTTTTAGGCAATTAGGAAAAAAGTATGATTTCAATTTTGATGTAAATACTACCGATAAAATTGTGTGTTCAGAACTTGCATATGTCTCTTTTCCTAGTATTGATTGGCCTACTGAGAAAACACTTGGGAGGCATAATATTAGTCCGGATAACGTAGCAAAATTAGCTTGGAAGAGCTTGCCTTTGGAGTTGATTTTATTTTATCATGATGGCAAATTGGTTGATAAAGAAGCGCAATTACCAAAAATGATAGAACTAATGAAAGATTAAATGGATATTTTATTTCGAATTAATAACAATTTTTAAGGGATTAATATTGGTTTTAGAATTCCCAAGGAATAGAAAGGAATTAAGTTATTGGGTTTCAGATAGATTGCCTCCTTGGTTCGAGCCCAAGAGAAGGAGCAAAAGAGTAAACCACTTAAGAAATTAGGTGGTTTTTTTATGCCCAATTTTATTTATCTATATTGTGCATCTAAACAATAAGCACTTCATGAAGTTACATACCAAAAGGATAACACATCTCAAGTTGAATGTGTTATTATTTACAGCTTTACTTATAATAGGTAATTATCAAAATTATGCACAAACAAAAAGTATTTCTTATGACGAATTAGAAAGGATTACCGATTTATTAGATAATCCTATGTATTTATATCATGAAAAACCTTTTACAGGTGTTGCCAATAAATTTTTTGATAATGGACAATTAAAAAGAAAAGAAACGTTTGAGAACGGTAAAGCGGAAGGTATACATAGGGTATGGTATGATAACGGGCAATTAGAATCTGAAAAAACATACAAAGTTGGGATAGAGCATGGAGTTTGGAAAACATGGTATGAGAATGGACAATTAAAAGAGGAACAAATATTTAAGGATGGTAATAGTGATGGTATCTGGAAAAGGTGGCATGAAAACGGTCAATTATGGTCAGAAGAAACATACATAATTGGTAAAGGGGATGGTGTGTTTAAAACATGGTATTATAATGGACAATTATTTCGTGAACACAACTATATGAATGGTAAGATGGATGGAGTTTTTAAAGAGTGGCATGAGGACGGACAAATAGCAACGGAAGGTACGTACAAGGACGGTTCTCAATCTGGAGTATGGGAAAATTATTATGAGAACGGACAAATAAAAATGGAGTTTACTTATAAGGATGGTGTAGCAGATGGTATTATGCAAGAGTGGTATTATGATGGACTTTTAAAACAAAAAGGAACATATAAGTACAGAGAAAAGGATGGAGTTTGGAAAGAGTGGTATTATAATGGGCAATTGGAATCGGAAAAAACATATATAGATGGCATACTGGATGGTGTTTGGAAAGAGTGGTATGAGAATGGACAATTAAAAGAAGAACAAGCATGCAAGGACGGAGAAAGGTATGGAATTTGGAGAAGATGGTATGACAATGGGCAGGTAGAAGAGGAAGGAATATACGTAGGAACTTTTAGTTACCCTGATAAAGAAGGCGTTTGGAAAGAGTGGTATGAGAATGGTCAAGTAAAAAGTGAAAGCATATACAAGGATGGTAATGATGATGGCGTTTGGAAAGAGTGGTATGAGAATGGTCAAGTAAAAAGTGAAAGCATATACAATGATGGTAATGATGATGGCGTTTGGAAAGAGTGGTATGAGAATGGACAATTAAAAAAAGAAGAACCACATAAGGATGGAGTAAGGTTTGGGATTATTAAAACCTGGTATGAAAATGGGCAATTATGGTCAGAAGAAACAATAAACGGTGAAATGGAATTGGCAGATGAAATGCCAGATGGTGTTTCGAAATGGTGGCATGAAAATGGGAAGTTAGCTAGAGAAGAAACATACAAATATGGGGAATTAGTAAGCCATAAAGAATGGAATCGGGATGGAAAACTTACCTACGAAGACGGTGAGATTATTTCAGAAAAGACACATTAAAATGACTAAACAAACAGGCACCACGATTATGAAATTACAAACTAAAAGGATTACATATCTCAAGTTGAATGTGTTATTGTTTACCGCTTTCCTGATACTAGGCAATTATCAATGTAACGGACAGACAAAAAGCGTTCCTTATGAGGAGATAGAACAAATTAGGGATTCATTAAATTCATTTTTGTATTTATATAAAGGAAAACCATTTACAGGTGTTGCAAATGAATCGTATGAGAATGGACAATTAAAAAGAGAAGTTGTATACAAAAACGGTAAGTGGAATGGCGTTTATAAAATATGGCATGAGAATGGACAATTAAAATCAGAAAGCACATACAAAGATGGGATACAAGGTGGAGTTCCGAAAGATTGGCATGACAATGGGCAATTAAAATTAATATGGGACATAAAATTGAAGGATGGTTTACCAAATGGTGTAATGAAAAGCTGGTATAAGAATGGGCAATTAGAAGAGGAAAGAACAGTAAAAGATGGAAAAAAAGATGGAATTTGGAAAAGGTGGTATGAGAATGGACAATTGAAATCAGAAGAAGGATACAAAGATGATGAAAAGTATGGCACTTGGATAAGTTGGAATCATGATGGCTATATTGAAAGCATAGATGTTTACAAGGTCAATGAAGAGAGGATTGATGATGGTTATACAATTTTACAGACCGACAGCGGTATTGAAAAGAAAGTTGATGCCATTGATTATTCAAAAATTGAAAAAACTTGGTTTACAGGTAAAATAAGTAGGAGTTACAAGAACGGGCAATTATTTTATGTAAGCAACTACAAAGATGGTGAATTAAATGGAGCAGGGAAAGGTTGGCATGAGAATGGACAATTATCATATGAAAGTGGCTACAAAAATTATATGCGAGATGGAGTTTTTAAAAGCTGGTATGAGAATGGGGAATTACGAAGCGAGGGAACATACAAGGAGGGTAAGCCCCAAGGAGTTATGAAATGGTGGGATGAGGATGGGCAATTATTTTATCAAATTTCGTTTAAGGATGGTAGATGGGATTATGTTGATATAAGGGTACTTGAGAATGGGCAATTATTATATGCTCATACTTACATTGGCAATAAAGAAGATGGTATTTGGAAAGGGTGGCATGAGAAAGGTAGACCGAGTTATGAACATAAATACATCAATGGCAAAAGGGATGGTGTATGGAAAAATTGGTTTGATAATGGTCAGGTATCTCGAGAAATCAAATATAAGGATGGTAAAAAAACTGGAGCATGGAAAGAATATGATAGAGAAGGAAAGCTAATCAAAACTGAAAGTTTCAATTAGTACTTGATTCAATGTGAATCATATTTAATTACCTTCAAAAAATCTGTAACAAACTTATTTAGGTTCGATAATTCGAGCCTTTTCGCAAGGGTACAAGACTGTTGACCTTGCTTTCATAAAATTTAGCAAACTTCAACAGTTCATCATTAAAATGGTTCGACAAAATAATATTAGGGGGAGCAACAAAAACCTGATATGAAAGTATCGAGTTTTTTTGTGGATTAGATTGGGTGAGAAGTTTATGCTGAGCAAAGCCGAAATAAGCCAAGAGAAGGAGCAAATAGAAAAGTTCAACAGAAATGTTGGACTTTTTTGTTTTTTGAAATTATTGTTAAATTTTATTATTTTTATTTTCGGATTAAATTATAAGTCATATATAGAATACTAATTTTAGGAATTGTACTTTTATTTTTGTCTTGTGGTACTATAAAAGAAACTGAGTCTACTGCTAAAAGCTCGGAAGAAAAGCTTGTTTTACCACCTAATACGGCTTCAAACAAGTACTCAAAAATGCGACAAAGGAATTAAATCTTAATTCTAGTTATTTAGAGTCAATAAAGTCTTTTGCAGCTTGAACAACTTTCTTCGAATTTCCAACAAAAATTTGATTACCTATAATTATCACTGGACGACTTAAAAAGGTATAATGCTCTAAGATATACTGCTTAATATCTTTTTCGCTTAAATTTTGATTTTTCAAATCCATTTCCTTGTAAAGTTTAGCCCGTTTACTAAACAAGGCTTCATAACTACCAGCAAGGTCTTTCATTTGCTCAAGTTGCTTAACCGTTATATCTTCTGTTTTTATGTCTTGTAATATGAATTCTGGAGGCAAATTCAAATCTTTTAAAATTCTAACACAGGTGCTACAGGTTTTTAAATAATATACTTTTTTCATGATATAGACGGTTTCTAAAAACAAATTAAAACTATATTTAGCAAAAAATTAAATAATATGGATTTTACATTTCAAACTTTAAATAATACTAGATCAATTTTCGAAAAAATAATAGAAAAGAACACATTAGAAGTTTTGAATAAAATACCCAGAGGATTCAATAATAACATTATTTGGAACATTGGTCATATTGTGGTATCAGAGCAGTTATTGGTTTATAAGCTGTCTGGATTACCATCATCGCTTTCAGATGAGATGATAAATAAATATAGAAAAGATTCTAAACCAGAAAGTCCTTTAAATCAAAGTGAAGTAGATAAGATAAAGGGTTTGTTATTTTCTACGATAGAAAAAACCAAAACAGATTACAATAACAGTGTTTTTAAAACCTACAACACTTACACAGTTTCTACAACCGGAAACACTTTGACTAATGTAGCGGAAGCGTTGCAATTTGTTGCTATTCATGAAGGGTTGCATTACGGTTATGTTTTAGCGCTTTTAAAGGCTATTAAAAACTAGGTAAGACTCAACTTCTTCAAAGGGAATTGTAAATTCAATTATTTTGGTTGAATAAGGTTCGATTTGAAATAGATTGTAAAGTAAAATAACACCTTCTTCACTATAAGCAATATTTTTTGGCAGGTCGAAAGCTTCGGCATTAGTGACTATGTCTTTTTCTTTCAATGCTTGTTTATAATGTGTTTGAGCAATAGTTTTAAAGGCTTCTATATTTGAAATAAGCTTATCATTTTGAATGAGTTTACCGGTTTCGGTTTCAAAATTTAAAAATGAAATATTTAAACCGCCATGGGCTGCACCAGTATCTTTATAAGAAGTTATAGCAATACTTATAATTTCTGAAGATTGAAACATAATATCGCCATCAATCTGGGCTTCCCAAGGCTGTTCTGTTTCAGGAAAATCATTTTTAAATAAATTATATTCTTCATTAAAAAGAGAGATACTTTCTTCAATAGATTTTGACCTCAGGTTATCAATGTTTCCAATATGCAATAATGCTATCACTGTCTTTTGAATTACTGCATTTATTGCGGTTGTGATAGCCTCATTTCCTATAGCTTCAGGAATGTTTATTTCAACTAAAGAATTGTTTTCAATGGTTGGGCTAATTTCTGAAAATGATATTTTTAATTCTTCTTTGCAGCTTAAGAAGATTAAAAAAGAACAGATAATCGTTAAGTGTTTCTTATAAGGCATACGTAATATGTTAACCATATACTAAAGGTAATTATTGCATTTGAATAGAACGAATTAAAACTTACATTTGTGCAAAGATTCTAAATATTGTTTTAATTAATAGTAGAATTCTTAAAAAACCGAAGAATATGAAATTCAATACAAAAGCTATACACGGAGGTCAAGAACACGATCCAGCTTATGGAGCTGTTATGCCACCGATTTATCAAACATCTACTTATGCTCAAACAACTCCTGGAGGACATAAAGGGTTTGAATATTCTAGAACCCATAACCCAACAAGAAGGGCTTTAGAAAATGCCTTAGCTAGTATTGAAAATGGGAATTATGGACTCGCATTTGGATCTGGATTAGCAGCTATTGATGCGATTATAAAACTTTTAAAACCTGGAGATGAAGTTGTTTCTACAAATGATTTGTACGGAGGTTCTTTCAGGTTATTTACTAAAATTTTTCAAGATTTTGGTATTAAGTTTCATTTTATAGGGATGCATAATGCTTCAAGTATAGAAGCTTATATTAATGAGAACACAAAACTTATTTGGGTTGAAACACCAACAAACCCAATGATGAACATTATAGATATTAAAGCTATAAGCGATATATCTAAAAAACATAATACAATATTAGCAGTCGATAATACGTTTGCAACACCATATTTACAACAACCAATAGATCTTGGAGCAGATATAGTTATGCATTCCGCAACTAAATATCTTGGAGGACATAGTGATGTAGTTATGGGAGCATTAATTGTTAAAGACAAAGATTTAGCAGATAAATTATATTTTATACAAAATGCTAGTGGCGCCATTTGTGGGCCACAGGATAGTTTTTTAGTGCTTCGAGGCATAAAAACCTTGCATGTTAGAATGCAACGCCATTGTGAGAATGGAAAAGCTGTTGCCGAATATTTAGCAAACCATCCTAAAATTGAGAAGGTTTATTGGCCTGGGTTTGAAGATCACCCAAATCATAATATTGCAAAAGCGCAAATGAAAGATTTTGGAGGGATGATATCTTTTACCACAAAAGGAAATAATTATGAAGAAGCTATTAGAACAGTAGAAAACTTAAAAGTTTTTACTTTGGCTGAATCTTTAGGCGGTGTTGAATCTTTATCTGGTCATCCAGCTAGTATGACACATGCGAGTATACCAAAAGAAGAACGCGAAAAAACAGGAGTTGTAGATTCTTTAATACGATTAAGCGTAGGAATTGAAGATATTGACGATTTAATTGCCGATTTAAAACAGGCTTTAGGTTAATCTAAATAATAGATATAACCTACATTTAGCCATATTAACCAATCATTAAATTTGTTATAACTTAATTTATGGTTAAAACCGTCTACCCAGTCATTAAAGTAAAGCTGCCATCTTAAGTCTAATAATAAATCTGAAAGCACACCAATTTTATAACGAACACCAACACTAGTTACCATAGACCAATCTGATCTTGGGCTTGTGTCAACTGGATATTGACGCGTTTCTCCTGCTGGTACGGGAGGTAAAAATGTTGGATCTTGGTACCAATAAGAATATATATTTCTTCCGTCAAAAACATTACCATCACCATATTTAGTGCTTGCTTGGGGAGAAGACGATGTATAATGAATCCCCAGACTAACATAAGGAGCTAATAAATAACTAAATGCCTGAAAAGAACGGATGCTTCTTGGGAAGTATTCTATTTGTGTCCCAATGTCAAAATTTTCAGCCACGCCACTATGAGCTCTTAGTTTATCAGCATTAGCCGAAGTGTAAATTGGTCTAACCCATTCTCCATGATGATCAAGATTGGTGTAATTCCAAGAAATCTCATTTCTTAATTTAAAATGGTCATTAAAATAAGTATCGGTTGAATAACAGTTACAATCTGCTCGATAAGCAAAGTTAATATAGTGCACAATACCAATACCAATACCAGAATTACCTAAGTTAGTGGCTTCGTCAAAACGACTTCCAAAGTCAGATCTAAATTCTACGGGGCCAGCAATAACACCTATTTCATGCGAAAAGCCTAATTGAGAATAGGCAGTTTGACATATAGCAAACAAACAAGAGATTAAAGCTAAATGTTTTAAGTTAAGCATAATTAGGTGCAACTTTTTTGGGGCGTTATACGAACAAATATATAAAAACTCAATTAACAATCAAATATTGTGGTCACCTCATATAGAGGTTGATGAAAATAAGTTACGAAATTCAAAAAAAAAAGATATATTTTTTACAGATAATGTATATTTGTGCTCTAAAATTATTAATTCAGTAAATATTAATTACAAAACCATCGCATGGAAAAAATAATTGAAGAGTTTTTAGAACTGGTGAAACAGCGAAATTCTGGTGAACCTGAATTCCTTCAAGCCGTTGAAGAAGTTGCAGAAACTGTAATCCCTTATATCGTTCAGCACGATATTTATTATGGCAAAAATGTATTATTAAGAATGGTTGAGCCTGAAAGGGCTATTTCTTTTAGAGTATGTTGGGTAGATGATTCTGGTGAAATACAGGTAAACCGAGGTTATAGAATACAAATGAATTCTGCTATTGGACCTTATAAAGGAGGTCTTCGTTTTCATCCAACAGTTAATATGAGTATTCTCAAATTCTTAGCTTTTGAGCAAGTGTTTAAAAATAGTCTTACAACATTGCCAATGGGTGGAGGAAAAGGAGGAAGTGATTTTGATCCAAAAGGAAAAAGCGATAACGAAATTATGCGATTCTGCCATGCTTTTATGGGTGAATTATTTAGGCATATTGGGGCAAATACAGATGTTCCAGCTGGCGATATAGGAGTAGGTGCTAGAGAGATTGGGTTTCTCTTTGGAATGTATAAAAAACTGCGAAATGAATTTACTGGTGTTTTAACTGGAAAAGGAATGACTTGGGGAGGATCGTTAATTCGACCTGAGGCCACAGGTTATGGAAATGTATATTTTGCTCAGAATATGTTAAAAACTAAAAAGGATAGTTTTAGCGGAAAGAATGTTGTGATTTCTGGATCTGGTAATGTTGCACAATATGCAGCGGAAAAAGTAAATCAGTTAGGAGGGAAAGTATTGACACTTTCAGATTCTTCAGGATATATTTATGATAATGAAGGGATAGATGCTGAAAAGTTAGCATTTGTAATGGAGTTAAAAAATGTGAAACGAGGAAGGATTAGTGAATATGTAAAAGCTTATCCAAACGCTACTTATATAGAAGGAAAAACACCTTGGGAAGTGAGGTGTGATATCGCCTTGCCATGCGCTACCCAAAATGAGTTGCATGAAGCAGATGCAACCACACTTGTAAATAATGGTTGCATTTGCGTTAGCGAAGGTGCTAATATGCCATCTACTAAAGAAGCAATAACTGTTTTTCATGAGGCTAAAATATTGTTTGCTCCTGGAAAAGCTTCGAATGCTGGCGGTGTGGCAACTTCTGGATTAGAAATGACTCAAAATTCATTAAGATTTAAATGGTCAAGAGAAGAGGTAGACAATAAATTAAACGAGATTATGTCTAATATTCACGATTCTTGCATCGAGTATGGAAAGGATGATGATGGATATATTGATTATGTAAAAGGGGCTAATATTGCTGGATTTGTAAAAGTTGCTGATGCAATGCTTGCACAAGGTATTGTTTAATTAGTGAAGTTTTAATATTAATTAAAAGTCATTGTGAGTTTTTCTCTCAATGGCTTTTTTTTATAGATTTATTTCCAATTCCAAATAAGAAGCTCCCAATGGTGATTGTTTGATTTGTAGCTTTTTAAAACTTGAAACCCAACAGCTTTATGAGCATTTAAAGACCTTGTGTTTTTTGTGTCAACCTTTGTTACCAAAACATCATAGTTTGAATTAAGTTCTTGGCTCATATAATTATATAATCCTCTAAAGAGCCCTTGCTTTCTAAAGGATTTGTCTATGCAAATTTGCCCCATTACTATGTAACTATAATCGTTATTAATGCTCTTGTCTATTTCTTCAAACATGGGCACTAAAACTTCGATAGTGTCTTTGAATTTGGATACCATTGACAAAGCATAACCCACAACATTGTTATTTTGTTTTGCGATAATATGGGGACAGGCATTATTCATAGTATTTAGAATTTTGAAACTATGATTTACAGTCACGAATCCTTCGTTTAATTTTTCTTCTTCCGAAATTGAATTTGCAATGTTTACTTGCTGAAGTTCTAAGATTTGATATAACTCTTCTTGATTAGTAACTCTTTTGTAAGTGATACTATCCATATAAAATAAGTTATACCTTTTTAATTACATTGGTAACAATACCCCATATAATAAAATCATTATCATCCGTTATTTTTATGATTGGATAATTAGGGTTTTCGGGTTGCAGCCAAACCTCGTTTTTGTCTACTTTCAATCGTTTAACCGTAAATTCTCCATCTAAAAAACATACAGCAATTTTATTGTTAACAGGTTCAAGACTTCTATCTATTACTAGTAAATCATTATCATCTAATCCTGCTCCAATCATTGATTGCCCATTAACACGGGCAAAGAATGTAGCTTCTTTATTTTTTATAAGCTCTTTGTCTAACGACAGGCGTTGCTCTTTAAAATCTTCTGCTGGTAACGGAAACCCCGCCGAAATTCCTGTGTCAAAATAAATGGCTCCTAAACTATTTGGATTTTTTGGAGTAAAAAAAGTAAGAAAGCTTGTATCGTTTACTATCATTTTTCGATTGGTTTAGCGAATTCACTAAATTACTTAATATTTAACTTGTACATACGGAAAATCTAAAAATTATATAAATACTAATATGATAATGTATGAAAGAATATAGGGAATTTAAGGTGCTTGTTTTAAGAAGCATCTTCGGCGTACTAACTAAAATACTATTTTGGTTTTAATATCGTTTTCTTAACTTTGAAGACCAAACTAATTAAGCTTTGCCACTAAACTTACAAGACATTCCGCGTGTAAAGACTATTACTAGAACGGATTTTTTAAAGCACTATTTTAAACCACAGAAGCCTGTAGTTATCGAGCATTTTATTGAAGATTGGCCAGCATATAGTAAATGGAATTTAGATTATATGAAAGCGGTTGGTGGAGATATTACGGTACCGCTTTACGATGATAGACCTGTAGATTATAAAGATGAGTTTAATGAGCCACATGCTAAAATGAAGCTGCGTGATTATGTCGATTTATTAAAACGAGAACCTACGAAATATCGAATTTTTTTATGGAATGCTTTAAAGGAGATTCCAGCGTTACAAAAAGATTTTACGTTTCCCGATTTTGGTTTACGCCTAATGAAAGGGATTCCAATGCTTTTTTTTGGAGGTGTTGATTCGCATACATTTATGCATTATGATATTGATTTAGCCAATATTTTTCATTTTCATTTTGAAGGCAAAAAACAATGTATTCTTTTTAATCAAAGGCAAAATAAATTTTTATATAAAATCCCACATTCATTAATTACAAGAGAAGACATAGATTTTAATAATCCAGATTTCGAAAAATGGCCAATGCTAAAAAAGGCTAAAGGGTATAAAACTGAGCTTAATCATGGTGAGGTTTTATACATGCCAGAAGGTTATTGGCATTATATGCGTTACATAACGCCTGGTTTTTCAATGAGTCTTCGCGCAATTGCAAGAAACCCAGTCAATTTTACGAAAGCAGTCTATAATGTTTTTATTATGAGAAATTATGATAATTTAATGCGTAGAATTAAAGGTCAGAGATGGATTGATTGGAAGAACGAACAAGCAATAATAAGAACACATAAAAAAGACGCTACTTTATAAGTTCATTTGCTTTTTCATAAACTAAGTGCGATTCCCACCCACGATACAAAAGATAATCTATTAATTTCTTCTTTTTTTTGAACTTGTTCTTCTCATTTAGGGCTAAAAATCGCTTTTCAGCTAACTCATTTAACGTTTTACAGTAATTTTCTTCATTTATTTCATTTATTGCGGCATTTATATTAGCTTTGGCAACGTCCTTTCTCTTTAGTTCTAAAGTCAAACGACGCCTACCCCATTTTTTAATATTGAACTTACCCCTAACAAATGCTTTGGCAAAACGTTCTTCATTTAAGAAGTTGTGCTCTATTAAATGGACAATAATTATGTCCATAGCTTCAGGAATCATATGCATGTCTTGAAGCTTTTGCCTAACCTCTTTATGACAGCGTTCTTGATATACACAATAGTGTTCTAGCTTTCTTTTAGCTTCCTCTAATGTGTATGTTTGTTTTTTAATCATTATGATTAAGGTAATAGGAATTAATTAATAGCAAATTCAATTTTTATTTTACCAAATCTAAAAATTAAACTTAACTTAAATGAAAAAACTTTTTTCAATTGTTATAATATTGGTATGTCCAATTATTCTAAATGGACAAACCATATTCTTTAATGATATAGCTACAAATAATCCAAGTAACGACGACCCTTACATTATAGGTCAAGTAGTTGACCCTAATTTAACAGTCTCTGGTATTGGAAGGGGACCTGCAATTAATGCGAATAATGCTAACAATAGATATAATGCGAGAGATTGGAATAGAACAGGATTTGATTCTAACGATTATTTCTATTTTACCCTTACACCTAATGTTGGGTATGAAATAGATTTTACAAATTTTGTTTTTAATGTGGAACGCTCCAATACAGGTCCAGTACAAATTGCTGTTAGAAGTAGTTTAGATGGATATACATCTAATATAGGAACACCTATTATTGGTGGATCAGGGGTAGTTACACAATCAACAGTTGATTTATCTGGTGTTAATTATCAGAACATTATTAGTTCAATTACGTTTAGAGTTTATGCTTGGGGTGGTACTAATACAAATGGAACTCTTAGTATCAATGATTTTGTTTTTAATGGAGCTGTAAATGTTAGTCAATGCCCTTTAACTGCAACTTGGGATGGGATGAATTGGTCTATTCCACCAACTAGCTCAACAGCAGCCATTATAAATGGTGATTTCAACACCTCTACCGATGGTAGTTTCAGCGCATGTTCTTTAACTGTTAATTCGGGTACACTTATTATAGATAATGATGATTATATTGAGGTTCAGAATGAGTTAATTGCTAATGGAAATATAATAGTTAGACCTCAAGGTGCTTTTGTTCAAATAAATGATCTAGCAACAGTAATTGGTGCGGGTAATATTACAGTAGAAAAAGAAACTGCTCCAGCTAACAATTGGTATGAGTACACGTATTGGAGTTCACCAGTTAGTGGAACGACAATTTCGAACGGTTTATCTGATGCGCAAACTGGAAGGATTTTTGGGTATAATGCACAAAATTTTTTGGATGCAACCATGGAAACGAATAATAATAACGTTCAAATTGTTGGTCAAGATGGTATCGATGATAATGCGAATGATTGGCAATTGGTTTCAGGGGCTACTATAATGACTCCCGGTTTGGGCTATGCAAGTACACACAATCGGGTTATTTTTGAAAGCAGTCCTGGACTTCCAAAACAGTTCGTTTATACATTTGAAGGCCATTTTAATAATGGAGTAATTACTGTTCCTCTATACAGAAACGATTCAGAAACCAATGATACAAACTTAAATTTTATTGGAAACCCTTATCCTTCTGCAATAAGTGCAGACGCCTTTTTTGCATTGAATAGCGACGTGGATGGAGCTATTTATTTGTGGTCACAAAACACAGAGCCTATCCCCAGTGCTAATGGCAATGAACCGTTGAATTTTTCAGATTCAGATTATGCAATGATAAATAGTACGGGTGTATTAGAAGGAGGTGATGGCATACCACCAAATCGATTTATTCCTTCTGGTCAAGGTTTTTTTGTTGCTTATTCAGATGCCGCTACTCCAATTTCAACATCTGGAGATATTAGTGAAGGATCTGTGACTTTTAATAATAGTTTACGAGTTAGAGGAACTGGAAATAATAGTCAATTTTTTAAAAGTTATAATCCAAAATCTAAGATTAAAAATAGCGCTCAGGATAATAAGTTATGGTTGAATTTAACATCAGATAATGGTGTGTTTAATCAAGTATTGATTGGCTATGTTGATGGCGCAACTAGTCTAGATGATGGCAATAAATATGATGCTCAAAAAATTACAATTTCTAATAGCTCTGCCATTTTATATTCTATCATAAAGAAGTCGGATAAAAAGTTCGCGATTCAAGGCAAAAGCACACAAGACTTAACACCTAACGAAAAAGTTAAACTTGGCTTTAGTACTGCCATTAGTGTTCCTACTTTATATAAACTATCCATTGATAAACTTCAGGGTGAATTTTTAACACAGAACACGGTTTACTTAAAGGATCGTTTATTAAAGACCACCTATAACTTATCAGATTCAGATTACACATTCACTTCTGAAGTAGGGGAATTTAATGATCGTTTTGAAATAGTATTCAAAAAGACTTGGTCTAATAAAAGTTTAATTTCTTTAGAAAAAAATGCAGTAAACATTGTTGAACTTTATGGCAATAAGCTTACATTTTCATCAACAAACGATTTAGTACTTGATGGAATTTCGATATTTGATTTTTCTGGAAACCTTATTTATAAATTAAAAGGAAATTCTTCAACAGAAACTTTCAAATTATCTAAGTTGAATAGGTCGCTTTATATTGCTAAAATTGAACTTTCCAATGGAGAAATTTTAACAAAAAAGTTTATAAAAAAATAATTTTAAAGACTATATTTTAGAGATAAAATAAAGTTTGTTCCTGCAGCTGTTAGACCAGATGAGTAAGTTCTATACCTTTGATTGGTTATATTTTCTAAACTTGCGGATAACATAGTTTTTCCAATCTGGTATTGCGTCCTTAAATTTAAAGTATACCAAGAGGGTGAGTATGGGTTGCCGTTAGAATCTGAGGCATACAAAAAGTCTTTTTCAATCTCTGAAGGGGCTAATTGATTGAAAGACAACTCACCATTGTAATTTGCGAAAAAATCAATTTTTAAGTGCTTATTACTCCATGTTAAATGTGTATTTCCAAAGCTAGGTGAAACGTGACGTACAGGAACTTCAATACCATCGTTCTCCTCGGTGCCACCAATAATACTATACTGGGATAACAAATTTAATTGTTGAGTTATCTTTGCTTTTATGCCAACTTCAAAACCATAAATCCAAGCTTTTGATGCGTTTTGAATGGCTTGAACATTACTTAATTCACCATCATATAGAATTTGACTTTCGCCATTCAGATTATAATCTCTTCGCACAAGGGCATTATCTAAATAGGTGTAATAAGAACTCATATCAAGTATAACATTTTTCAATTTAACTTTTAGTCCTAGTTCTAAACCATAAGCATATTCTGGTTTTAAATTTTGATTGGGCACAACAACGGATCCTGGCTCAGAATCAAAGACTTTCCCTATATCGTCAATGTTTGGAGCTCTAAAAGCCGAAGAGGCATTTAGTTTCCACTCTAAAATTGGGTTTGGCAACCAGCTTATTCCTGCTGTTCCAGTAAAAGCCCCAGATTTATTTAATGAAGACTCGAAAGGTAAATTTAGATACGTATTATTTTCTTTAAAATTAGCTTTAGAAACAATATGATTAAATCGTAAACCCGATTGAAATACAAACTTTACATTGGGTTTATATTTTACGCTAGTGTAGACTGCTGCAGATTTCCAGCTAGCACCATTGGGGTATCTTGAAACAGTTGAAGAAGTAATATTTGTGTTGATATTTTCTTCCAGACCATCAGACATAACCTTATTGTATATGTATTCTAAACCATAGAAGAAATCAGTTTTTGCATTTAATCTTTTTTCAAAATCTAAATTTAGCGAGTAGGCATCAACTGCTTCTTCTCTTGTGTTTCTTATATCAGACTGAAAATCTCGATCAATTCGACTTTCTTGAAAATTTTGATATGCGATAGTGACTTTAATTTTATCATAAAGAACAGATCGACTACTTAGCTTAGTTGCTTGGAAGTTTGACATAAACCACTTTTGTGGGCCGTAATTCCATTCAGATGAGCGTAAAGCATCATTTCTATACCTAATTAACCGATCATATCTTGGAATGTCTGAAGTGGTAGAAAAGTATAAACCTAAGTCGAAACTTAGATTTTCCGAAGCTTCATAACGCGCCTTTTGCATGAGGTTAATTTGGTTGTAGCCTGAATGCTTTTGAACTAAAGGATTGCTGTTTGAAATAATAATATCTTCATTATTTATTCTGCTAACAAATTCTGATCTTAAGTAATCCTTAGGACCATGCTGACCCATTTTTAAATCCCCAAAACTGTTATAACTTATATTGGTATAAAAACCCCATTTTTTGTAGCCTAAACTGAAATCTAAATGACCTGTATTTTCATCACTTGCTGAAGCATAGCGTAGCATAACATTCGATTTAAATAGAAGCGAATCGGTATAAGAAAGTTTTGGCTTTTGAGTATAAAAACTCATCACACCTCCAATGGCATCACTGCCGTATATAACAGATCCCGATCCTAATATTACTTCGGTGTTTTGTATAGAGAGAGGATCGATAGCAATAACATTTTGTAAATTACCTCCTCTAAAAATGGCATTATTCATTCTAACACCATCAACTGTTATAAGTAATCTATTGGTAGAATAACCTCTTATCATGGGGCTACCACCTCCTAATTGACTTTTTTGCACAAATACTTGCCCTGTATTTCCCAGTATATCTGCACTCGTTTGCGGGTTGGTAAATTGAATGTCTTTAGCTTTAATACTTATAATTTTTTGAGGAATATCTTTACTATTTTGTTCAAATTTTGAAGCAGAAATTATAATTTCTTCAAGACCTTGAGTGTTAGAATTTAGATAGACAATATTATCTATATTACTTTTTACTATGGTTTTTGTGATATGCGTTAAATGCTGAAAATAAAGAATTTCGGATGTAGTAAACTTATCTAGAGATGCCTCGCCTTCAAAATTAGTGATAACACTTTTAGATTTATCTGCGTTGTAGATTGCAACTCCAAAAACAGGTTCGTCAGTTAGTTTATTTAGAACTTTTATTTGTTGAGCCTGTAAGCAAATTGAAGCGAATAGAAAGAAAAATATCGTTTGAATAAATTTCATTAATTGAAAACTTGATTAAAAATCTGTAGTGATTTAGGTGTTTTAAAACTGCCCAAATGTAATTCAAAATAACGCAAAATCATATTCAAAAATGATTGCCTTAGCTTTGTATTAATTTTCACTGTATTTAATGCATCAAATGTTATGCCTAATAGCTGTTTTAAAAGTGTTAAATTTTCTCCTGAAATACTATGCTTACTTTTAGCTTCTATTTCAAACTTGCCATGCTCTAAATTAAAAAAATTAAATTCTGAATTAATAGTTTCCGGATAGAATCCTAAATACTTAGTAAGGTTAAGTAAAAAAAGCAAATGAAAATTAGCGTAATCAGAATGTGTATCTAGCCATTGTAGGGTAGTTTCAATATAGCTAAAAAGGAGTTCATTCTCTTCTTCTTCCTTTAAGGAACTCGATAAGACTTCAGCTAAAAACATTACAATAGCACTTTTTACCACATTAGAATGTAAGCTAGAATATAATTGATTTATCCTAACCTCTTTAATAGATTGTAAGGACCTATTATTTTTATAAATAATTTCGAGCTGAATTTGAGATAGTAATTGAAAGTATGCAGCTTTTGTATTCCCTTTTTTATTTTTTAAAACACCTCGAAGTAAAAAGCTGATTGCCCCATATTTTTCAGTATAGCATTTAACAATCAGGTCATTATCTCGGTATTTAATTTTAGATAAGACAATGGCATTTGTGTTAACTAGCATTATCGAACAACCATTAATTTTAAAACTTTTGTTTCGAAAGTATCTAAATCTGATAACATAATAAGGTATACGCCAGAGGCTACAATATTATTAGCTAGGTTTTTACCGTTCCAATAGGCAGTACCTCCATCAATTTCTAGATTAAAACCATTATAGCGTTGATTGGTTCTTGATTGTGCTTCGGCAACAAGATTGCCTTCGATATCGGTTATTTTAATATTTACGTTTTCAGAAATATCTTTAATTTTTACTTTTTTATCTACTATGTTAAATCTAGGTCTTACAGGATTAGGATAAACAAAAGCTTTTTCTAAATCTTGAAAAGGGTTCGATCCTCCAGCACGAAATGAGACAAGACCCTTCCCAGTTGCGATGTAAACAATACCATTTTCTTGATCGATTGATATATCGTTTATTAAATTTGAAGGTAGGGGTGAATTATCTTTTGTAAAATGAAATATAGTTTCTTGACCATCAGACGAAAAATAGAATATTCCAGAATCACCAGTTCCTATCCATTTGTTGTTTGATCCATCGACTTTTATATCAGTTATTTGTTGTTGAAACAATAATTCTTTTGCAATTCCATCTTCAAGAATAATTATTTCCTCGGCTTTTATATCGTCATCATTAAAAAAATTTGTGGTATTGTATAAAACCCTAAGCCCTCTAAAAGTTCCGATCCATAGTTGGTTTCTTTTATCTAATGCCAAGGCTGTTATAAGTTCCGTTGGCATATTTTCTTCTTCAGTCGTTAGATTTTTTATTAATTTATTACTGCCATTTTCATTAAATGCAATGAGTCCTTTGGAATAACTTCCAATCCATTTTGTATTGTCATTTCCAATAACCAAATCATTAAAACCATTGTTGTCAAATGGGTCTGCGATTACTTCGTTTAAATCATAGGACTGCCATTGATTATTGGCAGGATTGTATGTTTTCAAGGCTCGCTCTACAATGTTTGTAAGAACCCATAGCAGGCCATTATCATCAAAAATTGTTGGTCCAACTCTAATATTAATGAGGCTAGGATTTGGAGCAAAATCCCAAGATTCTAATCCACTATTGGTATGATCGTATAAAACAGTAGGAGCTTCATCATTAATTTCTAATAAACCGTCTATATAAGAACTAATAAACACTTGATTAGTGTTATTTGGATTAGGAGTAATAGTTTTTAGACACCGCGAACCCAATACATCATCAAATGGAGTGTTAATCCAGTTACTTTCTTTTAAATGACTAATGCCTCTACTGTTTAACGGATATGGGTTAAGGAATAAATTGTGTTCCCCAAATGTAACCCACAAATTGTTTGGACCTGCTTTTAAAGCAAATGGCACATTCAGCAAAGGGCCATCTGGCCTAATTTCCTCATAAATAGTCGGATTATCCAATGAAGTCTTCAATACACCAAAATCTGTTGTGCCAATATAAATAAATTCTAAGTCTACAGTAGCCGATGTAAAATTGGTATTAAATTCACTACTAGTTGATGCTTGGGTAATTGTGTTAAAATTTTCATCATATATATAAACCGTATCGCTTATAACAACAATTAAATTTTGATCTACGGTTTTTAAAGATTCTGGGATACTTGAATATGTAAATAATTCTGTGAATGAATCATTTGCTATTCTATATATTATTCTGTTTGTTCTAACAGTATAAAGTTGATTAGATATTGACTCTATAGCAGTAAAATTACCAGTAGAAATAGTTTGCCAATTATTGAAATCTATAATGTTTGGGTTTGAGACTTGCGCTTTTCTTATCCCATTATTTCCTAAACAAGAAGCATAAATAAAATTGTTTAATACGGTTGTTTGGGTAACTTGAATTTGCTCCCCTGAGTTTCCTATGAAATACGTGTCTCCAAACTCGAGTCGTTCTAAATCATATACAGAAACCCCATAGTCTGTGGCAATATATACCAGATTATCAATAATATTAAAATGATTGATTCCTCTATTTGTTGGAAGTATGGTTGGTTTTTCGATAATATCAACAACAGATAGCACATCATCGTCATTGTCAAATACTATTTCAATCAATCCGTTTTCGTAACCTACTATTAATAGTTCGAAGGTTTCACTATAAGTTATAGTACTAATATTTTCACCAGACAAACCATTTATAGTTGTTATTTTTTCTAACTCATTTGTTACTGTATCATAACTAAAAATAGCATTTTCAGCAGAAGCATAGATTTTACTATTTCCTTGAACCACTTCGGAGATATTATTATACGAAAAATGGCCTTCCCATAATTCAGAAAAATCTTGTGAAAATTGTAATAACGGGATTAAAAAGAATGTAAGTAAAATTAGTTTTCGAAACATAATACCTCTTTCAATTTCAAATATATTTATATATAACGAATATTAGTTTAAAATAATATAAATAAAAAAAGCTTTCTAGTTTTAGAAAGCTTTTAGATTTTTTATAAAATGAAGTTCAAAAAAACTTAATTGTTGTTTCAATTTTAATCTGCAAGAACAATAAGTTTGTTGTCTTTCATTTCTAAAGTTCCAGAATTTATTTTTAATAAGGTAGTGTTTTTATCACCTTGAGTAAATTTACCCTGAACTTCTTCATCTAGTTCAATATTTCCTGAAATTTTAACAAACCCCTCTTTAAGCAATGAAACAATAGGGGCATGATCTTTTAACATTTCAAATTCCCCATTGACACCTGGTACAGATACCGAAGTTACTTCGCCACTAAATAATGTTGCTTCTGGTGATACAATTTCTAAATACATAGTTTCCCAATTGATAATTAATAATTGACAATTGTCAATTTGAATTAAGCTTCAGCTAGCATTTTATCTCCAGCTTCAATAGCTTCTTCAATAGAGCCTTTAAGGTTGAATGCAGCTTCTGGTAAGCGATCTAATTCACCATCCATAATCATATTAAAACCTTTGATAGTTTCTTTAATATCAACTAAAACTCCTGGAATACCTGTAAACTGTTCTGCTACGTGGAAAGGTTGAGATAAGAAACGTTGCACACGTCTAGCACGTCCAACAGCAAGCTTATCTTCTTCAGACAGCTCTTCCATACCTAGGATGGCGATAATATCTTGTAATTCTTTATAACGTTGTAATAACTCTTTTACACGTTGTGCGCAGTCATAATGCTCTTGTCCTAAAATATCAGCAGTTAAAATTCTTGAAGTAGAATCTAATGGGTCTACCGCAGGATAAATACCTAACTCAGCAATTTTACGAGATAATACTGTTGTTGCATCTAAGTGAGCAAAGGTTGTAGCAGGTGCAGGATCTGTTAAATCATCCGCAGGTACATAAACCGCTTGTACAGATGTTATAGAACCTCTTTTAGTTGAAGTAATACGCTCTTGCATCGCACCCATCTCGGTTGCTAATGTTGGTTGGTAACCTACCGCAGAAGGCATACGACCAAGTAATGCAGATACCTCAGATCCAGCTTGTGTAAAACGGAAAATATTATCTACGAAGAAAAGTACATCTTTCCCTTGTCCTTCACCAGCACCATCACGAAAATATTCCGCAATAGTTAAACCAGATAATGCAACACGAGCACGTGCTCCTGGAGGCTCATTCATTTGTCCGAATACAAACGTTGCTTTTGATTCTTTCATTTTAGATTTATCAACTTTAGATAAATCCCATCCACCATCTTCCATAGAATGCATAAAATCATCACCGTAACGAATAATCCCAGATTCTAACATCTCCCTTAAAAGGTCATTTCCTTCACGAGTTCTTTCTCCTACACCAGCAAATACTGATAAACCACCGTGACCTTTTGCTATATTATTAATCAATTCTTGAATTAATACTGTCTTACCTACACCAGCACCACCAAATAAACCAATTTTACCACCCTTTGCATAAGGCTCAATTAAATCGATTACTTTAATACCAGTAAATAATACTTCAGTAGACGTTGATAAGTCTTCAAATTTAGGTGCTTGTCTGTGGATTGGTAACCCAGCTTTACCAGCTTTAGGTAAATCTCCAAGGCCATCAATAGCATCTCCAATTACATTAAACAAACGTCCGTAAACATCATCACCAATCGGCATTTGTATAGGCGCTCCAGTTGCAGTAACTTCAGTTCCTCTACTTAAACCATCTGAAGAATCCATAGCGATAGTACGAACCGTATCTTCACCAATGTGAGATTGTACTTCTAGTACTAATAAGGAACCGTCAGGTCTTTTAATTTCTAACGAATCGTAAATTTTTGGAAGCTCTGAACCAGCAGCGAATTCAACATCGATAACCGGACCTACAATCTGTGCAACTTTACCTGTAACTTTAGCCATTACTTATATCTTTTTGTTATGCTAATTAATTGAGTGAAAACACGTTCTGTTTTCGCGCTGCAAAGATATATTTTTTAATTTAAAATAAAAGTTGTTTTTAAAGCTTTTTTGGAATAAAAAACACCTTCAATTTGAAGGTGTTTAGAAATTATAATTAGTAATAAATTCTTTTTAGAGTCTACTAATTGTTTATTGTCCATGAAACAAAATATTGCGAACCAATAAAAGGAGACCCTACTGCACTTTGATATTCTTTGCCACCTAAATTAGTGCCACCAATTTTGAATATAGATTTTATAGATGGTACAGAATAATTTATTTGAGCATCAACAACTGTTCTTGCAGGTATCATAACATTGGCTATAGTTGCTTGCCAGAAATATTCATCACTCCAACGCGCATTGATATTAAATCCAAAATCTTTAAATAAGTTAGGATTACCAAGTGATACTTTTACCTTATGCTCTGGTGTATTAAATCCTGCACTAAAATCTGGATCTGTTGCTTGGTCAAAATCTAGTTTTGAATAGGTGTAGTTAAACCCTAAATTAAAGTCTTTAGCAATTTTTGTAGATAAACCAATAACCCCTCCATAGGAGCTAACATCTCCGATTGAATTTGTGTATACATTAAAAACTTGGGTGTTACCACCTGCAACATCAATTACACCCGATAAATCAGTCACCGACCCCGATTTAGGAGTCACTACAAGTTTTTGAGCACTAAAACCATCATAAGTATTGTAATAAGCATTTAAATCAACAGTTACAAAGCCTACTTTGCCACGATACCCTACATCAAAGGCTGTTACTTTCTCTTGTTCAGCAAGAGGTGTTGCGCCAGTACCTTGAACAGGCATTAATAATCCTGCGTTTTCTTGTACAGCTACATTTGGATTAGTCCCTCCAGCGATTGCAGCACCTACTGCTGCCCCAAATGCTTCTGCAGATGTTCTTGTATAAGAATTAAAGTAAGCATCTCTACCAGTTAAATCTGTGCCAGGTAATCTTCTATCTAAATTATCTGGAGCAGAACCGACTAAAATAGCTCTACCTACATTAAATCCAATAAATAGTGCTTGAGTGTCTGGGTTTCTAAATCCTGTTTGAAAAGATGCCCTGAAGTTATGTTCTTTATTTTCTCCGGCAGCGTAAACAAAAGAAAGCCTTGGTGAATAGCTAGGATCAAAAAACTCATTTTTATCATAACGCACTGAAGCCGTTACTTTTAATCGGTCATCCATTAGTTTTTTGATACCTTGCAGATAAGCACCATATTCGTTATAATCTATGGATCCATCGTAATCTGTAAATATACTACCACCTGAATTTAATGAATATTGTCTGTACTGACCACCCAGTTGTAAATCTAAAGCATTATTTAATAAATCTTTAAAATTGTAATTACCTTCAGCAACGTTCATTTTAGATTCGTCCACTAGTTTAGAACCAGTAGCCACATCTGGGTCATTTGTGACTTTATTAAAAAGAGCTGTAAATTCTGGAGTACCTGGTTGAGGAGTAATAACATCGGCCGCTACTCTAGCTCCGTTATGAGCTTGCTCTGGGCTTAAACCACCTAATACGCCTCCTAAATAATTTTGAGCATAAATCCCAAACCACTGTGTAGCACCTACTTTATTCATGTTAATTCCTGTAAAACGCATATCATAAGAGTTACCAGCGTTTTCTATAGTTGTATACCCTCTAAGGAAAAAATTGTCACCTCTAAATTCTAATTTATGTTGTTGCAATGCAAAATCTTTTATCGCATATCTATTGGAACCTTGATAGATAGAAGACCCTGAACCAATTTTAGAGCTCCAAATAACTTCAGTATTATTTCCAAAAGGCCTGTAGTTTAAAGTGAAATACGCTTTCAGACTTTCAGCTTTATAATCTGTTAAATCAGATTCTTTGTAGCCTGTTCTGGCGACTTCGCTTTTGCCTAAGGTTCCTGCTGGTGTTCCCGCAATCGCATCCCAGTCTAATAAAGTTTTCACCTCATCGCCATAAATATTTAATCCATCATGTGCAGGATCTGATCTAAAAGCTGATATAGCATCTTCTGTACCAACTGCTCCAAGTGTGTATTGGTTATCGTCTGATGCAAACCAATCTGTACCTCTCAAATAGGAAAACGAAGCTTTTGCAGCAAACTTATCACTAAATGCATGAGCTACACGAAATCCAAAATCATGAAATTGATTGTCACCAGCCTCATCCTGTACCGTCAATCCTGTTTTAACATAAGCACTTACTCCTTGATGCATAAATGGATCTTTACTGGTCATAAATAAAATACCATTAAAGGCATTAGCACCATAAAGAGCTGAAGATGCCCCTGGTAATATTTCAACACTATTTACATCTAGCTCACTTAACCCTAATATATTACCTAAAGCAAAATTTAATCCAGGTAAAGAATTATCCATACCATCAACTAATTGAACGAATCGTGTGTTTGCAAAAGTTGCAAAACCACGAGTATTAACAGCATTAAAAGTTAAACTTCCTTTATTAACATCTACACCTTTTAAGTTTTCAAGACTTGAATAAAAGTCAGGAGAGGTTGCTAATTGAATATCCTTGGCATCAAATCTTTCAATAGTAACGGGAGATTCTCTAACACTTTCAGGTGTTCTTGAAGCTGAAATTACTATTTCATCAAGTTCATTACCTTCTTTTAACACAAAACTTACGGCTTGTGGATTGGTGGTGATTTCTGAAGATACTGTTTCAAAACCTACACTGCTTGCTTGAATAGAAAACGGTGGGTTTTGACTATAAGTAAGTGAGAACTTACCATCGAAATCGGTAACAGTCCCTGTAGATGTACCTACTACAATTATATTAGCACCCGGGATAGGCTGGTCGTTGTCGTCAACGACAGAACCCGTTACAGTTGTTTGAGCAAATGTTAATCCACAAAAGAAAAACATTAAAATTGGGAGAATTGTCTTCATTAGAAATTAGTTAAGTTAATTTGTTCGAGCAATATAAATATAATATGCTTCACTATTAAATAAAATCAATATAAAATTATGCGCGCATAGTATTTTTTAACAAAAAAGTCCTACTAAAACTGAGATTTTAATAAAAAACATCAATTTAATTATATTATGTGTAATTAAACATAATTATTTGTGAGACACAGATTTTATTCTACAGTCACAGATTTAGCTAAATTTCTTGGTTGATCTACATTCTTGTTTAGTAGTACAGCGATATGATAAGATAACAATTGTAGGGGAATAGTTGTTACTAAAGGTGATAAGGAATCAAGAGTTTCAGGAACTTCAATAACGTGATCTGCTAATTCTTTAACTTGAACATCTCCTTCGGTAACAATACCTATTATTTTTCCTTTGCGAGATTTTATTTCTTGAATGTTACTTACAACTTTTTCATAGTGCCCTTTTTTGGTAGCTATTACTACAATAGGCATATTTTCATCTATCAAAGCTATTGGTCCATGTTTCATTTCAGCAGCTGGGTAACCTTCTGCATGGATATAAGAAATCTCTTTTAATTTTAATGCGCCTTCTAGGGCAACAGGGAAATTATAACCTCTTCCTAAGTATAGAAAATTACTAACATCTTTATAGATATCAGCAATCATTTTTATATGTGCATCCGATTCTAATGCTTTTTCAACTTTTTTTGGAATCATTTCCAATTCTAAAAGATGTTGACGGAAATCTACTCTACTTATCGTTCCTTTTGCACTGGCTAATCGAAGCGCCATTAAAGTTAATACGGTTATTTGCGTAGTAAAAGCTTTGGTCGAAGCTACCCCAATTTCTGGACCAGCGTGCGTATATGCACCTGCATCAGATTCTCTAGCAATAGAAGACCCAACCACATTACATACACCAAAAACAAAAGCTCCTTTAGATTTTGCTAATTTTATTGCAGCTAAAGTATCTGCTGTTTCTCCAGATTGAGAAATAGCTATAACGACATCATTTTCTGTAATAACAGGGTTTCTATATCTAAATTCTGAAGCATATTCCACTTCCACGGGAATTCTAGCTAAGTCTTCAAAAATATATTCAGCTACCAAGCCAGCGTGCCACGAGGTACCACATGCTACAATAATAATTCGATTTGCGTTAAGAAACTTTTTCATGTTATCCTCAACACCAGCCATTTTTATTATCGCTTCGTTTCTTCTTAAGCGTCCTCTATAAGTGTCGGTAATTGCTTTAGGTTGTTCATGAATTTCTTTAAGCATGAAATGATCATAGCCTCCTTTTTCTATTTCTTCCAGATTCATTTGGAGCCTCTGAATATATGGATCTACTTGTGAATCATCTTTTATTTTTCTAACCTTTATTTCTTTACCCAATCTAATGATTGCCATTTCTTCATCTTCTAAATAAATAGCGTTTTTGGTATATTCTAAAAAAGGAGAAGCGTCACTAGCAATAAAGAACTCATCATTACCAATACCAACTGCTAAAGGACTCCCTAAACGGGCAATCACAATTTCATCTGGTTTGGTTTTATCAAATACAGCAATGGCATAGGCACCTATAACCTGGTTTAACGCGATTTGTACAGCTTTACCAAGTTTTACTTTTTCTTGCTTTTTTACATCTTCAATTAAATTAATTAAAACCTCTGTATCAGTATCTGATTTAAAGGAATAACCTCTTGATATTAACTCTTGCTTTAAAGATTCATAATTCTCAATAATACCATTATGAATGATGACTAAATTACCAGAGTTTGATAAATGTGGATGAGAATTTATATCATTAGGAACACCATGAGTTGCCCACCTTGTATGTCCAATACCAAGGCTGCCGTTTTTATCTATTTCAACTTCAACACGGTCTTCTAAATCTGCAACTTTCCCTTTGGTTTTACTTACCTTAAGTTTTGTACCATCAAATAGAGCTACTCCAGCACTGTCATAGCCTCGATATTCTAACCGTTTTAAACCTTCAATAATAATAGGATAAGCCTCTCTAGCTCCTATGTAACCAACAATGCCACACATACTTTTTTAGTTATTTGGATCGGTATAAAATATTTCTAATTTCATGCGCTTTTCCTCATCAATGCCATCATTACTGCCATGCAATACAGTGCCTCTTGAAGTTAAAATAGTAGATGCTGGAATTCTTTCGAGGTCATCATTATTTAAGATTTCAGCGCCTGTAATATAGTTAACATTATTAGAAATAATTAAACCTAGTTTTGTGTTCGTAGAATCTCTAAAAATAATGTTTTTGATATGTTCGGTGATACGTATTTTATAACCCATTCTTTCTGCACCGTTTGTATTGATGGTATCTCTTTGCCCTAAACTGATAATTCTAGAATTAAAGGGGTCAGTAGGGTTTTCGGTAGGGTCGAAACTATAATCTGCAATTATATTGTTGTTATTAATATCGTAAGCATAAAGTCTATCATATTTATGATTTTCATCTGAAGGAGAAATACTTAATTCATCTTCGAAAATTGTTAAACGAACTTCATTAATAAGTTTAGTAGGATTGTTTTCGGAATCAATGAATTCATTTCTTATATCATCCAATACATCAGGAACCATGTTGCCATCCAAATCTTCACTACCAAATAAATCTACAATAGACATAGAACCAGCTGTTCCTTTTAGTAATAATTTTTCATCACCTAAATCTTCATCACCATCTGCGAGGGGCAATGCATTGAAACTGTAATCATTAATAAATGTATTTAATGTAATGCCAGAAAAGCGCATTGAATAATTACCTTCTGTTCTAACCGAATTATCTGTGCTAGAATCTCTAGTATAATATATAGTTATCCCTGCATCAGTTGATGCAAGATTTAATAACAACATATGTCCATTGTTATTTATGTTTTCAGCTTTAATATAAAGCCCTCTAAAATAATCTTTAAAATTATTGGCATTACTTAATATACTTTCCCCGCCCTTATCTAGTATCGTTGTTCTCCAATAAAGGGTGTCTAGTTTTACTCTTAATGCAGGAATAGAACTTGTTGTAATTGTGTTTTCTCCCTCTCCAGTTTTTGTTTTAATTGCTTCGTTGCTTGGAAAAAATGTTAAATCTTCATAAATTAATTCAGCCTTTTGAGTATCAAAATTAACTGCTGTATTTTCAGTAACTATAAAGTTTTGAACATTACTAGCCGTGTTTTCAGCTTTTGAGTAATAGTTTTGAGGTTCTTGCGATTGTGAAGTTGGATTAAAATCTCTTAAAAAGTAATTATTCCTGTATACAGATAATTTAATGTCATTATCACCATATAGTGAATCACGCTCATTTATAATGTATTGAATATTCCCATCTTCATCAGTCCCGTTAGGTCTACTAAAATATGGGATATTCATTATAACCGAGTCAATTTTTACATTCTCGCCAAAATCTGGATCAATAGTTGTAGGCTCTAACTGAGTAACTATACTTGCTGTTGTTGAACCATATAAAGGGTCATCATAATAACCTAAAAGACTCGAATTTAGTCCATTAACCTGAACTGCTTCTAGCTTTTTATTGTAAGCTATAGGTGTAATCTCAAATTTATTTGTGCTAAAATTCGAGTTTTCTTTTCCTAGAACATCGCTATCAATGGAATTAAACTCTTTATCGCAAGCTATAAATGTTAAAATTAAAAATGCAACGGCTCCAGTAAATTTAAGGGCTTTGAATATCTTCTTCATATATCTTAATTAATGAATAGTTTAGCTTAAAACTTCTGAATTAAAAAATTCTGTGTAAGCTGGACCAAATTCATCCTTACTTTTGTATTCTAAAATAGGTTTTTCTGAGTCTTTTAAATAATTATCTAAAGCTTCTGGAAGTTCTTCAGAACCAATTATTAAAGCATCAGAATAATCAATTGCAATTTTCATTAAATTATTAAATGTAGGTTCTTCAAGCGACTTAAAAGCTTCTTCATCTATATTGTCAAATTTAATCTTATTAAACATATCTTTATTTAACGTATCGTTGAAACTTTGATTGTATATTGAAGTAACAATTTTACTTTCGTTAAATAACGGTTCGTCTTTATAATATTCTTTTAAATATAAAGGCAGTAAAGAAGCAAGCCAACCATGAACATGAATTATATCTGGTGACCAATTGAGTTTTTTTACGGTTTCAATAACACCTTTAGCAAAGAAAATAGCTCGTTCATCATTATCAGAGAACAACTCGCCGTTTTCATCGGTTAATGTAGCTTTACGTTTGAAATATTCATCATTATCAATAAAATAAACCTGAATACGTTCCTTCGGAATTGAAGCCACCTTTATAATAAGAGGCATGTCTAAATCATTTATTACCAAGTTTATACCAGAAAGTCTAATTACTTCATGTAATTGATGTCTTCTCTCATTAATATTCCCGTATCTTGGCATAAATATTCTTATCTGACCACCCTGTTGATTCACCAATCTTGGTGCTTCAAACGACATTGAAGAAATTTCAGTTTCAGGTAAATAAGGTACTACTTCAGATGATACATATAATATCCTCTTATCTTTCATAAATGGGTTGCTTTTGAAGATTCAAAATAAAAAACACGCAAAAGTACAAAAATTTATGCAGATTGGTTGTAAAATCTTAAGTTTGCAAGCGTTAATTTTTTATTAAAAAGTGGAAGTTTACTCAGAAAAAAATCAATTAGGGATATTATTAGAATCTTTAAAAGCCGACGGATTTAATATTGGATTAGTTCCAACAATGGGGGCATTGCATCAGGGGCATCTGGCTCTAGTAAAAAAAGCTTTTGAGGATAATGACAAGGTGGTTGTTAGTATTTTTGTAAATCCAACACAATTTGATAATAAAGAAGATTTAGAAAAATATCCTAGGACTTTGGAGAGCGATGTCCAATTATTGAAAACTGTTAGTAAAGACAAAATATATGTTTATGCGCCGACAGTGGAAGATATATATGAAGGTAATACGGTTTCTAATAATTTTGAATTCGATGGTTTGGAGTTTGAAATGGAAGGTAAATTTCGGAATGGTCATTTTAATGGTGTTGGTACTATAGTGAAGCGTTTATTTGAAATTGTAAAACCACACAGTGCGTATTTTGGAGAAAAGGATTTTCAGCAGTTACAAATCATTAAGAAGTTGGTTGAAAAATACAACATTCCAGTTAATGTAGTAGGATGTAAAATACATCGTGAAACTAATGGATTGGCTATGAGTTCTCGGAATACAAGGTTAAAACTAGAGTATGCTAAAGCAGCACCTTTCATTTATAAAACTTTAAAATCTGCCAAAGAAAAATTTGGCACAAAAAGTGCTAATAAAATCACGGAATGGGTTGATAAACAATTTGCTAATCATGATTTATTAGAATTGGAATATTTTATAATAGCAGATGCTAAAACCTTAAAGCCAATCAAAAGAAAATCAAAGAAAAAAGCATATAGAGCCTATATTGCCGTATATGCAGATGATATTAGACTGATTGATAATATCGCACTAAATTAATTATCTTTGCCACATGCAAATTCAAGTAGTAAAATCTAAAATTCATAGAGTTAAATGCACAGGTGCAGAACTCAATTATATAGGTAGTATAACTATAGACGAAGATTTAATGGATGCCGCTAATATAATACAAGGAGAAAAAGTCCAAATTGTAAATAATGACAATGGTGAACGCCTTGAAACATATTGTATTCCTGGACCAAGAACCAGTGGGGAAATCACGCTTAATGGAGCGGCTGCTCGTAAAGTATCTGTTGGAGACACCCTTATTTTAATTACTTATGCTTTTATGGATATTGAAAAAGCTAAAGTTTTTAAACCCTCGTTAGTATTTCCAGAAGAAGCTACTAATTTATTAAAATAAGTTTTTGAAATTTAATATTAAAAGAATACTAAAAATTACACTCCCATTATTATTGGGAGTTTTTTTGGTCTGGTATTCTTTATCTCAAATCTCTATTGATGAATTATTAGAATACGTTAAAAAAGCGGATTACACCTATATTTTACTTGGTATGTTTCTAGGACTTTTAAGTCATCTATCTAGAGCATATAGATGGCAATTTCAATTAGAGCCAATGGGTTATAATATTAAATTAGGAAATAGTATTATGGCTGTTTTCGTTACCTATTTAATAAATTATACTATCCCCAGGGCAGGGGAAGTAGCTAGAGCGTCTATACTTACTAATTATGAAGGTGTTCCTTTTGAAAAAGGATTCGGAACTATAGTAGCCGAAAGAATTGCAGATATGCTAGTTATGTTAGGGATTATAGCGGTAACACTTTTTCTTCAATTCGATTTTATTTATGAGTTTTTAGTAGAAAAATTTAATCCAACCAAAATAGCAATGACTTCAGGAGGATTACTGGTTTTACTCTTCTTATTTACAAGATTTATAAAAAAGAGCAAGTCTAAAGTTGCCTTAAAAATTAGAAATTTTGTGAATGGGTTAATTGAAGGCGCGCTAAGTATTTTCAAAATGAAAAAGAAATGGGCATTTATTTTTCATACGCTATTCATCTGGGGTATGTATGTACTCATGTTTTATGTGACATCATTTTCGTTAGAACAAACACAAAACATCCCGTTTGCAGCTATATTAATTGGTTTTATCGCAGCAAGTTTTAGTATTGCAGCAACAAATGGAGGTATAGGTTCTTATCCAGAGGCTATCGTATTAGCATTTCTATTGTTTAATATTCCAGAAGATCCTAGTCGTGCTTTCGGCTGGATTATGTGGAGTTCGCAAACATTGTTGGTTATTATTTTTGGTGGATTATCTTTGATTTACCTTCCCATTTATAATAGACAGAAAAGAAAAAAGCATTAAAATTATCCAGAAAATTTTAATTTTCAAGAAAGAAAAGTAATGAAAACAGCTTTTTAATCTTTCACTTAATTTCATACCTTGCCATTATTAAATCTCAAATCGTCATAAAATGAAAAAATCAATCCCCTTTTTTTTAGTATTGTTTTGTATGTTGAATATTGCCTCCGCTCAGGTTAAATACGAAACTATAGAATCTTCAAAACTAGGAGAAACACGAGAAATTAAAATACAAGTGCCTCGCGGCTATAATAGTAATGAAGATAAAAGCTATCCTATAATTCTTGCTTTAGATGGTGATTATATTTTTGAGGCTGTAGCTGGAAACGTAGATTATTATTCCTATTGGGAAGATATGCCAGAAGCCATAGTGGTTGGGGTAAATCAATTAGATAAACGCTATGACGACTGTTTGTATTCTGAGCAAAACTCGTTGCCAATTGAAACAGGCGCGTCGTTTTTCGAGTTTTTAGGTATGGAACTTATTCCATATATAGAAAGCACCTATAGAACAGTTGACTTTAGAGTTGCAGTAGGGCATGGGGAAACAGCTAATTTTATCAATTATTATTTGTTGAAATCCGATCCGTTATTTCAAGCCTATATAGCTATAAGTCCAGAGTTAGCACCAAATATGTTGGATTATATTCCCGAAAGACTTGGCAAATTACAATCAAAGGTTTTTTATTATTTGGCTGGAACGAGTAATGATTCTAAGTCTATAAGGCAAATGACAGAAGCTCTAAATACAAGCATAGCATCTGTAGACAATAAAAATGTTTTATACAATTATGATATTTTCGAAGGAGCTTCACATTATTCAGTCCCAGCGCATGCGATTCCAAAGGCTATAGAAAGCATATTTTTTGTATTTCAACCAATATCAAAAAAAGAGTATAAAGAATCAATCCTAAAATTAGAAGATTCTCCGGTCACTTATTTACAAGAAAAATATCAAACTATTTACGATTTGTTTGCTATAGATAAGCAAATATTAATTAATGATTTTAAAGCAATAGCAGCGTCTATCGAAAAAAACGAGAACTTTCAGTATTATGAAGAGCTCGGTAAAATAGCTAGGAAGCAATACCCAAAAACCTTGTTAGGAAACTATTATTTAGCACGCTTTTACGAAGAAACCGGTGAGCCTAAAAAGGCTATGAGAACATATCAGTCGGCTTATATCCTTGATGAAATTGCAGGTTTGACAAAAGATTTAATGTTGGAAAAAGCCGATTTAATTAAGGAAGATTTTGGGTATTAATGGCTAAAGTAAAAACTTCTTTTTTTTGTCAGAGTTGTGGCAACCAATATGCAAAATGGCAAGGACAATGTACAGCTTGTAAAGAGTGGAATACTATTGTAGAAGAAGTTATTAAAAAACCTGAAAAGAGTGATTGGAAAACGCCAACTTCAAATGCAAAACGAGCTTCTGTTCCTTTAAGAATTAATGACATAGATACTTCTAAAGAACCTAGGCTAAATACTTTTGATTCCGAATTCAATCGTGTTTTAGGTGGTGGAATTGTACCTGGATCATTAACACTCCTAGGAGGAGAACCAGGAATTGGGAAGAGTACATTGTTGCTTCAAATTTCATTAAAATTACCGTATAAAACTTTGTATGTTTCGGGTGAAGAAAGTCAGAAACAAATTAAAATGAGAGCTGAACGCATTAATCCAGATAATAATAATTGCTATATTTTAACTGAAACAAAAACTCAAAACATCTTCAAACAAATCGCTTCGCTCCAGCCTGACGTAGTAATTATTGACTCTATACAGACGTTGCATAGCGATTATATTGAATCTTCTTCAGGAAGTATTTCACAAATAAAAGAGTGTACTACAGAGCTTATAAAATTTGCCAAGGAAACAGCAACTCCAGTTTTATTGATTGGACATATTACAAAAGATGGTAACATAGCAGGGCCTAAAATTTTAGAACATATGGTTGATACGGTTTTACAGTTTGAAGGCGACCGAAATCATGTATTCAGAATTCTAAGAGCACATAAAAATCGTTTTGGCTCTACTAACGAATTAGGGATTTACGAAATGCAAGGGTCAGGACTTAGAGAAGTTTCTAATCCTTCAGAAATATTAATTTCAAAAAAAGATGAAGAATTAAGTGGTAATGCAATTGCTGCTACTCTTGAAGGCATGCGGCCTTTGATGATTGAAGTACAGGCTTTGGTGAGTACTGCGGTTTACGGTACGCCACAGCGCAGTGCTACGGGGTTTAATGCAAAACGTTTAAATATGCTTTTAGCAGTATTAGAAAAACGAGCTGGTTTTAGGCTAGGAGCAAAAGATGTCTTTTTAAATATTACGGGAGGTATCACGGTTGATGATCCTGCCATCGATTTGGCTGTTGTCGCCGCCATTTTATCTTCTAATGAAGATGTTTCAATACAAAAAGATTTTTGTTTTGCAGCAGAGGTTGGACTGTCAGGAGAAATTCGGCCAGTGCAGCGAGTTGAACAGCGTATTTTGGAAGCTGAAAAGTTGGGGTTCGCAACCATTTTTGTGTCTAAATACAATAAAATTTCACTTAAAAACAACGTTATTAAAATTCAATTGATTTCTAAGATTGAGGATTTGGTAGAATTAATTGTATAGTTTCAATTTGCATATTTATTTAATATTATAAAGATATATACTTCATTCGTGTTTTTCACTTCTTTTTTATCAAAATTCCTTAAATTCGCGAACTTATAAGTTTTAATAGTAAATGAGCGCTAAATTTCCTGAATATAAAGGACTTGACTTACCAAAAGTAGCAAATGATATACTACAGTATTGGCAAGAAAATAACATTTTTGAAAAAAGTGTTTCTACAAGAGAAGGTAACGAACCATTTGTGTTTTATGAAGGTCCGCCATCGGCAAATGGACTTCCTGGAGTGCATCATGTTCTAGCTCGTGCTATAAAAGACATATTTCCACGTTACAAAACCATGAAAGGGTACCAAGTAAAACGTAAAGCTGGTTGGGATACACATGGACTACCTATTGAATTAGGCGTTGAAAAAGAACTTGGAATTACAAAAGAAGATATAGGAAAAACCATTTCTGTAGAAGATTATAATGCAGCCTGTCGTAAAGCGGTAATGCGCTATACAGATGTTTGGAACGATCTTACCGAAAAAATGGGCTATTGGGTAGATATGGAAGATCCATATATTACCTACGAGCCTAAATATATGGAATCGGTTTGGTGGTTATTAAAGCAGATTTACAACAAAAGTTTGCTTTATAAAGGCTATACTATTCAGCCATATTCACCAAAAGCGGGTACAGGGTTAAGTTCACATGAACTAAATCAGCCAGGAACATATCAAGATGTAACTGATACTACTGTTGTTGCTCAGTTTAAAGCAATAGAAAGCACATTACCAGAATTTTTAAAAAGATTTGATCATTTACATTTTCTTGCTTGGACAACTACGCCTTGGACTTTACCAAGTAATACTGCTTTAACGGTCGGATTAAAGATTGATTATGTTGTAGTTGCGACATACAACCAATATACTTTCGAACCTACTCATGTCATTCTTGCCAAAAATTTAGTTGGTAAACAATTCGATAGTAAATATTATCAGACTGAAGATGTTTCTGAATTTTCAGAGTATTCAAAAGAAAATAAAAAGATTCCATTTTTAATAGCTGCAGAATGTAAAGGCGCTGATTTAATTGGAATTAAATACGAGCAATTATTAAAGTACGCTTTACCAAATGACAACCCTCAAGATGCGTTTAGAGTAATTTCTGGAGGTTTTGTTACAACTGAAGATGGCACGGGAATAGTACATACCGCACCTACATTTGGAGCAGATGATGCTTTGGTTGCAAAACTGGCAAAACCAGAAGTGCCACCAATGTTGGTAAAAGATGATAATGGTAATTTGGTCCCACTCGTTGATTTACAAGGTAGATTCAGACCAGAAATGAAAGAGTTTGCTGGCAAGTATGTAAAGAATGAATATTATAATACTGGTGAAGCACCAGAACGATCAATAGATGTTGAGTTAGCGATAAAATTAAAAGAAGAAAACAAAGCCTTTAAGGTTGAAAAATATAAGCATAGTTATCCAAATTGTTGGAGAACCGATAAACCAATTCTATATTATCCTTTAGATTCTTGGTTCATTAAAGTGACCGATGTTAAGGATCGTATGTTTGAACTGAACGAAACGATTAATTGGAAGCCAAAAGCTACTGGAACGGGACGTTTCGGAAACTGGTTGGCAAATGCAAACGATTGGAATTTATCGCGTTCACGCTATTGGGGAATTCCGCTACCAATTTGGAGAACAGAAGATGGTAAAGAAGAAATCTGCATTGGTTCTGTTGAAGAACTAAAAACAGAAATGGTTAAAGCTGTTTCAGCAGGAGTGCTGGCAAAAGATATATTCGAAGACTTTGAAGTTGGAAATAATTCCGAAGAAAACTATGCAAAAATCGACTTGCATAAAAACATTGTAGACGATATTGTTTTAGTGTCACTTTCTGGACAGAAAATGTTCCGTGAAAGTGATTTAATAGATGTGTGGTTTGACTCTGGCTCGATGCCTTATGCGCAATGGCATTATCCCTTTGAGAATAATGATTTAATTGATAAAGGCACCACTTTCCCAGCAAACTTTATTGCTGAGGGAGTTGATCAAACACGTGGATGGTTTTACACGCTTCATGCTATAGGAACTATGGTTTTTGATTCTATAGCATATAAAAATGTTGTGTCTAACGGGTTGGTTTTGGATAAGAATGGACAGAAAATGTCCAAGCGTTTGGGTAATGCAGCAGATCCTTTTGAAACATTAGGAACTTATGGAGCGGATGCCACACGGTGGTATATGATTAGTAATGCGAATCCATGGGATAATTTAAAGTTCGATTTAGAGGGAATAGAAGAGGTAAAACGTAAGTTCTTCGGAACACTTTATAACACCTATTCATTCTTTCAGTTATATACAAACCTTGATAAATTCACTTATTCTGAAAAGGAAATTTCATTGGAAGATCGACCAGAAATCGATCGATGGATATTATCAGAATTACATACCTTAATAAAGAAGGTAGATGCATTTTATGCAGACTATGAGCCTACAAGAGCAGCGCGAGCTATTTCAGATTTCACCCAAGATTACCTAAGTAATTGGTATGTAAGACTGAGTAGAAGACGTTTCTGGAAAGGGGATTATCAAGCTGATAAAATTTCGGCATATCAAACGCTATATAATTGTATGTCTACTATTGCTAAATTAGGAGCACCAATAGCGCCTTTCTTTATGGATAAACTGTATTTAGATTTGAATTCAGTTACCAAAAGAGAAGCATTTGAGAGTGTACATTTAGCAAATTTTCCAGTTTATGATGAACTTTTTGTTGATAAGAGTTTAGAAAGGAAGATGGAAAGCGCACAAACAATATCTTCTCTAGTATTATCGTTAAGGGCTAAGGAAAAGATTAAAGTACGTCAACCGCTTCAAAAAATAATGATTCCGATTGATAGTAGACAACAGAAGGAAGAAATTTTAGCAGTTTCAGCATTAATAAAACATGAAGTAAATATAAAAGAAATAGAACTTTTGGAAGATGCTTCAGATATTTTGGTAAAACAGATTAAACCTAATTTCAAAACATTAGGACCACGATTTGGTAGGGATATGAAACTGATTGCCAATGCCATAAAAGAACTAACCTCTACAGATATAAAAAAAATAGAGCAAAAGGGTGTTTTAGACGTTGTAATTAATGGAAAAAATATTACTTTAGGGCTTGAAGATGTAGAAATAACATCACAAGATATTGAAGGGTGGTTGGTTGCAAATGAAGGCGCCTTAACTGTGGCTTTAGATGTTACAATAACAGAAGAATTACGTGAAGAGGGGATTGCTAGAGAATTAGTAAACCGTATTCAAAATTTACGTAAAGATTCTGGTTTCGAAGTAACGGACAGAATTGATGTCATACTTCAAAAGGATGAACAAATAATTAGTGCCGTTCACACCAATATTGAGTATATTAAAACGGAGACGTTAACCGAAGAATTAGAAATTAAGGATCAAATAAACGAAGGTATAGATGTTGCTTTTGATGATGTAAATACCAAACTCTTTATTCAAAAACATTAAATTATGGGAGAAAATGTAAAATATTCCGATGCAGATTTAGCTGAATTCAAAACGCTAATTCAAGAAAAAATAGAAAAAGCACAACACGATTTAGAGCTTATTAAAAGTGCGTACATGAATGACCACAATAATGGTACAGAAGATACTTCTCCAACCTTTAAAGCTTTTGATGAAGGGAGCGCGGTAATGAGTAAAGAATCTAATTCACAATTAGCTATAAGACAAGAAAAGTTTATTCGCGATTTAAAAAACGCATTGATTCGAATTGAAAACAAAACCTATGGTATTTGTCGTGTTACAAAAAAACTAATTAATAAGGAACGTTTAAAGTTAGTGCCTCATGCAACATTAAGCATTGAAGCTAAAAACATGCAATAATCCTATTTAAATTATATATTTGAAACGTCTCATTTGTTTTTGAGGCGTTTTTTGTTTAAATACTTTTTCACCTTGAGTACTTCGTCTGCGCTCAGCATAGACTAAAGTCGAAAGGTCTTAAATTAAAAAGATGTCACTCAAAAAATCTATAATACTAATTATAATAATTTTACTTATCGACCAGATTAGTAAAATATACATTAAAACGCATTTCATGCTTCATGATAGTGTTGAAGTATTTACTTGGTTTAAAATATATTTTATAGAAAATGATGGTATGGCTTGGGGTACAAAAATTAGTGATTTTGTATCTTTTATCTCAGATCGTTCTGCAAAAATATTTCTAACTCTATTTAGAGTAATCGCTATTTTTGGAATAGGTTATTGGCTCTATACAGCAACCAAAAACTTAAGCCCAAAAGTATTGATATTAGCAATTACATTAATTTTTGCAGGCGCTCTAGGTAATATAATCGATTCTGTTTTTTATGGTGTTTGGTTTAGTGGCAGCGAAGGACAGATAGCATCCTTTTTACCAGAAACAGGAGGGTATGATACCTTTTTGCACGGTAAAGTAGTTGATATGCTATATTTTCCATTGTATAAAGGGTATTTGCCAGATTGGTTGCCTTTTTATGGAGGAGAATTCTTTACATTTTTTGAACCTGTTTTTAATATTGCAGATATGGCCATAAGCACTGGTTTTATAATGCTTATTGTTTTTAATAAGAAAGCATTTCCAAAAAAACTTCAATAGATTAACTTCAGTTTGTATAAACCACTAGTCTCTAAAATAAAGTAGGGATTAACAAGTATTTTCATTTCACTATCTTGGGGTGTTTTTAACAGTTATAATTAGTGCATTGTCAATTATTATTCAAAAAATGAATTCAAGCTTAGAAATTAATAATATTTGGATTATACTTTTAGTATTATTCGTATCGTGTAACGAATCTAAAAATCAACAGGTTATTACCGATTTTTGTTCACAGATTCATAGAAATGATAAGGTTTCTTTGTCTAAAGAATTAGAAGATGTGTCTGAATTAATGCGAACTAAAACGGGTGTTTATGTTCTGGAAGATGGGAGTGGTTCAATGGTAGCTCGAGCATGGTTAAGTGAATACGCAGAAAAAACAATAGATATCCAGTATTTCATTTTTTCAACGGATAATGTTGGACTAATAGCCTGCGATTATTTAGTTCGAGCTGCAGACCGTGGTGTTAAAGTAAGAATCCTGGTAGACGATATTATGGTTGATGCAGATATAGAAGATTTGCTAACTTTTAATTCACATGAAAATATAACTGTAAAAATTTATAATCCAGGTGTTAATTTAGGTAAGAATATTTTCAGCAAAATTCAAAAATTTGCTACAGATTTTAGAGATGCAAACCAGCGTATGCATAATAAAACATTTATTGTTGACGGCAAAGTTGTTATAACAGGTGGACGCAATATTGCTAATGAATATTTCGATTACGATCATGAGTATAACTTTCGAGATAGAGATATTTTGTTGTTAGGAAAAGAATCAGATAATGTGAAAAAGTCTTTTAACGAATTCTGGAATGATACCTTGAGTACAAAGATTTCCAATATTATTAAGGAAGACACTAGTAAAAAATACCCTGAAAACACATTTAATAATTTGCATGAATATGCTTGTAACCCAGAGAACTTTTGGCCACAAGTAAGAGAAAGGATAGAGAATTTACCTGCAACGTTCAGCACTATTAAAAATTCAGGTGATTTGGTATGGTTAAATGATGTTTCTTTTATTTCAGATGCACCCGGTAAAAATGATGGAAATGAAGGCTTAGGTGGCGGTGGGATTTCTACAAATGCTTTAATTAAATTAATTAGAGCAGCAGAAAAGTCTATTGAAATACAAACTCCATATTTAATTACAACAGAGTTGAGTAGAAATTTATTTAAAAAAGCTGTAGAACGTGGTGTGTCTGTTCGAATACTTACAAATAGTTTGGCGTCTACAGATAACATGGAAGCGTTTAGTGGTTATCAATCAGATAGAGAAAAATTGCTAAATACAGGCGTTCGAATTTTTGAATTTAGACCAGATGCTGCTGAGCGAAAGAAAATAATGACCGGAGAGTTACAAGAAAAATTGAATCATCAACCCATATTTGGTCTTCACGCCAAATCTATGGTGATAGATAATAAGATTACTGTAATTGGTACTTTTAATTTAGATCCCAGAAGTGCCAATTTAAATACAGAGTGTATTGTTATTGTAAATTCGGAAAAAATTGCAAGCGGAGTTTTAAAAGGAATGGAAGAAGAATTTAAATCTGAAAATTCTTGGGAAACCACTTTAGATTTCAATCCAGATTCAGAAGTGAACAAGTTTAAAAGATTAAAAACTTGGACACGAAAGATTATACCTAAAGATATATTATAGTTTATTTGTATTGCTTAGAATTTGTAAAATCTTAGTGGTGTCACGCAATAATCCAGTCTAACATCACTTTCATAAACATCATTAATTTCATCTTCAGCATCAAAAAATGATAAGCCAATCTTTATAGTTTCAGGTTTGCAATGAGCTAAAAACCGATCATAAAATCCTTTGCCATAGCCAACACGGTTCCCAACTAAATCAAATGTTAAAAGCGGAATAAAAACCACTTCAATTTTATCATTAGAAATTTCTATCCCATCAACAGGTTCAGGAATGTTGTAGTTGTTATTTTTAATAACAGTATTATCGGTTAGTAAAAAATGCGTCATATCACCTGTTTTAAAATCGCTTTTGGAAATAAGAATATTTTTGTCTTTTCCAGATAGAATATTTAAAATGTAATCAGTGTTGACTTCTTTATGTTCTTCTATTGATAGGAAAATATGATAAAATGTATGTCTCCAAATTGGAAGTTTCAATGTTTGATTAGCAATAGCGATACTCAAATCTTCAATCTGGTCTATTGATAATTCGTTCCGAAATGATTTATATTTTTTACGTAATTCATTTTTAGTCATTTTATCGTGAAAGTTTCGTAGTTATGTGGAATAGAGCATCACCTTGATATACAATTGGTGCTTCATTTACATTAATTATATATCCTGAATTATCTGCTCTAACAAAATAATTAAACTTGCCATAAGGGTCTGTTATATTACCAATAATATCATTTTTTTCTACTTTAGAACCAATTTTGGCAGCAGCTTTAAACATACCCGAATATTTAGCACGCTTCCATTTACTATCGCTAATAAATATGCAATTTTTCTTAGGTGCTGAGGCCTTATATTTTGAACTTAACATGCCTAAATGACTTAGAACACGCTTTGCGCCATTAACTCCAGAATTAGTTACCAAATCGTCTATATGAAATGACTTGCCGCCTTCGAAAAGCAATAAAGGAATGCCTTTTTTAAAACAAGTATTTCTAAATGATTTATTTAGGTTTTTAGAGTATAGAACGAAGGGCGCTCCAAACGTTTTGGCTAATTGCTTAAGTTTTCGTTCTCCCTGAATAATTCTTACTTGTGGTGCATTAAATCTGCCGGATCCGCCAGTATGGAAATCCATAATATAATCGACGTTTGGAACGACTTTTTTAATCAATTTATAGGCTACACGGCTAGCTAAAGAACCGTTTGAACTACCAGGAAATACGCGATTTAAATCTCGGCCATCTGGAAATTCTCGTTTTAAATTTATAAATCCAAAAATATTAATAACTGGCATGCAGATAATAGTTCCACATTTTGGTTTATTAATACCTTTAGCTATTATTTGTCTTACAATTTCCACACCATTGACCTCATCGCCATGAATACCAGCAGTAAATAAAACTGTTGGCCCAGGTTTTTTAGAACGTTCAATAATAACAGGAACGTTTACGGGAGTTGAGGTATGCAAGTTAGCAACATCAAAGTTGACTTCTTTGCTTTCTCCAGGAGCAATAGTTTCGTTAAGAATCGTCAGTATATTTTTTTCAGCACTCATTCGTATTATGGCATTTTTTAAAGAAGACTAACGTCTATTTCTTTCTATGTAGGTAATAATGCTTTTAGCAATGTTTTTTCCAGTAGCAGATTCTATTCCTTCTAGCCCAGGTGTCGAATTCACTTCAAGGAGTAGTGGGCCTCTTCCAGACTCTAGCATGTCTACTCCACAAACAGGGAGTTTTAAAGCTCTAGAGGCTTTCATTGCAACTTTTATTTCGGCTTCAGTAAGTTTTACTATTTCCGCAGAACCACCTCGATGTAAATTTGAACGAAACTCACCTTCACGCCCTTGGCGTTTCATCGCTCCAACAACATGACCATCAACAACCAATGCTCTTAAATCTGCACCTTTAGCTTCCGCAATATATTCTTGTACAAGTGCTCTGGCTTGCAACCCGTTAAACGCCTCAAGTACAGACTCCGCAGCATTTTTGGTTTCAGCTAAAACAACACCTAAGCCTTGAGTACCTTCAAGAAGTTTGATGATTACTGGCGTTCCACCAACATGAGAAATCACTTCTTCCACATCTCTAGAATAATTAGTGAAAACTGTTTTAGGCATCCCAATTCCAGCTTTCGAAAGCCTTTGAAAACTTCTTAATTTGTCTCTAGATCTAATAATGGCATCAGAAGTAACAGATGTAAACACATTCATCATTTCAAATTGTCGGACTACAGCACAACCAAAAAAAGTAACTGAGGCTCCTATTCTAGGGATAATAGCATCTACGTAATCTAGATAACGATCTTTGTAGTATATAGTAGGTTTTTCTTTTTCGATTATAATATCACATTTTAGCGGATCTATGACCTCTATAATGTGACCACGACCTTCACCTTCTTCTATAAGTCTTCTTGTAGAATACAAATTTTCGTTCCGAGAAAGAATAACAATGTTCACTAATTACCTATAATTTAACTGCAATATACTAAAAAAGCATATCGAATTTTTAACTATGTTACTTTTAGTATACCTTTGAGAAAGATGAGTAAACCTACCTTGGACATACAATTAAAAACCTTGCCAAATCAACCGGGAGTTTACCAGTATTTTGATTCTGAAGGCACTATTTTATATGTTGGAAAAGCTAAAAATTTAAAGAAGCGAGTTAGTTCGTATTTCACCAAAACGCATGAAAACGGAAAAACAAGAGTCCTTGTAAAAAAAATTGATAGTATTAAGCATATTGTAGTAGATACAGAAACCGATGCTCTTTTACTAGAGAACAATCTCATCAAAAAACATAAACCACGTTACAACGTACTGCTTAAAGATGACAAATCATATCCTTGGATTTGTATAAAAAATGAACGATTCCCTAGAGTATTTTCAACAAGGCGTGTATTTAAAAATGGTGGTGAGTATTTTGGGCCTTATACAAGTGGGAGAACAGTTCATACCTTATTAGATTTGATTAGAGGATTATACAGCCTGAGAACGTGTAATTATGATTTGGCTGAAGAAAAGATAAAAGCTGGTAAGTATAAAGTATGTTTAGAATATCATTTAGGAAATTGTAAAGGACCCTGCGAAGGGTTAGAAACTGTAACTGAGTATAACGAAAGTGTAAAAGCGATAAAGGAAATTTTAAAAGGAAATTTCAAAGATTCGCTTTCTCAGTTTAAAAATCAGATGAAGCAGTTCGCCGATAACATGCAGTTTGAGGAGGCTCAAAAAATAAAGGAGAAAGTTGAGGTTCTTGAAAATTATCAAGCAAAATCGACCATTGTAAATCCTAAAATTAGCAATGTAGATGTGTTTTCTATAATGAGTGATGAAAGTTATGGCTATATTAACTTTTTGCAACTTTCCTATGGTTCTATTATTCGTTCCCATACATTAGAGATAAAAAAGAAATTAGACGAAACCGACCAACAACTGCTAGAATTAGCAATAACAGAAATTAGGCAGCGATTCCATTCTAATTCCAAAGAAGTTTATGTGCCTTTTAAGGTTGATTTGGGAGAAGGTATTAAAGTTACTATTCCTAAATTGGGTGATAAAAAACATATTTTAGATTTATCGCTTAGAAATGCAAAGTACTATAGAATGGAGCGTTTCAAACAATTGAAAATCGTTGACCCCGATAGACATGCCAATAGAATTATGGCACAGATGAAATCTGATTTACGCCTTTCAAAAGAACCTCGACATATAGAATGTTTCGATAATTCAAACATCCAAGGAACCCATCCAGTTGCGGCATGTGTCGTTTTTAAAAACGGTAAGCCTAGTAAAAAAGACTATCGCCATTTTAATATAAAAACTGTTGAAGGACCAGATGACTTTGCTTCTATGGAAGAGGTGGTGTATCGTAGATATAAAAGATTGCAAGAAGAAGCGCAACATTTACCACAATTAATCGTCATAGATGGAGGGAAAGGACAATTATCTTCTGCACTAAAAAGTTTGGATGCTCTTAATTTAATAGGGAAAATTGCCATTGTTGGTATTGCAAAACGTTTAGAAGAATTATATTACCCAAACGATCCAATTCCGTTATATTTAGATAAAAAAAGTGAAACACTAAAAATAATACAACAATTACGTAATGAAGCACATCGCTTTGGTATTGAGCATCATAGGAATAAACGAAGTAAAAGTGCGTTAAATACCGAACTAGAAACCATAAATGGCGTAGGCGAAAGAACAGTAGTGGAACTGCTAAAGCATTTTAAATCGGCAAAACGAGTTGCCAATGCGAAATTGGATGAATTGGAAGCAGTTGTTGGTTTATCAAGAGCTGAAAAGATTTATAATTATTATCATGAAAATTAAAATCACAAAAAGTGTTTATTGAATCATAAAATTATCATATTAACCCTATGTTTATTTGTTTTGTTTTCCGCACCAGCGCAAAATGAAACACAAGAAAAAACACCCAAAGTTGGTCTAGTACTTAGTGGCGGTGGTGCAAAAGGGTTGGCACATATAGGGGTCTTAAAAGTGATGGATAGTTTAGGCGTTAAAGTCGATTATATAGCAGGAACAAGTATGGGGGCTATTGTTGGGGCGTTATATGCATCTGGGTATTCAGGAAAGCAATTAGATTCTTTGTTTCAAGAAATCAATTTTGATGAGATTATTAACGATGACTTACCAAGAGCATCCAAGTCATTTTCAGAAAGAGACAATAATGAAAAGTATGCGATAAAGTTGCCTTTCGATAATTTTAAAATTAAGTTACCATCGGCGCTTTCCAAAGGTTATAATACTTATAGTTTATTATTAAAATTGACGTTGCATGTAAATGAGATAAAGGATTTTAGTAAACTCCCAATTCCGTTTTTCTGTATTGCTACAAATGCCGAAACAGGTAAACAGGTAATTTTAGATGAGGGTAATTTAACACAGGCAATTATGGCTAGTGGGGCTTTACCATCATTGTTTCAGCCAGTAGAAATTGATGATACCGTTCTAATTGATGGTGGTGTCGTGAATAATTATCCAATTGATGAGTTACGCGCTAAAGACGTTGATATTATAATTGGAGTTGATGTACAAGACGACTTGCTTAATCGAAAGGAGTTAACATCGGCTCCGGATGTACTCATTCAAATTAATAATTTTAGGACGATTAAAGATATGAAGCTCAAGGTCCCGAAAACTGATGTGTATATTAAACCTAATATCAAGGATTTTAATGTAGTGTCGTTTAATGATGGCGATAAAATTATAGAAGCAGGCAGATATGCCGCCATGTCTAAATTAAACATTTTTAGAGAGTTAGCGTCAAGAAAAAAGATTGATAACTTAAAGTTAAAACCACCTGTAACAGATAGTATTAAAATTAATAGTATAACAATAACAGGTAATAAGAATTATACTAGGTCTTATGTATTAGGAAAACTCAAATTTAAAAATGAAGAAACTATCAGTTATGAGGATTTTAGAAAAGGCATTAATAATGTAGTCGCTACAAATAATTTTGATTCATTCGAATATCAATTAAAGAACTCTGAAGATAAAGAAGGCTATGATTTAGTTTCAAACATAAAGGAGTCTGAGGTCAATACTTTTTTCAAATTAGGAATTCATTATGACGATTTATATAAGAGTGCGGCTCTTCTAAATCTAACTAAAAAACGTTTACTTTTTAAAAATGATTTGGCTTCATTAGATATTATTCTTGGGGATAATGTGCGTTATAATTTCGAATATTTAATTGATAAAGGTTTTTATTGGAGTGTGGGTATAAGATCTAGGTACAATCAATTTGAAAAAAATATTAGTGCGCAATTATTGCTGGATGAAGAGCAAATAGTAACATCAGAGTTAAATAAAATTGATGTAAAACTCAGAGACCAAACCAATCAATTTTATTTACAAACTATATTTTTAAGAGATTTTGCACTTAGTATTGGAGCTGAACATAAGCGTTTAAAAATAGATTCTGAAACATTATTAGGTAATAACGTTGGAGATGAATTTCAGTTTGAAAACACCGACTATTTTAGTGTATTTGGAGGGCTTAAGTTAGATACTTACGATAATAAATATTTCCCGAAAAAAGGTTTTTATTTTGACGGCGATATGCATATGTATTTATTTGCATCGCATTTTAACGAGACTTTTGATAATTTTTCCATATCAAAAGCAGACTTAGGATATGCTTTTAGTGTCTCTAAAAAGCTGGCTTTTAATTTACAAGTAGGCGGCGGGTTTAAATTGGGAGATAAATCGACTCAAGCATTAGATTTCGCTTTGGGGGGTTATGGCAACAATTTAATAAATAATTTTATTCCATTTTTAGGTTATGATTTTGTGTCACTTACAGGAAATAGTTTTGTTAAAGCATCTTTTATAGCTGATTATGAAATAATTAAAAAACACCATATTACTGCAGAAGCAAATTGGGCTAATATAGATGACAATATCTTTGAAACGGGAGAATGGTTCACACTTCCAGATTACAGAGGTTATGCACTAGGGTATGGCATTGATACATTTCTTGGCCCCATTCAAACAAAATATAGTTATTCTCCAGAGCAGAAACAAAGCACTTGGTTTTTTAATATTGGTTTCTGGTTTTAAACTATTTCGCTTTTTCATTCTCCTGAATCCCGATGGCTAGCGTGAGGGGTCTCATAAAAATCATCTAATATCTAATTATCAATATTATTTACGATATTTGTACCACTATGAAGCTCTTTTGGAAAGACTTACTATCATATCTTCACTATCTCATCAAGAGAAATCCTGAATGAGTATACTTTTTGTATCTTTATAAATACGAGTTATTTAGCAGTTTAAGTTCAACTTAAGACCGCATTTATTATTCATTTTTTAAATTTTAAAATATGCCATTTTATCATAAATTAGGAATTATACCGCATAAGAGACATATTCAATTCAGAAAACCAGATGGTAGTTTATATTATGAACAATTATTTGGAACTATTGGGTTTGACGGTATGTCAACAAACAGTTATCATGAGCAACGACCAACACAGGTTAAAGAAATAAAAAATCAATATAGTGTTGCGCCTAAGATTGCTAAAGCAAATAATATTAAGTCCTATCGTTTAAGAGGTTTTCAAGTAAGTCCAGAGAAAGATTTTTTAGAAAGTAGAAAAACAGTTTTAATTAATAGTGATTGTTCTATTATATTGGCAGCACCTAAGCAATCTACAAGCGATTATTTTTATAAAAACACCGATGCTGACGAATTAATTTTCATCCATAAAGGTACTGGAAAGTTAAGAACCATGTTGGGAAATCTTGATTTTAAATATGGAGATTATTTATTGGTTCCTCGTGGAATTATTTACAAAATAGACTTTGATACAGAAGATAATAGACTTTTTATTGTAGAATCACGCCGACCAATATACACGCCAAAACGTTATAGAAACTGGTTCGGGCAATTATTAGAACATTCGCCATTTTGTGAACGCGATATTCGCAGACCTGAAGAACTAGAGACCTATAATGAGTCTGGCGATTTTTTAATTAAAGTAAAAAAACAAGATGATATTATTGAAATGGTTTATGCCTCACATCCTTTCGATGTTATAGGTTATGATGGGTATAATTATCCGTATGCGTTTTCAATTCACGATTTCGAACCAATAACAGGTCGAATTCATCAACCGCCACCAGTGCATCAAACTTTCGAGACGGATGCTTTTGTGGTGTGCAGTTTTGTGCCTAGGTTATACGATTATCATCCTGAATCGATTCCTGCTCCATACAATCATAGCAATATAGATAGTGATGAGGTTTTATATTATGTGGATGGAGACTTTATGAGTAGAAATGATGTCGATGCAGGTCATATTTCGTTACACCCAGCGGGTATTCCACATGGACCACACCCAGGAGCTACAGAGCGTAGTATAGGTAAAATAAAAACAGATGAGCTTGCGGTTATGGTAGATACATTTAAGCCATTAATGGTTACCGAGGAAGCTATGAAAATAGCCGATGAAGATTATTATAAATCTTGGTTAGAATAAATTGTTTATTAGAAGCCATTTCCTGCTTTCCGTTGTATCTTTTTTGAAGAAAAACCAAAAAAGGATGCCACTTCAATCAGGGCTATTAAATAAGTGTTGAAATTTAAATTTACGAATAAACAATTAAACTCATAATCGAATAAACTTTAAAACAATGAGTAAAGAAATAAAAACAGTAAACTACGGTTTAGAAAAAATATTTGAAGGTGCGCAAGATTTCTTGCCGCTTTTAGGAACAGATTATGTCGAGTTCTATGTAGGTAACGCTAAGCAATCGGCACATTTTTATAAAACAGCATTTGGATTTCAATCCTACGCTTATAAAGGCTTAGAAACGGGTTCAAAAGACTCGGTAAGTTATGTGTTAAAACAGGATAAAATCAAGATAGTATTAACAACACCATTAAATAGTACATCACCAATTAACGATCATATTGTTAAGCATGGAGATGGTGTTAAAGTTATTGCGCTTTGGGTTGAAGATGCCAGAAAAGCATATCAAGAAACCACGAGTAGAGGAGCAAAATCTTATATGGAACCTTTTGTAGAAAAGGATGATAATGGTGAAGTAGTTCGAGCCGGAATTTACACCTATGGAGAAACCGTGCACATGTTTGTTGAGCGAAAAAATTATAAAGGCTCTTTTTTACCAGGTTTTAGAGAATGGAAAAGTGATTATAATCCAACGCCCATAGGTTTAAAGTTTATTGACCATATGGTTGGTAATGTAGGTTGGGGACAAATGAATACATGGGTTAAATGGTATGAAGATGTTATGGGGTTTGAGAATTTCTTGTCTTTTGATGATAAGCAAATCCATACCGAATATTCAGCACTTATGAGTAAAGTAATGAGTAATGGGAATGGACGAATAAAATTCCCAATTAACGAACCAGCAAAAGGTAAAAAACGTTCTCAAATAGAGGAATATCTCGATTTTTATGAAGGTGCTGGTGTTCAACATATTGCTGTGGCTACAGACGATATTATAACAGCAGTCACCAGTTTAAGAGAACGAGGTGTAGAGTTTTTATCTATTCCGCCAGAGGAGTATTATAGAGCGGTTCCAGGCAGACTGGAAGAACATAGCCATGAATTAAGAGAGGATATAGAAACTCTTAAAAGTTTGGGAATAATGATTGATGCTGATGAAGAAGGTTATTTGCTTCAAATTTTCACAAAACCGGTTGAGGATCGCCCCACGTTATTCTTTGAAATTATACAACGCATGGGTGCTCGTGGATTCGGAGCTGGAAACTTTAAAGCCTTATTTGAATCTATTGAAAGAGAACAAGCAAATCGCGGTACACTTTAGCAAAAGTTAATATTATTTATGAAAACTCTGTCAAATAATTTTGATGGAGTTTTTTTGTTTTAATACTTTTGGAACAGTAATTGTAATTTCTAGAGTATAACAATAAAGTAATATGCTTAAAGTTATATTACAATTATCCAATTTAAATGAAAAGAATACTACTTATAATAATTACATTGTGTACAATGCAGTTGTCTTTTTCACAAGACATTACTACGCCTATTGCAAGTAAAGAGTCTTCTTTTGCTGTAGGAGAGTGGTTCAAATTCAAGATGAGCTATAGCGGGTTTTTAAAAGCGGGAAATGCAACTTTAACCGTTAAAGATTCCAAAGTAAACAATAAAGATGTTTATCATGTTGTAGGCAAGGGCTGGACTACGGGTATGATTAAATGGTTTTTTAAGGTAAAAGACAGGTATGAAAGTTATTTTGATAAACAAACTATCATACCATATAGGTTTATTAGAAATATAGATGAAGGAGGTCACACTAAAAACTTAGAAATAGATTTTGACCAAGAAGCCAATAAAGCTTATGTAAATGATAAAAAACACAAGAAAAAGTCTGTTTACAATACGAAACCAAACATTCAAGATATGGTTTCAACGTTTTATTATTTGCGTAATAATTTGGATACTAGCAATCTAAAAATTGGAGATGAGGTAATGATAGATATGTTTTTTGATGGTGAAAATTACGGGTTTAAACTAAAGTACCTAGGAGAAGAAACCATAAGTACAGATTTTGGTAAAGTAGAGTCTTTAAAATTTAGACCATATGTTATGGCAGGAAGAGTTTTTAAGGAGGAAGAAAGTTTAACGCTATGGGTGTCAAAAGACAAAAATAAAGTACCTTTGCGCATCAAGGCAGATCTTGCTGTTGGGTCACTAAGAGCAGATTTAGAAGCCTTTAAAGGCTTAAAACATCCTTTTAGAATATTTGTAGATAATTAAAGGAACTTTGGACAAAAAAATAACCAACCAGCTCAAAGAAAAATACGACCAAATTGGTCAAGACGTTGAAACCCATTTAGAAGGATTGTTATATAGCAAACCTATTAATTATTGGGACTACATTCAAACAGATGCACTCTTAAATCTTCAGGTGCAACGTACAGTTCTTCCAGACGAAATGGTATTTATAATGTATCATCAAATAAACGAGTTATTGTTTAAGATGATACTAGGTGAAATTCATCAAATAGCAGAGAAAAGTGAGGTTGATGCACGTTTGTTTACTTCAAAATTAATGCGAATTAGTCGCTACTTCGATATGCTTACTTCCTCTTTCAATATTATGAGAGATGGAATGGACATAGATCAATACAATAAGTTTAGGACAACTTTAACCCCAGCAAGCGGTTTTCAAAGCGCACAATATCGAAAAATCGAATTTGCTTCTACCGAACTAATTAACCTTATTGATAAACGTTTTAGAAGTACAATAGATAGAAATTCATCGTACGAAAATGCATTCGAACATCTGTATTGGCAAGCAGCTGGTAAAGATTATAAAACAGGAAAAAAGAGCTACCTATTAGAAGCCTTTGAAGAAAAATATAAAGATGAGTTTATTAGATTCACTCGTTTTTATAATAAAAACAATCTTTGGTCTAAGTTTAAAAGTTTACCTAAAGAAGCCAAGGAAAACAAAGAATTAGTTGAGGCCATGAGGCATTATGATTATACTGTTAACATTAAATGGGTAATGGCACATTATAATACAGCGAATCATTATTTGAATATTGGTGGAGAAACCGCAAAAGCAACTGGAGGAAGTGAATGGGTAAAATATATGCATCCAAAATATCAAAAAAGAATATTCTTTCCGGAATTATTGACAAAAGAAGAATTAGAAAATTGGGGAACAGACGTTTAATTTTATTGATGATTATTGGGGTATTCTTTATGGCTTGTAAGGATGACCCACAAACACCAAAAAAGGAAGAAATTGCTAAAGTCGAACCACAGGAAGTGTTCGAATTTGGTTTTAAGCTTAACGATTTTGTGGTTAAAAGAGATACCGTAAGAAAAGGAGATAGTTTCGGTGAAATTTTAGAACGTAACAGGTTAGGGTATCCTCAAATATTTCATATTGCAGAAAAGGCTAAAGACACATTTGATATTCGTAAGCTTCAAGTAGGTAAACCATATACGCTATTATGTGCTAAAGACTCTATTGAAACACCGAAATGTTTTATTTATCAGCCTAATCAAGAAGATTTTGTTGTAATTAATTTTCAGGATTCTATTCATGCTTATAAAAGTAGAAAGCCTATAAAGTATGTTGAAAAGTTTGCCACAGGGGTTATTACTAATAATATTTCACAAACGCTAGAAGAACAAGGCCTAAGCCAACGATTGGCATATAAAATGGCGGATGAGATATATGCTTGGACAATTGACTTTAGGCGCCTTCAAAAGGGAGATCGTTTCAAAGTTATATATACAGATAAATATATAGATGATACTATATACACGGGGGTACACAATGTTAAAGCGGCTTATTTCGAACATAATAATGAGCCATTTTATGCTTTCGAATTTACAACAGATTCTACTAAAGGAATTATAGATTATTTTAGCGATGAAGCCAAAAATTTACGTCGTGCATTTTTAAAAGCACCAGTTAAGTTTAGTAGAATATCATCTAGATATAATTTAAGACGCCGAATTGCTGTTTATGGTTATAAAGTGCGTGCACACAAAGGAACTGACTTTGCAGCACCTATTGGCACACCAATTATGGCTACGGCAAATGGTACGGTTACTGAATCAAGAAGAAAAGGAGGCAACGGAAATTATGTAAAAATTAGACATAATGCTACTTATGAAACGCAATATTTGCACATGAGAAAACGCAAATCTAAAGTTGGTGAATTTGTCAAACAAGGTGATGTAATAGGTTGGGTAGGTATGACCGGAAATACTGGCGGACCTCATGTGTGTTATCGTTTCTGGAAAAACGGAAGACAAGTAGACCCATTCAAACAAAAATTACCCGAAGCTAAACCAATATCAGATTCACTAAAAGTTAGATATTTAGATTTTATAAAACCAATAAAATATAAATTAGATAATATATTCTTTCAACCAGAAATTATAGACGAAGAAGAGAAGAATCAACCTGTAATTTCCCAATTAGATACTTAAAATAAAATGTCATTACCAAAGATAAATCCAACAACTACAGCTGCTTGGAGTAAATTAGAATCTCATTACAAAGAAATGAAGGGTGTCCATATGAAGAATTTATTTTCAAAGGACAATGAAAGAGCAGATAAGTTTACCATAAAATGGGAAGACTTTTATGTTGATTATTCAAAAAATAGAATTTCAGAAGATACTTTAGGATTTCTTTTAAAATTAGCAGAGGAAGTTAAATTAAAAGAAGCAATTCTAAGTCAGTTTTCAGGAGACATAATAAATCAAACCGAAGGTAGAGCTGTATTGCACGCCGCACTAAGAGCACCTAAAACTGATGAATTTAAAGTAGATGGTGTTAATGTCATGCCAGAAGTTTATCAAGTAAAACAAAAAATTGAAGGTTTCACAGACGAAGTTGTTAATGGCAAAAAAAAAGGCTTTACAGGCAAAGCATTTGCCGATATTGTAAACATTGGTATTGGTGGTTCAGACCTTGGTCCAGCAATGGTAGTAGATTCGTTACAGTTTTATAAAAACCATTTAACCACTCATTTCGTAAGTAATGTGGATGGCGATCATGTAAACGAAGTTATTAAAAACTTAAACCCTGAAACAACATTATTTGTAATAGTTTCTAAAACTTTTACAACGCAAGAAACTTTGTCTAATGCAAATACTATCAAAGAGTGGTTTTTACAATCGGCAAATCAAGAGGCTATTGCTAAACATTTTGTGGCCGTATCTACTAATATAGAAAAAGTTAAAGGTTTCGGAATTGATGAAAACAACATATTTCCAATGTGGGATTGGGTTGGTGGTCGCTTCTCATTATGGAGCGCTGTTGGTTTAACAATTAGTTTGGCAGTAGGGTATAACAATTTTGATAGCTTGCTAAAGGGAGCTAACAAAATGGATGAGCATTTTAAAAACGAAGATTTTAGTAGTAATATCCCAGTTATTTTAGCATTAATTAGTGTGTGGTATAATAACTTTTTTAAAGCTGAAAGTGAAGCTATTATTCCTTACTCACAGTATTTAAATCAATTTGCTACCTATTTACAACAAGGTATCATGGAAAGTAATGGGAAAAGTGTAGACAGAAATGGAAAGGTAATAGACTATCAAACAGGAACTATTATTTGGGGAGAACCTGGGACTAATTCGCAACATGCTTTTTTTCAATTAATTCATCAAGGCACAAAATTAATTCCAGCCGATTTTATTGGTTTCACAAAGTCATTACACGGAAATCAAGACCATCAAGATAAATTAACTTCGAATTTTTTGGCTCAAACAGAGGCTTTATTAAATGGTAAAACAAAAGAAGAGGTTGTTGGAGAAGGAACTCGCGACGATATCACCCCTTTTAAAATATTTCAAGGAAACAAACCAACAAACACCATATTTATAAACAAATTAAGCCCTGAAAGTTTAGGAAAGCTAATTGCGATGTATGAACATAAAATATTTGTACAAGGCATTATTTGGAATATTTTCAGCTATGATCAATTTGGAGTGGAGCTAGGAAAGCAATTGGCAAATAAAATTTTACAGGAATTTAACAGTGACGCTGTTAATAAACACGATTCTTCAACTAGTAATTTGTTGAGTTATTATAAAGGTAAGAAGTAGAAACGTAACAATATCATTGTAATATTTGATAAAAGCTGTTAATGTGGAAATGTTAACAGCTTTTTTAGTTATCAACAATTGTTATATTTCTTAACATTTGCTTAATGATAATCAGTCCTTTATGCTTATTTTTGGCTTGACTAATTTCAAATAATTAATTAATTCTTTTCTAAAATTATGAAAAAAACTACTCATTTTTTAATGGTAGCTATGGTACTCTTGTTTACCATTTCTGCTATGGCTCAAAGTACTATTTCTGGTACAATATTGGAGACTGGAACAGGTCTACCACTCCCTGGAGCTAACGTTATTGAAAAAGGGACTACTAATGGGGTTACATCTGACTTTGATGGGAACTTTTCTATTAAAACCCAAACATCTTCAGGAGAAATTGTTATTACCTATGTAGGTTACACTACTAGAACTATTGCTTTTACTGGAGATATAGAATTAGGAAGTGTAGTGCTAGAGTCTAGCCAAGTTGGTCTAGAAGAGGTGCAAATTATTGCATCTGTTGCTGTAGACAGAAAAACACCTGTTGCAGTTTCTACGATAAAAGCGGCTGACATTTCTTTAAAATTAAGTACCCAAGAATTTCCAGAAATTTTAAAATCTACTCCAGGTGTTTACGCTACTAGAGCGGGTGGAGGCTATGGTGATGGTAGAATTAACCTGAGAGGTTTTAGTTCCGAAAATATTGCTGTAATGATTAATGGTGTGCCAGTAAATGATATGGAGAATGGACGAATATTTTGGTCTAACTGGGCTGGTCTTGGAGATGTTACGAGCACAATGCAAGTACAAAGAGGTCTAGGAGCTTCTAAGGTTGCTGTACCCTCAATTGGTGGAACAATTAACATTATTACAAAAAGTACGGATGCAACACAAGGAGGTATCATTAATACTGGTATTGCTAACGATGGCTATTTTAAATATGGAATGACATATTCTACAGGATTATCAGATAAAGGATTTGCGGCAACTGTTAGTGCATCAAAAATTTCTGGTGATGGTTATATTGATGGTGGAGAATTTTCAGGATACAATTATTTCTTAAGTTTATCAAAACAATTAAATGAACGTAATAGGCTAACATTTACAGCATTTGGAGCTCAGCAAACTCATGGGCAACGTTTTAATCGATCAACTATTGCAGAATTATTAGATACAGATTCTGGACCACAAAAGGCAAATAAAGATTGGGGTTATAAAAATGGTGAAGTGTATCATTCAGCTTATAATTTTTATCATAAACCACAGATTTCGTTAAATCATTTATGGGAAATAAATGATAATTCTGTTTTGTCTACGGCATTGTATACATCCTTTGGATCAGGTGGTGGCCGTAGAGATGAAGGGTCTAAGATTGGTTCAAGCGATTATAGAATTGGTAGTTCAGGATTACAACCCATAGATTTTGATAGAATTGTTGCGGAGAATATAGCTAATGGAGCTGCAGGTTCTACAGATATAATTTCGGCTTCAAGAAATTCTCATGAGTGGTATGGTATTTTATCTACATATAAGAATACAGTAAGTGACAAGTTAACTATTTCAGGAGGTTTAGATGCTAGATATTATGTTGGTCATCACTGGTATGAAGTGGAAGATTTATTGGGAGGACAGTTTTTCTTAGATAATGAAGATGATACTTTTGCTTTTGGGAAACCTTTAAGAGTGGGTGATCGCTATAACAAGGATTATGACGGTATTGTGCTAAGATCTGGTATTTTCGGTCAGGCAGAATATCAGGTTAATGAATCTTTAAATTTATTTATGGCTGCAGACATTTCAGATACCAATTATAAAAAGAAAGAATTTATGAATTCTGAGATACCTATTAATAATAGAGAATCTGAGTCAATTAACTTCTTTGGGTTTGGTATTAAAGGAGGGGGTAATTATAACCTAGATATAAATAATAATGTATTTGTTAATGTAGGATATTTTTCTAAAGCACCATTTTTAGATGGTGTTGCATTTCAGGATGACGATCTGTTAGATCCAAATGAAGAAGCAGAAAACGAAAAAGTATTTAGTGTTGAACTAGGTTATGGATATAGAAGCGATAAACTTTCGGCCAATGTTAACCTTTATAGAACAACTTGGTTAGATAAAGGTATAAATGGTTCACTTCCAGGAGTAAACCCAGGAGATGAAAGAGTTTTATACAATCTACTTGGAATGGATGCATTGCATCAAGGTATTGAAATAGATTTTAGATATAAATTATCAGAAAAACTATCCTTTACTGGAATGGCATCTATTGGTGATTGGCAGTGGAAAAGTAACGTTTCTGCTATTGTTAGAAAACAAGATGGAACTCCAGTAGGCGAAGTAGATGTATTTGCCGAAGATTTAAAAGTTGGTGATGCGGCTCAAACAACATTTGCGTTAGGAGCAAATTATAAATTTGCTGCAAAATCTAATTTTTATATAGATTATAATTATGCCGGAGATATGTTCGCATCATATCAAGTTACAAATAGAGGAACTGCTGGACTCCCAGATACATGGAAAGTTCCAGAGTTTGGCTTATTTGATGCAGGAATAAGTCATGCGTTTAGCATGGGTTCATTTGAAGCAATATTAAATGCTAAAATTAATAATGTATTTAATACAGAATATGTAGCAGATGCAAATGATGTAGATGGAACGTCAGCAGCAGCCTTAGTATACTACGGCCCAGGCAGAACATATAGTGTAGGATTAACAGTTAATTTTTAAAAAAAGATGAAAAGAATATATTATTTATGCGTAATTATATTAGGAACAATCATGATTGGTTGTAATCCTTTGGAAGATATTAATAATGAAATTAATGCTAATAAGCCTGGTGTTGTTGAAGAAGTACAATATACACTTACTGATGATGATTATACTGAAGACATAGATGATGGAGGTCTTGGTTTGTCTCGGACAAACTTTAGCTCTGAAGATGATGTAAAATCAATGTTACCAGATTTTTTGGCTAATAAATATCCTTATTTGTCTGATGGTTCTTCTGTAAAAGTTGGTTATAATTTATTTATAGGATCTGCATTTGACATAAGAGATTATAATTTAGACCAAGATGATTACACTTTTAGCGGAAGTGATGTATTAGGTTTTCAATCCGATGCAAATCCTGGAGATTATTTAGGAGACATTCTTGCAGATAATGTTAGTAATCCCGATGAAGGAGATTATCGATTGGCAAAGTACTTTCAATTTACAGGAGATTTCGGGATAGTTTCTCCTACTGTTTCATTAGACGATAATTTCGAATACGGAGGGGTTGCTGGAGATTTAACTGCTGTTAGTGGCGGTGAATGGGAAGCACATTCTGGAGCAGGAAATGGACCTATCGGATATGATACCTCTGGGTTGTCAATGACAGATTATCCTTCATCAGAAATAGGTGGAGCTTTAACCATTGATGGAGCAGGATCTGAAGATGTAACAAACTGGTTTTCAGAAATCTCTTCTGGAACTGTTTATGCAAGTACTTTGGTAAATTTAAGCGCTGTGAGTGATGGAACATATACGTTTCATTTAAGAGATTCAGATTTCGCAGTAGGATATGTGGCAAGGGTTGGTGCTAAAGACGACGGCTCAGGAAAAATTTTATTTGGTATTGGAGCTAGTTCTAGTTCATTGACTTATGGAACGACTCCTTTTGATTTAAATACAACATATCTTTTGGTCTCCTCTTATAATATTGGTTCTGGTGAAGCTAATTTATATATATTATCATCAGCGGAAACTACAGAACCACCAATAGCAGAAGCAACAAGCACTGGTACTTCTGGGGCAATTATTACAGGGATTTCTATTAGACAGGGTTTCGGCGGTCCTACTGGTGTATTGGATGGGATACGTGTTGCAAACACTTGGTCATCTATTATGAGTAATGAGACATTGGACGATGAGGTAGTAGGAGATAAGGAAGCAGCAGAAATGTACTATGTCTATACAGGTGATGCATGGGAACTTCCCTCCGATAGGTTTTATGGAATAACCGATGCAGATTTTGCATCTATGAATATTGAAAGTTTTGGTAGTGATATTCAACCTGATGATTATTTACCTACATTTTTGGGTCTAAAATATCCATTTGCACAAGAAGGTGATAATATGGACATAGGTTATACTTATGATTCTAGTTCATCTGGTCTTGGCACAAGAGGAAATCTGTACACTGTAGTTGATGGTGTTTGGGCAGCTTATCAATCAACAATTGCAACAACCTTACAATTTGGTCTAGAAGACGGAGTTTGGGTGCCAGATAATACAATTAGATATACTTTGGTTGTATCAGATTATGATTTAGTGGCATCTGCATTACTTACAGAACCAGGATTTGAGGATGCTGCGGGTAACTTAGATAGCTTTGGAAACTTTAATAGATCTGGAGGAAGCACAAACTGGAGTGACGAAATGGTAATTACTGGTCTAGCTATTGTATTAGATAATTTGAATCCAGGTGCTGAAGAAGGGCAAAAATATATTGTTACAATTGATACGTGGGCTCCAGGTGATTCAACCGAAGACTTTTCGCTTATAAAAACAGGAGGTGAATGGGTAGCCAATTAAATTTTGTTTCTAAATAACCTAAAAACCGCTTCAAATAGAAGCGGTTTTTTTATACTTTAAATTATTACATTTGTGCATCATAACTAATTAATCAAATACCATGTATAGCAGCGTTCAAATAATACACTCATATTGGGCATATTTAGTTTTATTAATTTTAATATTAGCAACTGGTAATGCCATAATTAAATCAATGGGAGGAAAAGAGTATCAAGCAAAAGATTTTAGAATTTCATTGTTCACTTTAATCGTTTCGCACATTCAATTATTAATTGGACTCTTATTATATTTTGTATCTCCGCGTTTAAGTTTATTTAGCGAGCTAGGGATGGGAGAAATAATGAAAGATGCGATAAATAGATTGTATTTAGTTGAGCACCCACTAATAAATATTATAGCTGTTGCATTAATTACTATAGGGTATTCAAAGCATAAAAAGAAATTAACTTCTAAAGGCAAGTTAAAAACAATTGCTATTTTCTATAGTATAGCTCTGGTTTTGTTTTTATCGAGAATTCCATGGAGTGCTTGGTTAGACTAATAAAAAAAGGTCTTAAAAGTTTAATTCTAAGTCATATTGAGCTTGTCGAAATATTTTAACAAGTTGATAATCAATATCGATTTCGACAGGCTCAATCTGACAGATTGGGAATATAATGACTTTTAAGACAGCCTTTTTATTTTACTTCTCTTATAACGAATGTGTATACAGGAAAGTGATCGCTAAAACCATCTGTAAAACCGCCGTTAGAAAAACTTCTAAAAGGATACCCTTTATATTGTCCTTTTTTATTGATTAAATAGTTCTTATTAAAAATTCCCGCTTTGTAAAAACGAAAGGACGAATAATCTTTTTCAAGTAGTGGTTTTGTAATTAGAATCTGGTCAAATAAACTCCATGCATCTCTATAAGCTGTTGTGCCTAAACCATCTTTAAAGAAGTTTTCATACGGATTATAAATACCCTTAAGGCCAACTTTTTTTCTGTTTTTTTGAGCTTTTAACACATCTTTTACACTATTGTTAGTTGGGTCATCATTGAAATCGCCCATAATAAAAACCTTTGCATATGGGTCTATAACTTGCAATGAGTCGACTAAATGTTTACTCAATTTGGCCGCAGCAACACGTTTTGGTCTGCTTCGCGCTTCGCCACCACTTCTAGACGGCCAATGATTTACTAATAAATGTATAAGGTCTCCTTCTAATTTACCTGTAACTAATAGTTGATCTCGAGTATAAACACGTTTTCTGGATAAGTCGTCATAAATTTTTAATTCATGACTGCTAGTAGTAATAGGTGTAAATAATGTCTTTTGATATAATAAGGCAACGTCAATACCTCTCGCATCCGGAGAATGGTAATGAATAATACCATAATCTTTAGAAATCAATAAAGAATCATTAACGACATCTTCAAGAACCTCACGGTTTTCAATCTCAGACACACCTATAATAGCAGGGGTGTTATTAGTAACATCACGCCCAATATCGGCAATAACGCGAGCCATGTTTTTTACTTTTTTCTTATAAACAACATTGCGATTTCCTTTCAGTTCCATCATGGGGCTCGCTTCATCAAATTTTGTGATGTCATTTATGGTGTCAAACAAGTTTTCAAGATTATAAAATGCAATTGTGTGAATTTTATATTTTTTTTGCTGTGCTTCAGTCTTAAAAAACAAGCAAAAACAAGCAATAAGTAAAAGGGGTATTGATGTTCTCATTAGTAGAATATTAATTTATCGTTATTTTGAATACAAATCTTAAGCCAAAATTATGATATTGTTAGAAAAAATGTAAATTTGTAATCCTTCAAATACATGATGAAGGTATTAATTATAAATTCAAGTATGAAGAAAAAATTACTTATTTTTTTATTCGGTTTTTTTTCAATTTTCACGGCATTCGCACAACAAATACTAATTAAAGGAAGTGTAAAGGAGGCTTTATCTTTCGAGCCTATAGTGGATGTTTTAGTCACAATTGAGGAAACTGATCAAACAACTCAAACTAATGCGCTCGGTGAGTTTCAATTTACACAAAATGTGCCTCTAGGAGAACAGGTTTTACGAATATCAAAGATTGGTTATGCTACTAAAAGGTATCCTATTGTTGTAAACGAAAATCAAACAGTAAACATTACGGATATGACTTTGGAAGTTGATAATTCTTCTTCAGACGAGTTATTCACAATCACCCTGTCTGATGACCAATTGGATAATGATGAAAGTGGTGCCGATAATATTTCAGGATTACTTGCATCTTCACTAGATTTATTTCAAAGAACCGCAGCTTTTGAGTTTAGTTCGTCATTCTTTAGAGTTCGAGGATTAGACTCCGATAACGGATCAGTTCTTATTAACGGTATAGAAATGAATAAGCTCTATAATGGAAGGCCACAATGGAGTAATTGGGGCGGATTAAATGATGTGGTAAGGAACCAAGAACTAACAGTCGGGTTAACACCTTCTAGTTATAATTTTGGAGGTATTTTAGGGACTACCAACATTAATGTTCGGGCATCTCAAGCAAGACCAGGAGGTCGAGTAACGTATTCATCTTCAAATAGAAGTTATACTAATAGGCTGATGGCTACTTATGCATCTGGATTATTAAAAGATGGTTTTGCATATACCTTTTCTGTTGCACGCCGTTGGGGTGATGAAGGTTATCAAGATGCTACACTTTACGATTCTAATTCGTTCTTTGCTTCTGTTGAGAAGAAGTTTAATGATAAGCATAGTTTAAGTTTTACGTCCATTTATGCACCTAATAGAAGAGGGAAATCTTCGCCAAATACACAAGAAGTTTATAACTTAAAGGATATTAGATATAATGAGTATTGGGGTTGGCAAGATGGAGATAAACGTAATTCACGTATAAAAGAAGTGGAGGAGCCTATAATAATGTTAAACCATTATTGGGATATCAATAGTAAAACATCATTAAATACAAATGTGGGGTATCAATTTGGAAAGATTGGAAATAGCCGTTTAAATAATAATGGTACAGATTTAGTTAATGGTTTTCCAGAAGGAGGGGCATTAAATCCGAGTCCTGCTTATTATCAAAAACTACCTAGTTATGCTTTAAGGAATTTTCCAGATGATACGGGTGTTGCATACGGACTACAACAACAATTTATAAACGACGGGCAAATTGATTGGAATTCCTTGTATCAAGCAAATATTACAAATGCGCAAAATGGAGGAAATGCTATTTTCGCATTGTATGAAGACCGAGTAGATGATAAACAACTTACCGTTAATACAATATTTAATACTGAGTTGAATGAAAATATTATAATCAATGCAGCTTTAAATTATAAGTCGTTAAAATCTGAAAATTTTGCAGAGGTAATTGATTTATTGGGGGCAACTACCTTTTTAGATGTTGATGGCTTTGCAACTGATATTAATGAAGCTCAAAACGATTTATTGAACCCTAATCGATTGGTTGGCGAAGGAGATAGATTCGCATATAACTATAATTTATTTGCAGATATTATTAGTGGTTATGCCCAAGGACAATTTAAATACAATAAAGTAGACTTTTACTTGTCAGGAAGCGTAACAAGTACGCAATACCAAAGAGAAGGTATTTACCAAAATGGTGGTTTTCCAGACAATTCAGCAGGTAAAGGAGACAAACTAAGCTTCACAGGTATTGGAGCAAAAGGAGGTTTAACATATAAGCTTACAGGGAAGCATTTATTTGATGTTAATGCAGGTTATATAACACGTGCACCATCATTACGAAACACCTTCTCTAATTCTAGAGAGAATCATAATGTGGTTCCTAATATAACCGAAGAAAAAATAGCATCTATTGATGCGAGTTATATTTTCCGCTCTCCTATTGTGAAGGCTAAATTGACTGGGTATTATACTAAAATTGAGGATGCGAGCGAGATATCTTTCTTTTTTGCAGATGGTATAGGTGGAGATAATACTGCTTTTGTTCAAGAAATATTGCAAGGCATTGATAAAAGACACGTTGGCGGTGAATTGGCGATTGAAGCACAGGTGACACCTACTATTAAATTAAAAGGAGTTGCTTCAGTAGGTCAATATACTTACGATAATAATCCAAACTTATTTTTAACAACGGAAGCTGATGATGAATCAATCGCGGCAGGTTTTGTTGAAGGGTTTAAGGATTTTGGGAAATCAAATTTGAAAGATTATAAGTTAGCTGCTGGACCGCATAGAGCTTATTCTGTTGGGTTCGAATATCGCGATCCAGATTATTGGTGGATTGGGGCAACGGCTAATTTCTTTACTAACACTTATATTGATGTTAGTCCACTGACACGATCTGAAAATTTTACTACAGATTTTGATGGGAATACATTTAATGATTATGATGAAGACTTAGCAAGAGAGTTGCTACAACAAGAACGTTTTGATGATTATATGTCGGTAAATCTTATTGGAGGTAAATCTTGGAAATTAGGCGATAAATACATTAGCATATTTGCTAGTGTTAATAACCTATTAGATGAAGTTTATAAAACAGGAGGGTTTGAACAAGGTAGAAATGCTAATTTTAGACAGTTGCGAGACGATAAAGCTTTAGATACACAAGTATTTGGGTCTAAATATTGGTATGGGCGTGGAACAACATACTTCGTGAACGTAAACTTTAGATTTTAAAAATAAAAATATAAAACATATATGAAATGCAGAGCATTTCAAGAATCAGAAAAAAAACCTAATTATGAATAAAGTGAATAAAATTATAACCCTATTAAGTGTGTTTGCAGTTGTAATTGTTATGGCATCTTGCGTGCAAGACGATGATTATGATACGCCTAATTTAACAGTTAACGAGCCAGATATTTCGCAGAATGATGTTACAACATTTAAAGCTGTAATCCAACGTTATGTTTCTGCGGTTGATGCAGATGAGGATGGCATACTAGATGACAATGAAAGAGGTGATGATATTGGTATTTTTGAGAATGATGAGGCAGATATCTATATCCAAGGATATGTTGTTTCAACAGATAAAGGTGGAAACTTTTTTGAGGAATTGATTATCCAAAATAAAATGGATGATAGTAATCCGACCGAAGATCCTCGTTTAGGTTTTAAAGTAGAAGTGAATGTAAGTAGTTTGTATAACACCTACGAATTTGGTCGTAAAGTGTATATCAAATTAAATGGATTGGCAGTTGGAGAATCTAATGGGGTATTAGTTATAGGTGCACCAGATGGGACTCAGATAGGACAAATTCAAGCGTATGAGTATAAAGATTTTATTTCGAGAAGTACAGAAGTTGCAGAAATATCTCCTAAGATTACCTCAATTTCAGATTTAACTGAGTTAGATGAAAATACATTTATTCAATTAGACGATGTCCAAATTAACAGAAACGAACTTGATAAAACTTTTGCAGGAGATGTTAGCGATGAATTTGATGGTTTTAGAACCATAGAGAGTTGTGCAGATAATAGTACCTTAACTCTACAGACTAGTACATTTGCCGATTTTAAATCATTGCCTGTTCCGCAACTAAGAGGATCTATCAAGGGTGTTTATAGTCGTGACTTTAGGGATGATTTTAGTGTGTTGCTTATAAATACTAGAGCAGACATTACTTTCGATAATCAAGAGCGTTGTGACCCTATCGAACTAAGTTGTGGATTGGCTTCTAGTCAAGGAACAAATAATTTATTTGCAGATGATTTTGAATCACAATCTACTGGGTCGTTAATATCTGGAAATGGCTGGACTAATATTATAGAGTCAGGTACTGAAGGTTGGGAAGCTTATTCGTCCGGAGGGACTAATTCATCTTTAGGAGTTTCTGCTAGAGTAGGTTCATTCCGTTCTGATGATGTTTCAACAGTGGCTTGGTTAATTTCACCTGCTATTGATTTAGATGCTCAGGACAATGAAACTTTAGTGTATAAAACATCTAATAGTTTCTCTGATGGAAGTAATATGGAGCTTTTATTCTCGAACGATTGGGACGGAACAGAAGAAGGTTTAAGCACAGCTACTTGGGGAATTTTAACCGATGGTTATATTACTCAAGATGCTGATTTCTTTGGAGCTTGGTTTGATTCTGGAATTGTAGATTTATCATGTGCTTCTGGAACCATATACGTAGCATTTAAATATACAGGTAGCGGAGAAGCCGATTTTGATGGTACTTACGAGTTGGATGAGATAAGCATCGACTTTTAATATAAAAATTAAATAAATACAAATATAAGCCTGCTAATCTAGCAGGCTTTTATATTTTTAACCTATGACAGTTTTTGATGAATTTTTTTATACCATATTTTCATTTTATAAAAATAACCATAAGCAAAAAGCTAATAGTATTGCAATTGCTTATGTCACACTTTTACAAGGGGCTTTACTTTTACTTTTAGGTGTTTTTTTTGCTGGGTTTTTTAGGCAAATGAATATGGTTACTATGTCTTCTACCAAGGCCTGGGTATTATTTGTCTTAATTATGGTTTTTATTTATTTTAAAAACTGGATGCAATACACAGGTAAAAGACGTATGATGATAAATACAAAAATGATTAAAAAAAAATCTAGAACGCACAACATATACCTCCTTTGGTTATTACCCTTTGTTGTTTTGAGTTTAACATATATAGTATTTCAAGCAGTATGATTTTACTTCTTAAAAATGGCATACACAGGAAAATGATCACTATAACCACCTTTATATCTTTTGCCTACGTAGGTTCTATATGGTGTACCCTTATATTTTCCGTTAAACAACTTTAAAAAATCTTCATCAAAAATATTAGCAGTGCTAAATTCAAATTTATCTCGAGTACTTTTAAAAAAGTTAGTTGAAAAAAATATTTGATCAAATAAATTCCATTGCCGTTTGTGGTTTGTAGTTCCTCGGTTAAAAGAGCGCAGTGTTTCCATTGGGTTATGTAAATCATAGCCATCTACTAAGCGTTTAATGCTATTGTTAGACGGATCATCATTAAAATCACCAATAACAATAATTTTTGCATCAGAATTATTAGCTCTTATAGTCGAGATTATTTCTCCAGCTTTATCAGAAGATGCAATTCGTTTATGCTCTGTCTCTTTTTCGCCTTCACGTCTTGATGACCAATGATTCACTATAATATGAATATGCTCTTTATCGAGCAATCCAGATACGAGCAAGATATCTCGTGTATAGTCTGGAGACCCATCATCATCTGTTAATAGAATTGTAAATGTTTCAGAATGTTGCACAAAAAAGGCTCTGTTATCATATAAAAGAGCAACATCAATACCTCGCTCATCTAAAGAATCATAATGAATATAGCTGTAATTGCAACCTTCTAGATGCTTTGATGCGATTAAATCTTCAATTACTTTGGCATTTTCAACTTCGGCTAATCCAACAATAGCTGGATGCTTTCCTGTTTCTCTTCTTCCAATATTCGAAATAGCAAAGCCTAATTTTCTTAATTTATTTTGATAACGTTTAGGCGTCCACTTTTTTACAGATGTATGCAGAAAGTCGTTGTCATTTGTATGAGGATCATCATTAAGGTCGAATAAATTTTCAAGATTGTAAAACGCCACAGTTTGCTTATTGTGGCTTACGGGTATATCGTCGAAAGTGTCTGTCATAATTCAAAAATAGGTTTAAAAATATAAAAACGAAAATGAGTTCAATTATGTAACTTTGCAACATATTTAAATATATGATTGAAAAGAAAGATAGTGCATTAGAAAAAGCAGTGTTAATTGGTGTTATTACCAAGGATCAGAACGAAGAAAAGTCTAAAGAATATTTAGATGAGTTAGAGTTTCTAACTTTTACTGCTGGTGGCTATGCCATGAAACGTTTTACACAGAAAATGGAGATGCCTAATCCTAAAACATTTATAGGAACAGGTAAGATGGAAGATGTACGAGAATATATTGAAGAGCATGATATTACTACAGCCATTTTTGATGACGAATTATCTGCAGCCCAAGAACGAAACATTAGTAAAATACTAAATGTAAAGGTACTAGATAGAACAAATTTAATACTCGATATTTTTGCCCAACGTGCTCAGACAAGCTATGCCAGAACTCAGGTTGAATTAGCCCAATGTGAATACTTGCTTCCTAGGTTAAGAGGAATGTGGACACACCTTGAACGTCAAAAAGGGGGTATTGGAATGCGCGGACCTGGTGAAACAGAAATAGAAACAGATAGACGTATTGTTCGAGATAAAATAGCGTTGCTTAAAACCCGTATAAAAACCATCGATAAGCAAATGGCAGTTCAGCGCGGTAACCGAGGAAAAATGGTTCGTGTAGCATTGGTGGGCTATACCAATGTTGGTAAGTCTACCTTAATGAATACCATTAGTAAGAGTGAAGTATTTGCTGAGAATAAACTATTTGCGACACTTGATACAACCGTTAGGAAAGTTGTTATTCAAAACTTGCCATTTTTGTTAAGCGATACAGTTGGGTTTATTAGAAAGTTACCAACCCAATTAGTAGATAGTTTTAAAAGCACTTTAGATGAAGTTAGAGAAGCCGATTTACTGCTTCATGTAGTCGATATTTCACATCCTAATTTTGAAGAACACATAACGTCTGTAGAGAAAATTTTAGGTGAAATAAAAAGTGGGGATAAGCCAACCATTATGGTGTTCAATAAAATTGATGCTTATGAAGCTGAACCACTAGATGAAGATGATTTAGAAACAGAACGTACTGAAAGGCATTATTCTCTTGACGAATGGAAAAGTACTTGGATGAGTAAAGTTGGAAATAATGCGTTGTTTATATCGGCGTTAAATAAAGAAAATTTAGAAGATTTTAAAAAGCGTGTTTATGATGAGGTTAGAGAGATACACATCACACGGTTCCCTTATAATCACTTTTTATATCCAGATTATAATTATGAGGAAATGAAATAATCTATAATAGAAATTAACAAAAAATGCGCTTCTAAAAAGAAGCGCATTTTTTGTTTTAATGAGGTTGTACTAATTAAAACTTATAACTTAAACCAAGAGTGTAATAAGTCTGTAAATCATTATCAATATTATCAAATGTTGGCTCAGTTTGAGCTGGGATAGCTAATGGGTTAAATTGTCCAAGAGCGTAGTTTAAGGCTTCTTGTTTATTGCTTCTTAATCCAAAATCAAATCCAACACCAATCATTTTCCACAAGGTATAACTAAAAGAGTTGGACCATGTCCAGTTAGAAAAATCTGAACTCTTGTAACTTTGAAACATCGATAAATTGGTTTTAAAATTAATGGCACCAATTTGACGTGTATAATCTGCTACTATTTTTGCTCCTAAAGAAGATTCGAAAACCGTATCACCACTACTAAAAACAAAGTTGTAGTTTAAAGGATGTACAACCACGATTAAATTCTCAATAGGTGTCCATGTTACACCAACCCCGACATCTAAATAACCAGGATCGTTAAAGTTATCAAGCAATGTAGTTCGATACTCCATTAATCCAGAAACAGCCAAATTTTTTGCAATATTTCGACCATAAAGCGATGATATATTGAATACGTCGGTTGTTGGATTAAAGCTGTCATCATCGTTAGGATCATCTTTATTATCTAGCTTTACCCAATTTAGGTTAGTGGTTAAAGAATTTCGCCAAAAGAATTTCTCTTGAATTAAATTAGCATAACCATTGAAGGTAAAACCAATGTTACCAGAGGAATTGTTTGGAGTACCCTGTGAATACCAATTGTTAAAGTTAGATAGAGTACCGCCAATAGTTCCAAATGCGCCTGTACGCCATCCTGGAAGGGCATCAATTTGTGCTTGCAATGCGTTTGCTTCAGCTTGAGCAGCATCAGCTTCAGCTTGTTTTTCGGCTTTTTGTGTTTTTAATTCTTCTTTCGTTTGTGCATTCATTGAAACTAATCCAACAAAAAACAAACATAGTAGTAATAATTTTTTCATTATTGTGGTATTAAAATTTGTGCAAATATAATGTTTAGACCCTTTTTATTATATCGGTCACTAAAGAAAAGTTATTTGTTTTTGTATAAAGGAACTGAAGAACAAGCTTCACCATACATAATAGATTTAGCTATTGGTTTTAATTTGTTAGCTAACATCGTATAGGCATTTGAAGGAACAGGTTTCTTAGAACACCCTTTTATGATTATCGGTTTACCTTGATGTTGTGAGAAATCAAGGTTATTTATAATGTCTTGGTAAATAGAGGTTTCTAAAACTTCAGTATCACCTATAATTACTTTTTTTGCATAAGGCTCTAAATGAAGACTTAAAAGCATGTAAGCCCATCCAGGAATTATGGCATCACTGCTGCACGTTAAAGCGATATAATAATCTTGATATTGCGACCAATTATGCTCTGAAGCTTTTTTTCTAAAATCTTTCTCGCGAAGTACAAAACCTTCAAACAGCCAATCTTTAATATCAAAGGAAACACGTTTACCTTCAGGATAGTAATCCTCAAGGTCAATGGTGATTAGTTTACTATTCGCTACGCGATTTATTATTTCGTTTGACATTCTTTTAAAGCATTCCTAACTCCAACTTCGCTTCTTCGCTCATTAAATCTTGAGTCCAAGGAGGGTCGAAGGTTATTTCAACCTCTGCGCTTTTAACTTCGTTAAGAGATTTTACTTTTTCTTCAACTTCGAGAGGCAATGTTTCTGCAACAGGGCAGTTAGGCGTTGTAAGTGTCATCAATATTTTAACATCGTAATCTTCGTTAACAAATACGTCGTAAATTAAACCTAACTCATAAATATCTACGGGTATTTCTGGGTCGTAAATCGTTTTTAAAACATTCACTATTTTTTCGCCTAATTTGGCAGTATCTATTACTTCACTCATTTTTTTACTGTTTATTCATTAAGTTGTTTGATGAATAGTCGAAGAATATTAACGACTTTACAACAAACAAACTAGTTAAGTTGTGTTTGGTATGCGATAGCATACATTTTTAATTGTTTCACCATACTTACCAGTCCATTTGCTCGGGTAGGTGATAGGTGTTCTTTTAATCCTATTTTATCAATAAAATCGGTATTAGCATCAATAATATCTTTTGGATGCTGATTTGAAAATGTTCGAATCAAAATCGCTATAATACCTTTAGTAATAATAGCATCACTATCGGCAGTAAATTCAATTTTATCATCTTTCATTTCTGCATGCACCCATACTTTACTTTGACACCCTTTTATGATATTGCTTTCCGTTTTGTATTGTTCGTCTATAAGGGGTAAATCTTTCCCTAAATCAATCATATATTGGTAACGCTCTTCCCAATCTTCGAACATAGCGAATTCCTCTATTATTTCACTTTGGATGTCTTCAATACTCACAATCACAAATTTTTATGCAAAAATACAACATCAAAAGTTGCTATTCAATGTTTTCGCCTATTGATAAGATTTCTTTAACAAGTGGTGCTATAGTTATATGAGGATTACCATGGTCGAAGCTTTGGGTTTCATAAACATTGCCATTGTATGTAATGGTTAGTCTAGCTAAAGGAGCACCATCAAATTGATGGTTTTTAGATGGTGGTTCTAAGTCTGGAAGATTTTTGATTTCAATCTTTTTTACAAGCTCCATAAGCGTATTATAATTTGATTCTGAACAGGCACTAGTTTTTGGCTCTTTTCCTCTTTTGTTTGAAACCAAAACCTGCTTATTATCAATTTTTATTTGTTTGTAATAACCGCGCGAACCAGCGGTATATTCAAAACCTATTGCGATTTGCGATTCTTTTTTAACTGAAATAAGTAATATTTTATTTTTAAATAATGAAAAACCACCTTCACTGAATAAAATAGTATTCGCATCTTCGATTGCTTTTAGTAGTTGTGCTTCAATGTTATTGGCTTCATCTTGACAGAGCATTCTTGTAGACACCAATGGACCAAACTCTAGTTTTTCATTATCTAGTGCATATGAACCAAAGAAGCGATTACATCCGGAAAAACCATTTACTTTTTTCGTGTCTTTATCGAATGTTATATTTAATTCAAATAAGGAAACATCTGCGTTATTTATGCTTGAGATTTTATAGGTGCCATTCAGTTCTTTCATAATTGAATCATTGTGTTGTATACTTTGCATAACGTGATATTCTGATGGTCCCCAGCAACAGCGTAGTATAATTATACTTAGAAAAGTTATTATGATTTTCATTTAAAGTAATTTTTAGGTTACAAATTAATGTACAAAAAAGACGCCAAAGTTGGCGTCTTTTTAAAATAAGTTGTTTACTTAATATTTATTTTACCATTGCTTCTCGTTCTCCGCCAGATGCAAAGTTTGCTCTCATTCTATCAACTTGTCCTTGAGTAAACATATACATACACGCATCATCTACATAATCCATATAGTTCATGTGCATATCTCTTGATTTACAATGTGTAATTGTAGCAGTTGGTCCAGGGCAATAATAATTGGCTCTATCTGAAGATGGTGTGTCTGAAACTAAATCGTCTTGGCGACATCTACCATCACCCCAAATATGGCGAAGGTTTAAATAATGACCAACTTCGTGAGTTGCAGTTCTACCTAAATTAAATGTAGAAGAAATGCTTCCTTGAGTCCCAAAATATGGAGCACCAATAACAACACCATCAGCACCTGCAGGAGCAGCACCTGGGTAATAAGCAAAACCTAAAGTTCCAGAACCAATTTGGCTTACAACCCAAATATTTAAATGTGTTTCTGGAGTTATAGCATCATGCCCTCCAGAAGAATCATACTTCATAGAGTTATCTGATGGCCAAGAAGTTTTAGTAGTTGAAGTTCTAGTGATTCCAGCGTTCGTAAACGATATATTTGCTTTTCCTAAAATGTTGCCAAAACCAGAAGAAGAAGCATCACCAATATCGGAATTGTCATTGTTAAAATCTTCATTTAATACGGTTAATTGTGATAGAACTTGGGCATCGTTAATGTATGGGTCATTTGCATTTTGAATAATATGAAAGTATACTGGAATTGAGACAGCACCAGTATATGGTACAGGATCACTATCACCACCATTATTTCCACCACCATTTCCATTGCCAACTCCATCAGGTTTTTTAGCTAAAATTTTTCTTGTATGAAGTTCAATGTTATATAATTTTTTTTCTAATTCTGGATTAGCATTTAAATGTTTGTTTAGCATTTCAGCAGTATGACAATGCTTTTTATAGCCCTTGTCATTAGCAGATTTTCCAGAAATGTTATCACCCGAATCAGTGTAAACATAAAAATCGCTCATGTCGATTTCTTGTTCTTGATTTATAGCTTTGGAATCATCATCACAAGCTGTAAATAATAGGGCTACAGCAGCCATACTTAAAAATACTTTTCTCATTTTAAAAATTATTTGAATTAGTCGACGTGGAAGATACCTTTTTTTATGAAAAAATTAAAAATTTCTTAAAAAAATTGTTATTTATTCGACAAACAGCCTTCTACTGTTATATAATTAACAATTTAAAAGATAAATTAGAAGGTGCTTTTTTGGAGGGAATTATGAATTTTTAATATTAGGACAGCATCATTTTAGCTTTCTTAACAGCCTCTATCAGTAAATCTATTTCTGTTTTAGTATTATAGAATGAAAAAGAGGCTCGAACAGTCCCTGGTATTTTGTAGAAATCCATAATGGGTTGGGCGCAATGATGACCAGTACGTACAGCAATCCCTAATTTATCTAAAATAGTGCCAATATCATAAGGGTGGATTCCTTCAAGATTAAAAGAAATAACAGCAGTTTTATGTTTTGATGTTCCGTAGATTTTTAAGCCTTCAATTTGTAATAGCTTTTCTGTGGCGTATTCTAGTAATTCGTTTTCATAGGCTGCAATATTTTCGAAACCTATTAAATTCATATAATCGATAGCTGCACCAAAAACAATTCCTCCAGCGATATTTGGTGTGCCAGCTTCAAACTTATGGGGTAAATCCGCGTATGTGGTTTTTTCAAAAGTTACTTCAGCAATCATTTCGCCACCACCTTGATATGGAGGTAGTTTTCTTAACCATGCTTCTTTCCCGTACAGTATACCAACACCAGTTGGACCACACATTTTGTGTGCAGAAGCCACATAGAAATCTGCATCTAATTCTTGTACATCTGCCTTAATATGTGGACTAGATTGCGCCCCGTCTATTAATACGGCGGCACCTACCTTATGTGCTTGATCAATAATATATTGGATAGGATTGATAGTTCCTAAAGCATTAGAAACGTGATTTACAAAAACCAACTTTGTGTTTTTAGAAAGTAGCTTGTCGTATTCTGTTATTACCAATTCACCCTCTTCGTTCATAGGAATAACTTGTAAAGTAGCTCCTGTTCGTTCACATAGCATTTGCCATGGCACAATATTGCTATGGTGTTCTAGTGCAGAAACTATAATATTATCACCTTTTTTTAATAATGATGAAAAACCATTTGCTACTAAATTAATACTATGGGTTGTTCCAGAAGTAAAAATTATTTCATGCGTAAATTTTGCATTAAAATGTGCCTGAATTTTTTGACGGGCTTGTTCGTATAAATCAGTTGCTTCTTGACTTAGGGTATGTACACCTCTATGGATATTTGCATTGTAATTTGAATAATAATCTACTATGGCATTAATTACCTGTTGCGGTGTTTGCGATGTTGCAGCATTATCGAAATACACCAAAGATTTACCGTTTACTTTACGGGATAGAATAGGGAAGTCCTTTCTTATGTCTTCTACGTTGAACATGGTTTCACAACAATTTTATAAATCGAAACCAAGATTTACACCTAGTTTATTGGCTATAATTTTGGTGATGCGCTGTTTCAATTCTGGAATTTTAACCGAATTCATAACATCGTTACTAAAAGCATACATTAAAAGTGCTTTAGCTTCTTTTTCGGGAATACCACGCGATCGCATATAAAACATAGCACTTTCGTCTAATTGTCCAATTGTACAACCGTGTGAGCATTTAACATCGTCAGCAAAAATTTCTAGTTGTGGTTTGGTGTTAATAGTAGCTTTGTCACTTATTAAAATATTATTGTTCGATTGGAAGGCATTTGTTTTCTGCGCTTCTTTTTCAACAACAATTTTTCCGTTAAAAACACCTGTAGAGTTTTCTCCAAAAATACCTTTATAATCTTGATGACTTTCACAATTTGGTTCTATGTGATGTACAAGTGTGTTGTGATCTACATGTTGCTTATTTCCAATAATGGTAACACCTTTCAAGATAGAATCTATGCGTTGTCCTTCTTGATAAAAATTAAGATTATTACGTATTAACTTTCCTCCAAAAGCAAACGTGTGAACCGAACAAATACTTTCTTGTTTTTGTTTAAGAAAGGTGTTGTCTATAAGAGATGCGTTTAGGTTGTCATTTTGTATTTTATAATAATCTACAATAGCACGTTTTTTAGCAAAAACTTCGGTAACACTATTTGTAAGTACTGGGTTATTAGTTAAACTTTGATGGCGCTCAATAATTTGAACATGTGAGTTTTCTTCAACTACAATCAAGTTACGAGGTTGCAACATGGTTGCAGATTCATTTCCTGTAGAAAAGTGAATAATTTGAATAGGCTTTTCTACTAATTTGTTTTTAGGAATATGGATATAAGCACCCTCACTTGAAAACGCGGTGTTCAGAGATGGCAAACTATCTTTTGTAGCTGCTTTATTAAAATAATTTTCAACGACTAAACGATATTTCGGTTTACTAAGTGCCGCAGACATAAGACAAACATCCATTCCGTCGTGCGTAGTTTGTGATAGATGTGAGGAGTATTTCCCATCGATAAACACTATTTTATAAGTATCAATATCGTAAATAAAATATTTTTTTACATCACGATATTCAATAGCATTCTCTTGTTTAGGGAATACACTATAATCTTCTTTCAATAGTTTATTTAAAGATGTGTATTTCCAAGCTTCTTCCTTTTTTGTAGGGAAGCCTTTTTCTTCAAATGTTTTTATTGCATCATTTCTAATATCGTGAACATAAGTATCTATATCTACTTTGTCTTCGAAAACCATGAACGATGATAATAATTTTTCTTTTAATTCCATTTGCTTTTTTTAAGCGTTCACCTCTTCTTTAATCCAGTCGTATCCTTTTTCTTCTAATTCGTGTGCCAATTCTTTTGTCCCCGATTTTACAATTTTACCATTGTGCAATACATGAACATAATCTGGAACTATATGGTCTAGTAAACGTTGATAATGCGTTATAACAACCACTGCATTGTCTTTATTTTTTAGTTTATTTACACCATTTGCAACAATTCTTAAGGCATCAATATCTAAACCCGAGTCGGTTTCATCAAGAATTGCCAATTTAGGTTCTAACATAGCCATCTGGAAAATCTCATTTCTCTTTTTTTCTCCACCAGAAAACCCTTCGTTAAGTGAACGTGATAAGAATTTTCGATCGATTTCTAATAGATCGGCTTTATCACGGATTAATTTCAACATTTCCTTTGCGGGCATATCGTCTAAGCCTTTAGCTTTTCGATTAGCGTTAATAGCAGTTTTAATGAAATTTGTTACCGAAACACCTGGAATTTCAACAGGATATTGGAATGATAAAAATACACCTTTATGAGCGCGTTCTTCGGCGGCTAGTTCGTCGATATCTTCGCCATCAAATTCAACATTACCCTTAGTTACCTCGTATTCTTCTTTCCCAGTAATAACAGAAGCCAAAGTACTTTTTCCAGAACCGTTAGGCCCCATAATAGCATGAACTTCTCCTGCTTTTACTTCTAAATTAACACCTCTTAAAATGGCTTTGTCTTCAACACTTGCGTGTAAATTATTTATTTTTAACATATTATTTTCTTAGCTTCCTAGTTTTACAACGTCGTTATCTTCTTTAGGTGCTGAAACATTTAAAATTTCAACAATTTCTATTTTACGTTCCCAAAGAATTTTATCATCCTTTTTATTGGTAATCTTTCCTCTTATTTCAACCTGTACCATATCGGTTGGTGCTTTTTTAAAAGCCTCAGCATATGTGTTTAATTCCAACATTTTATCATTTACAAAAACGCCATAAATATCGGCATGTGTTTGTAATACAGCAGCACCATCATAATAAACAAAATCACCTTTTAATAATGTTAATCCATCACTTTGCTTTGCTGTTTTTTCTGGATAATCAGCCGAAATGATTTCTTCCTTCTTTTCAGATTTGGTCTCTTTTTTACAACTAACAAATACTGTTATGCATAAAAAAATTGTGATTACTTTTTTCATTTTTATAATTTTAACCTACGGATCCTTCTAAACTTATTTCTAATAATTTTTGAGCTTCAACAGCAAACTCCATTGGTAATTTATTTAATACTTCTTTGCTAAAGCCATTAACAATAAGTGCAATTGCTTTCTCTGTGTCTATACCACGTTGATTGCAATAGAAAATTTGGTCTTCTCCAATTTTACTTGTTGTTGCTTCGTGTTCTATTTTTGCTGTTTTGTTTTTTGCTTCTATATAAGGAAAAGTATGTGCACCACATTCATTACCCATTAATAAACTATCACATTGTGAAAAGTTACGTGCATTCTCTGCTCGAGAGCTAATTTGAACTAAGCCTCGATAGCTATTTTGCGATTTACCAGCAGAAATTCCTTTAGAAATTATAGTAGATTTTGTGTTCTTTCCAAGGTGAATCATTTTAGTTCCAGTATCTGCTTGCTGATAATTATTTGTAACAGCAATAGAGTAAAACTCACCAACAGAATTATCTCCTTTTAATATACATGAAGGGTATTTCCAAGTGATAGCAGACCCTGTTTCTACCTGAGTCCATGAGATTTTGGCGTTTTTCTCGCACAATCCTCTTTTAGTTACAAAGTTGTAAACGCCACCTTTACCTTCTGCATTTCCAGGATACCAGTTTTGAACGGTTGAATATTTAATTTCAGCATCATCTAAAGCAATTAACTCTACAACTGCAGCATGTAATTGATTTTCATCTCTACTTGGAGCTGTACAACCTTCAAGATAACTAACATAACTACCTTCGTCTGCAATTACAAGTGTTCTTTCAAATTGACCAGTTCCTGCTTGGTTAATTCTAAAATAAGTTGATAGCTCCATTGGGCAACGCACACCTTTTGGAATATAACAGAATGAACCATCACTAAATACAGCAGAATTTAGAGCTGCATAAAAATTGTCTTTTTGTGGGACAACAGTTCCTAAATATTTTTTAACTAATTCTGGGTGCTCCTTTATAGCTTCAGAAATACTCATGAAAATGATGCCTTTCTCCCCTAAAGTTTTCTTGAATGTAGTTGCTACTGAAACCGAATCTATAACGACATCCATAGCAACACCTGATAGTTTTTTTTGTTCATCGAGAGAAATTCCTAATTTCTCGAAAGTTGCTAATAATTCAGGGTCAACTTCGTCTAGACTGTCATATTTTGGTTTGCTATTTGGCGCCGAATAATAAGAAATACCTTGAAAATCTGGCTTTTTATAATGTACGTTTGCCCATTCTGGTTCAATCATGTCTTCCCAAGCACGAAATGCTTCTAATCGCCAATCGGTCATCCATTGGGGCTCTTCTTTCTTTTTAGAAATGGCTCGCACAATGTCTTCATTTAATCCATTGGGAAAGGTATCCGATTCTATATCGGTGTAAAAACCATATTCGTATTCTTTGGTTTTTAACTCCTCGCGAAGGTCATCTTCTGTATACTTCGACATATTGCTTTCTTAAATTTATAATGAAAATGATTCGCCACAACCACAAGTGCGGTTGGCGTTAGGATTGTTAAACACGAAACCTGTTCCGTTCAACCCCCCTGAATATTCTAAAGTAGTACCTATTAGGTATAAAAAGCTTTTTTTGTCTACAATGATTTTAATATCATTATCAACAAATACTTTATCTTCTTCTTGATTTTCTTTATCAAACTTTAAATCGTAAGACAACCCAGAACAACCACCGCTTTTCACTCCTACGCGAACATAATCTGTAGTAGGATTATAGCCATCATCAGTCATTAATTCGATGACTTTCTTCTTAGCTGTTTCAGAAACTTTTATCATATTTATTGAATTATATTTAGGAATGAATTAATAATATTTTATTAAGACAGTTTCTAAATAGAGAGCAAATATACAATATAAGTCATCGATTTCCATATAACCTAACATTATATTAATATATGGTTTTATAGTTTTTTGTTATTGATTGTTAAAGTCAGAATTATTGATAAATTCATAATCAGAAAGTGATAATAGAAATATTTTTAAAGCTGCTTTGTCTTGTGCTGAAAGTTGAACACCACCTTCAGCAACTTTCTTCATTAAAGGATCTATTGTAGAGGAGTTTTGCAAACCTTCGCTATAATGATTTATAACTTCTTCGAGTGTATTAAATCGTCCATCATGCATATAAGGCGCAGTAAATGCTAGATTCCTGAGGGAAGGGGATTTGAATTTTCCATTATCTGCAGGGTCTCCAGTAACAGCGCCTAAGCCTAAATCGATAAATGTGTCATCTAAGCCATTGTTATGAAAAATATTATCTGTCCATAGGGGGTTATTTTCACTACCATGGCAATGAAAGCAGTCACCTCTGTTTTCATCCATAAAAACATTAAAGCCTTCTTGTTCTTCTGGGGTGAGTGAAACTTTACCTAAAAGAAATTGATCGAATTTTGAATTTGATGAAATTAAAGTACGTTCAAACTGGGCGATGGCTTTTGTTACCAAAGTAGAGTCTATAGTTGAAGAGCCAAAAGCTTTATTAAAAAGATTTGGGTATTCTGAATGCTGTTGTAATTTTTCTTCTACCCGAGCCCAATTACTTGCCATTTCAGTTGGGTCTGTGACAGGAATAAAAGCCTGATGTTCTAGACTAAATGTGTTGCCATCCCAGAAAAACTTTTCATCATAATTCCAAGCCAAGTTGAATAGAGGCATGGAGTTGCGGTTTCCTAAACTTCCATCAATGCCATCACTAAACCTATCGGAATCTGAGAAGGCATTTTCTGGAGCATGACAATCGGCACATGCTTGGGAATTATCTGCAGATAAAATAGGGTCAAAAAATAATTTTTTACCTAATGCGATGCCTTCAACTGTTTGAGGGTTATCTATTGGAATAACGGGGTTTAGAATTTTGTTTTCAAAAAGCTGTGGAATATTTAGTGAACTTGGAGTAGCGATATAGACTTCCACACTTTCATTAGAACAAGATGTTATAATGAAAATAACAAGAATTAAGATATGTAATGTCCAACGTTTCAAGTTTTGATTATTCTATTGATTTTAAACTAAATACATTTTGACCGTTTTCAAACATCATAATTTGCGCGGGAGAATTTGGCATCAGCGATTGGCTGAATACATTTAAATCCCAGGTGTTGGGGTTTTTAAACCATTCGGCAATATTCATTTCAATATTAAATACTGTATTGCTGGTAATAGTGGTTGCGCCTAAATTAACGATTATAAAAGTATCTTGAGGGAATGTTGGGGTTGCTCCAGAATTATCCACTGCTCTAATGGTATGATAATTAAATCCTTGTTCGATGTTAGAACTGTTTAAAAATTTCCCATCAAATTGCATATAATGATAACCGCCACCCAGCATAGCAGGAACGAACCAAGAGGCAGAATTTAAATCTTGGTATGCAGCATCAATATTTTTTTCATTGGTAAAGCCGAAAGTGAATGAAACATTGGTGTATGTGTTAGTTGGGATTAATACTTCTGGTGAAAATTCTAAATTTTCGTTATTTGTTACATCAACCAAATTATACGCGTCAATAGTTAAAGACTCCCCTACGGAGTTAGTTAATGTAATGTCTGAAACTAAATAACGTAAGCGTTCTATGCTCAACATTTCACCATTCGCATTAATGAACTTAAGGTCGTTAAAATCTAAATTAGAAACAGGAATGCCATCCCAATTATGAGTTAAATTGAACCTAATGTTTGCCTTTGATACATTGTCATCATTGTCTGTATGGCATGAAATAAGCGTAATAAAAACAAACAGAAATATTGGAGCTACTTTATTCATTTATTGTGATAATTAGTAGGTCTGAAAAACCTTTATTTTCTGTAATATCTTCATTGGAACTACTAGTTTCTCCAACTACAACATAAGTGCCGTCATTTAATTGGGTGACATCGTTAGCAAAATCGATTTCAGTTCCACCAATTGTTTTTTGCCATTCTATGTTAGCGTTTGCATCTATTTTGATAACCCAGGCATCATTCTGACCTTTGTTTTCTATAAGATCTCCATTTGAACTTCTTGAATTACCGCTTAAAATAAAACCGCCATCTTGTGTTTTTGAAACAGCACTTCCGGAGTCAAAGTTGTTTCCACCTAAAGTTTTATCCCATATTTTGTCACCTGTATTGGTAATTTTAATGATCCATAAATCGGCAGCACCGTTGTTAAAAGAAACGTCGTTGTCGCTACTTCTAGTATTGCCAGCGATTAAATAATTTCCATCGTTAGTACTTGTTATACTATGGGCTTCATCAATTTCTGAACCACCAAAAGATTTTTCCCAAAGAAGAATCCCAGTTTCCGAAATTTTAATGATCCACATATCATAAGAACCTTTGTTGTCACTAATGTCAACATCATTGCTATCAGACGAACCAATAATTAAATAACCGTTGTCGGTGGTTTGGATGACATCATTAGGCGTGTCGGTAAATGTACCACCATAGAATTTACTCCATTGTTTAACGCCGTTAGAATCTAATTTGATAGCCCAGTAGTCACCTCCCGCATGCCTTTTTGAAGTTGAAAATTTACTATTTCCTTGGCCACCTGATGCGGTTACATCTAACTCACCAAGTAACAAAAACCCATTATCATTTGTTTCCAATATCGAAATGCCTCTGTCTAGACCTGAAAAGCCAAATGATTTTTCCCAAGAAATATTACCTGTTGCATCCAACTTAGTCACCCAAAAATCTTGAATTCCAGCATTTGCAGAAACATCTCCATCATTGCTGAAACTAAGACCAATTATAGCAAAACCATTATCTTCTGTTTGTATAATATCACTTCCTCTATCATTATCACTTCCTCCATAAGTTTTATTCCATTGAAGTTGATTGTTCAGGTCAAATTTTAATAGCCAATAATCAAAAGAATCATCCGTTTTGTTTTCAATATCTCCATCAGTACTTTGTGTATAACCAATAACGGCATAACCGCCATCATTAGTGCTTATTGCTTTATTTGCACTTTCATTTTTAGAACCTCCAAAAATTTTAATTGAAGAAACTTGAGCGTCCTTTTTGTTATTTCCTGAATCATCAGAAGAACAGCCTAAAAAGAAAGCCCAGATACAAAGTAGGATATATCTTTTTCTCTTTAACATAAAATACTTTGTTAGTTACTTTTTTTTACAACAAATAAACCACGGTTAATGTCGCTAATAATAATATTTCCGCTAGGGAAATAAGGATATATATTCCAAGCACCATCAAAATCGTTAAAATCGTTTTCAGGGTAAGTATCAAAAAAACCAATTTCTGACATAGTGTTAGATTCTAAATTAGAAATATCAATCATTCTCACACCAGCTCTATAATTAGCAAGATAAAACGTGTTTTCTTTTACATATCCATTGTGGTCAATGGCTGTTGTGGGTCCAGAATATTCCATGTGAAGACTAGGGTTATCTAAATCGGCGAAATCGTAAACTAAAGTTCTGGTCTTTTTTCCACTACCTTCATCACCTTCATCACCTGCAATAAAATATCTTTGATCATCTGTAAACCAACCTTGATGAGGTAGTGCAGGATTAGGATAAGAAATAGTACTTATTGGGATCACATTGTTTTTATCTGTAACATCTAATATCGTAAATAACCCAATGTAGACTTGACAGCCAATATAAATTTCACGGCCAGTATAATCTGTGTCAGGGCCATCGTAAGTTATAACTTGAGCATCATGTGAATATTGAGCTAAAGAATATCCTCCTTCATCAATTGGGGAAGTAGGGTTTAGGATATTAATAAAATGAGGCCCGCCATTAAAAGTATTAGCTCCAACTGCATAGGCATAACCACTTTGTTCGTTAATAACAATGTTATGTGCGCTCCCAAAACCTGCAAAATGATTATCACTAGTAAAGGTTTCTGGCGGATTAACAACGTTTCTTAGACGCGTTAAGTCAAATACCTGCATACCATGGTTTGTGGCTTCACTAACGATAAATGCATAATTGTTATAAACTTTAACATCACGCCAAACAGTACTTGAAGTTGCGGTAGGTAATTTACCTAGGTATATGGGTTGGTTAGGGATTGTTATATCTATAAAAGCGGTACCATTGTTTAAGCATAATAATGCATATTCACTCCCTGTCATTGTATCTGTCCATCCCCAAGAGTCATTTGCAGAACTTGCAATAAAGGTTTCCAAAGGAATACGAGACATTAAATCATAATCATTACATGGATAAATATCTGCAAAACCGTTAATGCAAGGTGCAAGTGGCGTATTAGGATCTACATAATCATCATCACATAAATCACCTATGCCATCGTTGTCTAGATCTTCTTGATTTGGATTAGCAATTAAAGGACAGTTATCGTTAATATCTAAAACGCCATCGTTGTCATCATCATCATCACACAAATCACCTAATCCATCATTATCCATATCTTCTTGATTTGGGTTTGCAATTAATGGGCAATTATCGGCAGGTTCTTCAATACCGTCGCTGTCACTATCAATGATTGGCACTATTTCAACGGGTTCATCATCACAAGATTGAAAGCATAAACTTAATATGCATGCAACGGTAAAGACTTTAAGTAGCTTAAAATATTGTTCAGTAAGGGTCATGGCTTTTTGTAATTTTTCTTTCTTTAAAACATAAGATATCTGGAGATATAGCTTTTTTATTTAAAACGAATAAAGCTTGTACTCTATTGCATTAAACAAACTTATCCAATATAAGTGAATTAAATAACAGCTTAAAGGTTTTAATGTTAAAAATTTATATGGTATTCTAATGAAGCTTCTTATTTTTGCGGCATGATAGAAGATAAAAATCAACAACGAACACCATTAAGCGAATTAGGGGAGTTTGCTCTTATAGCCCATTTAACAGAGCAATTTGAAATTAAGCAATCTTCAACAATAAAAGGAATTGGCGATGATGCAGCTGTCTTAAATTTTAAAAACAAAAAAATTGTTGTTACAACAGATTTGTTAGTAGAAAATGTTCATTTCGATTTAAGTTATATGCCTTTGAAGCATTTAGGCTACAAAGCCATTATGGTTAATTTATCCGATGTGTATGCAATGAATGCAACAGCGACTCAAGTTACTGTATCTGTGGCGGTATCTAATAGGTTTCCTATAGAAGCACTTGAAGATTTATATGAAGGAATTCAAACGGCTGCTAAAATCTATAATGTTGATTTAATTGGTGGAGACACGACATCTTCAACTACTGGATTGTTAATTTCTGTTACTGCAATTGGAGAAGTAGATGGTGAGGATGCGGTTTATAGAACTGGTGCAAAACCAAATGATTTATTAGTTGTTTCTGGTGATTTGGGTGCAGCCTATATGGGATTACAAGTTCTTGAAAGGGAGAAGGAAGTTTATAAAGTAAACCCTAACAGTCAACCAGATTTAGAATCTTATTCTTATATAATTGAGCGACAATTAAAACCAGAAGCTAGGAAAGATATTATTAAATTACTGAAAGATTTAGATGTTAAACCAACTTCGATGATAGATATAAGTGATGGGCTATCTTCTGAAATTTTGCATATATGCAAACAAAGCGATGTAGGTTGTGATGTGTATGAAGAAAAAATTCCTCTTGATCCCCAAGTAATTGCAACTTGTGAGGAATTTAATATAGACAGTACAACGGTTGCTTTAAATGGAGGTGAAGATTACGAATTATTGTTCTCTATATCTCAAGATGACTACCCTAAGATTAAGGCGAATCCGAGTTTAACGGTAATTGGACATATAGTTGATAAAAGTACAGGAATGCACTTAGTAACAAGGGCAGGTTCTAAAATTCCATTGAAAGCACAAGGTTGGAAAAACTTTTCTAGCTAACGGCTTGATAAGATTTACGGCGTAGTTTTTTATTATGAATTTTTTCGAGAACTGAATTAATCTCACGGTATTTTGGGGTAAGCTTCGTTAAATTTCCAGACTCATCTGTAGTGAATTGTTCTTGACACTGAACGCACTTAAATTCTTTAACGTGATACGTAATTTGTTTAGTCACTTTAAAATCATGACCAAAAAACGAACAATAAATGTTCTTCATATTTTATGCTATTAACTAATTATAAGGGAGTTAAATATATAAAATATTATTAAATATGCAATAATGTTAATTAGGCAGCGCTTGTACCATACATTCTTTCTCGCATTCTCATAAGTTTTTTACGATACATAAACTCTAAGATATCGTTTATTTCCTTAAAAGTTGCAGTTAATTCTGTTAGTTTGCCGTTGCTATTTGTGGTTAATTCCTTTTTACAATGGCTGCATTGATATTCTTTAACATGCTGCGTTACTTTCTTAGTTACGTGATAATCATGACCAAAAAAATTGCAGTACATTTTAGATGCAATGGTAGGTTTTTGTGTAGTTTTTTCCATGATATTTGATTTAAGGCGTGATAAACATAGTAAAAAAAATCAAATAATCGTTTAAAAGTAATTAATTTTCGATGAAATGCATAATATTTTGTAGGAATAAATCTTCGTTTTCGATTAACGACATATGTCCATCTGGAAATTTTACTACTTCTACCTCTGTTTTTTTAGCTTCTTCCAAGAGGGATTTATAATTTAAAGCAGGATCTTCTTTACTGGCAATCATTATTTTTTTGTGTTTAAAATTTTGAAGAATACCAGTTCTTCCTTCACGTATTTTCATGCCTTCAAGTGCGGCAATAATTCCCTGTAAAGGTGTTTTTAAAGCCTCATTAATAATGTTTGTAATTTCATTTTTTAGGTTGGTTTTCTTTTTCGGATTAAAAAGATTTGAAATAGCAATTCGAATAAATGTTTTATAGTCATGTTTTACCGCCACTATAGCGCGATCTCTATTTTTTTTCTTTTCGGCACTATCTGCTTTAGATGTAGAATTAACTAATGCGATACCTTTTGTTATGTTCGAATATTTTTGGGCAAAAGCTAATGCAACATAACCACCCATAGAATGACCAACTAGAAAAGCTTCTTCAATTTTCAGATGTTTTAAAGCCGCTTCAACAGCCTCTGCCATGGTTTCCATAGTATGGATATATCCCATGCAACCTGTTTTACCATGACCTAATAAATCAATGCAAATAATTCGATTATTTTTTGCTAATTCAGGAATAAATGGTTTCCAAATGGAATGGTTTTCTAAAAACCCGTGAAGAAATACAACAGCTTGTCCTAGGCCAGTATCGGTGTAAAAAATATCTACACCCTTGTACTCTAAAATCATGATTTCACTTTCTTAATAGCAGCAAAGGCTTTATCTACATAATCGTCTTCAACTAAAATAGTAAACTCGTTTGTGGTAGAAATAACTTCGTAAAGGACTACACCTTCCCAAGCTAAACGTTTAAAAAAGTGATAGTATAATCCTGCTATTTTCGAGTTGTCTTCTGGTAAATTAATGCTTATCGCTGTAAGGCCATCTTGAACAGCTAAAAATGTTTCACGCCTTAAATGTTCTAAAATAAAATCTTTTAAACTACTTGAAATAATAATATTACTTTCATGAATGCCACGTGTAAACGTATAAAATAATTTAGATTCAGAATTTATTTTTTCCAGAATCTTAGCATGATTATCTATTATTGTTTCCGAATTTTTTACTGTAAAGTCTGTTAGGTTAGAACGCACGGTAATATCGCCTAAATTCTGAATAACCTTTTTCATTTTAACCGAATTCGATAACGTAGGAGGTGGGTTATAGCGCCTCAATGCCATCATTATCGCACCTGGTTTCACATCCTTTTTTAGCATTTTACTTATTGGCTCGGTTAATTCAACCGCTAAAGCACTAAAGTTTATAATGTTTCTCGAAAGTGCTTCTTCCAAGTAAGGCTGGGTGATTAATATGTCTTCAACACAATTACTTACAGTTTTCATGTTAACTATTTAACAATATGTGTAAAAATAATCTATTTTTTTTAAAAATGCTGTAATTGAGTTAATGGATTATAATTTCGTAATCAAATTAAGTAGGATGAAAGTATTAAAATTTGGAGGTACTTCTGTAGGATCGGTTGAAAACATGTGTAATGTGAAGAACATTATAAATGATGGCACAAAGAAAGTCGTGGTGTTATCTGCTATGTCTGGTACTACTAATGCTTTGGTAGAAATTGCAAATTATATTTTGGTAAAGACACCAAACAAAGCCATTGATGCGATTAACAAATTACATGAATCTTATTTCAAGACCATTGATGTACTGCTTTCTAACGCGCAGTTAAATGAAGAAACGAAAGTTTGCGTTACAGGTATATTTAATTTTTTAGTAACATGTACTTATGATGATTATTCTAAAAAATTAGAGAATAATATTGTGGCTCAGGGCGAGTTGCTTTCAACATATATTTTTAATGCTTATTTGAATCAAGAAGGAATTAGTTCTGCTTTATTACCGGCATTAGAATTTATGCGCATAAACAGTATTAAGGAACCCGATCATTTTTATATAAAACAGCAGTTAAAAAATGTAATGGCCTCTGCTCCCGAAACAAATATTTATATAACCCAAGGATTTATTTGTTTAGATCAAAAAGGAGATATTTCAAACTTACAACGAGGAGGAAGTGATTATACTGCGACTATTGTTGGCGCTGCCATAAAAGCTCAAGAAGTAGAAATTTGGACAGATATAGATGGGATGCATAATAATGATCCTAGATATGTAGAAAACACAAACCCTATTTCAAACTTGTCGTTCGATGAGGCTGCCGAACTTGCATATTTTGGCGCAAAAATATTACACCCTCAAACCGTATTACCAGTTAGGGAAGATGGTATTCCTGTCCGTTTAAAAAACACGATGGTTCCAGAAGCTCATGGCACATTAATATCTAGCCAAACATCTGAGAATGGTATTAAAGCCATCGCCGCAAAAGACAATATTACCGCTATAAAAATTAAGTCTGGGCGCATGTTACAAGCACATGGTTTCTTAAAGAAGGTATTTGAGGTGTTTGAAGTTTATGAAACGTCCATAGATATGATCACAACTTCGGAAGTTGCTGTGTCACTTACTATTGATGACGATAGAAATTTGGATAAAATCATTTCTGAATTAGAGGAATTTGCAACTATAGAAGTTGATAGAGGACAAACAATTGTTTGCCTTGTTGGACATTCCATTGTGAATCATGAAAGTACTTTTAAGTTATTTCAAATTTTGAAAGATGTAAAAATTAGAATGATTTCTTACGGTGGAAGCAGAAATAATATTTCACTCTTAATTAACTCAAAAGATAAAATTACTACGCTGAACAAACTAAACGATTATTTATTTGAATTAGTCACTCTTTAAATTGCAAAATTTAGTATTGTTAGCAAAGGGTCGTTTTTTAAAACGGCCCTTTTATATTTTGAGAGATTATTTTTCAACTATTCATTATTTCCTCAATTTCGTCTACTTCAATTGGTATGTTTCGCATTAAATTAAAAGGGTCTCCTTTTTCTTGAATCACAACATCATCTTCTAGTCGAATCCCAAATCCTTCTTCTGGAATATAAATACCTGGTTCAACAGTAAAAACCATATTAGCTTGCATGGGTTCTGTTAAAATACCATAGTCATGAGTGTCAAGCCCCATATGGTGAGAAGTTCCATGCATAAAGTACTTTTTATAAGCTGGCCAGTCGGCGTTTTCATTTTGTATATCGGCTTTGTCTAATAAACCAAGACCTAACAATTCACTTGTCATTAGTTTGCCAACTTCAATATGATATGCTGTCCAATCTGTTCCTGGAACCAGCATTTTAGTGGCTTCATTTTTAACCTTATTTACGGCATTATACACTGCTTTTTGTCTTTCAGAGAATCTTCCAGAAACAGGAATAGTTCGCGTCATGTCACTTGAATAATTAGCGTATTCTGCTCCAACATCCATTAAAATTAAGTCTCCAGATTTACACTTTTGGTTGTTTTCTATGTAGTGCAATACGTTGGCATTATTTCCAGAGGCAACAATAGGCGTATAAGCAAATCCTTTTGAACGATTATTTAAAAACTCGTGCATAAATTCTGCTTCAATATTATATTCCCAAACCTCTGGTTTCACAAAATTTAAAATACGTCGAAATCCTTTTTCGGTAATATTGCAAGCTTGCTGGATTAATTCAATTTCAATAGTATCTTTTACAGAACGCAAGCGTTGTAAAATAGGATTGCTTTTGGCAACACTATGTGCCGGATATTTATTTTTAAGCCATTTAGTGAAACGGTCTTCACGTGTTTCTGTTTCAACGCTGGCGCGATAATGCTCATTGGTGTTAATATAAACAGTATCACATTGGGTCATAATTTCAAACATGATTTTTTCCATGTCCTGTAACCAATATACTGTTTTTACACCGCTAGTTTCAAACGCTTTTTCTTTAGTTAATTTTTCGCCTTCCCAAACCGCAATATGGTCGTTAGTTTCTTTTAAAAATAATATTTCTTTATGTTTTTCTTTTGGGCAATCAGGAAACAAAACCAAGATACTTTCTTCTTGATCCACACCACTTAAATATAAAATATCGCGATGTTGCTCGAAAGGCATAGTACTGTCTGCACTAATAGGGTATATATCGTTCGAATTAAAAACAGCCAAACTATTTGCTTTCATGTTGGAAGCAAAGTTTTTACGATTTTTTATAAAAAGGTCTTTGCTTATGGAATGGTATTTCATAATGTCTATTTTAGTGTGATAAAACTAATTAAAAGATTATTAATATTCTAAATCTTTAAGAGAAAACACTTTGGCTAATTAAATTCATTCTAAATAGTGAAAACAGGACATTTGTTATTTGCCTATAACTCGTCGCTAACCTACCTTTGTAAGAATCTTAAAATAACTTCTTAAAAATGAGCGGATTTTTTAAATCTTCGATTGGAAGAAAAGTAGCCATGGCGCTTTCTGCATTCTTCCTCATGTTTTTCTTAATAATTCATTTAGCAGTAAATATAACATCACTTTTTAGTGAAGATTTGTTTAACGATTTGTCCCATTTTATGGGAACAAATCCGCTAGTGCAATTTGCTTTACAACCGGTTTTAATATTTGGCGTAGTATTCCATTTTGTTATGGGATTTGTATTAGAGGTCAAAAACAAAAAGGCTAATGGCGTTAGTTATGCTAAAAATAATGGTGGCGCTAATTCTACTTGGATGAGTAGAAATATGATTTATAGTGGTTTGGTTATTCTAGCTTTTATCGTGTTACACTTTATTGATTTCTGGATTCCAGAATTAAACGTTAAATATTTAGCTGGTGATATGTCTGGACTTATAGAGGGCACTCAAAATTTCAGATATTTTGAAGAACTTACGCATAAGTTTCACAGTCATTTAAGGACAATTGCATACGTTGTTTCGTTCATTCTTTTAGGATTGCATTTAGCGCATGGATTTACATCTGCATTCCAATCAATGGGAGCTACAGCAGGTCGTAAAAAGAGACTTCAAAATATAGGTAAAGCATATTCTATTTTAATTCCGTTAGGTTTTATTATTATTGCTTTATTTCATCATCTTAAACACGTATTATCATAGCATATGGCAACTTTAGATTCAAAAGTACCTAAGGGTCCAATTAAAGATAAGTGGACAGATTATAAAAATAAAATTAACCTAGTTAACCCAGCAAATAAACGTCACATAGATATTATAGTTGTGGGTACAGGTTTGGCAGGAGGTTCTGCAGCAGCAACGCTTGCTGAGTTAGGCTATAATGTAAAAGCTTTTGCTTACCAAGATTCACCAAGACGCGCACATTCTATTGCAGCACAAGGTGGAATTAATGCAGCGAAGAACTATCAAGGTGATGGTGATTCAACGTATAGATTGTTTTATGATACTGTAAAAGGAGGTGATTATCGTTCGCGCGAAGCAAATGTATTTCGTTTAGCTGAAGTGTCTGCAAATATTATCGATCAATGTGTTGCTCAAGGTGTTCCTTTTGCACGTGATTACGGTGGATTATTAGATAACCGTTCTTTTGGTGGTGTATTGGTTTCTAGAACATTTTATGCTAAAGGACAAACAGGACAGCAGTTATTGTTAGGAGCTTATTCTGCAATGAATCGTCAAATAGCACGTGGTAAGATTGAAATGTTTAATCGTCATGAGATGTTAGATGTTGTTAAAGTTGATGGAAAAGCAAGAGGTATTATTGCTAGAAACTTAATTACAGGAGAGATAGAAAGACATTCTGCTCATGCCGTAGTGGTTGCTTCGGGTGGTTACGGAAACGTATATTTCTTATCTACAAATGCTATGGGTAGTAATGTAACTGCGGCATGGAAAATTCATAAAAAAGGGGCTTATTTTGCAAACCCATGTTACACTCAAATTCACCCTACGTGTATTCCGCGTTCGGGAGATTATCAGTCTAAATTAACTTTGATGTCCGAATCGTTACGTAACGACGGGCGTATTTGGGTGCCTAAAAATCTAGAAGATGTAAAAGCAATTCGTGAAGGCAGTAAAAAGCCTACCGATTTGTCTGAAGAAGAAAGAGATTATTTCTTAGAAAGGCGTTATCCAGCATTTGGGAATTTAGTTCCTAGAGATGTTGCATCTAGAGCGGCAAAAGAGCGATGTGATGCTGGTTTTGGCGTAAATGCAACTGGCGAAGCGGTGTATTTAGATTTTGCTTCAGCTTTTGAACGTTATGGAAAAGAACAAGCAAAGATTCATAATATTTCAAATCCTTCTAAAGAGAAGATATACGAATTAGGTCAGGCCATAGTTGAGGCAAAATATGGAAACCTTTTTCAAATGTATGAGAAGATTATAGATCAAAATCCATACAAAACCCCAATGATGATTTATCCAGCAGTACATTATACTATGGGTGGTGTTTGGGTTGATTATAACTTAATGACTTCGGTTCCTGGATTGTATTGTATAGGAGAGGCTAATTTTTCTGATCACGGGGCAAACAGACTTGGAGCTTCTGCATTAATGCAAGGTTTAGCAGATGGTTACTTTGTATTGCCATATACAATTGGTGATTATTTAGCTGATGATATTAGAACTGGAGAAATTCCAACGGACTCTAAAGAGTTTGATGAAGCTGAAAAAGAAGTAAAAGACAAAATTGATTTCTTTGTTAATAATAAAGGAACGAAGTCGGTTGATTATTTCCACAAAAAGCTTGGAAAAGTTATGTGGGATAAATGTGGAATGTCAAGGAATGCGACAGGTTTGAAAGAAGCGATGGTTGAAATAAAAGCCATTCGTGAAGAGTTTTGGAAAGAAGTGTCTGTTCCTGGATCAGCGAACGAAATGAACCCCGAACTTGAAAAAGCAGGTCGTGTTGCAGATTTCTTAGAGTTAGGAGAGTTATTTGCTAAAGATGCATTAACAAGAGAAGAATCTTGTGGTGGACATTTTAGAGAAGAATCTGCGGAAGAATCTGGACCACAAAAAGGAGAAGCAAAACGAAATGATAAAGATTACGCTTTTGTTTCAGCTTGGGAATATAAAGGAGAACCCGCAGATGCGGTTTTACATAAGGAAGAATTAGAATTTAAAGATATTGAACTTAAACAACGTTCATACAAATAAGATTGACAATATGAATTTAACACTTAAAATTTGGAGACAAAAAGACTCAAATACAAAGGGTCAAATGGTCGATTATAAAGTAACTGATATTTCAGAACACATGTCATTTCTTGAAATGATGGATGTGTTGAATGAACAGTTAGTAAATTCTGGAGAAGACCCAGTAGCTTTCGATCATGATTGTCGCGAAGGAATTTGCGGGATGTGTTCTATGTATATTAATGGTGAAGCGCATGGTCCGGATAGAGGCATTACAACATGTCAATTGCATATGCGTATGTTTAACGACGGAGACACTATAACCATCGAGCCGTTTAGAGCTGCAGCTTTTCCTGTAATTAAAGATTTAGTAGTAGATAGAATGGCTTTTGAGCGTATTCAACAAGCTGGAGGTTACATTTCGGTAAACACTTCAGGAAATACTCAAGATGCTAATTCACTCCCAATTTCAAAACATGCAGCAGATGAAGCTATGGATGCTGCAACTTGTATTGGTTGTGGTGCTTGTGTAGCGACTTGTAAAAACTCTAGTGCTATGTTATTTGTTGGTGCTAAAGTATCTCAATATGCTTTATTACCACAAGGTCAAGTTGAAGCAGCAGACCGTGTTAAAAACATGGTAGCGCAGATGGACTTAGAAGGGTTTGGAAACTGTACCAATACTGGTGCTTGCGAGGTTGAATGTCCTAAAGGAATTTCTTTAGATAATATTGCACGTATGAATAGAGAACTTATGAAGGCTTCTATTTAGAACATAATTTAATAAATTGAAAAGCTCATATCATTTTGTGGTATGAGCTTTTTGTTTTTGATGACACAACAGTATCAAAATTCAAATGAGTTTTTAAAAAAAATGTATCTTGGGCAATTCATTAGAATACTTATAAATGTCTAAAATATATTATCTCTTCCTGGTTTGTTTTTTATCTGAGAATTTTAGTTTTTCTCAAAGTTGTTTTAGTAAATCATCTTTATTACAACATGTTAAGACATTATCATCTGATAGTTTTGAAGGAAGAAGAACGGGAACAGAAGGCGCTATTAAGACTAAAAAATATATTATAAATCAGTTCTATAGTTTAAAAGTTAAGCCATTAGGAAAGACATTTGAGCAATCATTTTCTTTCTCACAACATAGGAAGGATTATCAAGGTACTAATGTTTTAGGCTTTATTAAGGGAACTGTAAAACCAGAAAAGTACATTGTTATTAGTGCACATTACGACCATGAAGGTGTCAAACTCGAACGTATTTATAATGGTGCCGATGATAATGCTTCTGGTGTATCTGCCTTATTTAGTTTTGCTGAACATTTTAAAGAGCATCCGCCTAAGCATTCAGTAATATTAGCTGCTTTTGACGCTGAAGAATTAGGACTTCAAGGGTCTAAGTATTATGTAAAACACCCTTTAGTTCCATCGAGACAAATTATTGCTAATGTTAATATGGATATGATTAGTAGAAGTGATAAAAAAGAATTGTTTGCGGTTGGTACGTCATTTAATGAAAATTTAAAAAGTGTCGTAAAAAGTTATAAATCAACATGCTCAAAAGTTAAACTTATAACAGGACATGATGGATACGATGGCCTAGATAATTGGACATATTCTTCAGACCATGCATCATTTTATAAAGCGGGAATCCCATTTCTTTATTTTGGTGTTGAAGATCATGAAGATTATCATGAACCAACAGATGATTATGACAATATTCATCCAGAATTTTATGCCGAAGCTGTTAATCTTATTATATCTATTTTCAAGAAAATAGATAACTCTTCATTTTAAAAATAAGCTTTCAACTGTATTGAACCTGTGTGAATTGTTTTACTGGATTCAGTTTTTCTTCCAAAATAACTAAGATTAAGATCTAAGAAATTAGTTAGTTTTTTTTGAGCTAATAAGGTCCAAGTAAAGTTTTTTCCTGGTTGCAACCCTTCTAACATTTGGTAGGCAACTGGAGTGTTTGCATTACCAGAAAAGTTATTTGAAAAATAATTAACTTCACCATTAATAGCACCTTTTTCATTTTTTGAAAAATTAAAAGAAATACCGTACTTCTGCTGGGACAAAGATTCTAGATTCCCAATGGTATTATCCTTATTTGCTTGTTCATAGAATACATCGAACCTTGAATTATCACTAAACAAATAAGATAATTTTGGATTCAAACTGGTTTCATCAAAATTATAGTTTCTACTCGCAAAATTTTCACTAATACTTTCGTTATTATCAAAACTTGACGTTAAACTAATAAGCCAACTTTCACCCATTTTATGGATAAAATTGAATTGATGACTTTTTAAATTGTTTTCAATAAAACCAATAGATAAAACATTTCTAGATTGATTGGAGAGATATGTGTAAGAGGTGGTGTAACGTTGTTTTGCGCGATTATAAAAAAGAACATTTCTAAAATTTAATTGAAGTGCCAATTGGTTTTCTGGATTGTTCTCAAAAGGGTTCAAATTAAAACTTGTGCCTTCACGTTTCAGCTTTCTATCAATTAAATAACTTGTTTGATTATAAAAATGAGACCAAAATTTTTGAGATCTTTTTTCACTTCCAGACCATTGAGTTGGGTTGATTGTAAGAGTTTGACTTAACCTATTTTGATGTGTTTTTATAAAAACACGATTAGGTAACAACACACGTATATATTTGCCTTCATCTTGAAATTGAGCTATTTCAAATTCTTCTAATTCTTGTATGCCATTGTTGTTATAATCAATCCAAGTATAGATTCCTTGTCCAGCTTCAACTTCAACATACGTAAAATCTTGTTGTGGAAGTGTACCAGAATTGGTTTCGAAAATAGTATTCCAAATGATAATTTGATTAAAGAGTTTTTGATTATACTGCAACCTTGAATTCACAGATTGTTCATTGTCTATGCTGGCATCTTCATTTTTTAAATTCCTATAGTTAGCATACAATGAAAGATTGGTTTGCTTGTTCTTTATCAATCTAGAATTCAAATAAAAGGTGTTAGAAGTATTAACTTTTTGTAGTTCGTTATTTCGAATACTATCATTTACCCGGTTTTTGTAGCCTACTTGAACAAATGCTTTAGTACTATCTCCAACACCAGTAAAAACCTCATAAGATTTGAATTTTTGACTAAGCGGTGTTAATGTTTGTGTTGGAACGTCTTCTTGTTCATTGTCCTCAATAGCCAATTTTGTGCCCACCCATGATTTTTTAAAACTGTAGGAGAGTACATTTTCAGACCTTAAAAAAGTGGAATTATTTTGATTCGATTTTGCAGATAAAAAGCTAGAATTAGATCGAAATATAAACTTGTTTAGAATCAAATTAGCACTAGCTACATGTCTATTACCATTGAAACCTTCAGAAAAATTCAAATGCTCAAATTGGTACGTCAAACTGCCTTTTTTTGGATGATAAGCTTGTAAACCGGAATAAATTAATTTTTGATTCCCTAAACCAATAGCTATTTGATTACTATTTGGCTGTTGGTCTAAATTCCAATCTCGATTAAATTCAGGATTATACAATCCTTGAATATTTCTATAATTAGACTCAATAAAATCAATATCAATAAATGCTTTTAAGGTCCACGAACTATCGTTTTTTACAATAGCTTGCTCAACCTTGAGTTTTCCAGCAAAACCTTCGTTATCATCGTCACCAATATCAGAAAATAGATTTAGATCGTTTTTACTGCCAGAAGCTTCAAAGCGAATTTTGGTTTTATTATTTGGTTTGTATTCACCATTTAAAACTGCAATTTGAAGTTGTGTTGGAGCAACTAGTTGTACAACAGGAGCATAATTACCTTGCGAAACACCGACATACTCAAAGATATTATTGATGGCATTAATACTGCTTAAGTTATAGTCGCCTTGATTATCGCCAACCAGAGTAAAAGTTACTCTATAAAGTTCATCATCTGGGTTATTGGAAAAAACAAAAGCTTCAGCACCATTAATTAGCTCTTTTTTGTATAATATTCTGTTTTCGTTTAGTGCCTCTAAAACTTCAGAAGGGGCTACCATTAAACTTCTATCATCTCCGGCACTCGAAAGTATTTGAACTTGTTCTTCCGATAAATTTTGTTGCAAAGGTTGGTTTTTCGAGTCGTTTTCAGAATATACGGAAACACCAATTTTTAAATTTTCGGTTTCATAATTTCCGCCACCATAAACTACTAGACGCGAGTAATTGCGATCGCTAAATTGATAGTCTACCGTAATACGCATTTCGGAAGTGATAGGAAAGGTGGAATTAAATATAATCTCTCCAGCGTTATAATCAATAATATAATCTTTGTCCTCACCTCTTTCTGCAGTTACGCCATTTACGTAAACGGTTTCACTACCAGATACTATAAGCACAAATAATTCGCCGTTTGGTCCTAGCAGTTTATATGGGCCTTGGTTTCCTTCTTGAGCTGTAAATTGACTTGTAGTAAATTGACCTCTTACTAGTGCGCCGGCAGCAAATACATTAGTTTGTTGTTCACTACCTAAATTAGCATTAACAAATAGCCCTTGAACACGTTTTGAAAACTCTGCAAAATAGGAATTGGAGTTTTGTAAATCAATGTCTCCAGCACGAATGTTCCATCGGTCGCTATACAATTCTATAAATACTTGATCAAATTCATCTAGTCGTTGCGAATAACCACTTTCTTGTAATGGGATATTAGCATCTTGGATGGATGCTCGAAGAGAAACTTTGTCGTTCAATTTTCCTGTAATTTGAAGATCAAGCTCACTATTTAAAACAGAATTTTGATTATTACCAATAGTAACACCACGTGAGATACTTCCAGAAGTTGTCAAGCCATCAAAAGGAATGAAATTTTTGGAATTATTAGATTCAGAAAGTTTGTAAAGCTTTTGAAGATTATCGGTATTCTCAACAATAATATTCTCGTCTAATTGCTTGTAAGTCTTAGTTAGAAAATCTGGAAACTTTAAATAATTTACAATTATAGAATCCGTTTCTAAAGGTTTTTTAAAGGTTAAAATACTCTTAACAAAATCAACATGATAAAATGAAGTGTCGAGTAATGCGCCTTGTTTTGTTTTAAGTTCAAAATAGTTAGAATTAATACTAACACTATCTATTTTAATCGAATCCTTTACAGCAATTTTCTTGGTTTTATAGTTTGAAGTTTTACTTTGAGCGGAAACACAAAAACTAAGTAGAAAAAGAAAAAAAGTAACTATAAATTTCATTTGATACTTAAACTGTATTTCGTTTAAAATATTTTGTTGATAGCTTCGTTAAAACTCCTGATATATTTAATAGTGTAAATGTAACGCATTATTTATTTTAGCTGAAATCAATTCACTTTTTAAAAAGGTGTATTGTCCCGACTGAAGTCGGATTCTTTTAAAACTGTAATTTAAAATTAATGAAAATTATATCCTATAACGTAAACGGTATTCGAGCAGCCATTAATAAAGGTTTTGTCGATTGGCTAATAGGTGCCAATCCAGACGTAATATGTTTACAAGAAATTAAGGCGTTAAAAGAACAATTAGATCTGAGTCTTTTTGAAGAGGCAGGCTATAAATATCATTATTGGTTTAGCGCACAAAAAAAAGGGTATAGCGGCGTGGCTATTTTAAGTAAGACAGAGCCTAACCATGTTGAATACGGCACAGGAATAGAATCTATGGATTTTGAAGGGCGTAATTTACGTGCCGATTTCAATGGCGTATCTGTTATGAGCTTATACTTGCCATCTGGAACAAATGATGCGCGATTAAATCATAAATTAGAGTATATGGATATGTTTCAGAATTATATTAACAAGTTAAGAGCAGACATTCCAAAGATAGTAATTTGTGGCGATTATAATATTTGCCATGAAGAAATGGACATTCACAATCCTAAAATGAAAGGTGTTTCTGGGTTTTTACCTGTAGAACGTGAGTGGATTGGTAGTTTTATTGAAAGTGGATTTATTGATTCTTTCCGTTATATAAACCCTGAATTGCAACAGTATAGTTGGTGGAGTTACCGTGCTAATGCCAGAGCAAATAATAAAGGTTGGAGATTAGATTATGCTATGGTGTCTAAGCCTTTACAAGAAAGTATAAAAAGAGCCGTTATACTGACTGAAGCAAAACATAGCGACCATTGTCCTATTCTAGTAGAAATTGAAAATTAATAGTATTTATAAAACAATAACAAATGAACCCGAACAAAATGATTAAAAAAAGCGTATTTACATTATTTGCACTTGTCGTTTTAGCGTCTTGCGTTTCTCCAAAAGTATATAAAGAATTGGAGGCGAAATATGCCAATCTAAAAAACGAAAACAGAAAACTTTCTAATGAAAATGAAACCTTATTAAGCGCAAAAAACGCAGCAGAAAACGAACTAAAACAAATTCAAGCAGCTTATGAGGAAGCACTTGCAAATCGCGATAAATTACAAGCCGATTATAATGCAACCAAGGCTAATTTCGATAATTTAAAATCATCTTACGATGCATTGGAAGCTAATAGTTCTGCAGCTATAGCAGAGAACTCGAAGAAGAACAGAGAGTTATTAGCGCAACTTGAGGCAAAAGAGCAAGCATTAGCAGCAGAAAATGCACGCTTAGAAAAACTTAAAAAAGAATTGGAAGATAGGTCTAATCGTGTTGCAGAATTAGAGAATGTTATTGCATCTAAAGATGCTGCAATGACAGCTTTAAAAGATGCTATTTCTAGAGCACTAACCGATTTTGAAGGTAAAGGTCTCACTGTAGAACAACGCGATGGAAAAGTCTATGTTTCAATGGAAAACAAATTACTATTTAGCTCAGGTAGTTGGTCAGTAGGCAGTGAAGGTCGAAGAGCTGTTGAGCAATTGGGCAGTGTGTTAGGAGATAATCCAGATATTGCTGTGTTAATTGAAGGACATACAGACAATGTTCCGTACAAAGGTTCGGGTCAATTAAGTGGTAACTGGGATCTGTCGACCAAACGAGCTACAGCTATTGTAAATATATTACGAGAAAATGCGACCATTAACCCAGAAAATCTAACAGCAGCTGGTCGAGGTGAATTTGCACCAATTGCTTCAAACGATTCTGCGGAAGGAAAAGCCAAAAACAGACGAATAGAGGTTGTTTTAACACCTAAGTTGGATGAGCTTTCTAAATTGTTAAACGAGTAGTAAAAGTTTTTGGGCGTTACCCAAGGGTCGAGCTGCAGTTTATCTTGAGCGAAGCCTAAAGATTACAATCTTTTGTTCGTTAATCACAAAAGGATTTCCTCCGCAATCCCTAACGCATAAAAAACCTTTAATAGCACTAATAGCTTTTAGAGGTTTTTTATCTTTACGTTTCGTCAAAAAAAATGCTAGAAATGAAATACACTATCATCCCTAATACAAACATAAAAGTAAGTAAAATTTGCCTAGGCTCCATGACTTGGGGAAACCAAAATACTGAATCAGAAGGTCACGAGCAAATGGATTATGCAATAGATCAAGGTGTTAACTTTATTGACACTGCCGAACTTTATCCTGTTCCTGCTACAGCCGAAATAAGTGGTCGAACTAGTAAAATAATTGGGACATGGTTAAAAAAATCTGGAAATAGAAATAAGGTAGTTATTGCATCAAAAATAGCGGGTGGGGGTGATTATACTGCACATATAAGAACCACAGGGTTTAGTCCAGATGCGATAAAAGAAGCGATTGATTTAGAATTAGATAGACTGCAAACCGATTATATAGATTTATATCAATTGCATTGGCCAGAACGCGATACTAACAGGTTTGGAATCCGCGATTATAAATTAGACATTAAATGGGAAGATAATTTTAACGAAATATTACATAGTCTAGATTTAGAAATTAAAGCAGGCAGAATTAGAAATATTGGGATATCGAATGAAAACTCATGGGGAACCATGCGTTATTTAGAAGAATCTAAAAATAATAATTTACCTAGAGTAGCAACAATTCAAAATGCTTATTCGATGCTAACCAGAACTTTTGAAACCGATTTGGCAGAAGTGTCATTACGAGAAAATGTTGGCTTGTTAGCATATTCGCCAATGGCATTTGGAGTCTTATCTGGTAAATATATTGAAGGAAATGTACCCGATGTTTCTAGATTAAAATTATTCCCAAGGTTTGCAAGATATAGCGGTGAACAGGCAACTGAAGCAACAAAAAAGTATTTAAAAATAGCTGAAGAAAACAACATGAGTTTAGCTCAAATGAGTTTAGCATTTGTAAACCAACAGCCTTTTGTTACAAGTACTATTATTGGTGCTACTAATTTAGAGCAATTAAAAGAAGATATAAATAGTATTGATGTTGTTTTAAATGAAGATATATTAGCTCAAATTAATGAAGTGCATAATGTGATTCCTAATCCGGCACCTTAATTACTAAGTTATTTTGAAGATGAAACCTTTAGACAGTGGAAAGATTAATTCAGTGTCTATAAAACAAAAAACCCGCTAACTTTAAAAGCTAGCGGGTTTTTAAATTATTTAATTTGTTTACCATTTTTATCGAAAAAATGATATTCAAGGTATGTGTAAGCATCTCTTGGTAAAACTTTAACCCACTTTTTGTGTTCAAAAAACCATTTTGAACGTACAGATGGAAAACCTTTTGTTAAAAAGGCCGCTATAAAAGGATGTGTGTTTAAAGTCAACTTTTTATAGTCTTTTTTTAATAGTCTCTCAAGATCGTGGTTTATTTTTTGCACCAATCCTATAGGTGCTTCAACCTCAGAACCATTAATAATCTCATCAGGGTTTTCCTCACGAGTTTTTATGTTCATTTCTGGTCGTACACGTTGTCTTGTTATTTGTATCAATCCAAATTTACTTGGAGGCAATATTTTATGCTTTGCTCTATCATCCTTCATTTCATCACGAAGGTGGTTAAACAATTTTTGCCTGTTTGCTGCATTGGTCATATCAATAAAATCAACAACTATAATGCCACCCATATCACGTAATCGCAATTGGCGCGCCATTTCTGTTGCTGCAATTAAATTAACTTCTAATGCAGTATCCTCTTGGTTGTTTGCTTTGTTAGATCTGTTACCGCTGTTTACATCTATAACATGCAATGCTTCGGTATGTTCAATTACCAAATAAGCACCTTTTGCCATAGAAACGGTTTTACCAAAGGAGGTTTTTATTTGTCTTTCAATTCCAAATTTTTCAAAAATTGGATTTTTAGACTGATACAATTTAACTATTGATTCTTTTTCTGGTGCAATTTCTTGCACGTAATCTTTAATTTGATAATAAAGCTCTTCATCATCAACAGTAATTCCTGTAAAAGAGTCATTAAATATATCTCGTAAAATTGACGAGGCTTTATTCATTTCTCCTAATACTTTACTAGGGTGATGCGCTTTGTGTAGCTTTTTACACATTGCCGTCCAACGACTAAGCAAATTTTGTAAATCTTTATCTAGTTCTGCTACTTTTTTGCCTTGTGCTACAGTACGAACAATAATACCAAAACCTTGCGGCGTGATACTTTTAACCAATCGTTTTAATCTATCTTTTTCTTCGCGATCTTCTATTTTTTGAGAAATAGAAATCCGGCTAGAAAAAGGAACTAAAACAATATATCTACCTGCAATAGAAAGCTCGGAGCTTATTCTAGGGCCTTTAGTTGATATAGGTTCTTTTACTATTTGTACTAATAGCGATTGATTAGATTTTAAGACGTCGGCAATTTTGCCATCTTTCTCAATATCTTTTTCAAATGGGAAGTTTTTTAAAGAAAAATCTTTTAGTTTACCTGTGCTTACACGTTTTGTGAATTTTAAAAGAGAAGGTAATTTTGGCCCTAAATCATGATAATGCAAAAAAGCATCTTTTTCATAACCTACATTAACAAATGCAGCATTTAGTCCAGGAACAGCTTTTCGAATTTTGGCTATAAACACATCACCAACCGAAAAGGCGTTATCATCTTCATCTTTCTGTAATTCAATAAGTTTTCCATCTTTTAATAAGGCAAAATCAACATGCTCGGAACTAGATCGAATGATCAATTCTTTATCCATTTAGTTAATTTTTGTCCCGATAAATCGGGATGGATTAAACATTATTTTTTCACAGGATTTTAATCCGTGGAGTTCAAACAACACCAAAGGCGTTAAAAAATTAATGAACTCATTTCAAAGAACTTGTTGTTTTTAAAACCTAAAAAAGTAGTTAGTTTAACTACTTTTTTGATTTATTTTTTCTTTTTGTGACGATTAGCGCGTCTACGTTTTTTACGCTTATGCGTAGCAACCTTATGTCTTTTACGTTTTTTACCACTTGGCATAAATAGTGTCTTTTAAATTAATAATTCTTTTAATGCTTACTTAACGTCTACATTTGTTTTAACGCCTTCTACAAAAACTTTTGCAGGCTTAAATGCAGGGATATTATGAGCAGGTATTTTAATAGTTGTATTTTTAGAAATATTTCTACCAGTTTTTTCAGCTCTAGTTTTAATAATGAAGCTTCCAAATCCTCTAAGGTAAACGTTATCACCACCTTCTAAAGAAGTTTTTACTTCTTCCATAAATGTTTCAACAGTTGCTTGAACATCTCCTTTTTCAATTCCTAATTTTTCAGAAATTTTTGCTACTAAATCAGCCTTCGTCATTTTTTATATTTTATTTTTAGTTACTATATAAGTTTTTAAAGGGATGCAAATATAGGAATTTAAAATTCAATATTTCAAACCTAATTCATTAAAATTTAAGATTATAAAGGTTTATTTTTGCGTGCATATTAATTTCTATTAATGCATTTTTCGAAAATTATAATCAATTGGTATTCAATTAATAAGCGTATTTTGCCTTGGCGACAAACGAAAGATCCTTATTGCATTTGGCTATCCGAAATTATTTTACAACAAACACAAGTAAAACAAGGGTTACCATATTATAATTCGTTTCTAGATAAATATCCATCGGTTTTTGATCTTGCAAATGCCGATGAAAGTGAGGTGCTTAAATTATGGCAAGGACTAGGTTATTATTCAAGAGCACGAAACTTACATACAACAGCAAAACATATTGTTGAAAATCTAGATGGCAAATTCCCAGACAATTATAAAGACTTATTAAAATTAAAGGGTGTTGGCGATTATACTGCAAGTGCCATTGCCTCAATTTGTTTTAACGAAGGGACTGCTGTGGTCGATGGTAATGTATACCGTGTATTATCTCGTTACTATGGAATGGACACACCAATTAATTCTACAAAAGGCACTAAAGAATTTAAAAAACTAGCACAAGAACTTATTGATAAAAAACAACCTGCCAATTTTAATCAGGCAATTATGGAGTTTGGAGCAATTAAGTGTACCCCAAATAATCCAGATTGTAATACATGTCCTTTTAATAGCAAGTGTATGGCATTTAATAAAAATAGAATACCTGATTTACCTGTTAAGATAAAATCAGCTAAAGCCAAAAAGAAATATTTTAATTTCCTAGTGTTTGTTACTGAAGACGGAGAAACAATCTTGGAAAAAAGAGAAGGTAAGGGGATATGGCAAAACCTTTATCAATTCCCATTAGTTGAAACAAATAAAAATTTGGACATTGATGATTTTAACGACTGTATTAAAAATCATGATTTATTGATGCATAATACATATAACCTCTCTTTATATAATGAAGATGTTATTGTGCATAAATTGTCTCATCAACATTTATACACTAAATTTTGGATTGTAAATGTGTCAAGTCTTCATATTAGAAATAAAATAAGTATTAATAAAATTAGAGATTTTGCAGTTCCTATTTTAATTGGAAATTTTATTGAAAGCTTTAATTTCTAAAACGACTCTTAAACATTGTACGTTTTAGTATCTATTGAAATTGTCATTCACCTAACGAAGGGAATTTAAAAAACAAAGAATTTTTCATAATTCTTTATTTTCTAATAGTTTAGTAATAACAATCATATTTTTTTACTAATTTTAAAAAAATGACAAGCAATTAGTTAATTTTGCTTTTTTAAATAAAATAAAATTATGTCTGGAACATTAAATAAAGTGATGCTAATTGGGCATTTAGGTGATGAAGTGAAAATGCATTATTTTGAAGGCGGCGGTTGCGTTGGGCGTTTCCCATTAGCTACTAACGAAACTTATACAAATAAGCAAACTAACGAGCGAATTTCAAATACAGAATGGCACAATATAGTTGTAAGAAATAAAGGCGCCGAAATTTGTGAAAAGTATTTAAGTAAAGGAGATAAAGTATATATTGAAGGGCGATTAAAAACAAGAAAGTGGCAAGACGATAAAGGGAATGACAGATATTCTACCGAAGTTCAATGTACAGATTTTACTTTTTTATCGACCAAAAAAGAAAGTGATGCAAATGCTCCTAATAAAGTTGTAGAACCAACCCCAATTGTAAAGCCAGAAGTAAGTACTGAGCCAGTTGGAGAGGACAATGATGATCTCCCGTTTTAATTTAAAATGGATATTAAACTTTAATCTTTAGAATAAGTAAACTAGAAAATCTATTTTTTTGTTTAACTAATACCCATTTATTTGGACCCTGATCCTTCGAGTATTTTACCGCTAATAATGACAGTTGATTTCTCAATTGCAGGCGGAATTGCGTTATTAATTATGCTTTTAATTTGCTCAGCTTTAATATCTGGAGCTGAAGTAGCTTTGTTTTCTCTTACAAGAACAGATATTGATGATGGCTTAGAACAAGATACTAAACGAATAGAGATAATTTCTAAACTTTTAAAACGCCCTAAAAAGTTGTTGGCTACCATTTTAGTTGCTAATAATTTCATAAATATTGCTATTGTTATATTGTTTGCTTACTTAGGGACTAGTTTGTTCCAAAGTATCTCGAACTCAATTCTCAGATTCACTATAGAGGTTATTATAGTGACGTTTTTAATTTTGCTGTTTGGAGAAATTTTACCGAAAATTTATGCCAGTAGAAATAAATTAAAATTCGTCTCATTTTTGGCCTTACCATTGCGGGTTTTAGACGTGGTGTTATCCCCAATAAGCTTGCCAATGCGAAGTATTACTTTAGGGATTCATAATAAATTGGGTAGACAAAAATCTAATCTTAGTGTAAATCAACTTTCACAAGCTTTAGAGTTGACAAGTGAAGCCGATACTACCAAAGAAGAACAGAAAATTTTGCAGGGAATTGTCTCTTTTGGAAACACAGATACAAAGCAAGTTATGCAACCACGTATCGATATTTTCGCTCTTAATATTGATCAAAAGTATACCGAGATTATGCCCGAAATTATCTCAAACGGATATTCAAGAATTCCTGTGTATGAGGACAATATTGATACTATAAAAGGAATACTTTATGTGAAGGATTTACTGCCATATATTGACAGGAAACAATTTGATTGGGTAGGCTTAATGCGCGAACCTTTTTTTGTGCCAGAGAATAAAAAGTTAGATGATTTAATGGCAGAATTCCAAGAAAAGAAAGTCCATTTAGCAGTTGTAGTAGATGAATATGGTGGAACCTCCGGTCTTGTTTCTTTAGAAGATATTATTGAAGAGATAGTTGGAGATATAAGTGATGAATTTGATGACGAAGACCTAATGTATTCAAAGTTAGATGACAATAATTATGTCTTTGAAGGTAAAACGGCTTTAAAAGATTTTTATAAGGTAATTAGAACTGAAGACGAATCTATTTTTGAAGAAAATAAAGGAGAGGCTGAAACCATTGCTGGGTTTGTTTTAGAAATATCAGGTAGTTTTCCTAAGTTAAGTAGTAAAATAAATTTCCAGAATTACGTTTTCACTATAGAAGCTTTAGATAAAAAACGTATTAAGCTTGTTAAATTCACTATTACTTAATGAAACACAATATTTATTTAGTATTATTTGTTTTAGCCATATGTGTTTCTTGTGGGGAGGATGTTGTGCCAAAACCAAAAGCATATTTACGCTTAGATTATCCAGAAGCCAAATATGCTAAAGCGAATTTAGACTTGCCTTTTTTGTTTGAAAACAACATGTTAGCAACAAAAATAAGTTCTAAAAAAGTTATAGCAACCACTGAAAGTTTTGGTGTTAATTTAGAGTATCCAACTTTAAGAGGCACCATTTTTTTAACCTATAAAGCAATTGAAAAAGATGAAAAGAATCTCATAGATTTTTTACGGGATGCTCAAAATTTCACCCAAAAACATACTGTTAAAGCAGATGAAATTAAAGAGAAAGAATATAGCAATATGCAAGATAAAGTTTATGGAATGTTATATGAAATAGGCGGCAATGCAGCTTCACAATCTCAGTTTTATGTAACCGATAGTGTGAATCATTTTTTAACAGGCTCTCTTTATTTTTATGCTAAGCCTAATTACGATTCAATTCTTCCTGCGGCACATTATTTACAGAAAGACATTCAGCATATCATGGAAACCATTAAGTGGAAATAAAAAAGCCTCCCAATAAGAGAAGCTTTTTTATTTATTTTCAAAAACTTAGTTTTTAAGCCTTTTTAGCACAGCATTCTTTTTTGCAATCTGCAGCACAAGCTTTTTTTTCTGCTTCTGTTTTATTTACACAACAAGCTTTCTTGCAATTAGCTTTTTCTTCATCAGTTTTTCCAGCACAACATTCTTTGTCACAAGATTTATTTGATGAAAATGAATCAACAGTCTGCATGTCACTTACTTTGTAAATATCGGCAACTTTAGTTACCGTGTTTTCTAAAGAAGTAGTAGTAACTTTGGCTTCATTGTATTCCACCATAGCTAGTTTTCTTTCAAAATCGACAGTTGCAGATTTAACGCCTTCCATTTTGGAGATTTTCTTTTCAATAGTTTTCGCACAACCTATCTCACAGGTCATACCATCTATAGTGAATTCAGCTTTCGCGTATTTGGCATTAGGATCTAATTCTTTTACTGCAGTAGTTTCAGTTTCTACAGTTTTAATTTCTGGCTTTGCTTCATTTTTACAATTCACTAAAAATAAGGTCAAAACCATAACGGATATAATGTTTCTAAATGTCTTCATTATTATTAAGTATTAAGTTCCATGTAAAATTACTAAATAAAGCTGTTTATTGCATTGAATTTAACAGTTTTTAGTACTTAGTAAAGGTTTATGAAAGATAGTTTTGCTAAATGGGTTTATTTAATTACTCTTTCAGTTATTTGGGGCAGTTCCTTTATACTTATGAAGAAAGTATTAATAGGATTAACACCAATGCAATTAGGTTCATTGCGAATTGTGTTTTCGGCAGTATTTTTATTTGTAGTTGGGTTTAAAAAGATCAAGACTATTGAGGCCAAAGACTGGAAGTGGGTTATTCTAACAGGTTTGTTGGGGACTTTCTTTCCGGTATTCTTTTTTGCTTACGCGCAAACAGAGATTGATAGCTCCGTTGCTTCAATTTTAAACTCATTGGTACCACTAAACACAATAATAATTGGGTATGCAATCTTTAAAATTATGTCAACCAAAAGACAAGTTTTGGGTGTTATTGTTGGTCTGTTGGGAGCAGTAATATTAATCTCTAGAGGTGCTACACTTAATGAAAATCAAAATTATTTGTTTGCTATTTTTATAGTTTTGGCTACCATCGCATATGCTACAAGTGTTAATATTTTAAAACGATATTTACAAAACATGCATCCGCTTACAATTGCTGTGGGTAATTTTTCTGTAATTATAATTCCCGCCATTATAATTCTGATTTGTTCCGATTTTTTTAGTGAAGAGGTGTTAAATTCTCCAAACCTTAGAATGTCTTTATTTTACCTTGTTGTTTTATCACTTTTTGGAACTGCTATGGCTAAAGTCATATTTAATAAATTAGTGCATGTAGCAACGCCAGTTTTTGCTTCCTCTGTAACCTACTTAATGCCAATAGTCGCTATTTTCTGGGGTATTTTGGATGGTGAAAAGTTAAGTCTATTACAGATTATTGCCAGTATTGTTATTTTAACAGGGGTTTATTTATCACATAAACGCCCTCCAAAAAATAGCTCGAGAGCTTAAATAATTAACCTTAAATTATTTTTATAGATAATTTTTCACGAAATTTAAGACAATTAATTTCGCTTAATTATGAAAAATTTATCGCTTCCTATTCGTTTTAGTTTAGTAACCAGTGCTGTATTAATTGCATATTTTTTAGTTCTAGCATTATTTAATAAACACACCAATCCTGCATTTAGTTTTTTTAATGCTGTTATAACGGCTTTCGGGATTTATGAAGTGATACGGTTAAAAAAGCTTGAAGACCCGGATAATTTTTCTTACGGAGAAGGATTTAAAACTGGTATTATTACGGGGTTTATAGCAACCTTAATATTTACCGTTTTTTTTCTGTTTTATGCTACCGAAATTAATGCGTCGTTTTTACCAGAATTACTTCAAATAATAAATGGTGGTTTTAACGCAGATATTGGGATGGTAACATTTGTGGTTTTGGTTATGGGTCTAGCTACTACAGTAGTTTGTGTACTATCGGTAATGCAGCTTTTTAAAAACAGCAGAAATATTCTTCAAAATTAAGAAAACGTTTGTAGTTTAATTAATTAGGAGTATATTTGCACTCATTTTTGAACAAAATTAATTAATAAAAACGTTACGCTATGTACGCAATTGTAGAGATAGCAGGGCATCAATTTAAAGTTGAAAAAGACCAAAAAGTTTTTGTTAACCGTTTACAAACTGAAGAAGGTAAGAAAGTTTCTTTCGATAATGTTCTTTTAGTAGGTGATGGTGACAATATAACTGTAGGCGCCCCGGCTATAGACGGAGCTCAAGTAGGAGCAAAAGTCTTAAAACACCTTAAAGGTGATAAAGTTATAGTTTTTAAGAAGAAAAGACGTAAAGGTTACCGTGTTAAAAATGGTCACCGTCAATCTTTAACTGAAATTGTAATTGAAAGTATTGCTGCTTCTGGAGCAAAAAAAGTTGCACCAAAAAAAGAAGTTAAAAAAGCAGAACCTAAAGCTGCTGCGCCAAAAGCAGAAGCAAAACCAGTAGAAGCTGCTCAAGATTTAAGCAAATTAACTGTTGCTGAATTAAAGACTATGGCTAAAGCTAAAGGGATTGAAGGAATTTCTTCTATGAAGAAAGCCGATTTAATAGCTGCTTTAAGTTAATAATAAAATTAAAATCGAAATAAAATGGCACATAAAAAAGGAGTCGGAAGTTCGAAAAACGGTAGAGAATCAGAATCGAAACGCTTAGGTGTTAAGATTTTTGGTGGACAAGCTGCATTGGCTGGAAACATTATCGTAAGACAAAGAGGAAATACTCATCATCCAGGTGAAAATGTGTATTCTTCAAAAGATCATACATTACACGCGTATGTTGATGGCGTTGTAAAATTCACAAAGAAAAAAGATAACAAATCTTATGTTTCTATAGAGCCTTTTGAGGTTTAAGAAATAATTTCTTTAAAATTAATTTGTCCTGAGTTTATCGAAGGAAACTAAGCCCTTTCTGGAAACAGAAAGGGTTTTATATTACCTCAAAATACCATTTACAATTTTTAAATGGTGTTTGGTATGTACTTCTAAAAAGCGTAATGTGTTAGCTTTGTTTAGGGTTCCAAATATATGATGATTGAAATAAGCTTTTGCATTAACTTGATCCAGGCTATCAATATGGTTTTTGGCGCTATGTAATTGTGCATGTAAATCTTCCGCGGTTATGTTGTCTGGTGGCATTACTATTTTTGGTGCTTTTCCAAGACCTCTAGGTATAAAGGATAGTGTGAAGAGAACACTTCGCTTAAAATTGAAATCTTTTTTATATTTCTTTGGATCTGTTTTTGCTAAAATAGTTGAAACCCCGTTTATTACTTTTAAGCTATGATCTAGTTGCCAACCAATATCAGTTTTCGTAATTGCTGGGTTTCTTTTATCCTTTAGAGGAATGTTTTTTTCTATTTCTGTTAGTAGTGCTTTTAAGGTGTTAATTTTTTGATGACACATTATTAATAATTTAATTTCAAAAGATATTAATTAAATTCTTAACTTTAGGCTATTGCATTTGCAATTATCTATTGTCTTATTTAAAATTTATGCTTATGCTTCCATTTAGATCAGAAATTAGAAACTCACCAAGTCAACAAACTATCAAAATATTTTTGACAGATGAATCCTTGGATTCTAGAATTAAAAAACACCTAGAGCATTTTAAAGAAATTGAGCTAATAGAATTGAGAGAAAGTATTGGCCAAAATCGTGTTGGTGAAAATATTACGGTATTCTTGAAAGACGGTGTTGATATTAATAATATGAAACAATCAATCGATTCTAGCCTTTGGTGGTATTTTGAAGAAGATTTGGTTGATGAATGATATAATCTTCTCGATATAATTCATGATGATTTGTAATCACTCGAATTGATGTATATGATTAATCTGTAAAATAAAAAACCCCAAACATGTCTGCTTGGGATCTTGATTTTATTTTTTCGAAATTTTCGTTATACTAATAACGATAGTGTTCTGGTTTATAAGGACCATCAACAGTTACACCAATGTAACTTGCTTGTTCTTCACGAAGTTCTGTTAATTCCACACCAATTTTAGCTAAGTGTAATTTTGCTACTTTTTCGTCTAATGCCTTAGGTAGCATATATACATCATTTTGGTATGCATCAGCATTATTCCAAAGCTCTATTTGAGCTAAAGTTTGGTTTGTAAACGAGTTACTCATTACAAAACTAGGGTGACCTGTAGCGCAACCTAAGTTTACCAAACGCCCTTCAGCAAGTATAATAACGTCTTTTCCATTAACAGTATACTTATCTACTTGTGGCTTAATTGTGTTTTTAGTATGGCCATGATTTTCATTTAACCAAGCCATATCAATTTCATTATCAAAATGCCCAATATTACAAACAATGGCTTTGTCTTTTAAAGCTTCAAAATGACGCCCTTGAACAATATCTTTATTTCCTGTAGTTGTAATTACAATATCTGTATTACCAATAACTGTCTCTAGTTTTTTAACTTCAAAACCGTCCATTGCGGCTTGAAGCGCACATATAGGATCTATTTCTGTTACGGTTACAATACTTCCAGCGCCTTTAAAAGAAGCGGCAGTTCCTTTACCAACATCACCATAACCACAAACAGTTACACGTTTTCCTGCTAGCATAAGGTCTGTTGCACGACGAATCGCATCTACAGCACTTTCCTTGCAGCCGTATTTATTATCGAATTTAGACTTAGTAACAGAATCGTTTACATTAATTGCCGGCATTGGTAGTGTTCCGTTTTTTACACGCTCGTAAAGTCTGTGAACCCCAGTTGTGGTTTCTTCAGATAAACCATTTATTCCGGAAGCTAATTCTGGATATTTATCTAAAACCATATTTGTTAAATCACCTCCGTCATCAAGAATCATGTTAAGTGGTTGTCTGTCTTCACTAAAAAATAAGGTTTGCTCAATACACCAATCAAACTCTTCTTCGGTCATGTCTTTCCATGCATAAACAGCAGTTCCTGCAGCAGCAATTGCGGCGGCAGCTTGGTCTTGTGTTGAGAAAATGTTGCATGAACTCCAAGTAACTTCAGCACCTAATGCTTGTAAAGTTTCTATTAAAACAGCTGTTTGGATAGTCATATGTAAACATCCAGCAATTCTTGCTCCTCTAAGTGGTTGTGATTCTTTATATTCTTCACGCAAACTCATTAAACCAGGCATTTCTGCTTCGGCCAATTCTATTTCTTTTCTACCCCAATCGGCCAGTGAAATATCTTTTACTTTGTTAGCAACATAAGGAATTGTTTTTGTACTCATATCAATTTTTTTTTTTGTTTTTAAAACCTAAACTTCATTGTGATTAGTACTTTAAAATACTTAAATTCGCTTATCAAAAAGCACTGTATTGTTTTAGGAAGTGCAAAGGTAATCAATAACTTTCAGAATATTAAATGCCACTTTATAAAACTATTAGCCCAAATTCACAAACAACTGTTAAAATCTGGAAAATAACAGAATCCTATGATGTTCTGTTAAGTGAACTTGAATTAAAACCAGAAAGTTTAGAGCGCGTTTTGGGAATGAAAAGTGAAGTGCATAGAAGAGGTTTTTTAAGCATTAGACATTTATTGCGAGCTTTTGGTTATCAAGATTCAGATTTGTTTTATGATGAAAACGGAAAGCCTCATTTAAAAAGCGGAAAGCATATTTCTATAACACATTCGTTTAATTTTTCTTCAGTTATAATAAGTGATAAACTTGTAGGCATTGACATTGAAAAACAGAGAAACAAGATAACAGTAATAGCGCATAAGTTTATAGATTATGAATTCAATTATTTAGATGACAATGCTGAAGATTATATTAAGAAACTTACTACTATTTGGTGCGTAAAAGAATCACTATATAAGTTATTTGCAACTCCTGGATTAAGCTTTAAAGAACATTGTTTGATAATCCCTTTTTCTGATGACTCTGCTGAAACTACTGCTTGGATTGATTATAATAGTATGAAATCTAGGTTTAATGTACAGAGTCTAGAATTCGAAGGTTTTACTTGTGCATACGCCACAGTATAAATGGGAAAAATATACCAGAACATAGAATCTTCAATTAAAAAAAATGAAAAATTACTTGCGGTTTTAATAGATCCCGATAAATTCGTCATTGTAGATACAAATACCTTTATACAAAAAGTTAATGCATCTATTGCAACACATATTTTTGTCGGTGGAAGTTATGTTGATGAAAGTGAAACTGGTATTTTGATTGCTGAAATAAAAAAGTATACTGAATTACCTATTTTACTTTTCCCAGGAGATATTACACAACTTACTAATGAAGCAGATGGGGTGTTGTTTTTATCACTTCTTTCAGGTAGAAATCCAGATTATTTAATAGGGAAGCATGTGCAAGCAGTTTCAAAACTAAATAAAATGGAGCTTGAAGTCATTCCAACGGGTTATATTTTAATTGAGAATGGAAAAATAACGGCCGTCGAGAAAGTAACAAATACAAAACCAATTTCAAGAAACGATATTCCAAGCATTAAAGACACAGCTAAAGCTGGAGAGTTTTTAGGAATGAAATTAATTTATTTGGAAGCGGGAAGTGGCGCAATGCAGCCAATTAACACTGGTACAATTTCCGCGGTTAAAAATGAATTGAATATTCCATTAATAGTTGGTGGAGGAATCAAGAACAAACAGCAGTTGGAAATGGCCTATAATGCTGGGGCAGATATAGTTGTTATAGGCACAGCTTTTGAGGAAGACGAATCGTTTTTTGATGAATTAATAAAGTAAATAATGAAAATATCAGTAGAGTTAACTTTAACACCCTTGCAAGATGACTTCGAACCAGCAATTATTCATTTAATTAAAAAATTGCGGAAATCAAACCTTAAGGTTTTAGAAAACCCTTTAAGCACTCAAGTTTATGGAGATTATGATGAGGTTATGGGTTTGCTTACTTCTGAAATAAAAGAGGCTTTTAATCTCATAGAAAATGGCTTACTCCATATGAAAATTGTAAAAACAGATAGATACAATTATGAGCCCTATTTTTGATTTTTTCGTTGATGCATATCGCAATGCCCCGACGTATCAAATAATACTTGAAGCGATAGCTTTTGTGTTTGGAATTCTAAGTGTTTGGTACGCTAAAAAGGAAAATATTTTGGTGTACCCAACAGGCATTATTTGTACCGTTATTACCGTGTATCTTCTGTATATAAATCAATATTTTGGAGATATGATGATGAACTTTTATTACTCAGTAATGAGTATTTATGGTTGGTGGAATTGGTCTCGAAAGAAAGAAGATAAATATGTTTTGCCAATTTCAAGAACAACAACAAGAGAAAAGAAGGTTGGGTTCTTGTGGTTTATATTAACTATGCTTGTTACTTATTTAGTATATAAGGGGTTTGATTATGAATTAGAAATTCCGAACTATATAGATATTTTTACCTCGGGTATTTTCTTTACCGCCATGTGGTATATGGCAAATAAAAAGCTAGAGAATTGGACCTTATGGATTATTGGAGATTTAATTACTATTCCACTTTATGCATATCGTGGTTTAGGAATGTTATCACTTCAATATTTAATCTTTACTATATTAGCTGTTCAAGGATATATTGCATGGAAGAAAAGTATAAGCAACAACCTTCAAACTGTATAAAGGTCGTTTTGTTTGGCCCAGAATCTACTGGGAAAACAACATTGTCAAGGCAATTGGCACGACATTATAATTCAGTTTGGGTGCCTGAATATGCACGTGAATATTTACAAAACAAGTGGAATAATGAAAGAAAGACCTGTGAACCTGCTGATTTGTTGCCAATCGCAGAAGGGCAAATGAAATTAGAAAACAAGCTTGCTAAAAAAACAGATACGATTTTAATATGCGATACAGACTTATTAGAAACCAAAGTTTATTCTGAAGCTTATTATCTTGGAACTTGCGATCCTGTTTTAGATAGATTTGCAATTGAAAACACGTACGATTTATATTTTTTAACTTATATTGATACGCCATGGGAAGCTGATGATTTAAGAGATAAGCCCCATGAACGAAAGCGAATGTTTGAAGTTTTTGAAAATTCTTTAATCGCCAATAAAAAACCTTACGTTTTACTTAAAGGCGATAAAAATGAGCGTTTACAAAAAGCAGTAAAACATGTTGACAAACTTTTAAAAATAAGAAATTGAAATTTTTAGATAAAGACATAGAACAAATACATAATCACAATTTAACCATAGAGGAGGTTAGTGAACAGATTGAAATTATAAAAAAAGGCATGTCCTTTACAAATCTGGTTGAGGCAGCAGCCATTGGGAACGGAATTGTACGTTTAGATTCCAATGAGCAAAACCATTATGTTAGTGTTTTTGAAGAAAATAGAAATCACTTATCCTTAGTTAAATTTGTTCCTGCATCTGGAGCAGCTACGAGGATGTTTAAGTTTTTATTTCAGTTTTTAACAGATTATAATGTTGTAGAGGATACCATCAATGGATATATAAATAAAAATAAAGGATCTGGACTTGCTATATTTTTTGCGGGATTAGAAAAGTTGCCTTTTTTTGAAGAAGTTGTTCATAAAGTACATGAGGTTGTTCCTAATTTTAATTCCCTTTCGTATGATGAAAAACGTGTCGAATTTATTAAAACAATGCTAAATGAAGACCGCTTAAATTACGGGTTTTTCCCAAAAGGGTTATTACCTTTTCACAGATATAAATATCATGTAGCAACTGCTTTTGAAGAGCACTTATATGAAGCTTCGTTATATTCTTCTTCAAAAAATATAGCAAATGTACATTTTACTATTTCTCCAGATCATAATAAGGAGTTTGACAAAGAATTTAAATTTATAGAGGAAGATGTAGAAGAACATACCCAGACAGCCTTTAATATTTCATTCTCAAATCAAAAAAAATCAACTGATACAATTGCACTTACCTTAGATGATGAACTTTATAGAGATTCTAACGGAGAATTATTATTTAGAGCAGCGGGTCATGGTTCATTATTAGAAAATCTTAATGCATTGGATTCTGATTTGATTTTCATTAAAAACATTGATAATGTTATAGTTTCAAAGCACCATAAAGAACTGGCAAAGTACAAGAAAATATTAGCAGGGGTTTTAATAGAGGCCCAGAAGGATGTTTTCGAATTTCTACATCAACTTGATAAAGGGAGTGTAAATGAGGAAACATGTAGCTTAATCTCAGAGTTTTTAACTGATAGATTTAATCACATTATTCCGGATGAATTTCAATCATATTCATTAATAAAGAAAGCTGAATATCTAAAAAATAAGCTTAATCGACCTATTAGAGTGGGAGGAATTGTAAAGAATGAAAAAGAACCTGGCGGAGGCCCTTTTTGGGTAAAAGACTTAGACGACAATATATCTCTGCAAGTGGTGGAGTTTGCTCAAATTGATTTTACTAATAATAGTCAAAAAGAAATAGTTAAAAATGCAACTCATTTTAATCCTACTGATTTTGTTTGTGGTATTAAAAATTATAAAGACGAATTATTCGACTTAAAAGAATTTATAGACCCTAATGCCAATTTTATTACTCAGAAATCCATTTTCGACCAAGACATAAAAGCTCTTGAACGTCCTGGTCTATGGAATGGAAGTATGGCTCACTGGAATTCAATTTTTGTTGAAGTACCGCTCATGACTTTTAACCCAGTTAAAACGGTTAACGATTTACTAAAAGCACCACATCAATTTTTATAATGATTAATGCAGAAACCTTATTGCAAGAACTTACATTTAAAGCTGTAAGAAGTTCTGGTAGCGGTGGGCAGCATGTGAATAAAGTCTCTTCTAAAGTTGAGCTATTGTTCAATGTTTTAAATTCAGAAGTTTTCACTGAAGAAGAAAGAGAAAGAATAATTAATAAGCTTCAGAATAGAATAACAAAAGAAGGTATTCTTATTTTACAATGTCAAGAAAGTAGAAGTCAACATAAAAACAAAGAAATTGTTATCAATCGTTTTTTAGAATTAATTAGAACGTCTTTAATAATTCCCAAAAAGCGTAAAAAAACTAAAACACCTAAATCGGTTATTCAAAAGCGACTAAAGAATAAAAAAAATTTATCCGAGAAAAAGGCTAATAGGAAAAAACCTGACTTCGATTGAAAATAATTGGTAATAGACAATTGATAATTGATATTTGCTTATTACATTTGTACCGTTCTCAAAAAAGGGGTGCCTAATCCCGATAATTATCGGCAGGCTGAGATCATACCCATTGAACCTAGAACAGGTAATGCTGTTTAGGAATCGAGCGTAAATAAAATGTCCTCTGGACATTTTTTAGCGAGTGCGATAAGGTCATCAATGTTGGTTTTTACTTCCGAATCTCAATGAGTCTTAAATTATGGATTTAAGGATTTGAATTGGAAATTAACTTAACAATATCGTACAAGCAAAGAGCTCAAAAATAATGTATTAACAACAAAGAATAATTACCTCTTTTTATTCGATTATAACATTTATGTAATCGACATGAAAAACATTTTTCTTTTTTTAACACTAATAGTGTCATCGGTTGGCGCTTATGCGCAACAAAATCAGAAAGTCCAAGATTCAACTAAAACGGAGAAATTAGATGAAGTTTTAGTTAAAGCAGTACGAGTTGAAGCAACATCTCCTATTACCCATTCTAATATTAGTAAAGAGGATTTGCAGAAACGTAATCTAGGACAGGATATTCCAGTTTTGCTTAATTATTTGCCGTCTGTAGTCACTACTAGCGATGCAGGTGCTGGAATAGGTTATACAGGTATTCGTGTTCGGGGTATAAGTCCGCAATCAACAAATATTACTATTAATGGCATCCCTTATAACGATGCAGAATCTTTAGGAACATTTTGGGTGAATTTGGGCGATTTCGCATCCTCGGTCGAGAACCTTCAATTGCAACGTGGTGTTGGTACATCAACTAATGGGTCAGGAGCTTTTGGAGCTAGTCTAAATATTTTGACTGATGCTGTTTCAGATAAAGCTTCGGGTGAAATTTCCAATAGTTTTGGTAGTTTCAACACCAGAAAACATACTATAAAATTTAGTACAGGATTATTGAATAATCACTTAGAATTATCAGGCAGGTTATCTCAAATTAATTCTGATGGTTATATTGATAGAGCAACATCCGACTTAAAATCATATTTTCTTCAAGGTGCTTATGTTGATGGCAATACTTTCATTAAAGCCATTGCATTTGGAGGAGCAGAAGTGACTTATCAATCATGGTATGGTTTCGATCCAGCAACCATTTCGGCAATTGGTGAAAATCCAAATATCGATGAAAATAGAAAATTTAACATTGCAGGAATTCAATTTGATGATTCAGGAAATTTTGATGAGTATTATAACAATCAAGTCGACGATTACAAGCAGGACCATTACCAACTTCATTGGAATGAGCGTTATAGTAATAATTGGTCAACAAATGTTGGTTTAAATTATACCTATGGTCGTGGTTTTTTTGAAGAATATGTTGATGATTATTTGTACTCAAACATATATTTCTCCCCAGATGCTACTTTCGATTTTTTAGGGTTGACCCCTATTAACGTAAATGGAGAAGTTGTTAATTCTATGGATTATGTAAGACGTCGTTGGTTAGACAATGATTTTTATGTTGTAAATGCGAATGTAAATTATAAAAATAATTTTTTAAACATTGCTTTTGGAGGGTCTTATAGCAACTATGAAGGCGATCATTTTGGTGAAGTAATTTGGGCAGAATATTCGAATAATATTAATAATAATTATCGATATTATGAAGGAAAAGGAAAGAAAATTGATGCTAGTTTATTTTCTAAAGCAACGTATAGATTAAATGATAAAATTAGTTTGTATGGGGATTTACAATTAAGAAATATAAACTATAAAATTACTGGTCAAAACTCGGATGTTGCACCTTTCAATATATCTGAATCATATAATTTTTTCAACCCAAAGGTTGGGGTAACTTACACGCTGAATAAAAAGAATAACTTTTATCTTTCTTATGCTCGCGCAAATCGAGAACCAAGTCGCGGTGATTTTGAAAGTAATCCAGATATAAAACCAGAACAGTTAAATGATTTTGAATTAGGCTGGAGATATACTACTGAAAAATTTAGAATAAGCACAAATGCTTACTATATGCTTTACAATGAGCAATTGGTGTTAACGGGAGCCTTAGATAATTCTGGAGGGCCTATAAGGACTAATAGTGGTGAAAGTTATAGATTAGGACTAGAAGTTGATGCTACTTTGCAAATATCTAAACAATTTGCTATTCAACCTAATTTCACGATTAGCTCGAATAAAAATAAAGATACCTTTTTTCAAAAAGATGGTCTGCTTGAAAATTTAGGAGCAACTAACATTTCGTTTTCTCCAGAGTTTGTTGCTGCAAATACTTTAGTTTTTCAACCTAGTAAGAATTTGCAAGTATCATTTTTAAGTAAATATGTTGGGGAACAGTTTATGGGAAACACAGACTCTGAAGCTTCTAAATTAGAGAGTTACTTTGTTAATGATTTTAATATCACTTATGAAATTAAGACAAACGCAATTTTTAAATCAATTGTATTATCAGGATTAGTGAATAATATTTTTGGAGAAGAGTATAATTCTAATGGGTATTACTATACTTATGATGACAATTTTTCTAACCCAGGAACAATTACAACTATTGAAGGTGCCGGATATTATCCGCAAGCCACTACTAATTTTTTAGTTGGAGCGACATTAAAATTTTAAACTTCATTTAGAAGAAATTTAAGGCGTAGTTATTATTTTTAACTACGCTTTTTAATTTGATATAATAAGCGTATTTCCACTCTGTTCAACACGATAATTTCTTAATACACATCGTAAGGTGCCATCTTTTAGGGGTTGTCCGTTCACCAGACTATACTCGTTCTTATCTTCACAACCACAGGTTGCATTTAAGCCTGAAGGCTCAAGCACAGAACATGTACTTTGGACATGATTTGGGTCACTAGCATCCCAAGCTAAATAATCAGCACCAGTGAATGCAATAATAATGCCTCCATTGCCTACATTAGGAATTCTAACTGAGTTGCCTGAAAATAGTAATTCTTGATAGAAGTTTAAATTAATAACTTCATTTATAGGAATATCAAAGAGAAATTTACAATTTTCATTTTCTTCTCTATTACTGCTGCATGAAAGCAGAAATAGTATTCCAAATGTTAAAATAAAGTATTTCATTTAGTTAATTAAAATTTAAGCTGCAATTTACAACAAAAAGTAAATTGCATTAATGTTAAGTATAATTCTTAATATCATTTTTTGTTCCCATGATAATATAGGCTAAAGTACTTTTTTCCATTCTTAAATATGTCATTAAAATTTTGTACTTTTGTTATACAATCTCGTGGAAGCGGGATTTTTTTATTCCGAATTTTTCACTACAATAAAATGAAGTGTGTTTCGGAATCTTTTTATTAAGTAAACGATGAAGTTATGAGTAAAGTATCTTACTATACACCTGAAGGATTAAAAAAATTAAGAGACGAGTTAAAGCAATTAAAAGATGTAGAACGTGTAAAAGCGTCTCGAGCAATTGCTGAAGCCAGAGATAAAGGCGATTTAAGTGAAAATGCAGAATATGATGCAGCTAAGGAAGCACAAGGAATGTTAGAAATGCGTATTTCTAAACTTGAAGATGCTTTAGCAGGAGCGAGAGTTATTGATGAATCTCAAATGGATAATTCTAAAATATTGGTTTTATCTAAAGTAAAAATAAAGAATCAAACCAATGGCATGGAAATGAATTACACTTTGGTTGCAGATGGTGAAGCTGATTTGGCCTCTGGAAAAATATCTGTTAATTCTCCAATTGGAAAAGGATTGCTAGGAAAATCGGTTGGTGATGTTGCTGAAATTCAAGTGCCTAATGGCGTGATGAAATTTAATATTATTGAAATTTCAAGATAATTAAACTATGGGGTCTATTTTTACTAAAATAGTAAACGGAGAAATACCTTGTTACAAAGTTGCAGAAACTGAAGACTTTTTGGCGTTTTTGGATGTTAACCCCAATGCCAAAGGACATACGCTTTGCATCCCTAAAAATGAGGTTGATAAAATTTTCGATTTAGATGAAGCCGCTTATAATGGTTTAATGTCATTTGCTAGAAAAATAGCATTAGCTTTAGAAAAGGCAGTACCCTGTAAGCGAATTGGAGTAAGTGTTATTGGACTAGAAGTACCTCACGCGCACGTGCATTTAATTCCGTTACAATCTATGGAAGATGCTCGATTCATTCAAAAAGTAACCTTGAGCACGGAAGAGTTTCAACAAATTGCTGATGCAATTAAATCGCATTTATAATTCTGCATATAGTATTAGAAATACTATTAAAGCTATGGCAATAGCAATAATTAAAAAAACAACCCAAGTCATTTTTTTTAGATAGGTTGAAGACTTCTTAGGAGTAAAAGCTCTTTTTTGATAGGATACAACACGTTCAATATCATCTGTCCATTGCACGGGGTAAATAACCGAGTCGCATGTTATACAACTAAGTTCATTTATTACTTCGGGAGTAATAGATTTGTAGAATTTAGATTCTTTTATTTTTTGCTTAAAATTTAAACGTAATCCATCACTACTGTAGCACTCGGGACAGTTGTTTTTTAGAGTAACTTCTTTTATGTTTATAAGCCTTTCAGACATATCTAATTTGCGCTTTTTAGACTAATTTGTATGGTACTGCCTTTGTCTTTTTCAGAGCTTAAAACTCTTATTTTTCCATCATGAAAATCTTCTATAATCCGTTTTGTTAAAGATAAACCTAATCCCCAACCTCTCTTTTTGGTAGTATAACCGGGTTCGAATACTTTATTAAAATTCTTTTTTAAGATACCTTTACCTGTGTCAGTCACATTAATTTTTACATTATCTTCAAGTTGAGAAATTTCAACAGTAAGTTTGCCACGGCCTTTCATGGCATCAATAGCATTTTTCACCAAATTTTCTATAGTCCAACTGTAAAGTTGTTTGTTGAGGTTTACTTTTATCTCTTCATTTGGCGTTAGCAGATTAAACTCAATTAGCTTGGAAGATCTCGTTTTTAAATATTCGTAAGAATCAATAGTTTCTTTTACAATATCTAGTGGTTCTAAAGCTGTTACAGAACCTATTTTACTGAAACGTTCGGTGATAGTTTGCAAGCGGTCGATGTCTTTTTCAATTTCGGTAATATAATCGGGGTTAATATTTTCGCTTTTTAATATTTCTGTCCAACCTATTAGAGAAGATAATGGTGTGCCTATTTGATGTGCTGTTTCCTTTGCCATTCCCGACCATAATTTATTTTGAATAGCATTTTTGTTACTTCTGTAAAAGAAATAAACTACAGCCCCAAAAAGAAAAATTATAAGGAGTAACGCCAAAGGATAATACTTTAGTTTATTTAATAAAGGTGAATTACCGTAGTATATGGTTGATAAAACTTCGTTGTTGTATATAACTTCTATTGGTCTGTATTCATTCTGAAATTTTGTAATTAATTTCCCTATATAAATTGAATCATTAGCTTTCTTTTCTTCAATATTATTCGTTTCATAGCTCCCGTCTTGATTTACAATTATCATTGGGGTGGTTTTGTTGCTTTGTAAAATTTCTATAGGTAGTTCACCAATATCAGTATTTAAATCAGAGGTTTTATTCAATTCTTTTTGTGCAAACGACCAATTTTGCATTTTCACACGTTCTTCAGCTTTAAAATTCTGAAAGAACTCATAGGTATTCCATAAAATAAGCGATACAATAACAAATGAAATTGCTATCATTACCCAGCGCAAAGAGTTTTTGTACTTTATGAAAATCATGAATATTAATTTTTACATGTAATATAATGCAAATCTGTTAATATTATTGTGCAAGTTGTTAGTAAATCGGTTTTTAGTTATATAGCATATTAGTTACATTTGTTCAAATTAAAAATTGGTATGACATCATTCGACCCTAAAGCATTAGCGACAGGGAAATTACATAGTTATTTGTTGAGTTCTGTGGCACCAAGACCTATAGCTTTTGCAAGTACCATGGATGTTAATGGGAATCCTAATTTATCGCCATTTAGTTTCTTTAATGTGTTTAGCGCAAATCCACCTGTGATGATTTTTTCACCAGCACGAAGGGTAAGAGATAATACGGTAAAACATACTTTGCTAAATGCCGAAACAACTAGGGAGGTCGTTATAAATGTGGTTAATTACGATCTGGTTCATCAAATGTCTTTAAGTAGCACAGAATATGCTGAGGGCGTAAATGAATTTGAAAAAACTGGTCTAACCATGTTAGAGTCGGATGTCGTGAAACCTTTTCGAGTGGCAGAATCGCCAGTTCAGTTTGAATGTAAGGTAAAAGATATTATTAAACTAGGAACAGAGGGTGGTGCAGGAAATTTAATAATTTGTGAAGTTGTAAAATTTCATATAGACAATGATGTTTTAGATGCAAACGGCGCAATCGATCAAGAGAAATTAGATTTGGTATCGAGAGCAGGAGGCAATTATTACAGTCGTGCAAATAAAGGATTTTTTGAAATTCCAAAGCCATTATCTACCTTAGGAATAGGAGTAGATAGTTTGCCAGAGCATGTTAGAAACAGTATGGTACTAACAGGGAACGATTTAGGAATGTTAGCAAATGTTGAGGCCTTACCAATGCAAGATAAAGTAGATGCTTTTTTAGAAGAAGTTGGTAGTAATTATATAAATATTAAAAATGCAACACATCGAGAAAAACATAAATTAGCGCAGAATTATTTAAGTTATGGAGATGTTGAAAGCGCTTGGAATATTTTATTAAGTTGAAAGATAAACGAACAGTATAAATTAAAGATTAAATAATAGATTAAATGGAAGTTCAAGGAAGAATTAAAGTAATTGGTGAAACACAAACGTTTGGAGCAAATGGTTTCAGAAAAAGGGAATTAGTAGTAACAACAGAGGAGCAATACCCACAACATATTATGGTTGAGTTTGTTCAAGATAAGACAGATTTATTAGACAGTTATCAGGTTGGTCAACAAGTTAAAGTTAATATTAATTTAAGAGGGAGAGAATGGGTAAATCCGCAGGGTGAAACTAAGTATTTTAATTCAATTCAAGGCTGGAGAATTGAAGCTTCACAGGCAGAAGCTGGAGGCGAGAACTTACCGCCCGTACCACCAATGGATGCTTTTGAGCCTGCAGGTGATTTAAAAGAAGAAGATCACGACGATTTACCTTTCTAAATATTTTGTCACTCCTGTTAATTCCGATAACTATCAGGAAGGAATCAAAAGAAAAACCTTTCAGTATATTCTATTGAAAGGTTTTTTATTTTTAAAGTATGAATTTCTTGTCAAATAAAATAGTATTCCCAGATGTTACAGAAGCAACCCAAGAAGGCTTATTGGCTATAGGTGGCGATTTATCTATTGAAAGATTATTATTGGCATATAGAAGCGGTATTTTTCCATGGTTTGAAGCAGAAGAACCTATTTTGTGGTGGTCGCCCAATCCGCGTTTTGTCTTGTTTCCTAAAAAACTAAAGGTTTCTAAAAGTATGAAACAAGTGCTTCGAAATAAAGATTATAAAGTAACCATTAATAAAGCCTTTCGAGATGTAATTACCGAATGTTCTAAAGTTAAAAGACAAGGACAAGCTGGTACTTGGATTACTGTAAACATGATAGAAGCCTACATGAAAATGTACGAATTGGGATTTGCAAAGTCCATTGAGGTTTGGAAAGAAGATAAACTAGTTGCAGGGCTCTACGGAATAGATTTAGGCAATAAAGTATTTTGTGGAGAAAGTATGTTCACAAAAGAAAGTAATGCCAGTAAAGTAGGATTAATAACGTTTATTCAAAATACAGATTATAAATTAATAGATTGTCAAGTTTATACCAATCATCTAGCTAGTTTAGGAGCAGAGGAGATCTCTAGAGATGATTTTTTGGAGAACTTAAAAGCTTGACGTTGTCAGAAGAAATAACAATTTGGTTTAGTGTTTGTGATATAACATTCAAATGGTTTAAATTATAAAAGCATAAAACGAACAACCTAAACTTCCTCATACCTAAAACAACTAATTTCATGGTCATTTACCATTCCCGTGGCTTGCATATGGGCATAAATCACAGTAGAACCAACAAACTTAAACCCTCGTTTTTTTAAATCTTTACTAATGGTATCACTTAAGGGAGTATTAACAGGAATATCACTTAAATTTTTGAATGCATTTTTTATAGGTTTCCCATCTACAAACCCCCAAATATATTTGCTAAAAGAACCAAATTCTTCTTGTATATTCATAAACGATTGCGCATTGGTGATGGTTGCGATCACCTTTAATTTATTGCGTATAATACCAGCGTCTTGCAATAAGGCATCAATTTTATCTTGGTTGTAATGGGCTATTTTTTTATAATCAAAATTGTCAAATGCATTTCTAAAGTTTTCTCGTTTTCGTAATATCGTAATCCAACTTAAACCTGCTTGGAACGTTTCTAAAATTAAGAATTCAAAAAGAGTAGCATCATCGTAAACTGGAACACCCCATTCTTGATCGTGGTATGCTTCATATAAAGGGTCATCAACACACCAATTACATCTATGTTTTTTCATTATAAGTAAACGTTATAAGCTTATTTAAAACAGTTATCTAAATAAAGTAAGTATTGACTACTAAGTATGACAAATATCATCTTAATTGAAACACCAAGATACTAATTTTGTATTGTCAAAAAAATAAGATTATGAGTTCAATTGTTAAAAATAGCTTGCAAAAAAGTATATCTTATCAAGCATATAGAGATTTAGTTAAGCGGTTAGCTGAAGAAAATTCTACTACAGGTTTAGAGAAAACAGAAGCTTTAGCAAATTACACAAAGCTTAATGATAGACGCATGAAGCGTTGGGATAAAACAGTAAAGCTTTCTGAAGAAATTAAAGGACGTTTAAATACATTTGATGGAAAGGTAACCTGGCTAGTGATTACTGAAAGCTGGTGTGGCGATGCAGCACATGTGATTCCGGTGTTAAATAAGGTAGCTGAGTTTAATGGTAATATTGATTTAAGATTAGTTTTAAGAGATGAAAACCCTGAGTTAATGGACGGATTTTTAACTAATGGTAATAGAGCCATCCCAAAACTTATTATGATTGATGATGCCTCGGGAAATGTTATTAATACTTTCGGGCCAAGACCAAGTGAAGCAACAAGTTATGTTAATCGATTTAAGGCGATGCATGGCAAATTGACTCCAGATTTTAAGGAGGATTTACAACATTGGTATAATAAAGATAAAGGTCAAAATATAATTGAAGACATTACTGAGATGTTGTGTGAATTAAAACCTAGTGTTTGCCTATAAAGTAAAAAGTTATAGAGCCTATTTGAGTAGGCTTAGAAACATCTGCGCTAAATAAAGACTCTTTAGCATATTCCAACGCATGCTCAATTAAACATTCGTTCGAAGAAGTAGAGGAAGTGTTAATATAAGCATCTGTAACACCACCTTTGGCATTTACAGTAATATTAACAACAATTTTACCATCAACTTCGCATAGATAAATTGGAATAGGTATATGAACTTTTGTTCTGTCTTTTAAAGAAAAACTGATAGTACTTTTAGCATTATTACCATCATCTTGTTGTTGTTTTAGCAAATCGTTTACTTTATCAAACGATGATAGTTTGTCTTTGTCTATAGATGGCTCTATAGGTTCATATTTTTTAGCTTGTTGGGTTCCATCGCTTAAATCATCGGCATTCGATTTAGGATATTCGTAGTCTTCAGGAGGTGCAATGGGTTTGTATGCTTGAGCGAACTGCTTACTTTGTTGGGTTTCATTAAATGCATTATTGGTTTCAGCTTTACTGGCATTTAATTTTTCTAAAGCTTTTAGTAGCTTAACCTCTTCTTCTGTTAATTCTTCTTCAGGCTCGACTTCATAATAACTTTCAGAAAGGAATTCACTCTGTTTTTTAAGGCTTAAATTAAAAACAGACATAACAACGGTTCCCGAAATCAGGAGCGTTATAAGTAGGGCTTTATGTTGATCTGTTAGGTGCAAATCCAAATTTATTTATAGCAATTCTTCACGAAATATACGTAAAATTATAGAATCTAGACTTTTAGCGTCGTTATGAAGTCTTCTATACTAAGGGCATTATCGACGTAAAAGTCACCAATTTTTGTGCGTCTAAGTGCAGATAAGTGAGCACCAGATTTTAGTGCTTTTCCAAAATCGTTGGCTAGAGAACGAATGTAAGTACCTTTACTACAAACTACTTTAAATTCAATATTTATTAAGCTTGTAGTGAGCGCAGTCGAAGTGTCAATTTTTGTAATTTCAAATTCTGAAATATGAACCGTTCTAGGTTTTATTTCAACATCTTGACCCGCTCTTGCAAATTCGTATAAGCGCTTGCCATCCTTTTTTATCGCAGAAAATATAGGCGGAAATTGTTGAATTTCACCAGTAAACTGTTTTGTAGTTTTTTTTATTAAATCTTCTGTAATATGCTCAGTAGTAAAACGTTCGTTTATTTCTGTTTCCAGGTCAAAAGAAGGTGTGGTGCTACCTAATACAAAAGTGCCTGTATACTCTTTAATCTGTGCTTGAAAAGAATCTATTTGTTTGGTCATTTTACCAGTACAAAGCACTAACAATCCTGTTGCTAAAGGGTCTAGAGTACCTGCATGCCCAACTTTTATCTTTTTAATTTTAAAAGCCTGTTTTATTTCCCATCTTAGTTTATTTACAACTTGAAAGGAGGTCCAGTTTAAGGGTTTATCTATTAAAAGAACTTGACCAGATTGGTAGTCTTCTAGTGTTTTCATATTAATTTAATAATGAAAATATAATAGCAACAAGACCAACGATAACACAATAGATGGCAAAATAAGTGAGCTTGCTTTTTTTAACAAGTGCAATCATCCAAGTACAAGCAAACAAACCCGCAATAAAGGCGGCTATAAAACCGACTGACAAAGCAGTTAAATTTTGACTTTCCATAGATATGTCGCCGCTTAAAACATCTTTAGCGATTTTTCCGAAAATAAGGGGCACAACCATTAAAAATGAAAAACGAGCTGCTTTAGTTTTATCGTTTCCTAATAATACAGAAGTAGATATTGTTGCGCCTGATCTTGAAATACCTGGTAACATGGCAATCGCTTGAGATATACCGATAATAAAAGCGTTTTTAAAGGACACGGTTTTATTCGTATTTTTAGCCTTATCAGCAAAAAAGAGGAGTATAGCGGTTACGATTAACATACAACCCACCAATAAAATGTTACTCCCAAAAAGAGCTTCCAATTGTTCTTCAAAAAATAAGCCAACTATAACGGCTGGAATCATTGACAAGGCAATTTTAGAAATGAATTGTAAATCGTCGTTCCATTTTAATTTTAAAGCACCTTTTATAAGGTCTAATATGTCTTTTCTGAAAACAACAATGGTACTTAATGCTGTGGCGAAATGAAGCACTACTGTAAATAGTAAACTTTCTTCTGGGACAGAATTGTCACCTAGAATAGCTTTGCCTAATTCTAAATGCCCACTTGAAGAGACTGGTAAAAATTCGGTAAGTCCTTGAACTATACCAAGAATGATTGAATCAATAATATCCATGCGGCAAAAATATTAAAATAGATACAGCATTGAGTAGTTAAATAGAAAAAGTTAAGCTTTAAATGTAGAGTCTCTTATGATTAAGGTTCCTTTAATTTCAATAGTTTTGTTGCTTATAGTTTCAACAGGGTTGTTAATTTCTTCTATCAAGTATTTTACAGCGGAAGCACCAATGCGCTCACCAGGTTGATCGATAGTTGTCAAATTGGGTTCTATAATTGTGGAATGACCGGAATTACTAAAGCCGACTACAGCAATCTCTTCAGGGATTTGAATTTTAAACTTTTTAAGTGTTTGAATAACACCAATTGCAGCACTATCAGTTATAGAAAAAATAGCATCTGGTCTATTTTTTATGCTTAATAATAAATTAGCCATTCGCTTCCCTTGTTTTAATGAAATATCGTCTACACTAATTATTAATTTTTCATCAATGGGAAGATTATATTCTTTTAGAGCACGAAGATAACCAGCATATCGTCTTTCTGAAGTATATGAATATTCAGACTCTTTTATAATGGCTATTCTTTTTTTTCCAATATTTATTAGATGCTCTATAGCGCTATATGCTAATTCTTCTTCATTCGTTACAATTTGTGAACAAGGAACCTTATTAGATGCCTTATCAAATAATATAAGTGGTGTTTTGTCCATGATACTCAATATACTATCTACATTTCTAGTCATTTTTGAAATGGACATTAAAATGCCATCTACGTTAAACTGCAACATCGTGTTCAACATTTCTGTTTGTTGAACTACATCGTTATTAGATTCAGAGATAATTATCTTATACCCTCGCAAAGAAGCTTCAGACAAAATACCTTTCAATATAGTATCGGTGAAATAATGTGTAATATTTGGAACGATTACGCCTATTATATTTGTTTTATGAAGCCTAAACCCTTTTGCAAAAATATTTGGCACATAATTCAATTTTACGGCTAGTTTCTTAACTTTTTCTTTAGTGGCATCACTAATATCTGGGTGGTCGTTTAAAGCTCGAGATATGGTAGAAGTAGATAGCTTTAATTCTAGTGCTAATTTTTTTAAAGTAGTAACTTCTCTTTTCACAAATAAAATAATTATAAAAAACAAACGTTCCCGCAATCGTTTGCATACAAATATGGCAATTATTTAGCACTTTTTTTATGCATTTGATTATAAATTTATCTTAAATTAACTAATTCTTAAACAAAATGAGAAAAACTATTTTTACATTATTATCCCTGTTTAGCATTTCTGGAATGTTTTCGCAAACCGAAATTTCTGGAAATGTTAAAGATAATTCAGGTGTCCCAATTACAGGAGCGAATATTCTTGTATTAGAAAGTACCTCTGGTGCTACATCAGATTTCGATGGAAATTTTAGTTTCACTACTAGTCTTAGTGGAGCACACACATTACAGATATCTTATTTAGGATATGCAACCCAAGAGCAATCTATAACTTTAGATGGAAGCCCAATTACCTTAGCAATTGTTATGCAAGAAGGCGGAAATTCTTTAGATGAGGTTGTCTTAACTGCATCTGCAACTTTTAGATCGCAGAAGGAAACACCAATGTCTATTAGTTCACTTAAACAAAAAGAAATAACTAAGCTTTCTGCTAATAGTCAAGCAGACGTTTTAAGAAGTATTCCTGGTATTACTGCTGAAGGTGGTGGTGGTGAAACAGCTTCAAATGTTTTTGTAAGAGGTTTGCCGTCAGGCGGGCAATATGTATTTAATCCACTTCAGTACGATGGTATGCCATTAATGAGTACGTTCGGTTTAAATTCTTCAGCTCATGATGTCTACGCAAGACCAGATATAGGTTTTAAAGGGGTTGAGTTTGTTCGTGGTGGTGCAGCTGTATTATATGGTGCTGGATCTGTAGCGGGTATTATTAACTATACTAGTAAAACAGGAGATTCTAATGATGAGAACATTATTAATTTGGAATGGGCAGATAAAGGTCGCTTAAAAACAGATTTTTACACTGGTGGTAAATTAGGAGGAGAAGATTCTAATACTTATTATGCCTTTACTGGATTTGTTAGAAAAGATGATGGGCCCATAGAAACAGGATTACCAACAAAAGGTGTTCAGTTTAGAGCGAATATTAAAAAGAAATTTGAAAATGGTTCATTTACTGTTCACGGACAATTTATTAATGATAAAGCACAGTTCTTTTTACCCCTGCCTTTAGATGGTAATAGAAAAAGAATTGCTGGTAATGACGGAGAGGATGTATCTCAATTATTATCTGGTGAATTAGCAAACACGTCATTTTTAACTCCCGGAGGTGTATATGAAAGCCCAATTGAAGATGGTGTATTCACTCAAGGCGGGTACATTATGGGAGATTTTAACTATAATTTTTCAGATGATTTAAAATTTAAATCAAAAGTGAAGTATGCCAATTACAAGCATAATTTTGCTTTATATGTTGGCGGTAATGGAAGATCTTTAGATAACCCATTAACTGCTGATCCTGATGACGAAATTTCTCTAGGCAATCCAATGCCATTAAGCGAATATGTTGCTATAGCTGCTCCAATAAATCAAGGGTTTTCTGCTATGTATCAAGGAACTTCAAATCAAATTAGCGGATCTGACTTGGTAGTTGAAAATTTACATATTGACCGTTTAAGACCAATGACCGACTATTCTGGTGAAGCTTCTTTAACTAAAACTTTAGATGTTACAAACGGAACGCACAATATAACTGGAGGAGTTTATTTGGCTCGTACTGAGGCAGAAGATGTTAATTATCAATATAGAGTATTATCAGAATTTAATAACAATCCTAAATTAGTAAACTTAAGTTATGTTGATGCTGGAGGAAATGATGTTACTTTTTCACAAGGAGGACTCTACAATAGAATAGGGATGACATCGAATAAATTTTTATCTCAAAATAAAACAGCATTCTATTTAACAGATGAGATGGTTTTTGATAAATGGCGTTTTGATGTTGGATTTAGAATTGAAAATACTGAAGGTACTTTTAGCAACGGCAATATAGTTGAAAGTCAGGTTTATGATGATGCCACTTTAACACCAGAATTAGCAAATGTAAATTTTGCAGATGGGAGCTTTACAAGAGCAAATGTGAGTGCTACAGATTGGGCAGTTTCGTTGGCTGGATTATATAAATTAAACGATAAAGTTAATTTATATGCCAATTTTTCTAAAGGATTCTTTTTTCCACAAATAAGAGGGTTCTCTCCAATATCAACTGGAGTTACAGGAAGTAAGTATGATTCAGAACAAATTATTCAATTCGAAACTGGAGCAAAAATTGGTACTGAAAAACTAAGAGGATCTATTGCCGCATATTATGTTGGGCTAAGTGATAGAATTAAAATAGATCAAGGTTTTGTTGGAGGAACATTAGTTGACTTAACCAGATCTGAGCAAAGTACTTCAACTGTAGGTTTAGAGGCAACATTTGATTGGGGCGTAGCAGATAACTTAAGTTTAAGAGGTACTGCGACTTATCAATCTCATGAGATTACAAAAAATGTATCTACAGATTTAACTAACAATACATCAACTACCACTAATGAAGGTAACGAGTTAGCAAGACAACCAAACTTTTTAGGAAGTATAGGTGCGTATTTTGATAACAATGGGTGGGATGCCTTATTCTCTTTTAATCATACAGGAAGCAAATTTGCTGCCGATAACAACACAGTTGAATTAGATGCAATTACAATTGCGCGTATTGGAGCTGGGTATGAATTTGGAATGGGTGGTGAAGATAGTGATGATACCTTAAGGTTAGGGTTCTCTGTATTTAATTTATTCGATGATGAAGGCGTTACTGAAGGAGATCCACGAAATGTTAATCAAGCTGGTAATGCAGAATTCTTCTTTGGAAGGCCAATATTACCAAGACGTTTCTTTTTAACAGCTACATTTAATTTTTAATCATATTGATTAGTTTGAGTTTGTTTGTTTACTCATCACTTGCGGCTAAGTGTAAGTGATGAGTTTTTATCATTATTTTATAATAACATTTTACAGATGACACCCCTTAAAGAAAAAGCTATTAATGTACTTAACAAAAACTGGAAAGATGGTTTTAGTATTCCATGTGCAAACCTATATCCATTTCAATGGTTTTGGGATTCTGGTTTAATTGCTATTGGTTTTGCTCATTTTGATATGAAAAAAGCAGAGACTGAAATAAAAACATTGCTTGATGCACAATGGGGTAATGGATTTATTCCGCATATTGTATTCCATACAGAGAGTGATTCTTATTTTCCAGGGCCAGATTTTCACCAATCACACCTTCACCCACAATCATCTATTAAGTATAAGTCTACGGGTATGACACAACCTCCGGTAACTGGGTTTGTTCTGGAAGAGATTTATAGCATAAGCGACAATAAAAAAGCGACGTTAAAATTTATTGAAGAAGTTATAGATAAAATATACTTTAATCATGAGTATTTCTATGAAAATAGAGATCCTCAAAATGAAGGGTTGGTCTATATTTATCATAATTGGGAATCAGGCACTGATAATTCACCAATTTGGGATGATATCTGGGAAACAATGAATTCTCCCGAATATACTTTTGAAAGAAGAGATACCACACATGTTGACGCTTCAGAAAGGCCTTCAAAAAGAGAATACGATCATTATTTGTATATTATTGATATTGCAAAAGAGCATAACTATTGTGATGAAAAAATAGCAGAACTATCGCCATTTTTGGTGCAAGATCCATTATTTAATTCCATGCTGATTAAGTCTAATCAGAGTTTAATAAATTTATATGAAAAGTTAGGAAATGCTGAAAAGGTAAGCCAACTAAGAACCTGGCAAGAAAGGAGTATTCAGTCATTTAATAGAAAGTTGTTTGATAAAGAACTTGGAGCTTATGTACATTATGATTTAAGAAATGAAAAACCACTTCGGTATTTATCATCATCATCATTTTCGCCATTATATGCAGGTATTCCAAATGAAGAAAGGGCAGCGTCCATGGTTAAAGTTATGATGGATAAGTTTGGTGGAGATCATCAATATTTATGTGCGTCTTTTGACCCCACAAGCGAAAGATTTAACCCTAAGAAATATTGGCGTGGTCCAGTTTGGATTAATTTAAATTGGATTCTTTATAATGGGTTGAAACAGTATGAAATGTATGATATTGCAGAACGTGTAAAACAAGACACTATTGAGATTCTTGAGAAGAATGGTTTTTATGAATATTTTGATTCAAGAAAAGAAATGCATCAGTATGGAAAAGCAGGTTATGGTGGAAATAATTTTTCTTGGAGTGCTGCTTTATTAATTGATTTACTAGAAAGTTAGACTCAAGTGTCAAATTTAGATTATTCAGAAGACTATTTTTTAGAGGATGATTATATAAAGCTTAGTGCGCTTAAAATAGAGCATGTTCAGCATTTACTAGATATTTCAAAAGAAGATAATTTATGGACTTATTTTCTTGAAAATGGAAGTGGTCAGGACGATTTAACAACATATATTTCATCCACAGTTAACAATAGAAAACATAAAAAGGAATATCCTTTTGTGGTTTATGATAAAATTACAAAGCAATATGCTGGCACAACGAGATTCTATGATTATTCGTCAGAATTAAAAACAATAAAGTTGGGGCATACGTGGTATGGAAAGGATTTTCGTGGTACTGGATTAAATAAACGATGTAAGCTTTTACTATTTCAATTTGCATTCGAAACCTTAGAACTAGAACGTGTAGGTTTTGGTGCTCATTCCGAAAACAAAATAAGTATCGCCGCCATGAAAAGTGTAGGATGTAAAGAAGAAGGTCTATTACGGAATTTTATCCCATCACTTAATGGAAAAGGACGGGCAGATATTATTTTATTAAGCATTCTAAAAGATGAATGGTTTGAAAAAGTAAAAACAGAATTAAAGCATAAACTTACTAAACACTAAAATTAAAATTATGAATTGGCTAGACTATAGTATCGTCATATTTTACATTATATTTTTCTTAGGAATGGGATTCTTTTTTAAGGATAATAAGGATTCTAAAGATTACTTTTTAGGAGGTAAAAGCATGGGTTGGTTCCCGTTGAGTTTATCAACCATGGCAACCCAATTGTCTGCTATTAGTTTTATATCGGCACCAGCATTCGTAGGTATAAAATTAGGAGGCGGAATGAAATGGCTAACATTTGAGTTTGCAGTACCATTAGCCATGATTTTTATAATGATAGTAATAATACCGCCATTATTCAGATCGGGAGTTGTTAGTATTTATGAGTTCGTAGAAAAACGTTTTAGCTCTTCTACAAGATTGGTTTTAAGTATTGTTTTTCAATTGAGTCGTGCTTTAGCAACTGGTGTTATGGTTTATACGATTGCCATTATTTTACAAGCCGTTCTAGATATTGACTTTGTTTATACTATTTTAATAATTAGCGTTATTACTATTATTTACTCATGGCAAGGTGGTATGAAAGCCGTAGTATGGGGCGATGCTATACAAATGATTATTCTATTTGTTGGCTTAGTCATTTGTTTATATTTTGGATGGTCATTATTACAAGACCTTGGTGGTTTATCTGAAGGATTCAATCCAGAACGCTTAAAAGTCATAGATTCTAATTTAGGTATAGGTGAAGGAAATGAATATGGGTTTTTACCCATGGTAATAGGTGGATTCTTTTTGTATGTATCATATTACGGGTGCGATCAAACACAAGCCCAACGTTTGTTATCAGCTAAAAGCGAAAAAACCATACGTCAATTATTATTAGCAAATGGATTATTAAGATTTCCAGTGGTATTAATATATTGTGTTATGGGATTAGTAATAGGCGGCTTAGTAACATTAGCTCCAGATTTTTTACAAGAAATAGCAGATACAACACAAAAATATTTTCCTGAAGAATTTGCTGCAAACGGCATTAAAGCAGATTTAATGATTCCTGTTTTTATAATGAAATATTTACCTCACGGGCTTATAGGTATCTTAATGGTAGGAATCCTTTCTGCGGCAATGTCTTCTTTAAGCTCTACAGTAAATTCACTATCTGCTGTAACCGTTGAAGACTTCTTTAACAGAGGTAAAGAAAAACTATCTGATAAAAAATACATGGTTATTTCAAAAGCATCTGTGGTTTTTTGGGGAGTTGTTTGTATTGCAAGCGCCTTCTTATTTGGCGGTAGTAAAAGTGCTGTTATAGAAATTATTAATGCGATTGGTTCTGTCTTTTACGGTCCAGTATTAGTTACATTTTTTCTGGCTTTCTTTTCAAAAAAAGTAAATCATATTGGTATGAACGCTGGTATTATATTGGCCGTTTTAATTAACCTCACATTCTCTAAAACTATTCAAGAGTTATTTCATATCGATTTAGGAATTCATATTTTTTGGATTTGGCTTAACTTCACTGGTGTAGTAATTTCATTGGTGGTTGCTTATGTTGTAAGTGCTTTGACTAAAAATGTAGAGATTAAAAAGATTTCTAATTTTAATGTTAGCATTAAAAAAGAAGACTTTATGATTAAAGAGGTATACATATTAGTAGTCTTTTTTATAATTATCGTAACTTTTAGTTACTTTATTCCAGTTATTTTTGGATAAAATTTTCAGATTCATATTATGAAAATAGTACTAGCGCCAGATAAGTTTAAAAATTCTTTAACTGGATTGGAATTTTGTGATGCAGTTGAGGCTGGTATAAAAACCATAACTCCTGATGTTGAAATTGTAAAATCACCTTTAGCCGATGGTGGTGATGGTACTATTGAAGTTGTGAATTATTATCTAAAAGGTGATGTGATTCATACAACCGTAAACAATCCATTTTTTCGGCCTGTTCAAGCTTCTTATCTATATTCTGAATTGTCTAAAACGGCATTTATTGAAATGGCTGAAGCTTCGGGTGTAAAGGTGCTGAAACCTGAACAATTTGATTGTATTAATGCTACGACTTTAGGGACAGGAGAAATGATATTGGATGCTATTAAAAAAGGTGCTTCAAAAGTCATTTTAGGTATTGGGGGAAGTGCCACTAACGATTGTGGCATTGGAATGGCAACAGCTTTAGGGTATCGGTTTTTGGATAAGAACAAAAATGAAGTAAAACCTATTGGCGCAAATTTATCACAGATAGTATCTATTGATGTTGCTAACGTAAACGATAGATTATATGAAATTGATTTTAGAGTGGCTTGCGATGTTACCAATCCGCTTTATGGACTAACTGGAGCTGCCTATGTGTATGGAGCACAAAAAGGGGCGTCGTCAAATGATATTGAAATATTAGATAATGGCCTCAAAGACTTTTCAAAAATTATAAATTCTGTTTTTAATATTGACGCACAATCATTAATGGGTGCTGGAGCAGCAGGTGGTATGGGAATTGCATCAAAAGTGTTTTTAAAAGGGAGTTTAGAACCTGGAATTCAATTGATTAAAAACTTGGCACAATTTGATGACAAACTAGAAAATACCGATTGGATTATTACAGGCGAAGGAAAGCTGGATACTCAAACCATGTCTGGAAAAACAATTCAAGGTGTATTAGCTTCGGCGAAAGCTAAACGTATAAAAGTTGCCACTTTTTGTGGTGCTATAGATTTAGAAGGCATTAAGCCAGAAGATTATGGAATTCATTATTCAGATGCTGTAATTGATTATGCTAGTGATATGGATGACGCTATGAAGAATGTTTACGCCTATGTTAAGGAAATGGCACAGAATTTTGCTGATGCCTTGATATGAACTGCGATTTGTTAATTGTTAACTTGAATGATTTGGTAGCAAATAAATTACTTCTTATCAGGATTCAAAAGAATAGCATATATCTGAATACCAAAGCCAATTAAGACTAAAGTTGGTGCTAAACGAATACGTCTCCAAGAAAATATTTCAGGGTTAAAAACATTTGGATCGTCACTTCCACCACCAGACATTAATATAAAACCTATTGCTATACAGGCTAACCCAATAAACATAAATTTGTAGTTTTTCTTTCCAAAAACAAAAACTGGTTTTGATGCTTCTTTTCGTTTTTTCTCTCCCATTTTATTAGATATTCAACTATGCAAATTAACTCAATTTATTTATATGTCAATCATAAGATTTTTATAAAATCAATAATACAATTGGTCGGTTTTCAAATTCAAGAATCGTTGTGTCGCAAAATGAGTGCTTATCCAAGTGATAATAATACCTAAACCAAAAATGAAAGCAAAAAGTAGAGTAACCAAAAAAGGCTTGTTTAATAAACCGAGCTCAGGGAATGTAAGGTTTAAGTAGTATAATACAAAAGCCATTCCTATAAGTGCTAAAATAGCACCAATAATGCCTAGTTTTATGCTTTTCCAAACAAAAGGCCTTCTAATAAATTGTTTTGTAGCGCCAACCATTTGCATGGTTTTAATTGTAAATCGTTTGGAATATACCGCCAACCTAATGGAACTATTTATTAATAAAACTGCTATTAACGTAAATATGGCACTAATAAATAACACCCAAAAGCTAATCTTTTTAACGTTATCATTCATGAGATTAACTAAGTCATTGTCATAGGAAACTTCATCAACAAAGTTTTTACTTAGTGCTTCGGTAGAAATTTTTTCAAGTTGCTCAGAGGTTACAAAATCTGCCTTCAAATGAACATCAATCGAGTTTTGAAGAGGATTATACCCAACAAAATCCATGAAGTCTTCACCATTTTCTGCTTTCATAAATTCAGCAGCTTGTTCTTTAGATACATATTCGGTGGATTTGACATAATCCGACATCGCTAAACTCTTTTCAAGCTGTTTTTTTTCAACATCCTTAGCAGAATCTTTTAAATAGATAGTTACTACTACCTGCTCCTTAAAATGATCTGAAACTTTTTTAGCATTAAGTACCAAAAGACCCAATAATCCCAATAAGAATAATACTAAGGCAATACTTAAAACCACGGAAAAATATGAGGAAACAAGTTTTCTTTTTTGATGTTTTTCAAATGATGAACTCATAGAATGGTATGATTAATCTGGTAAAAATAATAAAGTATCTCTTATCTGCATAGATATAAACATAAACATATTAATAATGTTGTTTAAGGACTTTAGGCTTAAGTTAATTTTTAGAAGATTTACTAATTAAATAAACGCCAGAGATAACCATTATACAACTTAGAATTTTAATTAAACTAATGTCTTTATTGTATCGATCTTGCATTAAAACATAGGCATATATGCTTACCATGATAAAACTAATTGCTGGCTGTAAATAAATATAACTACTGCTTACAGAAGGTGACACGTGGTTTAAAGCGTATATGTTAAATAGATAGGCAAAAAACGTAGTAAAAACAACAACGAAACCAATTACCAAGTAGGTGTTCAAATCGAAAGAATCGAAATCTGTAGCTATAAAATCACCTAATCCAAAGGGTAACATAAAGAAAAAACCAAACAAAAAGACCCAACTAATAATTGTTATAGCATGATATTTTTTCATTAAAGGTTTTACAATTACCAAATAAAGGCCGTACGCAGAGGCATTTAAAAAGACGCATAAATTACCAAGAAATGAACTGTTCCCCTCTATACTATTACCATACCAAATTAAAAGAATAGCTCCAATACTACCAATAGTAGTTCCTAACAATTTATTAGGCGTTATTTTTTCTTTTAGAATGATAAAACTAAAAATTAATACTAGTACAGGTGTGCTAGTCATAATAATAGAAGCATCAATGGGAGAGGTTAAGTTTAATCCATTAAAAAACAAAAGTTGGTTAGCCGCCGCACCCAATAAACCGCATAAAGCTAGGCGCAGCATGTCTTTGTTGTTAACTTTTTCTTTAATAAAAGATTTAATAATCCAGAACAAAATAGTTCCGAAAAAAAGTCTAATAAAAACAAATGCAGACGGCCCAATTTTATCGGGCATTATACCTTTAGCTATTATATAATTCACACCATAAATTATATTAGCTCCAAGGAGTGCTAGATGTGCTTTATATATGTTTTTTGTCAAGAGCTAAATTTTCAAAGTAGATTCAAAAGTAAATTTAATATTTAACAATATCTTTTTAAATGGGACAAACTCAGTTATTTAATAAAACTAAAGGTTTTCCAGTTTGTTTATAAAACGTAAATTTGCGTTTTTATTAAGAGGGACAAGAACAAATGAGATACAATTTCAACGAAATTGAAGCCAAGTGGCAAAAATATTGGGCAAAGAAGCAAACCTTTAAAGCCGAAAATAACAGTAGCAAACCAAAATACTATGTATTGGATATGTTTCCTTACCCAAGTGGTGCAGGTTTACATGTTGGGCATCCATTAGGCTATATTGCTTCAGATATTTATGCGAGATACAAACGCCATAAAGGTTTTAATGTATTGCATCCACAGGGGTATGATAGTTTCGGATTACCAGCAGAACAATATGCCATTCAAACTGGGCAACATCCAGCAATTACTACCGCTGAAAACATAAAAACATACCGTCGGCAATTAGATCAAATTGGATTTTCATTCGATTGGTCACGCGAAGTTAGAACCAGTGACCCAAGTTATTACAAATGGACACAATGGGTATTTATTCAATTATTTAATTCATGGTTTAATAATGATTCTAATAAAGCTGAAGATATTTCAGTTTTAGAAGCCATTTTTACTTCGGAAGGAAATACTGGTGTCAATGCAGTTTGCGATGATAATATCGAACCGTTTTCGGCGGAAGAATGGCAATCTTTTTCGTCTGAAAAACAACAAAAAATATTACTTCAATACAGACTTACCTATTTAGCTGAAGCTGAAGTAAACTGGTGTCCTGAATTGGGAACGGTGTTGGCTAATGATGAAATAGTAAATGGTGTTTCTGAACGTGGAGGGCATCCTGTTATTAGAAAGAAAATGACCCAATGGAGCATGCGTATTTCGGCCTATGCAGAACGTTTGCTTCAAGGTTTAGATACTATTGATTGGACAGATTCACTAAAGGAAAGCCAACGTAACTGGATTGGAAAATCGGTAGGGGCTAGTGTATCATTTAATGTTATAGCCAATAATGAAAACGATAGTCATGCTGAGCTTGTCGAAGCACCTGACGTTATTGATGTCTTCACAACCCGCCCCGACACCATTTTCGGTGTTAGTTTTATGACTTTAGCACCAGAACACGAACTTGTTTCACAGATTACAACCCTAGACCAAAAAGCTGAGGTCGAAGCCTATATTGAAGCCACAGCAAAACGCAGTGAGCGCGATAGAATGGCAGATGTAAAAACTATTACAGGTGCGTCTACAGGCGCTTATGCAGAACATCCATTTTCAAAAGAGCCGATTCCAATTTGGATTGGCGATTACGTGTTAGCTGGCTACGGAACAGGAGCAGTAATGTCGGTGCCATGTGGTGACCAACGTGATTATGATTTTGCAAAGCATTTTAATATTCCAATTCCTAATATTTTTGAGGGTGTAGATATCTCTGAAGAAGCCTTTACAGATAAAGATAAAACCGTTATTGCAAATAGTGATTTCATTAATGGCATGAACTATAAAAAGGCAACCAAACGTGTTATTTACGAGTTGGAACAAATGGGTCAAGGTGAAGGAAAAACGAATTACCGTTTGCGGGATGCCGTATTTAGTCGTCAACGTTATTGGGGAGAGCCATTTCCAGTATATTATGTGAATGGATTACCGCAGATGATAGATGTAGAGCATTTACCGATTGAACTACCCGAGGTTGAAAAATATTTACCAACTGAAACTGGTGAACCACCATTAGGAAATGCACCGGTTTGGGCTTGGGACACTGAAACTAATTCTGTAGTAGAGAATGAAAAGATAAATCACACTAGTATATTCCCATTAGAGTTAAATACTATGCCAGGGTGGGCAGGAAGCTCACAGTATTTTAATCGATACATGGACCCAAATAATGAGGATGCTATCTTCTCAAAAGAAGCTATTGATTATTGGCAACAAGTAGATTTATATATAGGTGGTTCTGAACATGCAACAGGACACTTGTTGTACTCTCGTTTTTGGCAAAAGTTTATGTTTGATAAAGGTTATGTTAATCATGATGAGTACGCTAAAAAGCTGATTAACCAAGGAATGATACTTGGTACAAGTGCATTTATTTATAAGTGGAATACGAACTTAATATTGAACGGGAAACCTCTTCTTGTGTATACTAATTATGAGATAATTGATAATGCTGTTCATGAGAAAAAACGATTTGAAGAGTATTTTTCTCAAGAACTTAAGGATGTTCTAAGTAATGTTATTTATATTACTAGCAAGGCGAAGTATAAGAATTTTTCGCCTGTACACGTTGATGTCACTTTGGTAAATAGTAGTGCCCAGGTTGAATTAAATGATTTGATAAATTGGCGTAGCGAATTGAAAGACGCATATTTTGTAGGAGATGATAATGGAACTTTAAAAGTAAAACGGGACGTTGAAAAAATGTCCAAATCCAAATACAACGTAGTAAACCCAGATAATATTTGTGAACGATACGGAGCAGATAGTTTGCGTCTTTACGAAATGTTTTTAGGGCCATTAGAGCAATACAAACCTTGGAATACAGCAGGTATTACGGGCGTGCATGGTTTCTTAAAGAAGTTATGGAAACTATATTTTGATGATAATGGGTTAAAAGTAACCGATGCAGAACCATCAAAAGACGGCTTAAAAACCCTCCATAAAACAATTAAAAAGGTTCAAGAAGATATTGAGAATTTCTCATTCAACACATCTGTATCAACCTTTATGATTGCGGTTAATGAATTAACAACGCAAAAGTGTATTTCAAAAGATATTCTTGAGCCATTATTAGTTTTATTATCGCCTTATGCACCTCATATTGCAGAAGAACTTTGGGAAGCTTTAGGTAATTCGGGGTCCATTTCAACGGCTTCATTTCCGCAGTTTGATGAAAGTCATTTGGTAGAAAGTAGTAAAAACTATCCTATATCCTTTAATGGTAAAATGCGTTTTACTATGGAATTACCTTTAGATTTAGGTAAAGAGGCTATCGAGGAAGCGGTTTTGGCCAATGAAAAAACCCAAGAACAATTGCAAGGGCGCATACCTAAAAAAGTGATTGTTGTACCGGGGAAGATTGTAAATATTGTAGGTTAACGTCAGTTCGAGTGTCGCGCCTTAGCGTGATGTATCGAGAACTTGTTTAAAATAACTTCTCGATACAATTTTTTTCAAAAATCACTCGAAGAGACATTCAATATTAAATTTAAAATATGAAAAGAATAATTATAGTTTTGGCTTTGTTTCTAGGTTTTGCATGTCAAAATAAGAAAACACAAAAACAAACAGTAGAATTGTCTTGTGGTCAATGCCAGTTTGGACTTACCTCTCAAAAAGGCTGTGATTTAGCAGTGCGAATTGATGGTAACTCTTACTTTGTAGATGGTGCAGATATTGACGAATTTGGTGATGCTCACGACGAAAATACTGGATTTTGTGAAGTAATTAGGAGAGCTGAGATAGATGGTAAATTGGAAGGAAATCGATTTAAAGTAAGTTCAGTTAAATTATTGGATTAATCATTTAAGATATGGAAATAATTGGCTTTACTGCTGCCATTTTAACTACTGGAGCTTTTTTACCGCAAGTTTATAAAACTTGGAAAACAAAAGATGTTTCTGGTTTGTCTTTACCCATGCTTTTAATCTTTTTTATTGGTATTGTTGGCTGGTTGGTTTATGGGGTTTTAATGGAAAGCCCGTCAATGATTTTTGCAAATTCTATAACAGTAGTTTCTTCTTTTTTACTAGTCTATTTCAAAATAAAATACACTAAGAAATAATTAATACGACTGACAAACTTTCAGCGTTAAACATTGGTGTAATTATTGCTATATTTAATTCAGAATTAAAAATTTTAAAAAATGATAGGATATTATATATTAATTGGAGCTATTACTTTAGTTAGCTGGTTAGTGAGTAGCACATTAAAACGTAAGTTTAAGAAGTATTCACAAGTACAGTTGCGTAATGGTTTGAGTGGTGCAGAAATTGCCGAAAAAATGTTAGCAGACCATGGTATTAATGATGTTGAGGTTATTTCTACACCGGGTCAACTAACAGACCATTATAACCCAAAAAACAAAACAGTAAATTTAAGTGAGTCGGTTTACAATCAACGTAACGCCGCTGCTGCTGCAGTATCTGCACACGAATGTGGGCATGCAGTACAGCACGCCCAAGCTTACGAATGGTTAAAAATGCGATCTGCATTGGTGCCAGTAGTGAGTGTAACCTCTGGAATGTCGCAATGGGTCGTTATTGGTGGTTTATTGTTAGGAGCTGCCGCAGGACTTGGTTTCGGTTATTATGTAGCCGTTGCAGGTTTAGTCATGATGGGATTTGCTACTTTGTTTAGTTTTATCACATTACCTGTAGAATACGATGCTAGTAATCGTGCTCTAGCTTGGTTAAAAAATAAAAACATGGTATCTCAACAAGAATATGCTGGATCTGAAGATGCTCTTAAATGGGCAGCAAGAACATACCTTGTAGCAGCTATAGGTGCGCTGGCATCTCTAGTGTATTGGGCACTTCAAGTATTTGGAGGACGAGATTAAAAACTAATTGATAAAACATGTAAGCTCTGAAGTATTTCAGGGCTTTTTTGTTTCTTTATACTCAATCAATCATTCGAATGAATTTTATAGACTATTACCATAGGCATTTAGAAAAATACAAATCTGAAGCGCAACGTCTTTATAAACAAATGACCGCGCTTAGTTTACTTCGTTTGGGTGTTTTCGTGGCTACAGGATTTGGTGTTTATATGCTTTTTCAATGGTGGAAAATCGCTTTAATAATAGGGTTTTTAGGGGTTGCTGTATTCATTTATTTATTATCAAAATATACCGATATTAAAAGATTAAGAGCTTTTAATAAAGCGCTCGTCGATATAAATAAAGATGAAATTAGAGTAGCATCTGGTAATTTTCTTGACAGAGATAAAGGCTTACAATTTCAAGACCCTAATCATTTTTATTCCTTAGATATTGATCTGTTTGGACGTGGGTCGTTTTTTCAGTTTATAAATAGAACGACCATTAAGGAAGGAGCCAGCGTTTTAGCCGAAGCGTTAAAAGCTAATAACATTAACAATATTGAATTACGACAAAACGCTATAAAGGAATTGGCCTCAAAACCACAATGGCGTCAAAATTATTCGGCAACTTCTAATTTGGTCACAGTTGAAACACCAGCGAAGCGAATTATTAGTTGGTTAAAAGCACATAGGACATTTTTACCTAAATCCATGACTTGGGTGCCAAATGTTTTTGGGGTAGCATCAATCATCATTATTGTACTTATAATATTAGAGTTTATAAGCATACCATCATTAATTGTTTATTGGTTACTACTTGGCTTAGGGATTACAGGTGTTTATCTTAAAAAGATAAACGTGTTGTCTACGAATACAGATAAGGTTCGAGATACTTTTAGGCAATATGCCGATTTATTAGACCTTATAGAAAATGAGTCTTTTTCTTCAGATTTATTGAATCAAAAACAGCAACAGATTCAATCTGGAGATAAAAAAGCATCAAATATTTTCAAGCAATTTTCAAAAGCTTTGGATGCGCTAGATAATAGAAATAATTTAATTGGTGCTATTTTTGGGAATGGATTTTTTTTAACCGATATCAAGAATAGCTATCAAATTGAGAAATGGATTACGCTATATGAAGATAAAGTATCCGATTGGTTTGAAGTCGTATCTTTTTTCGATGCATATAATTCCTTAGGTAATTATGCGTTTAATCATCCTAATTTTGTGTTCCCCAAAATAGCCAAAAATCAGGCTATTATAAATGCTCAAAATTTAGGACACCCTTTATTAGATAAAGAAAAACGTGTAAGTAGTGACTTATTAATAAATAAGGAACAATTTTTTATAGTAACAGGGGCTAATATGGCAGGGAAAAGCACTTTTTTACGCACTGTTTCATTACATATTGTTATGACTAATGTAGGCTTACCTATTTGCGCAGAATCGAGCAGTTATGAGCCTGTTAAATTAATTACTAGTATGCGTACTTCAGATTCTTTGACCGATGATAGTTCGTATTTCTTTTCAGAATTGACGCGTTTAAAATATATTGTAGATGCGATTGAGCAAGAACCTTATTTCATTGTTTTGGATGAGATTTTAAAAGGAACAAATAGTACAGATAAAGCCATAGGGTCTAAAAAGTTTGTTGAAAAACTAGTAGCTTCAAATGCCACAGGAATAATTGCAACGCACGATTTAAGTTTGTGTGAAATTGAGAATGCGTTAGATGATGTTAAAAATTATTATTTTGATGCCGAAATTATTAATGATGAACTTCATTTTGATTATAAATTCAAAAAAGGAATTTGTAAAAATATGAATGCATCATTTCTTTTAAAGAAGATGAATATCGTTTAATATTTTTGTAATCTTAATTGACTTAATTAAATGAAAATAGAAGATTGTTTTTACTTAGGTAAAATTGTAAAAAAGTATAGTTTCAAGGGTGAAGTACTTGCTAAATTGGATACCGATCAACCAGATATATACGAACATTTGGATGCTATTTTTTTAGAACTAAGGAACAACTTGGTTCCTTTTTTTGTTGAAAGTTCACAATTGCATAAATCGGAGTTATTACGTATCAAGTTTGAAGATGTAGATACGGAAGCAGATGCCGATGCTATTATGAAGAGTGGTTTGTATTTACCATTAGACTTATTGCCAAAGTTAGAAGGCGATAAATTTTATTTTCATGAGGTTATTGGTTTTGAAATTGAGGATAAAAACTTTGGACAAGTAGGAGTTATTAAAGCTATAAATGATTCTACAGCACAATCACTTTTTGAGATTGATAGAGATGGTGTTGAAATTTTAATCCCCATGAATGATGAATTTATTTTGAAAGTTGATCGAGATAATAAAACCATTTTTGTTGAAACTCCTGAGGGATTGATAGATTTATACCTATAAATTATTTGTCATTCCTGCGAAGGCAGGAATCTTATAAATTAAACTTAATAAAAACATGGATTCCTGCCTTCGCAGGAATGACAAGTATGAATAAGCCATTCAAATTCAAACAATTCACCATTAATCAAGACCAATGTGCCATGAAAATAGGTACAGATAGCGTTCTCTTGGGTGCTTGGACTCCTGTTAAGGATAATCTATTTTCTATTTTAGATATTGGAGCTGGTACAGGCCTTCTTTCTTTAATGTTGGCACAAAGAAGTCATGCTGAACTCATTGATGCCATTGAAATAGATGATAATGCTTATGAGCAGTGTGTTGATAATTTTGAGCAATCCTCTTGGGGTGATAGATTATTTTGTTACCATGCTTCTTTAAAAGAATTTGTAAATGAGATTGAAGATAAATACGATTTAATAGTTTGTAACCCTCCTTTTTATAGTGAAGATTATAAAACAGAAAATACGCAACGGGATTTAGCCCGTTTTCAAGATGCGATGCCTTTTGAACACCTTCTGGAGTCTGTTTCAAAATTGCTATCAGAGGATGGCATTTTTACAGTAATTATTCCTTTTAATGAAGAAGCTAATTTTATAAGTTTAGCTTCAAAATCAAATCTCCACCCTAGTAGCATTTTGCATGTAAGAGGAAATCCGACTTCAGAAATAAAAAGAAGTTTAGTGGCGTTTTCTTTCCGAGAAACCTTTATTGAACGAAGTCGTGGTAACGATCTAGAAATAGGTGAATTAATTATTGAAACTGAAAGGCATCAATACACTCAAGATTATATTAATTTGACAAAGGATTTCTATTTGAAAATGTAGTTAATAAGATCTTTTTAGTGGCCTTGTTAAACAGGTTGGGCCGCCTCCGCCTTTAATACTAATATCTTCGCCTTTATATGTGGATACTTCACATCCAGCTATTTCTAATAATTTTTGAATTTTTGGATTGCCTTTAACCATAATACATTTTCTTGGTGCAATTGCCAATACATTACAACCCATAGATTCAAACTCTTCATCTGGAACTTCAATCAATTCAAAACCTTTTTTAATAAGCTCATTTCTAAATTTAATTGGCATAAGAGGAGAATATACAACAGCCAAATCTTTATCTACAGGACTCAAAATACTCATTAAATGAAATACATCATTTTTGCCTTTGTAATGTGGCAACTCAGCAACAATAACTTGTATGTCTTTAGGTTCAAGAAGTGCTTTAAGCTGTATTATTCCTTCTTGATTAGTTCTGTACGTATGACCAACCGCTAAAGTTTTTTCGTCTAACCAAGCAACGTCCCCTCCTTCTAAAAACCCTGGTGCTTCAATAACACCTAATATAGGAATGTTATGCTTCTTATAAATTTCTAGATGAGATTGAGGTTCATTAATGCGTCCGCCTTTTCCCATATTACAAATAATCATTCCAAAATTTGTGGCAATAGATGCATCTCTACAATAAATTGAATCAATCAAGACATTTTGATTAAACGGGAATTGTTTAACTTTTACATTGTTATCTAATAAATACTTCTGAAACAGTGAATATTCTGCCAATGCCTTTTCAAGATCTGGGCGAGACAAATAATTTAGTTTCTGCCATTGATTTCCTAAATGAGCATCAGATATAAAAGCATTTTTTACTGATTTAATATATACCGATTCAAGTTTTTTGTATTCAGTATGGTGTGTAGTTTTCATTTATTTTTCACGTTTATTCCATTGCATTAAAATATAGAATGGAATCCCAGACATTAATAATAAAAAACCATAAAAAACAGTTTCTGAACCAGTACCGTAAATGGCCCAAGTAGAAAAGGCCATGCCTAAACCTCCTAATAATAAAGTCTTTACCCAACTGTTTGCGTGAAGCTTTTTTTCAATAATTACTAGAATATAGGCAGCAGCTGTAAACAAATAAGGCATTAAAGCAACAAATACAACCACCTCTACAATTATTTGAAACTGATCTACTAGTCCTTCAGTAAAATTCATAAGCATAACCAGAGAAGACAATACACTACCAACAACTAAACTTATTACTGGTGCTCCCTTTTTATTTTCCTTTTTAAAAAGCCTAGGAAATAAATTATCTTTTGCCGTTGCCATTGGTAATTGTCCTGTAACTAGAACCCAACCGTTTAAAACCCCTAAACCAGATATTATAACCCCAACAGCAACAAAGTAACCACCAAAATCACCAGCTATTAATTTAGCGGCTTCAGCAAAAGGAGCTGCAGAATTTTGTAAGACATTCATTGGTAATATTCCAAACAAAACAATGGTGCTTAATATATAAATTATAGCTGTTAAAATTGTACCCATCATTGTCGCTTTAGGTACTGTTACCTCTGGATTTTCAACATTAGCAGCAGGGATAGTAGCACATTCAATGCCTAAAAAGGCATACAAAGTTAAAGCACCAACCACAGGTATCGTAGCAAAATCACTTTCATCAGTTAAGTTGAAAGCTGGGAAATTTTCAAGTTTAAAAAAGAAGAAACCTACTATAATTACAAATGCTAATGGTAAAATTTTTAATACTGTAGTAACAACTTGTACTCTGCCAGATTCTTTAATTCCTCTTGAATTTACCCATGTAAAAACCCATATTAATGCTAAACCAATACTTACTTGGTATATAGAATGTGTTTCTAAAACCGGAAAAAAGAAACTTAATGCACCTACTATAGCAATAGCAATCCCTCCATTACCAACCCAACATGAAACCCAATATCCCCAAGCCATCAAAAACCCAATAAAATCTCCAAATCCAGCTCTGGCATAAGCATATGGTCCACCACTTTTGCTAACAATTATTTTACTAAAATTGCTAAATATTTTAGCAAGTATTATCGCTCCAATTGCTGTAAATACCCATCCTAAAAGACTGATGCTTCCATATTTAGCTAAAGCTGCTGGGAGCACAAAAATACCCACACCTATCATATTTCCTACAACTAATGAGGTTGTTGTAATTAATCCAATTTTTTGCGGTTTAGAATTCATTCTTTTGTTTTAAAAGTGGTAAAAATTAATTGAGTAAATTAGAGACGAAAAGCGAATGTACAATTATAATATTTATGACAAAAAAATATACAATTGATTTAGATATTAGAAAAGCAGAAACACTTCCTGCTGTTTTTTATAAAGACAAAAACACTTTTGAAGCTTTAAAAGAGAATGTGTTTCTTAAATCTTGGCAGTTTATAGGTGATGAAAGCTTATTGAATGAAACGGAATCTGTATATCCTTTTACATTATTAGATAACTTTCTGTCAGAACCATTATTATTAACTAGAGACGGCGGTAATAATATAAACTGCCTTTCCAATGTTTGTACACATAGAGGTAATCTAGTAGTCTTAGAATCTGGAAAATCAAAAAAACTTATCTGTGGTTATCATGGTAGAAAATTTAACCTTAAAGGTGAATTTGAATTCATGCCAGAATTTAAAGAGGTGCTTAACTTTCCTAAACCATGTGATAATTTATATGAATTCCCTATAATAAAATGGGGAAGCTTATTATTTGTTGGGTTAAATCCATTGTTCAATTTTCAACAAGTAATTGATAAAATGAATGAACGAATCGGGTTTCTTCCTTTTGATAATTTCTCAGTAGACGAAACATTAAATAAAGACTTTGTTGTAAATGCACATTGGGCTTTGTATTGTGATAATTATTTAGAGGGATTCCATGTACCATTTGTTCATAACGATTTGGATGCCGTTTTAGATTATGGTAGTTATAAAACAGAAACTTATGAATACTGTAACCTTCAAATTGGATATTCGGATGAAGCAACCAATACTTTCAATTTACCAGAAGACCATATAGATTATGGTAAAAATGTTGCAGCTTACTATTATTGGGTATTTCCTAATATGATGTTTAATTTTTATCCTTGGGGGTTGTCCTTAAATATTGTTCAACCGCTTGGGCTCAAAAAAACGAAGGTGTCATTTATCTCTTATGTTCTTGATGCTTCTAAATTAGAACAAGGTGCAGGCAGTGGTTTGGAAAAGGTAGAAAAAGAAGATGAAGAAATTGTGGAAAATGTTCAAAAAGGAGTGAATTCGACTTTCTATAAATCTGGGCGATATTCGCCTAAAAGAGAGCAAGGCGTGCATCATTTTCATAGTTTACTTGCTCAGTTTCTAAATCTTTAAAATTCTCTTAAAAAACACTTATTGATTCAGTTGCTTTAATTAAATTTGAGCAGTAAAAAATATTGAATTATTAAAAAAAGAATGTTTTTATTGATAATTTTATTCTAAAATACATTAAAACCTAGTCTTTATGAAACCAGACTTATTTGAAGCACCAGATTATTACAACTTAGATGAACTACTTACAGATGAGCATAAATTAGTGAGAGATGCCGCTCGCGAATGGGTAAAACGAGAAGTCTCTCCAATTATAGAAGAGTACGCTCAAAAAGCAGAATTTCCAACTCAAATTATAAAAGGCTTAGCAGAAATTGGAGCGTTTGGTCCTTATATTCCAATGGAGTATGGAGGTGCCGGATTAGATCAAATTTCCTATGGTTTAATAATGCAAGAAATTGAACGTGGTGATTCTGGAGTACGCAGTACGGCATCTGTACAGTCATCGTTAGTTATGTACCCTATTTGGAAATATGGTAACGAAGAACAGCGTGAAAAGTTTTTGCCAAAACTTGCAAGTGGTGAATGGATTGGTTGTTTCGGTTTAACCGAACCAGATCATGGAAGCAACCCTAGCGGTATGGTTACCAATTTTAAAGACAAAGGCGACCATTATTTATTAAATGGCGCAAAAATGTGGATTTCTAATGCCCCTTTTGCGCAAGTTGCTGTTGTTTGGGCAAAAGATGAAAGTGGGCGTATTCACGGACTGATTGTTGAACGCGGTATGGAAGGCTTTACTACTCCAGAAACACATAACAAATGGTCGTTGCGAGCCTCTGCAACTGGTGAGCTTATTTTTGACAATGTTAAAGTGCCAAAAGAAAATTTACTGCCTAACAAATCTGGTTTAGGCGCGCCTTTAGGCTGTTTAGATTCGGCAAGGTATGGTATTGCATGGGGTGCAATTGGCGCTGCGATGGATTGTTACGATACAGCACTTAGATATAGCAAAGAACGTATACAATTTGGGAAGCCTATAGGACAATTTCAGTTACAGCAAAAGAAACTCGCTGAAATGATTACCGAAATTACCAAAGCACAGTTATTAACTTGGCGTTTAGGAGTTCTGCGTAATGATGGCAAAGCAACTTCGGCACAAATATCTATGGCAAAGCGTAATAATGTAGATATGGCTATTAATATTGCACGAGAGGCTAGGCAAATGCTTGGAGGTATGGGGATTACTGGCGAATACTCAATAATGCGCCATTCTATGAATCTAGAAAGCGTTATTACTTATGAAGGCACACATGATATTCATTTATTAATTACTGGTTTGGACATTACTGGTTTGAATGCTTTTAAATAATATAAAGTACATTTTTTGTTTACATTTACTTTATGTATTCATCCAAAAAAAGATTAGATAATGCTTACAAAAATGCTAAAGTCATTGATTTTGATGATGACAGCAAGTTTATTCTTTTTAGTGACTGCCATCGCGGAGATAATAGTTTTGCTGATGATTTTGCTAATAATAGAAATATTTACTTTCACGCTTTAAAGCATTATTACGAAGAAGGTTTTCAGTATTGCGAATTAGGAGACGGCGATGAGTTATGGGAAAACCGTTCGTTTGATTCCATCCTAAATGCGCACAAGAATGTGTTCATGGTTATGAAGCTTTTTCATAAAGCAGAAAGATTACATATGATCTGGGGAAACCATGATATGGTGTATAGAAACCTTGAATATGTAAAGAAACATTTGTCAACATATTTTGATCCCAAAACAGGAGAAGAGGTGGAGCTTTTTGGTAAGATTAAATATCATGAAGGCATTATTTTAAAGCATTGTCTAACAGAACAAGAAGTATTTTTAACACATGGGCATCAATCAGATTGGTGGAATTTCTTATTTTGGAAATGGAGCCGTTTTATGGTTAGAGTACTATGGAAGCCACTAAATGTTATGGGGATAGCAGACCCAACAAGTCCTGCCAAAAATTACAAAGAACTTATTAAAGTAGAGCGAAGAACGAAAAAATGGATTTCAGAAAATAATAACTTACTCACGATTGTTGGCCATACACATAGACCACGTTTTCCCGAACCTGGTGATATTGCTTTTTTTAACGATGGTAGTTGTGTACACCCAAGAAGCATAACAGGTATCGAAATCGAAAACGGTAAAATATCTTTGATTAAATGGCAAATTGCTACAAAAGAAGATGGCACACTTCAAATTGTTAGAATTCTTCTCGAAGGACCAAGCAAGTTAGCTGATTATCAAACTTCTTAATAGACTTTATATAGCATAAACTAAGTCATCGATTTTTGCTGTTTTGGCGTTAGCTTTTATGGAAGTAATCGTTTTTTCCATAACACCAAAAGTTAAGAAGCTTTCACTTGTTCCAATTAATTCACTGTTAGATAGTTTTTCAAAAGTAAAATAGGGACTTCCACAACTAGCTTTTTGTCTAACAAAATAACAATCGTTAAAAGCGTGTTTTTTAAAATAGTGAATATTCTGAAGGCAGATAACCATGGAATTATAAGGCTCGCTAGTCAACGTGATTAGATGGCTATTTGGTTTAAACAAAAACCTGTAGCGACCTAACTTATCCCTGAATATTTTGAACTGAGCCATTTAAACTTTTACATTTAAAATTTAGACCCAAATTATTCAAAAATGTCACATGTATTTAGTTTTCTGGAGCGAGTTCTACTTCTAGACCTTCCATGTCTGGAGTCATTTGTATTTGGCAACCTAATCTGCTAGTATCTTTGACGTCAAAAGCTTCAGATAGCATGGCCTCTTCATCATCACTCATTTCAGGTAATTTAGTTTCACTCAAAACATAACATTGACAGGAGGCACACATAACCATACCCCCACAAACACCAATAGTACCTTCTGGTGCAAGTTCATAAGACCTTACTACTTCCATTAAGTTCATAGCCATATCGGTAGGTGCTAATACAGTATGTGGAACACCTTCTCTATCTGTTATTTTAATTGTAATATCCACCATTCAAATTTTTTTACGTGCAAAAATAAGTAAATATGTTTAACAAACTATAATTCCTACCAATTTAATAGACTTAAAAAACCTATAATGGTATTTTGGATAATTTACTTTTTATTCAGGTTTAACTTCAAAGCTTGAATAGTAGATGGTTTTAAACCTGACATAAATCATATAATTCCCTTAATGAATTGGTTAATTTCGTTTAGCATCTTTTTTGAATTTAATAGAACGAGCAATGAGTTCAATACAAAAAAACGACACATTTGTTCACTCTGGTTTTGTTTCTAAAATCAGTGGTCAAACTATTACTGTTAATTTAGAACAGAATATACATTGTGAATCTTGTCGTGCAAAAAGCTCATGCGGTATTTCAGAGTCTAACACTAAAGAAGTTGAAATATTAAATTATAAGGATTCTTTTAAAATTAGTGAGGAAGTAAATGTTGTTTTAAAAAAAACATTAGGTTTAAAAGCCGTGTTTTGGGCTTATATATTTCCTTTTATATTAATGTTTTTTACCTTGATAATTGCATCTGGATTTTTGGAAGATTTGCTAGCAGGACTACTGTCTCTTTTTATCTTAATTCCATATTATTTAATGCTCTATTTTCAAAAAGATAAGTTTAAAAAGGTATTCCAAATTTCAATTTTAAAAAATAATTGAGCATGCCGAATTCAGTTTTACATAGTATCCTTTTATTAACTTCTTTAGGTGGAATTGCAGCGATAATTTTATATATAGTATCCAAAAAATTTTATGTTTATGAAAACCCTTTGATAGCTAAAATTGATGAATTATTACCTGCTGCTAATTGCGGTGGTTGTGGATCTCCAGGCTGCAAAGCGTTTGCTGAAAAGCTCGTTAAAACAGAGGATATAGCGGATTTATTTTGCCCTGTAGGCGGGAATGATGTCATGAAACAAGTAGCAACTGTTTTGGGTAAAGAAATTACAGAAAAGGACCCAACGCTTGCTGTTTTACGATGCCAAGGTGCCTGCGATGTCAGGCCTAAAACCACAGAGTATCAAGGCCCAAGAAATTGTGCCATATCTGCTATGATTTATAGTGGCGAAACTGATTGTCAATATGGATGCTTGGGTGATGGTGATTGTGTAGCTGTATGCAAGTTTGATGCTATGTATATGGATGAAACAACCGGTTTACCAGTTATTATTTCTGATAAATGCACCTCTTGTGGTGCCTGTGTAGAAGCATGCCCAAGGGATATTATTGAAATGCGCCCAAAACATAAAAGAGATTTAAAAATATTCGTTGGATGTTTAAATGAAGATAAGGCTGGTATTGCAAAAAAATCATGTAGCGTAGCCTGTATTGGTTGTTCTAAATGTGATGATATATGTCCTAAAGATGCTGTAATAATGATTAACAATTTAGCATACATAGATCCAGTATCTTGCACGCTTTGCAGAAAATGTGTTGATGTTTGCCCAACACATTCTATTATAGAAACAAACTTTCCACCAAAGAAAGTAAAAAAGGTTGTCTCAAAAGTCGAAGCAAATGTTGAATCTGCAAAACCAAAGACCGATGCTTGAAACATTTCCAAAAGGTGGTATTCATCCTCCAGAAAACAAAATAACGTCTTCAAAAGAGATTAAAAGAATGCCAGTACCAAAGGTTGTGTATGTTCCCATAGCGCAACATATTGGAATTCCTTCTGAAATAATTGTTGACAGAAAGGATAAAGTTGAAATCGGACAAGTTATAGCCAAGTCTGGTGGATTTGTATCATCTAATATACATGCTCCTGTTGCTGGAACAGTTACAAAACTTGATATGATTGTTGATACTAGCGGGTACAAAAAGCAATGTATAGTTATAAGAACTGATGCTAAAAATGAATCAAACTTTCAAGACATTGAATATCCTTTAAAAACAAAAATTGACTTACAATCAGAAGAAATTTTAAAAAAAATAAATGACTACGGTATTGTAGGTTTAGGTGGAGCGACATTTCCATCTCATGTTAAATTAGACCTTAAAAATGATAATCATGTAGATTGTCTTATTATTAATGGTGTGGAATGCGAACCTTATTTAACTGCAGATCATAGATTGATGCTTGAAAAAGGAGATGAAATTATTGTTGGTATACAAATTTTGATGCATGCATTACACATTAAAGAAGCCGTTATTGGTATTGAAAACAACAAAAAGGATGCTATTAAAGTTTTAAAACAAGCGGCTCGATCTGACAAAAGAATTAATGTAGCAGCACTTCAGGTAAAATACCCCCAAGGCAGTGAAAAACAACTTATAAAAGCCATTATAAAACGTGAAGTTCCTAAAGGCGGATTACCAATGGATGTTGGTGTAATCGTTCATAATGTTGGAACTATTTTCGCCATTTATCAGGCTGTACAATACGATCAACCATTAATTGAGAGAGTTGTAACGGTAACAGGTAAAAAAATAGAAAACGCTTCTAACTTTTGGATAAAAATTGGTACTCCAATAAAGGATTTAGTAGAAGAAGTTGGAGGGTTACCAGAAGGGACACGTAAAATTGTTAATGGTGGCCCAATGATGGGAAAAGCCATCAAAAACCTTGAGGTTCCTGTTACAAAAGGAACTTCTGGTATTTTAGTGATTTCTGAAGACGAAGCTAGTAGAGGTGAACAAAAAAACTGCATTCGCTGTGGGGAATGTGTATTTGTATGCCCCATGGGATTAGAACCTCATCTTTTAATGAATCTATCAGAAAAAGGCAAGTATGAAAAAGCAAGTTTTGAGGATATAATGACCTGTATTGAATGTGGATCCTGCAGCTACGTATGTCCTTCGCATCGTCCATTATTAGACTATATACGGTTTGGTAAAAGTATTGTCAAAAAAATGAATACCTCTAAAAATTAAATATGAGCAACCAACCCATAATTGTATCTGCTTCACCGCATGTTCATTCAGACAGGACTTCAAAAAAAGTCATGTATGATGTCGTTATAGCATTAATACCAGCTTTTTTAGTTTCCATATATGTATTCGGAATAAGTGCTTTGATAGTGACTTCAGTTGCCATTGCATCATGTATGTTGTTTGAATATTTAATTCAGAAATATTTATTAAAAACACAAGTAACTATAACGGATGGTTCTGCATTAATAACTGGTATTTTATTGGCATTCAATGTACCCTCCAATTTACCAATCTGGATGGTTATTGTTGGTGCATTAGTTGCCATAGGCATAGCAAAACTCTCTTTTGGAGGTTTAGGTTTTAATATTTTCAACCCGGCTCTGGTTGGTCGTGTGTTTTTATTGGTGTCTTTTCCTGTACAAATGACGATGTGGCCTACAGCTATTGAAAACAATACAACCGTTGTTGATGCCGTTACCGGCGCTACATCTTTAGGCGCTATAAAAGAAGGACTGATGTCTGGTGACACCATGACTGAAATTAGTACAAGAATTCCTTCTGCAATAGATATGTTGTTTGGTTTTACTGCGGGTTCCTTGGGAGAGATATCTGGCTTAGCATTACTCTTAGGTGGTTTATATTTAATAATACGTAAAGTGATTTCTTGGCATATTCCTGTAATTCTATTAGTTACCATGGCTTTCATGACGGGAATATTTTGGTTTATTAATCCAGAGCAATATGCCAACCCTTTAATTCATATTCTATCAGGCGGGGCTATTTTAGGAGCCTTTTTTATGGCGACCGATTTGGTTACAAGCCCAATGACAAAAAAAGGCATGGTGATTTTCGCCATTGGAATTGGTGTAATTACGGTTTTAATTAGGCTTTTTGGAGCCTATCCTGAAGGGATTTCTTTTGCTATTTTAATAATGAATGCCTTTGTTCCATTAATCAATAAATATTTTAAACCAAGAAGATTTGGAACCAAAATAAAATCTAAAATAGTATAATCATGGGTAAAAAAGAATCAACATTTATAAGCATGGTATTATCTCTTTTATTGATAACGCTCATCTCTGGATTAGCATTAGGTTTTGTAAATGATTTAACCATTGAACCCATAGCAAAGGCCAAATTAGGGAAAAAAATAAATGCCTTAAAATTGGTGCTACCTGAGTTTGATAACAATCCTGTAGCAGAATTAAAAATGGTTAAACCAGAATTCACACAAGATAGTATAGAAGTATATCCAGCTTATAAGAATAGCGAATTTATTGGAGCAGCTGTTATTGGTTCTTCTAAAAAAGGCTTTAGTGGATTAATTAAAATTATGGTTGGTTTTACAACAGATGGAACCATAAAAAACATTGCTGTTTTAGATCAGAAAGAGACTCCTGGGTTAGGCACAAAAATGAAAGACGAATCTTTCTTAAAACAATTTAGAGACAAAAACCCTTCTAATTTTAATTTAAAGGTTAAAAAAGATGGTGGAGAAGTAGATGCTATAACTGGTGCTACAATTAGCACCAGAGCATTTAGCGAATCTGCTAAATTAGCGTATGATGTATTCATGGAAAACCCTGAGACTATCAACACCTCGAAACATTAAGAATTATGGCAGAAAAAATAAATCAAAAGCAAAATTTCTTAAAAGGCATTATTAAAGAGAACCCTGTTTTTGTGATGCTTTTAGGTATGTGTCCCACATTAGGAGTTACCTCATCCGCCTTTAATGGTTTGGGTATGGGCGTAGCTACTTTGTTTGTTTTATTAATGTCTAACATTGTGGTGTCATTGGTAAAATCTCAAATACCAAACAAAGTACGTATTCCAGCATTTATTGTCATTATAGCATCTTTTGTAACCATTGTAGAAATGGTTCTAGAAGCATTCATTCCTTTTTTATATGAGCAATTAGGTATTTTTATTCCACTAATTGTTGTGAACTGCTTAATTTTAGGAAGAGCCGAAGCTTTTGCTTCAAAAAACAACTTGATGGCTTCTATTCTAGATGCCTTAGGAATGGGCTTAGGGTTTGTTTTCGCATTAACTATTTTAGGCGCAGTTCGTGAAATTTTAGGTAGCGGAAGTTTGTTTGAATTTAAATTTGTTCCCGAGAATGCAAATACTTTTATACTATTTATTTTACCCCCAGGTGCTTTTATTGCTCTCGCTTATTTAAGCATGATTTTTAACAAATTATCAACTAAAACAACTTAGATATGGATTATGTAATTATACTCATAGCTGCTGTATTTGTCAATAATATTGTTTTATCTCAATTTTTAGGCATCTGCCCTTTTTTAGGAGTCTCTAACAAAGTTTCTACATCTGTCGGAATGTCCGGAGCTGTATTGTTTGTTATGACTATTGCTACCACGGTTACCTATTTATTACATCAATATGTTTTAGTCCCAGCTGGATTAAACTATTTAAGAACCATCACTTTTATTTTAGTGATTGCTGCTTTAGTGCAAATGGTAGAAATTATTCTAAAAAAAGTGAGTCCGCCTCTATATCAAGCGCTAGGTGTTTTCTTACCTTTAATTACAACTAACTGCGCAGTTTTGGGTGTGGCTATTTTGGCATTAGGATTAGACAATAATAGTTTAATTAAAGCTGTATTTTTTGCTATATCAAACTCTATTGGATTTGCTTTAGCGTTAATTGTTTTTGCAAGTATCAGAGAGCAATTAGAACTTGCAGATATTCCTGAAGGGATGAAAGGTGTACCCATTAATTTACTAGTTGCAGGGCTTTTATCTTTAGCTTTTTTAGGTTTTACCGCTTTGGTTTAAACGTTACGTTACCTATGTCACTTCATATATTTCTCCTGAGAAGAAGAGATCATCAGTTTTAGTGGATTTTGAATTTGACTTTACTTCTCTAGTTAAAGCATCCTCTCTTTCTTCTAATGTAACATCATCAAAACTTCTTATAATACCTGTTACTAAAGGGTATTCCAATCTAACCAACATTTGGTGCAAGGTTGGATCTTCTTCTTTTGCATTATGAAGTAAAATATCGGCTTCTGTTATATCATTTTCCCCAATAGTTACAGCCTCTAATTTTAAACCATTTAATGTCAATCCTTTATCTCTATTTTTTCCAAAAATCATAGGTTTGCCATGCTCAACAAACAATTGTTTGTCTTCTCGGATATTTTTATCGGTATATTGACTAAAACAGCCATCATTAAAGATCACGCAATTTTGTAATACTTCTATTAAGGAAGTGCCATTAAATGTTTCGGCTTCAATAAAAACTTTTGTCATTTCTTTTGGAGTATTCCCTCCTATTCTTGCAAAAAATCTAGCTTGTGCACCTATAGCTAATTCTCCAGGCTGAAAAGGTGGTTGCGTATTTCCATAAGGTGATGATTTTGTTTTTTGACCAACAAGGGATGTTGGCGAGAATTGGCCCTTAGTTAAACCATATATTTCATTATTAAACAATATAATATTTAAGTTTATATTTCTACGCAATACATGAATAAAATGATTACCACCAATAGCCATAGAATCACCATCGCCAGTAATTACCCAAACACTTAAATCGGGATTTGCCAACTTAACACCAGAAGCTATTGCTGGTGCTCTTCCATGAATTCCATGCATACCATAAGTATCCATGTAATATGGAAATCGTGACGAGCACCCTATCCCAGAAATAAAGACTACATCTTCTTTTTTTACACCCATTTCTGGAAGTGCTTTTTGCATAGAACGTAAAATAACATAATCATCGCAGCCGGGACACCAGCGCACTTCTTGATTACTTGCAAAATCTTTAAATGTATATTTTTTTATAGCTGTTGTTTCCATTATTATTGTACTAATTTTTTGAATTCTGTGACCAACTCATTATTTCCAAATGGCAACCCTTGTATTTTGTTGTACTGTAACAATCCCTTTATATTAAAATTCATTTTTAAAATATTTACAAATTGACCATTGTTTAATTCACAAACCACAATTTTTTTAAAATTACTTAAAATGTATTCCGTGTTTTTTGGTAGTGGATTTATATAATTAAAATGGGCATAGCCTATTTTATCATAGCCTTCATTGTTTAATTGTTTTACTGCCGAATGTAAACTCCCGTAAGTTCCTCCCCATCCAATAACTAGTAAATCTCCTGAATCGGCAAATTCTGTGGTTAAATCAGGGATATATTTTTGTACACGCTCAATTTTTTCAGCTCTAACTTTTGTCATGAATTCATGGTTTTCTGGAACATGTGAAACATCACCTGTTGTTCTATCTTTTTCTAAACCCCCAATTCTGTGCTCTAACCCATAAGTACCTGGAACAGCCCAGTTACGAGCTAGGGTTTCTTTATTTCTATCATATGGATGCCAATTTTCAATCAGCTTAGTAACTTTATTGTTTTTAATTTTTGGCATTTCAGCAACTCTTTTTATTTTCCAAGGCTCAGATCCATTCGCAATATACCCGTCCGTTAATAAAATAACGGGTGTCATATGTTCTAAAGCTAGTTTTGCAGCTTGATAAGCATAATTAAAACAATTAGAAGGGGTGCTAGCTGCCAAAACGATAACTGGACTTTCTCCATTTCTGCCATACATGGCCTGCATTAAATCTGATTGTTCTGTTTTAGTTGGTAAACCTGTTGATGGTCCACCACGTTGCACATTTACCACAACTAAAGGCAACTCTACCATCATAGCTAAACCTAATGCTTCACTTTTTAGCGCTAAGCCAGGACCAGAGGTTGTTGTAATTGCTAAATCACCTGCAAATGAGGCTCCAATGGCAGAAGTTATACCTGCTATTTCATCTTCAGCTTGAAAAGCTTTTACTCCAAAATGTTTATGTTTAACAAGTTCATGTAATATGTCGGTGGCAGGAGTAATTGGATAAGATCCAAGAAATAATTCTAGTCCCGATTTCTCAGCGGCAGCTAAAAACCCCCAGGCAGTTGCTGTATTTCCTCCAATTATCCTGTAAGTTCCTGATTCCATTTTAGCTGGTGAAATGGAGTAGGCATTTGGGATTAACTCTAATGTTTCCGCATAATAATATCCTGCGTTTAAAACTTTAGTATTTGACTTAATTAAATGTGGTTTGGATGCAAATTTTTTCTTAAAAAAATCAATGGTATGCTCTGGGGAACGATCATACATCCAATACACTATACCCAAAGCAAACATGTTTTTACTTCGAATAATACTTTTGTTATCTAAATTCTCAATATCTTTTAAAGCCTCTTTCGTTAATGAAGACATTGATACTTCAATTACTCTATAATTTTCTAAACTACCATCCTGAAGCGGATTAGTTTCATATTTGGCTTTTTCTAAATTTTTCTTTGAGAATGAATCTACATCTACAATTATCGTATGGCCTGGTTTTACGGAGTATAAATTAGTTTTCAGACCTGCCGGATTCATCGCAACCAACAAATCTACATCATCTCCGGGCGTACTAATTTCAATGCTTCCTATATGAACTTGAAACCCTGAAACACCATATAAGCTTCCTTGTGGCGCCCTTATTTCTGATGGGTAATTAGGAAAAGTAGCGACATCATTACCAAACATGGCAGATGTATCTGAAAATTGTGTACCTGTTAATTGCATGCCATCACCAGAATCGCCTACAAATCTTATAACTACAGCATCTAATATTTCGTGCTGAAGATTTTTATTATCGGTAATTTTATTAGTTATCATAAGAAATTAATTGATAAAAAACATCATAAAACTAGACATCATATGTAAATATAAATCACATTTTATAATTTAAATGTGATAAAAATCATATTTAAATTATAAAATGAAATATACTTTTACCTATCTAAAAATTTTATATTATGGCGATTATTATAACCGACGAATGTATTAATTGTGACGCCTGTATTGCAGAATGTCCTAATAATGCGATTTATGAGCCCGATCAAGAATGGGCTTATGCAGATGAAACTGAACTAAGTGGAAGAATAACTCTTCCTAATGGAGATGAAGCCGATGCAGATGCTATGAATGACCCCGTATCTGATGAATTTTATTTCATTGTACCTGAAAAATGCACGGAATGTAAAGGATTTCATGACGAACCTCAATGTGCTTCAGTATGTCCAGTTGACTGTTGTGTGCCTGATGAAGATCATGTTGAAACCGAAGAGGCTTTATTAGAGAAAAAAGCTTGGTTACATGCGGAATGACTTTTTGAAACACTAAATTATTTAAACAGTTAGGTCAAATTTTTGACGTAAACTTTCAATTTTATAACGATTGAATCTATTCGAAAAAACTGAGAGTGTTATCATATGATAACACTCTCAGTTTTTTTTAATTATCATGTTCACATGACAATTATCATAAACTATTTACTATAACATATTTAACTTTATAGTCAATTTATTTGAAAGGTCTATTGGTTTTGGACTATCAAAATCTCTTCTTAGGCCTAGACACAATTAAAAGTTTTGCAAAGAGCATTTAATGTGACTTTTTGTAAATTTTATTTAATAAGATATCATATTATGAAAAAAAATTTTCCTAAACTAATTTGTGATGCTAATGAGGCAGTTGCTAGAGTTGCTCATAAAACAAATGAGGTATGTGCTATTTATCCAATAACACCGGCATCACCTATGGGCGAACATGTAGATGTTTACAGCTCGAAAGGACAGAAAAATATTTGGGACAATATCCCAAGAATTGTTGAAATGCAGAGTGAAGGTGGTGCGGCAGGAGCCGTTCATGGTTCTTTGCAAGCAGGTGCATTAACAACCACATTTACAGCATCGCAGGGGTTACTATTAATGATTCCCAATATGTATAAAATGGCAGGTGAATTATTACCAACAGTAATACATGTAGCCGCAAGAACAGTTGCTACCCACGCACTTTCAATTTTTGGAGACCATTCAGATGTTATGGCTACTAGACAAACAGGATTCTCTATGTTATTTGGAGGGTCTGTTCAAGAAGCGCAAGATTTTGCTCTTATTTCTCAGGTTGCAGCATTAAAATCCAGAGTCCCTTTCCTAAACATTTTTGATGGCTTTAGGACATCTCACGAGATTTCTAAAATAGACGGTATTACTGATGAAGTTATTACAGCTATGATGCCAGAAGAGGCTATTATGGAGCACAAAAAACGCTCTCTTGATCCAGATCATCCAGTAATTAGAGGAACTTCTCAAAACCCAGATGTATTCTTTCAAGCAAGAGAGGCTGCTAATACGTTTTACGAAAGAGTTCCTGATATTGTTGAAGAAACAATGAATGAATTCTATAGTCATACTGGTCGTAGATATAGTTTATTCTATTATGAAGGTCATCCAGAAGCAGAACGTGTAATTATACTTATGGGTTCTGGTGAAGGTGCTGCAAGGGAGACTGTGGAAGCTATGGTAAAGAACGGTGAAAAAGTAGGGGTGTTATTTGTACGCATGTTTAGACCATTTTCAATCAAACACTTTGTTAAAGAATTACCTGAAACCGTTAAAAAAATAGCTGTTCTTGACAGAACTAAGGAACCAGGAAGTGTTGGCGAACCTCTATACCAAGATGTTGTAACCGCATTGATTGAAAGTGACAGAGACATGCCTGTTTTAGTTGGTGGCCGTTACGGACTATCTTCAAAAGAGTTTACGCCTCAAATGGTTAAAGGTGTTTATGACGAATTATTAGATGACAAGCCTAAAAATCATTTTACCGTTGGCATTAATGACGATGTAACTTATACAAGTTTACCAATTGACGAATCTTTCACCATAGAACGTAATACTATTAATTGTATGTTCTATGGATTAGGGTCAGATGGTACTGTTGGAGCTAATAAAAACTCTATTAAAATTATTGGAGATACTACAGATAACTTTGTACAAGGATACTTTGTATACGACTCTAAAAAAGCTGGAGCTCAAACCATTTCCCATTTACGTTTTGGTCCAAAACCAATTTACTCTTCATACTTAATTGATAAAGCAGATTTTATTGCTAGTCATCAATATAAGTTTATTAAAAAGTATAATATGGTTGCAGATTTAAAACATGGAGGCACCTTCTTATTAAACTCACCATATTCCAAAGATGAAATATGGAATCATTTACCAAAGCGAATTCAAAAAGAAATTATCGAAAAAGAAGCTAATTTTTATGTGATTGATGCCACAAAAGTAGCTGCAGAATCTAAGCTTGGTAAGCGTACTAATACCGTATTACAAACTTGTTTCTTTGCAATTTCAGGGATTTTACCAAAAAAGCAAGCCATTCAAAGGATTAAAGATGCCATTGTAAAATCTTACTCTCATAAAGGAGAAAGTATAGTTAAAATGAATTTTACAGCGGTTGATAATTCGCTTGCTAATCTTGAAAAAGTAGCATATCCAAAAGAAGCTACTAGCGAAAGATATTTAGAAACGGCAATGCACAATGCACCTGATGGATTTGTTACTGAAGTACTCGAAAAAATATTAGGTGGATTTGGAGATGAATTACCAGTAAGTGCGTTTCCTGTAGATGGCACATTTCCAACAGGAACCACGCAATATGAAAAAAGTGGTATTGCTGATATTGTTCCAGTATGGGATGATATAGATTTATGCACACAATGTAATAAGTGTGTTGCTATTTGTCCGCATGCTGCCATTAGAGCAAAAGTTGTTAATAATGACGAATTAGCAAATAGACCCGCTTCCTTAAAAGCAGTTGCAGCAAAAGGTAGACCTTTTAATAAAGATGAAGAATCTTATGTGCTTCAAGTATCGCCTCAAGACTGTACAGGCTGTGACCTTTGTGTTGCTGTTTGCCCTGCCGTAAGTAAAGAAGATCCAGATTTTAAAGCAATTAATATGCACAAAAAGCTTAAAGTTGAAGCTGTAGAAGACGCCAATTGGGATTACTTTATTGATTTACCTGATTATAATAGAGCAGAGTTACAAATAACAAACGTAAAAGGATCTCAATTCCTAGAGCCTTTATTTGAATTCTCTGGAGCGTGTTCTGGTTGTGGTGAAACACCATATATTAAATTACTCACGCAGCTTTACGGAGATAGCATATTGATTGCAAATGCAACAGGATGTTCTTCAATTTATGGTGGTAATTTACCAACAACACCGTATAAAACGAATGAATTTGGAAGAGGCCCCGCTTGGGCTAATTCTTTGTTTGAAGACAACGCTGAATTTGGTTTAGGTATGAAATTAGCTTTAAGTAAAAAACAAGAAATTTCGGCTAACTTACTTAAATCGATTGAAAATGAAGTTGGAAAAGAACTAGTTGATGCGATATTAAATAATTCTGAAAAAACAGAAACTGAAAAGGCAGAAAACTTCAAAAACTTAGACAAATTAAAAATTAAACTAGCTAGTATCGACAACGATAAGGCAAAAAAATTGTCTCAACTAACGGAATATCTTCGTAAAAAATCAGTGTGGATATTAGGGGGAGATGGATGGGCTTACGATATTGGATATGGTGGTGTAGATCACATTTTAGCGACTGGAGAGGATATCAATATTATGGTATTGGATACCGAAGTGTATTCTAACACAGGTGGACAAACGTCTAAAGCTACACCATTAGGAGCTAGTGCGAAATTTTCAGTTTCTGGTAAGCGTACTAGCAAGAAGAGTTTGGCATTACAAGCTGTTTCTTATGAAAATGTTTATGTTGCTCAAATCGCTATTGGGGCTAAAGATCTTCAAACCCTTAAGGCTATTGAAGAAGCTGAAGCATACCCTGGACCATCAATAATAATTGCTTACTCGCATTGTGGAGAACATGGATACGATTTAGCAAATGGCGCTTCACAACAAGAAAAAGCTGTAGAGAGCGGATATTGGCCATTATTTAGATTTGATCCTTCTAAGCCAAAAGGGAAGAAGTTTAAATTAGATTCTAAAGCACCTTCTATTCCTCTAAAAGACTTCATGTATAATGAAACACGTTTTTCTAGAGTAGTAAAAGATGATGCAGAACTTGGAGCTAAGCTTCTTGAGCAAGCTCAAAGTGAAGTAAATTCTAAATGGGAACGTTTAGAACTTTATAGAGATATGTAAACATCCTTTGTTTAAGGCATGTTATGTGTAAAATTCATTCACCATTCTATAATACAGTATGGTGAATGAAGACTATTAATTATTAACTATTTATTAATTTATTATGGAAACCGAAGCCATCCAATTCTTTGTTAAGGCTGCTCAAAAATTGAATCAAGCGAACAAAGAGTTATTCAAACCAGAAGAAGATATTGTAACTTTTTTAGTCTGCAAAAACTCCCAGTATGCCATTGAAAATTATTTAAGAGGTTATCTTTTAAAAAAAGGTTTTGAACCAAGAGATTACAAAACTATAAACAGTCTTTATGAACAATGTGTAAGAATCAATAAAGGTTTTGAAAAAGTTGATTTATCAGATTTTGATTGCAAATCTTATAAAGATTTAAGTGCAAACTTCTGCAATTCAGTTTCAAAAGTCAATAAATGCTTTGATGCAGCTGATAGTTTAGATTCGTTTCTTAGGAGAGAAAAAATAATTTAATCAAGAACGTTTTTTAGAATAATAAAAAATGTGATTTTGAAAGGAATTATTATTTAATTGGTTATTTCATTTTAAACCTATCGGCTTTCAATGCATAAATATTTTGAACTAATAATTTAAGTTTGAATATTAACAACTTGCTTAATTTGAGGTGCGTATTTTTTTATAGTCATTTCAACTCCCGACCTTAATGTCATTTGATTTACGCTACAGCCAACACATGCACCTAACAATTGAACTTTAACCAAGGTATTGTTTTCCTCAATAGATAATAATGAAATATCACCTCCATCACTTTGAAGAAATGGACGAATTTCATCTAAAGCTTTTTCAACGTTTATTTTAAGTTCTTCTGAAGTCATATTTTATTTTTTAACCGCTGAACATCCAGCCATAGTGGTTATTTTAATGGCTTCGGTTGGTGGTAAATCATCATTACGTCTCACAACTTCTTCTACTACATTTCGAGTTAATTTTTCGAATGCTTGTTCTAAGGCAGTTGCTGTTTGCAATGCTGCAGGACGACCTATATCTCCTGCTTCACGAATACTTTGTACTAATGGTAATTCACCTAAGAAAGGAACTTCTAAATCTTCAGCTAAATTTTTAGCACCTTCTTTTCCAAAGATATAATATTTATTATCTGGAAGTTCTTCAGGTGTAAAATAAGCCATGTTTTCTATTATCCCTAAAACAGGGACATTAATACTTTCTTGCTGAAACATTGCTACTCCCTTTTTAGCATCTGCCAAAGCTACATTTTGGGGTGTGCTTACTATTACTGCTCCCGTAATAGGAAGTGATTGCATAATGCTCAAATGAATATCTCCCGTTCCTGGAGGTAAATCAAGTAATAAGAAATCTAATTCTCCCCAATGCGCATCAAAAATCATTTGATTTAGCGCTTTAGCTGCCATGGGTCCTCGCCAGACAACGGCTTGATCTGGCTGTGTAAAGAATCCTATTGACAAAACTTTTACACCGTAATTCTCTATGGGCTTCATTTTAGATTTACCATCAATATTAACTGCCAAAGGTTTTTCAGCTTCAACATCAAACATAATAGGAATTGATGGACCATAGATATCAGCATCTAAAACACCAACTTTAAATCCCATTTTAGCTAATGTAACTGCTAGGTTTGCAGTTACTGTAGATTTACCAACACCTCCTTTTCCAGAAGCCACCGCAACAATATTTTGTATACCTGGTATTGGATTTCCTTTTATTATGTTCGCTTTAGGTTTTGCAGGTGCATCAACTTTTAAATTCACGGTTATTTTAGCTTTTTCATAAACTTGCTCATGAATAGTTTTTAAAATATCAACTTCTGTACGTTTTTTTGCTTGTAAACTTGGATTTTTGATGGTGATATCTACAATAACTTCATCACCAAATGTTATCACGTTTTTAACAGCGCCACTTTCTACCATGTTTTGTCCTTCTCCTGGCACCGTAATAGACTCTAGAGCCTTTAATATATCTTGCTTATTGAGCTTCATTTTATTCTATTAAGAATCATTCTAAAATGCAAATATATACATAAATACCATATTAAAGTTGGTGCTCTAACAACTTTTATTTATGCAAACATTAGTATAAATTATAAAAAAATCATTGCGGCAAATGAAACAAATCTAGTTCCGAATATCTTCAGATGAAAATGTATCAATGTTAATAATGTCTAATTTTATAGCACTATAAATGTTCTTGAAGTAATATTGGATCCCAAAAAACGGTATCCAAATCTTGAATTTGATTATCAACAACCTTTATTCCTTCGCTTTCTAGTAGTTGTTGCATTAGGTTTGTACCATCAAAATGATGTTTTCCTGTTAGTAAACCTTTTCTGTTTACAACGCGATGTGCTGGAACATCTTTATTATGAGAACCATTCATAGCATACCCAACCATGCGAGCACTTCTTGCTGCACCAAGGTATTTTGCAATAGCGCCGTAGCTTGTTACACGACCATAGGGAATTTGTTTTGCTATTTCGTATACCTTATCAAAGAAGTTAAGAGTCTCAGGTTTCATTTTTAAAAGTCTCTTATGATGTTAATTAAAGTAACAATAGAAATAATACCAGTTATACCTCCAATAATTCGATTCATATTCTTTTGAGATGTAAATGATTTACTTTTTATTTTATCGAAAAAAAATATATACATATATAGCATAACAAATGTGCCCATTGCAGCTCCTGAAACATAAGATATAATAACAGTTTGGTCGAAAGAAAGCCATCCAACGGACGCAAGAGTAATCGTCATATAAGCTTGGTATGGAATTGGAAATACATTTATTGCAGATAAGAAAACACCATGAAAAAAGCGACTGTGTTTACTTCTTATTTTAGGCTCAACCTGTTGCTTTGGGTTAGATTTTGCAATTAATAAATAGTAAACAGTTATTAAAATAAAAATTATTAAAGCTACGCGTTGAAGGATATTTACAATCTCAGGATGCATGCTTAAATAACGTGCAAAAATAGAGGCAATATAAGTCTGAAAAAAAACAATAACACAAACACCTATCGAAAACATGATGCCTCTGGAATGACCTTCTTTTAAGCTTATTTTAGCCGCAGTCATATTTAATAACCCAGGAGGAATAACACCTATAAAAGCAAAAAATAAACCTAATAAGAAAATGAAAGTTATATCCACTATTATTTAATTTTGAATCTAATATAAGTAATTGGTTTGTTTTGTTCTAAATACTGCGATTCATAAAAAGTTTGGATGCTTGTAACTTCTTCTGGGCTTCCTTCTTGCTTATAAACGTTGTGATTTGCATAAAGTACTTCGTGTCCAGCACCATGTAGCAATCCAAGTGTATAACCATGCATAAACTCGCTATCGGTTTTTAAGTTTACAACACCATCTGGTTTTAATATTTTTTTGTAACGGTTTAGAAATTTAGTATTGGTCATGCGATGTTTTGTACGTTTATATTTTATTTGCGGATCAGGAAAAGTAATCCAGATTTCATCAACTTCATTTTCGGCGAAAGCATGGTCAATTAATTCAATTTGAGTCCTAAGGAAAGCGACATTTGGAATATTTTCTTCAATAGCTGTTTTAGCGCCACGCCAAAAACGAGCACCTTTAATATCTATACCAATGAAGTTTTTATTAGGGTATTTTTTTGCTAAAGCAACAGAATACTCGCCTTTTCCGCAGCCTAATTCTAGTACTACCTCGTTTTTGTTTTTAAAAACATCTTTTTGCCAATGACCTTTTAGGTTGAAATTAGTATTAACTAATTCATCACGAGTTGGTTGAAGCACATTAGTAAACGTTTCATTTTCTTTAAATCTCCTAAGTTTGTTTTTGCTTCCCAAAGTTTATTAACTATTTCTTATTATGTAATTATTTTTGGTAAAATTAAGGAAATATATAAGAGTGCTTATATGCGTATCTTTGAATTTATCGAAAACTAACCTAAAGGTTTTTAAACCATATGTTTCGTTCTAGATATGGGCTTATGAAAAAAAGAATTTTAGTTGCGCCTCTTAATTGGGGTTTGGGTCATGCAACACGCTGCATTCCTATTATTAAGGCTTTAATAGATTGTGGTTTAGAACCAATTCTTGCTAGTGATGGTAACGCCTTATTGCTTTTGCAAAAAGAGTTCTTGGGGTTAGTATCTATTGAGCTTCCGACTTATAATATTACTTATACAAAGACTGGAAAATATTTTAAACTAAAATTGTTTAAAGATTCACCTAAGTTATTAAAGGCAATTAAAAACGAAAAGAAAGTTACTAAGGCTATAATAGATGACTTTAATATTTCAGCAATCATTTCAGACAATAGGTTAGGAGTTTATAGTAATAATATACCATCGGTAATTATTACACATCAATTAAATGTTCTAAGCGGAAACACTACTTGGCTCAGCACAAAAGTGCATCAACAATTTATTAGTAGGTTTGATGAATGCTGGGTTCCTGATTATGATGGTGATATTAATTTGAGTGGGAGGCTAGGACATTCTGATCGTTTTGAAATACCACCGAAATATTTAGGTCCCTTAAGTCGATTTTCTAAAAGCACTTTACCTATTAAAAATGATTTACTGGTATTGTTATCGGGGCCAGAACCACAGCGAACGTTTTTAGAAGAAAAACTATTACATGAGTTAAAAAACTATAAAGGAAAAGTAGTTTTTATAAAAGGTATGATGCAAGACGAACAAACTTCTGAGGTAAAAGAGAATATGACTATTTATAATTTTATGATTTCTGAAGAATTAGAAAAGACTATAAATGAAAGTGCTCTTATTATTTCAAGATCGGGTTATACCACCATAATGGATGTAGCCAAATTAGAAAAAAAAGCTTTTTTTATTCCAACACCAGGGCAGTTTGAACAGGAGTACCTAGCTAAACGATTAACATATTTGGGCATAGCTCCAAGTTGTGCACAAGATGAATTTAGTTTAGATAAACTTGAAAGTATTAATTCTTATAAAGGATTTTCAACTAAAGAATCAACACCAAATTTTAAAGAGTTATTTGACTTTTTCCAAAGTGAATGAGAATTCGCTGCCTACCCCATACTCACTTTCTATGTAAATTTTTTCGTCGTGAGCTTCAATTATATGCTTTACAATAGCGAGACCTAACCCAGATCCTCCTTCGCTACGTGCACCACTTTTATCGACGCGATAAAAACGTTCGAAGAGGCGTGGTATGTTGATTTTTTCAATGCCTTCTCCATTATCAGTGACACGGACAATAACTTTATTTTTAATAAGGTTTTCAATACTTACCTCTGTAGTTCCTTTTAGGTTGCCATATTTTATCGAATTAACGATGAGGTTGCTTAATACTTGTTGTATGCGTTCTTTGTCTGCTTTAACCAATATTGGATTGGGATAATCTGTATCGAATGTAAGAGTTACCTTTTTTTTATTGGCGCGCATCTCGAACATTTCGAAAACATTTTTAACAAGCTCTACGATGTCAAATTCTTCAATATCTAAACTTAGATCACCAACTTCAAGCTTAGTAATCATGTCTAAATCTTTTACTATATAACTCAGTCTTTCGACCCCTTTGCTGGCACGCTTTAAATAGTTTTCTCTAATTTTTTCATCATTCATAGCGCCATCTAAAAGCGTTAAAATATAACCTTGAATCGTAAATAATGGTGTCTTTAATTCATGAGAAACATTTCCGAAGAATTCTTTTCGATATTGTTCTCTTATTTTTAAAGTTTCAATCTCTAATTTTTTATCACGTGCAAACCTATCGATTTCTTGTGTAAGCGTTCCCATGTCTGTAGTAATTGCGCTTTTGGGTAATGATGTGGATTCTAAAAGTGTTAAATCATCGTATATTTTTTTTACTCTGCTATAAATAAAGCGTTCTATGCTTAATTGGATAAGTATGAATGAGGTTAAGTATATTGTTATAGTAAGTGCTAACAAAAGAAACCAATTTATTTCAAAAAAATAATAGAAAAAAACACTCATTAAGAGTGTTACGCACAAAGTAATATAAAGCGATGTTTTAGCAGCAAATCGATATGTTTTTTTAAATTTAGGTTGCATCGTGGTGCTAATCTACAAACTTATAGCCAACTCCTTTCACTGTTTTAAAACTTTCATCGCCTATTTTTTCACGCAGTTTTCGAATATGAACATCAATGGTTCGCCCTCCAACAATAACTTCATTTCCCCAAACTTTATCTAGGATTTCATCACGCTTAAAAACCTTTCCTGGTTTTGAAGTTAATAAAGACAGTAATTCAAACTCTTTTCTAGGTAAAATTATTTCTTCTCCTTTTAGGCTTATTTTATATTCCTCTCTGTCAATAACAAGATTCCCAATTTTTACAGTAGTAATAATATCATCTTCCTTAAAACGTCTTAAAAGTGCTTTAACTTTACTAACTAAAACTTTAGGTTTTATAGGTTTTGTAATATAGTCATCGGCGCCAGCATCAAAACCTGCCACCTGTGAGTAATCTTCACCTCTTGCTGTTAAAAAGGTGACAATGGTATCTTTTAAATTGGGGACTTTCCGTATTTGCTCGCATGCTTCGATACCATCCATTTCAGGCATCATAACATCCAGAATTATTAATTGAGGTAATTCTTTTTTAGCTTTTTTTAAACCTTCAAAACCATTTTTTGCAGTAATAATTTGGTAACCTTCACTTGATAGATTATACCCAACTATCTCTAGAATATCTGGTTCATCATCAACTAATAATATTTTAATATCCTTTTTATCCATTATAAAGTTTGATAGTTTATAACTATTACAAAAGTAAATATAAAACTTATAAGGGTAATTTTTAGAAATGGTACAACAAATAACAATATAGTAACACTCTATTAACCTTGCGGGAAAAAGAATAAATTTTTATTATCTATTTGGTACAACTTTCGTTATTATTTATTAACTTTAGCTTATAAAATCCTACTATGATAAAAAACTACGTTTTTATTTTATTTTTCACTTTATCATTCTTTACAATCCCAAAAGGATTTGCACAAGATATTAATGGAAAAGATTCTGTAACCCAAAAAATAGAAGCACTCTCTATTTATCCTAATCCAGTAAGTAACAATAGACAATTTATCAATATTACTACCAGACTCAATAGTATAAAACAAATAGAGTTTTTTAATGTTATTGGGAAGAAAATTTATGCAACCGTTTTAAATGGTAGAGAACTTAATATTTCTCGATTATCCACTGGAGTGTATTTTATAAAAATCACAGAAAATAATATTAGTGAGACCCGAAAATTGGTAATAAAGTAAGGATAAAGTTAATACATTTTAAAAAAACAGCCTAAATGGCTGTTTTTTTAGTTTTATATTAAAAAGTATTCTTATTTTTAGAGTGACTAATTTTTTAAATAATTTTTACAATGAAAAAACTTTACTTTTTACTTTTTTAATTTATGGCCTTTCTTTTGGGCAGACAACTGTCTTTCAAGAAAATTTTGAAGGCGCAGCATCATATACAACATCAATGCCTGAGCAAAATGATGGCGGCTTCGATTATTTTACAGTAACAGATGGAACTGATTTATCAGGAGTTTATAATGGCCCTGAAGGCTCTAATTTTTTTGCTGCACACGATTTGGATGCTGATGGCATGAGCTCACCTGCAACAATGACATTTGATGATATTGATATTTCTACGTTTACTGATTTAACCTTTTTAATTTTATTAGCTGAAGATGATGACGGTTCAAATCAAGATTGGGATAATAGCGACTTTTTGCATATTGAATATGATATTGATAATTCAGGGTCTTTTACTAATTTATTATGGATTGAAAATGATGGGGCTACCTTTAATACAGAGCCCCAAGTAGATTTGGATTTTGATGGAAATGGAGATGGTGCCTCCGTAACCGATACTTTTACTGAGTTTACTGCTGCTATTTCGGGATCAGGAAGTGTTATCGATATCAGGATAACATTTGGAGGATTAACTTCTTCAGATGAGGATATTGCTTTGGATGATATCAGAATTATTGATGGCTTTGTTGCTATGCCTAGCATTACAATTACAGCGCCAACGAATGGTTCTGAATTTGATCCGGGTACTACAAGTGTAGATTTGACTTGGTCTACTGCAAATTTATCAGGATCAGAAACTGTAGATGTTACAATTGAAAGCACTACAATTAACTACCCCGCAAATCAGCCATCCGTATCCATCCCCACATTGGATGGATCTGTTGTTAATGTTACTGTTGATTTAGTTGATGGAGGTATATTGGACTCAGACACTACAACTTTCTCAGTTAAACAAATAAATACAGTAGCCACAATAGGAGAGTTAAGAATGGGTTCGGTAGGAGATTTTTATACATTGACTGGAGAGGGTATTTTAACCTTTCAACAGGATAGTAGATATCAAAAAGTTATTGAGGATGACCCTGGGAATTCTTCAAGTCAAGGAATTGTTATTGATGATGCTGATAATATAATTAAAACAACCTATAACTTAGGTGATGGTATTTCTGGAATTACAGGTCGATTATCTGATTTTGGAGGAACACTTCAATTTGTGCCATCATCGGACCCAGGAGCGGCAACTTCTTCGAGTAACGCCTTGACTCCTCAAAGTATTACTCTATCAGAATTAGATATGAATTCTGAGAATTATGAGTCGGAATTGGTTAAGGTTACTGCAGTTACCATGGATAATTCAACTTCAATTTTTAATTCTGGATCTACTCATGGGTTGACTCAAGGGGGGGATACATTTAATTTTAGGTCATCATACCCAAATGTTGATTATGTCGTACAATCTGGTGAAGTGCCAGTCGATCCTACCGACATAACAGGGATAGTTTCAGAAAGGTTTGGGCCTTATTATCTTACCGCAAGGGACACGAACGATTTTAGTGTAACAATAGTGCTTTCTACAGATATGGTTGAAAAGAATAGTTTTGCAGTATTTCCTAATCCGACAAATTTAGGTTATGTAAACATATTCAACAGAAATAATTTGAATATGCAAGTTTCTGTTTTTGATATTTTAGGAAAACAGATCTTGAATAAAACAATTTCAAATAATAAATTAAATGTTTCTAACTTAAAAAGTGGAGTTTATATTATTAAAATTTCTCAGGATGAAGTATCAACTACCAAGAAACTAGTTGTTCAATAAATATAATTTTCTTATATATTTTAAAAGCGTTGCTTATTGGCGACGCTTTTTTAATTGACTATTTTTGACTATTATAATTTTATGATAGATACCGAAGCCATATTCAACATAATAACTGAAAGCGACTTTAAAAATATGGCTCTTGAGGTTTTTAATTTTCAATTTGAAAATAATAAGGTGTATCGATCTTTCTGCGATTTAATAAATAGGCATCCTAGTGATGTAAGCACTATAAAGGATATTCCTTTTTTACCTATACAATTTTTTAAAACACATGATGTTTTAAGTTCAAAGGAAGCAATTGAAGCTACTTTTACAAGTTCTGGAACAACGGGAAGTGTTACTAGTAAACACTATGTAACCAACCTTGAATTATACAAGCATAGTTTTACTGATGGATTCGTTCAGTTTTATGGCAACATTGAAGACTATACTATTTTAGCGCTTTTGCCATCGTACTTAGAGAGAGAAGGCTCGTCTCTAATCTACATGGTCGATGATTTGATTAAACAATCAAATTCTACCGAAAGCGGATTTTATCTGAATAATTTGTCAGAGTTAACAAGTACTTTAAAGAAACTTGATTCCAATGGTAAAAAAGTATTATTGATTGGGGTTTCATTTGCCTTATTGGACCTAGTTGAATCACATAAATTCAATTTAAAAAACACCATAATTATGGAAACAGGAGGAATGAAGGGGAGACGGAAAGAATTAATTCGAGCAGATCTTCATAATAAATTAAAAGAGGGTTTTGGTGTTGAAACTATCCATAGTGAATATGGGATGACGGAACTTTTAAGTCAGGCATATTCTAATGGGAAGGGCGTTTTTAAATGCCCAAGTTGGATGAAAGTATTGACTAGAGATACAGAGGATGCTTTAACAATTCAGGAAAGTGGACAAACAGGTGGGATTAATATTATCGACTTAGCAAATATTAATTCTTGCTCTTTCATTGCTACACAGGATTTAGGTAAAGTACATAAAGAAGGCTCTTTTGAAATTGTTGGACGCTTCGACAATTCAGATATTCGAGGATGTAATTTAATGGTGTTGTAAGGTTTGTAAAAACATTACGACTATATAATAGCTAAGAAAAAGAAAAATTAATTTTTTTAGTTGGTTGGTTAGTTAAAAGCCTGGTTTTAAACCAGGCTTTTCTTTATTTTATGGATAATACGAAGTAATTTTTCTTCCCTCGCTGTAACAATACAAACTTATTATTAATCAAGTCTTTTGCAGTAATTTTATAGTCTTCTTTTACTTTTTCTTTATTTACAGAAATAGAGTTTTCTTTTAAAGCGCGGCGTGCTTCTCCATTAGATTTTAAAAAGCCACCTTTTTCTGCTAATGCAGCTATAATATCTAATCCGTTTTCAAGATCTGCGCTGGAGATTTCTGTTTGTGGCACACCATCAAATACATCTAAAAACGTTTGATCGTTGAGTGCTTTTAAATCGTCACTAGTTGATTTTCCAAATAGGATACTACTTGCTTTTACAGCGTTATTTAAATCTTCTTTAGAGTGCACCATTGTTGTTAACTCCTCTGCTAAACGTTTTTGCAAAACTCTTAAATGAGGTGCTTCAGCATGCTCTTTAATTAAGCTATTAATAGCTTCTTCATTTAAAAATGTGAAAATCTTAATGTATTTTTCAGCATCTTCATCGCTAGAATTTAGCCAATATTGATAAAATTTATAAGGTGATGTTCTATTGGCATCTAACCATACATTGCCACCTTCAGACTTGCCAAATTTAGAGCCATCAGATTTTGTAATTAATGGACAGGTTATAGCAAATCCTTTACCACCGCCAATACGTCTAATTAATTCGGTACCCGTGGTAATATTTCCCCACTGATCGCTACCACCCATTTGAATGGTACAATTATTTGCCTTATATAAGTGAAGAAAATCGTAACCTTGAACTAATTGATAAGTAAATTCTGTAAAACTCATACCTTCCGATGTTTCTTCTGAAGAAATTCTATTTTTAACAGAATCTTTTGCCATCATATAGTTTACCGTTATGTGTTTCCCTACGTCACGTATAAATTCAAGAAATGAAAAGTCTTTCATCCAGTCGTAATTATTTACTAAAATAGCGGCGTTTTCAGAATTGCTTTCAAAATCTAAAAAATGTGCTAATTGATTTTTTATAGCCTCTTGATTGTGACGCAATGTTTTTTCATCTAATAAATTACGCTCATTAGATTTCCCTGAAGGATCACCAATCATACCAGTAGCTCCACCTACTAGAGCAACGGGTTTATGTCCGCATCGTTGGTAATGTGCCAATAACATAATTGGGACTAAGTTTCCAATATGTAAAGAATCTGCAGTAGGATCGAAACCAATATAAGCGCTGCGTATAGTTTCCTTTAAATGTTCTTCTGCTCCAGGCATTACGGTATGAATCATACCTCTCCAAGTTAATTCTTCAACAAAATTTTTAATCATTTTATAGGATCTTTTATAAACTATGGCAAATATAAAAATACAAGTATAATTACTCACTCATTCTGAATAATTCTTTACATTAGTTGTATGATTTTAGTAACAGGAAGCACAGGTTTAGTTGGAGCACATTTACTTTACAAACTAGTTATAGCCAATGAAAAGGTAAGGGCTATTTATAGGAACGACAATAAACTTAAGAATGTTAAAAGTGTCTTTTCTTGTTATACAGAAGATGTTGAAAGCGCATTTAAAAAAATAGATTGGGTTAAAGCCGATATTTTAGATGTTCCCGCATTAACCGAGGCTTTTAAAAACATTAATTATGTTTACCATTGCGCAGCGTTTGTGTCTTTCGAGTCCGAGAAGTATCATCTTTTAAGACGCACTAATATTGAAGGAACTGCCAATATCGTGAATGCTTGTATTGCTAACAAGATTAAAAAACTGTGCTATGTTAGCTCAGCAGCAACTTTAGGAAAAGAATTAAATAATAAGCTGATAACAGAGGATACTAATTGGAATCCGGATGAAGATAATAATGTCTATGCGATAACAAAATATGGTGCAGAAATGGAAGTTTGGAGAGCAACCCAAGAAGGATTAGAAGTTGTTATTGTTAATCCAGGGGTTATTTTAGGTGGAGGTATTTGGTCCAATGGTTCAGGAAGTTTGTTTAAAAGGGCTTATAAAGGATTGAAATTTTACACTACTGGAAATGTAGGACTTATTGCTGTAGAGGATGTTGTGACAATAATGTTAACCTTGTTGAACAGTGATATTAAAAACGAACGATTTTTATTAGTTGCAGAGAATTGGTCATATAAAAATTTTTTACAAGGTCTTGCCATTTCTGTGAATACGAAACCACCTCAAAAATTAGCCGCTTCTTGGTTGTTAAGTTTGGTATGGAAATTAGATTGGTTGAAAAATAAAATAACAGGAAAGCAAAGAAAACTTACAAAACATATTGCAAGGTCGCTACAAACCGAAGGTTTTTATAGTAGTGATAAAATTAAATCGAGATTAAATTATGATTTTAAATCTATAGACAATACTATTACTGCTGTTGGGTTACACTATCTGAAACAGGTTGAATAAGCCCTTTCTCAAGTTTCTTTTGTGTTAATTGTTGTCTTAAAGAATCTTTTTTTAGAAATGTTCTTATTGAATCTAATTTTTTAATTTGAATAAGGGTGTCTTTAGCTACCAGAGCATTGATTGAGTCTTTTTCTTTTTGTTCTTCAAGTTCTTTTTTCTCTAGCTTCGTAAAAAAATCTTTTAAGTATTTAAGGCTATCCTGAATTTTGGCATAAATGTCATCGTAATCATCAACATGATAAGCATAATAATTATTGCTTAAACTAAATTGTAAACTATCAATTTTATATTTTTCGTAAATATATACTTCGGGAATTATATTATGATTATCTAATACTTTTTTGTTGGTTCCAGTTGCAGAAGATAATAGTCTAATATCTATTAATATATTAACCATTTGTTCCTTAGAAATCAAATTATTTGGTTTTTTCGGGCCTTTGAGTTTATAACAACCTGTTGCTAAAACAAGAACGGCTAAAAGAATGGTGAATCGTTTTAAAATCATCTATTAAAAGTTAATCTTTTAGCTGCATTTGTTTCATAAAACTGGAAGTTATTATAAACCATACTACCATTTATGAAAGTATGTGTTATTCTAGATTTGAAGGTGGCTCCTTCAAAAGGAGACCATCCGCATTTATATAGAATATTCTCTTTTGTTACCGTCCACGGATTATTTAAATCTACTAAAACCATATCGGCATAATACCCCTCTTTTAAATACCCTCTTTTTTCAATTTCAAATAAAATAGCAGGGTTATGACACATTTTTTCAACAATCTTTTCAATTGAAATTTGGTCTTTATGATACATCTCCAAGATAGCTGGTAAAGCGTGTTGCACTAGAGGGCCCCCAGAAGGAGCATTTGTATAAGTATTATTTTTTTCCTCTAATGTATGTGGTGCATGATCTGTTGCTATAACATCAATTCTATCATCCAATAAAGCCTCGAGTAATTGCGATCTGTCTTTTTTCGTTTTTACTGCAGGATTCCATTTAATAAAAGTCCCTTTTTTATCATAATCCTTATCTGAAAACCATAAATGATGAATGCAAACTTCAGCGGTTATTTTTTTATCCTTTAAAGGGATTTTATTAGTAAATAAATTCGTTTCTTTTCCAGTTGATAAATGAAAAACATGCAATCGTGCGCCTGTTTTTTTTGCAAGTTCGATGGCTTTAGAAGAAGACAAATAACAAGCTTCTTCACTTCTAATAATAGGGTGCTTGTTAATTGGAATGTCTTCTCCATACTTTTCGATATGTTCTTTTAGGTTTTTTTTGATAGTAGCTTCATCTTCACAATGAACCGAAATAACCATATTGGTACTCTTAAATATTTTTTCAAGAACGGCAGGATCATCAACCAACATGTTGCCTGTAGACGAGCCTAAAAACAACTTTAATCCTGCAACAGCTTTAGGATCAACTTTTAATATTTCATCTAAATTATCATTAGTTCCTCCAAACATAAATGAGTAATTGGCAGCTGAGGTTTTGGACGCTATTTCAAATTTTTCTTCTAGTTTCTCAATTGTAGTAGTTTGCGGATTTGTATTAGGCATTTCAATAAACGAAGTAATACCACCAGCGATAGCCGCTCTCGATTCTGTTTTAATATCTGCCTTATGCGTTAATCCGGGTTCTCTAAAATGCACTTGATCATCTATAGCACCAGGTATTAAATATTTGCCTTCAGCATCAATTACATGAACATCGGCCGACTTTGCACTTATGGAGTCGCTAATTTCTTTAATGTACTCACCTTCAATTAATATCTCGCCTTTGAAAATTTTACCCTCATTAACAATATTGGCATTTTTTATTAGCGTAGTTTTTAACTTCATCTTCTTTCAACTTTTTTTAAAGATACTTTTTATTTTCATTGAAATAACACCAAAAATGGCTTCAGATATTATTCCAGAACTCAACTTAGATTCCCCTTTAGTTCTATCTGTAAATATCACAGGTACTTCAACAATTTTAAATTTCTTTAAATAGGTTTTAAATTTCATTTCTATTTGAAACGCATAACCAATAAATTTAATTGCTTCTAAATTAAGTGATTCGAGCACTTTTCGTTTGTAACAAATAAATCCTGCAGTAGTGTCGTGTATTTTCATTCCCGTAATTAAGCGCACGTATTTTGAAGCCAAATAAGACATTAAAACACGACTCATAGGCCAATTAACTACATTCACGCCTGTAACGTAACGACTCCCAATGGCTAAATCTGCGCCATCATTTTTACATACATTGTAAAGACGAATTAAATCCTTTGGGTTATGTGAAAAATCAGCGTCCATTTCAAATATGTATTGATACGATTTTTTTAAGCTCCATTTAAAACCATGGATGTATGCTGTGCCTAATCCAGATTTTTCTTTACGAGATTCTAAAAACAATCTGTTAGGAAAACCTTGTTGTAATTCTTTTACTTTTAAGGCTGTTAGGTCTGGGGAATTATCGTCCACTATCAGAATATGAATGTTTTCCGATTGCGAAAACACAGCTTTTATAATAGCTTCTATGTTTTCTATTTCATTATATGTTGGAATAATGACAACGGTGTTTTGCATTGGCCTGTTTGGTTAAAACCTATAATTTTTAGCAAATGTAAACTATTAGGGGATTATTTATTTTAAATATTTCCTAATAATTAAGCCTGAATTAAATATTTATAATAATTTTAACCCATGATTCGCGCTGTCTCTTCAAATGAATTGTTTACGGTATTAATTGTTGCTAGTTTAGTGATAATTACCATGGCAAAACTCGTTTCTCCAAAGCGATTTTACGATTTTGTATTTGTGTTCGGACGTACTAAGTACCTCAAGATATATGCGAGAGAGCAGAAATTTTTTGATAGGTTTGATGCTTTGTTGTTTACAAACCTTATTGTTTCTGCAGGTATTTTTGTCTTTATCTTATATCAATACCTTATAGATGCTACTGTTATATCAATAAATTTTATGTTTAAGTTAACGTTTGGTATTGGAGCTTTTTTTTTAATAAAAGTTTTGGTAGAACGATTAGTTGGAAGCCTTTTTGAAATTGATAAATTAATTGATGAATATTTATTTCAAAAAATAACTTACAAAAATTATTTAGGCCTTTTATTATTGCCAATTAATGCGCTTCTAATCTTCACATTAAGCCCAACATTAGTTTTGTTTTATATAATAGGGACTCTACTAATAACGGTTAATATAATTGGGTTAATTACTTCATTTAAAACGCATCAAAGTTTAATAAAAAACAACTTGTTTTATTTTATTTTGTATCTTTGCGCTCTTGAAATCGCACCCTATATCATTTTATATAAGGTTTTTATTTCGAATTAATACAACAAACTACTTGCTGCATATGAAAGTGAAAACGATTTTGGTATCGCAACCAGAGCCTAAAATAGAAAATTCTCCTTATTTTGATTTACAAGAAAAGCAAAAGGTGAAAATTGATTTTAGACCATTTATTCATGTTGAAGGTGTCCCTGCTAAAGAAATTAGACATCAAAAAATAGATTTGAATAATTACACGGCAATTATTTTAACGAGTAGAAATGCTGTAGATCATTTTTTTAGAATTGCGGAAGAAATGCGTTTTAAAGTTCCAGACTCAATGAAATATTTCTGTCAGTCTGAAGCGGTTGCGTATTATTTGCAAAAATACGTAGTATATAGAAAGCGAAAAATTTATGTTGGTAAACGTACGTTTGCTGAACTTTCTCCTTTAATCAAAAAATACAAGGATGAGAAATTCTTATTACCTAACACAGATAAGGTAAAGCCTGCAGTTCCTGAAATATTAAATGGATTAGGTGTAAATTGGAAGCAAGCTACATTCTATAAAACAGTAGTAAGTGACCTGTCTGATTTGGCAAATGTTTATTATGATGTGCTAGTATTTTTTAGCCCTTCAGGTATTGAATCCTTGTTTCAAAACTTTCCGGATTTTCAACAAAATGAAACGCGCATAGCTGTTTTTGGAAATACCACTATTAAAGCTGTTAAGGAAAAAGGGTTGCGTGTTGATATTGCAGCACCAACACCTGAAACTCCTTCAATGACTATGGCGTTAAAAAAGTATATTGATAAAGTTAATAAAGGGAAGTAATTCTCTTAAATTAAAATATTAAAAAAGCGATTTCAGAATTTTGAAATCGCTTTTTTTGATTTTGAATTAGTCACTTTTATTTAAAATCTAGAACGCATAACGCTGGGGACCACCTCGTCTTATTTCTTCATTACAATGTGCTTCAAATTTTTTGAAGTTTTCACGAAACGCATTGGTTAATTTAAAGGCTGTTTTGTAGTAAGCCTCATCATCATTCCACGTGGCTCTTGGACTTAATACACTAGTTGGTACTCCGGGACATGTTCTTGGTTGTGCAACTCCGAATACCGAATGAATGTGATAATTATCGTAATTATAGAGTCCTAAATCGCCATTTAAAACAGCACTAATCATAGCGCGTGTATATTTTAGTTTCATTCTAGTTCCAACGCCGTATGGACCTCCTGTCCAACCAGTATTTACTAACCAAACATTAACACCAGCCTCAATCATTTTTTTACTGAGCATTTCTGCATATTCTGATGGATGTAAAGGCATGAATGGTGCGCCAAAACATGCTGAGAAAGAAGGTACAGGTTCAACAACACCTGCTTCAGTTCCCGCGACTTTAGCTGTGTATCCCGAAATAAAATGGTAAGCTGCTTGGCTAGGTGTAAGCTTAGATATTGGAGGTAAAACTCCAAAAGCATCAGCTGTTAAAAAGAAAATATTTTTTGGATTTTTACCCGTTGAAGGTATTTGGATATTTTCTATATGATCAATTGGATAGCTTACTCTGGTATTTTGAGTAATGGAAGTATTTTCAAAATCAACATGTCCATCACTGTCTAAAATAACATTTTCAAGAATAGCTCCTTTTTTAATGGCATCAAAAATTTCTGGTTCGTTATCTCTAGATAGATTAATTACTTTAGCATAACAGCCTCCTTCAAAATTAAAAATAGAGTTTTCCTTTGTCCAACCATGCTCATCATCACCAATTAAGCTTCTATTAGGGTCTGTAGATAGTGTTGTTTTTCCTGTGCCTGAAAGCCCAAAAAAAACGGCTGTATCGCCACCTTTTCCAACATTTGCACTACAGTGCATGGGTAAAGTTTCTTTAAACACAGGAAGTATAAAATTTAAAGCTGAAAAAATACCTTTTTTAATTTCCCCAGTATATCCTGTACCGCCAATTAAAGCTATTTTTTTTGTAAAGTTTAATATGGCAAAGTTATGTTGACGCGTACCATCTACTTCTGGTTTTGCCATAAATCCGGGGGCATTCACAACCGTCCATTCTGGAGTAAAACTTTCTAATTCTTTTTCGGTAGGTCGTAAGAACATGTTATAAGCAAATTGGTTACTCCAAGAGTATTCATTTATAACACGAATGTTTAATTTGTAATTGTCATCTGCACAAGCATAACAGTCCCTTACAAAAATATCTTTGTAAGATAAATAATTTACGACCTTATCATAGAGTTTATAAAACTTTCCTGAATCAAAAGGAATGTTGATGTCACCCCACCAGATACGATCTTTGGTAATATCGTCTTTTACAATAAATCGGTCTTTAGGAGAGCGTCCTGTAAATTCGCCAGTATTTACAGCTAAAGCTCCCGAAGAGGCTTCAACACCTTGTCCTTTTTTAATAGCAGCTTTGTGTAATTCGTCTGGAGATAATTGATAATTAATTTTCGCATTTTTAATTCCGTATTTTTCCAACGAAATCGTTTTCGTAAGTTGGCCGTAATTTCCCATACTTCTATAATAAATTATTTATCACGCAAAATTAATACTATTATTTTAATACATTCATTATTTTGAATGATTTTTAGGGGTTATTTTTAAGAAATTCACAAGCATTACGCCCCAAGCTAATATTAAGAGTAAGCCTCCTATTGGTGTTATAAATCCAATCATTTTAAAGTCAAAATTTGTTATTGAATTAGTTGCTAAACCATAGATTGAGCCTGAGAAAAATAATAGACCTATCACAGCTAAATAAAGTATTATTTTTTTTCCTTTTGGCTGTAAGTAATTTGTGTTACCAACAAATAATAAAAAAAGGGCATGATACATTTGGTAGCGTACACCAGTTTCGAAAGTTTGTTGTGCTTCAGCTGTTATTAATTCTTTTAATCCGTGGGCCCCAAAGGCACCTAAAATTATTCCTAAAACACCAAAAATCGATGCGGTAATTAATATTGATTTGTTCATATTTATATATATTATTCGTAATAAATACCTTTTAAATTTATTAAATTCGCAAAATAAAAAGCACTTTTAATAGCTTCATTAGTTAAAACAAAATTACTTAACAAAGTCCGAAATGCGAAAAATTTTAATCATTGGTTCTGGAAAATCATCATCCTACCTTATAAAATATCTCTTAGATAAGTCCACTTTAGAAAATCTTTTTATAACTGTTGGCGATTTGAGTATTAACAACGCTAAAAAGTTAATTAATGATCATAAAAATGCTGAAGCAATTGAGTTCGATGTTTTTGATACTGATATAAGAACTAAGGCTATAAAAAATGCCGATATCGTTGTTTCTATGCTTCCAGCTCGCTTTCATATTGAGGTAGCAAAGGATTGCATTTTGTATGGAAAAAATATGGTCACTGCGTCTTATGTTAGTTCAGAAATGCAGGCTTTAGATGATGAGGCTAAAGCTAAAGGACTCATATTAATGAATGAAATAGGCGTAGACCCGGGAATTGACCATATGAGTGCGATGCAGGTTTTGGATGGTATTCGAGATAAGGGTGGGAATGTAATTTTATTTGAATCCTTTACGGGAGGTTTGGTTGCGCCTGAAAGTGATAATAATCTGTGGAATTATAAATTTACTTGGAATCCTAGAAATGTTGTAACTGCTGGACAAGGAGGCGCTGCTAAATTTTTACAGGAGGGTACATATAAGTACATTCCTTATCATAGATTATTTAGACGAACAGAATTTTTACATATTGATGGATTTGGACGTTTTGAAGCCTATGCCAATAGAGATTCATTAAAATATCAAAGTGTATATGGATTGGATGATGTGAAGACGCTTTATCGTGGAACTATGAGACGTGTTGGCTTTAGTCGTGCTTGGAATATTTTTATTATACTCGGAATGACAGATGATAGTTACATTATAGATGATAGTGAAAACATGAGTTATAGAGATTTTGTAAATGCTTTTTTACCTTATAGTCATACCGATTCTGTAGAGTTAAAATTACGACACGCACTTAAAATCGACCAAGATGACATTGTTTGGGATAAATTGGAGGAACTGGATATTTTTAATCCTAATAAACGTGTAGAACTCAAAAAAGCAACTCCAGCAAAAATACTTCAAAAAATTCTTATGGATAGCTGGACGCTTGCGCAAAATGATAAGGATATGATTGTTATGTATCACAAATTCGGATATGAATTGAATGGAAAAAAACACCAAATTGATTCTAATATGGTAGTTCTTGGTGAAGACCAAACGTATACAGCTATGGCAAAAACAGTTGGATTACCAGTTGCAATGGCATCACTTGCCATTTTAAATAGAAAAATAACAACTCCTGGGGTTCAAATTCCTATTACAAGAGAGGTGTATGAGCCTATTTTAAAAGAACTTGAAAGTTTTGGTGTTGTATTTAACGAAAAGGAAGTACCATACTTGGGTTATAATCCGTTAAATAATTAAGGATAAAATTATCTCTAAATTCTTACTAATTCTAAAAAGATATATTTCAATTTAAAACCAATTAATTACTTTTATGTTTTAAATTGAAATGCATGAAACGAAATAATAAAACCATAACTATAGATGGTATTGATAAAAAAATTCTAAGGACTTTAATGGAAGATGCTAGAACGCCAATTTTAGAAATTGCTCGTAATGTCGGTATTTCGGGAGCGGCAATTCATCAACGGCTTCGTAAACTGGAGAAATCTGGGTTGATTTCTGGATCTAAATTTATTATAAATCCTGAAGTATTGGGGTTTTCTACATCGGCTTTTGTTGGTGTTTATTTTGATAAAGCAGGTGATGCTTCTACAATTATTAAATTATTGAAACGGATTCCAGAAGTATTAGAATGTCACTACACCACAGGAAATTGGAATGTTTTTTTAAAGGTTTTATGCCGTAACAACGACCATCTTATGCAGTTATTGAATACACTTCAAGACATTTCTGGAGTAGCTAGAACTGAAACATTTATTTCTTTAGATCAGCAAATAGAAAGACAAATTAAGATTTAGGTAATATAAAATCTTCTGGCTTAAAACCATTATTAAATTTAATGTTGCTAAATATGTATTGCCCATTTAATATATATTCCCCTTTTTCATTTGGCGCAAAAGATTTCCTAACTGTAGAAATATAAACGCCATCTACCTTTTCGTACTCTAAAGTCATTTTTAAAATAGGGTCATTAATACCCCAATCTGGTAAAGAAAAATAGAACCAATCAATTAAATGTGTGTTTGGGTTGAAATATAAAATATATTCATCATTTTTTTCTTTTTTAGTAATATCAGCATCATACTTTAGGCTTACTTTGTCATATAGAACGTTATTTACCTTTTCAGTACCCAAATGTTTGTATGTCGTTCCAGGATCTTTTAATTTATACATCATAGTAAACCAATAAAAATTCACTTTACGTAAAAAAATCGTTCCTTCAATAGCCTTTTCATCACTAATTACCTTTCCTTCTAAGGTTAAGGCAGGTTTTCCATATACTAAAGATTGAATTGCTGTTCCCTTTTGTTTTGGTAAAACATTTCTTTCGTGGTGTTTGTATAATCCCCAAGAATGTTCACCATGAAATATATGACGTTCTAGAGACACATCTTTACCCGCATCAAAATTGTCATATGAATAATTAAATTCTACATCTTTTTTAGATGCCAAATGTTGATACCCACCATTTTCTTTTACCAAAGCATTTAAGAGTTCTAATGATTTTTCATCACCTTTTTGCGCTTTAATTTCGCTAGAAAAAAGAAATATTGTAGTAACAATTAATGGTGTTACTTTTAAAAAAGCATTTTTTAAATATAGTTTCATAATTAGTTGATTATAATTAAAGCTAAATTTAGCTGTTTACTTTGTATGAAAAAAGGTTAATTCCTTACAACAGAAATAGGGTTTCTAGAATGAAACGTAACAAAACGTAGAAGCTAAAAAGAATTTCACATCTTCATCAACCAAGAACGCACATCCACTTCTTGTTTAATGATAGCTCTTAAATCTTCAATTTTTACACGCTCTTGTTCCATAGTATCTCTATGCCGAATGGTAACTGTGTTATCTTCTTTGGTATCATGATCTACGGTAATACAGAAAGGCGTTCCGTTGGCATCTTGTCGTCTATAACGTCTTCCAACCGCATCTTTTTCATCGTAATCTATATTAAAATCCCATTTCAAATCTTCTACAATCTGTTTTGCTATTTCAGGTAATCCATCTTTTTTAACCAATGGTAAAATGGCAGCTTTCACAGGTGCTAAAACGCTTGGAAGTTTTAAAACTGTTCTTGTTGTTCCATTTTCGAGTTCTTCTTCTTGCAACGAATTTGAGAAAACTGCTAAAAACATACGGTCTAAACCAATTGAGGTTTCTAAAACGTAAGGGGTGTAACTCGCATTTTCTTCATGATCGAAATACTGCAATTTCTTTCCGGAAAATTCTTCGTGCGCTTTTAAATCAAAATCGGTTCTAGAATGTATACCTTCTAATTCTTTAAATCCAAATGGGAATTTAAACTCAATATCGGCAGCGGCATCAGCATAATGCGCTAATTTCTCATGGTCATGAAAACGATAATTATCCGCTCCCATACCTAAAGACAAGTGCCATTTCATTCTGTGTTCCTTCCAATACTCATACCATTTTTGTTGCGTACCAGGTTTTATGAAAAATTGCATTTCCATTTGTTCAAACTCACGCATTCTAAAAATAAACTGTCTTGCAACAATTTCATTTCTAAAAGCTTTACCGGTTTGAGCGATACCAAACGGAATCTTCATGCGCCCTGTTTTCTGTACGTTCAAAAAGTTGACGAAAATACCTTGAGCTGTTTCAGGGCGTAAATATAAATCCATCGCGCTTTCTGCTGAGGCACCAAGCTTCGTCCCAAACATCAAATTAAATTGTTTTACGTCTGTCCAGTTTTTGCTTCCCGTTAAAGGATCTGCTATGTCTAATTCTTCAATAAGAGCTTTTACATCGGCTAAATCTTCATTCTCTAAAGATTTCGCCATTCGAGAAAGCGTACTATTTATTTTTTCTTGATAACCTAAAACACGTCCGTTGGTGGATATAAACTCCTCTTTATTAAAAGCATCGCCAAATCGCTTTGCCGCTTTTTTAACTTCTTTCTCAATTTTAGCCTCAATTTTAGCACAATAGTCTTCAATTAAAACATCGGCGCGATAACGTTTTTTAGAATCTTTATTATCAATTAAAGGGTCGTTAAAAGCATCAACGTGTCCTGATGCTTTCCATGTAGTTGGGTGCATGAAAATTGCAGCGTCAATACCAACAATGTTATCATTCATTTGCACCATGGCTTTCCACCAGTAGTCGCGTATATTCTTTTTTAATTCTGCTCCGTTTTGGGCATAGTCGTAAACTGCGCTTAAACCATCATATATTTCGCTACTCTGAAATACGTATCCGTACTCCTTTGCATGCGAAATTACCTTCTTAAATTGATCATCTTGATTTGCCATAGGTGCAAAAATAAAAAACCACTTGAAACTAAAAGCCTTGTTCGTTAAAAATTAAGTAATTTTTTATTTATGTTTACATGTCATGACCTTAGAAATTTATGATACAATCTCTAGTAAACTTATTCTTTCCAAAAATATGCTATGCTTGTCTTAATTTATTAGAGGACAATCAGGATACAATTTGTATTAATTGTAGACACGATTTACCAGTAACTAACTTTCATTTTAATGATGATGATACAGTTTTAAAAGTTTTTTTTGGACGTGTTAAAGTTGAAAAAGCCACAGCATTATTTAGATTTGAGAAAAAGGGCACTGTACAACAACTAATACATGGACTTAAATATATAGGATATGAAAATATCGGATATTTACTTGGAGATTGGCTTGGAGGCGAGTTAAAAACTATTGAACATTACAATACTATAGATTTGGTAATTCCTGTACCCTTGCATAAAAAGAAATTAAAAAAGAGAGGCTATAACCAGGTATCCAAATTTGGTAAACAAATTGCAAAAGCTTTAAATGCTAAATATGTTGATGATGCTCTTTTAAAAATCACCAATACCAAATCCCAAGTAAATAAAAGACGATTTGCTAGATGGAATGAAAGTGACGAGTTATTCACCCTCCAAAATAAGAATGCAATTGAGAATAAACATATTCTTTTAGTTGATGATATTATTACAACAGGAGCAACCCTGGAAGCTTGTATAAATGTACTAAATCAAGCTAACAATATTAAAATTAGCATTGCAGTTATGGCAATAGCCTAAAGAGTTATTCGTTATCTCTTTAAAATTATGTAGGTTTCTTCTGTGAAGAATCAAATTTAGATTGAAAAAATAGAAAATTTTGTTTCACTTTAGTAACCGCTTCGCTAGTACATGAATTTTTTTCATTCTGTTTTTAAGAATTCCAGAACAAAAAAATTCATGTACTTTTGCTGGAAATTTAAAATTGTTGATGAATAAGACCCTTTCAAATTTTATTTTAGCAGTAGCTGTAGGAGCTATTTTTATCAATTGCGCTAACCGAGGAACACCAGATGGGGGTCCGAAAGATGAATTGCCTCCAGAAATAATAAAGTCTGAACCTGAAAACTATTCTACTAATTTTAAAGGTGATGAAATAAAGATTTATTTTAATGAATTTGTTAAGCTAAAAGATTTACAAAAGCAACTAATTATTTCGCCACCTATGATAACACAACCGGAGATTAAACCAATAGGGAGTGCTAACAAGTTTATTACAGTTAAAATTTACGACACGCTTCAACCTAATACGACCTATGCTTTTAATTTTGGAAACAGCATACAAGATAATAATGAAGGAAACCCTTATTCATATTACAGATATGTGTTCTCGACGGGTGATTATATAGATTCTTTAACTGTTAAAGGAAATATTGTTGACGCAACAAAAAGACAACCAGAAACCTTTGTTTCTGTTGCCCTTTATGAAGTAGATTCTACATTTAGTGATTCCATAGTTTATAAAGAAACACCTAAGTACATAACTAATACTTTAGATAGTTTAACCACTTTTACTATAGAAAACATAAAAGAAGGAAAGTATTTGTTAGTAGCTTTAAAAGATAGTAATGGCGATAATAAGTTTCAACAAAAAACAGACCAAATTGGGTTTTATGAAACACCAATTGATGTGCCAACAGATTCTGTATATACTCTAAAATTGTTTAATGAAGATTTAGACTTTAAAGCGGTAAGACCTCGATTAATTTCTGGCGAAAAAATAGCTTTTGGATATGAAGGCGATTATAAGGACATGAGAATTGAAATACTCTCAGATGTATCAGAAGACTTTTCATATAGAATAACAAAAGATAAAGAAACAGATTCGCTTTATTATTGGTATACACCAAGACAAGAAGTAGATTCTTTAATTTTTAAAGTGTCACATCCAACTTTCGAAAAAGAGTTTACAGCTAGAATTAGCGAACAGAAACGTGATTCTTTAACTTTAGATATTTCCCCATCCGGAAGTATTGGTTATGATGATTCCATCAAAATTTTTGGAAGCACACCGTTTAAGAATATTGATGCTTCTAAAGTGGCCATTATAGACAAAGATTCCACTGCGGTCACATTCACTTCAAAGTTTGATAGTATTACCAATATTTATGCTATAGATTTTGAGAAAACTGAAGAGAATAGATATAATATTCAAATATTGCCGGAAGCCTTCACTGGGTTTTTCGATGTAAAGAATGATACATTAAATTATTCGGTTAACACAAAAAAGCTATCAGATTTTGGTTATATACGGTTTAATTTGGTGAATGCAGTATATCCTATTATTGTTCAATTAACTGATGAAAAAGGCGAAGTGAAAGAAGAACGCTATGCTATAGAAAACAAGCCTTTAGACTTTTTAAATGTGAATCCAGGGAAATATTTTGTTCGGGCTGTTTTTGATTCCAACGGAAATAAAAAATACGACACAGGCAACTACCTAAAAAAAACACAACCAGAGCGGGTAAGTCATTTTGAAATGACGGAAGAGGTTCGAGCTGATTGGGGATTAATTGAGACTTTACAATTTATTCAAGAGTAAAATCATCTTTATCATCTAAAAACTTTAGTTTATTTCTATAAGTCTCGATATGTTTTTTTTCTAAAGTAACAATTTCTATTTGCTCCTTATTTGGCTGAAAAGAAGTTAACGTATTTCCTAATACGTCATATACTGCGGAGTGCCCTGAATATTCACTATTGAGTCCATCTTTGCCTAAGCGATTAACACCAATGCAATAACTCATATTTTCTATGGCACGTGCTTTTAGTAAAGCATCCCATGCAGACACTCTGGGTTTTGGCCAATTGGCAACATATATTAGAACATCATAATCGGCTACATTTCTTGCCCAAACAGGAAATCGTAAATCATAACAAATTAACGGACATATTTTCCAGCCTTTGTAATTTATAATCACTTTTTCAGAGCCTGCTGTATAAACTTTGTCCTCACCAACGAGCGTAAAAGTATGTCGTTTATTGTAAGTCGAAATATATCCAGAAGGTTCAACAAAAAGCAATCTGTTATAATATTTATTATTTTCTTTTATTACTAAACTTCCAGTAATAACAGCATTCATTTTTTTGGCTTGCTCTCGCATCCACTTAACAGTGGCGCCATCAATCGATTCTGCAACTTGAGAAGCATTCATTGTGAATCCTGTGGCAAACATTTCGGGTAATACAATAATATCTAGATCACCAGAGATTGTTTCAATTTTTTTGGTAAAATTAATCCGATTAAGTTCAGGGTTTTCCCAAACTAAATCAGATTGAATTAATGCTATATTAAGCTGCTTTTGCATTTAGTAATTATGCCTTTTATAGTTTCTTTTTAGCCGTATTGTGAGACTTTTCGAATTTTTCAATCTTTTCAAGCCATTTTGCTTCATCTTCAGGAGACAATTTACCTTTCTTTTTTAATTTTTCATACTTTTTTATAGCTCCTTGATATTTTTTTGCAGATTTATCAAAACTTAATTGCGCCTTTTTTCTCTTTTTTAACGCTTTTTCTGCCTTTTTTTGTCTCTTTTCTGCTTTTTTCTGGTCTTTTCCTGCCTTTTCTAGTTGTTTTTGAGTTTCTTCAGTTTCTTTAATTCGAGACATTTTATTGTTGAAAGTAGTTCGAATTTGTCTTCTTTCCTCAACAGATAAAGTTTCGGTTACATCAACATCACCTTTAAAGATTTTTTCTTTTTTAACGTCGTAAGTTGCGCCATTAACATTCACTTCTTGAGCTTAGTAAAAAGCCAAAACCGATAAACAATAGTGTTATTAAAAACTTCATAATTTTTGTGTTATAAAATTAAACTTGCTATTTGGACACAAAACTTTATAAAAAGTTACTGTATAATCGAGATTTAAATCCTCGGTAATTGTTTAGAAAACGATAATACATTTTCCTTTTGAATACCTTGTGGGCTTGCATCTGGGTAGTTTGCTAAATGTTATTTAAAATTTCTGCAGCTTGTTTTAATGTGTTATCCTTTTTGGCAAAACAAAATCGTAATACCTTATTATCTAAATTATTATGATTAAAAACAGATAGGGGAATGGATGCGAGACCAAAATCAATGGTCATTCGTTTGGCAAAGTCAACATCATATTCTTGAGTAATTTCAGAATAATCTAAAACTTGAAAGTAAGTGCCTTTTGAGGGTTTAAATTTAAATTTAGAATCTTGAATTAGACTCAAAAACAAATCTCTTTTCTTCTGGTAAAATTCAGAGAGTTCTAAGTAATGGTTGGGTTCTTGCATATAATCTGCAATGCCTTTTTGAGTGGGATGATGAACACAGAACACATTAAATTGATGTACTTGTATAAACATAGCCATTAACTCTTTGGGTGCACAACAATAACCAACACGCCAACCTGTATTGTGGAAGGTTTTGCAAAATGACGCTACAACAAAACTTCTTGATTTTAAATCAGGAAATAAACAGGCGCTTTGATGCTTTTCTTCATCATAAATCATGTGTTCATACACCTCGTCACTAAGCACTATAATGTTGGTGTTTTTTGTGATGCTTTGTAACTGGAGCATATCTTCTTTAGAGAACGCCATCCCAGATGGGTTGTGAGGGGTATTGATAATAATCATTTTTGTGCGACTATTAACTTTCTGTTTTACAGTATTCCAGTTTATGCCAAAATCGGGAGCTTCCAATTGAATGGGAATAATTTTTCCACCATTAAGTCTTACTGCAGGTTCATAACTATCATAGGCTGGTTTAAAAATAACAACCTCGTCGTTTGGTTTTACAAAGGTGTTAATAATAGTAAAAATAGCTTGTGTCGCTCCGGCAGTAATGGTTATTTCATTTTCTGGATGGTAACTTGAATTATATAGGAGAGCCATTTTATTTGCAATTGCTTCACGCAATTCTAAATTACCAGGCATAGGCGCATATTGGTTGTAACCAGAATTCATGGCCTTAGCAACTAAGTCTATAAGTTTTTGGTCACTACCAAAATCTGGAAAACCTTGAGATAAGTTAATTGCGTTATGCTTTTTAGCCAACCGACTCATTATTGAAAAAATTGTTGTGCCTACGTTTGGGAGTTTAGAAATATGCTGCATAAATGTAAAGATACAGACTTCCAATAAAAATTCACACGCCTAATTTATGAAGTAGTTCTTGTTTGAAAGTTCTACCAATAGGAATTTTATTTGTTTTCACGAAAATGATATTGCCTGAAATTTTATCTACAAATTTACTATTGATAATAAAGGATTTATGTACTTGAACAAATTGATTATCTGAAAGCTTTATTGTCCAATTTTTCAAAGAATCAATGTACGAGAGCTTTTGGTTTTCGGTAACTACCGTAATATAATTCCTGTCTGATTCAATATAGAGAATAGTGTTTATAATTATTTTATGAAGCGTTTTGTCGACGTTTAAAAAGATAGTTTCTTCATTATCATCAGAGGTATTATTATTTCCTTCTAGTCTGTCTTTGGCTTTGTTTACAGCCTTAAAAAACCGATTGAATGAAAAGGGTTTGACCAAATAATCTACAATGGTGTCAAGCTCAAAGCTATTTGCAGCATACTCTGGATATGCTGTAGTGATAATAATAGCAGGAGGGTTTTTTATAGTCTTGATAAAATCAAGCCCAGACATATCGGGTAAATTAATATCTAAAAAAACAATATCGATGGCGTTATTATTTAAAAATGAATTGGCTTCAATAGCAGCTTGATACGTCGAGATTAATTTGAGACTTGGTATTCTAGCAATAAAACTTTTTAGAATTTTTTGCGCAGGTATTTCGTCTTCTATAATGATACAATTCATATGCTGGTTTTCAAAAGTGTCAATTAATTAGATTTTTGTCAAATTAAGGCTTAGCGTCACTTTAAATAATTCTGACTTATTAATGTTAAACTCATACACGTCTTTATAAATGAGTTCTAATCTTTTTTCTAGATTTTGTAAGCCAATTTTTAAATCGGATGAGCTTGTTTTATTTTCATCAAAATTATTTTCACACATTAAATTTAAGACCCCATTTTTAACTTCTATGTTTATATTAATATGGCTATTTAAAGTACTGTGTTTAAAAGCATTTTCAATGATGGTGATTAATAATAATGGCGCAATTTTATGTTGTAAAGAATCAATATTAGTTGAATAATTAATTTGTTTAACACCTTCGGTTCGGATTTTTTGAAATTTTATATAATTATCTATAAACCTTATTTCCTTTTTTAGAGAAATTGTTTTCTCATTACTTTCATACAAAACATGTTTTAGATTATCTGAAAGCATTAAAACAAGATCTGGCGTTTCATTTGGTTTTTCTAAAGAGTAGGAATAAATAGTATTCAAATTATTGAATAATACATGAGGATTTATTTGCGATTTTAGAAATTTTAATTCCATTTCGGCATGATCCTTTTTAATGATTTCAACCTCTTCTTGTTTATCAATAAACCGATATAATACCCAGATAAAAGAAAAGAAAATAAGAGGTACTAAAGATTGCCATAAATAATCACTTAAGCATTTAAAAACGGAACATCCACATTGTGCAAAAGAATAGCAATAGAGTTGAGTTGCTAAAAATGAAACAGTGGCAAAAACAAACACATATAAAACGTATAGTTTTTTTCTAACAAAAAAGGGTAGGAGTAAAAAATTATTAATATATACTATGATTATTAAAAGGGTTAAGTACTGAAGAAACGGATTTTCTTTCCAATAAAAATCTGAAAACAAAAAGAGTGATACAAATACAAAGAGCATCCAGAAGAGGATGTGAACTAGAGCTTGAGAAATATATTTATTTAGAATTTGCATATAGTTCTTGAAAATTAACTAGAAAAGCTTGAACTGTCAAAAGAAATGTACAAAACTCATGTTTGTTGGTGCGAACTACTTGTTTAATAGCCGGATTGTTTTGCTAGAATCGATTTTATTTTTTGTTTTTAAAGAAAGAACCATTGGAATTTTTTAAATAATATGCTAGAAGTTTTATTTTGAATTAAAAATAGTGCTTTATTAATACATTGAGGTTTGATAATTAATTTTGAATAAATACATTTGCTAAAACTAAATAAAGAAATATAATGAATATACCATCAGAATTAAAATATACTAAGGACCATGAGTGGGTTAAAATAGAAGGAGACATAGCTACTATTGGAATTACAGATTTTGCTCAAGGCGAACTTGGTGATATTGTTTACGTAGAAGTTGAAACTGTTGATGAAACTTTAGATGCTGAAGAAATATTCGGAACAGTAGAAGCAGTTAAAACAGTGTCGGATTTATTTTTACCAATGTCTGGAGAGATTATTGAATTCAATGATTCTTTAGAGGACCAGCCTGAAACTGTGAATACAGATCCTTATGGTGATGGTTGGATGATAAAACTAAAATGTTCTGATATGTCACAAACAGATACACTTATGTCTGCTGATGATTATAAAGTACTCATAGGTGCTTAAAAAACACGCTTTATTTTTTGCTGTTTTATACACGGCTTTTTTAGTCTCTTTAAGCCTGATTAAACTAGGAAAATTACCAGATTTAGGAACTTCCTTTAATGATAAAATATTTCATTTTTTGGCGTATTTTGTATTGCCTATTTTATGGCATTTTGTTTTTTATCACAAGTATAAGATAGGAATAACAAAAGCAATTATTTATTCAGGGATATTTTCTTTTATTATTGGCGTCATTATTGAATTACTTCAAGGATGTTTAACAGAAAGCAGAGTTTCAGATATTTACGATGTTGGGGCAAACACCTTTGGTATTATTATTGCTGTATTTGTATTAATAGTTTATAACATAAAAGAAGTTAAAAAGAGATAATCGCTTGTTTTTTTAACAAATAAATGGTTATTTTAGCAATCCTGATAAAACAATAAGATATGGAACCTAAGAAAAATCCTAAAGCAAATGTTGGACGTAACAGTTCGCTGTATTTCGCAATTGGTTTAGCTTTAATGTTGTTTTTAACAAACTACGCTATCAATTACAAAACGTATGATAAGTCTAATATAGATATTGGACAATTGAATTTAGATGAGTTAGATGATGAAGAAATTCCAATCACAGAACAAATTCAAACTCCACCACCACCACCACCACCGCCTGCAGCTCCAGAGGTTATCGAGATTGTAGAAGATGAAGAAGAGGTAGAGGAAACAGTAATTGAATCGACCGAGACTGATCAGGAAGAAGAAATAGTTGAGGTGGAAGAAGTAGAGGTAGAAGAAGTAGATGAAGATATAGAAGTTCCATTTGCAGTTATTGAAAATGTGCCAATTTTTCCAGGATGTGAAAACAAAAGCGGAAACAACGCTAAGAAAGCTTGTATGTCTGAAAAAATCTCAAAATTTGTTAATAGAAAGTTTAATACAGAATTAGCTAGCGATTTAGGTTTATCAGGTAGACAACGTATTAATGTTATTTTTAAAATCAGTAAAACGGGTGATATAACAGGAGTACGTGCAAGAGCACCACACCCGGGATTAGAAAAAGAAGCAGCTAGAGTAATTAATCTACTGCCAAAAATGAAACCAGGAAAACAACGTGGTAAAGCTGTAACAGTTCCATACTCATTACCGATTATTTTTCAAGTGCAAGATTAAGAAGTATTCCTCTAAAGGAACAACCAAATAAATTAAAATCCCGTTACAAATTTTGTATCGGGATTTCTTTTTTTGGTATGCTTATTGTGATTTTATCATAACATTAGCATTTAAACTTTAATTATTATGAGAACTTCAAAGAAGTCTCGCGAACTCATTCGGCAAAATGAGCATATCGCGAAAAAATCACAAAAGCATGATGTAAATTTACAAAAAAACTCAACCCTCTATTTCCAAATTGGATTAATAGTCTGTTTGTTATTTACCTATGGTTTGTTTGAAATGAAATTTGAAACAAACGTTCCTTCAGAAATACCTAAGCCAACGATTGAAGACGATAATTTATACGTGTTTAATGATGTTGTAAAAGTTTTTGAAGAAGAGTTTAAGAAAGAAGAAGTTAAAAAGAAACCAACTATCCTTGTAAAGGAACCTGTTATTTTTGAAGATCCTAGTGTTGAAGAAACTCCTGAAATTTTTACTGAACCAGAATCAAAAGGAAATCCTCTTTCACCAAATGAAATACCATCAGTAATTGAAATTGAGGAAGAAGTGGACGTGCTTATATCTTTAGTTCATGACGTTCCTATTTATCCTGGTTGTGAAAGATTCAAAAAAAATGACGATAGAAAAAAATGCATGTCCGAGAAAATTTCTAAGCTTATTTTAAGAAAATTTGATACGGGTATTGGAAGTGAATATGGGTTATCAGGAAGACAACGTATAAATGTTACCTTTAAAATAGACAAAACAGGAAATGTTGCGGATATTATAACTAGAGGCCCTCATCCTGAATTAGATAAAGAAGCGAAAAGAGTTATCGGTATTATCCCGAAAATGACACCTGGAAAGCAAAATAACAAAAATGTAGGAGTGATTTATAGTCTGCCTATCATTTTTCAAGTCGAGAATTATTAAACATTAAAGTATTTATGATATTAAACCGTTATTAATGTTAATTTAGTAACGGTTTTTTCTTGGCTCCTGTTTGTTTCATTTTCTTACAAATATTGATTCAAATTCAAATAAACGAACGGTTACCGAATCTAAAAAAATATAGTATCTTTCAGCTCTAAATCAATGCTTAACAAAATACCATGAAGCGATTCGTTGTACTACTCCTACTTTTAGTTCAATATAATATCTCCGCACAAAGCACTCCTTTTAATGAGAAGCCGCCTGTATTTTCAGAATGTAAAAACATCACGATTGACTCACTTCAAAAATGTTTTGACACTAATGTGTTTAAAAAGATTTATGAAAACTTTAAAGTGCCTCAAAAAGCTCTAGACGAAAGTTATAAAGGCGAAGTTGTCGTACTTTTTGAAGTAGATACGACAGGGGTATTTCGAGTAATCTATGTTGATGCTATTTATAGCGAGTTGAAAGATGAAACAAAACGGGTATTTGATATGTTTCCTAAAATTCAACCAGCAACATATAATGGGCGAAAAACTTATAAGCAGTATTCTATGCCGATTAAGATTCCTTTGGTAAATCAAGAAACGGTGTCTCAAGATTTAGCTAAAGAAAATGAGATATCTAAATTAGAACAACAAGCAAAAGCCGAGTTTGACAGCGTTAATGCCACATTGATACCTTTTGAAAATAAAGGGTATTCAAGTCAATTAAATATTCCATTTACGCATAGCGATTATGCTAGATTTGATAGAAATATAAATGTTATTGGCACAAATAGTCACTCTGCCTCAAAACCATTTGTATACGATGAGGTTGCGAAGTATTACGATTTTAAAGTAGAAAAGGATAAACTAAAGAAAGAAACAAGTACTTGGGCAGGTAAAAAGCTATGGAATGAGCATTTAGTACAATTACAAGGAAAGGATTATTGGTTTACAATCGATCCTATTTTCGACTTGCAAGTTGGAAAAGATACTGATGCCGATTTTAGTTCGACTTACAACAATACACGTGGTTTTTTGGTACAAGGTGGATTGGGAAAAAAGTTCAATTTTTATACAGCTGTTTTTGAAAGTCAAGGGCGTTTTGCACAATACGTTAATACGTATGCAGAAAGTTTAAAAGCCTTTGGTCCGGATCCTGCAATTATTCCTGGACGTGGTATAGCCAAGAGTTTTAAAAGTGATTCCTACGATTATCCAGTTGCGGAGGCTTATTTGTCTTATGCTCCGGCTAAGTTTATTAATATTCAGTTTGGTCATGGCAAAAATTTTATTGGAGATGGCTATCGTTCTTTGTTTTTAAGTGATGTTGCAAGCCCGAGGCCATTTTTAAAATTAAACACAAAATTTTGGAAAATTAAATATACCAATACATGGATGTGGTTGAAAGATGTTCGACCAGAAGTGACTGAGGATGGCGCATTTTTAACAAAGTATATGGCGAATCATTATTTAAGTTGGAATGTGTCTAAACGATTAAACTTAGGATTCTTTGAATCGGTTTTGTGGACAAATACCAACGAACGCGGCTTCGACATCAATTATTTAAATCCTGTTATTTTTTATCGAGCCATTGAATTTGAAACCGGCCAAGGAGCTGGAAATGCTATTTTAGGAGCTTCAGCGAAATATAAATTTAAAGATAATATTTATGCCTATAGCCAATTTGTCTTAGATGAATTCTCTCTAAATGATGTAAAAGGTGGTGAGAAAAGTTGGAAAAATAAGTTTGGTTATCAATTAGGAGTTAAATATTTCAATGCGTTTAAGGTTGATAATTTATTACTTCAGTTAGAATACAATCGTGTTCGTCCTTATACGTATTCTCATAATACGGTTATTCTGAATTATGGTCATAATAACCAGTCTATGGCACACTTATGGGGAGCTAACTTTAGTGAAACAGTTTTAATTGGTCGTTATCATTACAATAGATGGTATGCAAATGCTAAAATTATTTTTGGTTCTCGTGGATTGGACTTTAATGATGGCGTAGATAATTTTAGTTATGGCGGTGATATCTATAGGAATTATAATGAAAGACCTTTCAATACAGGTGTTGAAGTTGGGCAAGGTATAAAAGCGAAAACATTTTATGGTAATTTACAAGCTGGATATTTAATTAACCCAGCATCTAACCTTAAAATATTTACGGATATTACCTTTAGAAACTTTAATCCAGAAAGCACAACGACCTCTACTTTTAAAAGTGATACTGTTTGGTTTAATTTTGGTATTAGAACCGACTTATTTAATTGGTATTTTGATTTTTAAATTTGTTATTCCTCCGAATCAGGAGAACTAACAGGAAGGAATCTTATTGAATATAGTTATCACTCTTTCAAACTCTTATAAAGCGTACGTCTCATTTTTTCAGAAGAAATATAGCAACAGTCATAATTTAAATCATCGTATGTTTTTGTCAAAGACGCATTAGAAGATACTTCTTCTTCAGTTTTACTATTTTTAATTTCAGTTAATACGTTCGATTTTAAGTCTATTAGCATTTTTAAAAAAGTTTCATATTCTTTTTTATTTGAGATGCTTCCATGACCAGGTATAATTTTAGTGTTTTCATCTATAAGTATCAATACGTCTTTAACAGCATCGATATAACCTGTAACACTTCCGCCAGAATTTAAATCGATATATGGGTACCGATTATGGAAGAATACATCACCTGTGTGTAACACATTACTTTCAGTAAAATAAAGCATGCTATCGCCATCAGTATGGGCATTATCAAAATGCATAGCGATAACTTGTTCGCCGTTAATATAAAGGCTTAATTTATCGTTAAAAGTGATGGTAGGCAAGGATTCATCAGATTGTCTTTTATTATTTTTTACACGTTTATAGACATTATCATGAGCTATAATGTTGGCATTAAGTTTCGAGATATTTTTATTGCCACCAGTGTGGTCTCCGTGGTGATGCGTATTTGCCAAAAACTTGATAGGTTTGTCGCTTAACGCTTTTATAGCTTCAAGAATCTTCGGTGTCAATTTTGCAAATTGGCTATCAATCATTAATACACCATCTTCACCAATAGAAATACCGATATTTCCACCTTGCCCCTCTAGCATATAAATGTTCTCAGTCAGTTTATGAGTTTTTATTGTGACCTCTTTGTTTTGGGAACAAGCACTTAATATAAAACCAAAGATTAAAAATGCCGAGATAGATTTATAAAGTTTCATAATGAATTTAATTGATGTTATATTGATTAAAAATACGACTTTTTATTTCAGAAGTGAGAATTAAATAACAGTTAAAAAGCATTGCTCAAAATGCTGTAATAAAGTATCTTTGCACTCGCAAATAGAAAGCGAACAAGCAAATAGACCATTGAGTAAATCAAAATCTTCATTAGCAACATCTTCGGTAATTTCAGACTTTAAGGAAATCACTAAAATGCGACTCGCTTTAAGTGTTGTTTTTTCGTCTATTGCAGGCTATTTATTGGGAGTAGAAACGGTTGACTACAAAACTCTATTGTTATTAGGTTTAGGTGGTTACTTTATGGTTGGTGCATCAAATGCCTTCAACCAGATTATAGAAAAAGATTTGGACTCTTTAATGAGTCGTACCAAAAACAGACCTATCCCAGCGGGACGTATGTCTGTGAATACAGCCTTCATTATTGCTACTGTTTTTACGTTGTTAGGAGTCATTATACTTTACACTATTAATAAGCAAACAGCTATGTTTGGTGCTATTTCAATCTTTTTGTACACCTGTGTATATACACCTTTAAAAACGAAAACACCGTTGGCGGTATTTGTAGGGGCCATTCCAGGAGCAATCCCGTTTATGTTAGGGTGGGTAGCAGCTAAAGACGATTTTGGTATTGAACCAGGAACCTTATTTGCGTTGCAGTTCTTTTGGCAATTTCCCCATTTCTGGGCCATTGGCTGGTTTTTATTCGAAGATTATAAAAAAGGAGGATTCTTTATGCTTCCGACAGGAAAGCAAGATAAAGGAACTGCAGTTCAAATAATAATGTATACCATCTGGACTTTGATAGTATCAATAATCCCTGTTTTTGGGTTTACCGGAAGCTTAGAATTATCGATTGTCTCAGCTGCTATTGTTTTTCTTTTAGGTTTATGGATGTTTTATTATGCCATTCGTTTATTTAAATTAATGACTGAAAAGGCTGCAAAACAATTAATGCTAGTGAGTGTTTCTTATATTTCATTAGTACAAATAGTATACGTAATTGATAAATTTATTAGGTAGTTATGGATTTAACACAAGGCACTTTAGAAGAAAAAAATAGCAGAGCTAAAAAGATGATGCTTTGGTTTGGTATTATTTCATTAATAATGTCGTTTGCTGGATGGACAAGTGCATATATAGTGAGTAAATCGAGACCAGATTGGTTGAAAGATTTCGATTTACCTCATGCATTTATAATAAGTGTACTAATAATTGTAGTTAGTAGTGTCACGTTTGTGTTCGCTGGAAAAGCGCTAAAAAATAACAAGAGAAGTCAAGTTACTTGGTTATTATTGGCAACACTCGTTTTGGGGTTTGCCTTTATTTACAATCAATTTTCGGCTTTTAACGAGATAATAGGAGATGGTTATCATTTTACGGGCCCAACTAGTAATATTACCATGACATTTATCTTTATAATTGCATTTATGCACATTTTGCATGTTGTGGTAGGTCTAATTTGTTTGTTAGTAGTAATTTATAATCATTTTAAACAAAAGTATACATCCACAAATATGTTAGGATTTGAACTAGCAGCAACCTTTTGGCATTTTCTAGATGTACTATGGGTGTTACTCTTTTTGTTTTTATATTTTTTTAGATAGTTTTTATTGGGTATTTCAAGGTCTAAAGTAACATCTCGATGTACTTTTATTTAGAGTGTGTATAATTTATAGCTGGATGTTTCTTTAGATAAATAAATTGAGTATTTTTGTGCAACTTTTAAATAACAACCAACATATATGAGTACTACAGTTGTAAATACTGGAACAGAAGGTAAAACTTGGGGTGGCGGAAATAAACCACTAAATGCAAGTTATGGTAAAATGATGATGTGGTTTTTCATTGTATCTGATGCCTTGACATTTTCAGGTTTTTTAGCGGCCTATGGCTTTTCAAGATTCAAGTTCATAGATTCATGGCCAATTGCCGATGAAGTGTTTACACACGTTCCTTTTTTACATGGTCAAGAGCTACCTATGATTTATGTAGCTTTCATGACTTTTATCCTTATTATGTCTTCGGTTACTATGGTTTTGGCTGTTGATGCTGGACATCATTTAAATAAGGCTAAGGTTACCATTTACATGTTCTTAACCATTATTGGCGGTTTAATATTCGTTGGTTCTCAAGCATGGGAATGGGCAACGTTTATTCAAGGAGATTTTGGTGCTGTACAAACAAAAGGAGGTAATATTTTACAATTTGTTGATACTGATGGTCACAGAGTTGCTTTACGAGATTTTGTAGTTGCTGAAGAAAAATATAGAACTGAACATAATAGAAAAGATGGTCTTTGGTTTGTGCAAGAAGGAACTTTACCAACATATACTGTTGATGAAGTTGTTCATGGATTGGAGTCTCATGACAATGTATTGGTAAGAACGCAAATAATTAATGAAGCAGGAGAAAAAACAGTTTTGACTAGATCAGAATCTTTAAGGCAAATTAAGGAGAATGGTGTAGCCGTAGTAGAAGGAGCAAATCTGCATGTTAATGAATATGGTTCGCCGTTATTTGCTGACTTCTTTTTCTTTATAACTGGGTTTCACGGATTTCACGTATTCTCCGGAGTGGTTATAAATATCATTATTTTCTTTAATGTAATTTTGGGTACTTACGAAAGGCGTAAAAATTACGAGATGGTTGAAAAAGTTGGATTATACTGGCACTTTGTAGATTTAGTTTGGGTATTTGTATTTACATTCTTCTACCTAGTTTAATAAGAAAATTATAATTAGAAATGGCACACGCACATAAATTAGAAATATTTAGAGGCTTAGTTAAGTTTAAATCCAATACTCAAAAAATTTGGGGAGTTTTAGTCTTTTTAACTATTGTAACCGGTATTGAAGTAGTTTTGGGAATTTATAAGCCAGAATCTTTAATGGCTATGTTTTTAGGGATGAAAATTTTAAACTGGATATTCATTATTTTAACTATTGTAAAGGCTTACTATATTACATGGGATTTCATGCACATGCGCGATGAAACTATATCTTTAAGACGCATGGTTGTATGGACAGCTATATTCTTAATTCTTTATTTAATATTTATATTATTACAAGAAGGCGGATACGTTTTCGATGTTTATAAAGACGGATTTGTAAAAAGAGATTTTTAACTATAATATATAGTTAAATAGATATATTAAGGCGGTTTTTAAACCGCCTTTTTTTATTTTTGCACGAGATTAAATTGATAGGTAAAAACACCATAAAAAATGGATTACAAGAAAGTTAGCAGATATGTTGTCTTGGGAATTTTATTCTTTCTTCCAGTTACCTTTTTATTGTTTTTATATCCAGCAACGCATAACTATACACCATTAGATATTGTAAATGATGAGATCTCAGATTTAGATACATTTACTTCAAAATCTGAAGAAAAAGTGCTTTTAAAAGGCCACATAACGGTAGTCGGATTTTTTGGTGAAAATCCAAACGATAAATCCACAACAGCATTAAATTTAAAAGAATTAGTTTACGATAAATTTAAAGGATTTAAACGTTTTCAAGTGGTTATTATCATGCCAATAGGAACGGAAGAATCTATTGAAAAGTTAAAATCTGAAATAAGTTCTTATGAAGATTTAAGATTTTGGCATTTCGTATTTGGAAGTCCAAAAGAAATACAGGCTGTATTTGAAAGTTTAGAATATAAACAAGGTTTGAGTCAAAAATTAAGTACCGATATGGTTTTTTTGGTTGATAAAGATTTAAACCAAAGAGGGAGAATAGACGACAGAACAGATAAAGAAGTTGAAAAGAATAAAGCCATGTATCCTTTGCTTTCTTATGATTGTATTGAAGTATCAGAAATCAAGAATAAAATGAGTGATGATTTACGGATATTATTCACCGAGTATCGTCAGAAAAGAAAAGGACAATTTAATTCTGATACTAGAAGAGCAGATGATTTAAAATTAGAGACTTATGAATAAAATAAAAAAAACAAATTATTCATACATAGGGATTGCCTTTATTATTTTGGTTTTTGGAATCATTTTTATACCAAGAATCATTGATAGAATATCGAATAATGATATTTCCAGACAAGAAAGTAGAAGCGATTTGAAAGAAGAAAATAAAGTAGTCGATTCAGAAGCTTTAGTTTTCATTGAAAACAATGGTGTTAAAAGAAAAGTGCCACCATTTAGTTTTACAAACCAAGATGGAGAAACAATTACCAATCAAAATTATTTAGGTAAGGTATATGTGGTAGAATTCTTTTTTACAACCTGTCCAACTATATGCCCTAAGATGAATGCTAATTTAATTCAAATTCAGAATGCATTTAAAGGTTTTGAGAATTTTGGTGTGGCATCATTTACTATAAACCCGGATTACGATACACCTGAAATTCTAAAAAATTACGCAGAACATTACGGAGTTATAAATCCGAATTGGCATTTATTAACTGGAGCACAAGAGGCTATTTATAAACTAGCCAACGAAGGTTTTTATATTTATACAGCTGAAAATGAAAATGTAGAAGGCGGCTTTGAACATTCAGGAAATTTCGCCTTAATTGATAAAAATGGTTTTATACGTTCAAGACAAGATGACTTTGGAAACCCAATAATATATTATAGAGGCATCGTTTCTGAAGCCGAAAAAGTTGATGATGATGGTGTAAAAGAAGAAATTAGTTCTCTAAAAGAAGATATTAAAAAACTGCTTAATGAATAAAGAACAACCTGAAATTTTAGATGATAAAAAGTACAACAAATTAATTGTTGCTTTATCTATTATAATTCCAGCTGCAGTTGCAGCGCTTTTCGGTATAAAAATAGATATTGAATTACCGGTTTTTTTACCACCAATTTATGCGACAATAAATGGTATTACGGCCTTGGTTTTAATTTTTGCTGTATTTCAAATAAAGAAAGGAAATAGAAAATTTCATGAAAGACTTATGAAATTTGCGATAACACTTTCAGTATTATTCTTGACTATGTATATTTTATACCACATGACTAGTGATTCAACGAGTTACCAGGGAGAATATAGGTCAATTTATTTTTTCATATTGTTAAGCCATATCATACTGTCTGTGGCGGTAATACCTTTTGTTTTAATAACCTATGTAAGAGCTATAACTAATAATTTTGAGAAACATAAAAAAATAGCAAAAATTACGTTTCCGCTGTGGCTATATGTAGCAGTAAGTGGTGTTGTTGTTTATATTATGATTTCACCATACTACCTTTAATGTCATTCTAAGCGTAGCGTATAACTTTTAATAATGAAACAAAAAATAGCCTTTTTTCTCTTTTCTTTTCTCTTTTTTCTAGAGACTAATGCACAATGCGCTATGTGTCGAGCAGTTTTAGAAAGTGAAGGAAATAAAACGGTGGCTGAGGGTATTAACGATGGGATTGTTTATCTTATGGCGATTCCATATATTCTTGTTGGGGGAATAGGATATATTATTTACAGAAAATATAGTAAAGCCAATAAGCAAAACAGCTAAATTATTTTTGTAACATTTAGTTGCTTTTAGTGTCTTACTCATAAGGTTAGTTGATTAATTAATAGCATAATGTTAGAAATTCGCGAATTGCATAAATCCTATCCTATAGGTGGCTCAAGTTTACATGTATTAAAAGGAATTAATCTGTCTGTAAAAGATGGTGAAATGGTTGCTATTATGGGCTCTTCTGGATCTGGTAAGTCTACATTACTTAATATAATTGGTATGCTTGACGAAGCCGATTCTGGCGAATACATTTTAGATGACCTTCCTATTAAAGACCTTACCGAAAAAAAAGCTGCTGTTTATAGAAATAAGTTTTTAGGGTTCATTTTTCAATCATTTAATTTAATAAATTATAAAACAGCACTTGAAAATGTGGCGCTTCCACTTTATTATCAGGGTGTGAATCGAAAAGAAAGGCAAGAGCAAGCAATGTTTCACCTTGGAAAAGTAGGGTTGACTGATTGGGCTAAACATTTGCCTAAAGAACTTTCTGGTGGGCAAAATCAGCGCGTGGCAATTGCACGAGCCTTAGCAGCGAATCCGAAATTATTATTGGCAGATGAACCAACAGGAGCTTTAGATACTAAAACGTCTTACGAAATCATGGAATTTATTCAGCAATTAAATGATGAAGGCAAAACCATATTAATGGTAACACACGAAGAAGATATTGCCAATATGTGCAAACGTATTGTAAGGCTTCGTGACGGCGTCATTATGGAGGATAAGAAAGTAACCCAAGTTAGAGCAGAACACTATGTTTGATTTAGATCTTTGGCGGGAAATATTCCAGAGTATAAATAAAAATAAAACAAGAGCTTTACTTTCTGGCTTTACAGTGGCATTTGCTATTATGCTATTCACTATACTTTTTGGAATTGCCAATGGGTTAGAAAACACCTTCGAGAAATTTTTTATCAGAACAGCTGAAAATGCTATTAATATTCGATTTGGAACCACATCAAAACCCTATAAAGGACTACAAATTGGAAGACAAATTCAGCCTACTAGTAAAGATTTAGATTATTTGAAAAAGGAATTTGGAGAAGACATTGAGTACATGTCATCAAAAATTTCAAGAAATTATCAGGTTAGTTATAAAAAGCAAAAAGGGGGTTATTCAATAACTGGGGTGTCTCCTGACTATCAATATATAGAAAAAGCAGAAATAAAAGATGGAAGATTTATTAGCTTAAAAGATGTAAAAGCTAAGGATAAAGTATGTGTTATAGGACGCCTTGTTGAGGAAGATTTATTTTTAAAAGAATCAGCTATTGGAAAATATTTAGATTTAGAAGGTGTTCAATATAAAGTGGTAGGTGTTTATTCAGATGGTGGAGGAGATAGTCAAGAACGTATTATTTATGCTCCATATACCACAATACAAAAGCTGTATTTGGGTAATGATGATATAGGAAATATATCACTTACTTATAATCCTAAATTAAACATAGATCAGGCTTTAAATTTAGTAAAAGAAATGACAGCTAAGTTAAAGAACAGATTTGATGTAGCTCCAAACGATCAACGAGGTGTTAGAATTGGCAATGGAGTTCTCACAGCAAAAAAACGTCTTGACAATATTTCATCTGGTTTGGGAGCTTTAATCCCTATTATAGGATTTGGGACACTGATCGCTGGTATTTTGGGTATTAGTAATATCATGATTTTTATTGTAAAAGAACGAACAAAAGAAATCGGAATTCGTAAAGCATTAGGTGCTTCCCCTAGATCAATAGTATCAATAATTTTATTGGAGTCTATTTTAATAACAGCATTAACAGGATATATTGGTTTGTTAATTGGAGTTGGCGTTTTAAGATCCATTGGCTCTAGTTTAGAGCGTTATTTTATTACTGACCCTAGCGTAAATTCATCCATTTTAGTTTCAGCAACTATTGTTTTAGTAATTGCTGGTGCTATAGCTGGATTCGTACCTGCAAAAAAAGCATCAAAAATAAAACCGATAATAGCTTTAAGAAATGGTTAAATGATAAAGTTTTTATTAGAAAAAGATACTTGGCAAGAAGTGTTTGACAGCCTTAGTAAAAATAAACTCCGGTCTATTTTAACTATGGTTGGTGTATGGTGGGGTATTCTTTTACTTATAGGGTTATTAGGTTCTGCTAAAGGTGTCGAAAATAATTTCAATATTAGATTTCAAAATTTCGCTACTAATAGTTTATTCCTTTTTAGCGGTACAACTTCAATTCCTTTTAAAGGTTATCAAGAAGGACGCCGAATTAAAATGACCCTTGAAGATGTTGAAAAAATAAAAGAAAATATAAAAGGGGTTGAGTATGTTTTGCCAAGCCTTCAAACCCAAATAACTATAAGTAGAAACACATTAAATGGAAATTTTACTGGTAGAGGAGAGTTTCCATTTGCAGACGTTTTAGCAAAAAAAGATTTACTCTGGGGACGATATATTAATCAGTCTGATATTGATGAACGCAAAAAAGTGGCTGTTATTTCAGACGATGTTTACAAGCAATTATTTGAAAAAGGCGAAAACCCTATTGGGAAAATGGTAAAGGGAGAAAACGTAGGTTTTACAGTAATAGGCGTTTATAAAGCCGTCAATTTTGGCGGGCCGCAAATAGATTTTAATATCCCTTATACAACAGCTCAACAAATTTATAATAGAGGAAATAGTGTTGACTTACTAACCGTTACTGGTGATGCAAATTTTGATATTAATCAATTAGACGCCGATGTAAAATTATTGCTAAAAAACATACATAATATTCACCCAGATGATAATAGAGCGCTTAATGGATTTAATCTTGGAGATAGGTTTGAACAGTTTACAGGATTTATAATAGGTATGCAATTTTTAACCTGGTTTGTAGGTATTGCAACTTTAATTGCTGGTGTATTTGCCATTGGTGGTATTTTATTAATATCGGTAAAAGAACGCACCAAAGAAATTGGTATAAGGCGTGCCTTAGGAGCAACACCATACCTTGTTAAAAGACAAATAATTGTAGAAGCTGTTGCTATATCATTAATTTCAGGTTTTTTAGGAATTATAAGTGGTGGTTTAATATTAATACTACTTAATAATTTTGTAGCTCAGGGTGAAGATGCTTTTATGAGAAATCCTTCAGTATCAATTGGTATGGTGTTTTTTGCACTGTTTATAGTTACAATTCTTGGTACTTTAATCGGGTTAATTCCTGCTTTTAAGGCTACAAGTATTAAACCTATCGACGCATTAAGAGAAGAATAAACTAAATTTATAAAATGAAAAAAATTATCAAAATCGTTTTTATTGTTATAGCAATAATATTATTTGCTTGGGTCTTAAAATATTTTTATGATGCAAATAATCGAGCTCCAGAGGCTTTTGATACTGAAACACCTTTTTACACCTCAATAAGCACAAAAATAGTAGCAACAGGTAGTTTAAACCCTGAAGAGGAAATTGAATTAAAACCTCAAATTACAGGAATAGTAGATGCTATTATGATAGAAGAAGGTGATATAGTTAATAAAGGTGATTTAATTGCCAAAATTAGAGTGGTGCCAAACGAGCAATCATTAGTTAGTGCCAATAGTAGATTAAATAGCTCAAAGTTATCTTATGATAATGCTAATGTTCTTTACAAAAGAAATAAAGTGTTATTTGATAAAGGTGTTATTTCGAAACAAGATTTTGAAAATAGCGAACTATCGTTCAATCAAGCCAAGGAATCTTTGCAGCAAGCTCAAAATGATTATCAAATCATTAAAAAGGGATCTATTTCAGGGGGTAGTTCTGCCAATACAAACATTATTGCTCAAATAGCAGGAACAATATTAGAAATTCCTGTTCGGGTTGGTGATCAAGTGATTCAAAGTAACAACTTCAATGCCGGTACTAGCATAGCTACAATTGCCAATATGGGTAATATGATTTTTGAAGGAACTGTAGATGAGTCTGAAGTGGGCAAACTTAAAGAAGGTGAAGACATAGGTGTAGTAATTGGTGCTTTAGAGGAGAAAAAACTTCCTGCAAAATTAACATTCATTGCTCCAAAAGGTGTTTCAGATAACGCTGGCGCTGTCCAATTTACTATAAAAGCCGATGTAGAAGTTGAGGTAAATGCCAATATTAGGGCAGGCTATAGTGCCAATGCTGAAATTGATATTGAAAGTAGAGATAGTCTTTTTGCTATAAAAGAATCTTTAGTCCGATTTGATAGAATAACTGAGAAACCATATGTTGAAATTCAGCAAACAGATAATTCATTTAAAAAACAAGATGTTAAACTAGGCTTATCAGATGGAATAAATGTTGAAATCGTTGATGGTATTGAGCAAGGTGATAAGATTAAAGTTTGGAATAAAGTATCAAAAGAAAATTAAGACTAGAAATATGATTAATTTCAATATTAAACTCACAAAAAACAGTCTTTCACTATTACTATTATTAGTGTCAGTTTCGTTAAATGCCCAAGAAAAAAAATGGACACTACAAGAATGTGTTAATCATGCTGTTGTAAATAACATAACCGTTAAGCAAGGTGAAAACACACTTCTTTTAAACGACCAAGATATCATCGCTGCAAAAGGTCAGTTTTTGCCATCTGTAACTGCAAGTACAGGGAATCGTATGAGTATTGGTTCAGGTTTCGATCCAGTAACAAATCAACGTATAACGAATCAAACAACACATTCGTTTAATTATAATATTGGTTTAAATCAAAATGTGTTTAACGGATTTAGAACGTTGAATTTATATAAGCAATCACAACTTACTAAAGAAACAAGTGTTTTAGAATTACGTCGGATAAAAGATGATATTTCTTTAAATGTTGTTAATGCTTATTTGAATGTCTTATTTAATATTGAAAATTTAGAAATTGCCAATGCACAATTTGCTTTTAGTGAAAAACAACTAGAACAAATAAAAGAATTAGTCGATGCGGGAGTGCAACCAAAAGCAAATATTTATGATGCTGAAGCTACTTTAAGTAGAGATTCACAACAAGTTACTTTGGCTGAGAATAGTTTTAATTTGTCATTATTATCATTATCCCAATTACTTCAGATTCCTTTTTATGGTTTTGATGTTGAAATTATTGATGTCAATACACCTTCTGAAGGGTTATTGTATAATAATGTTACTCCTATTTTAGAATATGCTCTTGAAAATAGAGCGGAAATCAAGATTGCAGAAAAGCGCATAGAAAATGCCGAATTAAATACCGAAATCTTAAAAGCTGGGTACTATCCTAATGTAACTTTTGGATATGGTTTTGGATCTGTTTGGAGTGAATCTAAAAACGATTTTATAAAACAAGCATTTTTTAGAGAATTGGATTTGTTGAAAGGGCATAACTTCAATTTGAATATCAACATTCCAATTTTTTCTAGATTTCAAAATAAAACCAATGTTGCAGTATCTAAGATTCAACAAGAAAATAGCAAACTTCTAATGGAACAAGCAAAGCTAGATTTAGAATCTAATATTCAAAGAGCTTACACAGATGCTCAAGCTGCACTAAAAGCTTACGATGCTGCGATAAAGTCATTAACGTTTCAAGAATTAGCATTTAACAATTCTAAAGAGCGCTATGATCTTGGTGCCATGACAGCTTTCGATTTGGAGCAAGCAAGACTTCAATTAATAAATGCACAGTCCTCTTTAATAAATGCTAAATATGATTTTGTTTTTAAGACAAAAGTTTTAGACTTTTACCTGGGAAAATCTTTAACTGATTAAATTGGCATATATACTAAATATAGAAACAGCTACAACTAACTGTTCTGTTTCGGTTTCAAAAGAAGGTAAAACGATAGTCTTAAAAGAAGATTATGATAAAAAATATTCACATGCTGAAAGGTTGCATGTTTATATTGATACTATTTTAAATGAAGCTAACATAACTTTTAAGGATTTGGATGCTATTGCAGTAAGTAAAGGTCCGGGTTCTTATACTGGCTTAAGAATTGGAGTTTCAGCAGCTAAAGGACTTTGTTTTGCGCTTGATATTCCTTTAATTTCTGTTTCTACTCTAGAGGCATTAGTACATCAGGTCAAAAATGAAAATGGCGTTATCGTTTCCATGTTGGATGCTCGAAGAATGGAAGTGTATTCGGCTATTTTTGATTCTGATTATGAACAAATAAGAGAGACGCAAGCTCAAATATTAAACGAAGGGTCTTTTGAAAGATATTTAGAGAAAGGTAAAGTCTATTTTATTGGTAATGGTGTTGAAAAAACAATGGAAGTTATCAATCATCCAAATGCTGTTTTTATCGAAGAGATGCTACCTTCTTCAAATGAGATGAGTCAGTTAGCTTATAATAAATTCAAAATAAGCAACATCGAAGATGTCGCTTATTTTGAACCATATTATTTAAAAGATTTTGTGGCGTTAAAACCTAAATCTTAACCTTTTTTCTGAATCTCAACTTGATGTGGATAAGGAATTTCAATTCCAGCCTTGTCAAGTGCTTCTTTTACGTCTTCTGTAATTCCAAAGTAAACATCCCAGTAATCATCAGCAGTACTCCAGGGTCTTACAGCAAAATTGATTGAACTATCTGCTAATTCAGAAACATTTACTGTTGGCTCTGGAGATTTTAATACTTTTGGATGTGATGTTAAAACATTCATTAGTACTTCTTTTGTTTTCTTAATATCAGAATCATAGCCTACACCAAAAGTAAGGTCTACACGTCGTGTTCCTTCTGTAGTATAATTAATAATATTACCGTTAGACAAAGATCCATTAGGAATTATAATTTCTCTATTTGAAAGTCCAGTAAGTTTAGTTGTAAAAATTTCAATCTCTTTAACAACACCAATTTCACCTTGGGCCTCAATTAAATCCCCAATCTTAATAGGTTTGAAAATCATAAGTAAAACACCTCCCGCAAAATTGCCTAATGACCCCTGCAGAGCTAAACCAATAGCTAAACCAGCAGCAGCTAAAATCGCCGCAAAAGATGTAGTTTCTATTCCAATTGTTCCTAAAATAACTACGATTAGGATAATTTTTAATATCCAACCTAAAAGATTTAATAAAAACTTTTGAAGGCTTTCATCATAATCTTTCTTAGACATTAATTTTTTGGTAGTTTTTAGTAATTTTTTAATTACCCATGAGCCAATAATCCAAATAAGAACGGCTCCAAGAATTTTCAGCCCGTAATCTATGCCTAATTCTAGCCACTTTTCTGTGTTAATGTTTTCTAAATTCATAATTTTTTTAAGTTTTAATAATTGCAAACTTAAAAACTAAGTGTTAGCTCTTAAGTATTTTAATGATAAAAAATGATTAATTAATTTGTTATAAAGCAAAAAACAAGTGCAATAATTGCAGGAACCGCTTGCACATAGAATAGTTTTATTTGCTTTGTGGAATAAGACCCATAAATCCCAGCAATGGTCACACAAATAAGAAAGAAATTAGCTATTTCTATATCCTTCTGTATAATTGAATATATAAGTCCAGCGGCTAAAAAACCATTATATAGCCCTTGATTGGCAGCTAAGACTCTAGTTTCTTCTGCGAATTCCTTTGATTTTAAACCGAAAGCTTTAATGCCTTTTGGTTTAGTCCAGAAAAACATTTCTAAAATTAGAAAGTAAATATGTTCAAGTGCTACTACAGTAATTAAAAATATGGTTAAATAACTCATTGTGATAGTAATTTAATGGCTTTATCAACTTCAGAGACTGGAAGTTTACAGGCTTTATTTACACATACATAAATTAGTGTGTTTTCCGGATTATATCTGTTTTCTAATAACGGCATATCGTTTTCTGAAATGCTTCCAGCAATCAGCTTGTTGGGTATATAAGTTTTGTTTAAAGCTTCTATTTTTTCTTTAGCATCTGCACCCACAATGGCTACCTCATAATAAGGTTGTGCATAATTTAGCATGAGGTCCAACCAGTTCGAATAACCAGAAGGATATTCCTGCATTTCTGGTTTTACATTATTTAGCATGGTCATAGCTATTTTGCTGTAGTGTGTATTCTCAAAATAATGAGATAATTTGAACAAACCTTTTGCCATAATTGAATTACTCGCTGGAATAACATTATCGCGATATTCGATGCTTCTAGTTACTAATGGGTCGTCTTCATTAGAAGTAAAGAAGAACATCTTACTAGTTTCATCAAAGAAATGATCAAAGGTATAATTGGTTAAATCTCTTGCGTTGTTTAACCAAGTCTCATTTAGTGTGACTTCATAAAGGGTAATAAAAGCATCAATTGTAGCAGCGTAATCTTCTAAATAACCGTTGATGCTACTTTTGCCATTTTTATACGTGTGGTCTAGACCTCCATCTTCTCTTAACTGATTATTAATGATAAATTTTGCGTTTTTTTCAGCAACAGCCAAATATTCAGCATTACCTAAAACTCGGTATGCATCTAAATAGCCTTTTAGCATTAATGCATTCCATGAGATTAAAGTTTTATCATCTAATCTTGGTTTGTCTCTTTTATTGCGTTCATTTACAAGCGTGCTTTTCCAAGAGTTTACTTTTTCTGATAAATTTTCAGGTGCTAAATCATGTTTTTTCATGATTAAAGCATCATCATCTTTTCTAATTAAAACATAGTTTCCATGTTCCCAAAGACCGTAGTTGTTAATATTGTAATAATCTGAAAACAATTCAAAGTCATTTCCAATAAGAGTTTTAAGTTCTTCTTTAGTCCATACGTAATAAGCACCTTCTTCAAGTTCTCCTTCGGGAGTATTGCTGTCCGCATCTAATGAAGAATAAAATGCACCATTTTCGGTTGTCATTTCCTCTTCTACATAATCTAATGTTTCGGTAATGATGTTCTTATACAATTTATTTTTTGTAATGAGATATGCATCTGCATAAAGGCTAACTAATTGACCGTTATCATAAAGCATTTTTTCAAAATGAGGAACATGCCATACAGAATCTACAGAGTATCTTGAAAACCCACCACCAATCTGATCAAAAACACCACCAAATGCCATTTTGGTAAGTGTTAAGTTTACAAATTCTTGCAGCTTTTCATCATTTGTTTGATAAGCGTATCGCAATAGAAAATGATAATTATTAGGCATCATAAACTTAGGAGCTCTATTTAAGCCACCATCTCGATTATCGAATTGTTTAGACCATTTTTTAACAGCTTCATCTATATAGTTTTTTTCGAAAATAGGTTCATCGGTATTTAATTGAACAACGTCTAGCGATTTAATGCCTTCTTCTAATTTGTCGGCATATTCATGAAGTTTTTCAGGTTTTTCAGTATATAATTTTGATATCTGTTTTAAGGCGCTAACCCATTGTTCTTTCTTAAAATAAGTGCCACCCCAAACTGGTCTTCCGTCCGGTAACGCAATCACATTTAAAGGCCAACCACCGCTACCAGTCATTAGTTGAACGGCATTCATATATACTTGATCTACATCTGGGCGTTCCTCTCTATCAACTTTTATATTAATAAAATTTTTATTCATAACCTGGGCCACTAAACTATCTTCAAAACTTTCGTGTTCCATAACATGGCACCAATGGCACGCAGCATACCCAACACTTATAAGTATTAATTTATCTTCAGATTTCGCCTGTTTTAGGGTAGTCTCATTCCAAGCATTCCAATCAACTGGGTTGTGAGCATGTTGTAAAAGATATGGGCTTGTTTCGTTTACTAGGGCATTTGTGTATTGATGATTCATAGTTTCGGAATTCTGACCCTTACAGCCCATAATTAGAATAATAAAAGCAAATATTAATAAGTGTTTCATAGCCCAAAGTTAGCGAAATTATAGCATAAAAAAAGCGTTCAAGTTATGAACGCTCTTAAATGCTTGGGAGCAAAAAAAGTTATTCTACTTCAAATGTTATTTTAAGATTTACTCTAAATTCTGTAACCTCACCATCTTTTACACTAGCACTTTGATCTTGAACATATACAGAACGGATATTTTTTATACTTTTTGATGCATGCTTTACTGCTTTTTTAGTAGCATCTTCCCAACTTTTATCTGAGTTTGATAAAATCTCTATTACTTTTAATACTGCCATTTTTTACGATTTTAAATTTTTAAGTGAAACCCCCTCATGGAGATGACTGTATTTAAGACACAAGAAAATTAAACTAGTCACTTTTATAATGAGAAATGACTAGCCATTTATTGCTTCAACCATATCTACTTTACCAGGAAGCATTTGTTTAAGCATGTTTTCTATACCGTTTTTTAAGGTAAAAGTAGAAGATGGGCATCCGCTACAAGCACCTTGAAGCATAACTCGAACATTTTTTGTGTCTGCATCGTAAGCAATAAATTGAATATTACCACCATCACTAGCTACAGCTGGTTTTACATATTCTTCAAGAATGTTTACAATTTCTTTTGAAGTATCATCTAAATTTTCAAAATGCGAATCTTGATCTTTTTCAGATTTTTGAAGTGTTTCAACAGCATTGGCTAAAACGACTTCCTTCCCATCTTCAATAAACTTTCTTATAAATTCACGAAGCTCAATAACAATTTCTTGCCACTCGGACATGTCATACTTTGTAATTGACACATAATTATCTTCAACAAAAACACTTTTAACAAAAGGGAAGTGAAATAATTCGGTAGCTAAAGGAGATAATTTGGCATCATCAATAGAAGTAAACTCGAAAAGGGCAGTAACCATTTTTTTGTTGGCTACAAATTTCATTACAGCTGGATTCGGTGTGCTTTCGGCATAGACAGTAACAGGTACTTTTTTAGACTCTGCAGTTTCTTCAACTACAAGACCACCATCATTTAAATAAGCCTCTATTTGTTGGGCAACTTCATCTTCTACATCTGTCCATTCAACAATATCATAGCGTTCTACCGCAACAAAATTTCCTGAGATATAAACTTTTTTAACAAAAGGTAAATAGAATAGTTGCTGAGCTAGAGGAGAAGATTTAGCATCATCTATATTATTAAATTCAAAACTTTGATGTTTTGTAATGAATTTGTTTAACTCAAATTTTATAATTGAATTATTTGAAGTTTCTTGTATACTAACCTTGAAAGCACTCATTTTAGCTATTTTTTTGCAAAAATACTAAAAGAAAACTATAGATATCCATATATTTGGCTTTCATTGCCTTTATTGGTTATGTTTGTGTTGAAGGAATTTCTTTTACATATATTAAGTGTAATTTTTTAATAATCAAGACGTTTATAATAAACTCAACCTACCTTGATCTAGAATTTATGAAATTGAAAAACATTTTAGTAGTTGTAATTGGACTATTATTAGGTCATGTTGCGACTTCCCAAGAGGGATTACCAATATATACTGATTATTTAACCGATAATTATTACCTCATTCACCCATCTATGGCTGGTGTTGCTAACTGTTCTAAGGTTAGACTTACAGCACGCCAACAATGGTTTGGACATGATGAAGCACCTAAACTTTTAACTTTAAGTCTTAACGGAAGAATTGGCGATACCCAATCTGCAATAGGAGGTATTTTGTATACCGATAAAAACGGATATCATTCACAAACAGGGGCTTATGCTACTTATGCACACCACTTGTTGTTTTCCAGAAATGAAGTAGATTTAAATATGCTTTCTTTTGGATTAAGTGTTGGGTTTATTCAATACAAACTTGATGAAACTTCTTTCCTGTTTGAAGGTCCAGACCCTATTATTGATGGTATTGTACAAAGCGAAACAAATTTAAATATTGATTTTGGGTTTTCATATCACTACTTAGATTTTTATGCACACGGCACGATTAAGAATCTGTTAGAAAATTCAGGGATTAATAATGATATAGAAATTACAAGCAACCTAAGACGTTATTTGGTCTCTGTAGGAGGTGTTTTTGGTAAGTTAGGAAGTGAATGGACTTACGAGCCTTCTTTAATGTTTATGCATAAAGATGGCACAGGAGAGTCATCAATAGATATTAATGCTAAGGCTTACAAAGAGATGGAATTTGGTAAATTATGGGGAGGATTATCCTATAGAAGAAGTTTTGATGGTGCTGAGTTTTTAGACGGCTCTGGAGTGAGTAGTCAAAAATTACAATTAATATCTCCAATTCTTGGTGTAGATTACAATGAGTTCATGTTCGCCTATAATTATACATACCAATCTAATTCAGTAGTCTTTACAAGTGGTGGTTTTCACCAATTAACATTAGGATATAATTTTAATTGCAGAAGAAAACAATACGACTGTAAATGTCCTGCTGTAAACTAAAAATATTAAAGGCTCGTTTAGCGAACCTTTTTTTATTCCCATAAATAATTTTTTTTAAGCTTGTTCTTTTATGGCTTTTTTATCATGGCATTTTCTAAATTATTCGTATTATTTTTTGCTGATTTAATACATACACTTTGCGTTTTGTATTTAATTTTATTTTTTTTCGTGTACATAAATAGTATCTTGTTAATGTAAATGAAGTAGTAAAATATGTAAAAGGAAAAGGTGGAAGGGTTGTGTTAAGTAATGGGAAAGAAGTAATGGTTTCGGCCTCTGAAAAGTTGACTTTTTTGTCATATTAAATAATCTTGTCATTCAGAGCGAAGCGAAGAACCTTTAATTAATCAATTGCCAATAAAAAATAATTATTTAAATCTATGCCAGTAATAAAATCAGTTGGAGGCAAAAGCCCAGAAATACCAGGAGATTGCTTTATAGCCGAAAATGCTACCATTGTTGGTAATGTTTCTATGGGAAATGAATGTAGCATATGGTTTAGTGCAGTTGTTCGAGGTGATGTTAATTTTATTAAAATAGGCAATAAAGTTAATATCCAGGATGGTGCCGTAATTCATGGGACTTATAAAACTGCGCCAACCACTATTGGTAATAATGTTTCAATTGGTCATAATGCCTTGGTGCATGGGTGTACTATACATGATAATGTGCTAATTGGAATGGGAAGCATCGTAATGGATAATTGTATTATTAATAGTAACTCTATTATTGCTGCTGGAGCAGTAGTCACTAAAAACACCATTGTGGAAGCTGGAAGTATATATGCAGGAGTACCAGCAAAAAAAGTAAAAGATATCAGTGAAGAATTAATATCAGGTGAAATAAATAGAATTGCTGATAACTATATTAAATATTCTGGTTGGTTTAAATAGTTCTTTCAAAAGTTTAAATATTGAATATCAGATTTATTATTTACGAGCGACTTTAATACATTTAGACTTCCATTAGTAAAAAATTCTGAGTTACCAATTGATGAAGAATTATTTAATAGTTTGTGAGATGCTAAAACGGTTTTTGTTTGTCGCGCAACTGCTTCTCCAGAATCTATTATTTTTACGTGCTTAGGCAGTAATTCAATGAGCAAAGGCATTAAGTAAGGGTAATGCGTGCATCCTAAAACCAAATAATCCATATTTGCCACTATCATTGGTTTTAGATATATTTTTAAAAGCGATTTCATTTCTTCAGAATACAATTGCCCCGTTTCTATAAGTTCTACAATACCATCGCCGTTTTGCTCTAAAACATTAATATTACTAGCAAACAAGTTCGAAGTTTTAGAAAATAAAGCACTGCTTAAAGTTCCTTTAGTTGCTAAAATTCCAACAGTATTCGTTTTTGTCTGTAGTGCGGCAGGTTTTATGGCAGGTTCAATACCTATAAAAGGAACTTTATAATTACTCCTTAAATAATCGATAGCATTTGTTGTAGCTGTGTTGCATGCTACTACTATAAGTTTACAACCTCTACTTAATAGGTATTCGGTATTTTTAATACTTAACTCAATAATAGCATCTTTTCCTTTAGGGCCATAAGGAGCATTTGAGCTATCAGCCAAATATATAGTATGCTCGTTAGGCAGCAGCTTAGTAATAGCTTTCCAAATGGAAGTACCACCAACGCCAGAATCGAAAATACCAATAGGTTGTTTGTTCATATTTAACAAAAATAAAAAAGCTGCCTTGTAAAAGACAGCTTTAAAATATTTATTTCGAGTATAATTTTATATACCTAATTCTTTTTTAACATCGTCAAGTAAATTTTTACCATCAGACATAATTACAACGCTTTGTGCGGCGTCTACAACATACTCGTAACCTTGTGCTCTAGCTACTTTTAAAATTGCTGCTTTAGCCTTTTCAGTAATAGGGCCTAAAAGGTCAATTTCCTTTTTCTGTAAATCTTTTTGAGCATCTGCTTGAAACTGTTGGATACGTTGTTGTTTTTCTTGCAATTCTAAACCTCTTTTTTGGTTTTCCTCATCAGTTTTAGTAGCTGCTTCGGCTTCATATTGTTTAACAGTTGTTTGGTATTCTGTTATAGAAGCTTGAATATCTGTTTGGTATGTTTTACCTAAAGTTTCTAATTCTGCTTGTGCCGATTTCATTTCGGGCATCGCTTGAATTAATTCAGTGGTGTTTATATGTGCAACTTTACTTTGAGCTTGAGTAAAACTAATTGTTCCTATGCATAATGCCGTTGCTAATAAAATAGTTTTTAAGTGTTTCATTTTTTAAATTGTATTAAGTGTGTTATTAATTGTTTTTATTATTATTTATTGAATCTTTCGCTTTTTGACGATCTTCTAAAATTTTCTTTTTCTTGTCATCCAAAGCCTTTTTACGAGCTGCGCGGTCTGCTAATTTTTTCTGTCTATTTTCTTCTATAAGCTCTGCTCTTGTCTTTGGTTTGTCAGCTTCACTAGCTTCTTTGCCTTCTGCAGATTTACCTTCTATTTCACTTCCTTCTTCAGTTTCAGTAGATGTTTCAGTCGTCTTATTTTTTGCATCTATTTTATCTTGCCTTGCTTTGGTTCTTTCATCTAATATTTTTTGTCTTCTATCCGCAGCTTCTTTTACTTTGGCTTCACGAGCTGCTAATTTCTTTGCTCTCGCTTCTTCAATAGCACTTGCTCTTTTTGCCTTTTTTTCTTCAAGTGCTTTCTCTCGTTCTTCTAACTCATAGTTAATTTCTGGAACCAACTCTTCTTTTTCAGCTTCTTTTCGTTCTGCTTTAGATTTTACTTGTTTACGCTTTGAAGCTCTTGTAATACTTCTTAAAATTTGCTCGCTTAAATCGAATTGCTTCGCTGAATAAAGCATTACAACATCTGCCGATTTATCGAAAATAAAATCATATTTTCTACTAGAAGCCATGTCTTGGACTGCTGCAAAAATCTGATCTTGAATAGGTTGCATTAATTGTTTCTTCTGAATCATTAAATCACCGTTGGGACCGAAACGCTTTTGCTGATAGTCCAATATTTCCTTTTCTTCATAATAAATATCTTCTTCACGTTCATCAACCAACTCTTTTGTTAAAAGTGCTTTTTCATTACCCAGGTCCTTTCTTTTTTGTGCTATTTCACTCAATCTAGAATCAATTTCACTTTTCCATTTCTGAACTTTATTTTCTAGTTGAGCCGTCGCTTCTTGATACTCTGGTACATTTTCTAAAATGTACTCTGTATCAATATAACCTATTCTTACACCTCTTTGCGCATCTACAGAAAAGCTTAGCATGAACAAGAATGTCAATAAAAAAAGAACTTTTAGTTTCATCTGTTTAATGTTTTTATAATTTATAGCTCATAAATTTCAGAAACGACAGATGATAATTTGTTTTGAACTCCGTCGGTTTATGAATTCTATCTTCAAAATTAACGAATTTTAATTTTAAAAATTTCATTCTCATTCAAATCATCAAAAGGTTATTAGAAAATATCGTGCCAAAATAAATATGTTCGTTAAAATTGTTGCCCAATTATGAAGTGTGTTTCCCATCCATGTTTCCCAACTTCTCCATCTAATGGATCGAATCCATGACCGAAATCGATTCCTAATAAACCAAATGCTGGCATAAATATTCTAACACCTAAACCTGCAGAACGGTTAATATTGAATGGATTATAGTCTCTAAAACTGTTATAAGAAGCACCACCTTCTACAAATGCAAGTGCAAATATTTTAGCAGATGCTGCAAGCGTTATAGGGTAGCGTAATTCTAAAGAAAATTTGTTATATATGGTACCTCCATCTTGATCAGACAATGATTGGTTTGGATAACCACGTAATGCAATTACCTCTCTACCATCCAGTGAAAAGTTACCCAAGCCATCACCTCCTAAATAAAAACGTTCAAAAGGAATAACACCTCTGTCATTATTGTAAGCTCCTAGAAAACCAAATTCTACACTAGGTTTAAGAACTAATTTACTATTGTTAATTACTTCGGTATACCAATCTCCTTTAAAGTTAATTTTATAAAACTCTAACCATTTATAACGTTCTTGGTCTATTTCACTAATTCTAGTAGAAGCATCTGTACGATCTGCATCTGAAGCAGCAACATCACTTAGAATGTCGTTATTCATTTCTCTTTCTTCTTTTAATGCCCCATAATCAACATCATTAAATAAAGAATATGGAAGAGATACTTTCGCGGTTATTCCAAAATTTGAACCTCCAGTCGGGTAAATAGGGTCTACACTGGTATTGTTTCTGCTAAGACCAACTGTATATGATAGGTTGTTAGAGCTTCCATCACCAAATGTAAATAGTCCCGTATTATAATTTTGTAAGTCGTAGTGTTGATATCCAATTGCCTGAGATAAGGTAAAATAATCATCTGGCACAGAAAGACGCTTTGCTAAACCAATAGAAAGTCCAGTAATATTAAATCGTCTAGATTTATCTGCATCTCTTGTTACTGGATTAAATAAGAATTGTTTTGTATGTGATATTGACGTTGAAAACTGTACAGGGCGTCTTCCGCCTAACCAAGGTTCTGAAAATGAGAAACTATATGTTTGGAAAAAACGACTTGCTTGAAGACGTAACGCTAATTTTTGACCATCCCCCATTGGGATTGGTTTATAAGCATCTTTATTAAAGATGTTTTTTATTGAGAAATTGTTAAATGATAAGCCAAGCGTCCCTATAAAGCCACCTCCGCCATAACCACCTTGCAACTCTATTTGACTGGATCCTGTTTCCTTAAGAACGTAATCAATATCTACAGTTCCTTCATTTGGATTTGGATTTTTAATATCTGGAGTTAACTCTTGTGCATCAAAAAAGCCTAATTGACCTAGTTCTCTGATGGTTCTAACTACATTTGCTTTACTATATAATTGACCTGGGCGCGTTCGTATTTCTCTGTAAATAACATGGTCATTCGTTTTGTCATTTCCAGAAACACTAACATTGTTAAAGTATGCAGGTTTTCCTTCAACAATTCTTATTTCCATGTCAATAACATTTTCTTTCGCGCTAACCTCAACAGGATTTATAGTTGAAAATAAATAACCATTATTTTGATACAGGTTTGTAATATCTAGTGCATCTGGTTTAGAATTGTCTGCAATTCGTTTTTCAAGTAAAACACCATTATAGGTGTCTCCTTTTCTAATACGCAACATTCTAGTTAGTTGATCATTGGAATATACTGTGTTCCCTATAAATGTGATATCACCAAATTTATACTGCTCACCTTCATTAACATTAATTTGAAGTGATATAGTTTTATCATTATTTATTATAACACTATCAGACAATACTCGGGCATCTCTATAGCCGTTCTCTTTATAGGTGTCTATAATGTGACCTAAATCGGCTTGATAAGCAGAATCTATAAATTTTGATCGCTTTAATATTCTAAGACGATTAATTTTTTTAGTGCTTTTCATGCTTTTTCGAAGTTTTTTGCTTTTTAAAACTTCGTTGCCATTGAAAACTATATCTTTAATTTTAACCTTTTCGCCTTTATCAATATTCAATACCATATTAACTCTAGCAGTTTGAATAGAGTCTTTTACTTCAATAGTGTTTATATAGACTTTAGAGTTTAAGAACCCTTCTTTTTTGTATTTTGTTTCAAGGAAATTTTTTGTAGTAGTAATTAAGTTTTCCGTTACTTTAACTCCTTTGTCAAGTTTGTTTTCTTTTATAATACCTTCAACTTTAGACTTTTTTACACCATTAACTTTTAGTTCATTAAGTTGAGGTAAATCTGAAAGGCGAATTTCTAAATAGGCTGTATTACCATCTATTTTGATTATGTATAATTCTATGTCGTTAAAAAGTTTAGAGTTCCATAATTTCTTAATGGCTGTGCTAATATCTTCACCAGGGATGGTTATTTCTTTACCTTTTCTTAAACCTGAGTATGTGACAATGGTTTTTTCGCTGAAACTAGTATTTCCAGATACAGAAACACCACCAAGAATATATTTTTTGCCATCATCGTATGATATGTCCTGTGCCTGAAGGCTAAAACTAAAAACTATAAATAGTAATACTAAACAGTTTTTTATATAAGTAGAAAAAGCTAAACTATTAGCTAAGTTGTTCACTTGTTTTCCCAAATCGTCGTTCTCTTTTTTGATATTCAATAATAGCTTTATACAAATGCTGTTTTGTAAAATCTGGCCAAAGTGTATCGGTAAAATACAATTCGGCATAAGCAATCTGCCAGAGTAAAAAGTTACTTATACGTTTTTCGCCACTTGTTCTAATAAGCAAATCCACGTCTGGTAAATTTTGCGTGTAAAGATGCTCATTTATAATCGATTCATCAATTTTTTCGGGCGAAATTATATTATTTTTAACTTTAATACTAATTTCTTTAACAGTGTTTAGCAATTCTTCCCTAGAACCATAACTCAATGCTAAAGTTAAAGTCATTTTATTGTTATCTTTTGTGGCATCAATAACATCGAAAAGTTCTTTATAAACTTTAGATGGCAATGTCTTTAAATTACCAATAGCTGTTAATTTAATATTGTTGTCTTGCATGGTTTTAATCTCTTTTTTTAAAGAAGAGACTAAAAGTTTCATGAGTGTTTGAACTTCTAGTTTTGGTCTATTCCAGTTTTCAGTAGAAAAAGCATAAAGTGTCAGATTTTCAATCCCCAATTCTGCAGAAGTTTCAACCACATTCTTAACTGATTTTGTACCATTTTCATGACCAAAAGTACGCAGCATACCTTTTTGTTTTGCCCATCTACCGTTGCCGTCCATAATAATGGCAACATGTTTGGGTAATTTATTAGGCTGTATGTCTTTTAGTAAGTCCATTTTAATTTGCAGCGCAATAGCAAGGGTTTAGTCCAAAAGTGTATGTTAAGGTAATTCCTGAAAACACATACCAATCATTATTATTTATATTTCCAAATCTGAATTGTTCTCTGAATTCATCATCTGGAATACTGCCGTCTATTTCATCAGAGAATGTATATCTGGCGCCTATTTCTAAACTAAGCACGAAATTATCCAGAAATGTTGTTTTGAACCCTAATGCCATGGGAATACCATAAGCCCAACTAGAATTATTTTCTTGAGTTTGAACCCCGTTTAGGAAATAATGATTATCATGATTTGCAACACTAATACCCGTATATAAGTAAGGAGTTCCCAGTTTTTTGCCAGTATGTAAATCAAAATCAAAGAAAGTAAATTCCATTCCAGCAGATATTTCTATAATTTGATTTGTAAAACTATAACCTCTTTGAATTCGCCTAGGGTCATCAGAATTATTGTCTATACCTTCTAGTTCGGAGAAAATTAAGGATATCCTATAAGAATGTCTTGGACTTCTATTCCATTTATAAACCCCACCAATGGCTAACTGATTGGGAGAAATATAATCTGTTGCACCTACATCTCCTATAAAATTACTGCCACCAATAAAAATACCAACTTCATTTATTTGAGCATGCCCTAAATAAAAGCTTAAAATACTAAAAACCAATACAGTTAAATGCTTCATATACGTTCAAAAGTTTGCAAATATAATAAATAAGATTAGCTAAGTATAATTTGAGCTAAATTGTATTAGTGTAAAACTGTATTTCGACTAAATTATTGTTTAATTACGCTTGTCTTCGCCCCAAAGTAGCTTTTTTCGGAGTGTACTTAAAAAGCTTTCATTTAAAAGATCTATCATTTTAATTTTAAATGATGCTTTTTTAATTTTTATAAGAGTTCCGTTATCTAAAGTGGCAATTCTAGAATCTAAAGACACTAAATGGTTTTCCTCACGCCCATCAACTCTAAGATGTATTTCAGTAGAATCGGGAATAACTAAAGGTCGCGCACTCAAATTATGTGGTGCAATAGGCGTTAAAACAAAACTATTTGTACCAGGGGTTATTACTGGGCCTCCACAACTTAAAGAATACCCTGTAGATCCTGTTGCTGTGGAAACTATTAAACCGTCACTCCAATAAGACGTTAAATATTCACCATCTAGATGCGTTTCAACAGTAATCATAGAAGTTGTATTTTTTCTACTTACAGCAATTTCATTTAAAGCAAAATTAAGTGATGTAATCTCATCATTTTCAGGTGAAGTTTCTATTTCGAGTAAGCTGCGCTCTGAAATTTTATAATTTCCATCAATAATATCTTGAATAGCTTTTTCTATTGAATCAACTTGAATTGTGGCTAAAAACCCTAATCTACCTGTATTAATACCAATAATGGGTATGCCCATATCTTTCACAAAAGTTATGGCTCTTAAAATAGTACCATCACCACCAACACTTACCAGTAAATCAAACGAGCTGTCAAGGACATCAAACGTATTAAATGCAACATAGTCGTCTAAATTGGAATTTTGTGCTTTAATGAGATCATAGAAATGTGTCTCTATATAAGCATCCACATCTTTTTTAACAAGCGAATTGAAAAGTGTTATAACAGATGATGAAGTCGTTTCATTATAAAATCGTCCAAAAACGGCAACCTTCATAGTTTACATATTTAAATATTTATTCAAATAATCAGATCGCTCTTTCAGGCTCTGATTATAACCATCATCTTCATGCCCAGAAACTATATTATAACTATAGCGCCTAAACGTTTGAATAATCTCGTTTAAAGAAGCATTGCCAATTTTAAGGGTTACTTGAACGACATCATTTTTCATTTTGGAAACAAAAGCTCCAAGTAATTTCCCATTGTTCGATTCTACAATCTGGCTAATTTCACTAAATGAATAATCGGAAACACCTTTTTCTACAACTAAAATGCCACCGGGATCAATGAAAAAAGGTGACTCACTAAATAAACTTATTACATCACTTAATTCGTAATAACCAAGATATCTATTGCTTTCATTTAAAACAGGCATTATATTGCTTGAGTTTCTTGCAAAAGCTTCTAAAACATCTAGCCAAAGCGTTTTGTCTTTTACGTGAAAATCTTCAAGCGCATAAGCATAATCACTTATTAGTTTGTCACTTTCAAAACAGTGTACATCAGTTTCAAATAAACTACCAATAAACTCATTATCCTTATTTTTAATGGGGATATGAGAATATGTTAATTGATTAAACAAAACTTGCAAGTCACTTATTTTGCTATCATTAGCAATAGGTTTTATATCGTTTATTATGTATTCTGAGAGCTTCACCTAATTTTAAAGATTCGTTTGTATTGGTATGCAAATTAATTAAAAAAATAACACTTAAGCCTGTTCTACTTTGTATTTTTGTGGTTTAAAAATTATATATGACTAAGCTAAGTGTTAATATTAACAAGATTGCCACCTTGAGAAATTCTAGAGGAGGTGATCTGCCTAATGTTGTTGAATTTGCTAAAGATGTTCAGCGTTTTGGGGCAGAAGGGGTTACAATTCACCCACGACCAGACGAACGCCATATTCGTTATCAAGATGCACATGACTTAAAATCAGAAGTTTATACAGAATATAATATTGAAGGGAACCCAATTGAATCGTTTATTGATTTGGTCATAGAAGTTAAGCCAACACAAGTTACCTTGGTTCCAGATGCAGTTGATGCTATTACAAGTAATGCTGGATGGGATACCATTAAGCACAAAAGTTTTTTAATCGATGTTATAAAGGAGTTTCAGAATAATAATATACGAACGTCCATTTTTGTGGATCCAGTATTAAAACAAATTGAGGGTGCTAAAGAAACAGGAACCGATAGAATTGAACTCTATACAGAGGCTTTTGCGCATCAGTATGGTTTAGGGAACAAAGAGGCTATTAAACCTTATGTAGAAAGCGCTAAATTAGCGAACAAATTAGAATTAGGTGTTAACGCTGGACACGATTTATCCATAGAAAACATCAAGTTTTTTAAAGATAAAATTCCAAATTTATTGGAAGTATCTATTGGGCATGCACTTATTTCTGAAAGTTTGTATTTGGGTGTTGAAAATGTAATTCAAATGTATTTACATAGACTAAAATAATGCTGCTACATTCAAATATTATAGGAGAAGGAAAACCATTTGTAATACTTCATGGCTTTTTAGGAATGAGTGATAACTGGAAAACACTTGGAGGGCAATTTAGCGAGTTAGGGTTTCAAGTTCATTTAGTAGATCAACGAAATCATGGGCGTAGTTTTCATGATAACGAATTCAATTATGAAGCCCTTGCTGAAGATTTAAAACAATACTGTGATGCTCATAACCTAAAAAGCATTATACTTCTTGGCCATTCTATGGGAGGTAAAACAGCCATGTTATTTGCAACGGAATACCCAGAGCTAGTTTCAAAATTATTAGTAGCCGATATTTCACCACGATTTTACCCAATACATCACGATGCAATTTTAGAAGGCTTAAGTTCTTTAGATTTTGACATTATAAAAAGTAGAGGAGAGGCCGATAAATTGTTAAGCAATTATGTGTCAGATGTTGGAACACGAATGTTTTTACTTAAAAATTTATATTGGATTGAGAAAGGAAAGTTGGCATTGAGAATAAACTTGGAGGTTTTAAAGAATGAAGTTGGCGAAATTGGAGAACCATTACCAACCTACGCGAGATTCGAAAATGACACTTTGTTTATGCGTGGTGATCGATCAGAATACATTGGGTTAGAAGATGAAAGGTTAATTTCAAATCATTTTCCGAAAGCTCAAATTATTACCATTTCTAATTCTGGGCATTGGTTACATGCAGAAAATCCAAAGGAGTTTTTTGAAGCGGTAGTTTTATTTCTCAGTATTGAATAAAATACCGTGATTAATGCTAATAGAAAAGTAAACCAGTAATGAAGAAGACAAGAAAATTACGTGATTTATGGTATGGGTTAAGTACAAAGCAAAGATTTTTAGTACGTCGATTATATTATGTACCTGTTGATTTGTATGATAAAATTAGAGGTGCTACAAATAAATATGTTCCTCCTAGAGGTTATATTTATACAGGTTCGCCTGCAAGTGCTAAAGATTATTTGCAACAAGGTTTAAGTCAGTTAGAGCTTTTAAAGGATGAGATTAATTTGCAACCACTAGATTCAATTTTGGATATAGGAAGTGGGGTAGGTAGGACAGCTATTGCAATTAGTGGTTTTCTTGATAGAAATGGTTCTTATGATGGATTTGATGTAGTTAAACAGGGAGTAGATTGGTGTAATGCAGGTTTAGGGAAAGATTTCTCAAATTTCAATTTTAAGTATGTCCCAATTTTTAATGACCTATACAACACATCGAAAATAAAAGCAACAGATTTTAATTTCCCTTATGAAGCAAATAGTTTTCAAAAGATATTTTCGTTCTCATTGTTTACTCATATGCAAATTGAAGAAATTCAACATTATTTTATTGAAATTGAAAGAGTGTTAAAACCAAATGGTTTATGCTTTTCGACATTTTTTTTATATAATTCGAGTAACGAGCAATATATTTCTACAAGAAGAGACTTTAATTTTCCTTTTAAAAAAGACAATTTCCGATTAATGAATGATGATGTTAAGTCGGGAAATATTGCTATAAATGAAGAGAAATTACAAGGCATGCTTAAAACAGCAAATCTGGAATTTGTTAAAATTGTTGATGGGTTTTGGAAAGATGATATTAGAGATCAGTCAAAAAAGGAATTTCAAGATATTTTAGTGTTTAAAAAACGCTTTAATTAATTTTAGTAGAAGGTATTAGTAACTTCTACAAAGATTGATTTAATGAGTGCTGTTAATTGTTTTCAATCCAATTCGTAAATAAGTTATTTGTATATTTATTAAAAATATAATCATGAAACTAATTCTCAAACTTCTCCTAAACGCGGTTGCTGTTGTAATCCTATCAAAAGTATTATCTGGTGTTTTTGTAGACGGTTATGTTACCGCAATTATTGTAGCCGTCGTATTGTCTATTTTAAACCTTTTGGTTAAACCAATTTTGGTAATTTTTACATTACCTATAACCATTGTAACATTAGGGCTTTTTCTGCTTGTAATAAATGCGTTAATTATTTTATTAGCTGATAAATTAGTTGAAGGTTTTTCGGTGACTAATATTTGGTGGGCAATACTTTTTAGTGTGTTACTTTCAATACTACAATCTATACTACATTCGCTTTTAAAAGAAGATAAAAAATAGCTTAACAATCAAACAATTAAAACTTTGTTGGGGTGCGAAAAATGTTATATTTTTGCATCCCAATTTTAGTTATACTAATTTATATTTAAAAATGAATATTACAAGAGAAAACGTTGATGCATTAAATGCGGTTGTGAAAGTGGATATTGCTAAAGAAGATTATAGCGATAAAGTTGAAAAGATCTTAACAGATTATCGTAAAACAGCAAACATTCCAGGTTTTAGAAAAGGACATGTACCAATGGGAATGGTTAAAAAACAATATGGTAAAGCCGTATTGGTAGATGAGGTTAATAAACTATTGCAAGAAGCTTTAAATAAATATTTAACCGAAGAAAAATTGGATGTACTTGGACAGCCATTGCCAAAGCCTCAAGATGCTGTTGATTGGGATTCTGATGCTTTTTCTTTTGAATTTGAATTAGGTTTGGCACCAGAATTTGAAGTAAACTTAAAAAGTAAAAAAGCGATTACGCAATACAACATTGTTGCTGATGATAAAATGATAAATGAGCAGATTGAGCGTATTCAAAAGCAATATGGAAAATTAATTTCGCAAGAAACTGTTGAAAAAGACAGTGAAATTACTGGGACTTTTAAAAATGAAGAACGTGAAATCGATAATACGGTAACTTTAACTTTAGATAAGTTTAAAGGGAAAGCAACCTCAAAACAATTTATTGGGGCAAAAGCTGGCGATGTTATTGTTTTAAAAACAAAAGGACTTTACAGCGACGACCACGAGTTAATGCACGCTTTAAAATTAAGCCATGATGATGTTCATGGTTTAGATATTGAAGTGTCTTTCACAATTTCAGAAATTAATCAAAGAGAATTAGCCGATTTAGATCAAGAGTTATTTGACAAACTTTTTGGTAAGGGAACCGTTACTTCTGTTACAGAATTGAAAGAGAAAATTAAAGAAGATGCAGAGAAGCAATTCGTTCAACAGGCAGACCAGAAATTATTGAATGATGTTACAGAGTACTTAGTAGAAAATACTAAGTTCGATTTGCCAGCGGAATTCTTAACAAAATGGATGCAAACAGCTGGAGAAAAAGAAATGGATGAAGTTCAAGCAAAAGAGGAATATGAAAAATCTGAAAAAAGCTTGCGTTACCAATTAATTGAAGGAAAATTGATAGAAGAAAATAACGTTCAGGTAACCATGGATGATATTAAAGGTCATGCAAGAGAAATGATTAAGGGACAAATGGCCCAATTTGGTCAAATGGATCCTTCAGATAAAGAATTGGACGATATCGCTGCACGCGTATTATCAAACCAAGATGAAGCGCGTCGAATTTCAGAACAGTTAGTTAGTCAAAAACTTTTACAAGTATATAAAGAAAAGGCTAATTTGAAGGTAAAAGAAATGAGTTACGAAAACTTTGTTAAAGAAGTTTACGGGGACAAATAATCAAATAATAATTCATTATATTTAAGCGCTTAAACGCATTCGTTTGAGCGCTTTTTTATTCAATTATATTTTGAGAGAAAGCTTTATGTATCTTGATGTGAATCAGGATTTTAAATCAAATTAATATTTTAGAACAATTATGGATTACGCAAAAGAATTTGAAAAATTCGCGATAAAAGACCAAGGAATAAGCAGCACTTATTATAATAAAATAGTAAGTAGCATGTATCCAACTAGTTTAACCCCTAATATTATTGAAGAACGCCAGATGAACATCGCAATTTTCGATGTGTTTTCACGTTTGATGATGGATCGTATTATTTTTATGGGTACTGCTATTAACGACCAAGTGGCTAACATTATTCAGGCACAACTGTTGTTTTTAGAAAGTGTGGATGCTTCTAAAGATATTCAAATTTATATCAATTCGCCAGGTGGAAGTGTGTATGCAGGTTTAGGTATTTACGATACTATGCAGTTTATTAAACCAGATGTTGCAACTATTTGTACAGGAATGGCTGCCTCTATGGGCGCCGTTTTATTATGTGCGGGTCAAAAAGGTAAACGTAGTGGATTAACACACTCTAGGGTTATGATTCATCAACCATTGGGTGGCGCACAAGGACAGGCGAGTGATATTGAAATTACAGCACGTGAGATATTAACTTTAAAGGAAGAGCTTTATAAAATTATTAGTAAGCATTCAGGTCAAGAATACGACAAAGTTTACACCGATAGTGATAGAGATTATTGGATGAAAGCCGATAAAGCTAAGGAGTACGGGATGATTGATGAAGTTTTAGTACGCGAATAAATAAATTTTTGTAGTTTTATAAATCGTTAATCATTGATTTGAAACGATTTATATTAAAAATTAATTAATGGCAAAAGAAGAATTAGAATGTTCCTTCTGCGGAAGAAAGAAACCAGAAACTAATTTATTAATAGCTGGTTTAGATGCACACATCTGTGATAGATGTATCGAGCAGGCGCATGGTATTGTTATAGAAGAGTCGAAACAGACTGATAGTAGTGACTTGTCGGCCGAACTAAAACTTCGCAAACCACAACAAATAAAAGCGTTTTTAGACGAATATATTATTGGTCAAGGAATGACTAAAAAAGTGATGTCTGTAGCTGTTTATAATCATTATAAAAGATTGTTGCAGCCAGCGTCAAATGATGATATTGATATTCAAAAAAGTAATATCATTATGGTTGGGCAGACAGGTACGGGTAAAACCCTTATGGCAAAAACCGTTGCTAGAATGCTTAATGTGCCTTTGGCCATTGTAGATGCAACTGTTTTAACCGAAGCAGGTTATGTTGGGGAAGATGTTGAAAGTATTTTAACCCGCTTATTACAGGCTGCAGATTACAACCTCGATAAAGCTGAAAAAGGAATTGTTTTTATTGATGAAATAGATAAAATTGCCCGTAAAAGTGACAATCCTTCGATTACTCGAGATGTTTCTGGTGAGGGTGTGCAGCAGGCCTTGTTAAAATTGTTAGAAGGAACGGTTGTAAATGTTCCACCAAAAGGTGGTAGAAAGCATCCAGACCAAAAATTTATTGAAGTAAATACAGAAAATATTTTGTTTATTGCTGGTGGCGCTTTCGACGGTATCGAACGTGTAATTTCTAAACGTTTGAATATGCAAGCTGTTGGTTATAGTGCTTCTATATCGGATGATGTTGTAGATCAAGATCATTTACTTCAGTATATCATTCCTAAAGATTTAAAAGATTTTGGCTTAATTCCAGAAATTATAGGTCGTTTACCAGTGCTTACATATATGGATCCTTTAGATGCTAAGACACTAAGAGCTATTTTAACTGAGCCGAAAAATGCCATTATCAAGCAGTATAAGAAGCTCTTTTTGATGGATGAAATAGATTTTAGTATTACAGAAGGGGCATTAAACTTTATTGTTGGTAAGGCTATTGAATATAAGCTTGGAGCTAGAGGGTTAAGGTCTTTATGTGAAGAGATTTTAACTGATGCTATGTTCGAATTGCCAAGTAGTGATGAGAAGAAGTTCAATGTTACAAAAATATATGCCGAAGAGAAACTAACTAAAACTACTTTGAAAAAGTTGAAAGCTGTTTCATAGAATAAAATTGAGTTAAACAAAAAACCACGCTTTTAGCGTGGTTTTTTTATTTGGACTTAATTAATAATGGACATTATGAGGAATTTTTCGTTTGTCTATTAAACTTCAATAAAAATATACTTAATAAACTGCCTTACAAAAGAATTCAATAGCTTTTAGATGATTAGATGAAATACTCGTTTAAAAACTTTTAGCAATACACTTCATCGAATAAATAAGATTTTCAAGAATCCAAGTTTAATAATGCCTCGAGATAATTTCTGGAATTAGAGAGTCTAGGTATTTTATGTTGTCCACCAAGCTTATTGTTTTGTTTTAGCCAATCATAAAAGAGTTGCTCTCGTGCTACATGTATTTTAGGCTTATTTAATGTGATGTTGTTATAGCGTTTTGCTTCGTAATCAGAATTTAAAGACTTTAATGCATTGTCAAATAACTCAGTAAAATAGTTGAGGTCTTTTGGTGGTGTTTTAAATTCCATAAGCCATTCGTGCCCGCCTTTTTCTTTGCCTTCCATAAAAATGGGTGCAGCAGTATAATCGACTATCTCAGCCTTGGTGCGTTTGCAAACTTTTTTTAATGCCGCTTCTGCGTTTTCTATAATAAGCTCTTCGCCAAAAGCATTTATATGATGTCTGGTTCTACCAGTAACTTTTATTCTATAAGGGCTTAAGGATGTAAATCTTACTGTGTCACCTATTTTATAACGCCATAATCCAGCGTTAGTAGTTATAATGACGGCATAATTTTGGTTTAATTGTACTTCGCTTAATGGGATTGCTTTTTCTTCTTCAGAGGCATAGATGTTCATCGGGATAAATTCATAGAAAATACCGTAATCTAACATGAGTAATAATTCATCAGAATTATTTTGATCTTGAATAGCAAAAAAGCCTTCCGAAGCATTATAAATCTCATAATACTTAAAATCTTTTTTTGGAAGAATATTTTTGTATTGGTCTATGTAAGGTGTAAAGCTTACTCCACCATGAAAATAGACTTCAAGGTTTGGCCAAATATCAAATAAGTTTTCTTTACCTGTAATTTTTAAAACGTCGTTGAGTAGTACGAGCATCCATGAAGGTACACCTGCTAAGCTGGTTACATTTTCGTTTATGGTTTCATTAACTATTGCTTGCATTTTATGTTCCCAGTCACTCATTAGAGATACCTTACTACTTGGGGTGCTACTAAATTCTGCCCAAAACGGCATATTGTCAATTAAAATAGCTGATAAATCACCAAACACAGTGCCGTTCTCTTTGTATAACTCTTTACTACCTCCCAAGCGTAAGCTTTTACCATTAAATAGCTGAGAGTCTTCGTTGTTATTTAAATACATGCAAAGTAAATCTTTACTAGCGGCGTAGTGACAATCCTCTAATGATTCAGGGCTAACAGGGATAAACTTACTTTTAGATCTAGTGGTGCCACTTGATTTTGCGAACCATTTGATTGATGAAGGCCAAAAAATATTATTTTCACCTCGTCTTGAACGTTGAATCAAATCTTGGCAAGCTTCATAATTTTTAATCGGAATTCGTTCAGCAAAAGTTTTATAATTTTTTATTGAAGCAAAATCATATTGCTTGCCTATTTCGGTATCTTTAGCATAATCTATTAAACTTAAAAGTAATTCGTTTTGTACTTCGTTAGGGTATTTTAAAAAGAGTTCAATTTGGTGAAATCGCTTTTTTAAGAACCAAGAAGCAATAGAATTTACTAAAGGAATTGGCATATTTGTTTTATATTTAATTTCTTAAAAATAAGACTTTTTTTTATGACCTACCAAGGTGTTTTAACAAAAATGGAAACCGAGTTTTCGCAACCAATTCAATATTATTTGGTATTTGCAAATGACTTTTTGAATATGAATCAGTTGCTCAATAAATCCATTACTATTCAATTTGTTAAGTATCAATGTTTAAACTGTGGATTAGATAAGCCTATTTACAGACAAGGCTTTGATAAACAATGTTTTTACGATACTGCTCGTGCAGGAGATTGGATTATGCGCCCAGAACTTAGTACAGCACATTTAGGTAAAGAAGATCGTGATTTAGAATATGAAAAAAAGGCACAATTGCAACCGCATATAGTTTATTTAGCAAATTCAAGTAATGTGAAGGTTGGTGTTACCAGAAAAAGCCAAGTTCCAACGCGATGGATTGACCAAGGTGCGCATGAAGCTATTGAAATTGTTGAGGTTCCCAATCGCTATTTGGCTGGTATTACAGAAGTAGCTTTGAAGGATTATGTAGGCGATAAAACCAATTGGCGAAGTATGCTTAAGAATGATATTAAGGACGAGAACTTAGTTGAGTGGCGCAATCGCTTAAAACAATATATTCCACAAGAAGCAAAGGATTACTTTATAGAAAGTAATACAGAAACTAATTTAGAATTTCCGGTAAATAAGTACCCTGAAAAACCAAAGAGTTTAAATATTATAAAGCAACATCAATATTCGGGAAAGCTTGTTGGAATAAAGGGACAGTATCTTATTTTTGAAGACCAGACGGTGTTCAATATCCGTGCTAATGAAGGATTGGTGGTAAATATTACCATAAACTAAAAACCCCATTTACAATTAATGCAAATGGGATTCATTTATAAGGTAATTTAAGATTTATATATCTTCTTGATCTCTTAAATTTTGGATATACTCAGCCTTTTGAATTTCACGACGACGTTTAACAGAAGGTTTTGTAAAAAATTGTCCTTCTCTTAAATTCTGCATTACTTTAATGTTTCTGTGCTTTCTTTTGTAACGTTTTAAAGCTCTTTCGATGTTCTCACCATCTTTAACTATAATCTTTAACATAAATATATTTTATTATTTCGTATTCAAGGATTTCCTAAAAAGGGATGCAAAGTTGAGACTTTTTATCAAAAAATCCTAATTAATCGTATCTTTTGTCTTCTTCTTTTTACTTAATAATCCACCTAGTACATTTTTAACAGCTTCCGTTGTTGGATTCGTTTTTATAGAATCGGTTTTTGTTGTTGTGGTGTCCTTAGATTTTGGTTTATTTCCCATGATATCTTTTAGAACATCATTGACTACCGAGTTTTGTCCTTTTTTAATAGAATCTGTTTTTGTTTTGTTACCGCCAATTATATCACCCAACATATCTGTTACTTTGTCTTTTCCTTGATTTAGCAATTTTTGTTTTTGAACTTCAATAAGTTGTTTCGTTAAATTAGAAACCCCACTAGTTAAATCTGTTTTTACGGTTGGATTCGAGTAGCTACCTCCAATATTTGCAGTTACGGGAATGATAATGTTTTTCGCTGCATCGGAATCAATTTTCCCAATCAATTGATTTATTTCACTACCTAAATATTTTGCTGGCACGTTAAAAACGGCATTGTAGTCTAATGTCTTATCAAAACCATGACCGCCAGAAACCGTAATGGTAATATCTTCATATTGTATGTCGAAAGGCTTAACACTCACTGTTCCATCGGCAAATGCTAACTTGGTTTTTAAATCTTTTAGATTTAGCTTATCAAAATCTATAAAATTTAATGCACCTTCTAGCTTATTGAAGAGTTCTCCTTGATTTGCATTAATTTTTGTTGTTAATAAATGCGCCAAGGCATTACCAGATACGGTATTTAGGTTTGGTGAAAACTCTTTGTCCAAATCACCAGAAAGATTAAGATTTGTATTTAATTTTCCTTGAAGAAGTTTTGCAATAGGTGCTAAATTTTGCAGTAATTCTATTTCCTTAAACGATTTTGCAATATTGAAACCATCGGCACCTAAATTCAAATTAAAAGTTGGTGTTTCGTTTTTTGTTGAAACATCTCCAGCTATAGATAAAACACCATCAAAAACACTAGATGTCATATTTTGTATGGAAGCCTGTTGGTCTTTTATATAAAGTGTTCCGGTAACATCTTTTAAATTCAAATTGTCGTATACAACAGTTTTTGCATTTGCATTTATAGTACAGTCTAAAAAATCTGGAATTTTTAAAGATTCAACATCGCTTGTTATTTTATTGTCTTCAGAAATTGTTCCATCTTCAGTCATAAAATCACTTACTTTAAAAAGATTAGATTTTACATCGAAATTACCTTTCAGCGTATTATCACTTAGTAAAAAACCTAATAAATTTTTAATAGTTCCTTTAGCATTTATATCGCTGTCACCCGTTTTAGCTTTGAAATTGTTTAATGAGACTGTTCCAGGATTAAAGGTCATATTTGCTTGTGAAATATGAATAGGGTTTACAATATCTTCCGAAGAAAAAATAAAATCAGAAATACTCGCAGAACCATTATTTTTTATGCGTTCGTAGGCATTAGCTTCAATGGCATTCATGTCAAAAGCACTATTTAGTTTCGCTTTTAAAATACCAGTGAGTGTATTGTCTAATTCTATTGGATAGGCTTTTGTAATGTTTGCTAAATTTAAAACACCATCTATATTGGCATTAACCAACATGTTCTTAGTTATGTTTTTTAAAGTTGCGGAGGATTTAAAAACATCGTCATCTATTTTAAAAATGAGCGTTTTAATATCGATATAAGTGTCATCTACTTTTCCTGTCTTGTTTTTTAAGGCGGCATTTATGGTAATATTGTTTACGCGCTTTGGTAAGTCGGGATATTTAAATGAGGCGTTGTTAGAAGTAATACTAATATCAAGTTTAGGAATAGTTTCCTCGGAACTCAACCCCTTAATACGCCCTTTTACTTTAAAGTCGCCTGTGGTTTGAACATCTTCAATATTTTTAGAATATTCTTTGGGCATAATGGCTAAGAAATTTTTAAAATCGGATTCTGGATTCTCAAAAGTGATGTCTATATCCTGTCCATTATCTAGCTGTTGTACATAGCCGTTAAACTCTAAAGGCAATTGGTTAATAAAACCTTTGTTTTCTTCAAAACTGTATTTGCTATTCTTTAAATCTAAACCAATTAAGGCGTCTAATTTAATGGAGTTATTTGTTAAGTAAGCGGTGCGGTCTATTGTGAAACTAACATTTGCATTACTTTGTGTCTCTAATTCGGAAACATCCGTTGAAAAAGTACCATGTCCTTCATGATTGAGTTCGGTAAGGTGAACACGTGTTTTAGAAACTTCATCTAAATAGGTAAGCGCACTATTTTTAATTTTATAATCTTCTAAACTAAAGGAGAAGTTGTTGGTTTCATTTTCTTCTGATACTTGCTTGTCATCCTCTTTGGTGATGTCGTAATTATTATTTCCGAATTTATCAGTCTTTAGCGTTAAAAGAGCCTCGTTAATATTAATAGAGTTTATAACAATTGGGTCTTCGTTCGCTTTTTTAAATAATTCTTTTACTGACATTGTAAATGATATGTCCTTTACTGAAGCAAAAGTTTCATCTTTAAAAGGTTCAAAATTGGTAATAACTAAATCACTTACATTTACTTGTGCTTGAGGAAAACTTCTAATAAAACTAAGGGAGACATCGCTAAATTCTACTTTAGCATTTAGGTTTTCATTAATAAAACGTTTTACTATGCCCTTAATCTGCCCTTGAAAAGCAAACGGAATGGCTATTAATAATGCGATAATAATAAGTAGGGTTATTCCAATAATTTTAAATGTTTTTTTCATTGGTAAGTTGTGTTAGATTTTCCGTTTGAGTGAGATAATCAAATATCCATTACAGATATATACGCAAAAATGACCTTAAAAGATGAAATTCATCTATTATTAATGTTAATTCTTCCTCAAAACTTAAAGTAAATCAATCTCTTCATTTACTTTTAAATTGAAACGTTTTCTGAAAAAATAAACACCTAAATATAAAAATGGCGTATCACAAGCAGCAACCATTACCTTGAATAAAAAACCACTTACTAACAAGCCTTTAAAGTTAGCCCAATCAATAATTCCAAAAGAACACAACAAGAAGACAATTGTAAAGGTGTCAATAAATTGTGAAAACCAAGTAGAAAAATTATTACGAAGCCATAGGTGTTTGCCTTTGGTTAAACGTTTCCAGAAATGGTAAATCTGGATGTCTACAAACTGGGCAAATAGATAGGTTAGCATACTAGCAAAAACTGCGATCATGGAGTTTCCAAATACGGTCTTAAACATATCATCTTTTACGTAAGACCAAGATGTAGCGGGAACAGCATCAGCAGCATAAATAATTAAAAGTGAAAATAAAGATGCAAAAATACCAACCACTACTATATCGTTAGCACGTTTTTTGCCATAGATTTCACTAATTAAATCGGTAATCAAAAAAGTTATTGGATAAGGAAGAATACCAACGGAAATTTCGAATAACTTACTTCCAAAAATTTCAATATCAAACGGATACCAATAAAAGAATTTTTGAAAAATAAGGTTAGAAACTACTAAAGATGTTATAAATAAAGCGCCTAGTAGTATGTAAATTCGTTGGGCGGCAAGTTTGTCTTTTAAATTCATTTTTATAATTAAATTATTTAGAGTGCTGCAACATGAGGAGCATTGCATCGAGAACCATTTTGTGAACAAATCTTCACCATAAATATAAGTTAAACCATTTACTTTTTATTATTTTGCCTTCCCATGATAAAACCAACAACGTTTCATATTGCATTAGGAAGTAATAAAGGCGATAAATTTAAAAATTTACAGGAAGCTGTTGATTCCATACATTTAAAAATTGGTAATATTAAACTCATTTCTAAAGTCTATAAATCACCCGCCTTTGGATTTGAAAGCGACGATTTTTTAAATTGCTGTTTAGCTTTAGAAAGCTATTTAGAGCCTCAGAAATTGCTAGAAAGCTTGCTCAATATTGAAACATCTTTGGGCAGAAAAAGAACTAAGACAAAAACCTACGAGGCACGGACCATTGATTTGGATATTGTTTTTGCTGAAGAAGAAATAATTGATACAAAATCGCTGCAAGTGCCGCATCCAGAGATGAGCAAACGTAAGTTTGTACTATTGCCACTTAACGATGTTGCTTCTAAAATAAGGCACCCAGAATTAGATAAAGAAGTATCTGATTTATTGCATGAATGTGATGATAAATCCAAATTAGAGCCTATTAATATTTGGTTGAAAAATCCGAGCAAGTCATTTGATTTTTCAAAATACAATTATATAGCAATAGAAGGAAATATAGGCGCTGGAAAAACCAGTTTAGCAACAAAAATAGCATATGATTTTAATGCGAAACTTATTTTGGAGCGCTTTGCCGACAATCCATTTTTACCTAAGTTTTATGAAGATGCAAATCGCTATGCCTTTACTTTAGAAATGTCCTTTTTAGCAGATCGCTATCAGCAAATTTCTGATGATTTGTCACAACTCGATTTGTTTAAAGATTTTATATTGAGTGATTATGATGTGTTTAAATCACTCATTTTTTCGAAAATAACCTTGCAAGAGGACGAATTTAATTTATACCGAAAGTTATTTTACTTGATGTATAAAGATATTGCAAAGCCTGAGTTATACATTTATTTATACCAAAATACGGAACGTTTACAACAAAACATAAAAAAACGTGGGCGCGATTACGAGCAAAACATCGCCGATGATTATTTAGAAAAAATCAATGCAGGTTATCTCGATTTCTTAAAAACTCAAAAAGATTTTAACGTAAAAATTATTGATATATCCGAAAAAGATTTTATTGAAAACCGAACGGACTATTTGTGGGTTTTGAGGGAGATTTGTCGAGATTAATTTTGGACTTAAGCTTATTGGCGGTCCGTATAACACATCTTTGTAGGTTTTAAGTTATGATTTTTCTATTAAGCACTGCCTTTAGTAATTCCTAGCAGATTCTGACTAAGTCGAAATAGTCGTAATTGCGGTTATGCCTCGTTAGCAAATGTTATTTCTATTCTTTCATCAACTGCTCAAGCCCCATAATGTACATCGCATATATATCTACATGACTTAACACCTCAGATTTCGTAACATCAAGACCTCCATAATATCTTTTTACTGAACGAAGATTTGCAAAGTCATTTATTTCTATCTTTTTTTTCCAAACCTTATTTTTGTTTTCATCGAAAACTGTAGCTAATATTCTAAGACTTGGTTTAGTGTTAGTTTTAGATTTGTTATTCCCAAAGGTTACTGAGGTACTACCTCCATTGGAAATCTGTACGTAATATCTAATGTATCGGTTGTTTTTAGGACAAACAACTTTTGCTCCTTTAAAGGTGTTTGAAGGCAATCCTTCAAGTCCACCAGTTCCTCCTGAGTCATAAATCCTTCCCCGTTTGTCTCTATAAAAACACATTTTCACTGGCATTTGTAATTTGTCTGTAAATGCTTCTTCGGTTTTAATTTTAATAGAATCTATAAGTTCTTCAGGAAATATTTTACTTATAGAAAATTCAGAAAACCAATTCCGATTGTTACGCTCAACCTTTATAAAATCAGTAAGTTCGGGATTCACTTTAAAAAAGAAGGAGTAAACAGCACCACTTTGAGCACTTGCTGCAAATGCATAAAATAATAATGTTATAATTAATAAAGGCTTTAAATTAGTGTATTTCATTTTGCTTAAATTTAACTATCTCCATGTAACAATATTGACTTTATGGAAAATGCTTGCAAAAGATTAGATAAGGTTTGGTTTTAATAAGGTATATTGATTGATAAGCGAAGTTAGAATATCATACATTAAGAATCATAATAAATTGCAGATTAAAACTTTAATTTTATAATCTAGATGGTTTTGAATAGCATGGTCACAATTCTTCCTTTATTGTTTTCTAAATGATGCTCATTCAAAACATTTACTTCTTTCACCTTAAAATTAAAAGGAGCTTTTAAAATGTCAAGTCCACTACTATATTTTGCGCGATTTCCTTGTCCCGATATTATGTCTGTGTTAGGTTTAAAATTATCATTTGGGATATGTTCGGTAAGAATGATGTATTTGTAGGTTGATAGTTTTTCAACGATTTTTTTAATTTCAGTATTCGATAAATGTTGTAATACTTGCCGCAATAACACACAATCGGCATTTGGGAGCTTCTCTTCTGAAATATCTAAACAATGAAACGCCAAGCGTTCTTCTTTAAAAGTTTTTTTATTTCTTTCAATCAGGTTTTCAACTATATCTACTCCAATATATTTTTTGGTGAATTTAACTAAGTGTTTCCCAATATTAAAATCACCACAACCCAAATCGCAAACGGTTAATGGCTTATCGAAAGATTTAAAAAATGTAATTACAGCTTCTAAATAAGGCTTAATAATATTTGGATGATGAGAGCCTTCACCAGAATAAAAATCGAAGTCATTTCCACCCCAAAGATTGCTTTTGTAAATCTGATTCATGACATCTTTAGTTGGCCAAGGTGTTTTTGGTTTTTTTGCCATATATTATCAGATTTCTCGACTGCGCTCGAAAAGACAGAAAGGTTATATATTCTAACTTCTAACTTCTAACTTCTAACTTCTAACTTCTAACTTCTAACTTCTAACTTTGAAAACACATCCCAAACCACAACCCCACAACTTACCGAAATATTTAAAGAATGTTTTGTACCATATTGCGGAATTTCTATAACCACATCACTTGCAGAGACTACATCTTGATTAACACCTTTTACTTCGTTGCCAAAAATTAATGCGTAAGTCGTTTGCTGTTTAGGCATAAAGTCGTTAAGCATGGTGGCATTTTCGGCTTGCTCAATGGAGCAAATTTTCATACCCTCAGCTTTCAGCTTTTCAACTAATTCAAGCGTGTCTTCAATATACTCCCAATCTATAGTATCGGTGCTTCCTAAAGCCGTTTTATGAATATCTTTATGTGGTGGCGTTGCAGTAATACCACAGAGATAAATTTTTTCAATTAAAAAAGCATCACTGGTTCTAAATACTGAGCCAATATTATTCAGACTTCTAATATTATCAAGAATGATAATAATAGGTGTTTTTTTAGCGTCTTTAAACCCCTCAACACTTAATCTGTCTAATTCACTGTTTTTAAGTTTTCTCACTTTTTAAGTTCTTGTGTCATGCTGAGCGCAGTCGAAGTATCTTTTTGTCAAGATTCTTCATTTCATTCTGAATGACAAGATAAATATTGTTGAAATCTCGTTCCAATTGTAGATAACTTCTAAAAAATCAACCTCAAAAAACATGAAATTAATGGTACATTGCATGCTACAATTTTGTCAAAAGTAATACTAAAAAACGATTCTACGTTGGCTAAAAAAGCAAAAAAAGTAACCCCGTTAATGAAGCAGTACAATGCCATTAAGGCAAAGTATCCAGATGCGCTATTGCTGTTTCGTGTGGGCGATTTTTACGAAACTTTTGGAAGCGATGCGGTAAAAGCTGCTGGAATTTTAGGCATTATTTTAACTAAACGTGGTGCGGGTAGCGAAAGTGAAACTGAGTTGGCTGGATTTCCGCATCATTCGTTAAACACCTATTTACCAAAATTGGTAAAAGCAGGTGAGCGTGTTGCAATTTGCGATCAATTAGAAGACCCAAAGCAAACCAAAACTATTGTAAAACGTGGTGTAACCGAATTGGTAACACCTGGTGTTGCGTTGAATGATGAGGTATTAGTATCTAAATCGAATAACTTTTTATGTTCGGTGTATTTCGATAAAAAATATATTGGAATTTCATTTTTAGATATTTCAACAGGGGAATTTTTAACATCTCAAGGAAATGCAGAGTACATTGATAAGCTACTTCAAAATTTTCGTCCTAGCGAGGTATTGGTGTCTAAACAAAAAAGAACACTTTTTAATGAAACATTTGGCGACGATTTTCATACCTTTTATTTAGAAGATTGGGTGTACCAAACCGATTATGCTTATGAAACTTTAATTAAACATTTCGACACTAAAACATTAAAAGGTTTTGGTATTGAAGATTTATATGAAGGCATTATCGCTTCGGGTTCTATTTTGCACTATTTAGGAGAAACCCAGCACCATAAATTACAGCACATCACGTCTATTTCTAGAATTGCAGAAGATGATTATGTATGGATGGATAAGTTCACCATTAGGAATTTAGAACTATATAATTCTACTAATAACAATGCGGTTACGCTTTTAAACGTAATTGATAAGACCATTTCACCAATGGGAGGAAGGTTGTTAAAACGATGGTTGGCATTGCCTCTAAAAAATGTTGAAAAAATTAAGCAACGTCATGAAGTGGTTCATTTTCTAACCAAAGAATATGCGGTGCTTCAAAAAATTCAAAATCACATCAAGCACATTGGCGATTTAGAACGTTTAATTTCCAAAACCGCTACAGGAAAGGTGAGTCCACGCGAGGTGATTCAGCTTAAAAATTCTTTAGAAGCTATTGTTCCCATAAAATCCATAGCTTCAAATTGTGATAATGAATCACTTAAAATTATTGGAGACAAATTGCAAAGTTGCGATGTGCTTCGTGAAAAAATAAAAGAAACACTTAACGAAGAAGCTCCCGTAAATGTGTTGAAAGGGAATAGTATTGCTTCTGGTTTTTCTTCAGAATTGGATGAGCTTAGAGGGTTGTCTAAATCAGGAAAGGATTACCTAGACAGCATGCTAGAGCGTGAAAGTGAACGAACTGGTATCACATCACTTAAAATAGCATCAAACAATGTGTTTGGATATTATATTGAAGTGAGAAATACACATAAGGATAAAGTTCCTGAAGAGTGGATACGTAAGCAAACTCTAGTAAATGCTGAACGTTACATTACCGAAGAGCTTAAAGAATACGAGGCTAAAATTTTAGGAGCCGAAGATAGAATTCAAGCTATAGAACAGCAATTGTTTGCTGAATTGGTAAGTTGGCTAAATCAATATATTAGACCCATACAACAGAATGCTTATTTAATTGGGCAGTTAGATTGTTTATGTGGTTTTTCTCAATTGGCAAAAGATAATAATTACATTTATCCGAATCTTGATGATTCATTCGATTTAGATATTAAAGATGGACGTCATCCCGTTATAGAAAAGCAATTACCTCTTGGAGAAGCGTATATTGCTAATGATGTTTTTTTGGATAGAAAAGAGCAACAAGTCATTATGATTACTGGACCTAACATGTCTGGTAAATCGGCTATATTGCGTCAAACGGCTTTAATTGTTTTACTAGCTCAAATAGGAAGTTTTGTACCAGCAAAAGAAGCTAGAATTGGTTTGGTAGATAAGATATTCACTAGAGTAGGAGCTAGTGATAATATCTCAATGGGAGAATCAACTTTTATGGTTGAAATGAATGAGACCGCTTCTATTTTGAACAATATTTCTGATAGAAGTTTAGTGTTATTGGACGAAATAGGTAGAGGCACAAGTACCTATGATGGAATTTCTATTGCATGGGCGATTAGTGAGTATTTACATGAGCACCCTGCAAAACCAAAAACACTGTTTGCTACACATTATCATGAACTTAATGAAATGAGTGAAACTTTTGGGCGTATAAAAAACTTTAATGTGTCTGTAAAAGAGTTAAAAGACAATGTGTTATTCTTAAGAAAACTGGTTGAAGGTGGCAGTGCGCATAGTTTTGGTATTCATGTGGCAAAAATGGCAGGTATGCCACAACAAGTATTACATCGCGCGAATAAAATACTAAAGAAATTGGAAAAATCACATTCCAGTGAAGAACTCACGGATAAAGTAAAGACTTTGCATGAAGATATGCAATTGAGTTTTTTCAATCTAGATGATCCCTTACTAGAAAACATTAAAGAAGAGATATTACACATTGATATAGATACACTTACACCTGTTGAAGCCCTTATGAAACTTAATGAAATTAAACGCATGTTGGTAAAGAAAAAACAAGCTTAAAATAAAATTTATTTATTTTAATAAAAGGCTTTGCAATTCCTAGAAATATTTTAAATTTGCATCCGCAATAGCAATATTGTACGTTCATTATAAAGACTGCGAAAGTAGCTCAGGGGTAGAGCATCACCTTGCCAAGGTGGGGGTCGCGGGTTCAAATCCCGTCTTTCGCTCTGAAACTTTCTTTAAACATACCAATGCTGAAGTGGTGGAATTGGTAGACACGTTGGACTTAAAATCCAATGTCCATTAGGACGTACGGGTTCAAGTCCCGTCTTCAGTACCAAGCCTTTACAAGTTTTCTTGTAAAGGCTTTTTTTATGTTTTAAGTTCGAGTATAAAAAAACCACCTCTATGGGTGGCTTTTTTATTATTAAGACAAAACTTTTAGTTGTTAATCTTAATCTTATCAGCTTCTTTTTTAAGAGCATCTCCCGCAGCATCAACAGCATTATCTACTGCATCTCCAGCAGCATCAACAGCGCTATCCACAGCATCTCCCGCAGTATCAACAGCACTATCTACTGCATCTCCAGCAGCATCAACAGCACTATCTACTGCATCGCCAGTTGCTTCAGCTGCTTCTTCAATAGCATCACCTGCAGCTTCTGTTGCATTTTCAACAGCATCTTCTACAGAATCTGCTTTTTTAGTGTCTCTACAAGATGTAAAAGATAAACCTAATGCCATTACTAATGCCATACTTAAAATTGATTTTTTCATGTTTTTTGTTTTTAGTGTTAATTATTTATAGTCAAGTGCCAATTTAATGACTTTTTTTAAAAAAAATTAAGAAAGCTTTAACAATTCTTGATTTTATAGTTTATATACGCAGGTAGTCTAGTATTTGGATGACAGCTCCCTTGTTTTTTCTTACGTACTCTGAATTCTTAGACCCATATTTTAACCGTAAGTCACTACTTTTTATCAATTTATTTAATATTTCGTTAAATTCTTCTTGGTTTGAAACGGAAAACATACCGCCATTATTAATCATAGTTTGTGCTTCAGGGAATTTAATATGATTTTTTCCAATTATAATCGGAATGCCAAATACAGCAGCTTCAAGTGTATTATGTAACCCTGTATTACCCATCGCTCCTCCAATGTAAGATATGTCTGCATAGCTATAAATTTTCGAAAGTATTCCAATAGAATCGATTATAAGTACTTGTGCTTTAGCAAGGTTTATATTTTCTCTTTCAGAGTATAATGCCGTATCAACTAAAAGGCTTTCTTTTAAGTTTTTTATTTGATTCTGTTTAATATTATGTGGAGCAATAATTATTTTGATACTATTTGATTTTTCAGAGTTAATTAAATTAATTAATAACTGTTCATCTTCTGGCCAAGTACTGCCCGCAACAAGACATAGCTGATTATTTTTAAAATTTTTAACGAATGTTAATGTATTGTCTTGCTCTAATTGATTTGTAACACGATCGAATCGAGTATCGCCAGAAACAGTGATGTTCTTATAATTAATAGACTCAAGGAGCAGTTTTGAAGATTCGTTTTGAGTGAAAATATGTTCAAAAGAAAACAGCGCTTGTCTTAGTGTTTTTCCGTAAAATTTAAAATATGGTTGATTTTTCCTGAACAAAGCGGAGATTAAAATTGCTCTTAAGTTACTGGTTTTAATCTCATTTAAAAAATTGGGCCAAATGTCGTATTTAACAAATACAGTTAGTTCTGGATTAACAATATCTATGAATTGTTTTGCATTTTTTTTGGTGTCTAATGGAATATAAATGACAATATCAGCAATAGGACTATTTTTGCGAATTTCATAACCAGAAGGAGAAAAAAAGGAGAGCACAATTTTATGGTCGTTATAATGATTTCTAAGTACTTTAAAAACAGGTAACCCCTGTTCGTATTCGCCTAAAGAAGCACAATGAAACCAAAGCGTTTTACTCTTAGTGTTTAGGTTACTTCGCAGAACGTCAAATGTTTCAGAACGACCGTTTACGCCAAATTTTATCTTTTTGTCAAAAGGTGATACACATTTTAGTGCGAAATCCGATATTTTAATTCCAATATTGTAAATGAAACTCAATGTTTTCTTCTTTAATGCTAAAATACATTTCTTTGAAAGATTTCTATGGATAACCTACTCTATTTTTGTAATTTTGGAAGTCAAAACTCTTAGGAGTTTTTCTTTAATCTGATCTTTAATTTGACAAAAAAAGATCTTAATTTTTTTAAAATGAAGAAAATTCAAATGGTTGATCTTAAAGGTCAGTACACCGATATAAAAGATGAGGTTAATCTTTCTATCCAAGAAGTTATTGAAAACACCGCATTTATAAACGGTCCTAGAGTACATGAATTTCAAAAAAACTTAGAACAATACCTAGGTGTCAAGCATGTTATTCCATGTGCTAATGGAACTGACGCTTTACAAGTTGCTATGATGGGTTTAGGTTTAAAACCAGGAGATGAGGTAATAACAGCAGATTTTACATTTGCAGCAACGGTTGAAGTTATTGCTTTACTTAATTTGATACCCGTTTTAGTAGATGTGAACGAAGATGATTTCAATATAAATATGGTAGCCTTAGAAAAAGCAATTACACCTAAAACCAAAGCGATTGTTCCTGTTCACTTATTTGGTCAATGTGCGAATATGGAGGCTATTATGGAGGTTGCTAAGAAGCATAATTTATATGTAATTGAGGATAATGCTCAAGCTATTGGTGCAAATTACACTTATAAAAACGGAACCAAGGTAAAAGCGGGGACTATTGGCGATGTTGGAGCAACATCTTTTTTTCCATCAAAGAATTTAGGATGTTATGGTGATGGTGGTGCAATTTTCACAAATGATGATGCACTTGCACATACTATTAGAGGTATAGTTAATCATGGAATGTATGAACGTTACCATCATGATGTGGTAGGTGTAAATTCGAGATTGGATAGTATTCAGGCGGCAGTGCTAGATGCTAAGTTGCCACTTTTAGATAGCTATAATAAGGCTAGGCAAACTGCCGCAATTAAATATAGTAAAGCTTTTGAGGGAATAGATAGTATTGTCACACCTAAAACAGTTAGTAGTAATTGTAGTAATATCTGTGATACTTGTGATTGTCATGTCTTTCATCAATATACTTTAAGAATAAAGGGAGTGAATAGAGATGCTTTAGCAAAACATTTAAATGATAATGGAATTCCTTGCGGAGTTTATTACCCAATACCATTGCATAAACAAAAAGCATATCAAAACGAAAGGTATAATGATGCAGACTTTATAGTGACTAATCAATTAGTAAAAGAGGTGATTTCATTACCTATGCACACAGAATTAGATAACAAACAAATTGAATTTATTACTTCAACAATTAAAAAATTTATAAATGGATAAGGTACTAGTTACTGGTGGGTTAGGGTTTATAGGATCGCACACGGTAGTTGAATTACAAAATAAAGGATATGAGGTTGTAATTATAGACAATTTATCTAATTCATCAGAAAATGTTTTGGATGGGATTAAATCTATTACAGGTAAAACACCAATTTTTGAAAAGTTAGATCTAAAAGTGAAAGATAAAGTTGAAGCCTTTTTTGCAAAGCATAGCGATATAAAAGGAGTTATCCACTTCGCGGCTAGTAAAGCAGTAGGAGAAAGTGTTAAGGAGCCACTGTTATATTATGAAAACAATATTGGAACTTTGGTTTACCTTCTAAAGGAACTTAAAAAATTGCCAGATGCTTCATTCATTTTTAGTTCTTCATGTACTGTTTATGGACAAGCAGATGAATTACCAATTACTGAAAATGCTCCTGTAAAACAGGCAGAGTCACCTTACGGAAATACGAAGCAAATTGGAGAAGAAATTATTAGAGATACCTGTAAAGTTGTTCCTAATATAAATGCAATTGCATTACGATATTTTAATCCGATTGGAGCGCACGAATCAGTTAAAATAGGTGAATTGCCAATAGGCGTGCCACAAAATTTAGTGCCCTTTATTACACAGACAGCTGTTGGTATACGAAAAGAGTTATCTGTTTTTGGGGATGATTATCCAACACCAGATGGCACATGTGTTCGGGATTATATTCATGTTGTAGATTTAGCTAAAGCCCACGTTATAGCTTTGGGACGGTTACTAAATGGGAATAATACATCTAATTATGAAACCTTCAACCTTGGGACAGGAAAGGGGAGCTCCGTATTGGAAGTCGTAAATTCCTTTGAGAAAGTATCAGGTAAAAAATTAAATTATAAAATTGTAGGTAGGAGAGAAGGTGATGTAATTTCTGCTTATGCCGATACTAATAAAGCAAATGATGAGTTAGGTTGGAAAACAGAATTATCCCTAGATGATGCCATGAGTTCCGCTTGGAAGTGGGAGCAGAAAGTGAGATCGAAAAGCTAAAATATCCGAATCAACTTATAAAAAGCTTACTTTTCAAAGTAAAGCTTATTTATCACTTACTTGTTTTCTTCTTCTTAAAGCTAACAACCACCAAAATAATCATCCCAGTAGTTACAGCTAAATCGGCAATATTGAAAATACCTGTTCTCAATAAATCGGTTAACTTGATATAAAGAAAGTCTGTAACGGAACCGAATACGACTCTATCAAAAACATTAGCTATACCACCTCCAATAATCATTGAAAAAGCAAGTAAAGACCATTTGTCTAAATTCTTGTCTTTTAAAATGTACCGTAAAACGAGACCTAAAACAACAACAGGTAATACAAGTAATAAAATGATTCTAAGTGTATCATTTAATTCACTGCCCATACCTAAGAAGGCACCTTCGTTTTCTACATTGTGTAATGATAAGTAGCTACCAATGATTTCTGTTTGACTTCCTGCTATAACTTTAGCTCGAACTATTACTTTTGAAATTTGGTCGGCAGTAATAGTTAAAATAATAACTAATAAAATGTAGAGGGTGCGTTTTGATAACTTCATTTAGCTGTTAGATTCTAGCGTTACAGAAATTGTTTTAGATTCTCTATTAATCTTTTTTACCAGGCCTTGTAAAACTTTACCTGGTCCAACTTCTGTAAATAATGTAGCGCCATCTGTAATCATTTGTTGCACAGATTGCGTCCAACGCACAGGAGCTGTTAATTGAGAAATAAGATTGCCTTTTATAGCCGCTTCATCAGTAACAGCATTAGCAGTAACATTTTGATAAATTGGACAGTTGGGTGTATTAAAGACGTTGTTTTCAATAGCAGCAGCTAATTCTTCACGAGCAGGTTCCATTAAAGGTGAATGAAACGCTCCTCCAACAGGTAAAACTAATGCACGACGTGCGCCTTCTTCTTTTAAAGTTTCGCAAGCTCTGTTTATTGCGTCAATTTCACCAGAAATTACAAGTTGACCTGGGCAGTTATAATTAGCAGCAACTACTACACCCTCTGTCATAGCACAAATTTTTTCAACGACATCATCATCTAATCCTAAAACAGCAGCCATGGTACTTGGTTGCAATTCACAGGCTTTTTGCATTGCTAAAGCACGCTGAGAAACTAATTTTAAGCCATCTTCAAAAGTTAAAGCGCCGTTTGCTACTAAAGCTGAAAATTCACCTAGTGAGTGTCCTGCAACCATGTCTGGTTTAAAACTATCCCCTAGCGTTTTTGCTAAAATTACTGAGTGTAAAAATATTGCGGGCTGTGTTACTTTGGTTTCTTTTAAGTCTTCAGCGGAGCCTTCAAACATCGTATCTGTGATATTGAAGCCTAAAATATCATTTGCTTGTTCGAATAATTCTTGAGCTAAAGGGGAGTTTTCATATAAGTCTAAACCCATTCCTGAGAATTGAGCACCTTGACCAGGAAAAATATATGCGTTCATAATGTTAGTTTTAAGTGTGGCAAAAATAGTAATAAAATCGCAACTATAGGTTATTGGTAGCTGCTTCTGCGCATCGTTCGCCATCCATAGCCGCAGAAACAATGCCTCCCGCATAACCACCACCTTCACCACAGGGAAAGAGGTTAGAGATTTGTGGATGTTGTAATTGATTATTTCTTGGGATAGAAACTGGTGATGATGTTCTAGATTCAACACCAACAATATTTGCTTCTTCAGTATAATAGCCTGTCATTTTTCTTCCAAAAGCTTCAAATCCTTTTCTTAATCTACCACCAATGAATTTAGGTAATAAAGAATGCAAAGGCGCTGATTTTAAACCAGGTTGGTAAGAGGTGTTATTTAAACTATTAGATAATCTACCCTCAACAAAATCTGTTAAGCGTTGTGCCGGTGCTACTTGACTTCTGCCACCTGAAGTGAAAGCTAAACGCTCCAAGTTTTTTTGATATTCTAACCCTTTTAAAGAACCAAATTTTTCATATTTAGGTAAGTCGGTGTCGACATTTATTTCAACTACAATTCCTGAATTAGCATATAAATTATTTCGTTTTGAAGGTGACATGCCGTTCACAACTACTTCGCCATTTGCTGTAGCCGCAGGAACTATAAAACCACCCGGACACATACAAAATGAATAAACCCCTCTGTCTTTAACTTGTTCCACTAAACCATAAGAAGCCGCTGGGAGTAATTCATTACGTGAGCCTGAACAATGGTATTGAATTGAATCGATAATATGTTGTGGATGCTCAACTCGTACCCCCATTGCAAAAGATTTTGCTTCTAATGCAATTTGCTTTTTATCAAGCAGGTAAAAAATATCTCTTGCTGAATGTCCTGTTGCTAAAATGACTTTTTCGGTAGTCAATTCTTTTTCGTTTTGAATCTGTATAGCCTGAATTTTATTGTCTTTTATTATGAAATCAGTTACGCGTGTTTCAAAATGAATTTCACCCCCGTACTTAAGAATCGTTTCACGAATATTCTGAACCACTTTTGGTAATTTGTTAGTGCCAATATGTGGATGCGAATCAACTAAAATTTGATCTGTGGCACCATGGAAGACAAGATTTTCAAAAATACGACGGACATCACCACGTTTTAAACTACGCGTATATAATTTTCCGTCACTATAGGTTCCCGCACCACCTTCGCCAAAGCAATAGTTAGAATCTTCGTTTACAAAATGGTCTTGATTGATGGCTTTTAAATCGCGTCTACGGTCTTGCACATTTTTACCACGCTCTAAAACTATGGGTTTAAAGCCTAGCTCAATACAGCGTAAAGCCGCATACATACCAGCAGGACCAAAACCAATAATATGTATGGGGTCGGCCTTTGAAACATCTTTGTAATCAAAGGTATATTCAGAACTATTGGGAACTGGTTCATCAATAAATACGGAAACTTTATAATTAAATATAATCTTTGGTTTTCTGGCATCAAGTGATTTTCTTAAGACTTTAATGCCTGAAATATGTTTTCGGTCTATGGCTAACTTAATTGCGGATTTTATGACCAATATATTTGGTTGTTTTTCCTCTTTAAGTGTAATGCGCAATTGGATTTCTTGTACCATTGATTTATTTAATCGTTAAAGATTCGAACTAAATCATTTGTAAAGCATTCATTCCAAACTGCCCAATCATGTCCACCTTTAATTACTGAAACTTCACTGTCTATTTGATTAGTAATAAAAAATGATTTTAATTCGAATATTACATTAGAAATACCGTAGGCATCATCGTCACCTGTTGAGGTATAAAATTTTGGATAATTTGTTATGCCATTAGAAGCGTCAATTAAATTTCTATACGAGTTGGATTTCCAAATTGAGTCATTAAAAACACCGTTATATTTGAAAACATCAATTACTCTAGAAGAAGAAATTTTGGGTGGCGATGGAAAATAAGCGGCTGGACTAAGTAAAATAACTGATTCAAATAAGTCAGGGTATTTTAAACCAAAGTTTAATGCGCCAAATCCTCCAGCAGAATTTCCTGCTACCATTCTTGTTTTGCGATTAACTAAAACGTCATATTCAGTTTCTATATAAGGAATAAATTCATTAATATAGATTAGCTCCATTGGTTTTATGCTATTAAGGTACCACGAATTTCCTGCGTTAAGTGATACGGCAATTGTTGGTTTAATATTTTTAGTTCTAATAAGACTATCTAAAATGTGCTTAATATTCCCTTCTTTTTCATTAAACCAGTCTTTGTTACTTCCACCATGACCATGCATTAGATAAAGGATGCGATGATTTTTAGTGTTCTCGAATTTTTCAGGTAAATAGATTGAGTAATTAATAGAATCTTTTAAGTATTTTGAGAATAAACTTCTTTCTAAAACTATAGAAGACGTTTTTTCTTTTGTCTTATTGGTATTGCAACCTAAAAGAGTTATAAAACTTATAATAAGAAGGGGTATTCGCATATACTACTTTCTTTCATAGGTCACAAAAGAGAACTCATGCTTATGATTTTCATCTTTTTTATGAAATACATTGGCTATTTCAGTCCAAACTGATGCATCTATTTTGGGAAAGAATGTATCCGCTTCAAAATCTTCATGAACTCTTGTAAGTTCTATTTTATCTGCAAGACCCATTGCTTGTTTATAGATTTGTCCACCGCCTATAATAAATGGCTGAGAATCATTTTTAACAGCATCAATAGCATCTTCTAAACTATGTACAATTATTACACCCTCAGGGACTTTATAGTTTTTTTGTCTCGTAATAACTACATGAGTTCTGTTAGGTAAAGGCTTTGGGAAACTTTCAAATGTTTTACGCCCCATAATAATATGATGCTTATTTGTTAGTGATTTAAAACGTTTTAAATCATCACTTAAATGCCAAATAAGTTTGTTCCCTAACCCTATAGCATCGTTTTCTGCTGCTGCAACAATAATGGTTAGTTCTGATTTAGAATTATTTGATTCTAAATTTTGAACTTTTGAAATGGATTCATTATAAACTTCACTATGAGCGATTAATTTTTCTTCTTTTAAAAAGCCGGCTTTTAGTTTGTCTATTCGTTCTTGTTGTTTTGCAACTAATTTATCTAGTTCTTGTTTCTCCCATGCTTTACCCATAAATTTATGGGTAATAAATACATTGAAAGCGTGGTATAAAAAAAAGAATAACCACAAAAGAATGGCATAAACAAACCAGTTTATTTCGAAAAATTTCAAGTCTTTGCCAATACCTAAAACTGTGTTTGCTATTATTAAAAAGATGGCGCCAATTAAAAATATCACAAAATGAACATACAAACGTTTCTTTTGTTTAATACGTTTTTGAGCATTTTCAATGAGCTCTAATTGGTCTTTATCTATAGTAGGGATGGGTTTCTTTTTTCCAAACATGGGTTCGTTTTAATGCATGTAAAGTTAAAGTTTTTTAACTAATTTATAATAAAATATAGAGCTAAATAGCGAAATCGTTTTAGTTTAAAAATCCTTAAAATCAGTAAAAAAAGATACTTTTTGGATGATAATTATACATTTTTATTCTTAAATTTTTATATACTTTAGATTAATGTGAACAGATATTAATAAATTGATAATTCTTTAGTGTAAATGAGCTAAAGTGTTAATTATTAACTATTTCTTTAATAAATTTGTCCCATAAAACAACACATTTTATTATGGCTATTAAAAAACAGTATTTAAAGAGTAAACCTATATGTAAAGTAACTTTTTCTATTGAAGCAGAAGATGCTAAAAAAGTTGCTGTTGTAGGAAGTTTTAACGAATGGAACGCTAAAAAAGCACCACTTAAAAAATTAAAGAATGGTACCTTTAAAGGGACTATCGATTTAGACAAAGACAGCTCTTACGAGTTTAAGTATGTCGTAGACGGTGCTTATGTAAATGATTCTGAAGCAGATTCTTATGCTTGGAATGACTTTGCTGGAGCAGATAACGGCGTTGTAACTGTTTAGTTAAAACACATCAAAAATTTATTGAAAGCACTTTCTTTTTAGAAGGTGCTTTTTTTATACTGCAACAATACCCTTAATATGTGGATGTGGATTATAGTCAACCAATGTAAAATCCTCAAAATCGAAATCGAAAATATCCTTTATTTCAGGATTTAAAATCATTTTTGGTAACGGTCGAATATCTCTCGATAATTGTAATTCTAGTTGCTCGTAATGATTGCTGTAAATATGTGCATCACCAAAGGTGTGTATAAATTCGCCTGCTTCATAACCACAAACCTGAGCCATCATCATAGTAAATAAGGCATAAGAAGCAATATTGAAAGGAACGCCTAAAAAGATGTCGGCACTTCTTTGATAAAGCTGACAAGAAAGTTTGCCATCTGCCACATAAAATTGGAAGAACGCATGACATGGAGGTAAAGCTGCTTTACCATTAGCTACATTTTCTCCAAAAGATATTGAAGTATCTGGGAGTACTGAAGGGTTCCAAGCAGAAACCAACATTCTACGACTATTAGGATTGCTTTTTAAAGTCTGTATCACCTCTTTAATCTGATCTATCTCATCGTTATTCCAGTTGCGCCATTGGTGTCCATAAACTGGCCCTAGATCACCATTTTCATCAGCCCATTCATTCCATATGCGTACACCATTTTCGGTAAGGTATTTAGTGTTTGTGTCGCCTTTTAAAAACCAAAGTAATTCGTAAACTATAGATTTTAAATGCAGTTTTTTTGTAGTAACCATGGGAAATCCTTCGCTTAAATCGAATCGCATTTGATGCCCAAAAACACTTTTTGTTCCTGTTCCTGTTCTATCTCCTTTTTCGTTCCCGTTTTCTAAAACGTGTTTTACTAAATCGTGGTATTGTTTCATTTACTAGGTCTTCTAATTCATTTTTTGATGGAGCTAAAAATATGAAAATCTGCCAAAAAGATAGGATAAGATTTGCAATATGTTATTATAAAGTTATTAACCTAAGAAAGTGAATTGTTACCCAATTATCATACCTGCAATAGTAGCAGAAATTAAAGAAGCTATTGTGCCACCCAGAAGAGCTTTCATACCGAATTTAGATAATGTTTTACGTTGTCCGGGAGCTAAAGAGCCAATACCACCTATTTGAATACCTATAGATGCAAAATTGGCAAATCCACAAAGCATGTATGTTGCCATGATAATGGATTTCTCGTAGCTAAGATGGATATCGTTTGTTATGTTTTTTAAATCTGCTAATTGTATGTAACCCACAAATTCACTAGCCGCCAATTTTATTCCAAGTAGTTGTCCCATTAAAGCCATATCTTCTTTAGCCACACCAATAAGCCACATAAGAGGAGCAAAGGTATAACCTAATAGAAGTTCTAAAGAAAGATTATCGTAAGTAGTGTTCTTAGCTATCCATCCGTTTAAAGAAGACACATCTCCAACCCAACCTAAAATACCATTGAACATAGCTATAAAAGCTACAAAAACTAGAAGCATAGCACCTACATTAACGGCTAATTTTAATCCTTCGGTGGTGCCATTGGCTATCGCATCTAAAAAATTTGTACCTATTTTTTCTTGAGACACCGTTACATCTGTATTAACATCCTCGGTTTGTGGATATAGGATTTTAGAAATTACAATAGCACCAGGTGCCGCCATTACTGATGCCGCCAATAAGTGTTTTGCATAAAATAATCGTAAAACCGGATCGTCGCCACCAAGGAAACCTATGTAAGCTGCAAGTACAGCACCAGCTACGGTTGCCATACCACCTATCATGACGAGCAACATTTCGGACTTATTCATTTTTTCTAAATAAGCTTTTATTAAAAGAGGTGCTTCAGTTTGTCCTAAAAAGATATTCCCAGCAACACTTAAGCTTTCGGCACCAGATATTTTTAAAGCTTTTGATAATAACCAAGCCATCCCTTTCACTACTTTCTGAATAATTCCTAAGTAAAATAAAACGGATGTTAGTGCTGAAAAGAAAATAATAGTTGGTAATACTTGAAAAGCAAAAATAAATCCGAAAGTATCCATGTCCACGACCAAGCCTTCAAAAAGGAACTTACTTCCTGCTCTAGTAAAATCGAGAACGCTTACAAAAAGACTACCTACAAACTCAAAAATTCCTTTAATAAATTCAATTTTTAAAACACCTACCGCTATTAATAATTGAAAAGCCAAACCCATTCCAACAACTCTCCAGTTAATGGCTTTTTTATTACTACTAAAAAGAAAAGCTATAAAAACCAATGTTATCATACCTAGAACACCGCGCCACAAACTGTTTACAGAAAATCCTTGGCTTGGAATAATGGTAGAAGTGTTATCAGGTTTAGATACTTTTTCAGCCATATCTGTTAAAATGGATTCATTTAAAGATTGTACATCTATAGAAATATTTTCTAATGAATCTTGACTTGCAATACTAGTTTGAAGTGAATCGACAACTATGGTTTCTGTTGTGTCTTGCGCTATAATTGTTGAAGTAGATAATAAAAAAATAGCGACAAAAGGCAAAAGAAATTGTTTCATAGTGTAATGTAAAATTATCGTTTTGAGATTTCGTCTCTTATTTTAGCTGCTTTCTCATAATCTTCATTAGTTACAGCTTCGTCTAAAAGGTTGTGAAGTTCTTCTAAGCTTTTTCCTTTGTAGCTTTCTTGAGGCACATCGAGCTCTATCTCGTCGGCAAGTAAATCGTCTACCAAAACACTATCTTCGTTTTCTTCATCATCCTTACTAGGGTTGACTTTTAGGTAGATTCCTGCTTTGTCAAGAATGTTTTTATATGTAAAAATTGGAGCATCAAAACGAAGTGCTAAAGCGATGGCATCGCTCGTTCTGGCATCTATAATTTCTTCAATTTTATCACGCTCACAAATTAGACTGGAGTAAAAAACACCATCGACTAATTTATGGATAATCACTTGTTTGACAACAATGTCAAACCGATCGGCAAAATTTTTAAATAAATCGTGAGTTAAAGGTCTTGGTGGGCGAATTTCTTTTTCTAATGCTATAGCTATAGATTGCGCTTCAAAAGCACCTATAACAATAGGGAGTTTCCTGTCTCCATCAACTTCATTTAAAATAAGGGCGTAAGCACCATTTTGGGTTTGGCTATAAGATATTCCCTTTATATTTAATCTTACTAAACTCATAATTTATAAAAAAGCAAAGAACTGTTTAAATTAGAACTTTACCAAACTGCCAATGACAGATTAAAGAACAAAATGCTAATTTACGCAGTTCTGTACGCGTATACAATTTATAAAAAATATTTTATTGTTGTGCTTTAAAAGTCTTCAATTTTTCTATTAATGCCGGAACAACATCAAAGGCATCACCAACAACACCATAGTCTGCAGCTTTAAAGAAAGGTGCTTCGGCATCAGTATTAATAACTACTTTTACTTTAGATGCGTTAATTCCAGCCAAATGCTGAATAGCACCCGAAATTCCGATAGCAATGTACAAGTTAGAGGCCACTGGTTTTCCTGTTTGCCCAACATGTTCGCTATGAGGTCTCCAGCCTAAATCTGAAACTGGCTTTGAACAAGCTGTTGCAGCACCTAAAATGTCGGCAAGCTCTTCAATCATGCCCCAATTTTCAGGACCTTTTAAGCCACGACCTGCTGAAACTACAATATCGGCATCAGCAATACTTACTTTGTTTGTAGCTTTATCTACAGATTCAATTGTAACTCCAGCATTTGAAATAGTAGGTGAAAATTCTTCCGCGGAAGCATTACCATTAGATTCTACTAATCCAAAGGAATTATTTGAAAGACCAATAATTTTAATATCTGTGTTTATTTGAGATACTTCAAAAGCCTTATTTGTAAAGGCGCTACGTTTAACGGTTAAAGGCGTAATACTTGATGGCGCTTCAACAACGTTGGAAGCATAACCAGCATTTAAGCCAACAGCTAAAAGTGGTGCAAGATATTTACTGTCTGCACTAGAGCTTACAATAATAACTTTGGCGTTTTCTTTATCTGCTGCTTGCTTAATAACATCAGCATAGCCTTTAGCATTAAAACTTTTTAAGCTGTCATTGTTAACGTTTAATACCTTATCTACACCATAGTTACCCAATTCGTTGTAATTACTATCATTGATAGTAATAGCTGTAACGGTTGATCCCATTTGGTCTGCAACAGCTTTGGCATAAGACGCTACTTCGAATGCTGTTTTTTTAAAAGTTCCTTGTTCTGATTCTGTATATACTAAAACGGACATAAATTTTTGATTTTGTCATCCTGAACTTGATTCAGGATCTTATTAATCTTTTTGCTGTTTTTAAAAAGATTCCGAAACAAGTTCGGAATACTTTAGCAAGCTAAATCACCTTAGCTTCGTTATGAAGTAAGTGTACTAATTCATCTAAATTATCTGGAGACACCAGTTTTACAGCTCCTTTCGGTGTAGGCTTTTCAAATGATACCGAAGATGTTTCAGCAGTCGCATCTATTGGTTCTAAAACGGTTAAAGGTTTCTTACGAGCCATCATAATACCTCGCATGTTTGGAATTCGTAAATCACTTTCTTCAACTAAACCTTTTTGACCTCCAATTACTAGAGGGAGTGAAGTGGAAACGGTTTCTTTTCCACCATCTATTTCTCTTGTAGCAGTGGCATTGTTTCCTTCAACTTCAAGATTAATGCAGTTGTTTACAAAATTGGCATCAATTATTCCGGCCACCATACCTGGAACCATACCACCATTATAGTCTATGGACTCACGACCAGCAATAACCAAATCGTAAGAACCATCCTTTACAACATTTGCCAATTGTTTTGCAACCGAAAAACCATCAGTCGCAACGGTGTTTATACGAATTGCAGCATCAGCACCAATCGCTAAAGCTTTGCGAAGTGTAGGCTCTGTTTCAGCAGTTCCAACATTTACAACCGTAACCTCGGCGCCTTGTTTTTCTTTGAACCACATAGCTCGTGTAAGTCCAAATTCGTCATTCGGATTAATAACAAACTGTACGCCATTAGTGTCAAATTTTGTGTTGTCTTCTGTGAAATTAATCTTCGAAGTCGTGTCTGGCACATGGCTAATACACACTAAAATTTTCATTATAATCGATTTTAATTATTGTAATTTTTGCAGAGGACGAAGTTAAATATTTTATTTTGAATATTTACTATGCACGCATAGTAAATTTGCATAATTCTTTTAAAGAATATAAAGCATTTATTGTTATTTTTGCAACTCGATTTAAAATACATTAAATGAAGACAATTCAATTTAGAGAGGCGATTTGTGAAGCAATGAGCGAAGAAATGCGTAAAGACGAAAGCGTATATTTAATGGGTGAAGAAGTTGCTGAATATAACGGAGCTTACAAAGCTTCGAAAGGTATGTTAGATGAGTTTGGTGCTAAACGTGTAATCGACACGCCTATTGCAGAGCTAGGTTTTGCAGGTATTGCAATAGGGTCTACAATGACTGGTAACAGACCAATAGTTGAATATATGACTTTTAACTTCTCGTTAGTTGGAATAGATCAAATTATAAATAACGCAGCAAAGATTAGACAGATGTCGGGTGGTCAATTTAAGTGCCCCATTGTATTTCGAGGGCCTACAGCTTCTGCAGGTCAATTAGGAGCTACTCACTCACAAGCTTTCGAAAATTGGTTTGCTAATACGCCAGGATTAAAGGTGGTTGTGCCTTCTAATCCTTATGATGCTAAAGGACTATTAAAAGCTGCTATTCGTGATGACGATCCAGTTATTTTTATGGAGAGTGAACAAATGTATGGTGATAAAGGAGAAGTGCCAGAAGGCGAATACATCGTGCCATTAGGTGTTGCAGATATTAAGCGTGAAGGAACAGATGTTACTATAGTATCTTTTGGAAAAATAATTAAGGAAGCTTATAAAGCGTCAGATATACTTGAGAAAGAAGGCATTTCTTGCGAGATTATAGATTTACGTACCGTTCGTCCAATGGATAGAAAAGTTATTGTTGAATCTGTTAAAAAAACAAACCGATTGGTTGTTTTGGAAGAAGCATGGCCTTTTGGAAATGTTGCAACAGAAATCACTTATTTAGTGCAGTCTGAAGCATTCGATTATTTAGATGCGCCAATTGTAAAAATAAATACAGCAGATACACCTGCGCCATATTCCCCTGTTTTACTTGCTGAGTGGCTTCCAAACCATGAAGATGTGATAAAAGCAGTAAAAAAGGTTTTGTACAAATAAATTAATATAATTTACGTTATATAAACTTCATTAGCATGATTGTTGATGAAGTTTTTTTTATAATATGAACTTACGATTACTTATCACCCTATTTTTTATCGGAATGTTTTCCGGAATGGCTCAAACTAAAGTTAGTGGCCACGTGTTTGATGCGTTTAATGAACCCATTTCTTTTGCTAATATCATATTTAAAGGGTCTACGGAAGGTACTATCACCAATGAAGATGGTCGATTTTATTTAGAATCTGATGAAACTTGGGATGCTTTAACAGTTTCTTTTATAGGTTATGAAACCTTAGACATTCCTTTAGATAAAAAAGTAACTTATAATTTAAAATTTACCCTTAACGAAGAGGCATCACAATTAAATCAAGTGGTTATTGTTTCTGGAAAGCAATCTAAAAAGAATAACCCAGCAATAGATTTACTACGAAAAATTTGGGATAATAAGCGAAGTAATGGTTTGAAGCAATTCAATCAATACGAATACGATAAATATGAAAAAGTCGAATTCGACCTTAATACAATAGATAGTGGTCTAATAAAAAGTAAACTTTTTAGAGGTATGGAGTTTGTTTTCGATGAGGTTGATACATCTCGCGTTACTGGAAAAACATACCTGCCAATGTTTATTAACGAAGCGGTTTCAAAAGTTTATGGAGACAACATTATAAACAAGGAAAAAAACGAACTTAAAGGAAATAAGAACTCTGGGTTTAGCGATAATCAAGTGATTATAGACTTTGTAGACGATTTGTATTCCGATTTTAACGTTTATGATAACTACCTAAAGTTTTTTGATAAGAGTTTTGTTAGCCCGTTATCTAAAACCGGAATAAGTACTTATAATTATGTTTTAAGTGATAGCGCTTTTATAGATAATAAATGGTGTTATAATGTTATTTATTACCCAAGACGAAAAAATGAATTGACATTTAAAGGCGATTTTTGGGTTGCAGACTCTACTTATGCTATTAAGGAAATAAACCTTCAAGCATCTAAGAGTGCTAATATCAATTGGGTTAAGGAGATTTATATTGAACAAGAATTTGAGGTATTAAATGATTCTTTGTTTCTAGTGAAACGTGATTATATGATGTCCGATTTTGCATTTAGTAAAAAGGAAAAATCACGTGGCGTCTATGGAAAACGTACAACACTTTACGATAATTATAAATTCGATATTGAAAAGGACAAGAAATTCTACGAAACCGAAGTTTATAATTACGATAAGGATGTATATGATAGAGATGAAACTTTTTGGACAGAAAATAGGCTCGAAGCTTTAAATAAAGATGAAAAAGGTGTTTATAAAATGTTAGACACTTTAAAAACGGTTAAAAAGTTTAAACGTCTTTATAATTTGGGCAGTATTTTGGCATCGGGTTATATTGAATTCAACTCTTTGCCTTTAGATTATGGCCCTATATTTTCAACTTTCGGTTTTAACGAAGTAGAAGGTTTGCGTTTACGCGCAGGTGGTCGCACTTATTTTGGAAGAAATGATTTGTGGCGTTTAGAAGGTTTTTTGGCCTACGGATTTAGAGATGATAAATTCAAATATGGTATTTCTGGAAAGTGGTTGCTTGATAAAAAGCGGCGTATAATTATTTCTGGTGGAAACAGACGCGATGTAGAACAAATAGGAGCTAGTTTAACAACCAGTACCGATGTTTTAGGTCGAAGTTTAGCATCGTCTTCGGTGGTGGGTACAGGTGCTAACGACAAACTTACATCCATAAATTTAACAAGTTTTGCTGTTGAAGCTGAGCCTTGGCGTAATCTTATTTTTAGATTGGGAGCTAATTATAGAACCTTAGAATCTGCATCGCCAACATTTAGCTTAGATTACAATACTGCGAATGGGATTCAATCAGAAATTAAACAATTTGAAACATCGTTATCACTCTCATATTTCCCAAAAAGAAAAATGACAGGGTTTGGTGTTGAGCGCAAAATAGCTAATGATGATTTTGCGCGTTTATTTGCGCAAGTAAGTCGTGGCGATAAAAGCATGTTTGACAGCGATTTCGACTATACCAAAGTACAGTTTTCATATATACAACCTTGGCAGGTAGGAGGTTTTGGTAGATTAACAACTACAGTGGAAGCTGGCAAAACTTTTGGAGAAGTACCATTAGGTTTATTAAGTGTTATCCCTGGAAACCAAACCTATTTTTCAATTTATAATACTTTTTCTCAGTTAGATTTTTATGAGTTTGTATCTGATACTTATACCTCAGTGCATTTAGAGCATAATTTTAACGGACGTTTCTTTTCAAGAATTCCATTTTTACGAAAATTTAACCTAAGAGAAATTATAAGTATTCGAGGTGTTTGGGGAGAACTTTCAGAAGAAAATAGATTACTGAGTTCTACAAGCAATCCAAACACGATTCCTTTAGTTGCGCCATCATCCCAACCTTATTACGAATATAGCTTTGGGATTGGTAATATTTTTAAGGTTTTTAGAATAGACTTTAATTTTAGAGGAAACTATAAAGATGATTTCCTGTATCCAGAGGCTAGAAAATTTGGCGTAACTGGCAGTTTTGGGTTTTATTTTTAGATGTTTTGTTTAGCATTGTTGTATACTAAATTAGCAAATACAAACCGAATAGAAATTCGTAAAGATTTTCGCAAGTAACCTTGCACCAGCAATTAATTTTATACGTCTTAATGATGTGTTTTTTCTATCTAAATTCCGTTATTTCATTTCAGTTTCTAAAAACTTAGAACCCAATCCTTTAAAGATTAACCAAAGAGGAAGAATTACTTGAATGAGCCCTATTGGAAGAAGCATATTCATACTAATGCTATTTCCAAAAATCGAAAATAATATTTCAATAAACATAAGCATTACAGCTACTATTCCAAAAACTGAAATGATTTTTGGAATTAATTTAGTCACGTATAATGTATAGTATAAAATAAAAACTGGTAAGCAAGAAATGAGAAGACTCAAGTAATGTGTCCACCAATGTTTTTTATAATAAACTCTGCCTAAGGTATTTAATATATCAGAATTACCAGTTCCATTTTTGGTATATTCTATACTTAATTCTAATATAGATAGAACACTAATATTGTCAATAGATATGGCTATAAAACCTAGTATACTAAATGCTAAATATAAAAAAGCCAAAGGAGTGCTATGTTTTTTAAAAATGGGCAATAAAATTGTGGCTATAACAACAGATGTTATACCACTTAAAAATAAAAGTAAGGTCGAAAATATGATTTCATTTGAGTTTGCAGAAGTAGTAGTTATAAAATTATCTGAAAAAAGTATTGGACCTTGTAAAAATTGGTAGATAGTAATTCCAGCTGCAAAAATGATTAGGAATAATAGACCTACAAGCCTTCCAGTTTTTTTATTAGAATTCATATTTTGATTAATTAGTTACGCTGGCAAGAACCAAGTTAAATAAAAGAAAGCAAACTAGAGAGAAATTCACTGGGATTTTCTGAGAACACACAGATCACGCAATTAATTATACTGGTTGTTGTCTGTAATATTTATTCTTTATCACTCCAAGCAACACTAGTCATTTTCCACTCACCATTAATTTTTACAAATTGAAGAGTTTTCATTCCTTCAGATTTAAAAGGGTTACCATTAAGTTTTCCAGACTTTTCATAAAAACAAAATCGATGTGCTATATTTTCGAAAACTTCAGTTTTATGAGACACTTCATTTTCGCTAAAATCTTTTAATGTTCCATCACTCAACATTTTCTGTCTTGGTTCAATAAAATCTTTTAATCCATAAACCATAGGTTTTCCTGTGGTATTACTGATAATCATTCCTTGTTCTATGAAAATGCTTTTTATGTCTTTAACTTTTGGAGTTTTACCATCTGTATTATTGAATAAATCAAAGAACCGATTTGTCAATTCATCAATGCATAACTTATCTTTATCTACATTACTTTTTTTGGTTATATTCATATTACAGTCAACATTGTTGCATAAAAATAGTTGCGTAGTTTAAGGAATAAATTTAGCAAATAAATCACAGATAGAAGGGCTATGAGGAATTTCGTAAATTGTGTTTTATGAGCAATTAATTTTATATGGTGTTAGTTACTGGGTTTAATTCTTTTCGTTTACTCCAATAATAAATAGCAAAACCAATTCCTATAATTGGTAATACAATTCCAAATTCATCTATATAATAAGCAGTTTTTCCTGTATCTTCAGTTAGAGGGGAGAAAATCCTTTGAATAAACAAATTATGACTGGCGTGAAGTATAACTGCCGTCCATAAACTTCCAGACTTTATACGAAACCATGTATAAATAAAACTCATGCTAATAATTAATACCATAAAACAAGACATTGCATACCAAGAAGGTGTGCCGCTATTATAATCAGCAAAGAGCAAAATTGGCAAATGCCAAATCCCCCATATAAAACCAGAAATCATTGAAGTTTTTGTAAATCCTTTTGTTTTGTATAGTTCTGGAACCAAAAATCCACGCCACCCAATTTCTTCTCCTAAAGCACTTGCAGCACCACGGATTGTTCCGAAAATTCCGAATAAAATGAAGTAGAATGCTATTATAAAACCACTTCCTATTTCCCCAAAGCCAAAAGAGTTGGTTAACCTAACAACAAATTCTTTGTCAAAGAAGCCACCCAATCCAAACACCCAAATACCCAGATAAGCAATTAGTGCATATATAAGAGGAATTAAGTAACTCCATATTTGATACTTTGTTTTGCCCCATTTCCATCCTAGATCAGAAATATTTCTTTTTAGTAGCTTTACAGTAATCAAAGCAGAAATACCAGGACACCACATCAGTCCCATTGTAAATTGTCCCCAGCCACTACCAAGAGTGCCAGAATAAATTATAAGAAAATAATAAATTGCACTTAGTACTAATGTAATTGAAAGAAAAATACCGATTGGCTTGAATTTATGAATAGTAAGATTCTTCATGATTATTTAAATTGGTTGATGTCAACTTGTGCCTAACTTAACTATATGAATTATAAACGTATCAATTACTCCCTTGCTTATTTTTAAACTCATCAAACTCAGATGGTGTTTCCACTTTCGGGAAGCTGTTATTTTTAGTGTCGGTATCGGCAAACTCAAAGTTAGGATCAAGATTAACCGTTCTTACTTCTTTTTCTTTAACAAAAACTTGTTTTATTTCGTATTCATTTCTACGCCAGACTTGAGCAGGGAGCTTATCAATTTCAGAAGTGCCATCGCTAAAAACCCATTCAATCGTTACAGGCATTACTAAACCGCCTTTATTTTTAATTGTTATCTCGTAAAGGTTTTTCCCAGATAATTGCTTTTTAACTTCAGCTTCATCAAGTCTTGATAAAAATCCGCCATAAGCATTATCTGGAGTCGTATTCATAGTAATGATTTCTGGACCATTAGAGAAATCTTTTGGATTTTCACTGTTGCTATCACCTTCAATTTTAACTTGTCGACTTCTTTTTTGGTCTTCAATATTTAGGTTTTCTTCATAGACTTTAAACCATTTTACATTACTCAATTCCATATCCACATGATCGGTTGTAAAAAACCAGCCTCTGTAAAACCAATCTAAATCGGTAGCGGTTGCATCTTCTAAGGTTCTAAATAAATCTGATGGATTTGGATGTTTGTATTTCCAACGGTTGGCGTACTCTTTAAATGCGGCATCAAATAATTCCTTTCCTATTATAGAATTTCTTAGCATTTGAAGTCCCACAGTTGGTTTCATATAAAAATTTGCTCCAAATTGAGACAATAACTCATTATCTGATGTCGTCATTATTGGGCGTAATATATTTTTATCACCACTCATAAAAGGCGTAATGGTTTTAGGCGTAACGTGATTGAAATCAGGGTATCGCTCTCTTACGGTTCTTTGATGTAAAAAAGTATTTAAACCTTCGTCCATCCACATCCATTTACGCTCGTCTGAACTAACAATCATAGGGAACCAGTTGTGTCCAACTTCATGGATTATTGTGCCTATCATGCCTTGTTTTGCCTTATCGCTTATTTTACCATTTTTTGGACGCCCACCATTAAAGCTAATCATAGGAAATTCCATTCCTATATTAGATGTGTTAACAGAAATAGCTACAGGGTAAGGGTAATCGAAAGTCGCTTCAGAATATACTTCTAATGCATGCATTATAGATTTTGTAGATTCTTCTTGCCAAACTGGAAGTCCTTCTTTTGGATAATATGACATTGCCATCACAGTATTTGTAGGCAATTTTACAGTTTGAGCATCCCACATAAATTTTCTAGATGATGCAAATGCAAAATCTCTAACGTTAGTTGCAGTATACTTCCACGTTTTTTGTTTAGATGATTTTGTTTTTTCATTCGCTTCAGCTTCTTCTTTCGTAATTATCATGACTGGTTTGTCAAACGATTTTTTCGCTTTTTCCATTCGATCACGTTGTGTTTTGCTAAGTACTTTTTCAGCATTAAGTAATTTGCCTGTTGAAGCTACAACATGATCCTCGGGAACAGTTATTTCAACTTCGTAATCACCAAATTCTAACGCAAATTCTCCTAGTTTTTGAAATTGCTGATTCTGCCAACCTTCAGTATCATTATAAACAGCCATTCTTGGAAACCAATGCGCAATCAAGTAAACGGTATTATCATCTTCAGGAAAATACTCGTAACCTTCTCTAGAAAGTAAATACATGCTACGATCTGTAATTGGGTAAGACCAAGCAATAGAGAAACTCATGGATGTGCCAGATTTTAAAGGTTCTTCCAATAATACTTTCATCATGGTGTTATTCACTAAAGATCTAATTGGCTCCCCATTTGTGTCTTTAATATGTTTTATGGTGTAACCTGCCGGAAAATCAATAGCTCGCGTCAAAAATTGCATCTGGCGTGCATTCATGCCATCTTTTAAATTGTTGTTTATGCTGCCAAAGTCTTCATTCCCTTTTTTGTTGACATTCTGCTCTAACTGAATCCATAAATAGCTAAGGTCATCTGGAGAATTATTGTAATAGGTAATGGTTTCCTCACCAGAAATAGTATTGTTTTTCTCATCTAATACGACCCTAATCTTGTAATCGGCACGTTGTTGCCAATACGCTTTCCCAGGTGCGCCACTCGCTGTTCGATAACTGTTTGGCGAAGCCATGAGGTTGTCTATGGGTTCAAATCTTCCTTGCCATGGTTGATTTTGAGCCACTAATGGTAGTATAAACAAAGCACAAAAAAAAGTAATATAATATTTCATAAAGATGTGAGTTAGTCAGATTCAAAATAAAGATTCCAAGGTAATAAATATTTATGTTAAATTTTGTGAATATCATATTTCGTAGATTATTCTTTAACTAACAATTAAGGTTATGTAAAAAGATTATAAGGGATTCCTTATTTGTTGTAAAAGGTTAAAGTGTTCAGTACCTTTGCACCCCAAAATAGAATTGAAATTATGACTAAGAAAAAAGATTTAACATTTGATGTGTTAATTGAAATACCAAAAGGAAGTAGAAATAAATACGAATACGATTTTACATTACACAAAATTCGCTTTGACCGTATGTTGTTTTCATCAATGATGTACCCAGGAGATTATGGATTTATTCCTGAAACATTAGCATTAGACCAAGATCCATTGGATGTTTTAGTTTTAGGCACAGAGCCAACATATCCTATGGTTGTTATGGAGGTAAGACCAATTGGGGTTTTTCATATGACTGATGAAAAAGGACCAGATGAGAAAATTATTTGTATTCCTGTTTCAGACCCTGTTTGGAATCAGAAGTTTGATATCGCAGATTTAAACCCTCATAGATTAAAAGAAATAGAACACTTTTTCCAAGTATATAAAGATTTAGAAAAGAAAAAAGTAGATACAGGTGGTTGGGGAAATGCAGAAGAAGCTGTAAAGATTTATCACCAATGTGTACAACGTTATGATGAAAGTGAGCACAAGAAAAAACGTACTTTTACTATTTAATTGATAGATTCTTAATAAAACGACATAAAAATGAGCCATCTTTAATATAAGGTGGCTTTTTTTATCACATAGATTTTCCTATTTTTGGCGACGTTGAAAATTAATTAACTTAAACTAACTAATATGGAATTAATAGTAAAATTTTTACCGCTTTTTGGTGTTGTAGCTTTGATTTTCGTTTTTCTAAAAAGCGGATGGGTTTCAAAACAAGACGTTGGTAATGAAAAAATGTCTCGTATTGCTAAGAATATAGCAGACGGTGCCATGGCATTCTTAAAAGCTGAGTACAAGGTTTTAGCAATATTTGTGGCTGCAGTAGCTGTCTTATTATATTTTAAAGGCGAAACGGAAGTAGGATCAAGTGGTATGGTTGCCGTATCATTTATTATTGGAGCTATTTGTTCTGCCTTAGCAGGATTTATTGGTATGAAAGTAGCAACAAAAGCAAATGTTAGAACTACTGAAGCTGCAAGAACATCTTTAGGACGTGCATTAGAAGTGGCATTTGCTGGTGGTGCTGTAATGGGCCTAGGTGTTGTAGGTTTAGGGATTTTAGGATTGAGTGGGTTATTTATTGTATATCAAGGTATGTGGCCTGGAGGTGAAAATTTAGGAATGGTATTAAATGTCCTTTCTGGGTTTTCATTAGGAGCTTCATCTATAGCCTTATTTGCGCGTGTAGGTGGAGGAATTTATACTAAAGCTGCCGATGTTGGTGCCGATCTTGTGGGTAAAGTTGAGGCTGGTATTCCAGAAGATCATCCGTTAAACCCTGCGACTATTGCTGATAATGTTGGAGATAATGTTGGAGACGTTGCTGGTATGGGAGCCGATTTATTCGAATCGTATGTAGGTTCTATTATAGGAACAATGGTATTAGGTGCTTTTATTCTAACACCAGATTTTAGTGGTTTAGGAGCAGTATATTTACCTCTAGTTCTTGGAGCTGTAGGTATCATCATGTCGATATTAGGAACATTCTTTGTAAAAGTAAAAGATGGTGGAAATCCACAAACAGCTTTAAATATTGGCGAATTTGGTTCTGCAGGTTTAATGGTTGTGGCATCTTATTTTATTATACATGCTTTAATTCCTGAATCTGTTGAAGGGTTGCCTTTCGGAGCTATGGGTGTATTTTGGGCAACAATTGCAGGTTTAGTTGCAGGTTTAGGTGTTGGTAAAATAACAGAGTATTATACAGCTACAGGTAAAAAACCTGTAATGTCTATTGTTAAACAATCTGAGACTGGGGCTGCCACAAATATTATTGCTGGTTTAGGTGTTGGTATGATGTCAACAATGATTCCTATTCTTTTAATTGCTGCAGCTATTATGATTTCACATCATTTTGCTGGTTTATATGGTATTGCTATTGCAGCAGTTGGAATGTTAGCAAACACAGGTATCCAATTAGCAGTTGATGCTTATGGTCCTATATGTGATAATGCAGGGGGTATTGCTGAAATGGCAGAATTACCAAGTGAGGTTCGTGAACGTACAGATAAATTAGATGCCGTTGGTAATACAACTGCAGCAGTTGGTAAAGGATTTGCCATTGCTTCTGCAGCCTTAACAGCCTTAGCATTATTTGCTGCTTTTATGAAGACAGCTAATGTGACTGCTATTGATGTATCTCAGCCTAAAATTATGGCAGGATTGCTAGTTGGTGGTATGTTGCCATTTGTATTCTCAGCGTTGTCTATGAATGCTGTTGGTCGTGCCGCAATGGCAATGATTGAAGAAGTTAGACGTCAATTTAGAGACATTCCGAAATTAAAGGCTGCGTTAGAAGTTATGCGCAAGTATGATTCAGATATGTCTAAAGCATCTGATGCTGATAGAAAAATATTTGATGATGCCGATGGTGTTGCCGATTATAGTAAATGTATAGATATTTCTACAAAAGCATCTATTAGAGAAATGGTTTTACCAGGGTTATTAGCTATTGCCGTTCCTGTTGCTGTTGGTTTTTTAGGTGGTGCAGAAATGTTAGGAGGTTTACTAGCAGGTGTAACTACTTGTGGTGTTCTTATGGCTATTTTCCAATCAAACGCCGGTGGTGCTTGGGATAACGCAAAGAAAACAATTGAGGAAGAAGGTAGAAAAGGAACAGAAGCTCATAAAGCAGCTGTTGTAGGTGATACTGTTGGAGATCCATTTAAAGATACTTCTGGGCCTTCGTTAAATATATTACTTAAATTAATGTCTGTAGTGGCATTAGTTATAGCGCCTAGTATAGCATTGTCTTCGGATGCAGTTACTGCTTATCTTTCTGAAAATGATATTAAAGAGCAGGTTGAAGTTTCAAAAGAAGTAAAAGTGGAAATGAATAATAATGAAGATGGAACCGTTAAAGCTGTAGTTACTACTGTTACAACTGAAAATGGAGAAGCATCAACTAGCTACAAAACTATTCAAGGTACAGAGGAAGAAGTAAAGGCTAGTTTAGAAGCTTTAAATGAAGAAGTAAAAGATGTAAACATAAAAGTTTAAAAGGTTATTGAAGAAGAGGTTCTAAACTAACCAAGAGAAAACTTTTTAAATATAAAACCACGTTTTTTAAACGTGGTTTTTTTGTATTTTTAAATCAAATATAATAACCTTAATGTTTAAAAAAGATGCACTTCAAATAATTGTTTTTCAAACATATGGAACTTCAAATCATTTATATTTAAGAGGAAGAGCTATTGAAGATGAAAGTGTTAATTTGGAGCAAAAAGGGTTGTTGGGATTATTTATAAATTCATGGAAGCGTTTTGAGACTGATGAAATCAAGCACACTACTATTAATGTTACCTTACCAAATGGAAAAACATTAAAAACGACAACTGACGGGCATGGTTACTTTAAAATAGACGAAAAAGTTAATGACTTAAACCTTTTAACCAATTCCGAAGGTTGGCTCCATTTTGAGGTGGCATATGATGATGTTACTATTAAACGCAATATTCAAAATTCCAATCAGTTTCCTGGAGAACTATTGATACCATCAGATCAAGCAAATTTTGGTGTGATTAGCGATATTGATGATACCATTATTCATACTGGTGTCGTTTCAATGCTAAAATGGAAAGTATTACTCAATAGTATTTTTAAAAGTGCAGCAAGCCGAATCCCATTAGAAGGTGCAGCAGAGTTTTATCATAAATTACATCGAGGCGGATCTGGAGAAAACGCTAATCCTATTTTTTATGTGAGTCATAGTCCGTGGAATTTATATCGTTATCTCGAGTTCTTTTTAAAACAGAATACCTTTCCAAAAGGGCCCATATTACTTCGAAGTTTTAAGGATATATTCAAAAAAAAATCTGGTGATCGTCCTCAAAAACATATTGAAATCATCAATATTTTAAAAACCTACCCTAAGCTTAAATTCATTTTAATAGGTGATAGTGGTGAGTACGATGCCGATATTTATATGGATGTTGCTGAAACTTTTCCAGGTAGAATTCTGGCTATTTATCTTAGAAGTGTAAATCATAAAAAGAAAATGCTTCGCGTATCCAGATTATATAAAGATTATAAAGCAACACCAGTTCTTTTGGTTAAGAGTAGCGATTTTGCCTTGCAGCACGCAAAACAACATGGTTTTATATAATTCAATATTAACCAAACTACAGTTATTTGTAAATAAAACTTCTTATATTTGAAAATTGGTTAACCAATTTGGTTTTCCAAAAGTGCAAGAAGCTATGAAAAATTATTTTTATTTATTAGTGTTGTTATTTATTATTAATGCTAATTCGCAAGTTGTTAGTAATAATACGGAACTTCAAAATGCTGTTTCAAATGCAGTTGCAGGAACTACTATTGAGTTAACTGATGGTACTTGGACAGATATTCAAATATCTATTAATGTAAATGCAACAGAACTTCAGCCTTGTATTATAAGAGCTCAAAACCCTGGAAATGTTTTTTTTGAAGGACGATGTAACATTAGTATAGGAGGTTCTTATGTTATTTTTGAAGGCATTATTTTTCAAAATCCGTCCGGACTTATTTCAGGTAGTAATAGAATAGAACCTATTATCGAGTTTAGAGATTCTAGTAATAATGATTGTGTAAACTGTCATGTTAGGAATATAAAAATAGATTCGTATAACGGTACTGTAAGTCAAGAGGAGGATATATTTAAATGGATTATTATTTATGGTGAATACAATGAGGTGAGTTATTGCTCTTTTTTAGGAAAAAATGGCGTAGGTAGTATTATTAATGATAATCATAATAATTCAACGCCCGATTATTCTAAAATTCATCACAATTATTTCGCAGATAGAGTGCCTGTTGATAATAATGTAAATGGATTAAACGATCAAGATGCGATAAGAATTGGTGTAAGTACTACATCTATGTCTGATTCTTTTACCGAAGTTTATGATAATTTTTTTAATAACTGGTCTGGTGAAGTAGAAATTATCTCAAACAAATGTGGTAGTAATAAATATTATAATAACACTTTTAGGGACTATCAAGGCACCTTAACTTTAAGACATGGCAATGGTACCGAGGTATATAATAATTACTTTTTTGCAGAAAACAATGATTTTTCAGGAGGTATTAGGGTAATTGGTGAAGACCATAAAATATACAACAACTATATTGAAGGCGTTAATCATAGAAAACCTGGAGGAGCTGGTTCTAGTGCAACAGGAGGTATAAATGTTATGAATGGCATACAAGATTCTGAATTAAATCAATATTTTCAAGTTAAAAATGTACAGATTGTAAATAATACGCTTGTTGACTGTGATTTAGCTATTAGAATTGGAACTAGTTTAAGCGGTGCAACCCTTGCACCAGAAAACCTAATTATTGCTAATAATATCATGCTGAATTCTAGTGATTCGGCACTTCAAGAGCTTACAGCGCCAACAGGAGGGTCTTCAATTTATCAAGGAAATATAACTCAAAATGGAAGTTGGGATTTAACTAACGGAGTAAATTCAAACCAAACAGTAGCTTCTGGATTATTAACTAGCGGAAGTGATTTTTATAGACTTGCCTCTGGCAGTCCAGCTATTGACGCTGGTATAGGAAGCTATTCGTTTTTAACAAAAGATATTCTTTACGGTAATAGAGCCTTGGATTTTGACGCGGGAGCAGAAGAATTTGGAGCCAATGGTATAGTTGGTCCTTACAATTTAGCTGATGTTGGCCAAACTATTGGCTTTGATGCTTTAAATTCCTTATCAGTCAATGAGAATATTAAATTTGAAAAAAAAATTAAAATTTATCCTATACCCAGTAGTGACGAATTATTTATTTCAACAAATATCGATAAAATAGGATTACTTAAAATATTTGATATTTTTGGTAAATTAATATATAAAACTACGGTTGAATTAAATAAAACTAGTATTGATATAAGTGCCTTTTCAAACGGCGTATACATTTTAAAAACCGATAGATATACAAGTCGGTTTGTTGTTAAGTAAAAAGTTTGTTCTTTTGATGAATTAAGAGCTGAGTCCAGCGTAATTAATGCCTGTTAATTTGTGTATATCTAAATCGAACGTCGACAAGTCACCATGACTAAATTTGGTAATATCGTCATAACCACAAGCTCTTGCCACAACTTTAATTAGATTGTTGGTTGCTGAGAAATAATTATAAAGCTGTTTAGCAGATTGATTGATAATTAATCTACTTCTTAAAGATTCTTTTTGGGTAGCAATACCAACTGGACAGTTATTAGTTCCACAAGCGCGCATGCCTAAACAACCTATAGCTTGTAAAGCTGAGTTTGAAACGGCAATAGCATCTGCACCAAGCATCATGGCTTTTGCAAAGTCTTCGGCAACACGTAAGCCTCCTGTAATTACTAATGTGATATCAGTTGCATCTACTTTATCCATATAGGCTCTTGCTCTAGCTAAAGCAGGAATAGTTGGTACATTAATATGGTCTCTTAAAATGGTTGGTGCAGAACCAGTTCCACCACCTCGACCATCTAGAATAATATAATCTACACCTACATCGAGTGCAAATTGAATGTCTTTTTCTATATGACTTGCTGCAATTTTAAATCCAATAGGAATGCCTCCCGTGCGTTCACGTACCTTATCGGCAAAAACCTTAAAATCTTCAGCTGAATGAAAATTTGGATTTGCTGCTGGCGAGATAGCAGTTTCGCCTTCTTTTAAACCTCTTACTTCTGCTATTTCTTTGCTTACTTTATTTCCTGGTAAATGACCACCAGTTCCTGTTTTCGCACCTTGACCACCTTTAAAATGAAAGGCTTGTACATTATCTAATTTATCCCAAGAAAATCCAAATTGCGCTGATGCTAATTCATAAAAATATCTTGAGTTACTTGCTTGTTCTTCTGGTAACATACCGCCTTCACCAGAACAAATTCCTGTTCCAGCCATTTCGGCTCCTTTGCTTAAAGCGATTTTAGCTTCACGAGATAGTGCTCCAAAACTCATATCACTCACAAAAAGTGGCATATCTAATTCCAGTGGCTTTTTTGCGTTTGGACCAATAACCACTTTGGTTGCAACAGACTCATCATCCAATAAAGGACGTGTTGCTAATTGTGCTGGTAAAAATTGAATATCATTCCATTTGGGTAGCGTGTTTCTATCTACTCCCATGGATGCTGAAAATCCGTGATGACCAATGTTTTTTAATCCGTTTTTAGCGAGTTCTTTTATGTACCCTGTATAAGGCTCGGTGTCTTCTGGATGTGTGTCTGCGTATGTTCCTAAATAATCCTCACGATTAAAAGGTTGTGGATGATTGTGTTCGAAATTTTTAATTTCGTTTTCGTCTACTAATAAAGAATCTCCTTCTATATACTCTTGAAATTTGTGAAGCTGCTCATCGTTATTATATTCGCTAATTCCAGTATCATATCGGTAATCCCAGCCATGAACGCCACAAATTAAATTATGACCATCAATATGGCCATCTGATAAAAGAGCACCGCGGTGATGACATCTTCCGTACAAAACAGAAATCCCTTGTTCATGTTTAATAATTACTAAGTCGGTGTTTTTTACTAAAGCGTAAGCGGGTTGTTTCTCTTTTAATTCCGAAAGTTTTGCAATCTCAATTTTATTGGTCGACATGAAGTTGGCTTTAGTTAGTTACTCAATCTACAACTTTTGGACGGAATAATTATGAGTTAATTACAAGAGAAGAGTTTTAAAGTTTAAACCAGTCTTTAGTTATTTCTTTTTCAATAGACTTATTACCTTTATGAATAAACTCGTTTTTAATAGCATCATATTCATAATCTTCTCCCCATAATTTATAGTTTTCTGCAACAGATTTTATAGCATCACATATAAATTTCATTTCGGTATTGGTAATTGTTGGATGAATAGACATGCGTATCCAGCCTGGTCGTTCAATTAAGCAGCCTTCTAGTATTTTTTGTTCTATAGCCTTTGATGTTGGCTCATCTACATTTAATAAATAATGCCCATAAGTTCCAGCACAAGAGCAGCCACCACGTGTTTGTACACCAAAGCGATCGTTTAAAAGTTTAACGATTAAATTATAATGCGCATCATCTATATAAAACGAAAACACACCCAATCTATCTTTGTGCTTAGGGGCTAATATTTGTAAATTATCAATTTCAGAAAGGCTGTTAAAAACAATGTCGATTAATTCGTGTTCACGGTCTAAAATATTTTGAACACCCATTTGCTCTTTAAGTTGAATTGAAAGTGCAATTTTGATGGCCTGTAAAAACCCAGGTGTACCTCCATCTTCACGAGTTTCAATGTCATCAATATAATCATGATTTCCCCAAGGATTTGTATAGCTTACCGTACCTCCTCCTGGGTTGTCTGGCACAAGGTTTTTATATAATTTTTTATTAAAGATTAATACTCCTGATGAACCTGGACCTCCTAAAAATTTGTGAGGAGAGAAGGTAATGGCATCCAAATATTCTTCTTCAGTTTCTGGATGCATATCAATATTTACATAAGGTGCTGAACATGCAAAATCAACAAAGCATAAACCGTTGTTTTTGTGCATGACCTTAGCAATGTCATGGTAATTGGTTCTAATACCAGTAACATTAGAACAGCCTGTTAAAGCAGCTATTTTTATGGGACACTCTTTATTTTTTTCTATTAACTCTTCTAGTTTTATAAGACATGGTAAGCCGTCTTTATTTGAAGGAATTACCTCTACTCTTGCAATAGTTTCTAACCAAGAAGTTTGATTAGAATGATGTTCCATGTGAGACACAAAAATAATGGGTCTTTTTTCTTCTGGAATTTCTGTATGGTCTTTTAAATTTTCATTAACCTTTAATCCTAAAATACGTTGAAATTTATTGATGGCTCCCGTCATTCCTGTTCCAACAGTTATGAGAATATCATCTTTTGAAGCATTAACATGCTTTTTTATAATGTTTCTAGCTTCATGATAAGCATGTGTCATTGCCGATCCTGTAATAGAAGTTTCGGTATGTGTGTTGGCTACAAATGGCCCTATTTCGTTAAGTAATTTTTCTTCTATAGGTTTATATAGTCTTCCGCTAGCAGTCCAATCGGCATAAATAATTTTTTTCCTTCCGTAAGGAGATTCGAAATATTCATTATTCCCGACAATATTATTTCTGAATGCTTCAAAATATTGCTCTAAACTAGATTTTTTCTTTGTTGTTGAACTAAGCATAATTATTCAGATTTCATTTTAATAATGTCACTACTTTTGGTTGTTAAAAACCTCTAAACCACATTTTAGGAATTCTTCATATTCATCCTCATCTGGTGTATAAGCAACAGGCGTGTTTAAAACTTCTTTTCCGTCGGGACTCAATAAAACATAGTAAGGCTGGGAGTTGGTTTTAAAAAACTGCGTTTGGAAATTAGCCCATTTATGTCCATAACTTTCAAGTTCTCTTGTGCCACCATTAACGCGATTTACTTTTACCTGCTGCTCGATTGGTAAATCTTTTTTATCATCTACATATAGTGAAATTAACACATAATCGTCTCTTAAATAATTGTCTATTTTTTTAATGGACCATACGTGTTCTTCCATTTTTCTGCAATTTACACAGGCATAACCTGTAAAATCTAACATGATGGGCTTATTTACTTTTGTTGCGTAGGCTATACCTGTTTTTAAGTCTTTAAAGCATTCTAAATTATTAGGGCAATCCTGTGGATATATGAAACTATATCCTACAGGTGGCGCTAAACCACTTAGTAAAGATAACGAAGTAAATGTATTCCTCTCTTTATTCACTCTAAAACCAGACACTAAATATATTGTAAAGGATGCAACTAGAATACCTCCAGCAATTCTTGAAAAGGATAATTTTTTTATTGGTGAATCGTGCGGAAATTTTATTTTTCCAAATAAATACAGTGCTAAACTACCAAAAATAATAACCCAAAGTATTAAGAATGGCTCAATTTTTAATATCCCCCAATGGTCTACTAGATCGGCATTGGACAAAAACTTAAATGCTAATGCTAACTCTAAAAAGCCTAAAATAACTTTTGTTGTATTTAGCCAACCTCCTGATTTTGGTAAGGCATTCATCATGTTAGGGAACATTGCAAATAGTGCAAAAGGGAGCCCTAAAGAAACACCAAATCCAGCCATGCCCGCTGTAAGTTGCCATGCGCCTCCATCGGCTGTTAAAGAACCTGCAAGTAAGGATCCAAGAATAGGGCCAGTGCATGAAAAAGATACAATAGCAAGAGTTAATGCCATAAAAAAGATACCAATAAGACCGCCAGCATGTTCTCCTTGTGTTGTTTTATTGGTCCAACTAGATGGTAGAGTTAACTCATAATAACCAAAGAATGAAAAAGCAAAAAACACAAAAATGACAAAGAATATAATATTCAGCCAAACGTTGGTTGATATTTCATTCAGAATATCTGGGTTTACAGAGTCTAACAAATGAAAAGGAACACTTAATATGACGTATACTGCAAATATGAAGAAACCATATAAAAGTGCTTTGGATATTCCAGAACCTTTGCTTTGTCCATTTTTTTTTGTAAAAAATGATACTGTTAAAGGAATCATAGGAAATACACATGGTGTAAGTAAGGCTAATAAACCTCCTAAAAATCCTAAAGCAAAAATACTCCATAACGATTTTCCTCCTTCTTTTATATCTGCCACATTATTACTTGCTTGACTTTCACAGCTAACACTTGATTTTTGCAATTCCTCAGGTGACATACCATACAAGGACAGGTTAACATCACTATTGTCAATGGATGAGTCTTTGTTTATGCCTTCGGTAAGTATTTTTAAGCCTTGTTCGCTAAAAACAAATTGAAAGGATTCACTAGGAGGAAATACACATTGTTCGTCATCGCAGGTAACATACGAGATACTTCCTTTAATAGAGGTGTTAGGTTTTTTAATTTTAATTTTCTGAGTAAAAACAGCTTGTTTATAAAACTTACTAAGCTCAACATTATCAAATAATGGTTCTTTTTTAGTTACTTTGTTTTTGTCGTTTTCAATAGTTTTACCGATTAATTCGATGTTTGCGTTTTCCTCAAAATCAAAGATTGTGTTTGGTCCTTCAATGCTTAAATGTTGTGAATAAATAGCCCAGTTTTCGTCTATATCTGCAGTAAATATTAATTCGTATTCTTCATAGGAAGTTTTATTGAACTTATAATTCCAAGTAACGGGCTTTAAAATCCCATCTGTATTTTCGTTTAAGCTAAAGGTGTTTTCATCGGAGTTAAATCTATTGTCTTTCGATTCATTGGGGATATTAAAAACTAAATCAATTTCGGTAGGCGGTAAGCATCTAGTATCATCACAAACCATGAATTCCACAGTCCCATTTACGGTATTTACATTTCCTGAAATTTCTATGGTTTGTACAAAAACAGCACTATTTTCAAAAAACTTAATTTTCATATTAAAAACAGGATCATCCACAGTATGTCCTTCTTCTTCAGATGTGTTTCCAATAATTTTAATGGTATCTTCTTCATAATTATAAGTAAAGGTTGTTGGAATTGGTCCATCGTCTGGCACATTTTGCGAATATAAATGCCAACCAGTTTCTATCGAAGCTTTAGTTATTAAATTAAACTTGGTATCTGAAACTTTTTCAACAGAAGTTAGCCATTTAACGGGATCCAAAATTTGTGAATTTCCGATAGAAAATGAAATAAGTACAAGAACAAGAATGATATTTTTCATAGGTTGAATTATTTATGGAAGATTTTTTTAGTACTCCCAATAACGTCTTAATAACCACACATAAATTTATTAAACAAAAGTATAAATAAAGATATTGTGATATGTACTAATGAGTCGTTAAATAATAATAACCCCTATTAAAGAAATGTTAAATGTTGTAAATGGTGTTAAACTGGTAAGTTTATTGATTTTTTAAAATCTAAAAAAGTATTAAATGCTTTAAAACAACCCATTGATTTCGGCATCAATGGTATTTATAATGTTGCCTAAATCTTCTGGATTATCAACAAAATCAAGTTTGTCAACATCAATAATTAGAAGTTTGCCTTTGTCATAACCATGAATCCAAGCTTCATAACGTTCGTTTAATCGACTAAGGTAATCGATGCTTATAGAATTTTCGTAATCACGACCACGTTTATGAATTTGAGATACCAAATTAGGAATAGAGCTTCGCAGATAAATTAAAACATCTGGTCCTTTAACTAAAGATTCCATTAAATCGAAAAGTGATCGGTAGTTTTCGAAATCACGATTTGTCATTAAACCCATAGCATGTAAATTAGGGGCAAAAATATGGGCATCTTCATAAATGGTCCTGTCTTGAATAATGTCTTTTCCACTCTCACGGATTTGTAACACTTGCCGAAATCTGCTATTTAAGAAATATACTTGCAGATTAAAACTCCAACGTTCCATTTGATTGTAAAAATCGTCTAAGTACGGATTGTCTACAACATCTTCAAGTTGTGCTTCCCATTTATAGTGTTTTGCAAGTAATTTAGTGAGCGTTGTTTTTCCAGCGCCAATATTTCCGGCAATAGCAATGTGCATAGTTTTTAATTGATTTTTATTTGGTACTCAAAGAGAGTTTTGGAATCGTAAATATACAAGGTTTCATTGGTTACAAAAAACTGATTTATCAACAAATTTGATATATTAATTGGCATCATGTTTTTTGATTCTTTTTGCAGTCTAAAAAGGATGTTTTCCTTCTTCAAAAAAACGTATCCATTGTTTTCGGTAATAGCTGTGTAACCATCATTCTTAATTTTTGAAACCAGACTTCCAAAGTAATTATATTTATAAATAGAATCTTTAGTAAGCACCCAGCAATAGTTGTAATTGCTTTTTAAATCTAGTACTTCACTTTGAATAGGTAAGCTTTGAGCGCGCGTTGTATTACTCTTATAATCATAAAGTTCTAATTGTTGATTATCTATATTAAAGATCCAAAGAGTGTTATCGTAACCCGTAGTAATGTGAGATACGTTTTTGTATGGTTGGATAGCGTTAAAATCAATTTTAAATATTTCTGCTAAGCGATTATCGAGTATAATTATTGAATTAAAATCTCTGTAGAATAAATTAATTTTTAAGGGGTTAAAGGCATTTGCTGATAATAATTCACCTAATTGTAGATTGTTGTAGGTAATGGTCTTACTAGCATCTTTTTTATAAAATACATTATTGTTTTCGTAATAAGTTGTTCCAAAATTATCAATTGCAATAAGAGATTCAACATTGAGGTCTGTTTTTTTAATCAAAGTAGTTACAATAGATTCTTGAGCGACTATTGTAACTGAGAGGAAGAAAATAATGTATTGAATATATTTCATCGTAGCTTGAAAAGTACAAAAATCAAACCACTTTCAACAAATTAGTTTATAGCCAAAACCACGAACGTTAATAATTTCAATTTCTTTATCTTGTTTTAACTTTTTTCTGAGTTTGGTAATAAAAACATCCATACTTCGTGCATTAAAAAAATCGTCGTTACCCCAAAGCTTATTAAGAATTAAAGAGCGATCTAAAACTTGATTTTTATTTTTTATAAGATGAAACAATAAATGCGCTTCTCTATGCGTGAGTTGCACTATGGCCTCATTTTTATATTGAAGGGTTTGTTTAGGGAAATTAAAAGTATACTTGCTAAAATTAATGGTGTCAACTTGTTTTTGTTCCCTTGTTCTATGAAGTAAATTATTAATTCTAACAATTAACTCTTCCATACTAAAAGGTTTTTTCAAATAATCGTTGCCACCAATAGTAAATCCTTCAACTACATCCTGAGTTTGTGATTTGGCAGTAAGAAAGATGATTGGAATGGAATCATCTGTTTCACGAATTTCCTTTGCCAACGTAAAGCCATCTTTTTTTGGCATCATAACATCTAGAACTAATAGTTCTGGTTTTTCAGTTTGATATTTCGATAAAGCAATATCGCCGTTGGCGCAAAGTATAACACTAAAGTTTCGTGTTTCAAGACTTTCCTTAATTATTTGTCCTAATGCTGGTTCGTCTTCAGCTAAAAGTATCTTAGTTAGCTTAGTCATTTGGGAGCGTTATTTTAAACGTTGTTAAATTTTTACTCAAATCGAGATTAATTGTGCCATTATGTTTTTCAATTATCTTTTTGGTGTAATATAAACCAATTCCAAAACCTTTTACATCATGTGTATTTCCTTTTGGAATCCGATAAAACTTTTCAAAAATTTTATCCGTATTAGCTTTTTTAATAGTGTTTCCGTTATCCGAAATTGAAACATAAAAATCTTTTGCACCTTGCGATAATTCTATATTAATAAGATCCCCACCATATTTAATTGCATTATCTAAAATATTATTAATAGCATTTTCAAAATGAAAAGAGTCTACATTGGCAACTACATTTTCAGACGAACCTAAAAAATTTATGGTTTTGTTTTCGCATTGTATTTTATGTTTTGCAACAATGGCCTCTAGTATTTCATTAATAGCATATGCCTCTCTCTTTAATTCTAAATTATCACTATCTAAAGTGGCTGTTTCTAAAAGTTTTTCAACCATCACATTTAGTTTTGACAGTTGATTGCTAGACATATCTAAATAGGACTTAGTTTTTTCTTTATTATCAATAACATTAAAGTTTTTAATGCTCTCTAAAGCGACTCCAATAGTAGCAATAGGCGTTTTAAATTCATGGGTAATGTTACTAATCAAATCATTTTTTACTTCGGCAAGTTGCTTCTGTTTCTGGATAATCTTAAGTAAATAGAGTAAGCATCCTACAATTGCAAATACAAGTAATGTCGAAATTAGAATGCTCACTAACCCCTGTTTTAAAATAATACTTGTTGCATTTGGGTATGCAATTATTAGTGTTTCATTATATTTTAAGAATGTAGATTTTGATTCTGCTTTTAAATAGCTGGAATCTACTTTTTGTACATTAATTGAATTAAAAAGGCTATCATCTTTAAAATGTTTTAATGCAAAAGGAATGTCTAGTTGTTTTCTTTTTAGCTCTTTATCTACTAAAGGATTTAATTTGGAGAAATCTAAACTATCATTTTTTATGGAAATAAAAATGGACGTGATACCTTTTAAAAGCTTAATACTATCAGACGCTTTTTTACCTCTAACAACTTTTATTTTTGAGATATGCTCTTGGCCTTTCTTGAAGGTAAAACCACTATTGGAATCGTTTAATTCGGTGAAGCCAGAAATGCCATTATCATGGATGTTTTTATATTCAAGTTCTATATTTTTTAGGATAGAATCGGGATTAATCGTATGCGGTTCTTTATTAATATAAATACTATCCGATTCAATAATAGTCATTTCATTAGATTCTGCAAGATCTGCATAATAGGTGTCGAGAGCATTGTCTAAACTAACCTGAACCTGATTAGTGAAATATTGTTTATTCAGCAAATAGTTTTTATAATTCCAATAAGCTTGAACCGCAATAGTTAAAACTATGGTAGTTACTATAAGATATAAAAGCCAGGTATATTTCTTGTCGTTCATTAGTTCAAAAGTAAATGTTAAATAGCTATAAAACGAATTGGTTAACACACGTTAACACTCATTAACTATAATAATTTAATTTACTTTTCATATTTGTAGCTCATTAATCAAAAAACGAATACAGTTATGAAGTTTAATTATGTCTACGTGTTTATCTTATTTACCATAACGAGTTTAACTGCTCAAGATTTTCAAGGTATCGCTACCTATAAGTCGCATCGCAAGGTGGATTTAAAAATGGATGATGAGAACATGAACTCCGAAATGCAGGAACAAATTCAAGCACAATTGCGAAAACAGTTTCAACAAGAATACACGCTTACCTTTAACAAAAATGAATCTATTTACAAACAGGAAGAAAAGTTGGATGCGCCAAATCCTATTCAATCTGGGATTCAAATAAAGGTTTCCCAAGGTTCAGACATTATGTATAAGAACATAAAAGAGGATAGATACACTAATAAAAATGAAATATTTGGAAAGGTGTTTTTAATAAAAGATAGTCTAGAAAACAGAAAATGGGAGCTTTTAAATGAAACGAAATTTATTGGTGATTACACGTGTTTTAAGGCTGAGTTTAAAGATGAGTATACTACACAAACCATAAATGAAAAAGGTGAATTAACAAAAGAAACTAAGCCTAGAACAACAACGGTTTGGTATACGCCTCAAATACCTGTAAACAATGGTCCAGGAAATTATTTTGGATTGCCAGGATTAATTTTGGAGGTTAATGATGGCGATTTAACGCTTGTTTGCTCAAAAATTGTACTTAATCCAAAAGAAGAAATTTCTATTGTCGAGCCTAAAAAGGGTAAAGAAGTTACGCAAAAAGAGTTTGACGAGATTAGCGATAAAAAATCTAAGGAAATGATGGAACAATTCCAATCAAGAAGAGGCGGTCACGAAGATGGTGAGCGCGTTATGATCCGTATTGGTGGATAATTTTTAACTAATAATTAACAAAAGCCCGTTAAACTAAAGCCTAGTATTGGTGTCTAAAGGATGTTTTTTAAACACAAAAAAATATTGTTTAATAAATTACTATATTTGTTAAACAAAATTATTTAGATACTCAAAATGAAAGTATACATCAAAAAAATTTCGATTAGCTGGTTATTCTTATTTGTTACAGTTTCAATTCAAGCTCAAGATTTTCAAGGAAAAGCATATTACTTTTCAAAAACACCAATGGAGTTGGGGCGTTTTGGAGCAAAAATGAGTGAAGAGCAAAAAAAACAAATAGCTGCACGTCTTCAAAACAGGTTGGAGAAGACCTATATTCTAACGTTTAACAGAGAAGAATCGATGTACAAGGAAGATGAAAAACTGGATGCTATTTCTGGAGCTACAGACTCATGGGGAAAGAATTTTATGCCAGGTATTCAATATAAGAACATAAAGAATAATACTTTTTTACAAGAGCAAGAATTTTATGGAAAGAAGTTTTTGGTAAAGGATAGTTTACAGTCTCTGAATTGGAAGATGGGAAGTGAAACAAAACAAATAGGACAATATACTTGCTTTAAAGCTACCTGTGAACGATCGACTTTTGATGTTTCTTGGTGGAACTTTTCGTGGGAAGAAGTTAGAAATCAACTTGAAAAGAAACCTGATTCTTCAGAAACTAAAACCACTAAAAACGCTCTAGAAATACCAAAAGAAGAGGTTGTTAAAATGGAAGAAATTGTTGTATGGTATACACCAATGATTCCGGTTAGCCAAGGGCCTGGAGATTATTGGGGACTTCCTGGACTTATTCTAGAAGTGAATGTTGGAAATACAGTCATATTATGTAATAAGGTGGTTATGAACCCGGAAGAAAAAACAAAAATAAAAATCTTAGAAAAAGGTAATGCTGTTACAAAAAAAGAATACAAAGAAATTATTACCAAAAAAATGAAGGAGTTTAGAGAGAATAGAGGTAGAAGAGGCGGTCGCCGAAGAGGATAATTTGAACTTTTTATCAATCAAAAAAATCGATTAACCAAAATCATGAAAAAACTAATTTTTGTAGCGCTACTTTGCGTCGCTAATATATCTATGTCTCAAGTAAAGCTACAAGGTGTCGTTAAAGACAGTATTGGAGCGCCTCTTGAATTAGCCAATGTAATTGCCATTAATCAAGAAACAAAGGCTCTAGAGTCTTATGGAATTACAAACGATGCCGGTAAGTATAAATTGGCTTTAGCTAAAAATAGCACTTATAGTTTGCAAGTGAGTTATATAGGCATGAAAACCTATTCTGAAACAATTTCTACTCAAGAAGTAGATTTGACAAAAGACATTTCAATGACTACAGATAATGTATTAGATGCTATCGAACTTACTTATGAAATGCCAGTAACCGTAAAAGGTGATACCTTAATTTACAATGCTGATTCTTTCAAAAATGGTACAGAACGCAAACTTGAAGATGTTTTAGAAAAACTACCAGGAATAGAAATAAATGATGATGGACAGGTAGAAGTAGAAGGTAAAGTGGTTAATAAGCTCATGGTAAATGGGAAAGATTTTTTTGATGGTGACACCAAATTAGCAACTAAAAATATTCCGTCTAATGCCGTAGATAAAGTACAGGTGTTAAGGAATTACTCCGAAGTTAGTCAGTTAAGTGGAGTAACTAATAACCAAGATAATATCGCCTTAAACATTAAGCTTAAAGAAGGAAAAGAAAACTTTTGGTTTGGTAATATAACTGCTGGAGGAGGCGCTTCGCCTGATAGTGAATTGTATCTGGCACAACCTAAACTATTTTATTATAGCCCTAAATTTAGTCTAAATTTTATAGGTGATTTAAATAATATAGGCGAATTAGCTCTATCGCGTCGCGACATTCGAGGCTTTGGTGGTGGTTTTAGAGCACCTAGCAGAAGTAGCGGAACAGCTATAAATTTAGGCGATAATGGTCTTAATTTCCTAGCCAATCAAAATAATGCTTTAGAAATAGAGAATAAACTCGCAGCTTCCAATTTTAGTTATTCTCCAAACAAGGCTTTAGACATCAGCGGATTTGCAATTTATAATAGCAGTCGCATACTATCCAAAGAAATAAGTTTTGTGCAATACACTGACGCCGATTTAGGAATTCCAGATGAGGCAACAGAGCAAAGTAGCAAGGAACGATCAAATCAAGGGTTATTAAAGTTAAGTACGGCCTATAAGCCTAATTTAAATAACCAGATGGATTATGATGTGCTTGGTCGGTTTTCAAAAGATGTGCAAACTCAAAATTTGTTTTCTTCGGTTGTTGGTAATACCAATCAGTTAGATGAGGTTACCCCGTTTAGTATTAATCAGAATTTAAATTATTACTATACCCTTGACGAAAATAATATTTTTGCTTTTGAAGCACAGCATCTTATAAAAAACGAAGATCCGTTCTATAATGCACTATTAGTAAACAACCCCGATAATGAAGATGCTTTTGATAATACAGCAGACGCTATTGGCTTTAATACATCTTTAAATAATTACGATTTAGGACAGAACAGATTGATAAAGTCAAACCAGTTGGATGCGAAACTTGATTATTATAATATTCTAAATGCCAAAAGTAATATCAATTTTACGCTTGGTACTATTTTAAGCAGCCAAGAATTTAATTCAAATATGTTTCAGTTTTTAGAAAACGGTTCGCAATTCAATCCAACACCAAACTTTAATGATGGACGTGCCACTAACGATACAGATTATAACTTTAGCGATATTTATTTAGGGCTTCATTATACCTTAAAAGCAGGTATATTTACTTTTACTCCTGGGTTTTCTGTTCATGCTTACTCAAATAAAAACAGCCAGTTTGGAGAAACATATAAAGACAATTTCTTTAGGTTTTTACCAGATTTTGAAACGCGCCTTCAATTTAAAAAGAGCGAAAGTTTAACCCTTCGATATAACATGCAAAATCAATTTACCGATGTTACACGTTTAGCAGAGGGATTAGTATTTAACAACTTTAATAGTATTCAATTTGGAGAGCCTGAATTACAAAATGCCTTGTCACATAATGTGAGTTTGTTTTATAGTAGTTTTAATTTGTTTAACTATACAAATGTATTTGCGCGTGTATCTTACAATAAGAATATAGATCAAATACGAAGCTTAACAGATTTTGAAAATGTAATTCGTACAGGCACTTTTTTTAATTCCGATTTTGCAGACGAAAGTGTCTCAGCAAACGGGCGTGTGCAACGTACTTTTGGTAAACTAAGAGCAGGCCTCTCGGCTAACTTTAATTACAGTAAGATTAATCAGTTTGTACAAGGACGTCAGTCTTTAAATGAACGCTTTACGCAAAGTTACAGACCAGAATTGCGCACCAATTTTAGAGAAGCACCAAATGTTAGACTAAGATATCGTTATAGTGTTTCAGATAATAACCAAGGTACAAGCTCTACAAAGTTTGTTACTAAGGCACCGTCTATAGATTTTGATGCCTACATCTGGAAATCGTTAACTTTTAAAACAGAGTATACCTACACCAATCAAGATGGTGGTTCGCAACCAGAACAGACCTTCGAAACTTGGGATGCGTCGCTTGCGTATAGAAAAAACAGAGATGCTAAATGGGAATACGAAATAAAAGCAACTAACCTTTTAGATATAGATTCTAGGGCGAGAAACAGTGCGAATAATATTTCTGTACTAAACTCAGAAACGTTTATACAACCACGTTTTGTTACTTTTAGAATTCGTTATGAGTTGTAGGGATTTTTGTTCGTTTACCCACTGTGTATGGTGAAGCGAGGCGCTACTCACTGGAAGCCATAATTGCGACTCATTCGCTATACACGTTGTTGGCAATAGTTATGTAACGCTTACCTGATTCCAAATACCAGTTTTAGCTGTTTCTTTAGCATATTCCATAAATGGTTTTGCTTTTCTGCCTAAAACTCGTTCAATATCATTAACTACCAGTTGATTTTTTGGATTGGTTAAAACATGACTAAATAAATACTCAATTAACCACACTACATCATTAGGTATTTGCATTTGTTTCATGCCATCTGTATACTGCTCTAGTGTGATATCATAAAAATTCAAATTTCTTTTACTAGTCCTTGAAATGATATTCACAATATCTTTAAACGTGATTAATTCTGGACCAGTTACCTCAATAATTTTACCATTATAAGTATCATCTAATAATACAGTTGCTGCTACTTCTGCAATATCATTTACATCTACAAATGGTATTAAAACATCAGACATTGGTAATGCCACTTCTCCAGAAAGAATAGGGTCTAAAAAGAAACTTTCGCTCCAATTTTGGTTAAACCATGAGGCTCGAACAATTGTGTAATTTATGCTTGAATCCATAACAATTTTTTCGCAGGCTTCAGCTTCAGTTTCACCTTTTCCAGAAAGTAAAACCATTTTTTTTACCCCTAATTCTATAGCTAAATAAGTTAAACTCTCTATGGCTTCTTTAGCTCCAGGAACCGCAAGGTCAGGATAAAAAGTAACATACATTTTTTCGATGCCGTTTAAGGCATCTACCCAAGTATCTTTATTGTCCCAATCAAAGCTTGGTGATGAATTTCTTGAACCAATTCTTGGCTCAATTCCATTGTTTTGTAATTGCTCGACTACGCGGCGACCAGTTTTCCCTGTTCCTCCGATAACTAAAATGTTTGTTTTCATAATGAATTGTTTTAAAATGTTTTTTGAATAAATAATGATGTAAGTAATAGAATGAATGAAACCATGCTTGAAACGGTTCTTATACCATGGAAATGATTCCAAGCACTTTCATAATAGGTTCTAAAATCCTTTAGCTCTATTAAGTTAAGTTTGGTAATATTTAATGCTTCTAGTTCATTGTTTAAGGGGACATTTCCAAATGCTGTAACTCCAAAAGTGCCAATTAGATATATGATTGTTGATGCCAACACTAAAACAAATACAGTTTTGTTGTTGAACTGTAAATAAATAGTTATCACCAATCCAATTAGGCTTCCAAAGAACACGATGAAGAACACCGGATTCAAGATTTCTCTATTAATGTTTTGCATTGTTTCCAAATACGTTAAATGACCTACTTTTTGTGTTCCCAAAATGACCGAAACAGACCAGGCGAAGAAAAAACCTATAGAAAGCGCATTCAATAAAACCGTTATAAAAATAAAAGCTGTTTTCATGCTTTTATTTTTTTTGTTAAATGAGTTCCGAAATACAATACAATGAAGTAGAACTCAACCGCAATAGTATAAAACATAGGGTCTCCAAAGAATTTCGAATAGCTACCACCGTAAGGTATTATAAATACAGGAACCGTTATCAATGCATCTAATATGGTAGCCACTAATAAAAACGTAAGTGCCAAAGCAGATGGTTTTATGTAACTTTTTGTATAGAACAAATATGTTCCTAAACATGCGCTAGGTATTATACCTAAAGCTAATGCGACATTAGATTGTAGTTCAGGATTTTCTAAAATGGGGGCATAAAATGATAAGAGGTAAAAGCTAACACCTAAAATCCAAACCAATATGGCGCATGCAATGCTAAATAAATTTTTACTAATCATAATCTTTGGTTTTTGAATTATGATACAAATCTATAGCAGATTCAAGCCAGCGACTTATTCAGAAAGAATTATGATTTATTCGAAAAGAATTTTATGCTTGGCTAGGTCTATAACCAAACTTTTTTTCAAAAGCGTTTGAAAAAGAACCTAAACTATCATAACCCACAGCCCAAGCAGCTTCTTGAATAGTTTTTCGTTCGTTCTTTATTAAATTGTAAGCTTTCTTTAATCGTTCGTTTTGTAAGTATTTGAAAACAGGAACACCAAACTGCGCTTTGAATTCTATTTTAAGCTTATTGGTGTTGATTCCAATTCTATTGGCTAATTCTGTTAAGGAAGGTGGATTCTCTAAATCGGATAACAAAATTTCTTGGGCTAGATTAATTTTTTTTAGTTGCGAAATATTAAGTTTTGAGTATTGTTGTTTTGCCAATTGTCCAAAATAATGAGAAAGTAAAGCTGTGATATGGCTTTTGTAGAACATCATTTTAATCTCGCCCTCGTAAGTATTACTAAAGAATTGTTCCACTAATAGAAACATTTCTGGGCTCATATTAAATACAGGACCTTCAACATAATGATTTTTTGGGTGTACTAACTGATGTAAAAATTTTTCTAAAAACTGACCTTCTCCATTTGGTAATTTGTCTATGTTTCTAATAGTTGTCGCTATCACCAGGCATTGAAGAGATTTTAATCTTGAGACATGATGTTCAAACTCCACTTTGTCATCAGCGTAAAATGATAAAATCATGCCCTTGGTATGACGAAACTCTTTTATGTTTTCATCAAATTTTACTTTAAGGCTAACATCACCTGCACCATAAAAGGCGATAGCTATTACTGGTTCGTCAAAAAAACATGAATCTATTAAATTATTATCAGAACAAGCTTCTTCCAATAATATGGTATAATCATTTATGTCGATCATTTCACGATTCATTCTTAATCCTAATTGTTGATGTATTAGCTTTCTGTCAAACCAGATTAATGTTTCGCATCATTTATCTCAATCCAATAACCGTCAGGATCTATAATATAAATCTGCCTCACTCCATCTTTTCTTTTTTGGATTTTGTGACTCTCTCCAGCAAAATTTGAAAAATTTACTCCTTTATCATTTAAGTATTTTATAAATCCATCGAAGTCTTTTACTGCAAATGCTAAATGAAGAACCTTGTTAATTTTCACGGAACCATATTCATCAACCTGTGCAATATGAAGATGATTGTTGTTTCCAATCTCAAAGAATCGTATCATCTTATTGTCAGGCCAAGGTGTATTTACTTCCTTTAGCTGTAAAATGTCTTTATAGTACTCAACGCTTTTATCTATATTTTCGACTTGAATTGTTGAATGGTCATGTTCTAAGCTAAATGATTGAGCGCTAACAAAAGAAGAAACGAAAACTAATGTTAGAATTAATAATAAGTTTTTCATGTTTGTTGATTGTTGGTTAGTGTATGTAAGTTACTAATAACTTGCGAACTCATTTTCTTTAATTACTATACTTGATTTTGGTAATGTTGCACAACGGTCAAGCTATGGTTTCGCTGTAGATAAATCCGTTAGGATTTTCCGCTATAGAAATCAGGCGTGATAAATTTACAATTTTTCATTTTAACTTAATGCTACAATAAATTATTGCCATTGTTGTGCGCTGGCTTTTAATTATTCCGTTAATGTCAAGTTCTTAATGTTTACCTGTCCAATATGTATTTCATTTTGGTTCAATCTATAAAATAAATTGTCTTCTTTTGCGCTTAAACCTGCTCTTACCGGACCTTCTAAGCCCTTATTAAACAGGGTTATAACATAAAAGGAACTCGTATTTTTTGGGCTTATGGTTCTTTGCAATGAAGATGCTTTCTGAAGTTTATCATCTAAAATGGCACCTAAATCTCCTATTCCAAAATTTAGTAACGATAAATTATTAAAGTTAATTTTCTTTTTTGGAACAAATATTTTGAAATAGTTGTCCGGTGAATCCTGACGGCGGAATGAAGTTGCAGGAAATTCAATTGATAATTTAAAAGGATTATCTGTTTCATTAATTATCAGAGTCCAAAATATAGCATAAACAAAGTTTTCTCCATTATTGTCAGTATATTCCAGTCCTCCTTTTGGTAAACTGTTTTGTATAATCAAACTCTTTCCACTAGTATCAATATATCTATACTCGGTATCAACAAATCTTTTGTAGCTGTCATCTTGGGGTTTTTGATTTTTACTGGTTTTGGTCAATTCAAATGTTTCTATATCGGCAACAATTTTATTTTGCGTTGATTTGTTTTCTTCACCACAGGAAAAAAATACCATTATCATTGTAGTTATAGTTAAAATTTTTCTCATTTTCTCCAGTTTTTGCACAACGTGTTTGTATAAAGTTAGTTGCGTGTTTAAGCAACTAATTTAGTAAACAAAAACAAACGCGAGAAAATTCCGAAGGAATTTTCTAGATAAGCATTTTGCCAGAGCAATTAATTATATACGTTGTTGTGCTTTCGTTATTTTATTAAAAAGAATTTAATCAGTGATATTTAGAAGCCAGCTATTTCTTTTTCTAATAATTGTATTAATTTTTCATTATCAATTTTCAATCTATTGATAGCTTGTAAAGTCCAACCAGATTCTTTTGTCATTCTATTCATTAAACCTATTCTTTTAGGGTTGTCTTTTATTAAACTCATTGGGTCAGATAATTTGTATGCGTTAGCCGCAATATATCCATCTTCTGCTAATGATTCCTGCCAATCAAGTGCTAGTGATTCAACTTTCCCGTTAAAATAGTCTTCCCATAATTCATTATAAAAAGAAATTTTCTTTGTTAAATCTGGGTTAATATTTGAGAACATTCCTGAACTTTTTAGTTCTTCGAATGTAGTTTTTGCAATTGGATAGATAAAATCTCTATTGGTTTGATTAAATGCTAGACGAATGAATTCTAAATCATAAAGTTTAGGTATCTCTACATCCCAAATGCTGTCTGATTGAAATTGTGGAATATTATCTTTCCTATCACCAATTGGGTCGTAGGGATTTGACCCTTCCAAAGTTAATAGATACTGCATAGAATAAAATTTAAAACTATGTTGACTATACATTTCATTCAGACTTTCTTGGTCGGTAGTCAAATCTTGTATCATATTATTTAAATATGTGTTAACTTTTGAATTATTTTTTCTGTTTTCATTCCAGTTATTAATCTGAAGAGCAATTAAAATTCCAATAACTACAAGAATAATTTCACCAATAGCATATTTAAAGTATTTTCCAGTTTTGTTTTCCATAAGTAAGTTTTGTCTAATTTTCCTAAAGAATTTTATCATTGGTTAGTTTTTGGTTATAATGAAGCACAACGTCCACTGTGTATAGCTAAGTGAGGCGCGCCTCACGGGGTGCCATAATTGCTCCTCATTAGCTATATACGCTGTTGTGTACAGTTTCCTATTGAATTCTCGTTGGTTCGACTAAATATACAATTAAATTGGCGAGGTGCAATTAACAGTGGACGTTGGTATGTAATTAGTAGAAAGGAAGCGTTTGCAAAACGCGATTCTACGTGCCACAGGCAATTACATACCAACGGTTTTAAGAATGGTGTGTATCCCAAAGGGTATACACTATACAATTTGTTATAGCCTTTTATTTTTTTTCAAAGTGAATAGTTTGTAACGATCTTTCGTTAATTTTTGAAGAATAAGTATCTGCCCCTAATGTAATCGACACTTGATTCGGCTCCTCATTTTCATTGAAAATTACAAGAACAATGGAGCCATCTTTATTCTTCGCAGCTGTATAAGTAATTCCTTTAGTAGGTTCTCCTTTTGTGCCAATTCTATTGGAATTGGGTCGAATAAACTTACTAAAGTGACTTAACAGATAATAGAGTGGAGTATAAATGACTTCATCTGTTTCAGGATTAATCAGCACAGGGGCGCTGTTAAAATTATCATAGGGGTTAGGTTCCCCATTATTACTTAAGATCATACACCATTCGATGTACCCTTGGGTACCTGCATTTAAATCTGTGATAATGTCATTCACATAAGTGTCGAAGGGCACAAATGTTCCAGCATAATCAGTACTTTCGCGCCAATATTGATCTATTGGATCTTTTGCATCAATATCAATGCTCGATTCAGTATGAATCATTCCTTTATTAGGCCATTTCTGGGTGTGCTTATTTAGGTCTTCTCTAAACCAGTTGTTTTCTTCTAGTTCGGAATTTGCATACCAATGAAAACCTGTTCCCCAAGCATATTTTGCAGCTTCTGGATCTGAATAAGTAGGAGTAACATAGTCAATCAGGTTTGATTTATTATGGTCATATATTATTATGCGTAAACCATCTTCTAAATCATCGAGATTCAAATGTCCATCCTTAACAAGCTGTGGGCCAAGGTGGAATTTTAGGAAGTCGCGCCCTTGTTCAGGAGTAAATCCATTGCTTTCCCAACGAGCATCATGTGCATGTAAAGGCTCGTTTTGAGGGGTGATACCCCACAATGTAATACCCTCTTTTTTGTATGCACTTACATATTTTGATAAGTACTTTGCCCATAGACTATAATATTTTGGCATAAGTGAGCCATTGGTCATTATATCTGTTTCACCGGTTTTCATCCAAGAGGGAGGGCTCCAAGGCGAAGCGATGATATTGAAGTTTGCCTCCGGAATTTTTGAAGCTTCTAAAATCATCGGAATGATATCATATCCGGGCTCTATTAGTTCGACACCTTGAACCTGTTCATTTTCATTACCCGTAAAACCCTTCATATCTTCATAAATACTGAAGCTTTCCAAGCTCTCATCTCCTTCTTCAACGTAGGTGTAATGACCGTTTGAATAATCGCTACTATTAATATGCGTGCGCGTTAGGCTAAAACCAGCACCCTTGGTTGGGCTAAATAACTTGGTCAATACTTCCTTCCGTGAGTTGACAGGAATCGTTGCAAGATTCCAGGCAGATGATTCAGTAAATGATGCTCCGAAGCCAATGTAATCTTGAAACTCTTTATCAGGTAGCATCTCGATGTTGATTATATTATACTCATCTGAAAATTTGCCTATTTTACTAGTGTTGATCTTATTTAGATTGTCTCCAGCTTGTGATGTTTGGTAAATACTTACTTTGTATTGTTCTGATGGATTTTGATAGCAACTCCAGAGGCTAAGAAACGCAATATGGATCATTAAGAATCTTATCTTTTTGGCTTGTAGAATTAAGTGTTGATATTTCATATTATATTTATGCTTTAGCTGTATTAATTGGCTATAACGGTTTTGTGTATGATTAGTGGCGTGTTTATTAAGTGACTAATTTAGCAAGTATAAACCGAATAGAAAATCCGCTAGGATTTTCGTAAGCCAGCCCGAACTAGCCATTAATTCTAAACGTTGTTGGCAGTAGTTATTTTATATTTCGATAGTTTTCTTATAGTTAGTTATTCAGAAAGTACAAATTGCCACGATATACCATATTTGTCTTCACACCATCCATACTTCTTACCAAAACCATAATCTCCCTCACCTTTATAGTTATCAAGTGGGACCATTATCTGACCACCATTTGAGGAAAGATTATCAAAAAGTTTTTTTATCAACTCATTAGAATTGTGAATTATAAAAAGTGATACAGCGGGACTAAATGACCAATCATGATTATAGCTACTTTCAGAAACCATGTATTTAGTTCCGTTCAATGTAAATACACCGTATTTAATAAGTTCAGGTGTTCCGCCTGCCTCTCCTTCTGAATATTTTTTAATGCTGTTAATTTCCGAATTTGGAAAAATGGAAGTATAAAAATTTATCGCTTCCTCAGCCTTTCCACATTGGTCACCAACGAATGTTAGGAATGTTGCTGTTTTCATATTTTCTATTTCAAGTTCAATTGCCAAGAAACTCCAAATTGGTCTTCTATAAATCCAAATATCTGGCTAAAACCATAATTGTTTAATGGCATCATAATTTGTCCGTTTTCAGATAGCTTTGTAAATAGTGTGTTTATTTCAATTTCATTTTCACACTCAATATAGTTTGATACTGAGGGAGTAAAATTCCAATCGTGAATAGGAGGGCTATCGCTACACATAAATAAATTACCATCTAACTCAAATGTTGCTTGCATAATTTTACCTTCATCTGTAGGAGCATTATTTCCCCATCGAATAACATTAATGATTTTAGAATTCTCAAATATTCCCATATAAAAATTCATTGCATTTTCAGCATTTCCATCTTGAAAAGTTAATGACCTAATCATTTGATTCTTCATAATATTTTTTTTCTGTTTTAGTAAAGTTTTCAAACTGTCGTTTTCGACTCGTAATTGATTTATTTCGTTTTTAATGTTGTTTTCGTTTTTATTCTGTGAGCAACTTAAGAAAGTCAATCCAATTAATGTTATTAATATTGTTTTCCTAATGTTCATTTGAGTTTTTCTTCTAATTACTGCCAACGGTCTCGGCAATGAGTACTTGCAATTACTTATAGCCATTGTTGGCGGTTCGTTTTTTACTTTTTTAAATGCTTTGCCCAAAGGTCAATAGGTTAGTATCTGGGTCAAGTAATGAGAATTCCTTTTGTCCCCAAGGTTTTGATTCCAATTTCCCATTTGGGTGTATTATTATATTATCGTCTAATAATGTTTGGTAAAAATCGTCGATGCCATTGGTCCTTATATAAACTTGTCCGTAATTTTCTTTAGGGTTAAGTTCTTTAAATTCAAAGAAATGAATTTCTATTTTATCTTTTCGAACCATTAAATACGCTTCATAATCGCCTATTTCTTTAAATCCCAACTTATCTATATAAAATGCTCTGGTAACATTTTTATCACGGATTGGTAATTTCGGAATGATATCAGTCAGCATAATTTCACGATTAGTATTTGTAATTCGATTTTAAATTGTTGCGTATTCTTAAATGACCGCCAACGGTCTAGTATAAGAATATTAGCGGGTTTTTACACACTCACTTTTCGATTAAACACAGACCTTTTTTATATTTACTTACTATAGTTTTAGTAATTAAATAGCTATTATTTTATACTTTGTTGGCATTTCGTTTTTCTGCTTTTAACGGTTAATTTATCTATCAATTCGGTATGTTTTTTTATCCATACCAACACCTTTTATGGTTAAGGATTTCCATTCTTTTGGAAGAATTGGATTTTTTTGAATAATTCCTTCATCCGTGATATCTAAACCACCAAAACCAAAGAGAACACTTTGTAACATTCCACCTGCACCCGTTGCAAAATATGAAAAATTAGAAGTTGCCACCTCGGATAAGGCACCAAAAGGAGCCTGCTGATTAGGCACATAGCTTTCCTTAAAAAGGCGGTACGCATTAGTTGTATCACTTTGCCTTGCATATAATACTGAAAAAATTGACTTACCCATTGCAGGACCATCTTTTGATAACTTTGGCTCGTAATATATTAAATCTTTAAGAATAGACTCTTTGTCATTTATTATATTGAGCGGAAAAGAAAGTAAGTTTACATCTGCTTGTTTAATGATTTCTCCATTATAATTTTCGTGTTCTTTAGTAGTACCATCTTTAAGTTTTAGGATTTTAATTTTTTCTGATACCAATTGCCACTGTGGATTTGGCGTTTCTCCAATTTCGATAGCCGCTTTGGTAGTAAATTTTAAAGCCGTTATTGCAGCCCCATTGGTAAAGGCGTTATTATTTACATTTGGTGCAAATTCATTAGCCCCAACAACATTATTGATGGAGTAAGTACCATCATTATTTTCAGTAACTCTGCTTACCCAAAAATCTGCCACTTCTTTCATTAAAGGATAGCCCTTTTGGGTTAGCCAATTTTTATTTTGGGTAACACGATAATAGTTCCAAAATGCAATTGCTATGTCTGCTGTTATATGATGTTCAAAAGGCCCAGTAAGGGCAAAAGGTGGCGTGGCTTCCTCACCAGTATCGTCACTCTCCCAAGGAAACATTGCACCTTGGTAACCATAATTTAATGCTCTCTTTTTTGCAGGCTCAAGTCTGTCAGAACGATAATTAACTAAAGAGCGGGCAATATCTTGATTAAACATTAATAAGGGTGGAAACATCCAAAGCTCGGTATCCCAAAAGATATGACCATTATACGGTGTTTGTAGTGAGAGCCCCATTGGTGCGATACTTAAATCCGAATCTCCACGACCAAAAGCATACAAATGATATAATGCTAAACGAACGTCTTGTTGCGATTGTAAATCTCCTTCAATAATAATATCTCCTTCCCATAATTTACTCCATTGTGCTTTATGCTGAGCTAGTAATACTTCTTTTGAATTCAATAAATTGAAGATTACCATTCTTTCCGATTCTGATTTTGGGTCAGAAAAATCTTTGGTAGTGCATTGCGCACCAGTCCATGCAAAATCTAAACTTTCATTTTTCTTAATACTATAATCAAATGATAAAGAGTTTTCATAGTCTGATGTAAGGTTGTGAGTTAATTCTGGTCGTTCATGTTCTCTAGAAGAATTTATTTTATGCCATATGAATGTGCCAGATGTACTAACAAGATGTTTTTCAAATGGACTTCTAGCAACGGATTGCAAAATTGGCATTGTGGTTTCAACATCTTTTAATATTTGAAATGAATTTTTTGGAGTTTGATACTCTTTAGGTGTTATTATTTTTCCAGTAACTTTTACATCAATTTCTTTAGTAGCCTGAACACTAATATCTATATAACCAGTATACTGTAAATTGCGAAGGGCATAAACCGTACATGAAATTTTAGTTTTGTCTTTAAAATCAAAACTTGTAGTTAACGCAGCACTTTTCATATCCATTGTTTGTTGCCAATTTGAGATATTATCAGCTGTGATTTTTTCACCATCAATATACATATCAAGATTGCCAAAATTCATACCATGAAGAATTTGACTTACTTTTAAGTTAGGGTCTACATCATAGACATTGTTTAGAACGACGTGCTGTATTTGAAGAGGCTTTGAGGAGCTAAGCATTCCTATTCTACCATTCGCAATAGCAATACCAGTATAATCTGAATTTTCATTCGTGCTTATATGCCAGCCGTCATTTTGAGCAGTTATTATTGAACTTGTAATAAATAATAATATGAAAAGTATTTTTTTCATCAATGTCTGTTTTTTAAATGAATGCTAACGTGTTTGTGTATGATTTCGTTGCGTGTTTCAGCAACTAATTTAGCAAATACAAACCGAATAGAAAATCTGCGAAGATTTTCGTAAGTAGGCAAGCGCCAAGCAATTAATTTTATACGGTGTTGTGTGGCGTTTTTTATTAAATACCGCATAAATTATTGAAATAGACTTTTGTAAATCATCAATCATAATTTCAAAAGCTGTCAATACTTATTTAGCACTATTTTAAATTACATAAATCCTTAATCTCTTTTTTTAATATTTCACTATCAAGGCTATTAGCAATAGTCCAGTTTTCGCATGCAAAATCCTGTTTTTTTAGTTGAAAGTTACTATGGCCCAATAAAAAATAATATTTCGCCTGCATATGATTATAATTAATGGCCTTTAAAAGTTTAAAAACTGCTTTATCAAATTTCTCTTCTTTGTAATCATTAATACTACTATTATAGAAAGCCTCACCAATGACTTTGTCACTTAACATTGTCTTATTCTGTTGACCAAATGCTATAGGTAAAACATAATTCGAAGTAACATATTTACCACTCTTTTTAAAGGCTCTCCACTTGGGCATATTATAGAGATGCTTAATAATTGCCGAATCCATTTGTTTAGTACCATTTACAATGATATCAACATCCGTTACTTTACCTTCTTCGTTAATTTGAAATGCCGTAATTGTTTTGCCATTATATACCATGTTTCCTTTTCGTAATTCGTAATCAACTTTTTTAATATATTCCATTAGTTTCTTTTTACCTCCAGGATATTCCGCATGAGCGTAATTATCATGAAGGATAATTGGATTAATATTATCTAATTCATTTTCGATACTGCCATCTTCATTATACCAAATCCATTTTCCTGTAGCTTCTCCAATATTATAATGTGCTAATCGTGATATATTTCCTGTTATATAATAAGTTTTCTCAAGACCGTGTTTCTTGTTGTTTTTAAATTCAAGAACAGATGACAGCTTTCCATTTGGATAATAGAGCTTAAACTCACCTATTTTTTGAGTGAGTTTTTTATCGTTAAAACTGCCACTCCTTTTTAATGAATCATTTAGATAGTAATCTTGGACAACCCAAATATCATTCTGCTTTTGAACAGTGCGTTTAAATTTTGCGTTTAACTCTGACGTTTTTTCACTCTTATAATTTATGTAGAAAGTTTTCAGCTTTTGAGAAAAACCTTTAGACGCAAAAATTAAAAAGGTTAATAAGAACAATGATTTTTTCATTTTAGTTGGTTTTAAAATTCGGCCTACTCTATTCAGTTTTCAGTAAATCTGCTTTAGTTCAATGACACACAACGTGTTCGTGTATGATTAGTGGCGTGTTTTGCTACTAATTTAGCAAATACAAACCGTATATAAAACCCGTAAGTAGGCTAGAACTAGCTATAAATTATATACTTTGTTAGATTTATTTATTAATATTCGATTTAAAAATGACTACGTTAATCCTATTTAAAGATGTCTTTATCACCATATTGAATTACATTATCAAATTTTGATTTAATCCCTTCATATTTGTCCTGTTTTTTCATCTTTTTGTAAATCTTCATTAGTCCCCAATATGCCATAGAACTATTTGGATGTTTGTCAAGTATTTTTCCGTAACAAGATTCAGCTTTTTCATAATCACCTTTTTTAGTGTATGCATCTGCTAAACTTAACAAGGTCGGTCTTGGGTAATATGGAGGTTCTGAATAACCTAAATCTTTTTCCATTTCAACAGCTTTTTTTAAGACTTCTATTCCTTTATCATATTTTTCCTTGGCAATTAAAATATTTCCTTTTAGTTCTATGGAAGTGACGAGTAGTGTTTTCAATCGGAATTGATTGATTTTATCCTTTTCATTTTCTAGTTGTGAATTTCGCCAAAACAAAGCATCCAGTTGATCTAATTTTGATTTTGCATTAGAAATGTCTTTAGTTTTTAAAGCAGACATTCCTGAAGAAAAAGTAGAAAACGCAGCTTTGTAATCCATGGCTTGCCTTCCATATATTGAATCTAAATCCACTATTTTATCAAATTTTTCAACCGCTTTATCCCAAAAGCCAAAGCGCATTTCCATAATTGCAGGGGTAATTATTCCTTGATAAAAGTAAGCTCCTCGATGCATGTCAACTCTGTCCGCAACAGCAACCATTTTTTCAAGCTTTTCTGCGTAATGCAGACCCTCTTTATAACGTCCATCTTGAGCACAATTCGCTAACAAATAATTAAGATTGTGTATATAATTCCAGTTATCAATCTCCTTAATATTTTGATCGGCCATGTAGGTTGAGTCTACTTGTATAGCTTTAATGAATTGATCATGTGCTTTTTTGTAATTACCTAATTTATAATAGATGTGTCCAGGCATATGGACAATGTGTCCTGATTCTGGAGCTAAATCTGCTAGTTTTTCAGCGCTCCTTAAAGCCTCCTTAGGACAGCAGTTTTCCATTTGATGGATCCAATAATGATGAACACCATGATTCTCTGGATTAGAAATAAGAAGGTCTCGTAACAAATATTCACTATAAATGGTCCCTTTTCGGGGATCCATATGTTCATCGTATCCAGACATATTAAATAGGGCCAAAAAAAGTTTTGCATCAACATCTTCTGGGTATTTATGAACGATATTTTCTAACTGTTTCAAATAACCTTCTGGATTTTTCTTTTCAACAAAATCGAGTATTCCTTTGCTATAAAGAGCTTCATGTCCTTCTGCATTTTTACTTAATACCTTAAGTTTTTCTACGGCTATTTTTTTTTCTTCATCAAACTCTTCATTATCAATAAATAAAATTGTGTGAAGAATACCCCAATATGGCATAATTGCGGTAGAATCAATCTTTATAGCTTCCTTAAATGATCTATAGGCCTCAAAGTCCCAAAAGCAATGTAATTGACTAACTCCTTGGCTAAAATACTTTTGTGCAAGTTCTGACGAAGTTTTTATTTTTAATGTTGAAGATCCAACACCATTAGTGAGTTCTGGAGCAGGAAGGTTGTCAATATAATTTACGCCACTTCTGCAGGCCATGACGTGATTTATTGCTTTTGAATGGTCACCATGATCATGCTGGGAAAAGGCTGGTAACATAACTACTTGGAATAAGATAAAAAATAATATTTTTCTCATATTAGAATATTTTTAGTTGATTTTTTCAATTTGTTTTGGATTGGTGATGATTAAGTCTAACGGTCTCGGCTATGAGTAGTTGTGTGTTTCAGCAACTAATTTAGCAAATTCAAACCGAATAGAAAATCTGCGAAGATTTTCGTAAGTAGGCACAAACTAGCAATTAATTATACACGTTGTTGTGCTTTCGTTATTTATTTTCGAGTCTTTTGACTTTTACAATCCTTTATTAATTTCAGATTGTAAAAGTTTTTCCAGATGTTTCATTTCCACTAATAACTCTTTATACCAAATAATATCTTCAATTCTGTAATTTACAAGAGAATTTAAGATGTGCAGATATTTTTTATTGTTTTTTAAATCATTATAATTCATTGGTGTCATCCTTTGCCAGTCAGTGGTCGATTCAAATAATTCTAATGATACTGGTTGAATGGTTAAATAAAAGAAATCATGATTTCTTTTTTCCCTGGTCTGAATCCAATCTACTTTACTTTCATTTACTTTAGGTATTAAATTTCTAATACTGTCATTTTTTATAATATGAAGTCCATATGTTTTGACTGATTCATAGGAACTATCATCTGGGACATACTTATACCAAAACAACGATTTACTAAATGAAATGTCCAATGAATCCTGATATTCTATGTTATCTGCTAAATGATTTAATATAATCTCACACGATCTTTTAGCTTCTTCGTTCATTCTTATCCCTTCATTCAGTTCGTGAATATTATTAAGAGTCGAAGAATGCAATTCAACGAGTATTTTGTGTTGAAAAAGACTTGCTTTTTTTTCTTCATTCCAATTATTAATTTGAAGCGCAATTAATATCCCAATAACTACAAGCAATATTTCTCCAATGGCATATTTAAAATACTTTCCAGTTTTATTTTTCTCCATAAGATCATGTCGTATTTTTCTAAAGAATTTTATCATTGGTTATTGGTTGGTCATAATGAAGCACAACGGTCTCGGCTATGAGTAGTTGCGTTGGTTGGAACTAAGTTAGCAAAAGAAAACGAACCAGAGGAAAATCCGAATGATTTTCCGAGTACACACAAAACCAGTAATTGACCATACACGTTGTTGGTGGCTGGACAATTTTCATGAACTAATGGAGGGCTTTTTTTCTATCCACCAAGCCCAAATAACAATAATCCACATTAAGTTAGCAGACCAAGCAACAGCCATGATACTTGGAGGAGGAGACCCAAAGAGATTCATCGAATGAGCAATAAGAAGGAATACAATTAATAAACAAAAAGCAGTTTTTCGTTTGAAGTTTGAAGACTTAAAATATATAATTGCTCCTATTAGAAAAAGTGTCAATTCTAGAAAAATTTCTCCAATTGGAAAATTCCATAACCCGAGCCCAACTTTTGTTTCAGTAAAAGGAGATAGTGGTAAGTCGGGTCGATGTGTAATAAAATCTAGAAGCCAATGACTCATAACCAATACGCCAAGTAATAACGAACCTTTTTTATTTTTTGTATATAAGTAATAACAAAATCCTAGCAATAAACTCCAAACTAAAGCCATAAGTAAACTATGCGAATAAGGATAATAATCAAAACTAAGGTGTGTTAGCTTAGTGTTACCTGGGTCGATTGACATGGATTCAATTCCAAATAAGACAAGAATTGGCCATATCAAATCCAACATTTGAACTGCAATAAACATCATTGCTAATGATGGTAGTTTTTTATCTTTTTTTGCTAATAATCCAAGTGCGAAATGTCCAATGAACATGATTTTTTTTATTTAATTAATAATTTTAAGTTACGTTAGTCTTGCCTCCAATTTTGTGTATAGCTCGTTGCGGAAAATGTCCAAAGGACTTTTCCGCCGTGACCGAAAGATAGCAAAATTGCAATGAATTCCGATAAGGAATTCAGCCGCAATGAACTATACACGTTGTTGGCATTAGTTCTCTATTTGTTGAATCATTTCTTTTGCAACTATTGCAGAAGAGGGTAGAAACATGGTCGACACAATTCTCTTGTCAATTACTACATCGTGTTTATCATTCAAATCACTTTTGGATTGAAATATTCCGCCATTTGCTCTCAATTGATTTTCTAGCATTACAGGTAATAAAGTTCCTTCTTTAGCCCAGTTTTTAGTAATCTCAGTTGAAATTGGAAAACCAGTCACTTTCTTCCCTTTAACCATGTAATCACCATTGTTAAGTTTGGCATTTGCAAAAGCACCAGGTCCGTGTCCACAACCTCCAACTATTCCGCCATTTTCATAAATATTGGCTATAATTGATAATAAATTTTCGTTATTGGCCACATCAAATAATGGTCCATATCCTCCACCAATAAAAACGGCTTTATAGTTTTTATAATTTACTAGGTCAGGCGTAAGTGAATTTTCAACATTACCATTAAAATTTTCATACTTTATAGTATAACTGCTAATTCCAAGAGGATCCATTGAGAAAGGGACTTTTCCACCAGTTGGTGAAACAAAATCAACTTTATATCCATGAGAAACAAAAATATGATAGGGAGGAGCTACTTCCCAGAGGTTGTTACCCGCAAAGTGCTTTTCTGGGTCTCCCATGTCTTCTGTATTTGATACTATAATTAATATTCTTCCCTTTTCAGTTTTCTCATCTTTGCAGGAAACAAAAATTAGTAATATCAGTAATGCTAAAAGTGTTTTTCTCATTTTTTTGATTGATTGAATTTTATATAAGATACTAAACTGGGAAGAATGTTACAGTCTTTCGCAATTAATGCCTACGATTGAGCTATGAACATTACGGGAGCAAACTAGAGTTTGCTTTCCGCCACGTACATAGCGAAATCTTTTGGCTTTATTTTTTTCTTTGTCCCGCTAAAAAGCAAAATTCCAAAGATTTTGCGGACATCATAAAAATACGCAAACCTTTCGATTAAGCCTGAAGCGCGTATAGATTATAGGTTTTGTTGGCATTAGTATTTTTTATCTTTTTCAAATACATTTTTTGGAATATGCATTGTTACTAGCATATGAGGTACATCAACTACTTCCGCAATTTTTAAGTCTCCAACAAGTGAACAAAGCATATAAGCTTCTTCCCATGATATTTCATAAGTGCTTGAAATATGTTCTATCATGTAACGTGTAGCTTTTTTAGCTGCTTCGTCTATAGTCGTGCCAAAACCAGTTGTAGCATAATAATCTTCAGATTCATATTGTGGTTCTGCTATTTTTTTATCCTTTATAACACTTAATCTAAATCGAATGCGCATATCACATTCTACGGCTGTACCAACTACCTCACCAAGACCTTGAACGGCATGCGTATCTCCAATAGAAAAAAATGCTCCTTTAACGAAAACAGGAAAATATACAGTTACACCTTTGACTAAATTTGGGTCATCCATATTTCCTCCATTTGCTCTAGGTGGAAAAGTCGTTAACATTTCTTCTGTATTTGGTGCTACACCCATTACTCCGGGAAATGGTTTCATAGGTATACTAATGCTTCCAGAAAAGTGTACTAGATTATTTTCTTTATCCAGTTTATAGATTTTAAATCCTTTGGCATCGGTCTCACCAGCTAAAAACCCAAATTCGGGTCCCATACCAGTCCATCCCCATTCTCCAGGCTCTAAATCCAATAACTCAACAGCCAATACATCACCCACTTCTGCATCTTCAACGTATATGGGTCCTGTTAATGTGTGGACTTTATCCATATCCACTTTTTCAAAATCTTCTAAGGTGGAATTTATGTTCAATTGTCCACCAGTGGCTTCTAGCGTAAATGCTTCAATTATACTTCCACTTGGAACTTTGATTTGATAAGGGATGGAACTGCTGAATTTATTATGGTTTTTATCAACTGAAATTGTAAAATCAGGTTCAGGAATTGACGCTGTAACGACTGATTGATTTAAGTCAGCCTGTTCTTTGCATCCAAAAATTAAAATAAGAATTAGGAAGTTTAGTGCTAATTTCATGGTTGATTTATATTAATGCTAACGTGTTCATGTATGGTTAGTTGCGTTGGCTAGGTCTAAATTAGTAAAAGAAAACGAACCAGAGGAAAATCTGTCCACGAAAACCGAAGCTTTAGCTTAGGTTGTAGGATTTTACGAGTACGCACAGAACGAGCAATTGACTATACACGTTGTTGTGCTTTAGTTATTTCATTTTAGACCTATATGTTCCCTTTAGATGTATTTTGATAACTTCATCCGTAATTTTCTTGACTTATTCAAAAACTGCATCATCAATATATATTTGATGTGGCATACCATTAGCCTGCGAAAAAATAACCAAACCTGACCGAATACAAGACATATCTTTATTCTTCAATTTAATGGTATATTTTTTCCATTTAGTGGTAAGTCTAATTTCTTTATGCTCTATTGCACTATCTGGAAATAGCTTGTCTTTTTTTATGAGCCCAAAACCAATTTTAGCAGATAGTTTATTTTCACTTGACTTTGCCCAAAAACTAAATTGGGTAGCACCTGAAAGATCATAGCCACCTTCAATATCGCCCCAATCATCTGGAGGTGTTACTAAACCTAAGCCATACCATTGGTAGTCATCATTATAAGAGAGTTTTAGGGCAGACGTACCAGAATGCGCATCTTGTGTGCTTTTTAAGTCCACCGATATCCCCTCGTGATTACCCATGTAAGCACTAGGAAAGTATGGGTTGTTTTCTCCATCTCGATAAACGTAGAATGGCAAGTCCATTTTTTTTATCTCCACTATTTTCTCTTCTTCAAGAATGAAATCCGGAGCGTTTGGATCGGGGTCAAAGCCTAACATCCCAAATAATTCCGAAGATTGCTTTAAATACAGATAATTGTTAGTCTCTTTAAACCAAGCTTCAGAAACTTTAGCATTGGTGTAAAGGCGGCTATCTTTCCATTCAGAAATGCCTTCAATACCTATATTGGGCCAGTCCTCGTTTATAAAGCTAATTGCCTTTATATTCTTGTTGTAAATGAATGAAAAGTAATTTGCAAACCAACTATCCCATACTTCAGTATTTTCTTTCGTTATACCATCTACCGGGTTAGATTCAGCAATCATTACAGGCTTTTTATGAGCTCTGGCAAAATCTAAAACATTTTGGCAATCGAGTCCAAAGTCTTTACCGTATGCGTGTCCGAAAACGGATATGGCCACCCAATCGGCATAGTCATCACCAGGATACCACGCAGATAAGGGATAGTCTTTATAAGGTTTTGATGCGTATGAATGCCACACGAAGGCGACATTATCGGCGCCTTCCGCACGTATTAAATCAACAATATGCTTGTATGCTTTTACATATTCATCTGGTTCAAGTTCGTTGTGAGGGCCATCAAACTCGTAACCTATTCTTAAATATATTGGTCTATTGGCACTTTTAGCCCAAGCGCTAAATTGTTTAATAACCTTATCATATACGCCATTTCCCGCATTTTTTGCTATATCCCATTTACCTACCATCCACATGGCGCTTTGTATTATAGTATTTGGGAATTTTTCAACAATCATTTGATGATGTTGTGTATTAGCCGCATTAATCTTGAGGGGCTCCATGATACCTTTAAATTCAGCAACACCCCAATACGACGACCAGCCACTTGGCTTTTTTCGGTCTGGAAATTTATCCATATATTCTGAAATTGTTTCAGTGGTTTGCCCCATAATTAGTAGCGCTTTTCCTTTAGGTGGCACATATTTTGTTTGTTCATACTCATAAATATATTCAGAATTAACAGTCCGGTCAATAATGGAGACCATTTCTTCTATAGACCTATTTGATTGCTCTTGAGCTTGTGTTGTAGCTGGAGATATTAATGCGATGCAAACTACTAATAAAATTGTTTTTAAAGTCTTCATAATTAATAGCTTTTAAATGGTTAATGATAAATAAATTCATTTTTGGAATCCTTACAGCAAGTTACTGATATTCAGAGTTAAATAAAACCAATAATAGGACGAAATGTGTATTTTTTTATCCGAAACTTAGTATTTGTCTATAGAATAAATTATGGATAGTACAAGAACTAGTCATATGTAATGATGCGTCATTCAAATGTGTTTTCTATAAAATAACAAAAGTAAATACTGTCATTGGTTAGCGATTTCTGAGAATGAAGCACAACGTGTTCGTGTATGGTTAGTTGCGTTGGCAAGAACTAAGTTAGCAAAAGAAAACGAACCAGAGGAAAATCCGCAGGATTTTCCGAGTACACATAGAACTAGCAATTGACTATACACGTTGTTAGGTTTAGTTATTTCTCAATTGTTAAGATGCAAAAGCCATTTCTCGGTTGTACTTTTTTTGATATTCTTTTGGAGAAAGCCCAGAGTACCTTCTAAAAGTAGTTCTAAAAGCTTTTTCATCATTATACCCAATAAAATACATCACTTCGAGTATTGATTTTGCTGTACTTTCGAGTTGCTTCTTTGCAGCTTCGACCTTGACTCTACGTATATATTCTAATGGTGTATTATATGTCGCTTTTTTGAATCTCCTTAAAAAGCTGCGAGAACCTAAATTAACGACATCTGCAATTTGCTCTACACTCAATTTGTCTTTAAAATTATTTTCAATGTATTCTTGAGCTTTATGAATTGCTGTATCAGAATGATCCTTCTGCCCATTAAAAATAATGAATTCACTCTGGCTTTTTCTATCAAAATCAATTTCAGCAATTTTAGAACACCAAATCGCAGTTTCTCTTCCAAAATATCGTTCAATCAAGTATAGAGTGAAATTTAATATGGAATATGCGCCACCACTTGAATAAATTCCATTATCCTCACAAATTATTTTTTCTGGTAAAAGGTTTACTTTAGGATACCTTTGTTTAAATAGGTCGTGAGCAGTCCAATGCGTTGTACAGGACTTTCCATTTAACAATCCTGTTTCAGCTAATAAAAATGTTCCTTTGCATAAGCTGGCAAGTTCTGCTCCGTTCTTAATTCGTTGTTCTTTAATCCAATGAACAAACTCAATGTTTTGTTGGACTTCCAAAACTAAATCACCACTAATTGGAGAAATAATAATCAAGTCTGTTTTATCTATGTCACTAATAGTTGCTGTTGGTTGGATACTGAATAGACCTTGATACAAGACAGGTTCTAATTTTAAACCCACTAAATCAATTTTGAATGGTTTCTCGTGAGATTTACTTAGCTGCATTGAATAGGAATTTGCCATATTTAACAAATTATATGGAGCTATGATTGTATCAACAATACTCTTTCCAGATGGAACTATTACACTTATGTGTTTCATTTATTGGGTTTTGACAAATGTAGTTAAAATACGTGTCGGAAACAACCCTTTAAAATGTCGTAAATGACACAACTACAAATTATCAATACGACATATATTTGTATTATTATAAATTTAAAATCAGTAATTATGACAAATCAAGAAGTAATGGTAGTATATAAGTGGACTGCCAAAGAGGGACAATCTGAAACTCTTAAGGGAATATATAGAGAAGTTTCACAGCAAATGGAAGCCAATGAACCTGATGCAAAACACGTAGAATGTTATTTTGATGAAACATCTTCAACGTTAGTAGTTATGGATTTATTTGCAAATGCTAGTGCAGTTGGATTTCATCTTGGAACGACTGCTGCTGGACACTTTGAAAATTTACTTTCAATTGCTAACCCAGGTGAATTCTTATTTTGTGGTGAAATTCCTGAAGAAATGAAACAAGCTGCAATAGGTATGGGTCTTAAAGCAACTTTCGCTCCACGAGCATTTGGATTTCAGAGAGCATAATCTAAAAGTGAACGGAATGGGTTTTTCATTCCGTTTTTTTAATTAAACCTAACGCTGCGCTATGTGCAGTCACGTTTTGGATTTTAAATTTATGCAATTTATTGGAATAAATTTAAAATACAGATTAAACGTGATCAGATTGCATTTAGCGACCTGATATGTACATTTTTCCTCGATGGCACCCAAAGGTGATTGCCAGTTATATGCCTAATTCATAAGCCTAATGCAATCTGGCATAGCGCAGCGATGATGTACATATCCCAAAGGGCGGGAATCGAACGTAGTGAGATGTAGCAATTTGGGTTCACCTTTTGGTGAATTGTACATCATCGTCCACGTGTATGAGTAGTAGCGGATTTCTACTCATGAACCTTTCGGTTTAGCACTGACTTTAGTTTTATATTCATACTTTCGTTTTATCACTTAAACCGCTATTACTTATACACAATGTTGTGTAACGTATTTTACCATTCTCTTATTTTTCCTTGATGCCAAAAGTTTCCACTTTCAGGAACTCTATTTAGTAAGTTTTTAATATCATTAGCAACTGCTATTGGTTTTCTTGTAGCATCATTTCCTCCCATATCAGTTTGAGTCCATCCTGGGTCAAAAGACGAGACAATTATATTTTTATTTTCAAGTCTTTTTGCCAGTAGTTTTGTGTACATATTTAAGGCAGCTTTTGACATTTTATAATGTGGTTGAAATTCATCAAAATTCTTTTCGCTGAACGAACCCCAATCAGATGTAACATTGACTATTTGTCCATTTTCATTAAAATTAGGAATCAACTTTTCAGATAATTCAATTGTCCCGAATAAATTCACATTAAATGTCTGTCTCAAATGTTCGAGGTTTATTACAGATTCATTCCAGTATTCTATTAAAATCCCAGCATTATTAAGAAGGAAATCAATCTTTGTGTTTCCAATGATATTAACGAATTCATTTATAGATTTACTTTCGGAAAGATTTAATTGAAAACAATCAAAATTTGATTTTGAGATTGAACAATTTCCAGAAGTAGAAGTTCCAATAACTTTTATGTTATCATTGTCTGTCAGTAGATCAACTGTTGCAAGTCCAATTCCTCTACTACATCCAGTTATTATTCCTGTTTTCATTTTCAGTTAGATAGGTTTAAATTTCAGAATCATAACAAACAAATTCAACAATATTTGATTCAGGGTCTTTGATAAAGATTGACTTCCATTTAACCCACTCAAAAATTTCCGTTATATATTCGATATGATTCTTTTTAAAGGAGTTTAATATATTCTCATAGTCTTTTTTATCAATTTCAAGGGCAAAATGATGTAAAGTACTTCTAACTGTTTTAATATCTTTAAACTTTTCATTAAAGGCATTTAGGTTTGATTTAGCGAATAATGCAAGAGTCTGAGTATGCCCTCCATAACCAACTGCGATTTTGAAAAAAGTATAATTTTCAGATTCATTTATTAATTCAAGTCCAATAGTTTGATTGTAGAATTTTTTCATCAATTCCATATCTTTAACTCGTAATATTATTTCCCCTAATCCTTTAACTTTATTGTTTATCATTCTGATTTTTTATTAATTTATTTGTTTTTTAACACAGTACCTACAGTTTCGTTCCGGAATGATACTCGCGAACCGTTCCGCCGTGACCATAAATTTATCAAAAAGTCTTGAAATCCCGATCAGGAATTTCAGCCTTAATGAAGTATAGCCGTTGTGCACAGTAATTTCATTTACAACTATTTAAACGCAAGAATCCAAAAAGAAATTTCATTCAAAAAATCATTTACAAACTTCTTTTCAAGTGTTGTGTATTCATCTCTACTCCCTGTTCTTGCTTTCTGGAAAAAATGATTAGCATTATCAAAAGTTGTAAAATGATAATCTGTACCCGATTTAAGGAGGGCATTTTCCATTCGATCTTTATTTTGGTGAATAGGAACTTGAAAATCTAAACCACCAAATAGACCCAATACTGGCACTTTTAAACGTTCATAATCTTTAGAAGGATCATAATATAGAAAGGACGTTAATGATGGTAATGCATAAATTATTTTAAATTCGTCCGCTTTAGCTATAGCATTCTGTTTAAGTTTTACAGTATCAACAACTTTATCTGTTGAAGACATTTCTAATAATATAGTTTCGTTTGTGTCTCTAAATAAGCTATATGCCTTGTTGATATTCTTATTATCTTCAATAGCCCTCATCAATATATTATGTGCTGAAACATCAGCTTCTATAAGAGATTTAGAAATTTTAGAGTGGTTATATTCCTGCCTTACTTGATAAGAAACCACTTCTATTAAAGGAACAGCTGGTGCAGCCATTAACACTATTTTTTTAATAGACTCATTTCCAACAGCGACTTTTGCAGCAACAATACCTCCTTGACTATGCCCAAACAATATGAATCTTTTGAATTGATGAACTTTTGAGGATTTAAAATAATTTATTATGCTTTCTAAATCATTTGAATGGTCTTCGATTGTACTATTAACAAAATCTCCTGTACTCGTTCCAACACCTCTATCATCATAACGAAAAGAGGCTATTCCTTTTGAAGCTAGATGATCAGCAATAACTTTAAATATTTTAAAACCCTCTAAGGTTTCATCTCTGTCCTGATCTCCGCTTCCTGAAGTCATTATAACTAATGACGAGGTTTTAAGATTAGTTGGTATAATAAGGGTTCCACCTATCTTGACATCTTTTGTCTTGATAATTAAGTCAATTATCTTGGAATCATCATTATGCAAATCGCTTTTTGCCCAACTAGAAAAAGTAATAGCAACAAATCCTATTAACCCTAACAATTTTACTATTCTTTTCATTTTCTTTTTATTTTACTCTTTTTTTATTGCATTTACTGCTTTTGCTTTCTTTTTTAATAATTTTCCGAATATGGATATTTTTCTAGTAAAATATTATACAATTCAACCGCCTCATTAAAGCGATTATTCTTCTCATAAAAGGCAGCAAAATGAGAAACGGCATACTCCATTTTACCACTCATCAGACCGTTAATTATTTTCTCTTTATCTAAAGCATTGAGTAATGTTTCAAAATGATAAAAATCTTCTGCTCTCATGGCACTTCTAACCATAGTAAATTTAGACCAGAGAGAAAGCTCTGGAGAAAACTCATGTCTGTTGGCTCTTTCTTTGACATATCGATAAGCATAATCTATACCACTAGCATTGATAAATTTTTGAAGGTTATTGGTTTCAAATTCCTGAAAATATTTATAATAATTTCGTATTCCATGATAAAGAGTTGGGTAACCTGTTGAGCGGTGTTGTTCTATATCAAGTTTTAAAATGGACCATTCCAACCCTTCTATTTGTTTTTGGGATAATAATGTCTCTAATTTAACTGCGCTGTGTTTTACATCATATTCATCTGGGCTAACAGAAAAATATAGGTTTGTACATAATGCTGAGACATCGTTTAACTTATCTATGGATTCCATTATAGGGTAAGCACTTGCCATAATATATACATCAAATAATATTGAGTTTGATAACATCGTATTAAAAACTAAGCTTGCACCAAACTCCCATCCAAAAAATAGATTTTCATCATTGGTTCTAAAGTTAGTATCTATATATGGTAAAAGTTCAGAGCTTAGGAACTCAATAAAAGTAGCCCTTCCGTCTCCTAATTGCTGAAATCGCTTTGGGTAATCTGTGTGAATTCCAATAACAATAAACTCTGGAGTTACTTGAAACTGTTTGAAAGATTGGCTCAAACTAACTGCATATAAAAAAAAACGCTGACCATCCAATAGATAAAAAACTGGGTATTCTTTATTTGAATCTTTATAATTGGGAGGAAGAAAGATTTGTATTTGTCGTTCTTCGTTCAGAACTCCAGATTTTATATAGTGGTTTGTACCTACGATGTTATTAGTAACGCTGTTTTGACCATTTATATAACTAATGAGTAAAAAGCTTAATAGTGTTAACGAAACTATTTTTTTCATTGTTAGTTTATTTGATATTTCATTTATTGAAGTATTCAATTATTACTTGTTATTTACCACAGTACTTTGTTGGCATTACCTTTCTATTTGTTTAATCATTTCTTTTGCAACTATTGCCGAAGAGGGCAGAAACATGGTCGACACAATTCTTTTGTCAATTACTAAATCATGTTTATCTTTCAAATCGCTTTTTGTTTGAAATATTCCTCCATTATCCCTTAACTGATCCTCTAGCATTACTGGTAATAATGTTCCTTCTTTAGCCCAATTTTTAGTAATTTCAGTTGAATTTGGAAAACCAGTCACTTTCTTCCCTTTTACCATGTATTCACCATTACTAAGTTTGACATTTGCAAAAGCACCGGGTCCGTGTCCACAACCTCCTACTATTCCTACATTTTCATAAATATTGGCTATAATTGATAATAAATTTTCGTTATTTGCCACATCAAATAGTGGTCCATATCCACCACCAATAAAAACGGCTTTGTAGTTTTTATAATCTATTAGGTCAGGTGTAAGTGAATTTTCAACATTACCATTAAAATTTTCATACTTTATAGTATAACTGCTAATTCCTAAAGGATCCATTGAAAAAGGGACTTTTCCACCAGTTGGTGAAACAAAATCAACTTCATATCCATGAGAAACAAAAATATGATAAGGAGGAGCTACTTCCCAAAGGTTGTTTCCAGCAAAATGTTTTTCTGGGTCACCCATGTCTTCTGTATTTGATACTATAATTAATATTTTTCCTTTTTCAGTTTTCTCAATTTTACAGGAAACAAAAATTAATAATATTAGTAAAGCCAAAAGTGTTTTCTTCATTTTTTGATTGATTTATAATTATTATTTTTCAAAGTAATAGTGTTGGCAAATGACTAACTGGTTTTAAAAGGATAAAATTTTGTTAGAAAAGCATTAACTTTTTTTATTATTCATACACCAAAATTAATCAGTTAATTTTTCAATAATCTTAAGGAATCTTAAGAAAATTCACCTATCTCCAATTATGACTAAAAAGAGGTTCTTGGGGTTATACAAATTTTGCATTTTGCAGTCCCTTTTGTTTTTTAAACCCTTTAATTAGTAGCCAAACCGTAAAAGAAAACTCACCAATTACTGATGGCATAATCACGATAACTTCGAAAATTTCTTTATAATCAAAATAATTTGGCATGAATAATTTAGCCATCCCGTCTATAATGTAACCTATTGCTGCTAGAAACAATAACAGGCCTAGAGCTTTCGGGATGTAGTGTGATTTTATGGCTAGGTAGCCTACAACAATTAAATGGATACCAAAAAGCAATAATCCAACAGTCCATAGTGTGTCAAAATCTAATAATAGCTTCAATACACGATTCTGTAAGGCTACAGAATTGCTTGCATTAAATGTTAGCTGGTAAATATTCCATAGCTTAAATAAGGCAATACCAAAAAATAGGGTGTGTAACAACCTAAAAAATGAAGCCAAATAAGAGATGTTTTTACTTATCGATTTTGTCAAACCAAAAAGTGACCAAACCAAAAGGGCATCAAAAAACAACATCATAACAAACCCAAGTATTCCGTTTCCGAATTGTGAATGATTATTAATAAAATTTGTTGTTGTAATTGATGGATTATTAATATCTAAAAGGCTTTCAAGCACTGCAAAATTCGCATAAAAGCCAGATATAAAAATCATTAAATAAGCTATTCCTGAAATTTTTGCAATTTGTTTCATAATGGTTTTATTTAATTGTTGTTTGAAATTTATTAACCTTGGTAAGAATGTCATTTTTCAAACTTACATCATTAATTTCACCGTTATTGAAATTATCATAGAATGAAGGCAATGAAAACGTATCTGTGATGCTAGCTCCCATAAACGGGAAATAGTCATTTGCCAATTGTAATACAGTTGCACCACCTCTGCCTCCTGGTGAGGCTGCCATTAACAACATGGGTTTTTCTCTCCATATTTTCATGTTTACACGAGATAACCAGTCTATCGTATTTTTGAATACTGCTGCATAAGACCCATTATGTTCGGCGAGGGATACTATAAATCCATCAGCAGTATTTAATAACTCGTCTAGTCTTTTAACTGAAGTCGGAATACCATTTTCAGCTTCAAAATCAGCACCATAAATAGGTAAGACATAATCGTTTAGGTCAATTGAAATAATATCTGCATTTTCTAATAAACCATTGGTATAGGTTATTAAACTTTTGTTGATAGATTTTTGACTATTGCTCCCTGCTATTGTGATTATTTTTTTCATTATTACTATTTTTTATAGATTAAATTATCTATTGACCATTTTCCACTACCATTAACTATTATGGTTAAGGCAAGACCGATGACTAGAAGAGAATATTCGTAACCTTCACCAGCTTGATTACCAAACCAATTCATAAAAAAGCCATGTTCTAACTGTGTAGTATAAATGATTCCAATGAACATTCCTGTAAGTGATAATGCCCAAAACTTGCTGAAGAATCCTAGAATTAGTGATATAGAGCCGAAAAATTCAATCATTATTATTGAGAAAGCTACAATACTTGGTAATCCCATTTGTGTTGTAAATGATTCCATTGTTGCTGAATAACCATACCCTCCAAATAGTCCCAGTAATTTCTGTGCACCATGAGGAAATATTACTAAACCAAGTGTTAATCGTGCAATGCTAAATCCAATATTTGGATTTGTCGTTAAAAGTGTTTTTACTAAATTTTTCATAATGTTTAATATTTAAATTGTTTATAAAATTTTTCGGTAATACAAACCGAAAGATGATTTTTCTATAGGGCTAGGCCCATACTGGTCAAAGTCCAGACCAACACCAAATTGGTGCCCGTTAAAGGATACTCCTGCACGTAATTGCTGAAAACTTCTTGAATGCGTTTTAAACTCGTCCTTGACCGTTAAAAACTGTCCGTTTAACCAAAGAAATGATTTGTGATTAATGGGTATGTTAAACTGAAACTGTGCAAACACTTCGGCATAGCTAGCGTCCGTTTGTTGAGAATGGGCAACTGTGGGAATTAATACAAATACTATTCGTGAATTTTTTAGTGTGAATTTTGCTGAGAAGCGTTCAGAATACCCAGCAACACTATTATAATATAAAGATGGACCAATTGTTATATGCTTATTAATGTTCCAGAATAAAGTTGGTTGCACACCTATCTCATCAAAGCCTTGGTTTTCTTCATCTCTAAATTTTTGAAAGAAGGCCAAGGTATTAATGTTTAGAGTCTTGCTCTCATTAACATTATAACTTGAGTATAAAGTAAAATCTGTTTTATCAAAACCTGAAAACAGTTCTACTTGTGTAAACTGTGCTTGCAAATAGTTAGCAAACCCAAATGTTAAAAACGATGTAATGATTACTATTTTTTTCATGCTTCAAAATTCCAATATGAATACATGAAAAAAAATGAACTAGTTTAAGATTTTTACATCCCGTTGACTTTTGAAATAATTTTACTCATAAATTCTGGCGTAATACCAATATAACCTGCTAAGTCTTTTTGGGTAATTCTATTGACGATTTTTGGATATTTCTTTTTAAAGACTATATATCTTTCTTCTGCGGTTAAGGATATACCATGGTTAGAACGTCTTATGTAGCTTATGAGTGACCTTTGATATAGTATACGATAAAACTTTTCAAATTTTGGTATTTCTTGAAAAAGTAAATCATAATTAGCTCTAGAGATACCTAATAATTCCGAATCTTCAGTAGCCTTAATAAAATAACGTGATGGCTGCTTGGTTATAAAACTGGCCAAGTCTCCTGTCCAATAATCTTCAACAGCAAACATAGATATATGAGGTGCTCCATCTTCATCTAAAGTATATACTTTTAAGCAGCCTTTAGTGATAAAATACTCGTATTTAGTAATTTCTCCTGCTTGTATTAAATAGGCCTTCTTTTTTACTTTTATTTCTGTAAGCAAAGAAATATACTTCTGTTTTTCAAGCTCGGTTAAATCAATAAACCTGTTAACATTTTTAATAATTAGTTCATGTGAGTACTCCAATTTCAAGATGGTTTTTCTACTTTATTCAAAATTATGTTGCCTTTATTCAGGACGGGTCAAATGTTACACAACGTGTTTGTGTATGATTTCGTTGCGTGGTTTAGGAACTAAATTTAGCAAATAAATCAGAAATAGAAAGTCCGCGAGGACTTTCGTAAGTAGGCTATAACCAGCAATGAATTATACACGTTGTTATGTAACGTTTTATTTATTATTTTTTCATTACAAAGTCACTTATAAGTTTTACAATCATATCATCATTATCTAGAATTGCAGTGAGTAGTGTAGCGTGGGTTCTATTTGGCACCTCTTTTGTAAATACATGAAGATTACCCGCCGCTGTCATTGCAGCAGCAAATCGTTCGTTCTGTTCTTTTCTCCAGGCATCGTCACCATCGGCGTAGATAAGTAAAATATTATCTCGATTACTTAAAATATGAGGTGTTACGGAGGCTTGCATCCAATTTTGCGGATTATTACCCCAAATGGTCTCGTAAATTGAATCTCTTTGGATACGGTCTTTTGCTGTGTCTTCAACATAAAGAAAAGGACTAATTAAGATAGCACCTCTGATCTTAGACTGCTCGATGCTATGGGCTTGTAATACTGAAAAATCAATTGCAAGGAGTGCAGCGAGATAAGCTCCAGCGGAATGGCCAGCCACGTAGACCTTTTTGGGATTTCCGCCATATCTCTCTATGTTATTGATTACCCATGCTGTTGCAGCTGCTGCGTCATTCAAATGAGCTGGATGTTGAAAATCAGGAGACAACCGATAGTTGACGCTAACCAGACCGATTCCAGACTGAGCTACTTTATGACCGATATCCTTGCCTCAACTTTTATTTCCCATTAAAAGAGCTCCTCCATGGAAATAAACAATAACTGGAGCATCTTTTTTACCTTCAGGCATGTAGATATCTAAAAAATCCTTGTTGTCATTGTAAACAGAATCAGCAATATAATCTATGTCTTCGGTGATAATGACCTGTGCATTCACAAGTACTGTACTTAGGATAATTAATAGTGAAGTAATGTAAAATTTTAGGTTCATGTTTCTTTTGATTTTCGTTTATGTTACATAACGGTTGGGCTATGGTTTCGGCGTGGAATCGTCCGTAGGATTATTCCGCAGAGAAACCAGCTTAAATATAGGTTTTACTTTTGGTTTTTGTACAGTCGCCACGCTGAATTATAGCTATTGTTAGCCTTTCGTTATTCTATTTTAAGTATCGTTTTCTTTCAAAATTAATATGGTCTTCTTAGACATTTCTTTTATTATTTCACCTCTTCTCTCAATAAAGTAATAGAGCTCCATATTTCTATTAAGACTTAAGTGTTGGTGGATAAGCCATTGTAATTTATTGTTTTCACTGGCTGTTTTTCCAAGCTTATCAAAAAAATCATCTGGATAACCCAAGAATCTATTTCTTTCATTCATTTCACTGAGAGAGCTACTAATAACTTTTTCTATAATTAGTTGTAATTGTTCATGTTCAGAAGATAAATCAATGAGTAAGTTACGTTGAGTTTTATTTAATAAGTTTGTATTACCAGAGGATTGCATATCCAAAAATGTATGATTGACGGGAATATATCTTAAATAGCCAGCTCTAATATTTTTAGAACTATCAATGAATTTTTCTATCGGAGCAATAGCTTGATTAAAATAGGAGAAATAATTATTTACGTTCATTTTATAATCATTTGCTTTTAAAATTAACGTATTGATATTTAGAGTATCAATTACAAGGTCATTTACTATTTCATTGATGTAATTTTGAGCACTTAACTTTGTTTTCCTGTCTTCATTCCAATTATTAATATTTAAAGCAATTAAAATTCCAATTACTACCAAAATAATTTCACCTATCGCGTAAATGATGTATTTACTAAGTTTATTTTCGGTCAATAATCTTTGTCGAATCTTTCTAAAGAATTTTATCATTGTTTAATGGTTGGTCATAATGAAGGCTAACGTGTTCGTGTACGATTTGTGCGGCTGAGAATCCGCAGGATTTTCAGAAGTAGCAAATCAGATTATTAAATATATAACTTTTAATTGAAGTTCGAGTGCTAGCTTAAATTATACACGTTGTTAGCCTTTCGTTATTTCCATTCTTTGAGAAGAGATTTACCATTTTGTCTAAAGAATTTAATCATTATTAACAATTTCAAGATTATCTCGTAGCATTGACTGTATCTTTTCTGCTTGTTTTAGTAAGCGTTTTTGTGAGTTCAAAATCCACCAAGAACCAGAGTAATACTGCGATAATAGATTATAGAATTCAATTTTTAATGGATGCGTTTTTGATAATGCCCAAAATGGCATAGGCGGTAAATCTAATTCATGTATGCCTATATCAGAATTCCATGACTTTGTAGTTTTTGTTCTGTCCAGATGCTTCTGGAAAAAGGGACTATAATCATTATTCCAGAAATGCACAGGGCCTCTGTCTTCAATATCATTAACAAATTCTAAATATTCATAAAAACCTACTACGACATTTCTCAAAGAATCATTTGTAATATTTTGCAATCTACCTGATGACTCCATTTCTGAAAACGCAGATGTATTTAATAAGGTAAATGACAAACTGAACGTCCTTCCTAACTTGGAATAAATGGAATCAATAACTTGTGGATTTAAAATAGGTTCATTTAAATGGTCTATAGCGTAATTAACAGCATTTAATGTGACTTTTCTATCTTCAATTTTCCTTAAAAGAATTCCTTCATTAATCTTCGCTTCTGTTAGTAATGCATTGAGATATTTTCCTTCTTCAATTTTTGCTATACGATTCTCATTCCAGTTGTTTATCTGTAGTGCAATCAAAATACCAATTACTACAAGTATAATTTCTCCAATAGCATAAATCAGATACTTACTAAATTTATTTTCAGTCAATAATCTTTTTCGAATTTTTCTAAAGAATTTCATCATTGGTTATTGGTTGGTCATAATGAAGGCTAACGTGTTCGTGTATGATTTGTGCGATTGAGAATCCGCAGGATTTTCCATCGTTGCAAATCAGTTGTTTAAATATATAAATTTTAAATTGAAGTAGTAGGTTAGCATTAATTATACACGTTGTTGGCAGCTGGCTTAACTATTTAAAAATTTTCTCTATTGTCCATTGTGATATTTCTGGAGGCCCAGCTAAGAAATTTCTAGAGTTAGCAATGAACTCCTTCAAATGAGCCGTATTCATGTGTTCTGTATTATAGTAAGACTCGCTACTCCATTCTTCATACAATAAGATGTTTGTATCGTCCTTTAGGTCGACATGAAGCTTAATCTTTATGAAATGAGGTTCCTCTTTTACTTGTTCGATGAGATGGTTCAATTCAGACAGCGCAACACCTCCCTTATCTGGTTGAGCTTTATACTTTACAAGAACTGAGATATTATCTGATTCAACATTAGCAGACTGATTTTCTGGGTTATTACATCCGACTATGATACATACCATAATCAGATAGGATAATCTGATAGGAAATTTTATAATAGGATTCATATCTGTATTATTTTATGGTTTAAAAAGTATATTTTTCCTGCTTGCTGCCAACGTGTTGGTGTATGATTTCGTTGCGTGTTTCAGCAACTAATTTAGCAAATACAAACCGAATAGAAAATCCGCGAGGATTTTCGTAAGTAGGCGAGTACTAGCAATGAATTATACACTTTGTTGGCAGTAGTTATTTTTTTAGTTTTTCTATAACCTTTGTACTTACCCAAAAAATATCTACATTTTCAAAATCGTCTGAACCTACATTTCTACTAAAGAAAAGGTATTTACCATCTGGGGTTATACTTGCTGAAGCTTCCCATGCTTCGGTGTTTATGTTTTCTCCTAAATTAATTCCATTACCCCAAGTGTCATCTTTTTGTTTAAAACTGATATAAATGTCAGATTCACCAAAACCATCTTCCCTTTCAGCATCAAATAACAAATACGATTCATCTGGTGCTATAAAAGGATGGCTTAAAAAAGTTCCTGTGTTTATTGCTTTTGGTAAAGCTATTGGTTCTTCGTGCTTTCCATCTATCAAACGGGAATAACGAATTGGAAAAGTTGAATCATTCTCTTTATAGGTGTCAAAATAATATGTACCATTTGCGGATGATGAAAGACGCATAATATACATAGAATCATTGCTTACAGTTGGAGGTTCAAGAGTCTGTAATTCAGACCATCCAGATTCCGTTCTTTTTAGATATCTGTCACCTAAATGCATGGTTTCACCGTCTGGTGAAATTACTGGTCGTCCTATCCATGGAGATGCTACTTCTGATTTTTCCCACATCCCATTAATTTCATTGTATTTGTATTCGTAAAAAGCTGATTCTTTAGTTTCTTCTCCTCTTCTAATAAAATAAAATGCCCTCATATCTGGGGTAAATGCGCCATCGTACTCATATATTTCTGTAGATACAAGACCTGGAGCAAATGGTATAGGATTTAATCCGGGGGGCTTTTGACCAAGATATGGATTTACTATGGTCAATGAATCGCTTTCCTTCGTATTGGATTTCTCAGTTTTGCAAGCATTTAATAATACGACCAACGCAAGGGCTGAAATTTTTATTATGTTATTTGTCAATGTTCAATTTGTTTTAATTACTGCCAACGGTTTTGTGTATGGTTAGTTGCGTGTTTGAGCAACTAATTTAGTAAACAAAAACGAACGCGAGAAAATTCCGAAGGAATTTTCCAGATGAGCACTTGCCAAAGCAATTAATTATACACGGTGTTAGCATACGTTATATTTAATTGCTTCACCTAATTTCTGTTGTTCAATTTATTTTTTGGAGTGTTAATTTAATCTGAGCACATTTTACCAAAAGGTTTTGTAACAAATTATGGTAACAAGTAAAAAAATTAAAATTTTATGCATTCTTTTACTTCTATTAAAAATGTATTATTCAATCGATTCCAAACTTTATAAGTAAAGGAGGCATTGAAATTCAAAAAAAATCATTCCAAGCAACTAGTGCTTAGAATGATTTTTAAATGTATAAGTATTATTTAATATGTTAATGTTCCTTTACCACTCAAAGTAAATGTTCCGCCAAACTCGGTGTCAAATATAACCACTACGGATTCATTAAATTCTCCAGTGGCGTTTTCAAACCGTCCAGTTCCGCCATCGAAGACCAATACCTCTTCAAATGAGGTTGGAGAAGTCCACAGAATATAACTGTGAGTGCCATGCAATACATCACCATTCGCGGCTGTAAGTGTGAGTGTTCTTGTTCCTAAGTCATTTCCTTCTCCATTAAAACACCATTCCTCTAACATCGTACTGAGTCCTAGATGTGTTGCTGTTCCTTCGCCAAGAGCATTTAGAACTACAGCTGGGCAAGTTACACCATCACCTGGAAATAAATTAAAATCACCTTCTGCGTTAATTTTAAAGGGACGAGTGACAGCCTTTTCTATAGAACTTCTCTGTAACTCTAACGTTTGTTCGGTTAAATCAGCTTCATCTGTGATTAGTGAATCACTACTACAGGCATACAAAGTAGCGACTGACAGCATCAGAATTAAAATTCGATTTTTCATAATTAATTGGTTTAAGTTAATAAAAATTGATTTTGCTATTATTAATTCTTATTCGCCGCTTCAACGCAGTTAAAATAGTTTCTAGAAGGACTCTAGAGTAGGAAGTTTATTAGAACAAAAAAGTAGAGTGTTGGAATTTTGTTGAAATAAAAATAGAGATTAAATTGCTGAAAACCAAATATTTATTAAGATTTTAATGGATGCTAACGGTCCGGCTATGAGTAGTTGCGTGGTTTAGCACTTAACTTTGCAAGTACACACCAAGTTGGAAATTCCGCAGGAATTTCCAAAGCAGGCGAGAATAAGCAATTACTTATAGCTATTGTTGTGTGCAGTTTTTTTAATTATCATTTACAGCAAAAGTTTTTAGCATGCCCTTTTCATCTGCTTTTGGTGTCTCAGAAATCAAAAGATAGTTGCCAGACTCTAAATCTACTTCAAAATAACCTATTTCGCCAGCTTCACAATTGTTCATTCCACCCAAAAAAGTAAAGCCTTTTGGTGTAGGTGTTCTTAATCCAGTAGGATTCATCCAATTCATCCAGTAGACCAAAGAATCAATGTTTGCTGAAGCGTCATATTTAATTAAATTAACATCGTGACCAGAAAAATGCTCATGAGGAACTTGGTCAATAAATTCTACTTTAAACTTATTTTTGCCTAATTTAGGTTGCGCATCAAAAACATATCCATCTATACTTGATACACTGATATTATGATCGGCCTCATCCGGAGAAAAATTTGTAGTTTCATCAACTACGGTTATAAACTTCCACATACCATGTGATGTATGCCATTCGCCATTAATAGCCTTTACATAACATTCCATCATATACTTTCCAGGTTCCAAATGTATACTTGATACTGCTGTTTTACCTGGCGATATTAATCCTGTTCCACCAAATCGTTTTACATCATTAAACCAAGCAGGTATTTTGCCAAATGCAGCCATCGCGCTATCAGCTTTTTCTTCAATTAGAAACTTCAAACCATCTTCAAATGGAGGTAATAAATGGTCTTTGATATCGCTCTTTACGATTGAGTCAGAAGGTAGTTTATCCATTATGAAAAAATGCACTTCGCCAGACAGGTTTTTATAGGCAAAGGTATTCCATCCAGATTTTAAGGTGTCTGCTGTCTGGAAATCCATACTTCTGGTAATAACTTCAATAATGTTGTTTTCTTTTTTTTCAGTTTCTGCTTGAACATTTTGTTTTTTATCGGTTTTACAGGCAATTGTAAAAAGTATTAATAAAACTATACCAAAATGCTGATGATTGATTTTATTGAGTGTTTTCATTCTGTTTTTCAATTAGTTAGTATTTTTTAAAATTACAAAATAAATTGTTTGTCTCCAATTTTTCTCAAATTGTTGCCAACGTTCAGTATAATAGCAGTAGCGGATTTAAAAGCACTTACCTTTCGGTAAGCAAGGTAATTATTTAAATGCAAAATCGGTTCGAGTTTACACCCAAACCGCTATTGCTTTTATACCTTGTTGGCATTAGTTATTCTTTTATAATCTTTCTTGTTGTACTTCCAGAATCTGTTTGGATGAACAATAAATAAACACCTGATGATAGGAAAGAAGTATTCACAGTGTATTCAATTGAACTAGAGTTGTCAATAAACAATTCAGAACCACTCATGTCTAATATTTTAATAGTTTCAATCAAATGTGATTCCTCAACTTTAATATTAACTACGTCCTGAACTGGATTAGGGTAGGTTTTAACAATGTTGTCTAGTAAAGAATATTCATTAATACTTAAAGCTGAAAAATCTACAACAGCCAATTCATCATATTGAGGTTTAAAACCATCATTAATACCGAATAAATGTCTTTGAGTTACGTTGCCGTTTAAAGGATTATATTCTATAATACTTCCATTGTTTATTAGACCACCTGAACATGTTAAATAAAATCTCCCATTTGAAGATTCAGTAAATACACCTTTTGGTTGAGCCCCTTCTAGGTCTAATGTGTGAATAAAAGAAACATTGTTATTATTAATGTCAAGTGTGAAAAGAGTACCTGAATTTACATCAATTACATTCTCCTGTGGTGTTGAGGAATAAAGAACTCCATTCTCTTCAATAAAACCACCTTCTGGATAATAACCTTCATTCGAAATACCCGCACTCATTTCAAATAATGTTTGATAACCAGTACCATCCTTATTTATTTTAAAAACAACACCTGCTCCAGTTCCTCCTGCTTGTGAGCAACCATACAAAACACCATTAGAAGCTTCAAAAAGGGTGTTATTAAGCGCATTATCGTATTGATCTTTTTCATCGATACCGCCTATTGAACTGTGCAACCTATTAAGCGTTCCATTTGTTATGTCATACTGAACGACTGCTCCAAAGCCAAATTCCGCACCATTATTAGTTGTTATGTATAGATTGCCATCTGATGCTTCCAATAACTTTGATTTCGGTTGACCATAAAAAGATGTTAATGTATAAAGAACAACAATTTCAGAGCTAACTGGATCGAAAGACGATAAAACTCCTTCAAGAGCGTCCAAACCATTTAGTGAGCTTACAAAATAAAGTTTACCATTCATGCTCAGTGTGGGTGAATGATTGAAGAAAGACCCAATAAGTGATTTGTCATCTATAAATTCAATTACATTCAAATTATTGGTTAGTGGATCAAACTCATAAAAAGTACCAAAAGCTATAGTTGCTCCAGCATTTACAATTTGTCCTCCAGTCGTTGTAAAACCATACAACTTGTTGTTAGCTAGTGTTAATCCTCCAAATGGATTTCCTCCAGTAGCAGAGGTGAAATCAAAAAGATTTTGAAAATTTTGACCGTTTTCATCAACACGGTAAATAGTTCCTAAATTATTTGCGCCTCCTTCTGAAGTAGTTCCATACATATATGTTTGTGCATTAGCAAACCCACATATAAATACTACTAAAAATAGTCCAAGTAAATTTTTCTTCATAATTAATTGATTTTTAGTTTAAAACATAAAGTTATTCTTTTTTTATTAATGCCAACTTGTTTATATGCGTATGTTTGTTCAGTATATTATGCTATATTGGATAACTATGCTGAAGTTTTGATTGTTTTGATTGAGTATATTTAATTTTATTTTTGTAGAAAAATTCATATAAATAAATGTAATGCTATTTTATAAATTATCAAAAGGATTTTTTATGTTTCTAATGCTAGTTTGACTTACGTGAGTATAAATCATTGTGGTTTTTGTGCTGTTATGGCCTAATAAAGATTGTATGTATCTAATATCTGTTCCATTTTCAAGTAAATGAGTGGCAAAACTATGACGTAAGGTGTGTAGCGTAACAGGTTTGGTAATGTTGGCTTTATTTGCCGCTTTTTTTAAAATGTTCTGAGCACTTGATGTACTATATAAATTCCCAGATTGTCCCTCAAATAAATAATCTTTTGGTTTATAAGTTTTGTAATATAAGCGCAGTAATTCTAAAAATTTTGGAGAAAGAAGTGTGTATCTATCTTTTTTGCCTTTGCCAGATTTTATGTGTATTAGCATACGTTTACTATCAATGTCTGTTACACGCAACTGCAATGCTTCTCCAATACGTAAACCTGCCGAATAAATAAGGGAGAGTAGGGTTTTATGTTTTAAATTTGTAATGCTATCTAGCACGTTTTTAACTTCAAAATCACTTAATACTTCAGGTAATTTTTTGGGCTTCTTTGGGCGTTCAATTGTAAAATTTGAGAGCGAAACCTCTATATAATCTAAATATTTTTTAATACCATTAATACATTGATTTTGATAAGAAATAGATTTGTTAGGTTTTACAATAAAATCATAATTAAACTGTTCAACTAATCTTACGGTTATAGGTTTTTGTTTAAGTTGTGCATACCTTAAAAAGAATGACGTTACTTCAAAATAGGTGTTTACTGTATTGATACTTAGGCGTTTTTGCAGCATCCATTTTTTAAACTTTTCTAATTCTTTTTGTTTAACTTCTAATAAAGTAGGAAGTTTAATGTTTGGAATTTCGCCTTTAATTTTCTGTGTCTTATTTTTTTGTGATGTTATGGCACTATAATTTACATACCAATTTTTACGTCTTAGTATGTTGTATAACATTTGTTTATTTGAAAAGGTGTTCTCTATATAAAACGTTTTATGTGTTTTACTCCAATTCACACCTTCAATAGAGCTAATGTAGTTTTTAACAGTAAGATTAAACTCAAAACTTATGGAAATTACATGTTGGTTTTTATGAAATAAAGGTAAGAGTGTTATAACCATGAAAAGAAATATTAAAGTACTATTTTATTTACAAATGTAAATAAAAAACCTGTTTCAATCCCGATAGGTATCGAGAGAAACAGGCTTTAATAAATTATTATTTAGAAAGAATTAATCTTCTTTCTTATCTTCTCTTGGTTTTCTATCGTCTCTGCGGTTATCGCGTCCACGATTGTCTCTACCTCTGTTATCACGTCCCCCACGACTGTCTCTAGAGCTGTCTCTTGGCGGTCTTGCAACATAACCTTCTGGTTTAGGTAAAATAGCTTTACGAGATACTTTTTCTTTGCGTGTTCTTGGATCTACACCAAAATACTTCACATCAAAAACGTCACCCATATTTACAACGTCACTTACATTTTCAGTGCGTTCCCAAGCCAATTCACTTACGTGTAATAAAACCTCGTTTCCTGGAGCGTCCATATATTCTACAACAGCACCAAAATCAAGCATTTTAATAACTTTGACTTCGTAAACGCTACCAACAGTTGGTTTAAATAATATAGCATCAATTTTTGCCATTACAGCATCAATACCTTTTTTGCCAACACCTAATATTTCAACAATACCTTCTTCAGTTACTGGATCTTCGTTAATAACGATAGTCGTCTCAGTTTCTTTTTGCATTTCCTGAATTACTTTTCCACCAGGGCCAATTAAAGCGCCTATAAATTCGTTAGGAACACGTCTTGTTACCATTGTAGGCGCATGATCTTTAACATCTGCATTTGGAGTAGCAATTGTTTCAGTCAATTTCTCTAAGATGTGTAAACGTCCATCACGCGCTTGTTTTAGTGCATTCACTAAAATCTCGTATGATAAACCTTTTACTTTAATATCCATTTGGCAAGCCGTAATACCATCTGCAGTACCAGTTACTTTAAAATCCATATCTCCTAAATGATCTTCATCACCTAAAATATCAGATAACACAGCATATTTTCCAGACTCAGCATCAGAAATTAATCCCATAGCGATACCAGAAACAGGTTTCGTCATTTGTACACCAGCATCCATAAGCGCCATAGTACCAGAACAAACAGTTGCCATAGAAGATGAACCGTTAGACTCTAAAACTTCAGAAACTATTCTTACTGTATATGGACAATCTTCAGGAACCATACCTTTTAAAGCACGTTGTGCTAAGTTACCATGTCCTACCTCTCTACGAGATGTTCCACGAATAGGTCTAGCTTCTCCAGTACAAAAAGGAGGGAAGTTGTAGTGTAAATAGAAACGCTCTTCACCTTCGTAAGACGGCATATCTAGTTGGTTTGCATCTCTAGAAGTACCTAAAGTAACTGTTGCTAATGCTTGAGTTTCTCCACGTGTAAAAATTGCCGAACCATGCGTAGAAGGTAAATAATCTACCTCACACCAAATTGGTCTAATTTCGTCAGTTTGTCGCCCATCTAAACGTAAACCTTCGTTTAAGGTTAAATCTCTAATAGCAGCTTTCTCAGCTTTAGAGTAATATTTAGATACTAAATCGCCAAAGTCTTCTAGTTCTTCTTCAGAAAAAGTAGCTTTTATTTCTTCTTTTATTTCAGAAAAAGCAGCACTTCTTTCATGCTTAGATGATCCAGCTTTTGCAATAGCATAAACTTTATCATAAGCCATGTCATGAATTTTCTTAGCTAAATCTTCTTCTTCTCTTTCACCTTCATATTCACGAACATCTTTCTTTCCAAATGCTTCCGCTAATTTTACTTGAGCAGCACATTGTACTTTAATAGCTTCGTGAGCAAATTTAATAGCATCAGCCATTTCTTCTTCAGAAATCTCATCCATTTCACCTTCAACCATCATTACAGAATCAGCAGAAGCACCAATCATCATGTCGATGTCAGATTCTTCTAATTGTGCTCTAGTTGGGTTGATAACGAATTCGCCATTTACACGACCTACTCTAGCTTCAGAGATAGCGCATTCAAATGGGAAATCTGATAATTGAATAGCTGCCGAAGCTGCTAAACCTGCCATAGCATCTGGCATAACATCATCATCATGAGACATTAATTGAATCATCACCTGAGTTTCAGAATGATAATCTTTTGGGAATAGTGGACGTAAAACACGGTCTACTAAACGCATCGTTAAAACTTCACCGTCACTAGGTCTTGCTTCTCTTTTAAAGAAACCACCTGGGTAACGACCTGCAGCAGCAAATTTCTCTCTGTAATCTACTGTAAGTGGTAAAAAGTCCACTGGACTTTGTCTGTAATTGGAAACAACTGTACATAATAACATACATTTTCCAGATTGAACAACAACGCTACCATGCGCTTGCTTTGCTAATTTTCCGGTTTCGATAGAAATTTCTCTACCGTCTCCTAGGTCAATGACCTCTCTAAAAACTTTTGGAATCATAAATTTTTTCTTGTAATTCAAGCACAATCATGCTCAAATTATGTTAAACAATGGTCGTTGTGTTGTGTGTAGTTGTTGTGTGACCAATGAAAAACTATAAATAGCTTCTTCTATTGCGTAATTTATACTCTTACGCTCGAGTTATATTATTTTGGGCTTTTCGCTATATCCTTTTTATTTGTTCTCGTTATATTTTGCTCATATTTCACAAAACACTCGAACTTACATAAAAAATATTTAGTTTATCTAGAGCGCAGTCAAAGGACTACAATCCTGAAGGAAAAACAAAAAAGAGGCTAATGAAAGCCTCTTTTTTATAAATTATTTTCTTAATCCTAATTCTTTAACTATGGCACGATATCTTAAGACATCTTTCTTAGTTAAGTAATCAAGTAAGCTTCTTCTCTTACCTACTAATTTCACTAAAGAACGCTCTGTGTTATAATCTTTACGATTATTTTTTAAGTGTTCTGTTAAGTGATTAATTCGTTGCGTAAATAACGCAATTTGTCCTTCTGCAGAACCAGTATCAGTTTTACCTTTACCGTGTTTTGCAAACATTTCTGCTTTTTCTTCTTTTGATAAATACATGCTAATATTATTGTAAATGATTGTTATGTACACGAAAGCCTTTCTTTCGAGCGGCAAATATAAGAATTTTTAATGATTTGAAAGAGGATATAATAAAAAGAAAAGAGCGACTAATTAGCCGCTCTTTTTTAGGCTCTTAAAGGTTGATTTAAAATCAAATCTAAATATTGATTTACTTTATTTTTTAGTTCTTTACGAAGAGTAATAAAATCTAAGAATCCATGTTCTAATAAGAATTCTGATGTTTGGAAACCTTCTGGCAATTCTTTACCTGTTGTGTCTCTAACTATTCTAGGTCCTGCAAAACCTATTAACGCTCCTGGTTCTGCAATATTTATATCGCCTAACATGGCAAAAGAAGCAGTTGTGCCTCCTGTAGTAGGATCTGTACATAACGAAATGTATGGTATTCCAGCATCTGCTAGCTGTGCTAATTTAACAGATGTTTTAGCTAATTGCATGAGCGATAAAGCTGCTTCCATCATTCTAGCACCGCCAGATTTTGATATAATCATAAAAGGAAGATTATTTTTTAAGGCATAATCTGCTGCTCTGGCAATTTTTTCGCCTACAACACTACCCATAGAACCTCCAATAAATGCAAAATCCATACAGGCAATTACTAATTCTTTTCCTTTAGATTTTCCAACTGCCGAACGAACGGCGTCTTTAAGATTCGTTTTCTCTTGTGCTGCCTTTAAGCGATCGGGATATTTTTTGGTATCAACAAATTTTAATGGATCTTTAGATTCTAAATTGGCATCTAATTCTTTAAATTTATTATCATCAAATAAAATCTCGAAATATTCTTTACTACCAATCCTAACATGGTAACCGTCCTCTGGACTTACATAAAAATTTTGTTCGAGTTCTTTTGTGTCTATTATTTTACCAGTAGGAGATTTATACCAAAGACCTTTAGGGATATCTTTTTTTTCTTCGGTAGACGTTTGTATTCCTTTATCTTTTCTTTTAAACCAAGACATAGAGATTTATGATTTTAAAAATATTGAAGACTTATTCCTTTCAATATTAACGTTAAGGATTTAACCAATCAATTAAAACTGGCTGAATGCAAAATTAAGCCTTTTTTTAATTTAGGAGTAGTACCCAATTGATTTTATTAACCGAAAGTGTGTAACTAATTGTTTTACAGATGGGTAAAAAAAAGACTCTGTTTTAAACAGAGTCTTTAAATATTTAATGCTTGTAGTAAATTTACTTTAATTTATAAAGTGTTTACATTATTCAAATCTTGGAAAGCCTTTTTTAGTCTGGCTACGAAAGTTTTTTCACCTTCACGTAACCAAACTCTTGGATCGTAATATTTTTTGTTTGGAGAATCATCACCATCTGGGTTACCTATTTGAGCTTTTAAATACTCAGATTTAGCGCCCATATAGTCACGAATACCACTCATAAAAGCATATTGTAAATCTGTGTCGATATTCATTTTAATAACACCATAACTAATACCTTCACGAATTTCTTCTACAGTTGAGCCAGAACCACCATGGAATACAAAATCGATGTGATTATGTTCAACACCATATTTTTCTGAAATATGTTCCTGCGAATTCTTTAGAATTTTTGGAGTTAATTTTACATTTCCTGGTTTGTAAACGCCATGCACATTTCCAAATGCAGCAGCAATTGTAAATTGAGGACTTACTTTACTAAGCTCTTCGTAAGCATAAGCTACTTCTTCTGGTTGTGTGTATAATTTAGAATCATCAACATCTGTATTGTCAACACCATCTTCTTCACCACCTGTAATACCAAGTTCAATTTCTAATGTCATACCCATTTTGCTCATACGCTTTAAATAGGTTTTACAGATTTCGATATTTTCTTCAATTGGCTCTTCAGAAAGGTCAATCATATGTGAACTAAACAATGATTTACCGGTTTCAGCGTAATGTGTTTCACTCGCGTCTAATAAACCATCTATCCAAGGCAATAATTTTTTTGCACAGTGGTCTGTATGTAATATAACTGGAACACCATAAGCTTCTGCTAAGGTATGTACATGTTTTGCACCTGCTACAGCACCAGCAATCGCTGCTTTTTGTCCATCGTTGTTTAAGCCTTTACCAGCATTAAATTGAGCACCACCGTTAGAAAATTGAATAATTACAGGAGCATTTAAGTCTCTTGCAGTTTCTAATACACCGTTAATAGTATCTGAACCGATAACATTAACAGCAGGAAGCGCATAGTTGTTAGCTTTTGCATGGTTGAAAATAGCTTGAACTTCTTGTCCTGTAGCTACGCCTGGTTTAATATTGTGTCCCATTTTTTCTTTAATATGATTTCTAAATTAATGAGCAACAAAAGTAATCAAATTTTAAATAAATAACTGTGGTTTTGTAACTTGAAAAGAGTAATGCGGTACTAAAACGTTATAGTTTTTTAAGAATAATTTAATTTAAAAATTAAAAAGAAATTGGATTTTAAGAAAAGTATAAATGCCTATTTCTGTAATTAAAAAGGATAGTTGATTCCTATATTATAAACTGCATTAGCAAAATTATAATCATTAAACCATCTGTTTTTATCGCGATATGAAGGGTCGTAAGTCTTGAATCCTACATCAAAACGAAATACGAAGAAGCTAAAGTCATATCGTAAACCAAAACCAGAGCCGACTGCAATATCTTCTAAAGAATTGAAATTGGTGAATGTAGCTCGATCATCATCAACGTCATCCAAAGCATTCCAAATATTACCAGCATCTATAAAAACAGCACCATTTAGATTTTCGAAAACATTAAAGCGCTGTTCTAAACCTAATGCAATTTTTAAGTTGGCTTCATTAAATTCATTCGATGTTTCAGAACTACCGGGACCTAAACTATAGGCAGTCCAAGCACGATTATCATTAGCGCCACCAGCGAAAAAACTTTTTGAAAAGGGAATGTTTGTAGAGTTACCGTATGGAAGAGCAATGCCAAAATAACTACGCATAGCCAATACATTCTTTTTGCCCAAGTCCCAATGTTTTATATAATCGAATTCGGTTTTTACATATTGAGAGAATGCTACATTAAATATTTCATAGCGATCATCACTATCTTTTTGTAACCCTAATAATTTAGAAGTATTGGCGAGTAAATTACCTGCTAATTCGAGTTTAAAACGAAAAATCGAAAAATCTTCATCAATTAAATTGGTTCTTCCATCCTTTGTTAAACCAAAACTTGATGAAAAAATAAGGTTGTTTTCGGTTAGCCTGCCTTTTCTTTCATCTATACTGTTAATAGTAAGAAGTTGATTGCTTGAAATTTCATTCGGGGTAGGATTAGCCAGGGCGTATTCTATAAAGGTATTAGCTTCATCTGGAATATTTAAACTTGACGATGGATCAATAAAATTTACATCTTGTGCAATTTGGTTGAGTGAGTTAAATGAAGTTTCATAGACCCTGAAATAATTTTCAGCATTCAAATTTCTAACATATTGTACATTAAAAAGGTCTAAGTTATTCGTTATTCTTTCTGAAGGTGACCATTTGTAATTAAAGCTACCGCTAAAGGTTTGTTTATCGAGTCCAATATTTGTTTGATTTGTTGTAGATAAACTTATCCTGGTACTAGGAGACATGTACTTAGGAATTATTTTTTCTGTATTAAATGGCGAAAAAATTCTAGGTATGGTAAGTTTTAAATCAACACCAATTTCATTAATATCAAAAAAGGGGTCGTTTTCGTCATTTTTATCTTTTGATGAACCAACCGAGGCAATTCCAGAAATTTCAAATGTTTCGGCCCCTTTAAAAATGTTACGTATTAAGAGACTCGGGTTTAAACCAAACCCCACCGATTGAATGTTGCTTTGTGACACTTCAGCTCTAAACCCTAAACTAAACTTCTTTAAAGGCGACAGGAAGATATTGGCTGTTAGAGTAGAATCCGTTTCTTCTATATACTTAATGTCTGGATACTTAAAAGTCCGTAGTTCGCTCAAATATCTATAAGAACGTGTTCTGTCAATGTCTTTAAAAACAGTATTTGGGGTAATAAAAATAGCATCGGTTAGCGCTTTGGGCTTGTAACGCATGTCTCCGTAACTATAGAGGTTATAATTCTCGTAGGTTATAGAATCTTTAAAAGGCTTGTTTCTGTTTACAAAAGCATCGTCTGTAATAATATTAACTTTATCAACTTTAAAAATTTTAAACGGGATTCTTAAAAGTGAGTCTGGAGTTCTAATAGCTCGATTCTGAATTTGAACACCAACATTAACATTCTTATTGGTTCCAATAGTATCGATTTCGAAAGTAACATAGTCTTGGTTAAAGTGATACAAACCAGAATTTCTTAATTCATTAGAGATTCGTTCGCGTTCTTGTTCAAAATTTTGAGTCCTATATTGTTCGCCAACTTTAATAAGCGACTTTTTTTCGCTGGCTTCATATAATAATTCAACCAATGGGGAAGTTATTTTTTTAGAAATGGAATCAATTAAAAACCCCTTGCCTGTTGTTATGTAATAGTCAATATTAGCGCGTTTGTTTTCGTCTTTATTAATGTAAAATGTGGCATCCACATCAAACCAACCGTTGTTAAAATAATAATCTCTAAAACGTTTGATGGATTTTCCAGTTTTTTTAGCACTTACAATTACGGGGGCTTCACCTGTTTTTTTTAACCAAGAGTTGAAGCCTTTTCGAGTCTCAACGTCTTTATCAAGTTGCTTGCGAGATAATAATTTTGTTTTACGGGCTACTTTTTCCTCATTATCGTATATCTGTGCTTGTAACGTCGAATCAATATTTGGGCGCGCTGAGTTATAAATATGCAAACGCAACGGTACGCCTAAAATTTTTCTGTTCGGATTTTGATAAAGTAGGTTGTTAATCGTTTCTGAACTTTCCTTTTTGCCATTTACAATAACTTTATTATCAGTAAGCAAATATTCGTTTTCTGAAACTCTTTTCACGGCATCACAAGATGAAAGATATGATGCAAGTACAGCAAGAATTAATATTTTAAAGAGTTGTTGTTTCAAATAAATATGAAATTAATTCAAGTATAAATTGAAAATTGAGTTTAGTTTTTGACGATTTAAAAAGTTTGTATTCTTGATTTCAAAAATACATTATTTGAATTGAAAAAAATATTTATAAGAATCTTATATTCTTGTTAGTAAACTCAGCAATTTTTTCATTTTCTTTATAAAATAAAATTATGTTCTAATGCTTTCAAAAAGTCAAATAAAATTAATAGGTAGTCTAAAGCAAAAAAAATTTAGACAGCAACAAGGACTTTTTGTTGTTGAGGGTGTTAAAACGATATCCGAATTATTACATTCAGACTTAGAATTACACAGTTTATATACGACAGAATCACTCAATTTTGATGCCAAAGGAGGAATTTTAATTACAGAAAGCGAATTAAAACGAATGAGTTTTTTTACCACACCAAATAAAGCTTTGGCAGTTTTTAAAATTCCTCAGTCAAAATCGATTGAAGAAAACGGATTAATTGTGGCGCTTGATGCTGTTCGAGATCCAGGGAATTTGGGAACTATAATAAGGCTTTGCGATTGGTTTGGTGTAAAAGATTTGGTTTGCAGTAAGGAAACAGTAGATTGTTATAACCCAAAAGTAATTCAAGCCACAATGGGATCTATTGCCCGAGTTAACATTAGCTATGTTGAACTCGAGTATTTTTTTAAAAAATCAAATTTACCTGTTTATGGTGCATATATGCAGGGTGAAAATGTATATACTTCAGAATTGCCAAGCAATGGAATTTTAGTAATGGGAAACGAAGCTCATGGCATTTCAAGTGCTATTGAAAGTTTAATTACTAAAAAAGTTTCCATTCCTCAATTTGGAGACATTCAAGAAACCGAAAGCTTAAACGTGGCTTCAGCAACTGCTATTTTATTGAGTGAATTTAGAAGGTAATTTGTGTCCCAGTTGCCAGTGGCAGTAAACAGTTAATATCGCTTTATTTTTAATAAGTAAGTTTTTCTACTGAAACGTTAGGTTTACAAAAACGCCTCTCGTTTTCATACTAGCAATATTACTAGTCCAAGGACTATTTGGGTCTTCGTCTCTTACTAATTCATCATTTATGCCAAAAACACCCCGAATAGAAGGCGAGAATTTAAAATTATAAAAGTAGAAATCTATTCCAAACCCTAATTCGTAGAACAGGTTGTTTTTTGTGGTTCTAAACTGTCCATTATTATTGTCATTTGGGTTGTTCTCATTACTCGATAAATTTAAAGCTGTAGAAAAACCACCAACAATAAAGGGTTTAAAATTATTAATACGTTTCGTAGAAAATTTAAGCAATAAAGGAATATGAATATATGTCGACTTTACTTCGCGTATCAAATCGGATTCAGAAAAACCAACACCTTGGAAATAACTCGGACTGTAATGTAACTCTCTAGTAGTAATAATTAATCCTGGTTCAAGGCGTACATCAATAAACTCATTAACTCGTAAATTTCCAATTAATCCAACACTAAATCCTGGGCTGCGTTTCACATAAACATCACGCAAGTCGTTATTGTAGTCAAAGTTGAAATCATAATTGTTTATACCAAGAAAATAACCCCATCTTAATAAATCATTATCTGTAGTACGCTTGCCTTGGTTCGCATCATACGTCACTTTCTTCTTCGTAAATAATTGTGCATTAGCTTGTTGAATTACAAAAAATAATGATATTAAAATGAAAACCTTCCTCATATTATTGTTTAGATGATGTATAGATTGTCGCAACTCCAAAGGTTTGCGGAAAATCTTTAACATTTATAAACCCAATTTTGTGTAAAATATTGTTTAAAGCCTCACCATATGGAAAAACTGACGCTGATTCACATAAATACTTATAAGCACTTCGGTCTTTTGAGAACATACGCCCTATTAAAGGTAATATGTTTTTTGTGTAAAAATTATACCCTTGTTTAAAAGGTGTTTTATCTGGCATTGAAGTTTCTAAAATAACAAAAGTTCCGTCTGGCTTCAATACGCGTAGAATCTCTTTCAAACCTTTTTCTAAAGTTTCAAAGTTTCTAATTCCAAAGGCTACAGTTATCGCATCAAAGGTATTATCTTCAAAAGGCATGTTTTCAGAATCACCCAAAACCATCTCTATTTTAGATTCTAAGTTTTTCTTTTTAATTTTTTGCTTTCCAATCTCTAACATACCGTTACTAATATCTAAACCAATAATTTTTTCGGCATTAGTTTCTGCAAGGTTAATGGCCAAATCACCAGTTCCAGTAGCAATATCTAAGACAGTTTTAGGGTTATTAGCTTTAACTAGTTTAACCACTTTTTTTCGCCATTTAATATCAATACCGAATGAAATAACCCGGTTTAAACCATCGTAGTCTCCCGATATAGTATCGAACATTTTAGTGACCTGTTCTTTTTTACCTAAGTCGCTATTTTTATAGGGTTTTACTTTTGACAAATCTGTAAATTTTGATGCAAACATACTCAATATATTTTTACTTTATCATATCAAGTAAAGCCAAAATATATTGAATTTGTTATCCGAATCAAAAATATAAAATCAACACTTTAGAGGAAAATATAAACTTTTATTAAAGGATTAAAGAACATGTGTGCAAATATTATATTGTATCAAATTAATGTCGCAGTGTGTATTTTATAGTATATTTGCTACTCTTTTTTATGATAATTAAATAATGAAAATAATTATTGCTGGAGCTGGTGAAGTAGGGTTTCATTTGGCAAAATTACTGTCTTTCGAGTCTCAAGAGATTACTTTAATAGATACAGATAAGGACTGTCTAGCTTATGCCGATAATCATTTAGATATCAAAGTTATAAAAGGCGATGCTACTTCAATTGCCATTTTAAAAGAATCGCGTGTTGCATCTAGCGATTTAGTTATTGGGGTTACTTCGTCAGAAACCATAAATATTACGGTTTGTGTATTAGCCAAACAACTAGGAGCTAAGCGCACGATAGCCAGAATTTCAAATACCGAGTTTATCAATCATAAGGATGAAGTTGGTTTCACAAAATTCGGGATTGATGAATTAATTTCACCAGAAGCATTGGCAGCTTCAGAAATTGAGTTGTCTTTAAAGCAATCTTCATTTAATGATAATTATGAGTTCGAAGAAGGCGCTTTAACTATGGCGGGATTAACATTGTCTAAAGAAGCTCAATTCGTTGGCAGAACCGTAAAAGAGGCCGCAGAAATATTTCCAGAATTACATTTTGTTCCTATAGCCATCCAAAGAGCAGGAACACAGTTCACTTTGATACCACGTGGAGATACGATTTTTAAAAAAGGAGATAATGTGGTTTTTATTACTTCGGAAGGTGGTGGAGAAGAATTATGTAAACTTACCGGGAAAATAAATAGGGAAATTAAAAATGTCATGATTCTTGGAGGCACTGAAATTGGTTATAAAACTGCAAGAGATCTGAGTGATAAAGGTTTTAAAGTGAAACTTTTAGAGCAAAGTAAAGAGCGTGCTTTTGAAATTGCAGATAATTTACCAAATGTGCTTGTGATAAATAGTGATGGACGTGATGTTGATATTTTAGATGAAGAAAGTATTAGTGATATGGATGCATTTATTGCAGTTGGTGACAATTCTGAAACTAATATCATGTCTTGTTTGGTTGCCAAGTCAAAAGGTGTTAAAAAATCCATTGCACTAGTGGAAAATATGGATTATTTCGAATTATCACATTCAATAGGTATAGACACCCTTATTAATAAAAAACTATTAGCAGCAAATAATATTTTTAGATATATACGAAAAGGCGAGGTAGTGGCTATGACCAAACTTAGCAATATGAATGCTGAGTTGTTGGAGTTTGAAGTTAAGGCGACGTCTGCTATTTGTAACAAAGTCATAAAAAATATTGATTTTCCAAGATCTGCTATTATTGGAGGAGTCATTAGAGATGGGATTGGATTAATAGCTCTTGGTGATTTTAAAATTCAAGAAGGCGATCGTGTAGTAGTATGTAGTCTTCTTCGTTCTATAAAGGGCGTTGAAAAATTATTCCTTTAGTGCATGAAACTTAATTATAAAATAATCTTTCATTTTTTAGGATTACTTGTTTTGTTTAATGGAGCGTTCATGCTATTGTCTACTTTAGTAAGCTTCATTTATAAAGATGGAGTGACACAGCAATTATTATCTGCATCTCTTATAACCTTGTTCGTTGGTGTTTTATCAATGGTATTTACTAGAAAGCATGTTAAAGAAATGAATAAGCGGGAAGGCTACATTGTTGTTGCTTTTGGTTGGATAATTATGGCATTATCGGGAACCTTACCTTATGTTTTTACACAAAGTATTCCAAGTTTCACAAATGCCTTTTTCGAAACAATGTCTGGTTATACTACAACTGGCGCATCAATTTTAAATGATATTGAAGTTGTTCCTAAAGGTATTCTGTTCTGGCGTAGTTTAACACATTGGATAGGAGGAATGGGTATTATTGTGCTAGCTATAGCTATATTGCCTTTGTTGGGTATTGGTGGTATGCAGTTGTTTGCTGCTGAAGCACCAGGTCCTAGCGCAGATAAATTGCATCCTAGAATAACAGATACGGCTAAACGTCTTTGGCTTATTTACTTTGGGTATACCGCAGCAGAAACGGTTTTACTTCAAGTGGCAGGCATGTCTTTTTTCGATGCTATAAATCACGCACTTTGTACTTTGTCTACTGGAGGATTTTCTACAAAAAATGAAAGCATCGCGCACTGGAATGGACAACCAATAATACAGTATATTATTATAGTGTTTATGTTTTTAGCTGGAACAAATTTTGTTTTAAGCTATTTTGCTTTTAAAGGGAAAGTTCAAAAAATAATTGGAGATGAAGAGTTTAAACTTTACTTTAAGTTTATTGCCATTTTTACTATAATAGCGGCTTTAATTATTTATTTTAGAGCAGATGTTTCTGCGTCTTCGGTGGATCATCCTATGGTTTGGGGAGAAGGCGAAAGTGCTTTTAGACATGGGCTTTTTCAAGTGCTAGCCATTGTTACAACAACAGGTTTTATAACAGCCGATTATACCATGTGGACGCCATTTCTAATGGTTTTCTTTTTCGGTTTAATGTTTCTAGGTGGTTCTGCAGGAAGTACATCGGGTGGTGTTAAAGTGGTTAGACATTTAATATTAATAAAGAATGGTTTTTTAGAGTTTAAACGTTCTTTACATCCGAATGCTATTTTGCCTGTACGCTATAATACAAAGTCCATTTCTGGTGATATTGTATTTAATGTTTTAGCATTTTTTATTTTATATATGCTCTCTTTTATTATTGGCGCTTTGGTATTTTCAATGTTTGAATTAGATTTTGTATCTGCAATTGGATTGTCAGCCTCAAGTTTAGGAAATGTTGGACCTGCATTGGGCGATTTTGGGCCAGTAAATAATTATGCAACATTGCCACCTTTAGCAAAATGGTGGTCTTCTTTTTTAATGCTTATTGGTCGTTTAGAATTGTTTACAGTTCTGGTTTTATTTACGCCATTCTTCTGGAGAAATAGGTAATTATTCTTTTTTTTACTTTTTAAAATTCCTTTACTATTTATAGGTGTTTTTGGATTTTTGTTTTGATTTTTAGACAGTTACAAAATGGTTTGTTGTAACATTTTATCTTGTTAGGCGTCATAATAGTATAACCAATTAAAATATTTATATCATGGAATTAGTTTTATCATCAGAAAATGTCGAACCATTGCCTAGTCAAAAAGAAGACTTGATTATCAAACCTTCAAACTTTTTAAATTCTTCTTATAAGAACATTGTGAAGCAGAATTATATGAAGCAGAACAGTAGTTCAGTATTTGGAATTAGACAACGTGTAAAGAGTCATTATTTTAGCTCACCGAGTATCACTGAAACAACTTTAAAATTATCTTTATTTCTTACGCTAATCTTACTTATTTTCAACTAATTCAATAGTAATAAATAAAAAAGCCGCTAAAATAGCCGCTTTTTAAATATTTGCAATTGTTGAGTTTATTAGCTTACAACTTCTTTAATGCGTTTAATGGCTTCAATAATTTGTTCTTGCGAAGCTGCGTACGAAATTCGTATACAATCAGGGTTTCCAAAAGCTTCGCCAGTAACAGTTGCCACAAGGGCTTCTTCTAATAAGTATAAAGAAAAATCAGTAGCGTTATTTATTGTTTTACCGCGTAGTGTTTTACCAAAGTAATACGACACATCTGGGAATACATAAAAAGCACCATCTGGTGTATTAGCCTTGAAACCTACAATATCATTAACTAGTCCCAATATTAAATCACGACGTTCTTTAAATTCGTCAATCATATATTGTACGCGAGAAGGCGGTTCATTTAAAGCAGTAATAACGGCACGTTGCGCAATACAATTTGCACCACTAGTCATTTGTCCTTGCATTTTATTACAAGCTCGAGCAATTTTTTCAGGAGCACCAATATATCCAATACGCCATCCAGTCATTGCAAAAGCTTTTGAAACACCGTTAACAGTTATTGTGTTATTATACATGTCTTCAAACCCAGCTATACTTGCATGCCCTTGGCCATAGTTTATATGCTCGTAAATTTCATCTGAAACTACATATATATTAGGATGTTTAACTAATACATCTGCAAGTGCACGTAATTCAGATTCACTATAAACAGAGCCACTTGGGTTACAAGGTGAGCTAAACCAAATCATTTTAGTTTTTGGAGTAATAGCTGCTTCAAGTTGTTTCGCAGTCATTTTAAAATCCGTATCAATCGACGTTTTTACTTCTACGGGAACCCCATCATATAATTTTACAATATCAGCATAACTTACCCAATATGGGCATGGTAACAGAACTTCATCACCTTCATTAAGCATCACACCAGCTATATTTGCTAAGCACTGCTTTGCACCAGTGGAAACAACAATTTGAGATGGTGAATAGCTTAAATTATTATCGCGTTTAAACTTAGTGATTATGGCTTCTTTTAATTCACCGTAACCGTCAACTGGAGTGTATGAATTATAATTGTCATTAACCGCTTGAATAGCGGCCTCTTTAATAAAATCGGGCGTGTTAAAGTCTGGCTCTCCAAGACTCAACCCAATAATATCCTTCCCTTCGCCTCTAAGTTCTCTAGCTTTGGCTGCCATTGCCAACGTTGCAGAAGTAGCCATGTTTAAAATTCTATCAGATAATAGTTGCATTTATGTATTTTGTTTATGGGTAAGTGCAAGTTTAGGCTAAACTAGGTTTTTGCCCCAATTGTTTTAATTGATTATAATGTTCAGCTACGGCTTGCCAAAATGAATTGTACTCATTATATGGTAAGCTAAACTCGTTTGCGGTATGTTTAACAATTTTAGCGATTTTACCATAGTGTATATGGCTTATATGCGAAAATAAGTGATGCTCTACTTGTCTGTTTAATCCACCAGTGTAGAAACCAGCCAACCAGCTTTTTGGAGAAAAATTAGATGTTGTAAGCAACTGGTGAATAGCCCAAGTGTTTTTCATGTTACCATCTTCATCTGGTAATGGCATTTCAGTATTCGGCATAACATGAGCTAATTGAAAAATAACGCTTAATATGATTCCAGCTGTATAATGCATAACTAAGAAGCCTATTAAAACTTGCCACCAAGCAAAACCAAGTGCAATCGGTAAAACCACCCAAATAGAATAGTATACTATTTTTCCAATAATTAATTTAGTCCACTGTGTTGCAGGATTTGGGAATTTACCATATGCTAGTTTTCTTTTAAGATAATGGTATGTTTGAACAAAGTCCGTAGTGACGGCCCAATTTGCTGTTAATAAACCGTATAAAAAGAAAGCATAGTATTTTTGATATTTATGAAACCTCTGCCATTTTGTGTGTTTGGAAAAACGAATAATTCTACCTGCATCTATATCTTCGTCATGCCCTTGAATATTAGTATATGTATGATGTAATACATTGTGCTGTACTTTCCAATTGTAGTCATTTCCAGCTAAAATATAAATACTGCTTCCCATTAATTTATTAACCCATTTCTTGCTTGAAAAAGAGCCATGATTAGCATCATGCATAACATTCATGCCTACACCTGCCATTCCTATGCCTGTAATTACCATGCATAAAATTTGTGCCCAACCTGGTAGGTTAATACTTAAAACGAACACTACAGGTACAACAAGCAGAGCAAACATGAAAATTGCTTTGCTGTATAACTTCCAGTTTCCAGTACGTTTAAGGTTGTTTTCTTTAAAGTAGTCGTTAACTCGCTTATTAAGAGTCTTAAAAAATTTTGCAGAGTCTTTCCTCGAAAAGGATAATGTCTGTTTAGTCATGCTATTAATTTTAATATGATTAATAATAACAAATTGTTGATCATACCTGCGGCAAAGATAGGTATAAAGCAATTGAAGTAATAATGTTTTTTTGTAAAAATATGCATATAAAAAGTATATTTTTGTTTAAAATTTAACATGAATGAAATGAACATAACTAAAACTTTCTATGACAATAGAGGTGTTTTATATGTGAATTGCATCTGTCAGATTTAAGAAAATAGCATAACAGATGAAACTCGTTTTAAAGTATTTCCCTAATCTTACTGAAGATCAAATAGATAAATTTGAGCGGTTAGAATCATTATATCAAGATTGGAATTTAAAGATTAATGTAGTCTCTCGTAAGGATATTGACGAATTGTATTTACGTCATGTTTTACATTCTTTAGGTATTGCAAAGCTTATTTCTTTTAAAGATGGTAGCAGCATTCTTGATGTAGGGACTGGTGGTGGATTCCCAGGGATTCCATTGGCTATCTTATTTCCAGAATGTTCTTTTCATTTAGTAGATAGTATTGCAAAAAAACTAAAAGTGGTAAACGAAGTAGTTGAGGGCTTAGGTTTAACTAATGTAAAAACAACACATAGTAGAGTAGAAGCAATTAATGAAACTTACGATTTTATTATTAGCCGAGCGGTTGCTGCAATGCCTACTTTTGTACATTGGACAAAAGGCAAAATTGCAAAAAAGCAAAACAATGAACTTAAGAATGGTATTTTATATTTAAAAGGAGGGGATTTAAGCGAGGAACTTCAAGATTATAAAAAAGCAACTATCTACAATTTAAGTGATTTCTATACTGAAGACTTTTTTGAAACAAAAAAAGTAGTGTATCTGCCTATAAAATATAGAGGTTAAATTTTAGCACAATCACAACTTATCCAAATCATAAAAAACACTTTTAAAGAACATTAGCTGTTTTAAATACCAATAGGAGGTAGCAAATTGTTCGATAGGTTTTTTAAGACTTGATTGATTGCTAAGAATAGTTTTTGACTTTTGATAATAGGATTTAGCTTTATCTAAATCACCCAATTTATAATGAGCAATCGACAATCCTAATATGGCATCAAAATCTAATGAATCGAATTTGAGCGCGTTGTTAAAATCTATAACGGCATCATTATATTTTCCAAGAAATAAATATGTACTTCCACGATAAAAATAGCCAAACGCATTTTCTTTATCCAACCGAATTACAATATTAAAATCGGCATTTGCTTTTTGAAAATAATTAATATCTAAATAAAACAAACCTCTGTTAAGAAAGGCGTCAGCGTTTGGAGCTACTAAAATAGCAGTAGAATAATCTTTAAGTGCATTTTTATAATCCTCTAAAGCAGTATGAGCAGAGGCTCTTAATGTGTATGCAATTTGCAAATCTGGAATTACTTTAAGTACCGCGTTAAAATCTTTAATAGCTTCTGCATAATCTCCTAAATCATACTTTGTACATGCTAGACTGTATCTCGCATCAACGAAGTTTTTATCTAAGTCAACTGCTCTAGCGTAATCAGACTTGGCACCTGTAAAATCTTCAAGATTATATCTAGAATTACCTCTGTTAAAATAAGTATCTGCATCGGGTTCTTGAATAATTATCTTGGAGTAATCAACAATTGCTCCATGATAATCACCCGAATCATTTTTAGCTAATCCGCGATGGAAATAAGCGTCAAGATTATTGGGCTCAAGATCTATTACTTTATTAAGCAAATCTATTTTATCTTTTAGAATAGTAGTTCTTAAAGCCTGTCTATAAATCTTTTTCGCTTGCCCAAAAAAAAGAATAGGAGAAAGAACAAATATGAGGATTGTAATTTTCTTCATTTAGAATTTTAAAATAAAGATAGCAAAAAATATACCGCTTTTTAATATGAAAAATGTTTAGCTTAATTTCTATTCCAATACATCCGACCAAACTGCTAATTCGTTGCCATCTGGATCCATAAAATGAAATCTTCTTCCGCCAGGAAATGAAAAAATTGCTTTTGATATTGTACCACCAGATTCAATTATCTTCTGTTGGATTTTCTTGAGGTCTTTATAGAATAATACGACTAATACGCCATTAACTATTTTTCTATCAGTTTTTTCAAAACCTCCTGCAAGACCGCTATTTGAAAATGCAACATAATCGGGACCGTAATCTGTGAATTCCCATTCAAAGCAAGTTGTATAAAAGTCTTTTATACTCTCAATATGGTTTGCATATAATTCTATATAGTTAATATGACTGTTCATTATTAGATAATCTTTTTAATTATTTTTAATAATACTTATTAAATGCTGTCTAGCTTCTTCAAAGTGAGCCAATAGTTTAGGGATAGGAATTTCTTTATATCCATCCTTTAAGCGGTTTTCAGAAACATCTAGTAATTTTAATAAATCTTGAGCTGCCTCATTGGCTGCTTCGGAATCTATACTTCCAATATTGTTAAACCAAATTGGGCTTGTTTCTGCGAAAGGGTAACTATCCATTAAGGGCCATTCTATGATACCTCCTGAAATTCTTGCAGTAACCCAACCTCCATGAGGTACTTCTATTGAACCATTATATCCTTTGCTTCCTGCTTTATCACTGCCTTTTTTATTCCAAACTACTTTTCCATTTACAAAAATTTCAATCTTTTCGTAACCAACGGGGCAATGAACATTTAGTGACCATTTTACTTTGTTACTATCTGTTTTTATCACATGACCTGGCGTTTTTTCATCAACTTGAAATTCAATCAACGGTCCATTAGTAACAAAACTTTTTCCATTCTTTAATGCTTTTAAGTAGCTATCAATGGTTAAAATTGTTTCTGGTTTAACATATACTCTTGTTGCTCCAATAGCCATGGTTCTATATAAGTCGTTCATTACATCGCTACCAGCAGAAATAGTTAATGGAACACCAATATTTAATATTTTATGCCAAAGGTTTGCCGTCCCTATTTCGTCCGACCATAAGCATCCTATTTCTATAATATCAGATTCTCCTAAAACGCAATCTGCCACTAGCCCAATAGGAATACGCTTTGAACCTGTATCACTAAAGGGGTCTCTAATACTCACTGGATGAACATAGCCTCCTAAGCCATTTTGACTTCTAGCGAATCTTAATGGTTCTGCATTCAATCTATCATCGCGACCATAAATATCATATCGTGGACCCCAAACCCAAGGCCAATAAAGGTCTTTTGTTCCCAATAGCCCTAAATGCCCAAGGAAGTGTGAACGTACTTCTTGACCTAATTGAATAAGAGGTAGTTCCTCACGTTTCCAATTCCATAAATTCTGTTGAAGAAATCTTTGACCGAGATTTGCTAATAAGGGAAACGCAACATCCACATCTTCACCTTTTAGATCTAATACAATATCCTCGGGGTCCAATTGATTGGTGCCTCCATAATTAATATGAAAGTGATTATCTCCAGAAAACCAACCATGAGAATTAGGATCCCAAATTTTGGTTAAATTTATATCGGTTGTTTGATTATCCTCAGTTAAAAGTGTTTTTTGCGTTGTCTTTATAGTTGAAAAACCATGAACAGCTGTAATGGTTATTTCTCCTAAAGGTGCTTGTACTTCTACTTCCCCTGGAGAATAAAAGAACACAATACCATTTTGACCGTCTGAATGAACCACCCCTGTTTCGGGAATGATAGGATGTCCAGAAGCGTCGGTAATACTTATTCTTACAGGTGTTTTTAAATTATCTACATTGCTTATAATTTTCAATTTTCCAACTTTTGATTTCCAATCCCAAGTTTTTATTTCTAGCAATTCAGGCATTCCTCCATTGATACTAATTCGTTTTAATTCAGATCTTTCATTATTGTTAACTTCGTAATAATAAATCCACTTTCCATCATAACTGAATTTCGGAGATAATGGTAAATTATTGCTTTTAGTGAGTAATAATTTACTCTTAGGAATTAATATATCTAGGAGTCGAAGCTCGTAATTGTCTCCATTTGGCCAAGTATAAACCAGAGTTCGGTTATCTGATGAAAGAGAAAAGGCTGCTTGAGATGTAAAATTTTCTTCTATTAATGGTTTGGAAATTTCTTCATCTAAGTTTAATAATTCAATAGAGTCATAAGAAAACCCCATTTTTTTCAGATATATTAATCCTTCTTTTGAGTTTATAGGGATAGGAAGTCGTTCTAAATTCTCCTCATGTGTAATAACGGAATTTTCTTGAGTAGTTAAATTTAAACGCCAAATATCTATGGAGCCATTTTTTGCAGATGCGTAGTAAACGTATTTACCATCTTGAGAGAATATTGGGTCTAAATCTAAGGCTTGAGAGTCTATTAATGTAATTTCTTTGTTCGAAATCAAATCAAGCAAAACAATTTTAGTATCGACACTATTATCTCTAACAAATACTATTTGATTGCCATCTGGTGACCAATTTGGTTTCGAATCCATATCTGGAGAAAAAGTTATTCTTTCAGCTTTAGAAGAACCATTTTTCATTAGCCATAGCCATCCTTTGGCCGCAAACACAACATCACTTTTATTAGGAGAAGGAGCTGGATTTGTTGGTCCCGAATTTAAAATTGGTAGTTCGTAACCTTCTAAATACACATGATGACCGAAACCATCAACTTTGGGATATCTATTTGACCATTGTGCATGAATCGCAGTTATACTGAAAGAAAGCAAGAAGCAAAATAAGAGATGTTTTTTCATTATAATTTTTATTGATTAAATCAAATTATGAATTCTTCTAAGATATAAAGAATTATAAATCTAGTTCAATAAAAAATTATCATTTAAATACAATAAAGCTTTTCTTTTTAAGTAGGTAGTTCTTTTCAAGTATTTTATTTACAGATTTTACTATCTAACAATAACTTTAGTTTGAAATAATTGATTATCAGTTTGAATATTTAGCAGATACATACCAGAGGTCATATTTATGGGTATTGATGTCTTTTTATTCAATGTCATATTTTTTTGAAACACTATTTTTCCTGTTATATCAATAATGTTAACCTTAGATTGGCTGTAGTTAGAATGACTCAATATAGTTATTTCGTTGACCACTGGATTCTTTTCAATTTTAAAATTGAATGTTGCAACGTCATTATTATGAAGCGTTGATTGGTAAATTTCAGATAAAGCAAAGGCAACATTGGCTTCTGTTAATTGTACGTGAGGTTCATTGTCGTCTGGCATATACCAATTTACAAAAGGTGTGCTGTTTTGAACTGTTTTACTGGTTGGACTACCTAAATCTATTGTGTGAAACCAATCAATTTCTCCATCATTTTCTAATGCCATAGCGCTCACAGATGGTATAAAATTAAAGTTATTTGTTGTTAAAGCCGCCAAAAAATCACCAATTAAACCCGAAGTGTCAAGCCCGTCGGTTAAACCAGCAATATCAAACAAACCTCCTGGAGCAGCATCTAAACCATCACTAAAAGTATGGGATTGAGAATTAGCAGATACATCTGCAACTGTAATCGGGATTATTATTAGTGTAGCAACAACTTTTAATCTGCTAATCAATTGTGAACCATTGTTAAAGTAGGGGGTAAAATTTATTTCAATTTCGGCAGTTGTTGGTAATGGTGCACTTGGAACATTAAACGTATTATTTATTACAGAAAATCCCGGAGAAATTGGATTGTCCATCTTATCATAATAAGGCGTGCCAATACCACTTCCGTTAATTATAGATACATTTCGTGAGTTTTCTGGAAATCCAGAAGTTGTTAAACTATTAATACCGTTTTGAAAAATAGTTCTCCATGGATGTGCCTCTGGTAATAATTTTGCAGAATCAAAATCTGCTATGCTGCCATTCTGCAAATGTGCTTCAAAATGATCTACTAACATTTGTCTTGCTGCTGCCGATTTAAGCATTCCATTAACTACAGGTTGCAATTCAATAATATTGTTATCATCTAAACCGTTTGCCAAATAATTAAATTGATGTTGGAATCCAATGGGAACATTTGCACCATAATGAGGAGAATCAAATGATAACCACAACCTTGTTTCATGGTCTATAGCTTCATTTTCCATATAATTTAACGCATAACGAGAAATTAACCCACCCATACTCGGCCCAATAATTACTAAGTCGTCAGCATACACAGTTTTATTGGTGTTTATAATGTTTATTAGGTCTACCAATAGCATCGCATTTCTCTCTATAAAATCTGCACCGCCATCAATTTCTACCATATCGACAGATCTAGTATAAATTGGAAAATTTAATATAACAACATCATAACCCTGAGAAATAACTAAGTCTGCTAAATTTTGCTCACCGTTCGAGTCTGTGTAATTCAATAATTGATAAATTCCATCTATATTTCGTCCATCTCCCGGGTCGAAACCGTCAACAACTATAATAGGTCTATCTAATATATTATCGGCACTTTTAAAAATTTTATATTCAGCCTGACCTGTGTAATTTGAAACTTCGCCATAAGCTGATAATTCAGGAGCGGTAATTCCTGTGAGTGTAGTTACTTGAGCAAAAAACAATAAAGGACAAAAAAGAAATAATAAAAAGTAGCTTGTTTTCATACGTGAGAGATTGGTTTTATAAATATATGATTTTTAATTAGGTATTTATAAAACCAATAATGAAATAAGGGTTCAATTACTTAATCGTTAGGCATTATTCAGTTTAATATTACACAATATTTGTAACAGGTTTTATTCTTGATAATTCTTCAGTTTTCTTTATATCAGCTAATTTTTTGCTATATTTTCGTCCATTTAAGAACTTTCCAATAAGCGTTCCTCTAACTAGATAATGGTAACTCACAAAACAGATGATTCCTGTGCTAATTAAAACAATCAAGAATTTCAATGTACTTGGGATTGCCCAGTCAACAATAAAACTTGGGATTATAGCAGTCAACGAAAGGTGAATGAGATATACCCAATATGAGGAATCTGAAATGTACCGCATTCTCGAAGAGTGTCGGCTTCCATATCGAATAAATAGTCCTGTGATTCCGAAAATAAAAAACCATACCATAAAAGATTTTAAAATAATTTTAACCTCATAACTAAATGTGTCACTCATAAAGAAGAAGTACACAAATAAAGCAAATCCTAGGATGGTAGAAATCCAATCATATCTCATCATGCTATCTAAAAGGTGTTTCGATTTAAATAATACCCAACCTATCATGTAAAAGAAAAAATAATAAATAAAGGTGTTAAAGTCCGGTACAAATGATGTTGATGTAGCTACTGACCAAGTGCCCATTATTGAATATAAGAGCGCTGTTAAACAAGCAAAAATTATAATACGTAGAATAGGTTTTTCTAGTGTCCAACTAAATACACTCGACACCATATTGGATACGCTTGGGAGCTTTTTAAATAACAATCCAAGACCTGCTGAAACAAAGGTGATAATGGCTAAATAATAAAGGAACCATAGATGAAAAGTAACTTGAGGAATTAAGATTCCTAAACTTGAGAAACTTGTTGTAGCATCAGATAATGGGTTAAGACTTCCTCTAAATAATGACTCTGTATATCCGAAAGCAAAAACAATAGTGGGCCAAAGTAAAATGACAAAAACTATAAATGGAAAAACAATTCTAGATATTCTGTTTTTAATCATTTTAAGCGGTTTTCTTTCATAAAACAACATAGCACCAAAAAAACCAGCGACTACAAAAAATATCTGCATCCTAAAAGCGTGAATAATGTTAACAATGAAATCGTTAGATAGATGCGTTGCTCCTGGATCTTTCAATGACCAAGCATTTCCGTAATTAATAACTCCATAGGTAATGGCGGAATGAATAACCAATCCTAATAACATCATTATTGCACGCAAAGAATCTAATGAGTGAATTCTTTCAGTTTTGTGAGGTTTCGTTTTCATATGGTTGGTTGATTTTAAAAAAACTATTTAAATATTTCTTTAATTTAATATATAAGAAACCGAACGAAATTAGGAAAAATTTTACAAATTGGAAAATACAGATGTATAAACAAAAAAAGAGACTGTTTTATAAAAACAGTCTCTTTAGTTTTATTTTTTTAAAGTGTCATTCCCCTAAAAACGGATAGCGATAATCCGTTGGTGTCACAAAAGTTTCCTTAATCATTCTAGGTGATACCCAACGTAATAAGTTTTGAGCGCTACCAGCTTTGTCATTAGTTCCAGAAGCTCTTGCACCTCCAAATGGTTGTTGTCCAACTACAGCGCCAGTTGGTTTGTCGTTTATATAAAAGTTTCCAGCTGCGTTTTGTAAGGCTTCAGTAGCCTGTGTTACTGCGTATCTATCTTTGGATAAAATAGCACCTGTTAACGCATATTCACTCGTTTCGTCAATAAGCTTTAAAGTTTCTGTGTAAGCGTCATCTTCATAAACATAAATAGTCATCACAGGGCCAAATAACTCGGTACACATAGTTGTATATTTTGGGTCTTTAGCTACAATAACTGTAGGTTCTATAAAATAACCTTTACTTTTATCGTAACCACCACCAACTAATATGTCTGCATGTGCATCTGCTTTTGCACCATCAATATATTTTGCTAATTTATCAAAAGACCCTTCATGAATTACTGCAGTAATAAAATTGCTCATGTCCTCTGGAGAACCCATTTTAAATGAGTTTACATCTTCAATCACGTATTTTTTCACATCAGCCCAAAGACTTTGTGGAACATAAGCTCTTGAAGCAGCACTACACTTTTGACCTTGAAATTCGAACGCGCCACGAACAATAGCGGTGGCAACTTGTTTGGCATTGGCCGATTTGTGAGCAACGATAAAATCTTTACCACCAGTTTCACCTACAATTCTTGGGTAGGTTTTATAGTTATGAATATTGTTTCCTATTTGTTTCCATAGCTCTTTAAAGATAAATGTAGAACCTGTAAAGTGTAATCCTGAAAAATCTGGACTAGCCATAACAGTATTAGTAATCATAACTGGGTCTCCAAATACCACATTGATAACACCTGGAGGCACACCAGCTTCTTCAAATACATCCATAATAACTTTAGCAGAATATATTTGGCTGTCACTAGGTTTCCAAATTACAACATTGCCCATTAAAGCCATACATGCAGGTAAGTTTCCAGCAATAGCAGTAAAGTTAAATGGTGTGACAGCATAAGTGAAACCTTCTAATGGTCGGTACTCAATTCTATTCCATGCATCACTTGTGCTTTCGGGTTGCTCCATATAAATATCCGTCATAAACTGAACATTAAATCGCAAGAAATCTATAAACTCACAAGCAGCATCAATTTCAGCTTGGTGAATAGTTTTTGATTGCGCAATCATGGTAGCCGCATTTATTTTAGCTCTATATGGGCCCGCAATCAATTCGGCAGCTTTTAAAAAGATACCTGCGCGTTGCTCCCAAGGCATTTGAGACCAAGTTTTCCTAGCTTCTAAAGCGGTGCTGATAGCATCTTCAACATGGTTTTGTTCAGCTAAATGATAAGTCCCCACAATATGTTGGTGATCGTGTGGAGGAGACATGGTTCTGGTGTTTCCAGTTTTTACATCATCACCATTTATATATAAAGGAATATCAATTTTACTATTAAACATTGTTTTATAAGCATCTAAAACAGCCGCTCGTTCTGGAGACCCAGGAGCATAGCTTTTAACGGGTTCGTTAACTGCAATTGGTACATTAAAAAAGCCTTTTCCCATGATTTGTTATTTTTTATTATTGAATTTTCAGTAAATGAGGTGCAAATTTACGAATTATTAAATGATTAAATAAGAGCAAGCCTTCTTAAAATGGCGTTAATTTTTATTTATTTTTTGTAAGTTGCCAATCTGTTTAATGACTATTCGTTTATGTGTACAGTGACTATTATTCCTATAGGGAAAACCAATTTTATTTTAACTTCAAATCGTGATGAAGCGCCAAATAGAGTGTCTTTAATTCCAGCTTTTTATACCCTTGGTAATACTAAATTGTTATTCCCAAAAGACAAAAAAGGTGGTACGTGGATTGGTATAAGTGAAAAAAATCGTGTTGTTTGTGTTTTAAATGGTGCATTCGTTTTTCATGAACGCAAACAAAATTATAGAATGAGTCGTGGTATTGTGGCTAATGATTTTATGATTTCAGATAAATTAGTGGAGACAGTTCAAGCTTATAATTTAATAGACATTGAACCTTTTACCATGGTAATAATAGATTGGAATGATGATTTGAAATTTTATGAGCTAGTTTGGGATGGTGTGAATAAGCATTTTACGGAATTGCCTTTAGAGCCAAAAATCTGGTCATCGACTACCTTGTATCCTGATAGCATGAAAAAAGAACGACAAAAATGGTTTGAAAATTTTAATTCCGATTACCAAATTAATGCTGATAGTGTTTTAAACTTTCATAAAACAGCAGGAACTGATAATGAAGATTATGGTGTTATTATGAATCGAGGATTTGTAAAAACAACGAGCATCACACAAATTCAAAAAACTGGAGAGAATTGCGTAATGCAATATGAAAATCTTCAAGATAAAATTGTTACTACAAAAACATTCAAACTTCCACAAGTAGTCAATGAATAACACCGGGATTATTTTAACATTGGCGTATCCTGATACCATTGTTATGGTTTCAGAAGAGTGGTTTTCGCCATTTTTAAGATTTATTGGTATTGGTAAAAAGAATTATTTACGAGCTGGACATGCTGCTTTGGTATTAATAAATAAGGACACTGGTGAATTGGAATATCATGATTTTGGACGGTATATTACATCTGAACCTAATGGTAGAGTAAGAGGAAAGGACACAGATAATGAACTAGGTTTCCCATTAAAAGCCAAAATTAAAAACGATACAATAGAAAATTTAAGTGAGATTTTAGAATTCTTAGGAACACATCCAAAATTAACACATGGTGATGGTAAATTGGTCGCTTCGGTTTGTAGTGCTGTTGATTATATAAAGGCTCGAACGCATATTACCCAAATGCAAAAAAAGCATTTTATAAGGTATGCAGCGTTTATAAAAAATGCTTGTAATTGTGCACGTTTTGTGACCGATACTTTGATTGCTTCGGTAACAGATGCAACCATTAGCAAACGACTTAAAGATTCTAAATGGTTTACACCAAGCACGGTTGGTAATGTGCTACTAGCAGATACGGAAAACCATGTTTATGAAGTAACAGAAACAGGTGTCATTTCTAAATTTAAAGGCTCGCAAAAAAGTGAAAATGTTCGATGTTTTTTAGATAAGTTGAAAGACCATGAAGTTAATTTGGTTGGAACTCAGAAGCCAAAACCTGTTGATGGGTTGCACGAAAAAGCACAATGGTTATCTGGAATTGCGGCAGGTGCCTGGTTTGAGTTACATCAAACAGGACATGATGTCGAGTATCATTTTAAGCGCATTTCTCCATACGGAAATATAGATGTGCACGATAAGTTCGTTGCAGATGACGACTCGTTTGATTATGATTTAGAATTTGAATTCGTACATTATTCAAACTGTAAATTCTTTCATGTGAAACAACACGGTAAGATTTTTAGGTTTGATAGAAAATAAAGCCTTATTAATTTATAGCAAATGGAGCACTCAACTTAAATGTTGGAATAATTACTTTAAACTTTCTAGTAGTTGTAAAATTAACCATGCTGTAGTGCCCTTGCATAGCACCAAAGGGGGATGTGAGTAAGCAACCAGATGTATAAGTGTGAGATTCGCCTGGTTTTAATACAGGTTTCTTGCCAATAACACCTTCTCCAGAAACAACTTCAACATTATTTAAAGCATCTAAAATTTCCCAATGACGCGCATTTAACTGCACAGAATCTTTGCTCTGGTTTTCTATGGTTATCGTATACTCAAAGGCATACTGTATTTTATAATTTTTATAAAACGAGCCTTCGTAATTCGTAATAACCGAAATTTTTATACCTCTTGTTACTTGTTGTACCATTGTTAATGATAAATATGGGATTTGGTTACGGGGTCTAAAATAGTAAATATTAAGTGGTTAACGATAAATTTTAACGTATTTGATAGAAAAATCGGTTGAAATACAGCTTTAATTAGAAATATTAATAGAGCTTCCTTCACCAAGCCCAATTATTTTATCGTATCGGCCACCCAAGTCTCTGTAATAAACTAGTACTTTGTAATTGTTTTCTGTTTGATAAAAGTTTCCGCTTATAGCGCCTTCCTCAAACTCTCCATTCTTATTCACAATTATGTATTTGTAATTGTAGAACCCTTGTTTTAAGAGTATTGAAGATTTGTAGATATTATCATGGTCGTCATAAAACATTTTGGTGCTTTCATCTATAGCATAATTGTTAAAATTACCGTACACATGGATCTCTTTATCTTTAAAACTATCCTGTGGTAAAAGTGAAAAGTGCATCCAAACATAATCGGCTTCAATACTTGTATTTTCGGCATCTATATTAAGAACAACAAAATTCCCGTTAATATCTGGATTATATGTGTAAGTACGAGACGCTCTTTCAAAATTGGTAAACAAATAATTATGGTAAATATCTTTTAGGTCTATACCTTGAATGCCAGTATTAGCCGCTCGTACATCTTTATTTTCAAAAAATAAATACTCGTTACCACCCCAAAAACTAGATTCTGAATCGTATCTGTAAATAAGTTGATTTCCAATAGTGTACTGAGGTTTTAATCCAGAAATGGCAGTATTTAAATTATTGTTTTGAACAATAAGTGTTTTAACTGTTTGATTTGGATTATTTAGTTGCATGTTGCTTGATGAAATAACAACTTCGACACGCTGTTTTCCTTCAATATATTGAATGTCTCTAGCTCTCTTTAAGCTAACACCAACATTTGTTTTGTCTTCATAAATCATGAATTTTCTAGAAAAAACAAGTTCGTCATAGCTATTGTAGATCTCAAGCATATAATTTCCAGAAACCTTTAGGCCTCTTGTATATTGATTGGGAATACTAAGCTTATAGTTTGAGTAAATTTGATAGGTGTTTAATGAATTTTCATAATTTCTAATACGTTGATTATCAAAACCATTTAAAAATTCAGATTGCACTAACACAGATGGCGTCCAATCGAAATTATAATGTTTAATTTTATAATAATAATCTTCTTCATCCCCATTTAAAGCATCAAATTCTAGAACCAGATATTCACCTAGTTTTAATACAGGTAACTGGCTCTCTGGAGTGTCTCCTTTGAACTTTATAGTTTTAATATAATCTGGTGGATTTATTTCTTCAACTTGTGAAAAAGTACATACTGGAATTAAGATTAAAAGCAGTAATAAAAAAGACTTAAATGGCATTAAAATCATGTTTTTCGTAAATATAAAACAAATATAATGCCTAAAACGAAACTTCTTTAAATGCTAATAAATTTCTGAGTCATTTATTGTGAAAACTGTTTATTTAATTCGTATTTTTGCACCGATTTTTAGACAACTAATTTCAATAAAATAAATATGTCAAACGACATTCGTATTAAAAAAGGTCTGGACATTAAACTTAAAGGTGAAGCTGAAAAAACCGTAGAGCAAGGTATTATCAGTAACTACTGCACCATTAGACCAGAAGATTTTCACGGTACTATTCCAAAACTTGTTGCAAAAGAAGGCGCTGTTGTTAAGGCAGGGGAGACATTGTTTTTCGATAAATCGAAAGAAGCAATAAAATTTGCATCACCTGTTTCTGGAAAAGTGATTGAAGTGTTAAGAGGACCAAAAAGACGCATCGATGCTATTAAAATTGAAGCAGATAAAACACAAGTTTATCAAGATTTCGGTAAATTTAATTTAGATGCTGCAAATGCAGATGAAGTTAAAGCACATTTGCTCGCTTCTGGATGTTGGCCATTTATAAAGCAACGCCCATATGATGTTATCGCCAATCCAGAAAAGTCGCCAAAAGCGATATTTATTTCCGGATATGCAAGTGCACCATTGGCGGCAGATTTAGATTTTACTTTAAAAGGTAAAGAATCAGAATTGCAAGCTGCAGCGGTAGCCCTGGGTAAGTTAACCGAAGGTTCTGTACATATGGCTGTTGGTAAAAATTCTAGCTCACCATTAGTTGGTTTAACTGGAGTTACTAATCATAAAGTTTCTGGACCACATCCTTCAGGAAATGTGGGTACGCTAATTAATAAAGTTGACCCCATTAATAAAGGAGAAGTAGCTTGGACTGTGAATGCACAAGATTTAGTTATTATTGGTGAACTTTTATTAACCGGTAAATTTAACGCTGAACGTGTTGTTGCATTAGTTGGTTCTTCGGTAGAAAAACCAAGATATTTCACTACTAAGATTGGCAGTGAAGTTGCAACCATTATTTACGATAAAGGAATTGCTCAAGATGCCAATGCTCGTATCATATCAGGAAATGTTTTAAGCGGAAAACAAATTAAGCCAGATGGTAATTTAGATTACTACAGCAATGTGATTTCTGTTATTCCAGAAGGAGATGATTATGAGTTATTTGGATGGAACAAGCCTGTTTTTAATAAAATATCTACGTCTAGAGCTTTAACATTTTCTTGGTTAAGCCCTAAAAAGCAATACGATTTAAATACAAATACTAATGGCGAGCATAGAGCATTTGTAACTACGGGTACGTATGAAGAGGTTTTTCCTCTAGATATCTACCCAATGCAAATTTTAAAGGCTTGCATGTATAAGGATTTAGATGAAATGGAAGCTTTAGGAATGTATGAAGTAGCACCTGAAGATTTTGCTTTAACAGAATTTGTTTGTGTGTCTAAGCAACCACATCAAAAAATTATAAGAGAAGGGTTGGACTTAATGCTAAAAGAGATAGGGTAATGGGTTTAAAAAGTAATTTACATAAATTAAAGATGAAGTATAAAGGCACCAAAATGGCGCCTGCGTTTAACGCTATTCATACATTCTTATACTTGCCTAATGAAACCACACATGGTGGGACTCATATAAAAGCAGCCGACGATTTAAAGCGTACCATGAATACCGTAATTATGGCTATGGTGCCTTGTTTATTGTTTGGAATGTTTAATGCTGGATATCAACATAATTTAGCAGTAGGAGATATTCAAGCGGTAACAGGAAGTTTTTTGAGTTCGGAGTTTTGGACAATGGCTAACTTTTCTATTGGTTTCTGGAAAATATTACCATTAGTAATAGTTTCTTATGGCGTTGGCTTGGGAATTGAATTTATATTCGCTATCATTAAAGGACACGAAGTAGAAGAAGGTTATTTAGTAACCGGAATGCTTGTACCGCTTATTGTTCCAGTTGATATACCGCTTTGGATGTTAGCAGTAGCAGTTATATTTGGGGTAGTAATAGGTAAAGAAGTTTTTGGTGGAACTGGAATGAATATTCTAAATCCAGCCTTAACTATAAGAGCCTTTTTATTCTTTGCATATCCAACTTGGATGTCTGGAGATAAGGTTTGGGTAGAAGGTGCTGTAGAAAGAGATCAACTAATTGCTGCTGGAGAAAATTTAGATGCTATTTCAGGCGAAACTATATTAGGTGTTTTAGCTCAAGGGAAAGAGGTGACGCATTCTGTTGCAGATATGTTCTTAGGGTTTATTCCTGGCTCAGTTGGCGAAACATCTACCTTATTAATCATATTAGGAGGCTTATTCTTAATCTTTTCTAAAATAGGAAGTTGGAGAATTATGTTGTCTTCTGCACTTGGTGCAGTTGCTATGGGATTAATTTTTAACGGTGTCGTCGATTCTGGTTGGATTACTGAAAGTAGTAAATTCTACGGATTAATGAGTACAACATGGTGGCATCACTTATTAATTGGTGGTTTTGCCTTTGGTACTGTGTTTATGGCAACCGATCCGGTTACAGGATCACAAACCAATAAGGGGAAATGGATTTATGGGTTTTTAATAGGATTCATTTCTATTCTTATACGCGTATTTAATCCAGCATATCCAGAAGGTGTTATGTTAGCAATTTTATTGATGAATGTGTTTGCACCTACCATAGATCATTACGTAGTACAAGGTAATGTGAAACAAAGAATGAAACGTCTAAAAGCAAAAACAGCCTAACGATGGAAAAGAGAACAGATAAAAATTCGTACACTATATTATTTGCCATAGGAATGGTATTTGTTGTTGGCGCATTATTGGCATTTATGGCTTCATCCTTAAAACCAAGAATTAGCGAAAATGAGCGTTTAGAAAAGCAACAAAATATTTTGTATGCAATGGGGATTAATGAAAATGAAGGTACAAGTGCCAATTTCGTATCTACTGAAAACGCGCCAAAACTATTTAAAGAATATATTAAGACGCAACTTGTTATTCAAAACGGAAAAGCAATTGAAGATTCTACGGCATATTTAATCGATGTAAAAAAGGAAAAAGCTTTGGCAAAAGAAGACGATTATAGTCGTCGTTTACCATTATTTGTTGGTGAAAAAGAAGGTAAAACATTTTACATTGCTCCAATAAGAGGAAAAGGACTTTGGGATGCAATATGGGCTTATGTGGCTTTAGATGAAAACATGGTTGTTCAAGGAGCTTATTTCGACCATAAAGGTGAAACTCCAGGTTTAGGAGCAAACATTAAACAACGTTTTTTTATGGACGATTTTATAGGTGAAAGTTTAATGGCAAATGGTGTTTTTAAAGGAATTAATGTAGCTAAAGGAAATGCAGATCCTAAAAACATAGATAAAAATGACAATGAAGTAGATGCTATTGCTGGCGCAACCATTACAGGTGACGGTGTTTCGGCAATGATTAAAAGCGATTTAAAATTATATCTACCTTATTTTAAAACTTTAAAAACTAACTAATTATGGGTTTACTTTCTAAAAAAGATACCAGCTTAATCTTAGATCCTCTAGCCGATAACAACCCAATTACGATACAAGTTTTAGGTATTTGTTCAGCATTGGCAATTACAGCAGAATTAGAAGCTTCAATTGTAATGGCAATTTCAGTATTATTTGTATTAGGTGTAGGTAATGTGGTTATTTCCTTAATGAGAAATATCATTCCATCAAAAATTAGAATCATAGTGCAACTTATAGTTGTTGCAACACTTGTAATTATTGTGGATTTAGTTTTAAAAGCTTTTGCATACGAATTGAGTAAAACATTATCGGTTTTTGTTGGTTTAATAATTACAAACTGTATTATTATGGGACGTTTTGAAGCGTTCGCTTTAGCAAACGGGCCTTGGCGTTCATTTCTTGATGGTATAGGGAATTCTTTAGGTTATGGTGTTATTTTAATTATTGTAGGCTTTTTTAGAGAGCTACTAGGTTCTGGTACATTATTAGGCTTTCCTGTATTAGGTAATCCTATACCAGGTGAATTATCAGGATTATATAAGTATGGTTACGAGAATAACGGATTTATGTTATTATCACCAATGGCATTAATAGTTGTAGGAATAATAATTTGGATACAACGTAGTAAAAATAAAGCATTAATAGAAGACTAATATAATATGGAACATATAGAATTATTTTTCAAATCAATATTTATAGACAACATGGTATTTGCCACATTTCTTGGAATGTGCTCTTATCTTGCAGTTTCAAAAAAGGTTAGTACAGCTGTTGGTTTAGGTGCTGCAGTAATATTTGTATTGGCTATTACAGTACCTTTAAACTGGTTGTTAGATCAGTATCTTTTACAACCAGGTGCTTTATCTTGGTTAGGTGAAGAATATGCCTCTTACGATTTAAGCTTTTTATCATTTATCATGTTTATAGCAACTATTGCTACCATGGTACAATTAGTAGAAATCGTTGTTGAGAAGTTCTCACCATCATTATATAATTCATTAGGTATTTTCTTACCACTTATTGCGGTAAACTGTGCTATTTTAGGAGGTTCATTATTTATGCAATCTCGTGAAATACCGACATTAGGATTGGCAACTACTTATGGTATTGGGTCTGGGATTGGATGGTTTTTAGCCATTTTAGCAATTGCGGCTATTCGCGAAAAAATAAGATATTCAAATGTGCCACCAGCTTTAAGAGGCTTAGGAATTACTTTTATTATAACAGGACTAATGGCAATTGGTTTTATGAGCTTTGGAGGAATGTTAACTGGTGGAGATGACGAAGGTGCTAAAGAAGAAAAAACTGCTCAAATTGAAGGGCCTAAACAAGATATAGACGAAAAAAAAGTGTTAGCTAACAACATAAAAGTAAATGAGTAATATGATATTAGCCGCAGGTACATTAGGAACAGTCATAGCAACAGTAACAGCTTTTTTAATTATTACGCTGTTGTTAGTAGCATTGCTATTATTTGTAAAACAAAAGTTATCACCATCTGGTCCAGTAAAAATTACTATCAATGGTGAAAGAGAAATTGAAGTAGCTTCTGGAGATAGCTTATTATCTACTTTAGGTGCTCAAAAAATATTCTTACCATCTGCATGTGGTGGTGGTGGAACATGTATTCAATGTGAATGTCATGTATTAGAAGGAGGCGGAGAAGCTTTACCAACAGAAACACCTCATTTTAGCAGAAAAGAATTAAAGGAAGGCGCACGGTTATCATGTCAGGTAAAAGTAAAACAAGACATGAACATTACCATTCCAGAAGAAGTATTTGGAATTAAAAAATGGGAAGCAACTGTAGTTCGTAATTATAATGTAGCATCATTTATTAAGGAGTTTGTTGTTGAAATTCCTGAGGACATGGGTTATAAAGCAGGAGGATATATTCAAATTGAAATTCCAGAATGCGAAATTAAATTTGCCGATATGGATATAACGGCACATCCTGAAGAGCATGAAACACCAGATAAGTTTCAAGCAGAATGGGATAAGTTTAATCTTTGGCCTTTAGTAATGAAGAATCAAGAAACGGTTGAAAGAGCCTACTCTATGGCTTCTTACCCAGCTGAAGGGCGTGAAATTATGTTAAATGTTCGTATAGCTACACCACCATGGGATCGCGCTAAAAATGGATGGATGGATGTTAATCCTGGAGTAGCATCATCATATATATTCAATCAGAAACCAGGAGATAAAGTAATTATTTCTGGCCCTTATGGAGAATTCTTTATAAATGAGTCTGAATCTGAAATGTTGTATGTTGGTGGAGGTGCTGGTATGGCGCCAATGCGTTCGCATTTATACCACTTATTCAGAACCTTAAAAACAGGACGTAAAGTGTCTTATTGGTACGGTGGTCGTTCTAAACGTGAATTATTTTATCTAGAGCATTTTGAAGCATTGGAAAGAGATTTTCCTAACTTTAAATTCCACTTAGCATTATCTGAACCAATGCCAGAAGATAACTGGAAAGTAAAAGAAAATATAGATGCAGATGGAGATGGATTTGTTGGATTTATTCATAACTGTGTGATTGATAATTATTTAAATCATCATGAGTCACCAGAGGATATCGAATTATATTTCTGTGGACCTCCATTAATGAACAAAGCCGTTCAAAAAATGGGAGAAGATTTTGGTATCCCAGATGAGCACATTAGATTTGATGACTTTGGAGGCTAGGTTGCAAAGCGAAATTTAAAATTAATGTTACCCTGAGCGCAGTCGAAGGGTCTATAATAAACAAAAAAAAACCAACTCAATTGAGTTGGTTTTTTTTGCTTTCAAAGTTAGCTTTTATACTAAGGTATATTTTGGTTTGTCATTTTCAACTTCAAATAATTTCGTATAATCCATCACATTTTCAACACCATCTAATTGACATAAAAATGCAATAACTTCACATAAACCTTTAAATAAATTGTCTTTGTCCATTGGATTTTTCGGCTTTTTGTTTTTATGATGAATAGGTAATTTATAACCACAGGCTTTTAAAAAAGCAGCTTCTATTTGTAATAACTCTAAAGGCGCATAGCCATTAAATTTTCTTCCTAGTGTTTGATGTACGCTACCCACATAATTAAGTTGTAAACTACCATGATGATTAGATAAATGTTTCCAACTATCGGTATTATTCAAAATATTACCCACGGCGCATTGTTTACAGCACTCTGGGTTTAAGGTGTTATTGTGAAATGCTATGTACAGTCCATTTATAGCTGATTCTAACCGAAGAGAAGTCTTCATAACTACTTTTTATCCTAAAGATACAAAAGTATCGTATAAATAAGAATTACTAATTTTGTAATCGCTTGCCTAATTCTTTGTCTATAATATTTATCCCGCCTTTAATAATCATCTCTAAACCTGGAATTCTAAAGTTAGTGTAGTTCAAATTATCTTGAGCAATTTTTATTCGATCTAATAATTCTTCCTGATTTAAAAATTCTGTCGAATTTATTGGACTACTTACAATTTTGTAATTTTTGTTTGGCATTTGTATTTGAATGCGTTTCCAAAGTTTATTATGAAGTTGTAATTTATAATCTTTATTTCTCGTGTCTTCATCATCCTTCTTAAAGAAATACTCAGTAGTGGGAAAGTCTAATTCATAAATCAAGATTAATTCTTTTCTTAAGGAATCGTTAGAAATTTTATCAAGTCCAATTGATTTTAACCCCTCAAAAGCTCCTTTGTTAAGGTTAACGGTGTAACCTAGAGACATTTTATTATATGTCTTTAACAATGTAGAATCTGGGTATGGTTTTTTAGAAGCAATCATTGAGAGCAGTTCTTGGATGCCTTCTGCCTTTCTTGATATTCTTGCCTTAATCATCTCAACATTTTCTAAATCTTGTACCAAAGCACTCTTAATCTCTTTGAGCATAGTTTTTTCTAAGTTTTTATCTAGACGTGTTTGATTCCAATTATTAATTTGAAGCGCAATTAAAATCCCAATAACCACAAGTATTATTTCACCAATGGCGTATTTAAAGTATTTGCTTGTGCTGCCTTCATTTAAAAGCTTTTTACGAATGTTTCTAAAGAATTTAATCATTTGTTTATTTAATGCTTAGCTCTCTAAGGAGAATTTTAGTTGTTTCGTTAAGTAATGGGTTTATTTGCTTAATAGTGTGATAATAATCCTGACGCGCATCAATAATTTCAACAACGGCATTTACAAAAGGTTTTTCTGAATATAAATCTTCAATATTGTATGAAACAATTAATTCTTTATTGTCATATGAAAAAATAACCTCTTTGTAAATGGATTCACTTGCTCTTCCAAGCTCGTCTCTGAAATATTTTATATCGTTATTAGCCTCCTTGATTAAATTGTAAACTGAAGAAATGTTAGACTTTAATTCTTCATTTTTAATTCTTGCTAGAACACCTAAATTTATCATTTCATTGAAAGTAGTATTTATTTCTGGATAGGATTTTAAGGTTTGATGGGTTATTAAGGTATTGGTAAAGTCCAGTTTCAAATCGATTCTTTCTCCCTTACTTTCCAAATATTTTAATCCTTTTTCAGCCGAATTAATAGTTTTTGGGTAATTCTTTATTTCGTCATTATACATTTTTTGCATCAATGATATATCATCGTACAATTTTACAAGATATTCATTCTCTATTTTTTTGGATTTTTGGTTTTCATTCCAATTGTTGATTTGAAGCGCAATTAAAATTCCAATGACAACTAATATAATTTCACCTATAGCATATTTTATGTATTTACCGGTATTGCCTTCGTCTAAAAGCTTTTTACGGATGTTTCTTAAGAATTTAATCATATAGTTAGTTTCTTTTGTTCAATTCTTGTTCTATAGATTCAATAATATGTTTCACATTACTATATCTTCTGTTTAAATTTTCATGTGTTCTTATCTTACTCTGGATAACTGATGGCAATAATGTTATAAATTTTTCTTTTGAAAGCATTCTATTAAGAACATTTATTGCTTCATCATTACTGTAAGTTATACTATCATTAAAACTGCCCATTTGTATTTGTTGTGCATCGGATAGAATTCCAATTCTATAGTCAAGATATTTAAGTTGTATTTGCTGAGTGATAAATCTATATTGCGATCTATTTTCCAACTCTGCATAATAAGAAGAGATTTGAGTTCTTAAATCTTCATTTAAAATCAAAGCCAGTTCACCAGCTGATTTGATTTCTTCATAAGTGTGATCTGTCTGCCTTGGCGAATACGTGTAACCTGCATATTCGATACTCTGTATAAAGTAAGTAGGCTGATCGATTACAAGTGTATTATGTTTACTTAATTGTAGTAAATATTCAGCTCTTTCTTTACGGTATAAATTTGACTGGATAGCATTATAAATACTTAGCGAATCTTGTGCTAAATCTGCTTTAATCCTTTGTAAATATCTTATTTCAGATTTTCTTTCTTTTTGATCTTCATTTCTATTGTTAACTTGTAAAGCAATAAGAATACCAATAACCACAAGAATAATTTCGCCAATGGCATATTTAAAGTATTTGGATGTCTTTCCTGTACTTATAAGGTTGTAACGTATTTTTCTTAAGAACTTTATCATGCGTTTATAGTTGTTGATTTTTTCCGCAAACGGCTATCTCCACCAAATGCCCACTGGATATTTGATTTTGCAGAAGCAAAATTTTGTTTCGATAATCTAAAGAATTTAATCATACTTGGAATTATTGTTTTAGTTCGGAGTCTATTATTTTAATAATTGATTCCGAAATTTTTATGAGTTTTTCTGTTTCTTGTATATTATCTAAAGCAAAAAGTTCTAAGTGATATAGTAAGCTAATGAATTCCCTGTCATTAAGAAGATCTTTATAATTTGAACTGATTCCTTTAGGTCTAATTTGTGGCTTTATTGGTAGCACAGGACTAGTACGAATAATCTCTGATACATTTGCATATTTTCTAACTATTGGTAGATAAGATTCAAGGGTTAACTTTTTTGAATCTATCTCGCCTTCAGTCATGTCTTCTACCTCTGATGGCCATGAGAAAAGCAGTTTTTTTAACGCCTCGTTTTTTAAAATATTTATTTTGCCTGAGTTCAATAAAACCATTAACGACCCAGATTTGCCATTAAAGGTTGGTACTATAAATGTAAACCCTATTAAAGTGTCAATTTTCTTTGTATTTAAAAACTCATCATTTGCGTTGAGTTTGGTTAATTCATAATTAGCAGAGAGGATAATTTGTCTGTTGGAGTTCATCTCATTAAACTCAACAATTGTTTGTTTAAAATCGATTTTTAAATTTTCAAGCAATTTAGTTTCTTCTCTTTGTTCTAGTCTGTCTTCATTCCAATTATTAATTTGAAGTGCTATAAGAATTCCAATAACAACTAATACAATTTCTCCAATAGCATATTTAAGGTATTTGCTGGTGTTGCCTTCGGCTAAAAGCTTTTTACGGATGTTTCGAAAGAATTTTATCATTGGTTTGTTCTTAAACTTTATTTGGGTTGTTTCATTTTGTGAAGTATTTCAATAATGTTTATGGAGTTATTATTCATTCTTTTTAAAATACTATAACAATTTCCTATCATCATGTTCTCGTTTTGTAAAGCATTCTTCGCCAAGGATGATTGCATAATGGATTGATAGTCTGAATATGGAATATCTTTTGCAGTTGAACCCGAGTAAATACTATTATATATTGTGCCTGGTTCAACACTCTTTCTAAATTCCCAACTTGTACCGTTATGGAATGTGTAGGTTCCCGCTTCATTATACAATTTAAGAGTCTCAATTTCTTGCTGTAATTTCGTGAATTCCTGCAGTAATAATTTATTGTCTAGCAAGCTTAAATTTCCACTAGATTCTGCCTCATTATAAGCGGTCATATTAGGAAAAAATGTGTCAAAGGTAAAAAAAGATCGGGCCATGTTTCTTAGGGAATCAACGGAAACTGTTTGATTCGTTTTAGAAATTAAATGGAAATAATTATCCATAGTATTCAATTGTTTCTCGTATAACAATAGAATGTTTTTGTTTTCTTTTGTATTATACTCAAAATCTTCAATGAGTGATGATATTAAGTTATCTCTTTTGTCAAGGAGTTTTCTTCCCTCGTTCCAATTATTTATCTGAAGTGCAATTAAAATTCCAATGACAACTAATATAATTTCACCAATAGCATATTTAAGGTATTTGCTGGTGTTGCCTTCGGCTAAAAGTTTTTTACGGATGTTTCTAAAGAATTTAATCATTTATAATGCCAATGTCTTCATTAATATGTCTTACAATAGTATCAATTGTAGTTTTTAGATTTAAATAACGTCTTTCAAGTTCGGCAACCATGCCGTACTTACTTTTTAGCATGTGAACGAATTCATCATTTGGATTTGCTAGTATAAAGATGTTTTGATTTGTTTTGTCGTATATTTTAAATTGTTCTTTTAAAGTAAGGCAGTTATGACAGTTGTTACTAGGTATTGAATTACGATTAAAGTGCGTTTTTAATTGTGTTTCATTTAAATCCATTATGAGAGATTCTACATAGTTAACCCTATTTAGTTTTAACTCATAAAATTCGGTAATCTGTTTTCTTAGAGAATCATTGTTTATTGTATTTATTCCATAGGATTGAAGCGATTTGTAGGCACTTAATTTGGGATAAAGTAATGGGTTATCAGAAAGGTAAGAGGTAGATATTTTTAATTCTAATTCTTCATTTTTATCTCTATATCTTATTATTTTTAGATAAATAGAATCCGTTACATTCTGGTTTATAACGGATTTATCAATGTCGGTTAATAAGTCTTCTTTGGTTTTTAGGAGGTCCGCTTTTAGTTCATTTAATAATTTTACTTCTGTTCTTCTTGCTTTTTTATTTTCATTCCAATTATTAATTTGAAGGGCAATTAAAATTCCAATAACTACTAATACAATTTCTCCAGTGGCGTATTTAAGGTATTTGCCGGTGTTGCCTTCTGCCAAAAACTTTTTGCGGATGTTTCTAAAAAATTTAATCATTTATATCAGTCAAGTTTTTTTAATTCTTTATCAATTAGAAAAAGCAATCTCTCTAGCAAAATTTGAGTATCTTTTAATGGTGTCGTTAGTTTATAATAATGCAGGTTGGGAAGGGTTTTCAAAAAGTACATAAACTCTTTGTTCGATTTTAACGATTCGTAGTCTAATGGTTCCATAATAGTTGCACTAGGACTATTTACGGCATTACCCCAAGCCTCCTTAAAGTGATTATTGAAAATATTAAACATAGCGTGATCCATATAGTCGTGGTATCTAAAACCTGCAAAATTGATTGATTTGTTATGATTGCCATACGCCAGCGCCAAAGAATCTCTTAGGTTGTTATTAGATATTAAATCCAAACCTTTAGCTTTTAAAGATTCGAAGACACTTTCACTTAAGTCCCAAAAATGGAAATTACTCATAGCTCCAAAATGGTGTTTTAGAGAGTCGTTGTATGGTAAATCTTGTTCAATATGCTTTGTTAAAAAACGTATGGAATTCAAAGCCCTTTGATTCACTTTTTGACTTGCCAAGTTTCTTTCTAAATCACGGTTTAGAGTTTCTTTTAAAGCGACTAAGAATTCTTTTTCTAATTTCCTATCCTTTCTATCTTCATTCCAATTGTTAATCTGAAGCGCAATTAAAATTCCAATGACTACTAATATAATTTCACCAATAGCATATTTTAGATATTTGCTGGTGTTGCCTTCTGCCAAAAGTTTTTTACGGATGTTTCTAAAGAATTTTATCATCTTTTAATTTCGCATTTATTAACTCTATAATTAAATTACATTCTTTACGAGCTTCAAGAAGTATGGGGATTTGATAGTCTAAATTGAATTTTAAAAGATTCATGAAATTTTTAAAATACCTATCATTCAAAAAATATTCGGCATCTTTTTTATATTGCTCAACATCTTTGCTTTTTAAAAACGATTTGTTTTCGGCATTTACATATAGACCGTTAAATTCAATATGGTCTAATGTTCTATGATTGTATAAATAGACTGTTCGATCTTCATAAACATGCTCTTCACCAACCTTAATTCTTGAATATAAACTTCGTAATTCAAGAAGCTTGGTTTTTATATTTTCATTAGTAATTAGCCTTAGTTGTGAACTGTTTAAAACTTCTTCAAGAGTGTTAGGTCTTGGGGCAAACTTGTAAAAGGGGAATAGGTAATAGTAGTTATTATAAAATGAATCCAGATGAATTTTTTTGCGCTCAACAGACTTAATTAAAGCTTCGGCGCAAGCGTGTTGTTTGTTACGAATATAAATTAAGGTATCCAACATTGATCTATCTGCTGTTAAGTCTTCAACAAAGCCTTGGTAGTATTTATTTGTAATCCCTTGCTCTTTTCTTAGTTCATTTTGATTATTTATTTGAAGTGCTATCAAAATACCTATGACTACAAGAACTATTTCGCCTATGGCATAAAGAGCGTATTTGTTAAAACGATTTTCGGTCAGCAGTTTTTTGCGAATGTTTCTAAAGAATTTAATCATATACTTACATAGAGCTTGTAATTAGAATAAGTTAAGGTAGTTTGGTTGGCTATAATTAAGTTTAAATTTACAAATTTTGCCAAACTAAAACACTAAAGGCACAAAAAACTGAAACATTAAAACTAAAAGGGCGACAGATATTAAATTAAGAACAATACCAACCCGTGCCATTTGATTCACTTTAACATAACCACTGGCAAAAACTATAGCGTTTGGAGGTGTTGCCATAGGTAGCATAAATGCGCAGCTACTCGCCATGGTTACTGGAATCAATAAATAAAGCATCGGGATTTCTAAACCTATAGCTATACCAGCAACTACTGGGGCTAAAACAGCTGTTAAAGCAACGTTGCTCATAAGTTCTGTCATAAATAGCATCAATAGAATAAGTAAGCTAGCCATTAACAAAATACTTATCGAACTGGTTGAAATAGCTGTGGCTACAGTATCTACTATGCCACTTGAAGACATGCCTTTTGCTAGCGCTAAACCGCCACCAAAAAGGATTAAAATACCCCAAGCAAGTTTTTGGGTATCGTTCCATTTTAATATATAGTCACCTTGTTTTAGATTGAAAGGGATTGTAAATAAAGCTAAAGCTCCAAAAATGCTTATCATGGTATCCGATAACCCTAAACCTGGAATTAATGAATTGATTAAGCTTCTAAACACCCAAAGAAACACAATAACCGCAAAGGTAATTAAGACTTGTTTTTCTTTTCCAGAGGTTTTTCCTAGTTTCTTGAGTTCATCATCGATAATATCTTTAGAAGCACTAAATTTTAAGCCATTATTTGGAAACATCAATTTTACTAAAACAAAGTATATAATAGTAATTAAGGTAAATGAAAACGGCACACCTATAAGCATCCATTTAAAGAATGAGACTTCTATGTTATATTCATTTTCAAGCAAGCCTATTAAAACAGAATTAGGAGGAGTGCCAATTACAGTAGCTATACCTCCAGCGTTAGCTGAAAAAGCAATACCCAGCATAACACATAAAGCAAAATTTTGATCTTTCTTTGTAAAGCCATCTTCGTCATCAATGAGTAATCTAATTACGGACATGGCAATTGGCAACATTACGACGGTACTCGCCGTATTACTTATCCACATACTCATAAAAGCAGTGGCAATCATAAATCCTACAAATGACTTTATTTGGTGTTGTACCCGTTTTTTTAATAATATTCAATGCAATTCTTTTATGAAGATTTACTTTTTCAAGAGCCAATGCTAAAACGAATCCGCCAAAAAATAAAAACACAATTGGACTTCCATAATTAGAACCTACATCGGCTATTGGCATAATTTTAAATAGCGGAAATAGAAGTAAAGGGAGTAAAGATGTAACCGAAATCGACACGGCTTCAGTAATCCACCAGGTTACCATCCATAAGGCAGTTGCAATAACGGTGTCTGCATTATTAGAAAGAATATCAAATGGTAATAACTGAACGAAGATGAAAAATAACGGACCTAAAAAGAGGCCTAATCTTTTTGAAATTGGGTTTTTCACCATAGGTTGATTGTGAATTTAAATCTGTTTTAAATGTAATCAAAATTTTAATCAAATGGATATTAGTAGTAATTTTGTGGTATGAGTAAACCACTTACAGATCAAGAATTACATAATTTAGCTATGAATCATGTTGGTCAAGAATTAGAAGAACGAGGTTTTGAGTTCATTGCGGTAAATAGTAAACTTAAAAAACACCCTCAGTTTGTTTGTATGGATAAGAATAAACAATACTTTTTTGTAATTGTAAGAGCGGTTGTTTTACCAGATAATCCTAATAATTATGATGTAGTTTGGATGGAATCTTTTAAAAAGCATGCTAGAGATAAAGATGCTAAAGTTTTGTATGCTGGTGTTGGTATAGGAAATCCCAATGGAGAAAAATTACCTATATACTTGAATGAAGAATATCTATTGGAATATAACGGAATTCAAGTTTTAGAAACTAATTTGAATTAAATGAATAAGATACTAATAGTCTTTTTTTGTTTGATTTTTTTTTCATGTAAAAATGAAAGGAAGAAGCCTGAAATACTTTCTATAGAGAACACTATCAATAGCGGAGCAGTTTTTGGCACGTCTTATAAAGTTATTTATAACTCGAATATTGATTTTCAAAAGCAATTTGACAGCTTGTTTTACGTCATCAATAAATCGATGTCCACGTATCAAGTTAACTCAAATATTTCAAAATTAAATAGAAATGAAGTTAATGAAGTTGATGCGCACTTCATAAAAGTTTTTAATGCTTCCAAGAAAATTTTTGAAGAAACAAAAGGTGCATTCGACCCTACAATTGGCGCAGTCGTTAATGCTTGGGATTTTGGTCCAGAAGGTGTTATTGCGAATCTGGATAGTCTAAAAATAGATAGCCTAATGACCTTTGTTGGGTTTAATAAAGTGTCCCAGAAAAATAATGAGATTTCTAAATCTAAAGGAACTTTTTTAGATTTTAATGCTATCGCAAAAGGTTATGGAGTTGATGTTATTGGTGAGTTTTTAGAATCTCAAAACGTTGAAAATTACTTAGTTGAAATAGGGGGTGAAATAAGGGTAAAAGGAATTAACTTAGAAAAAAGAAGCCTCTGGAAAGTTGGGGTAGAAGAGCCAAATTTTGATAGAAAGCAGGTAATTTTAAAGGCCATTAATTTAAAAAACGAAGCAATGGCGACTTCGGGAACTTATAGAAAATTTAAGATTGATGAAAATGGTAGCCGATATTCCCATATAATTGACACCAAAACGGGATATCCAAGTAAAACGAATTTATTGAGCATATCTGTAATTGCTGAAAGTTGTATGACAGCAGATGCTTATGCTACTGCCTTTAAAGCGATGGGAATTGAAAAGGTTAAATCATTTCTTGAAACACATCCAGAGCTTAAGGTTTATTTGATTTTTGAAAATGAAACAAATGAGTTACAGACCCTTGCATTAAATGGTTTTCCAGAAGGGTAATTATTTAGATACTACAGGAATAATCTCTCCTTTTGCTAAGCAATATTTGGTTATTTGTGCTTCAGAAAGCTTCTTTGTGTAATCCACTTCATTTACATTAAAACCAACACTTCTTAATTTTTCAAAATAATCACGGCCATAAATCCGCACATGATCGTATTGACCAAAAATTTTGGCACGCTCTTTTTTATCGGTAATGGAGTCATCTTCAAAAGTAACTTCCCGGCCCAAATCTTGTGGTATTTGAAATATTCCCATACCACTAACTTTTAAAACTCTATATAATTCTTCCATAGCTTTTATATCATTTGGAATATGCTCTAATACATGATTGCAAAGAATAATATCAAATTCATTGTCTTTAAAAGGAAGATTGCAAATATCTGCTTTAACATCTGCTAGAGGTGAATTTAAATCGGTAGTAGTGTATTCAAGATTTTCCATTTTCCTGAAATGCTTATAAAATGCTTGTTCCGGCGCAAAATGTAATACTTTTAATTTTGCGGTGAAGAAATCTGTTTCATTTTTTAAATATAGCCACAAAAGTCTATGACGTTCTAAGCTTAAGGTAGATGGAGATAAAGCATTGTTTCGTTGCTCGCCATAGCCATAAGGTAAAAAGCTTTTAAAACTTTTACCATCTATTGGATCTGTATAAACATCACCTTTTAGGAATAAAGCTAGAATAGGACGAACAAGATAACTTAGCCTAATTAGCAAAGGTCTTGGAATAATGTTAAGTATGAGTTTGAAAATATTTTTCAACAGAGATTATTTATAATCTTCTCGAATAGGGCAAAATGTGTCAATAACTTCACAGTTTGTTATAGCACGAGCACTATGCAAAGCATTTGAAGGAATTACTGCGATCGTTCCAGGTTCTAAAATTTCAGTTTTCCCATCTATAGTCATTTCTAATTGCCCAGAAACAACTTGCGTAGTTTGTTCATGTATATGTGAATGAAAGGGCATTATAGCACCTTTCTCGATCGTTACATATCCAACTGTAAAGGTTTTAGTGTGTGCATATCTTCCTGTAACACCTTTAACAAGTTCTTTACTTGATATTTTTGAAAATGATAAAGTCATATTTATAGTACTAATGCTTTTTGACGAAATTCGTCTTCTTCATTGCTTACAATTCCTAAAGCTTCGTAAATGTATGCAAAAGTAGAAAGCAACTCAGGTTTGCCATTTATTAAAGCTACATCGTGTTCAAAATGTGCAGATGGTTTATTGTCTAAAGTTGTAATTGTCCAGCCATCTCTATGATGTTTTATGCGATGAGTTCCCATGTTTATCATAGGTTCTATAGCGACTACCATACCTTCAATAAATTTTTTCCCGCGACCACGTTTACCATAATTTGGCATTTCAGGATCTTCATGCATTTTTCTTCCCAGTCCATGACCAACAAGTTCTCTTACCACGCCATAACCATGGTTCTCACAATACTTTTGGATGGCATATCCCACATCTCCAACACGGTTGTTAGCTTTAAATTCTCTAATGCCAACATATAAAGATTCTTTGGTTACTTGAAGTAATTTTTCTGTTTCAGTATCAATTTCACCTACAGCAAACGTATAGGCGTGATCGCCGTAAAAATCATTTTTTAAAGCACCACAATCAATGGAAATAATATCGCCTTCTTTTAAAGGTTCATTTGTAGGGAACCCATGTACAACTTGCGTGTTAGGACTCATGCAAAGTGTATTTGGAAAATCGTAAAGACCTAAGAATCCAGGTATAGCTCCATGATCTCTAATATATTCTTCCGCGATTTTATCCAATTGAAGCGTCGTTACACCTGGTTTTATTTCTTTTGCTAGGACTCCTAATGTTTTAGAAACTATTAAAGCACTTTCGCGCATTAATTCAATTTCTTCCCTTGTTTTTACTACAATCATTGTTTAAAAATATGCGCAAAGATACTTAAATTATAATTTATTTATTTCTATCCAAACATGACTTTGGACAGTTTTTCTGAAGGTTATAAATACTAATTTTGTGATATTAAAAATAGTAAAATGTACAAAACAGTAAGTGCAGAAGAAGCAGTAAAAAGTATTAAATCGAAGGATAGAGTTTATGTTCAAGCGGCAGCAGCGGTTCCTCAGCGATTATTAAAAGCTATGACGGAACGTCATGAGGAATTAAGAGATGTAGAAGTTTGTCATTTGCACATAGAAGGAGAGGCTCCCCATGCTAATGTGAAGTATAAAGGAAGTTTTCATGTTAATTCTTTTTTCATTGGTAAGAACGTAAGACACACTTTAACAGCAGGTAACGGATCTTACACACCAGTTTTTTTAAGTGAATTGCCATTACTTTTTAAACGGAATATTTTACCTATAGATGTTGCATTAATACATGTTTCTGTGCCTGACAAGCATGGTTATTGTTCTCTTGGAGTATCGGTGGAAGCGAGTTTAGCAGCCATTGATAGTGCGAAAATTGTAATCGCACAAGTTAATCCCAAAATGCCACGAGTTCATGGAGATGGTATTATTCATTATACCGAGATTGATTTATTTGTAGAATGTAATGATGAAATACCGAGTATTTCACTAGGGCTGCCATCTCTAGTTGAAAGTAAAATTGGAGATTATGTTGCAAGTTTAATTGATGATGGAAGTACTTTGCAAATGGGTGTTGGTAATATTCCAAATGCGGTATTATCGCGACTAAATAATCATAAAAACCTTGGACTTCATACCGAAATGTTTTCTGATGGCGTAATCGATTTAATCTTAAACGATGTAATAAATGGTAATTATAAAACAATTAGTCCAGGGCGTGCGTTAACTACATTTTTGGTAGGATCTAAAAGATTGTATGATTATGTTGATGATAACCCATTTATTGAAATGCGCGAGTCTGATTATGTAAATGATGTTTCAATTATAAAGCAAAATAAAAAAATGGTAGCGATAAATTCTGCCATTGAAATAGATGTTACAGGACAAGTATGTGCTGATTCTATTGGACCTAAAATGTATTCTGGCGTAGGTGGTCAAATAGATTTTATTCGAGGAGCATCATTGAGTAAAGGTGGAAAAGCAATTATAGCATTACCATCAATAACTAAAAATGGGATAAGTAGAATTGTACCAAGTTTAAAACCTGGAGCGGGCGTTGTTACAACAAGAGCGCATGTACAATATGTTATTACAGAATATGGTATCGCGAATTTATATGGAAAAACAATAAAAGAACGTGTTAAGGCACTTGTTAATATAGCACATCCTGAACATAGAGAAAGAATAGATAAAGCATATTTTAAGCTAATCTAAAAATGCTCATTTAAAAAAACTAAAAAAGCCTTTCTTTTTTTCAGGAACATTTGGAGTTGTATTTGTAATTATTTGATAAATTTTTCCCCAACCTAGAAACCCTCCTATATTACGATCATCTATAAATAAATCGGCATGTATTTTTCTGCTATTTTCATTATTGAATTGCTCTTCGGGAAAACTTTTATTAACTGCATAAAATGAAATGCCTTGATCTTTGCAGTAGTTAACCGCTTCATTCAACCGTTCACCAGATCTATAAGTCCAAAGGATAAGTCTATGTCCTTCTTCTTGAAGTTTTTTTAATGTCTCTAAAGCAAAAAGTTTCGGCTTACCAATTTTTGGATAGGCGTCATCTACGATAGTGCCATCAAAATCTACAGCTATTATTAAGGTTTCGCTAAAATTCATACCTAAAAAACATCAATTGATGTAAAGCTACAATTTTTTAAACTAATGAGTGTCTTGTCATAGATTCTGGTTGTTCTATCCCCATAAGTTTTAAAATAGTTGGTGCCATATCACCTAAGATGCCATCTTCGATAGATTTTAATTCTTTGTCAATTAAAATGACAGGAACTGGATTGGTGGTATGCGCCGTATGTGGCGAACCATCTGGATTCATCATAGTCTCACAGTTTCCATGATCTGCGATAAGCAAAGTAGTGTAATTATTATCTAAAGCAGTTGAAATAACATCCTTTACACAAACATCAACAGCTTCACAGGCTTTAATGGCAGCTTCCATAACACCTGTATGCCCCACCATATCACCATTTGCAAAATTTAAACAGATAAAATCGACTTCTCCTTTTTGTAATTCTGGAACCAAAGCATCTCTTAGTTCGTATGCGCTCATTTCTGGTTTTAAGTCGTAGGTAGCAACCTTTGGAGAATTTCTCATAATGCGCGTTTCTCCATTAAAAGGTTCTTCTTGTCCTCCAGAGAAAAAGAACGTCACGTGAGGATATTTCTCTGTTTCTGCAATGCGAATTTGTTTTTTGTTATTTTTTTCTAAAACCTCACCTAAAGTTTCAGTTAGGTTATCTTTATTGAATATCACATTAACATTATTGTAACTATCATCATAATTGGTCAGTGTTACATAATGTAAATTTAATTTATGCATGTTTTGCTCATGAAAATCTTTTTGCGATAAAGCTTCAGTAATTTCACGACCACGATCTGTTCTAAAATTGAAGAAAATAATAACATCATCTTCTTTCACATTGGTGATGGGTTTGTTATTATTATCAACCATGATTATTGGTTTAATGAATTCATCTGTAATATCAGCACTGTAACTTTCCTCAATAGAAGCAGTAGCATTGTTTGATAAATCACCTTTACTATTAACAATAGCATCATAGGCTAATTTAACACGTTCCCATCTTTTATCTCTATCCATTGCATAATAGCGTCCAGTAATAGAGGCCAGTTTAGTATTGCCTTTTTTAAGATGTTCTTCTAATTTAGAAACAAAACCGCTTCCTGTTTTTGGGCCAACATCCCGACCATCTGTAAATGCATGCACAAATGTATTTGTTAAACCGAATTCGTTAGCTGCATCAATTAACCCGAAAAGGTGATTAATATGAGAATGCACCCCTCCATCACTTAATAGCCCTAAAAAATGAACATCTTTGTTATTTTCTTGAGCATATTTGAAAGCGTCGACTAAAACTTTTTCATTATTGAGAGTTTTATTTTCAACAGCTAAATTTACTTTAACAAGATCTTGATAGACAATACGTCCAGCTCCAAGATTCATATGGCCAACTTCACTATTACCCATTTGGCCTTCGGGTAAACCTACATGCAGACCATCTGTTCTAAGTGATGCACTTGGGTATTTTGTATATAAAGAATCTATAAAAGGAGTATTCGCATTGTCGATAGCTGATACTTTTGGGTCTGGTGATTTCCCCCAACCATCTAGTATCATAAGGATGACTTTTTTATTCATTAAAGTTGAATTTTTCGATGTTCAAAGATAAAAAAGTAAACTAAGATACTTGGATAAATCAATTCTAAATATAGCTTAATTGACTCAATTTTAGGAGTATGTTAAAATTTTAAGATTCTATTAAAGAAACATAAGAAAAAAGTTAAAAATGTGTTATTTATTATTTTTTATGTAACAGATTGCAAAAAATATCGTCTCTTTAGTATATCAAAAAACGAATCATTAATTAAATTAAAATCTTTCATCATGAAAAAAACAATCATTATTTCCGCTATCGCGTTATGTTTCTCAATTGTAACAGTTAACGCCAATTCAATTGACGCTCCAGCAATTCAATTTGAGACTGCTGCAGTTTTTAAAGTAAGTCCATTTTGTGTTTCTATAGCAAAAGGAGACATAGAAACAGTTAAAAAACTTATTACTTTAGGTGCTGATGTTAATGAAAAATCTAACGGTATGACACCAGTTATGTACGCTGCAAAATTTAACAGAACTGATATTTTAAAGCTTTTAATATCTAAAGGAGCTAAATTAAAATTAAAGTCTGATAAAGGAATGACTGCTTTAAAATATGCAGAAATACACAAAGCAACTGATGCACATGCTGTTTTAAAACAAGCCATAACCAAAAAATAAAAATAATTAAACTATAATTATTTTGAGTTAGTCACTCTAAAAAAGCCCTTATTCAAGGGCTTTTTTTATTGGGCACTATATTTTTCTATAGATTCTCTAATTTTTTCTATTCTATTTTCTGGGTCTGGATGGGTACTTTGAAATTCAGGAACTCTATTGGGGCCAGCCGCAGCTTTTAAAATTTCCATGACCCCAATCATTTCTTCTGGATTATAACCAGCTTTTATCATAAACCTTACACCTAAATCATCACTTTCTAGTTCGTCATCTCTCCCGTTAGTGAGAAGGGTGTTTTGACCAATACCACTAACTAGTCCTCCCATGTCAGCACCGACAGAGCCAGCTGTAGTCAGGCCTTGCCAGTATTCACTTTCTGCAATACGTTCAGCACTATGGCGGCCTAAAACGTGTCCTACTTCGTGACCCAAAACTCCTGCCAATTGATCTTCGTTTTCCAATTTTGAAAATAAGGCGTGTGTTATAAATATTTGACCTCCTGGTAGAGCGAAAGCATTTATAGTATTTGGGTCCGCTAATAAGTGGAATTCGTATTTATAAGGAGTCTCTCTAGCAATACTATTGTTTACTAATTTATTTCCAACGTTATCAACTAATGCTTGGTATTGATTATTTGGATGCAAACCACCATGTTGCTCAGCCATTTGAGGAGCACTCTGTAATCCAATTGCAATTTCTTTATCAGGTGTCATCGAAATGGTCTGTGTTCTACCTGTATATGGGTTCACTTCTTGCTGACTACATCTTTTGAATACAAAAAAGAGCGCAATTGCTGCTCCAATTAATAATCTTACTTTAAGGTTTCTTCCTCTCATAATTGAAAAATTTAATAACTAAAATTACAAAAAAATATAATTTATGTATTAGCTTATGCATATATTGTTGACACCTTTAATTTTTAAAGGTCACAACCTAATAGACAAAATCAAAATTATTTAACCATGTCTTACGAGTTTAAAATTATTGAAAAGGAAAAAATACATCTAGTGGTTCCGTTGGTAGAAAAACTGAACGATTATAAAATATCGGCTGAAGTTCTGAAAATTCGATTTATTGAAATGACCACTCAAAATTATGAATGTGCCGCAGTTTATGATGGAGATAAAATAATTGGTGTTACGGGTCTTTGGTATTGCACAAGGCATTATTCTGGTAAAAGTGTTGAGCCAGATCATGTTTATATAGATGATGACTATAGAGGTAAAGGGATTGGAAAGCAATTCTTTAATTGGATATACAAGCATGTTAAAGAAAAAGGATGCGAGGCTGTAGAGCTAAATACTTATGTAGGTAATTCCAGTTCGCATAAATTTTATTATAACGAAGGGTTTAATATTTTGGGCTTTCATTTTTTAAAGAAGCTATAACCTTACTTGTTTCTATTTTAAATGATTTAATTGTGTTTCTGGATTAACTTCATAGGGAGTTTTATCATATTCAAAAACTCTAGCAGTTAAATCGCCTTTAAGGATAATTGAATCTCCTGTAACCTGTAACCAACTACCTTCTCGCAGTCCAACAACTGGTTCAGTATTAAAATTATGAAATTCTTTGATTCTGGTTTCTCTGGTTTCTCCCATATGCTCGCTATTTAAATCGGGGTCCAAATAGTGTGGATTAATATTAAACGGCACCAAACAAAGTGCTTTAAAACTTGGTGGATAAATTATGGGCATATCATTTGTTGTTTTCACTGTAAGTCCACATATATTGCTTCCAGCACTAGTACCTAAATAAGGTATACCACTTTCAACTACCTTTTTTAGAGGTGCAATCAAATCGTTTTTGTATAACTGATTGATTAATAAAAAAGTGTTGCCTCCGCCAGTGAAAATAGCTTCAGCCTTTTCTATAGCCTTGATTGGGTTTTTAAATGAATGCATACCTCTTACTTCTTTACCAATTTTAGAAAAAGCTAAACTTACTTTCTTTGTGTAATCATCATGAGATATTCCACTAGGTCTCGCATAGGGTATAAAAAGAATTTTTTGAGTCTTTTCAAAAAAACGTGCTAAATCTTCTAAAATATATTCTAAGTAATCACCACTATGAAGTGTAGATGTGCTTGCAATGATAATATTTTTCATTAAATTTTTATTTGGATTGTAAAGCTAACTAATTATAATACTTAATAAAATTTTATATGAATTGAATTTTAAAAATGAAATTAAAATGGTATTTTTAATAAAAAATGATATGGTTCATAAACTTTTATTTCTGTCCTGTTTTCTTATTAGTTTAACTGTAATTTCTCAAAACTTCGATCGCATAAATGTAAACGGTAAAGTAATTGTTGAAAGCAATGACATTTCTGGGATAACCATTTTTAACACTTCATCAAATAATGGAGTTATTACAGATGAAAATGGAGAATTTAACTTGCTAGTTGGGTTGAATGATTTAATAGAAGTAAGTGCATTACAATATCAAAATATAAACTTCAAAGTGAATGGAGATATTATTAACTCTAAATCGATGAAAATTTTTTTAATTGAAGAAATTAATCAACTTGACGAGGTTATTGTCCTATCAAGAAGTTTAACAGGGCATCTCGATACCGATATTGGTGATAAAAAACCATTTAAGCCTAAGTTAGACGTCTTGTATTTTGGAATAGAAAATAAAGATGAGTTTGAATTCCAAAATGACAATAAAACTAAAATTGAAAATATTTCTATGGATAGGCAGCATTTACCGATGGTTAATGGATTAAATATAGTAAATGTAGTAGACCAACTATTACTGCCTTTATTCAGATCAGGAGTTAAGAACAAAAAAGATGTTAAGGTGCCAGAAGTTCCTATTGAATCTATTAAATATTACTTTGGATCTGAATTTTTAATATATAATTTCAATATTCCAGAACATCGAGTAGAAGAATTTATTAGGTTTGTAGAGTCTGAAAATTTTGATTTTACCTTGCTTAACTATGGTAAGGAAATGGATTTTTTAGAAGTTTTACACCTTAGAAGTCAAGAGTTTTTAGCTAAAAAATAAATAGGCACTTTAACAAAATTTTAATTTAGAATTACATTTTATTTAAGATTCCATGTGCGTTCTTTGGAGCATTAGGTAAATCGTGCAAAAACTCAAATATTTTATAACTTTATTTTTATTACTTTGTTTTCAAGAGGTTTTCTCGCAATCCATTGAAATAAAGGGGCGTGTTGTTAGTGAATCTAATATTGAAAACATTCGTTATAAATAAAACAAAGCAGATCTTTGCTACTACCAATAACGAAGGCGAGTTTAGTATTGCAGTTAGTCTTAACGATACATTAAAATTTTCATCAATTCAACACAAAACGCGTTTAGTTACAATCAATAAATTTATAATTACAACTAGAAGTATCTTAGTTAACCTAGAAGAGCAGATTAATGAGCTTGATGAGGTCTTAGTAGGCAAAGTGCTTACAGGCGATTTAATATCTGATGTTAAAAATGTGGAAGGTAATGCACCAATAAACTTCTACGATGTTGGTATTCCAGGGTATGAAGGAAAAATTGCGACGCAAAGTGAAAGACGACTAAGTGAAGCTGGAGAGTTTAAACCAAAAATGTTATTGGGGTTTTTGAGTGGAGGTATTCCTTTAAATCCAATTCTAAATGGACTTTCAGGAAGAACAAAAATGCTAAAAAATAGAGTAGAAATAGAATCGAAGGATGTTTTGATGCAAAGTATAAAGGCGAGATTAGGAAAGGGTTTTTTAGCATCAAACCCTTTGGAAGAAAATGAAGTTGCAGATTTTTTTTATTTCTGCTCAGATGATGTGAATTTCATAAAGCATTGTGAAAATCAAACAGATTTTCAAGTACTCATATTTTTAAGAATGAAATACAGGCAGTATCAAGCAAATAAAATAGAGAGACAAGATTAATATTTTTTTGGAATGCTTTTTGAATAATCTAAATAATTACTTTAGCAAAAAATATCATCTAATGAATTTAAAGCCATTTTTATTCCTACTTATCATACCGCTTTTTGCATTTACTGTTTTCCATAAGTATTATATGAGTGTAACGCAAATTGAGTACATAGAGGATAAACAATCCGTGCAATTAATTACGAGAATTTTTATTGATGACTTTGAAAAATTACTAAGAGAACGCTATGATGAATCTATAACGCTTGCAGATAAAAATGAACCAACTACTGTCGATTTGTATATAGAAAGATACCTAAGCGAAAAAATCAAAATTAAAATCAACAATAAAGATGCAGACTTGATATTTATTGGTAAAGAGTACGATATAGATATTGTAAGATGCTATTTAGAAATTGAAGATGTTGATGAAATAAATTCCTTTGAAATATCCAACCAAGTTCTGTTCGATGTATTTGAAGAGCAAAAAAACATAATTAAAACAGACATTAATTCAAAACAGAAAAGTTTTATTCTCATTTCACAGGATAAAACAGCCATGTTAAATTTTAATTAAAATAAACTTATTAATCTGTTTAAATGCTTATTTTCGAGCGCTTTTAACGAGAATAAATCAATATTTTCGAATATAAAGTATCATACATTGTATAAAATATAAAATTGAAATGAAAAAAATTGCCTTTTACTTATTTTCTGTATTATTTATTGGATTTAGTGTTCATTCTCAAGAAGAAAATTCAGAGCCTAAAGTTGGACATAAAAACGCCAACAAATTTAAACAACTTTACGACGAGTTCTCCACACCAAATATGTATAGAGCCGCCTCTGGTGCTCCTGGTGTTGCTTACTATCAGCAACAAGCAGATTATAAAATGGATATTGTTTTAGACGATAAAAATGCAAGGCTTTCTGGTTATGAAACGATTACATATACAAATAATTCCCCCGATATATTAAAATACTTATGGGTTCAGTTGGAACAAAATAAGAGAGCAAAGGATTCCAAGTCTCCTTTAATAGAAGGAAGTGGTGTTGCTCCTGTATTTCAGCCAAGTCAATTTGCTACTGAATATTTAAAGCAACCATTAGAAAGAGGTTTTAATATTCAAGAAGTAAAAGATACTAATGGGAAGCCTTTACAGCACATGATTAATCGAACTATGATGCGTGTCGAGTTACCGAAGGCATTAAAATCTGGTGAAAAATTTTCATTTTCTGTTAAATGGTGGTATAACATTAATGATCATGTTGTTGAAGATGGGCGTTCTGGTTATGAGTTTTTTCCTAAAGACGGAAACAGGGCTTATGTAATTGCCCAATTTTTTCCTAGAATGGCAGTTTATAGCGATGTTGAAGGGTGGCAAAATTCACAATTTTGGGGACGTGACGAATTTGCTTTACCATTTGGTAATTATGAAGTAAATATAACTGTTCCGGCCGATCATATTTTAGATGGTACAGGCGTGCTTACTAATCGAAAAGAAGTGTTTTCTAAAACAATGATGCAACGTTTTGAACAAGCTAAGAAATCCTTTGAAAACCCGGTTTTAATTGTTACTCAAGAAGAAGCAGAAGCTGCAGAAAAAGGATTTTCTAATGAAACTAAAACATGGAAACTTAAAGCTGAAAATGTTCGAGATTTTGGTTTTGCTACATCTAGAAAGTTTATTTGGGATATGATGGCGGTTAAAATTGGCGGTAAGAATATTATGGCTGTATCAATGTATCCTAAGGAAGGTAATCCGCTTTGGGAAGATTGGTCTACAAAGGCAGTAGCAAGTACTTTAGTTTCTTATTCAAGAATGACATTTGATTACCCATACCACAAAGCTATTTCTGTACATGCTAAAAGCCAAGGGATGGAATATCCAATGATATGTTGGAATTATGGTCGTCCAAAGGAAGATGGTACTTATAGCGATCGAGTTAAGTATGGTATGATGGGTGTTATTATTCACGAAGTGGGACATAACTTTTTTCCAATGATTGTAAATAGTGATGAGCGCCAATGGACTTGGATGGACGAAGGTTTAAACACGTTCGTACAGTATGTCGCAGAACAAGATTTTGGCAAAAAATATCCAGCAGCTTTATCACCTCAAGATAAACACTTTCCATCTGATAGGGGACCTGCTCGCATGATTGTGCCTTACATGAGTGGTAACCAAGATTATATTGCCCCAATAATGACTAAAGGTTTAAATACCTATCAGTTTGGTAATAATGCCTATGGAAAACCGGCAACCGCTTTAAATATTTTAAGGGAGACTGTTATGGGCCATGATTTGTTCGATTATGCTTTTAAAGAGTATTCAAGGCGCTGGATGTTTAAACACCCAACTCCTGAAGATTTTTTTAGAACTATGGAAGACGCCTCAGCTTTTGATTTAGATTGGTTTTGGAGAGGTTGGTTCTACACAACCGATTGGGTAGATATAGGCCTAAAAGAAGTGAAAAAATATTATGTTACTTCCGAGCCTAATAAGTTTATAAAAGATTTAGCTATAGAAAGAGGAAGAGATGTAAGTCAATTACCACCTTTAGTTTATATGGTTGAAGAAGGCAGTGAAGATTATAAGGAAGAAATGAAAACCGGAACGCTTTTAGAAAATGCTAAACCAGTTAATGAATACGTTATGGATAACTTTACGCCAGAAGAACGTAAAAATATTAAGCAACCTAAATTTTTCTATAATATTACTTTTGAAAAACCAGGTGGTTTGGTAATGCCAATTATTGTTGAGTATACATATGAAGACGGAACTTCAAAAACGGAAACATATCCAGCGCAAATTTGGAGATTTAATGATAATGAAGTTAGTAAAGCCATAGCATCGGAAAAAGAAATTGTTAGCATTACTATCGACCCTAATTTAGAAACTGCAGATGTTGATACATCAAATAACTCTTGGCCAAAAGAAATTAGCCAAAGTGATTTTGATCAATTTAAGAATAAGGTAAAGGGCTAATTTTTTTTATAATGTATTAAAGCCGATTTTTGCAATCGGCTTTTTTTATTCTAAGAAAACATCTTACTATATTTGTTCTGTGATACAACAAGCAACATTTTTATTTATTAGTGGTGGCGAAATAGCTTTTATACTATTTATTGCTATCATGGTTTTTGGAGCCGATAAGTTACCAGAAATAGCCCGAGGCTTAGGAAAAGGCATGCGCACACTTAAGGATGCTACTAATGATATAAAGCATGAGATTACCAAAACTGCCGAAAAAAATGGTATCGATACCAGTGTAACTTCCGATGTTAAAAAAGAGCTTAACAAAGTAAAAGAAGATATCGAGGATTTTACAGGGTCCGTTAAACGGAAATTCTAAGTTACTTCAACGATTTACAAAGTCATTCATCTATTTGTCCGAAATAGACTGCTTTTTGACGATTATTTTTTATTTCCTATTGTAAAAAGAAATAATTTAATCATCCCAAATCAAATGTTGCCCTTAAATGAAAACACACCTACTAATCTGTTTTCTATCCTTATTATCAATGGCTTATGGTCAAAGAGATAGAGAAATTATCAATGAAATTGATAATTTAAATGCTTCCGCTTTAAAACACTTCAATAATAATAGGATTGCTGAATCTTTTGATGAATTCAGTAGATCTAATGTATTATCAGATTCCATAGAAGATTCGTATGGTAGTGCCGTGGCTAATTTTAATTTAGGAAATATTTATGGGATGATGCAAAACCGAGAGTCAGCAGAATCTTGTTTTAAAGCAATGCTAAGGGCTTCAAAAACAATTAGTGACAACAACCTCATTGCAAAGTCTTATCTAAGTTTGGGGATGCTTTATAAAAGTAAAGGGCTTATTGATGAATCGATTCATTACTTAGAAGAAGCACTAAAACATACTTCTATTAAAAATAATCATGTTCGTAATGATTATGAAAAAACAGAAATTCAAAAAATATTATTTAATATAAGAATCAATCTTGCAGAGGTGTATTTAGAGAATAATAAATTTGAAAAAGCTTTAATTCCTCTATTACGTGCTAAAAACGATTTCACAAATAATGTTTTAGATTCTTATTCAATAGGTTATTTCAATTATATATATGGTTTGTATTTTACTAGGCAAGAATTATATGATAATGCCGAACTAAAATTCCAAAATGCTATTACTTTGTTAGAAAATAATAATCAAGATAAAGCCTTATTTCTTTTAAGTAATTCTTATAAAGAATTATCTGATATTAATTATAAAGCTGGAAAAAATGATTTAGCCTATAATAATATACTGATGCATAATAATTATAGGGATAAGTACATAAATGAAGCGAAAGTAAAACAAGACATCATTGCTAAGTCGAAATTTCTAATAGAAGACTATAAGTTTAGCGCCGATTTTGCAGACTACAAAAGGTTGCAGCAATTGGAGATGACGAATAAAATGAAGCGAATAAACATTATTATAACAGTTACGTTGTGTTTGCTATTTATTTCACTTGTTACATTGTTTATAAGCTATATATCAAAAAGAAAGCTAGGTAATGCGTTAAAAGTTCGTAATATGGAGCTAGAGATAGCTACCATAAAGGCCTTGAAATCTTCAGAGCTAAAATCAAAATTTATTTCTAACGTCTCACACGAATTAAGAACACCGCTATATGGTGTGGTAGGTATCACATCTCTTTTGTTAAATGAAAAAAAGAACTTCAGCGAGCGAGATACAAAATATTTAAAATCACTTAAATATTCAGGAGATTATCTTTTAAACTTAGTTAACGATATTTTACAAGTAAATAAAATGGAAGCTCAGAAAATTGAGCTTAAAAATGTCTCAGTTAATCTTAAATCTTTAGCGCAGCGTATAGTAGATTCTTTTGATTACAGATTACAAGAATCAAACAATAAGATTAAAGTTTCTATAGATGAAGAAGTACCTGAATATATTAAAGTTGATAAAGTAAGGCTGTCTCAAGTTTTAATAAATTTAATTGGAAATAGTATAAAATTTACTGACAGCGGTATGATTGATTTGAGAATCAAATTATTAAACTTAAGCGAGCAAAAAGCTAGCTTACGTTTTGAGGTAGAAGATAACGGTAAAGGAATTCCAGAAGAAAAATTCAAAACCATATTTGATAATTTCTCCCAATTAGGAAATGAAAGTAATACAAACTATCAAGGAACTGGTTTGGGGCTTTCTATTACAAAAAATATTATCCAATTATTTGAAAGTAAAATAGAACTTGAAAGTGAAGTCGGGAAGGGGACTAAATTTAGTTTTAATGTTGATTTTGATATAGACCATGAAAGTAAGTCAATTGTAGATATAAATAAACCAAAAAGCGTAAATATAAATTCGGATAATGAGTATAAGGTTTTAATTGCAGAAGACAATAAAATTAACCAGATTGTGACTAAGAATTTATTAGCCAAACAAAATTATGCTTGCGAGATAGTTAATAATGGTGTAGATGCAGTGGAAAAGATGAAATCGAATCACTACGATCTTATATTAATGGATATAAATATGCCAATAATGAATGGTGATGATGCTACAACAGCCATTCGAGAATTCAATAAAGAAATTCCAATTATTGCTTTAACAGCTGCCGATATAGAAGAGGTTAGACAGGATTATGCAGCTATAGGTTTTGATGATATTATAACTAAACCATTTGATAATTATGAGTTTTTTCAAATGATAGCCACGCATATTCAAAATTCGAAGTCCTGTGAAGTAAAACTCGTTATCGCTTCTTAAGCAATAATTAGAGTTTTCTACTAATTGTTAAACCATCTCTAATTGGCAGAACAACTGTTTCTACACGAGTATCATGTTTTAAAAGTGCATTGTATTTTATTAAGGCAGGTGTAGAAGTGTCTTCTTTTTTAAAGGTAGTATCGAGTACTTTGCCACTCCATAAAACATTGTCAGATAAAATAACACCTCCTTTGTTTAACCTCTTAATTATAACATTAAAGTAGTTCGCGTAATTTTCTTTATCAGCATCTATAAAAACTAAATCAAAAGTTTTTTCAAGATTGGGAATAAGCTCTAAAGCATCACCTAGGTGTTGAATAATTTGATTTCCATACCCAGATTTATCAAAATATTTACGCTGAAAATCAACCAACTCTTCATTGATATCTATAGTATGTAATTCCCCTGAAGGTTGCATGCCTTCGGCTAAACATAAAGCAGAATAACCGGTATAAGTACCAATTTCTAGAATGTTTTTAGGATTAATTAGTTTAGAAATCATGCTCAAAACACGTCCTTGATAATGCCCACTTAGCATGCGAGGTTGCAATATTTTTTGATAGGTTTCTCTGTTAAGTTCTTGTAATAACTCTGGTTCGTCTTCAGAATGTATTACAACATAATCGTCTAATTCTTCTGGGATAAAATGCACTAGCTTAGAATTCTATTTAATAATTTTTCTTTTGCTGTTTCACTGTCACCACATAACCATTGAATGACATTATTTTCCCAAATATCGTCATATTCTTTTTCGTTAATAATGTTTCTTTCAATTGCCAAATCTAGTAATTTTCCAGGATATGATGATTGTGGTTCACTCTCCATTTCACCTAAAGGGTATGGGTCGTCGAGTCCCATAAGCACTTGTTTAGCTCCGTGGTTACGTATCAATAACTCCAAACCGCCTGTATCATGTACTAAGGTGTCAAAGAAAATATTTTTATGACCAACTGCTTTTCTAGGGTGATGCTTGCCCTCAAATAAATCGGGTCTGCCATCAAATCCTTGAATACGTCTTCCTAAATTAATCTGGGCTAATTGTCCACCATGCGCAAAACAAGTACGCATATTTGGAAATTTTTCTTGATACCCGTTCAGAGTTAAAAAATGATAAGCATCGCCGCATTGTGCTAGCATCCATATTAAATGAAAACGCCACGATGTATTTTCTAATTTTATAAATTTCTCACCATCATATGGGTGGACTTCAACTGCCAGATTATATTTATTGGCTAATTCGAAAATAGGTTCATTTTCTTCATCAAAAATACAGCGCCAAGTGCCAATAGTGTCCATATAATGTGTTGGGAGGCAAAGTAATTGCAAACCATGTGTTTCCACACAACGTTCAATTTCCCAACAAGCACTTCTTATAAAACCTGGGTGTACTACAAATCCACAAGTAAATTTACTTGGGTAATCTCGCTGAATACCGGCATTGAAATCGTTTTGAAAACGTAACGCTTTCTTCATCTCTTCAACGCGCAGACCATTACCATAAAGTTGCGATAAATTTAATACAACCGCATGATCTATTTTATTACGTTCCATCCATTCAAGCTTTTCATCTAAGAAAAAACTGGAATCTGTAACAGGGCGCTTCCATCCTTTTTGAAGCATGAATTTCCGGTCTTTATCTACCCAAAATATGCCTTTTTCGCGCATAAACTCCGGAATTTCTTCTGGGTAAGGCAATAAATGTGAATGACCATTAATTCTAAGTTTGCGTTTCATGTTGAAATCCTGAGAGGTCAGGAATCTTTAAGTTATATTAATCTATTTGTACTTTTTTTGGTGGCTGCATTACTTCTCCACAATTGGGGCAGCTACGTTTATCGCTATCACTATAATATTTATCGAATATTTTAGGCATATCGGTTTCAATATTGTCTAGCGTAAAATCTTCCTCATATAATTTGGTGGTACAATTTTCACAAAACCAAAGTAATGCATCTTGCACTCCTTTCTCTCTAGGATACTCTATAACGAGACCTACGGTATTTGCACCTCGTTGAGGCGAATGTGGTACTTTAGGAGGTAACAAATAAATATCTCCTTCTTTAATATGAATATCTTTTGGTGTGCCTTTGTCAATTATTTTTAATATGATATCGCCTTCAACTTGATAGAAAAACTCGGGCGTTTCATTATAATGGTAATCCTTTCTGCTATTCGGTCCACCAACAACCATTACAATAAAGTCGCCATCTTTCCATACAACTTTATTGCCAACAGGGGGTTTTAGTAGATGTCTGTTTTCTTCAATCCAAGCTTTAAAATTTATGGGAGATGTTAAATTACTCATGGCTATATGTTTTGAAAATTATATTCTGTTTAAAGTTACAAACTTTTTGTACGTCCACCATCTACAGGAACGTTAATTCCGTTTACATAACTTGCTGCTTCACTTGCTAAAAAAGTAATGACGTTAGCAGTTTCTTCTGGTTTAGCAAATCGTTTGACTGGTGTGTAATTCTTCATGATTTCTGCCATATCTTCTATAGATGTGTCAGAACCATTTGCTTTAATTTTTATAATTTCCGCTAGACGTTCCGTTTCGGTAAAACCTGGTAATACATTGTTAACAGTAATACCGTAAGCTGCTACTTCTTCAGCTAATGTTTTACTCCAATTTCCCACGGCCCCTCTTGTAGTGTTGCTTACACCTAGACCAGGGATAGGTTCTTTAACAGATGTAGATATTACATTGACAATCCTACCAAAGCCAGTTTCTTTCATGAAGGGAATTGTTGCTTGAGCTAAAACGTGGTTACATTTTAAATGCATTGTAAAAGCGTTATCAAATTCTTCTAGACTTGCACTTAATATAGCGCCGCTTCTTGGTCCACCAGTATTGTTGATTACAATATGAAAACCATGTTCCTTTTCAATAAATTTAATAACCTGTTCTTGGAGTTCTCGTGGATTAGAAAAGTCGGCAACAATATAGCTGTGGTTTCTATGGTCCGGTAACTCAGCAAGAACAGCTTTTAGTTTTTCTCTATTTCTAGCTACAAGTGTTACGTTTACACCTTCGGCAGCTAAGGCAATAGCAGTTGCCTTTCCAATGCCCTGAGTACTTCCGCAAACGAGTGCGTTTTTGTTATTTAATTTTAAATCCATGTTATTCGTATATTAATTTGGCGCGAGGGCTTAATTTTTCCATTAGTTTTTCTGGGCTTTTTACTTCTGTGAACCCAAATTTTGTATAAAGTGAATGGGCATCTTTAGTAGCCAACATCCATTTGTCTATATGTTTTAATTCTTGATAGCTTAATATTTGGTCTAATAATAACTTTGAATATCCTTTACCTTGATAATCTTCAACGACAAAAACATCCAAAAGATAAGCAAAAAAGACTTTATCTGTCATGACTCTTGTATAAGCAATTTGATTACCGCTATGAAACAAACCAAAATTAATTGTATTTTCTGAAGCTATTTTTTGTTCTTCAAAAGTTCTAGATGTTCCCCAATATGAATTTTTAATAAACCTATAAATAAGCTCTAAATTCATATCATTAAAATCTGATGAAAAGTATATACCTTTTTTTACTTCTATCATTATTCGTTACCTATTAAATACGTACTGAATCATATTCAGCATGACAATAAATTGTCAATATTTTATACATACATTTTTAGCTTCTGTAAAAAACCGTAAAGCTTCGAAACCGCCTTCTCGACCAACACCTGAAGCTTTTACACCACCAAAAGGTGTGCGTAAATCTCGTAACATCCATGTATTGACCCAAACAATACCCGATTGTAATTTGTTGCTCATTCGCATGGTACGTTTTAAATCATTTGTCCATAGCGTTGTTGACAAACCATATTTCACCTTATTAGCCATTTCTAGAACGTCATTTTCAGTTTCGAAGGGCATAATGGTTACTACGGGTCCAAATATTTCTTCTTGGTTCACTCGGCATTCATCTGTTTCAACCTCAATAATTGTAGGTTCTAGATAATATCCTTTTTCGTAATTTTTTACTATAACTTTGTTTCCGCCGCAGAGTATTTTTCCACCTTCATTTTGACCAATATTAATATAATTTAAAACCTTCTCTAAATGTGTTTTTGAAACTAAAGCACCTATATTGGTTGTGTCTTTTGATGGATGTCCAACTTTTAACTGTTTGACTTTTTCAACAAAATCTTTTTTAAACTTTTCATAAATAGAAGCTTCTACAAAAATCCGGCTTCCACATAAACATATCTGACCTTGATTATCGAATGATGAACGTACTGTGGTTTCCAACATATCGTCATAATCACAATCTGCAAAAATGATATTAGGGTTCTTTCCGCCTAATTCTAAAGACAATTTTTTAAACATGGGCGCAGCTACTTTGGCTATATGCGCGCCGGTTGCTGTGCCTCCTGTAAAACTAATAGCTTTAATATCTGGATGCTCTATGATGGCTTGTCCTGTTGTTGTCCCTAAGCCATGAACGATATTTAAAACACCTTTAGGTAATCCAGCCTCGTTACAAATTTCTCCAAGTAAATAAGCTGTCATAGGTGTAACTTCACTGGGTTTGGCAATAACACAATTACCGGTGGCTATCGCTGGAGCTATTTTCCATGTGAATAAATAAAGAGGGAGATTCCATGGTGAAATACAGCCAACAACACCAATAGGTTGTCGTAAGGTGTAATTTATGGCGTTTTGTCCAACACTTTCATGGCTTTCGCTAGCAAATTGTGTAATGGCATTTCCGAAGAATCTAAAATTACTTGCAGCTCTTGGAATATCTATAGCTTTTGCTAAACGAATGGGTTTGCCATTGTCTTTGCTTTCTGCGTCTGCAAATCGGTCTAAATTAGCCTCTAGTAGCTCTGAAATTTTAATTAAGATTCTGCTACGTTCCTCTAACGTGGTTTGCGACCATTGCTTGAAAGCGGCTTTGGCGCTTTGATATGCTTTTTCTATATCATTTTTAGAAGAGTTAGGTAATTGCCCATAAACTTTGCCATTTGCTGGATTGTAATTGTCAATCCATTTGTTACTGACTGGATTATGAAAGTTGCCGTTTATGTAGTTTAGGATGTTCATTTAGAGTTTTTATAGGCCATAACTTTAATCTCAACCACCAAATCGGGATGTGGTAATTGATGAACCGCTACTGAAGTTCTTGTAGGTCCTGTTGCTGCATCAAAAAACTCAGCATAGGCTTTGTTATAGCCTGCGAAATCATTCATGTTTACTAAAAATGAAGTGACATCTACCACATTTTTTAAGCTAGCACCTTCTTTGGCTAGGTTCTTTTCTATATTTTTTAAAACTTCACGGGTTTGAACTTCAATATTTAGATGTTTGGTTCCCATTTCGTCAATAATATCAACACCAGCAATGGTGTTATCTGCTCGTCGGGAACTGGTTCCTGAAACGAAAATAAAATCGCCAACTCGTTTGGTATGAGGGTATGCGCCTCTAGGTGTAACTTTTTCACTCATAATTTTTATTTTAAACCAGCAATTCTATCATATTCTAGAATAGCCTCTGTTTCTTTTTGCACTCTGTCTAAGATCTGTTTTAAATCATCATTTAAGTTTATTTCTCTATCCGACAGTAAATTTAAAATAGCCTTGTCCTGCGCTCTGCCTCTTAGCATAGCTTCTCTATAACTGATGTGTTCGTTAAAGGTTACTAAAGAGTATTTTGACGAATACACACTAGGATACTTTTTTTCCAATGCCATTTCCAATTTACGCTTTTCTTGGAATATAGGATTCGCAACATGATCTTTCATTTCATGGAAATTATCAATCGCTAAATCTGCAATGGCGTCTGTGTCTTTTTTACGAGTGGATTCGTAGGTCTTGAAAACTGCTTCCCAGTTTTCTAAGTTTTTATCTAAGACTTTATCAAACTCTACCACATCTTCAAATGAAGCATTCATACCTTGACCGTAAAACGGAACAATGGCATGCGCTGCATCACCCATTAGTAATGTATTTCCTTTATAATGCCATGGGGCACACTTAACGGTACCCAATGGACTTGTCGGATTTTCGAAAAAGTCTTCAAGAAGATTTGGCATCAGCGACAATGCATCTGGAAATTCTTTTTTGAAAAACTCCAATACAGACTCTTCAGTAGTGAGGTTATTAAAATTATAATCGCCTTCACAAAAACTTAAAAATAATGTTACGGTGAAACTACCATCTAGATTTGGTAATGCGATGAGCATAAAATCACCACGAGGCCAAATATGTAAGGCATTTTTATAGGTTTTGTAATTACCATTTTCTTTGGGAAGAATGCTTAATTCTTTATAACCGTGAGTTAAATATTCTTGTGAAAAACTGAATAAAAATTTTTTACCTAAATAATAGCTTTTTCGCATAACCGAACCTGCACCATCCGTTGCAATTATCGCATCTGCATCCTCAATAAATTCTGTATTGGTTTCATAATCTTTAAATAATACTGTGGTTTTTTCAAAGTTTACCGATTTACATTTTTTATTAAAATGAATGGTTACGTTTTTATGTTTTTCAGCTTCATCTAGTAACAATGTATTCAGTCCGCCACGTGAAATAGAGTTTATGTATTCGTGGTCGCGACCACTATAATTTGATAAATGGGTATCACCCTTTTTATCGTGTATCATGCGACCATTCATAGGAATGCAAAGCTCTTTTACTATATCTTCCAGTCCTACGAGTTTCATCGCTTTATTGCCTCGATCTGAAAATGCTAAATTTATAGATCGACCAGCACTTATGTCTACTTTGCGCAAATCTTGACGCATTTCGTAAACAACAACATTATAACCTCTTTGGCCTAGACGTAAAGCCAAAAGAGAACCACAAAGACCAGCACCTATGATTAGTATGTTTTGTTGTTTATTCATTTAAAATAAGTTTTAGTTTTTCAACCATTAAATACACATCTTCAAACGAATTATACAATGGCACAGGAGCACAACGAATAACATCTGGCTCCCTCCAATCGCTAATAACTCCAGCTTCTGTTAGTTTCTGATGCAATCTTTTATCAGCATTTAAAACTTGTATAGATAGTTGGCATCCACGTTCTTCTGGGTTTGAAGGCGTAATTATTTTAATTGCATTTTCTCCAAGTTGTTTTAGTAGAAATTCAAAATAACCCGTGAGCTTTCTTGACTTTTTTACTAATTTTTCCATCCCAACTTCATTAAATATATCTAAGGATGCTTTAATGGCTGCCATAGATAAAATAGGAGGGTTGCTTAATTGCCATCCTTCCGCTCCAGGCAATTGATCAAACTCATCGCGCATATTAAAACGTGTTGTTTTGTTATGACTCCACCAACCAGTGAAGCGATTAAGCGCTTTGTTATGAGCATGTTTTTCATTTATAAAGCAGCCTGCTAAACTACCTGGTCCTGAGTTTAAATATTTGTAAGTACACCAGAGCGCAAAGTCTGCACCAGAATCATGCAGATTAAGTTCGACATTTCCTGCACCATGAGCACAGTCAAAACCTACCATACAATCATATTTATGTCCTAGTTGTACGATCCGTTTTAAATCAAAATACTGTCCCGTATAATAATTTACCCCGCCAATCATTATTAATGCGATCTCATTGCTTTGTTTTTTAAGAATGGCCTCTAAGTCCTCATATCTTAAAAGCTCTTCATTTTCTCTCGGTTCCCATAGAATGAGTCCTTCTTTATCATCAAACCCATGATGTCTTAATTGCGATTCTACAGCATACTTATCAGAGGGAAATGCATCACTTTCAATAAGTATTTTAAAGCGTGTTTTTGTAGGCTGATAAAAAGAAACCATCATCAGGTGTAAGTTAGTTGTAAGCGTATTCATTACAACTACTTCAATGGGTTTTGCGCCAACCACTTTAGCAGTGCTTTCAGTTAAGAATTCATGATATGGAAGCCATGGATTTTTTGCTTCAGTGTGGCCCTCTACTCCTAAATTAGCCCAATCTTCCAGTTCTTGGTTTATATATGCTTTTGTGGATTTTGGCTGCAATCCTAATGAATTACCAGTCATATAAATCAAGTTATTTCCTTGTTTGTCTTTAGGAATATGAAATTGGTTTCGGTAAGCAGATAATTCGTCGTTTTGGTCTTGTTGCTTAGCGTAGTTAAGACCTAATTTAAAGTCGGACAAAGTGTTTATTTTTCTGTTTCTAACAAAAATAAGCATTATAAAGTTAGTAGCGAATATCAAAAAAGAGGATATTTTTAGTTTCTATTTTTTTGTATATTTAGTAAAAACTAATTGATATGGTAGAAACAAAAAAGTATTCAAATGAAGACGTAACTATTGTTTGGGAGTCAAAGAAGTGTATCCATTCGGCTATATGTGTAAAGGGACTTCCAAAGGTTTTTAAACCTAAAGATAAACCATGGATAACTATCGAGGCAGCCACAACAGATGAATTGGTTAAACAGGTTAAACAATGTCCGTCTGGAGCATTAAGCTATTATATGAATGATGAAGAAGATAATACTTCGGAAGTTTTAGAGACCAAAGTTGAAATTTTGGAGAATGGCCCATTACTTGTTTATGGAACGCTGCATGTAACTCATAAAGATGGTTCGTCTGAAACTAAAAATAAAACAACTGCTTTTTGTAGATGTGGAGCGTCAAATAACAAACCATTCTGCGATGGAGCTCACGTAAAAACAGAATTTAAAGGATAAGCAATGATTTTTATTTAAGCATATCTGGGGTGGCAACTGTTCTAAAACCTAAATGCTCTTGGGCAGAATCGGTATCGGTGGCCATTCTTGAAGAGACTCTATAGCTTGCACAATAAGAATCGCTACAAAGGAAAGACCCTCCTTTTATTACTTTTTCTTTTATATATGGATTGTTTGGGTTGTATGCTGTTTTTGCTCCAACTGGATTATTGATGGTTGTATTTTGCGATTTAAGTTCATTGTAATAATTGGTGTTGTACCAATCGTTGGTCCATTCCCAAACATTGCCAGCAATGTCGTAAAGTCCAAAGTCGTTTGCTGGGTAAGATTTAACCGGAGCTAGTCTTTCAAAACCATCTTCTAAAGTATTGCTTACTGGAAATTCTCCTTCCCAGCTATTTGCCATTTTTGAAAGTTTCGATCTGTCGTCACCCCAAAAATAGATGGTATTATTTTTTCCTGCTCTTGCGGCATATTCCCATTCTGCCTCTGTAGGTAATCTTCTTCCAGCCCATTCACAGTAAGCCAAAGCATCTTTATTAGAAATATGAACTACGGGGTAGTTGTCTTTACCTTCAATATTACTGTCTTTACCATTCGGGTGTCTCCAATTAACTCCTATTACCCAATCCCACCATTGAGAAAAGTCATATAAGTTCGGGACAGAAGTTTTAGTTTTCTTAAATAGTAACGATCCTGGTTGCAGGATGGTATCATGAGGTTTAGGTGTGTCAGGAGGTAATTGTCTTTTCATTTCTTCCCAGTCAATTTCTCTTTCTGCGATAGTTATATACCCTGTTTCATTGACAAATTTTGAGAATTGCGCATTAGTAACTTCTGTAATATCCATAAAAAAACCATCAACCGAAATTGGGTGCTGAGGTTTTTCGTGAGACATAGCCATTTTATCTTGAGGAACAGCCCCTTGATTAAAAATTCCTCCAGGTATCCACACCATGCCTTCTGGGGTTTCAGGAATTTTATTTGATGTTTCTTCTTGGATTGCTACTTCGTTAGATGCAGTGGTTGTTTTGTTTTTGCAACTTAGAATCGAAATTGCAATAGCTAAAGCTATTATAAATGACGTTTTTTTCAACATTAATTATTTTGATTATTATAAATAAGTATTGGTAAAGGTTTTTATTTTACTCCAAGTGTCTAATAGTAATGTGACTTCACTAATGTTTGTGCCCCAACCATGACCAGCTTCGGCGTAAAGTGTAAATTCATTTGTAACATTAAGAGAGTTTAGTTCGTCTCTTAGTGCAGTCCCTTGTGTAGTAGGTATTAAAGGGTCTTGTCCTCCATAAAAAAGAATGGTTGGTGGAGAAGAAGCTGTAGCTTGGTGTAAGGGGCTAACCTCTTCCAGAAACTCTATTGTTGGGTCAACGCCAAAACTATCTAATAACAATTGCAATCCTAGATTCGTATTATTTAAATATACGGGGTCTGTGAAGTTGGTAGGACCAACAATACTACAAACCATATTTACATCATTACTCGTATCGAATGCATAGCTCCAAAGTAAAGAGAGGTGGGCGCCAGCACTTGTACCCAAAAAACCGTATTCTTCTGAAATGACATAATCTTCTTTTTTAGATTTTAATTGATTTATAATTGTGGTAATATCATCAATTTGCATTGGATAAGGTGGATTATTTTCATCTGATAGGCGATAATTGATATTTACCAAAGCTATATCTGGAAAATCATTTCGATATAAATCTACTAAATAATTCATACTACTTTTGTCACCAGAACTCCAACCGCCACCATGTACTAATATCATTACTTTGGTGTTAGTGGTTCTGTTTTCTGGTAAATAAATATCATATATTTGATCGCTATCTAAGCCATAAGAAACATTGGTCAATTTTTGAAATTGCAAACTTTCCTGTGGCAGATTAGGACTATCATTACTATCGTTTGAACAACTTATGAGAAGACATACTAATCCAAATAGTACGATAGATCTTACTAAATATTTCATGGTAATTTTTTTGGCTCTGTCGCATTAATTGTTATGGGTAGTATTTTTAAAAGAGAATGTAATTTCAAGAAGCTAGAGAGCAAAAAGTTTTGAACGTTGAAGATTTGGGTTTCAAGATTTGATCCTTTCTAATCATATTTATTATTTCTATTCCTGCTAGTGTTCTTTGTGCTGATTCAAATTCTTTAAACCCAGTTGAAATTGCTATTCTTCTTTTAATGCTCCGATGGTCTTGCTCTATAATATTGTTCAAGTATTTGACGCGTCTAATCTTTATCTTTTTTCTAGTGAAGCTTCTTTTATTCCAAGTCTTTATTCCAGCCGTATTAGCACCGCTTTTATCTATGTTTATGATTCTAGGTTTACCATTGTTTCTAATAGCTTTATTCAAGAATTTCTGAGCAGAACCTTTCATTCTTCTTTTAGTTAGTAGGAAGTCTATAGTATTTCCTTGTTTGTCAACAGCTCTATATAAGAACCTGTCTTTACCAGAGACTTTAACATAAGTTTCATCTAACCTCCAACTATTAGTTACTTGTTTTTTACGCTGATTCATATTGTACTCAATCTCTTTAGAGAACTTAAAGACCCATCTTTGAATGGTAGAATGATCAACTTTAATACCTCTAATGGCTAAAAGTTCTTCAACATCACGATAGCTCAGAGTGAATCTTAGTTTGAAATAGACTGCTTGTTTGATTATAATAGGAGGGTAGCGATGGTGTTTGTACATTGAGTAGGTTTTTTTATTTCAAAAATAAGTATAATTGAAAAGAAGGAATTAATGCGACAGAACCATTTTAAAAGTGTAGTACAACATTGAATCAAAATAAATTATTTAGTTTCATTTCTAAGATTTTGTTCCCAAGTCCAGGATGAACTTATCATTTCATCGAGTTCTTTATCGGCAGTCCAACCTAATTTTTCCTTGGCAAGATTTGTAGAAGCATAAAGCTGAGGCACATCTCCATCTCTTCTTTCTACAATTTCAAAATTGAGTTTACAATTAGTTACAGATTCAAAAGTGTTTATAACGTCTAATACAGAATACCCATCGCCAGTACCAAGGTTGAAAAACTCCAAAGGTGTTTCTTGCTCATTTTTAAGCAATCGTTTTACTGCAATAACATGTGCTTTTGCTAAATCTACGACATGAATGTAATCTCGTATTGGTGTTCCATCTTTAGTTGGATAGTCATTGCCGTAAACCATTAATTTTTCACGAATACCAGCAGCGGTTTGAGTTATATATGGCATCAAATTGTTTGGTATACCGTTTGGCAGTTCCCCAATTTCTCCTGATTCATGAGCACCAATAGGGTTAAAATACCTCAATGAAATTGCAGAGAATTCCTTATTAGATTTTGTAAAATCATCTAAGATTTCTTCGGCAACTTTTTTCGTGTTTCCGTAAGGTGAAAAAGGGCGCTGGGTTTCATTTTTTTCAGTAATAGGTAAAATATTTGGTGTTCCATATACTGTTGCAGAAGAAGAAAATATGAAGTTGTTTATACCATTATCGCTTTGTGATTCTAAAGTATTTAATAACGAATAGAAATTATTTTTATAATATTTAAGTGGTTGTTGTACAGACTCACCTACAGCTTTGTGAGCTGCAAAATGTATAACAGCACTTGCATCTTTATATTCATTAAAGACCTTGCTTGTTAATATTGAATCTTTTAAATCAATCTTTAAAAACTTTGGAGTTACGCCTGTTATTTTTTTTATGCGCTCTAGAGTTTTTTCAGTTGAATTTGAAAGGTCATCTAGAATAATAACTTCAAAATTATTTTCAATTAATTCTATAACTGTATGTGATCCAATGTACCCACAACCTCCTGTTACTATTATTTTATTTTTTTTCATTATTTTTAAATTATAGAAAAATATTTACCAGAATAAAGCATATAATACGGCAAGTATAATCATTACAGCAAATGAACCAATATTGAATAGTGGTGTAGTTTTAAATAACTTTTTAGACAAAGGAATACCTTTTTCATCATCAGCACCTTTATTTTGCGAATAACTCACAAGAATTATAACACCCATTGTTAAAAGTGCTGTTAATCCCATTTGATGCATCCATGGCTCTAAAACAGGAATTGGTAAGTACTTTAATAATAATGCTATAGGAATAGATAATAGTGCTCCCCAAATAGCTGCTTTATTGGTTGTTTTCTTCCAAAATAATCCAAGGATAAAAACCGCTAAGATACCAGGACTTACAATTCCAGTATATTCTTGTATAAATTGAAAGGCTTGATCTATACCTCCTAAAAGAGGAGCCATAATAACGGCAATAATTAATGCCACAGCAGCAGAAATACGACCAACATTTACAGTTGTTTTATCATCAGCATTTTTATTAATGTATTGCTTATAAATATCCATTGTGAATATTGTAGATGTCGAGTTTAACATAGATGCTAACGAACTTACAATAGCAGCAGCTAAAGCCGCAAATGCTACGCCTTTAAGTCCCGTAGGTAAAAATTGTAATAACCAAGGATAGGCTTTATCTGCTTGATCAGTTGAAGGTATATTTAATTGTCCCGCTTCTCCTAAACCAGCCATAATTGAAGGATCATTTACCATAACATAAGCCGCTATACCTGGAACCACAACAATTAATGGAATAACTAACTTTAAAAAGGCTGCTAATAAAATCCCTTTTTGAGATTCTTTTAACGATTTAGCCGCTAGAGTTCTTTGAATGATGTATTGGTTAAAGCCCCAATAATAAATATTAGCTACCCATAAACCACCTATTAATACCCACACACCAGGTAAATCTAAATAATTACTGTTTGCGCTCCCATCACCATTAAATTCTTCTAATACCATATGGAATTTGTCTGGTGCAGCTTCCCATACTTTAGAAAATCCAACAAGAACACCTTCCCCGCCAGAAACAGTGTTTAAGGCTAAGTATGTGGTAATTAAACCACCGAACACTAAAAATATAACTTGTATAACATCGGTCCAGGCTACTGCCGATAATCCACCATACAATGAGTAAGCAGCAGCAAATAAAGCCAATCCTATTATAGCATACATCATATCTATACCCATAATAGTTTCAATGGCTAACCCTCCTAAATATAATACCGAGGCCAGATTAACAAAAATGTAAAGGGCGATCCAAAAAACGGCCAATATTGTTTTCAGGTTTGTAGAAAATCGTTTTTCAACAAACTCCGGAATAGTGTAAAGCCCTTTTTCTATAAAAATAGGCAAGAAATACTTACCTACAATTATCAATGTTAAAGCTGCCATCCATTCATAAGATGCTATGGCAATACCTAGAGCAAAACCAGATCCTGACATACCAATAAATTGTTCTGCCGATATATTTGCTGCAATTAAAGATGTGCCTATAGCCCACCATGGTAAAGATTTACTTGCCAAAAAATAATCTTCGGCATTTTTTTGATGCCCTTTCTTATCACGAGAAACCCAAAGTCCTACGCCTAAAATTAGAATAGCGTAAGCAATAAAGACTATATAGTCCCACATTTCAAATCCTGCAGTCATAGTAAAAAAAGTTTAGTTTGCTTTGTGTTTAAGGGCCAAATATAAAAATTAAATTTTAGAAAAAGGTGTTTATTGAGCAAAAAAACACTACTAGTAGGGTCTAGTATGTTTTTAAAAGAATTTTTATATATTTGTAATCAATTATTATGATAAAAATTAAAAAGAAAATAGGGCTACCTAAATACAAGCAAATTATTAAATCGATAGAAGATTTAATAATTTCTGGTGTTTTAAAAAAGGGAGATCAAATCCCCTCAATTAACAAAATTAAAAACGATCACAAGCTTTCCAGAGATACTGTATTAATGGCTTTTAACGAATTAAAAAACAGAGGTATTATAGAATCTGTAGTGGGTAAAGGCTATTATATTTCAAGTGAAAACGTAAATGTAACTCAAAAAGTATTTTTGCTTTTTGATGAACTTAACTCATTTAAAGAAGATTTATACAACTCTTTTTTAGAAAGCATGGGAGATAATGTTCAAGTTGATATTTATTTTCATCATTTCAATAAAAACATATTCAGCAAATTAATTCATGACAATATAGGAGCATATAATTACTATGTAATAATGCCTGCAAATTTGAGTAACACAAATGTAGACATACAAAAGTTGCCTAGTGGCAAAGTTTACATTTTAGACCAAATTCATAAAGATTTATCTCAATACCCAGCCGTATATCAAAATTTTGAAAAAGCATTGTATGACAATCTCAACAAAGCACTTCATTTAATAGGAAAATACAAAAAACTAGTTTTAATTTTTCCTGAAGACAAACAACCTCAAGGCATCCTTAAAGGGTTTACTTTATTTTGTGAAGAACATAAGCTCCAATTTGAAGTTATAAACGCTTTTCAAAATAAGGATTTAGAAAAAGGCGAATTATATATTATGCCAGATGATAAAATCTTGTTAAGAGTTATTAAAAAAATGAAACAAGACAACTTAGCCCTGTCAAAAGATATTGGAGTCATATCATATAATGACACCTTACTTAAAGAAATAGTAGAAGGAGGTATTACTACTATTTCAACAGATTTTAACAGCATGGGTAAGCGCTTAGCTGAAATGATTTTGAATAAAGAAACACTTCAAATTGAAAACCCGAATAATTTAATAATTAGAAACTCTTTATAATTTACCTGAATGTTTAAGATTAATCAAAACAAAGATTTAAATTTTTTAGAAATAGAAAATATTAAAAAAAAACTGTATGCTAAAATTTTTTTAAATGATGGGGCGAGTTTGCAAGAGTTAAGGTTAAACGGACATACTATAATTGAAGATTTAACCCCTTTAAAGTACAGCACCTCATATGCTTCTTCTATTCTATTTCCTTTTGCAAACAGAATAAAAGATGGAACCTATACATTTGAAAATGTAGCTTATCAATTTGAAAAAAATCAGAAAGATGAAAACAATGCTTTACATGGCTTAGTTTACAATAAAACGTTCCAAGTAATAAAAAAAGTAATTTATAGAGATTTTGCTTCGATTAAGTTAGAATACAATGAAACCAATAAATCAATTGGCTTTCCTTACACGTATAAAATTCAATTAGAATATGTCTTTTTAGATACAGATTTTAGTCTGAATGTTTCAGTAAAAAATACAGACTCAAAAGTATTTCCTTTTACAATTGGATGGCATCCTTATTTTTTAAGTGATGATTTATATAACAGTTTCCTAGGTTTTATTAGCTCACAAAAACTAATTATTGGAGACAGAAATATTACAACCGGAATTGTAACTATAGAACCAACAAGTACATTCGAAATTAAGGATAAACAATTAGATGATTGTTGGATATTAGACTCAAAAAATGTTGAATTTTATACACCAAAATACAAATTATTGATGTCATCTTCATCAGAAAACAACTTCTTACAACTCTATACACCTCCTAAATCTAATACCATAGCTATTGAACCTACTACAGGGGTATCAGATAGTTTTAACAACAACATAGGGTTACAAACTTTAGATGCACAAGACACTTTCACTATTTCTTGGAATTTAAAAATAACATAATAGCTAAACACGAACTAAAATGAGTGCTCAATTAATTAATGATGTAGCAGAAACATTTATAAAAACATTTAAAACAGAACCGCTTGTAATTTTCTCACCAGGAAGAATTAACATTATTGGCGAACATACTGATTATAATGATGGGTTTGTATTTCCAGCAGCAGTAGATAAAGGTATAGTAGCTGCTATTCAAAAAGCAGACACAAGTGTCTCCACTGCATATGCTTTAGATATGGATAGTAAAATTGAATTTACTTTAGATAAGTTAAAACCTTCGGTTGAAGGAAGCTGGGAAAACTATGTGTTTGGAGTTATCGCTGAAATTCAAAATCGAAATAAAGTGATTGGAAACTTCAATATAGTTTTTAAAGGAAATATCCCTGGGGGCGCAGGTATGTCATCATCAGCTGCTTTAGAAAACAGCGTAGTTTTTGGTTTAAATGAGCTTTTCAAATTAGGACTTACAAAACACGAAATGATATTAATTTCGCAAAAAGCCGAACACAATTATGTAGGCGTTAAATGTGGCATTATGGATCAGTATGCCAGCATGTTTGGTATAAAAAATAATGCACTATTCTTAGATTGCAGAACCATAGAATCTAAACCTTATGAAATAGATTTTAAAGATCATCAATTAATGCTCATTAACACCAATGTTAAACATAGCTTATCTGATAGCGCCTATAATGATAGACGTTCAGCCTGTGAAAGTATTTCAGAATTATTAGGTATAAAAGCGCTAAGAGACGCTACTATAATAGATTTAGAAACTATAAAAAATGAAGTTACGCCCGAAAATTATCAAAAAGCACTGTACATTATTCAAGAAAACAACAGGGTTATTATGGCTTCAAAGGCTATTGAAGACAACGATTTAAAAACACTAGGAGCCTTACTATTTCAATCGCATAACGGATTACAACATCAATATAAAGTAAGCTGCGATGAATTAGATTTTTTAGTAGGTCTAGCCAAATCTAATGACAATGTGCTAGGAGCAAGAATGATGGGTGGCGGTTTTGGTGGTTGCACAATCAATTTAGTTTCGAAAAGTGAAGCAAAAGCATTTGCTGAATTTGCGTCGGATGCTTACAAAAACATATTTAATAAAGCATGTTCTATTTACTTTATAGAACTTTCTGAAGGGACACACTTAATAAAATAATTAGCAATAAGAGAATTTAAAAATGAATACCAATTTACAAGATTACTCACATAAACGCTTAAATATACTTACAGGTGAATGGGTTTTAGTATCACCACACCGTGCAAAAAGACCATGGCAAGGACAGAACGAGGATGTTTCAAATGAAGTAAGACCAACTTACGATGAAACATGTTACTTATGTGCAGGAAACACAAGAATAAATGGGGAAATAAACCCTAAGTATGAGGATGTTTTTGTGTTTACTAACGATTTTGCTGCACTTCAAAACGATTCTCCAAACTTCACTGTAAATGATGGTTTGCTAAATGCACAAAGTGAAACGGGTATTTGTAAAGTAATATGCTTTAGTCCAGATCATTCTAAAAGTTTGGCAGATATGAGCCCATCTGAAATTCAGAAAGTGGTTTTTGCATGGCAAAGAGAATACAAAGAATTGAGAAGCAATGATGCCATTAATTATGTTCAAATATTTGAAAACAAAGGAGCCGTTATGGGTTGTAGTAATCCGCACCCACATGGTCAAATTTGGAGCCAGTCTACATTGCCTAATGAAGTAGATAAAAAGAACACACAGCAATTAAATTATTACAATAATAACGGTAGCAGCTTATTAGGAGATTATTTAGCACAAGAATTAGAAAAGCAAGAACGTGTCATTTTCGAAAATGATGGCTTTGTGGTTTTAGTGCCTTTTTGGGCTGTATGGCCATTTGAAGCAATGATAGTTCCTAAAAGACAGCAGTCAAGTATTTTAGATTTATCCGAACAGGAAGTTTTGCAGTATGCCGAAGCTATAGCAGTTATTACTAAAGCTTACGATAAATTATTTCATACTTCCTTCCCATATTCAAGTGGAATTCATCAAGCACCAACCGATGGAGGTGATAATAACCACTGGCATTGGCACATGAGCTTTTATCCACCATTATTGCGTAGTGCAACCGTTAAAAAATTTATGGTAGGCTACGAAATGTTTGGATCTCCCCAAAGAGATATTACGGCTGAAATAGTAACTCAGAAACTGAAAAAATCAATTTCTTAAATTAATTCAAAAAAAAGACAAATACTAACTATACTATAATAACATCAATTATGAATTTTTGAATTAAATTTATTTTGTATTATATAAAATGAAGAATATTGAACAACTATTTATTGTGGTTTTTAGGGTTCTGTCGCATTAATTGGTTCTGTCGCATTAATTATATAGAGGTGTATTTTTAAAAGAGAATCGGGTTTCAAGAAGCTAGAGCGCAAAAAGTTTTAAACGTTGAAGATTTGGGTTTCAAGATTTGATCCTTTCTAATCATATTTATTATTTCTATTCCTGCTAGTGTTCTTTGTGCTGATTCAAATTCTTTAAACCCAGTTGAAATTGCTATTCTTCTTTTAATGCTCCGATGGTCTTGCTCTATAATATTGTTCAAGTATTTGACTCGTCTAATCTTTATCTTTTTTCTAGTGAAGCTTCTTTTATTCCAAGTCTTTATTCCAGCTGTATTAGCACCGCTTTTATCTATGTTTATGATTCTAGGTTTACCATTGTTTCTAATAGCTTTATTCAAGAATTTCTGAGCAGAACCTTTCATTCTTCTTTTAGTTAGTAGGAAGTCTATAGTATTTCCTTGTTTGTCAACAGCTCTATATAAGAACCTGTCTTTACCAGAGACTTTAACATAAGTTTCATCTAACCTCCAACTATTAGTTACTTGCTTTTTACGCTGATTCATATTGTACTCAATCTCTTTAGAGAACTTAAAGACCCATCGTTCTATGGTAGAATGATCAACTTTAATACCTCTAATGGCTAAAAGCTCTTCAACATCACGATAGCTCAGAGTGAATCTTAGTTTGAAATAGACAGCTTGTTTGATTATAATAGGAGGGTAGCGATGGTGTTTGTACATTGAGTAGGTTTTTTTATTTCAAAAATAAGTATAATTGAAAAGAAGGAATTAATGCGACAGAACCACAAAGCCAACCTATGCAACCCTTCCTTTTATTGGTATTCAACCAGCATTAATAGATGAACAAGGAGAAGAAATAAAAGGCAATCAAGTAGATGGACGATTATGTATAAAATTCCCATGGCCTAGTATGGCTAGAACCATTTGGGGAAATCACCAGCGTTATAAGGACACTTATTTCTCAGCTTTTGAAAATAAATATTTTACAGGCGATGGAGCATTAAGAGATGAAGTTGGCTACTACAGAATCACGGGTAGGGTGGATGATGTTATCATCGTTTCCGGGCATAACTTGGGAACCGCACCTATAGAAGATGCTGTCAATGAGCATCCAGCAGTGGCAGAATCCGCTATTGTTGGTTTCCCGCATGACGTAAAAGGAAACGCACTTTATGGTTATGTTATTTTAAAAGATACAGGGGAAAGCAGAGACCATACTAATCTTAGAAAAGAGATTAATCAAATTATAACGGAGCATATTGGCCCTATCGCCAAATTGGATAAAATTCAGTTTACTGAAGGTTTACCTAAAACACGATCTGGAAAAATTATGAGACGTATTTTACGTAAAATAGCTCATAAGGACACCAGTAATTTGGGAGATACAAGTACATTGTTGAATCCAGAAGTTGTTCAGGATATTATGGATAACGTATTGTAAAAAGAAGTTTTAATATTTATGTTTTGATGAGTTGCCAAGAAAGCGATATTCTATTTTAGAACTGCAAGTAAAATCAATAAGTTTCAAACCTTTGAGGCAATTGTGATTCATGGTGAAGTAACCCCTAATTTACCTTTTTGTATAAACTTAAGCATTTTTAACATAATGTGGGCAGGGTTCGAACCTGTTTTTTAAATGACTGATATTCAAAAAGTTAATGTGTGCTTAACAAATATAGTCACCAATTAACGCACCTTTTTGTATTTTAAAATTTAAATGGACTTAAAATGAATGCAATTGCATTCAAAATTTAAATATAGTTGATGTACTTATAAATATTTTTCTAATGCGTATTCATGTTTTTACTCAATTGAAATATTACTCAATTTGAATTAGAAATGTATAAGAATTATTTAGCAGTTTAATCTCTTAACTAATAGTTCATTTTTTTATTGCAAGTCCAATCGCAGAAAAAGCGACAGAGTTCGCCTAGTAAAAAGATCACCCCCAACCTTTTTTACACAAAGTTTAAAATTCTGCCCGAGACAAACTGCATAACCGTTCGCTCACTCACTTTTATAAGTTCTTACTCGTTCACAATTTTAGTATCGGTTACCGAAAAGGTAACGGCGATAGCACTATGGGAAGTAAGTGAATGAAATTGAAATGTATGCTAATCTGTATCATTTTACTACAAATAAACTTGGTAATTATTAAGGCGCATAGAATTCAATATCAAAAGAAAAGGAAAACGCTCAAGATATAATAAGTATGTGATTTTAAAAGGAAAAGTATATCAAACTACATCAAATAGAACCATCTAAAATGAATATGAAAATTAGTTTATTTAAATGATTGTCAGTTGTTTGTAAATAATTAACTTCACTTTATTACTAAAAAAATAATGGTGTTCAAAGTACCTCAAATAGCTTTTCAATAATGATTGAAAAGTATTAAGATCCTGAAAATGAAATGAAGGAATCGTATAGCAAGAGGGTAACCCGCTCCGCGAGGTTACGAATATTTTTATTTTCACAAATAATTGATAATCAGTTTGTTAAGAACAAAGCAATAACTAAAAATAAACAAAAGGACTTGGTTTTTTACTAAAAAACGACGCCAGCCCTTTAAAATCAATAAATTTTTTACTAAAAAATGGATAAAGGATATGAAAAACAACCGTTTGAGACCTTAAAAATTAAGGCTCCCGTGGCTAAAAAATTTAGACGTTTTTGCAGAGCCATGTCTGGATCTCAATCCATGACCTTATTGCTGATGATTGAATTTTTTGAACACAATGGCATTTCCCCAAAAGAATCCATCGGCCCACAAATGCAAACACTGGAGAGCCTCATAAAAAAAAGAATCAATGGGGTGATTGCCATCATGAAAGACATTGAAAAGAATCAAACCAAACCTACTGTAGCCATGATGCAATCTTTATTTCAAGAAGCCGAGCCTAAAAAGAAACCCTTGCTTTTAGAAAAAGAAGCCAAAAAAAAGAAGCCATCACTTCTTAAAAAATAATAAAGGATCAAATCTATGTATATCAGTATTTCAGCACAATCATTAGGCTGACACTTTACCCAAAGTGTTTCTGACTTTGTGGACTATTTGGAGAAGGAAAATCATTTGAGGAACCCTTAAACTACTCTAATATACTGCTAATTATTAGCCTTTTTTAGTAAAAAAAAATGAAAAAAACTGGAATATTGAAAATGAAATCATGGGGTTACAAAAAGGTATTAATGTTGACAAAAACAAAAAAAGAGAACAATAAAAAAAAATTTAAAACGTTAAGTTTGTTAACCTTTTATTTTGTTTAAAGTTGTTTTAAAAAAGGGACCACCACTTGTCCAAAGCTTGTCCACTACTTGTCCAGAGGTTGTCCAAAATTTGGTACACCTACTTATAAAATGAATTAAAATTTATGAATCTTTAGAATTTGTTTCTTTGCTTCTGTTTTGTTTTTCTAATTTCTCTTCAAGTAGATTCATATCATCACTAACTTTACGATCGACTATTTTTGCATAATGCTGAGTGGTTCTCAACGATTTATGACCAAGCATTTTACTAACGGTTTCAATTGGTACACCATTAGTTAAAGTAACAGTAGTTGCAAAAGTATGACGCGCCAAGTGTGTGGTTAACGGTTTGGTTATACCACAGAGCATTGCTATCTCTTTTAAATAGGCATTAGATTTCTGATTACTAAACACAGGTATTAAACGCTCACTTTTTATGACTTTTGGATCGTAGGCATAACGATTTAAAACCTCCTTCGGTATGGGTAACAAAGGGATACTACTTCGAGTATTCGTTTTGGTACGCTTAATATTTATCCACTGTTTGCCATCAATGCCAATAGTGATATCAGATTTGGATAGTTTCTCAACATCAGAATAGGCGAGACCTGTATAGCATGAAAACACAAACATATCCCTTACCACTTTCAACCTATCGAAATGTAATTCTTTCGAGTAGAGTGTATCTATTTCTTCAGCAGTTAAATATTCACGCTCAACGGCTTCAAATTGTACTTTGTAATTATAAAAAGGATCTCGATCCATCCATTGATTTGCTAAAGCAATGCGAATTATCTTTTTAAAATTATTAATATATTTTAGTGCTGAATTATGATTGCAATTCCTAACTGTTTTTAAGAATAATTCAAACTTCTTGATAAAATCATAGTCTATATCTTGAAACCTAAAATCCTCTTCCTTGAATACTTCATTTATAAATTGTTTGACATGGCTATAACACGTCCAGTATCTTTTAGCTGTGCTTTTGGATATATCTTTATCAATTAGTAAGTCAACTTCTTCATTATGTTTTTTAAACTCTTTTAAGACTAATTTTTTTGGTTTTCCACCGGAATTAAACTCTTGCATGATTCTCGAAGAAGTTATGTATTCTTCATCGTCTTTGAGTCTTTGATGTATCTTATTGAGTTTAGAGGTAATCATATCCATATAGGTATTCAGCATATCCGCATCTGAATTTCTTCCCATAACTCGTGAGGAACGTTTGTTCCATTTATCTTCATCAATCTTTCTATTGATACTCATGTCAGAACGCTTGCCATTGGCTGTGATTCTTAAATATATATCACATTTATTACTCTTTTTACTTCTACTTTTTCGGATGAAAAAAGTACTGCTAAAACGATCTTCCATAAGGCTACTATTAAATTGCACACTAAATGTACACAAATAAGTAATAATAAACAAATCATGAAAGACATCAAATGTCTGAAATACAGTTAATTATATTCAATTGGTGTGCAATTTTTAAGAGAGACCTAAGGTCGCCGAATTGCGCACTTTTTAGATGGTTTAGTGTGCAATTATATGATATCATATAAAATTAAAAACCCTGTAAATCATACGATTACAGGGTTTTTGGTGAGTTTTGATACTCAATAAGTGGAGTCGGAGAGAATCGAACTCTCGTCCAAACAAGCAATCAAAGAGCTTTCTACACGTTTATTCTTTTCTTGAGTTTTCGATTATAAGCTAGTTAAAGACAACCCACTTATAACTTATCTTCTTTAGTTTCAAAAGGGCAACAAAGCACTGCCCAATCTATATTGACATTTACGATGCCTCAAAATGGAACGCCGTCAATCAAGGCTTTCCAGAGACATAAAGCTTGTACACCTTGTGTACCTAGGCCAATCCTACTATAATTCGGATTATGCAGCTAAAGCGTAGTTATTCTCGCCGTTTAAAATTTGGTCTAGCCTTTTACGTGTTTCAATGCCATTACACGACGTGCTTACCGTTCAATTAATCTCGCTGTCAAAACCAGTCGACCCCTTTTATAATAAAATAGTAATTTTTGTCACTTCGAGTGATTTTTATTTAAAAATCGTATCGAGAAGTGGGCGTTACCTGAAAAAAGGTCGGGCTCTCGGCAGTCGCTTCCCGATGAAAAAATCGGGAGAGCTTCAACAATGCCTCCATCCCTAACGCGGACAGCAAAGTTATCAAAAAACTTTGTTTACCACTTCAAATCTAGTACATTTAGTTCAAAATTTATACCAATGTTTAATTATAAATAAACAAATCAACATCTTAACGAATGAATATCAAATTTGCCATCATAAAAGAACGCAAAAATCCACCAGATAGACGCGTTGTATTCTCACCAACTAAATTAGCCGAAGCTAAAAAACAATTTCCTGAAGGTGTTTTTAAAGTAGAATCATCAGATATTCGCGTTTTTCCAGACAATGAATATAAAAAAGAAGGATTCGAAGTTACTACCGATGTGAGTGATTGCGATGTTATGATTGGGGTAAAAGAAGTCCCAATCGATGCTTTAATTCCCAATAAAAAATACTTTTTCTTTTCACATACCATCAAAAAGCAACCTTATAATCGGAAATTATTAAAAGCTATTTTAGAAAAAAACATAGAACTTTACGACCATGAAACCATCGTAAACCAAAAAGGGTTCCGATTAATAGGTTTCGGAAGATATGCAGGTATCGTAGGTGCTTACAACGGATTTAGAGCATGGGGATTAAAATATAATGCTTGGGATTTACCAAAAGCAGGTCCATTGCCAAATCAAGCTGCTTTAATTAATGAACTTCAAAAAATAATATTACCAAATATTAAAATACTTTTAACAGGTAGTGGTAAAGTATCAAAAGGCTCACAAGAAATGTTAGATGCTATGGCAATTAAAAGTGTTTCAGTTCAAGATTATTTAAATAATACTTTTAATGAACCCGTATATTGCAAAATAGATGTACTAGATTACAACAAGCGTAAGGATGGAAGGACTATCAATAATTTAGATTTTTTCAATAACCCACAAGATTATGAGTCCGATTTTATGCGTTTCGCCAAAGTAACCGATTATTATATTGCAGGTCATTTTTATGGCGATGGAGCTCCTTATTTATATACACGTGAGGATGTAAAATCGGCAGAATTTAATATTAAATTAGTGGCTGATATTAGTTGCGATGTCGATGGGCCTGTGGCAACTACATTGCGAGCCTCAACAATAGCAGACCCAATTTATGGATACGACCCACAAACCGGAACTGAAATAGATTACAACGATGACAAGGCCATTGTGGTAATGGCTGTAGATAATTTGCCCTGCGAACTCCCGCAAGATGCCAGTGAAGGTTTTGGCGACATGTTTTTACAGCATGTTATTCCAGCTTTTTTTAATAAGGATAAAGATGGTGTTCTCAATCGTGCACAAATTACTAAAAACGGAAAGTTAACAGAACACTTTTCTTATTTACAAGATTATGTTGATGAGAAAGAGTAGAGCAAATTATAAATGTTTGAATGTCGAATAAATATATTATCTTTCGTCGATTAACTAAAAAAATCACTAGTATTATGAAAATTATGTATTCTGTTATTTGCTTAGCTTTATTAGTTGTTGGCTGCAAGGAAGCACCAAAAGAAGATAATTCGGCTAACGAATTATTCAAGAAAAATTCTGAAACAGCTTTAAAATCAATTTCAGATTGGGAAAATGAAACACTCGATTATTCTATTTTTGCTGAAAATGCAGTTGGTTTAAATACGTTTTTTGGAGCAGAAGTAGATACTGTAATGGTTCAGAGTGAAGAGTCAAAAGCAATGGATAAGCAGTTTTTAGCTAGATATGATTTTAAATTTTTATCTACTCCAGTGCAACTTTTACCAGGGGTTAATCCAGACACAAAATTACCAGATGGTTCGGTACGTTATTATGGTGTTTGGGAAGTCACATTACCTGCCACCGATTCTACCGAGGCTAAATCCGGAAAAATTAAAACGTATAATTCTTTAGATTTTGACGAGAATGGAAAAATTGTATATTCTCAAGGATATGGCGATTATTCAGGTTTAATGAATTATTTAAATGAATAATTCTTAACCCAAAAATAAATTTATAAAAACCACCTTAAATATTTAAGGTGGTTTTTTAGTTTTATTCCTTAGTTAACCGAAGATAATAAATTTGTCTGAATATCCAGTTTTCAAGACTTAAAATTATACTTAAAGTATTTTCATTTTACATTAAAATTCGCTATCTTATAGAGTTATCTATATAGTATTAATTTAAAAGAATGAATGATGAATCCTATGTTATTATTTACGGTTTTTGTTATCGTATTCTTGCTTTCTGGAATACGAGTAGTTTATGAGTATAAACGTGCTTTAAAGTTTAGGTTTGGTAAATATATTAAAACATTACAGCCTGGATTTAGATGGATTATTCCTGTTATAGAGACCATTCAGGTTGTTGATATTCGTGTCATTACTATTAACGTCGTCTCTCAAGAGGTTATGACTGAAGACAATGTACCTTGTAGCATTGACGGTGTCGTGTTTTTTAAGATTGAAAATCCAGAAAAGGCAGTTCTGGAAGTAGAGGAATATACTTTTGCAATAACGCAATTAGCTCAAGCCGCACTGCGCGATGTTTGTGGTAAAGTAGAGTTAGATACTATTTTGTCTAAACGTGAAGAAATGGGTAAAAACATTAAAAATATTGTTGAAATTGAAACCGTGGAATGGGGCGTTAATATTATTGATGTTAAAATAAAAGACATTCAATTACCTGAAAATATGAAACGTATGATGGCCAATCAAGCTGAGGCAGAACGCTCTAGACGAGCACGTATTATTTTGGCTTTGGCGGAAGAGCAAGCAGCAGGTAAATTATTAGAGGCAGGTAAATTAATAGATCAATCTCCATCAGCAATAAAATTAAGGTTGTATCAAACTCTATCTAATATTGCTGCAGAAAAGAACTCAACGATTTTATTTCCGTTTCCAGAAGAGGTATTACCCAAAAATAAAAATTAGTAAATAATCTATTTTTTAAATTTACAAAAAAGAACCCATCATAGATTTTTGTTAAGTTTGAAATTAAATAGTTTGAGTGAAACCAGTAGACGAATATTTCATAAACCAAAAAGAGCCTAATCAATCCATTATGTTATATGTGCGTAGTGTGATTTTAAATACACTTACAGAGGCAGAAGAACGATTCAGTTATGAAATTCCGTTTTATAATATTGGAAAGAAACCGATGGTTTATTTGAATATTTTAAAGGGGAAAGATTATGTGGATGTCGCTTTTGTGCAAGGTATTTTACTTGAGAACGATTTCCCAATTTTAAAAAATGATAATAAAAGAAAACAGGTACGTTCTATCCAGTTAAAGTCTATTGAAGATTTAGATCATGACAATTTTATCGAGTTATTACATGCTGCTTCAGAATTACTAAAGAAGAGTAAGAAAGCTTGGTTTGTTTAAATTCTAAATATACCACCAAACGAAATAACACGCTGTAAATAAAAGAAATGTTGCGATGCACTTTCTGCAGTATTACTGGTAGTTCTAATATCTGGCATATTAATATAACCTCCTTTTAAATCTAGCTGCATAAAAAAGTGTTTAAAAAAAGTAAAGTTTAAGCCCGCATTAAGCGAAACACCATAACCCGCCAAATGAAATTCATCATATCTTTCTTTTTGAAGTAGTGTAGTGTTTGTTTGGGGGTATAGGATACCAGCACCAAAACCTTCGGTAATATTCAATTGAAATTTATCTGTGTTCTGTAAGTTAAATATTGAAGAAATGTCATCATAACGAGCTATTTCAGCATATATGTAATTTAAGCCATTCGTATGCTCAAACAAAAGAAACTCTTCCGAAACAAGAAATTCTTCATTATTATATGTTCCATTATATTGACTCCCTAACTCGTCGCTTGGTAAATTAATAGAGCCATCAATAATTTTATTTCTATTTTCGTTCATCACATATTTCATGTGGTCAACACCAATTGAAATTAAGTAGTTGTCAGAAATAAAATATCCCACTTTTGTGTTAGTTTGAGGAATTGTAACCCTAGTAGGATTAATATAATCAATATGCCAACCTTTTGGTTTATCGTATGCGGTCACATCTTTAATCGTAAAATTGTAATCTTCACCTTTAAAATGAATATCAGATCTAGAGAATGATTCCCTGTTACCACCCCAGCTTATAAAGAACTTTCCCTTATTTGAGGAAGTGTATCTTTTTGGAATGGAATCCTGAGCAATTAGTTTAATTGAAAACAATAAAATTGCTATACCAGTTACTGGTTTTAATATCATGTGCAAGATATAAAGTGAAATGTTAGAGGCTGTTTACCGTTTTTCTAATGGCAACAAGGTTGGTTAAAAGGCTTTCTAAATGATTTAGATGTAGCATATTGGCGCCATCACTTTTAGCATTGGCAGGATTAAAATGCGTTTCAATAAACAAGCCATCTACATTATTTACAATGCCAGCTCTCGCAATGGTTTCAATCATATCTGGACGGCCACCTGTAACACCACTAGATTGGTTAGGCTGTTGTAATGAATGGGTTACATCTAAAACTGTTGGAGCAAATTCACGCATAGTGGGGATACCTCGAAAATCTACAATCATGTCTTGGTAACCAAACATAGTACCTCTATCGGTTATCCAAGCATTATCGTTACCAGCATCTTTCACTTTTTGTACGGCATGTTTCATGGCTTCTGGACTCATGAATTGCCCTTTTTTCAAGTTAACAACTTTGCCAGTTTGGGCAGCTGCAACAACTAAGTCGGTTTGACGAACTAAAAAAGCTGGAATTTGTAAAACATCTACATATTCAGCAGCTAAGGATGCATCTGAAACTTCGTGAATATCTGTAACCGTAGGAACATCAAATGTTTCTGAAATTTTTTTAAGAATTTTTAAAGCCTTTTCATTGCCTATACCTGTAAAACTATCAATCCTACTTCTATTAGCTTTCTTAAAACTTCCTTTAAATACATAAGGGATTTCCAATTTATGAGTAATAGAAACTACTTTTTCAGCAATTCGGAGCGCCATGTCTTCACTTTCAATAGCACAGGGCCCACATAGTAAAAAGAAATTGTTAGAATTTAGGTGTTTTAACTTAGGAACATTATCAAGGTTCATTCGCTTTAATTTAAGCGGCAAAGATAATCATTTTAAATACTTTTTTTAAAGCTGTATTTAATTAGATATAATGTTAAAATACAATTGAACATTATAATTAAACCAATTCCAGATATGAAGAACAAAGTTGATTTTTTAATTAATATTACATCTGAAGAACGCGATAAATATTTGATAATTGCAAAATTTATTAATAGTGTTATTGTAATTCCTAATAGAAGGTAAGCCGTGCTTGAAAATTTTGACTGATGATTAATGATTTTCATGATGCAATGTTTTGTTCTAAAACGGTAATATTTATGGCTTAGTGTTCTAGTTTTAAATTATAACATATAATTAACTAAATATCAAAATATAATGTTTAAAATGTTAAAATATAGCGTACATTTGCACGCTTAAAATGAGGCATTATGGCTAGTATTAAAAACATTGCAATCATTGCACACGTAGATCACGGTAAGACAACTTTGGTTGACAAAATTATGTATCACTGTCAGTTATTTCGTGAGAATGAAAATACTGGGGATTTAATCCTTGACAATAATGACTTAGAAAGAGAAAGAGGTATTACTATTACTTCTAAAAATGTGTCTGTAATTTATAAAGACACAAAAATAAATATTATAGATACACCTGGTCACGCCGATTTTGGAGGAGAAGTAGAGCGTGTTCTTAATATGGCAGATGGTGTACTATTGTTAGTAGATGCTTTTGAAGGTCCTATGCCACAAACTCGTTTTGTATTACAAAAAGCAATAGATTTAGGATTGAAGCCATGCGTAGTAATTAATAAAGTTGATAAAGAAAACTGTACTCCAGATGAGGTGCATGAGAAGGTTTTTGATTTAATGTTTGAATTAGGTGCTGAAGAGTGGCAACTAGATTTCCCAACGGTTTATGGCTCAGCTAAAAACAATTGGATGAGTGATGATTGGCAAAATGAAACTGAAAATATTGAGCCTTTGCTAGATATGGTTATCGATCATATTCCGTCACCAAAAATTTCTGAAGGAACAACTCAAATGTTAATAACATCTTTAGATTTTTCATCTTTTACAGGAAGAATAGCTATTGGTCGTTTAACAAGAGGGGAACTAAATGTAGGACAGAATATTTCTTTGGTAAAAAGAGATAAAACTGTAGTAAAATCTAAAATAAAAGAACTTCATGTATTTGAAGGTCTAGGACGCTTAAAAGTTGAAAGTGTACAAACAGGAGATATTTGTGCTATTGTTGGTCTTGAAGGTTTTGAAATTGGCGATACAGTTGCCGATTGGGAAGCTCCTGAGGGCTTAAAGACAATTACTATTGACGAGCCAACAATGAGTATGCTATTTACAATAAACGATTCTCCATTTTTTGGAAAAGATGGTAAGTATGTAACTTCTCGTCATATAAAAGATCGTTTAAGTAAAGAATTAGAGAAAAATTTAGCGCTAAGAGTTGAAGATACAGATAGTGCCGACAAGTTTATAGTATTCGGCCGCGGTGTATTGCATTTGTCAGTGTTAATAGAAACAATGCGTCGTGAAGGTTACGAACTTCAAATCGGGCAACCACAAGTTATTATTAAAGAAATTGATGGTGTAAAATGTGAACCTGTTGAAGAAATGACGATAGATTTACCAGAGGAGGTTTCAGGTAAAGCTATAGAAATGGTTTCTTTGCGTAAAGGTGAGATGCTTAGTATGGAGGCCAAAGGAGATCGTATGGTATGTCAGTTTATGGTACCATCAAGAGGTATTATAGGCTTAAGAAATCAGTTACTTACGGCTACTGCAGGAGAAGCTATTATGGCGCATCGATTTAAAGAATACCAACCATTAAAGGGCGGTATACCAGAGAGGCAAAATGGTAGTTTAGTGTCTATGGAAAAAGGACAAGCCATTCCTTATTCAATTGATAAATTACAAGATAGAGGTAAGTTTTTTGTGGATCCAGGTGAAGATATTTATGAAGGTCAGGTTATTGGAGAAAATTCACGGGGTGACGATATGACTGTTAACGTAACAAAAACTAAAAAACTGAGTAATGTACGTTCTTCAGGAGCGGACGATAAGGCTAAAATTGTTCCTGCTATTAAATTTTCTTTGGAAGAAGCTTTAGAATATATTCAAAAAGACGAGTATGTTGAGGTAACTCCAAATCACCTACGCTTGAGAAAAGTATTTTTAACTGAAGTTGAGCGTAAGCGAAATAAAGCATTATAAAATTATTGATATAGCAGAGATTAAAGAGAAATTCGAATAGAGTTTCTCTTTTTTTTGTTATTATTGAAATATGGATTTATTTGGAATTACTGGAATAGAATATATTGGTTACTTAGCTTCCTTAATGGTTTTAATTTCATTTACCATGAAAAACATTAAAGGTCTGCGATTAATAAATATGACAGGGTGTATTTTGTTTGTTATATATGGTTTTTTAATGCCAACATTAAGGATTGGATTGCCAATTATTATAGCTAATGCGGCTATTTTTACTGTCAATGGATATTATCTAATAAAAAAAAATAGGTAATCCATATTATAATCGATTTCTTCCGATTCGTATAATTTACCCAGACAAACCTAAATCATTTTGTATCTTTGGTTCATTCTTAAAAGAGAAATAATTAATAAGCACGCTACACTTGATTTTACGACCATATATCTCTAATAAAAGGTAATTTATATTAATTGAAGAAATTATTAGAATACATAAATAGTAAAGTTTTAATTAAAATTGCATCTTTAAAAACAGCTTCCGTTTTTACAAAGATTATAGCTGGCATTTTAACTTCTAAAGCTATAGCCATTTTTATTGGAGCAGAAGGTCTAGCTCTAATTGGGAATTTACGAAATTTTGTTAGTGCTGTTCAAACTATATCTATTTTAGGTTTTTATAATGGTGCTGTAAAATATATCGCAACTTTTAAAGATGATACCGTTAGGCTAAGTAGAACAATTTCTACAATTTTTTATGTCGGTTTTATAGCAACTATTTTATTCTCACTATTATGTTATTTTAATGCAGAGCAAATTAATAATCTCATTTTTCCGTTTTATAGTAATTATGCGTACGTTATAAAGATTTTTGCTATTGTATTACCTTTTTATGCATTGAATATGTTTTCATTTTCCATAATGAATGGATTTTCAAAGTATAAAATATTAATTGTAATAAATATTATTGGTCAGATTTTAGGGTTGTCTATAACCCTACTTCTTATTTATCAAAGAAAAATTGAAGGTGCTTTAATATCTGTCGTAATAGCAGAGTCGTTAATCTTTTTAATAACGCTCGTTGGTATAATTCATAGGCGCAGTTTAATAGGTCTTATTCAATTAAAAAGAGTCAATTTTAATACTTTAAAGAAATTGAGTTCATATTCAACTATGACCTTGTTTTCTGCCATATTATTGCCCGTTGTAACTATTGCGATACGCTCATATATTATTGAGCATGTTAGCTATAAAGACGCGGGATTTTGGGAGGCTATGACTAGAATTTCGAAGTATTATTTAATGCTTGTTAATACCTTAATGGCATTATATATTTTACCAAGATTCTCAGAAATTGATAATCCAAAAGAATTCAGAAAAGAGGTTTTTGGTTTTTATAAAACAATAATACCAATTTTTGCAATAGGGTTGTTAGTTATATATTTATTGAAATCATTCATAGTTACTGCAGTTTTTTCAGAAGAGTTTAAGCCAGTTGAAGAGTTGTTTCTATGGCAGCTGTTAGGTGATTTTTTTAAGGTTATATCCGTAGTTATTGCTTATCAGTTTTTAGCAAAAAAGATGTTTTGGCATTATATTGTGACTGAAGCATTTTTAGTAATTATCACTTACGTAACAAGTATTTACTTTATAAAAATCTTCGGAGTAGAGGGTGCAGTAATTGGTCATTTGGTAAGTTATGTTATGTATTTTGGGGTTATATTGCTTATATTCGGAAGTTCACTTTTTGGTGTGGATAGCAAGAACACTGAAAGCTAGATAATGATATGTTCACCTCTTTTTAATGTTAATTATAAGAGGTAAAGACCTCATAATTTACCTATTTTTGTTTAAAAATTAGATTCATGCAATTTCTTTATTTCGATCCTGGATTAGGGGCAATGATAATCCAAGCAATAGTAGCAGCAGTAGCGGGGGTATTATTATTTTCAAAAAATGTATTGTACAAATTAAAATTATTCTTTGGTTTAGTAAAAGAGGAAGATATGTTTGATGATATAGATATATCCGATATCGATGAAGAAAATAAGAATGATAGCAACCAATAAACATATTCATTCAGCTTCATTTAGAGACCCTTCTGGGTATGTTTATTTAGAAAATGGCAAAGTTAAACGTCGTATCAACCCTATTTATTTTAAACAATATACGGCGTTAAAAGAGAAAAATATTTTTCAAAAATTATTTTCTGCTGAGTTATTAATTAAGCATAAAGAACTTTCTAAAAGTGATGCTGAGATAATAATACAGCCCGAACAAATACCATTTATTACTTATCCTTATGAATGGTCGTTCATGCAGTATAAAGAGGCAGCTTTGCTAACACTTAAGATTCAAAAATTCTGCTTAGAAAACGATTTTTCTCTTAAGGATGCATCTGCATTTAATGTTGCATTTCACTTAGGAAAAGCTGTTTTTATTGATTCATTGTCATTTGATTTTTATTCAAAAAATGAACCTTGGAGGGCATTTAAACAATTTATAACTCACTTTTTGGGACCTTTAACTTTAGCTCATTACCACGGAGCTCAATCTTTAAAATTAATGAGTAATTTTATTGATGGAATTCCTACAGGTATGTTGTCTTCAATGTTGCCATTTAAGACTAAGTTTAATCCTTTTTTGTATTCTAACATACACCTATTGGCAAAGTTTGAAGATAAACATAATGATAATTATAAGGGCAGTGTAAAAGTATCTAAACTGTCAAAAAGAGGACAAATTAACATTATAACTAGTTTATACAATTATATAAAGAAGCTTGAGATTAAGGAGACGAGTGAGTGGGGTGATTATTATAGTAATACAAATTATTCCGATAGTTCTTTTTTACAGAAATCAAAACTTGTTGATAAATGGGTTGCGTCTTTAAAAGCTAATACGCTCATAGATGTTGGAGGCAATGATGGTACTTTTGTTCGAAAAATAAATCATGTATTAGAACAAGCACTTGTATGCGACATAGATAATATTGCGGTTGATATAAATTATTTAAATATTAAAAAAGAAAATTCTTCTTTTATTACTCCGTTTGTATTGGATATTTTTAACCCTACTCCAGCGATAGGTTTTAATAATAAGGAGCGACAATCTTTTATACAACGTATTCAAGAATTCAAACCCGATATCACCATGGTTTTAGCCGTTATACATCATATGTCACTCTCTGGGAATATTCCATTTCAAATGTCGGCAAAGTTTTTTGCTTCTTTTTCCAAGTATTTAATAATAGAATTCCCCAAAAGAGGTGATTCATGGGTGGTAAGGTTGTTGAATACAAAAGGTGAATTCAAAGAGCATTTTAATTTTTATAATATTGAAAATTTTGAAAAATGTTATAGTAACTATTTTGATGTAATTGAGAAAGAACCTATTAAAGGTTCTGAAAGAATGATGTATTTACTAAAGCTCAGGAATGTTTAATCGTTTTAGAAAATCCATTTTAAAATTTTTATCAAGTAACAATAACTCCGATAAATCATTTCAATATCTAGCTGCATTGGGGGCTGGTTTATACCCTTTATGCCATTTATACAATTACAATTTTACATTAATGAATTCTTGGAGTCAATTCCTGGGTTTCTTATTGTTCTTTCTTCTTATACCAATAATCTCATTCAAACTATTATTTTTTATGTTTGATAAAATCATATTTTTTAAAAGATATGCAAAATATATAATCCCACTTTTAAATTATAGCAGTTTCGCTGCTTATTTGGTTATAATAACTTATGGTTTTCATAAAGCTTTTTTGCTTTTATCTTTATTATTAGCATTGATTTTTACCAAATTCATGTATAAGCATGTTCGAAAAATTATTGTATTTCAAATTCTATTATCATTGATTGGCTTTACCAGATTAATACCAGACTTTTATAAATATTTTTCTTATTCTAAAGAATGGATGAAACCTTTAGATAATATTGAGTCTGTTAAATTTAAGAAACATCATAATATTTACTTAATTCAACCTGACGGTTATGTCAATTTTTCTGAATCGAGTAAAGGATATTATAGTTTTAATAATAGTGAGTTTCAAAATTTCTTAGCTGATAATGGTTTTAAATCTTATGATGATTTTCGTAGCAATTATTACTCTACGCTAAGTTCCAATAGCTCTATGTTTGCTATGAGCCATCATTATTATAATAACACTCAGTTTTCAAATAGAGAGCTATATGCTGCAAGAGAAGCAATAGTAGGTGATAATCCAGCAATTAAGATTTTAAAAAATAACCAATACAAAACTATTTTGTTATTAGAATACTCTTATTTGTTATTAAATAGACCTAAACTATTTTATGATTATTGCAATATTGATTTTAATGAAGTTTCGTTTTTCGGAGATGGATTTAAAATTAAAAGAGATATTAAAGAAGATTTAAATAAATTGATTGATATAAACTCACATACTAATAATTTTTATTTTATTGAAAAACTAACACCAGGTCACATAAATAATCCAGGTTTTGTTGAAGAAGGTGATAACAGAGAAGTGTATATAAAAGGTATTAAAGAAGCTAACATTTGGCTAAAAGAGGTAGTGAATCTTATTTTGAGCAAAGATAAAAACCCTATAATCATTATAGCAGCTGATCATGGTGGTTTTGTAGGATTCGATACTACACTTGATAGTTTTGAAAAAGCTTCAGATGAGAATCTAATTAAGTCTATTTTTAGCTCGATGCTAGCAATTAAATGGCCAGAGGAGGCGCCGGATTTTGATAATGATTTAAAAACGCCTGTAAATTTATTTCGGATATTATATTCATATTTGAGTGAAGATGAAAGTTATTTGAAATATATGCAGGAAAACAAAAGTTTTATTCAAATAAATAAGGGTGCTCCGGCTGGCGTTTATGAATATATAAATGAAGAAGGAAAGATTGTTTTTAATAAGGTTTTAGAATAAAAACATGACATTTGATAACTAGGTGATGAGCATAAAATTAGTCTTTTTAGTGAATTTATTGCTTATATTCGAAAGTTCTCTTTTTGGTGTTGAAGGTGATAATTATTTAAATTAATTTATTTTTTCAATTTAAACATGATTAAATTCTTAGACTTAAAAAACAGTAATGCTCGGTTCCAAAATGAATTTGAAGGAGTATTTAAGAATTTTTTAAATTCAGGAAGCTATATTTTGGGTGAGGAAGTTTTAAAGTTTGAATCAGAATTTAAAACTTACTGCGGAGCAAAGTTTTGTATAGGCACCAGTAATGGTCTAGATTCACTACGTTTAATTTTTGAGGGTTTTAAAGCATTAAGTGTGTTAGAGGATGGGGATGAGGTTATTGCGCCAGCAAATACATATATAGCAACAGTTTTGGCTATTAGCAATGCAAAGTTGAAACCTGTTTTAGTTGAACCCGATATCCATAGTTTTAATATTGATCCTGCCAAAATTGAAGCCAAAATTACCACTAGAACTAAGGCTATATTAGGAGTTCATCTATATGGACAATTATACAATGTTAATGCTTTAGAAAGATTATGTAAGACTTATGATTTAATTTTGATTGAAGATGCTGCTCAGGCTCATGGTGCTATCTCAAATGATGGGAGAAAAGCTGGAAATGTTTCAGATGTTGCTGCTTTTAGCTTTTATCCAACAAAAAATTTGGGGGCCTTGGGAGATGCTGGTGCTATTACAACAAATAACTCTAAATTAGCAGAAGTTATATTGAAACTTAGAAATTACGGAAGAGTTTCATCTTCGTTAAATGCAATAAAAGGATTTAATTGCAGATTAGATGAATTACAAGCTGCTTTTTTAAGAGTAAAATTAAAGTATTTAGATGCGGATAATAATAAACGAAGGTTAATAGCGCAAAAATATATAAATAAAATTGATAGTGAGTTTATTACCGTGCCTAAATATGATGTTATAGATGAACATGTCTTTCATTTGTTTGTTATAAAAAGTGCCTATAGAGATGGACTTAGAAAATATCTTTTTGAGAATGAGGTAGAAACAATGATTCATTATCCAAAAGCGATTCACAAACAAAATGCGTATAAGGAATTTGGCGAATTAAATTTGCCAATAACAAGCAAGCTACACGGTGAAATATTAAGCATACCAATGCACCAAAATTTAGAAGAAATTGAAATTGAAAGAATTATATATCTATTATCAAATTTTAACCAATCTCCACGACATAAATAGTTTTTGCAGGCTGAAAACAACTCATATAAACAAATCTTAAAAGCTACTTCTTTATTTGGAGGGGTGCAGGTTGTTAGCATACTAGTCTCTATTATAAAAACGAAAGTAGCGGCCTTACTTATTGGGGTTTCAGGAGTTGGAATATTTGGCATTCTCATGTCAACATTAAATTTTGTCCAAGCGTTAACTAGATGCGGTTTGGATTTAACAGCAGTTAAGGAAATTGCTTCTTCAAGTAAAGATGAAAAACCGAAATTAATTAGTGTTATAAAACAATTAGCTCTAATTACAGGAGTTGCTGGAGCCATAGTTATTTTGATGTCATCTTCTTGGTTGAGTCAATTAGCTTTTAGTAACAAAACGTATACTCTATTTTTTATTACCATTTCTATTGCAGTGTTATTTAATCAATTGGCGATATGTGATATGGCAATATTACAAGGTTTGAAGTCTATAAAAAAACTAGCAAAAGTTATTGCTTTTTCAAGCTTAATTAGTTTGTTGCCAACCATAAGTATTTATTATTTTTTTGGAGAAAATGGCATTCCATGGGTTATTGTTTCTACAGCTGTAATAAGTTTTATAACTGCTAAATTTTTTGTGAATAAATTAAATTTAAAGACTACTAGAATTCCCTTTAAACAATTTGTCGAGAGTAGTGCAGATGTTTTAAAACCAGGAATACATCTAAGTTTGGCGAGTATAATAGCATTGGCAATTGCCTATATTGTTCAGATATTTATTACTAATTATGGAAGTATTGAAGAAGTAGGATTATATAATGCTGGATTTGCCATAATACATTCTTATGTAGCGGTATTTTTTAGTGCTTTAAGTAAAGATTTTTTTCCAAGGCTTTCAGAAGTGTCTAAGAATCGTACAATGGTTAATAAAATCGTGAACGAACAGGCCTATATGTTACTGTTATTAATGACACCAATTGTGATTATATTTTTAGTTATAAAACCATTCATAGTAACACTACTCTATTCTAAAGATTTTTTACCTATTCTAGGAATGATTACCTATGGGATTTTAGCCACAGCATTTAAATCTATTTCGTGGTCAATGGGTTTTATTTTAATTGCGAAAGGTGATTCAAGATTATATTTAATTACAGAAGTGATTTCTAATTTTTTGTTACTCATTTCAATAATTATTGGATATAATATTTATGGATTAACAGGTCTTGGTGTGGGATACTTAGTTTATCATATAATTGATTTTTTATTTATTAAGATTATTGTTTCTAAGAAATATAATTTTCATTTTAATTCAAACTTCAATAAACTTTTTTATATCTGTACTTTGCAATTTATAATTATAACTGGTCTGTTTTATATAGAAGATGAAATTATTAAGAATACTTCACTGGTGTTACTTATTTTGTTTTCTTTGTCTTTTGCAATTTACAGGTTGAACAACCATTTTAGTTTAATAAATTTATTAATTAGAAAGTTAAAAAAATAGTGATTTAAAATCTTTTCAGTTTGAGTATAAAGGAAGTTGAAATAATTAGCATTCCAGAATTCAGGGATTTTAGAGGGGGGTTGTCATTTATTGAAAAGGGCGTTCTACCTTTTGATATAAAAAGAGTATTTTTTCTCTATGATGTGCCCGCAGATGAATTTAGAGGGAGGCATGCTCACATTGAGCATTATACATTTTTGGTTGCTCTTAATGGTAGCTTTAATGTTACTTTAATTGACGTTAATAAAAACCAAGAAGTTATTAAACTGGATAGTCCAAATAAAGGGCTTTTAATACCAAATATGGTTTGGCATGAGCTTAATAAATTTTCAAACGGGTCGGTATGTTTAGTTTTAGCCTCCGACGTTCATAATGAAGAAGATTATATAAGAGATTTCGAAACTTTTTTAGGCAATTAATTTCAAGAATCTTTCAAGCTTAATCGCGTTTTTTGAATTATTAAGTTCTTCGCTTTTCGTATTCGAGCAATATTCCTAACAAATTTATATTGACTTGCAAAGTAATGAATATAATCGTAAATATTTTTCGATTTTATTTTCGGAAACAATTCTTTTCCTAATTCTTTTTTATGAAAAGACCCAGCCAAATGAAGGATGGTTTTATAATGTTTTTGCTCGTAATCATTACTAAGAGATTTACTAAAATGATATTTGGATTTAAAATGATTAAATAAATTTAGCATTTGCTCCCTTTGAAAAATATACCTATCAAAACCATTATTATACGAATAAGATCTATCATGTATTCTATAAATAAATAAGGATTCATCAATCCTATCAAAGTCACAATTAGCGGCCATATCAACTAGAATAGGGTAATCTTCTATTGTAATATTTTTATCAATATAAGTAGCGAAATCCACATACTTTATTATAAATTCTCTATTGAAACATGTCCCAATGGGGATTATTCTACCTAGGAAAATTGAATCTTTATATTGATTCTTTGAGGCTCTAATAGTATGCTTATTTACATAATGGTTTGTAGTCTTTTTAGTCTCAAAATACTTGTCATAACCGGAGTCGACAAAACCTAAATTAGGTTTCTTTTTAAAAGTATTGACTAACTTTTCAAATGCTAATTCACTTTTTATTATATCGTCACCATCAAAATTAAACACGTATTTACCTGTGCACCTGTCTAATGTGCTTTTAAAGTTTTTTAGAATTCCTAATTGATTGGCATTTGTACTTATATTAAAAAGTTTAGGATGTTTTTTTTTGAATGATTTTACTATTTGAAATGTTTTATCAGTTGAGCAATCATCACCAACAACTATTTCAAAATTAAAAGAGCATTTTTGTTTTATTATGGAAAGTAAAGTATCTTCAATATAATCTTCACTATTATAAGTTATCAGTGCTATTGACAATATAACCATGTTAATAAGGTTTTAAGCTAAGACAAAAACTAGATATTAAAACTTTGTTAGTTAAAATAAATCAGCTAGATTACTTGGCCATTTAAAATGTTATTTTAGTAAAACAAATATAATTCAATATTATGATTTTAGAGATTCTTATCAGTACTATGAATAGAAAAGATCTTTCTTTTCTTGATAAGATGTTTGTAAATAATAATATGGATGATTTTCAAATTCTAATTATAAATCAAACCACTCCTGATAGTATTCTTAATTCTGATTTAAATAATATTCGCATTATTAATAGTTTTGAATATGGCCTTTCAAAAAGTAGAAATTTGGCGATTAAAAATGCCACAGGGGATATTTGTTTAATCGCAGATGACGATGTAGAATACTTTAAAGGTTTTGAAAAAATAATTGCTAATGCATATGTGCTTCATAATGATGCAGGTGCTATAATATTTAATTCTGAAATAAATGGGCATTCAAGAAATCCTAAATATCTTTTGCAATCGAAAAGAATAACGAGAATTAAGGAATGTTTTAGTGTGACTTCTGTGGATATTTCTTTTCGTAGAAAATCTATTCAGAATTCTAATATCAAATTTAATGTATTAATGGGCTTGAACAGTCCTTTTCTGTCGGGAGAAGAGTATGTGTTTTTGAATGATATCCTAAAACAAACTAAAATATATTATGAGGATAAATTAATTTTGCGCCATAGCGCCATAAGTACGGGAACAAAAATTAACCCGATGCAGATTATTCCAAATTATGCAATTCAGTATCATTTGGTATACCCAAATATGTTTTATTTTAAAGTTATGAAATTGATATTTCATTTATTACTTAAGAGAGAGATACGCATTTCTGAAATTCATCTTATATTCTCAATGTGTTTAAAGGCCAGAAATAAATATTTAAAATTAGAAACTAACTAATTAACAGCTATTTGTAAGCCGTCAAATATAAATTGGTCATTAATAACCAGCGCTGAACTGTTTTGGCAATTTGTAACATACTCGCAGGAGAATTTAAAAGCAATTTTTGCTTTAGGTTCAAATTCTTTAAATCAATTTCCTTTTTCAATTTATGGTATAAGTTAAATTGACTATGGATTTTACACCTTATTGCAAGTGCATATCTATTAATATCTAAATACAATTTTAATTGTTGATTTGATTTTTCTTCTGCACCGTAACTATTAATAAATTTATATCTAACCTCATTCGTTTCCTGTTTTGAAAGACTATTGTCTATAAATACTTGATATGTCATAGTGGTTTTTGGGTTGAAGCACACTTTGTATTTCAATGCAAAGCGAATCCATAAGTCAATGTCCTCAGCTATTTCAAAATTCGAGTTATAACCTCCGATATCTTTAAAAGATTTTTTTAAAAAAGTAACTGAAGAAGACGAAGGAATAAAGTTAATAATATTGGCTTTAAAAAAGTCTTTGACAATCAAACATTCATTATTGTAATTAAAATTAAAAGTAGCCGGCTTCACAAAGCTCCCATTATAATTAATCTCATAATTATTGCAATATAACCCGGCTTCTGGAAAAGCTTCAATAAGTTTTTTTAACTCCTGGAGATGATTTTCATACCATAAATCATCTGCGTCAAGAAGGGCGATGTAATTAGAGTGTGCTTTTTCAATTCCAAAGTTTCTTGCTACTGAAGCACCTTGATTTTTTTGTTTGTAAACTTTCAATCTTCCATCATCGAAAAGCTCAACTACTTTTAAGCTGCTGTCAGTACTTCCATCATCAACTAAAATAACTTCATAGTCTGTAAAAGATTGATTAAAAACACTTTTTAATGTGTCTTCTATGTAATCTTCTTTATTGTATAACGGAATAACTACTGAAAAAAAAGGCATTGGTTTAATTTTACCTGGTAAAAATACTTTAATTAGAAGAGAACTAAAAGAGACTGATTAAAATAGAATAAATCGCGGAATAATTTTTGTGTAACTTTATCTTAAAAATAAAGTTATGAAGTTTTACAGAATATTTATTCTATCCCTACCTTTTGTTTCCTGTGCACCCATTTATGTGAATTATGATTTTGAAAAAAACACAGACTTTTCAAAATATACAACCTACAACTATTTTGGCGACACACAAACAGGGTTAAGTGATTTTGATACAAAACGTTTATTTGATGCGCTAGATTTAAAGATGCAAGTAAAAGGATTTGCACTCTCGGATAAACCTGATTTTTATATAGATATAAAAAGTAGCGAGTTTCAAGCAGCGCAAAGAAATACTGTTGGAGTAGGAGTCGGTGGAGGCGGAAGAAATGTTGGTGGTGGAATTTCAATTGGTTTACCTATAGGACAAGCAAATGTTAATCGACAGATTATATTCGATTTTGTTGATGAAGGCGGTATAGGTTTATTTTGGCAAGCAGTGAGCGAATCAAGCTTTAATCCTAATGCTTTACCCGAAAAAAGAGAAGCAAGATTATCTGCAATTGTAGAAAAAGTTTTGGCAAAATATCCACCAAAATAATATGACAAAAAAAAGAGGCTTTTATAAAAGCCTCTTTTTTTATTTTACCCAGCTAGTAAATCTTTATACTTGTCTTTATAGCCATAAAGAGTTAATACGTTTAGAACAATTAGAGCTAAAGCACCTGCGATACCTTCAGGAGCTAATGTTGCATGAAATAACACCGCATTTAAAGAAACACTCATTAATATTAATGTTAATAAAGCACCGTATTTGTTAAAAATTAATGCTAATCCTGCGACAATTTCAACAATGGCAACTAGGGTTATTACTTTTGCTGAAGATAAGGCTCCGAAATAAGCACCTGCAGCTTCAGGCATTTCTCCCATATCCATAAAATGAAAGAACTTATTAAGTCCAAAAAATAAAACAAAAAGTCCAAGAAGTATTCTTATGACCATAAAAACTTTTGAATTCATAATAATGTGTTTATTAGTTAGTGAATTGAAAGATAGTAAATTAAAAACATATCTCACCTCGGAGTTTAGTCGTAATAAATTCGACGAGATAACAAATACCTTTAAATTCAAAGAAAGAATTAGTAGTTGTCTTTTAGGTTTTCAATGAAAGATCAATTATTTTATAGTAATCCTAAGCCCTTCACTGTTGCTGCTGAATTCTGGAGCATACATACTTTGTATAGTAGTAATACCATTACTCATATTACCAGCATTATTCACTCTTAAATCGTATTCAAAAACATAAATGCCTTTTGGTAAATAGTCAAAAAAGAAATTTGTTGAAGCATCTTTTATACTCTCATAATAGCCTAAACCATCTTGCCACTTATATTGGCTTAGAACATTTATAGGTTCTAAACCAGAAGCACGCAAATCTTTCATATGTATAAATTCCATGTTTCGGTCACTTCTTAATTCTATGCGAACTCTAACTAAATCACCAACCTTTAAATTCGTTTCAGTATTGATTTCTGAAATTTCTTCACCAGTATCTGTATTGGTTTTAAGGAATAGCTTTTTCTCTAGTTTAAGCGGTGTTTCTGCTGAAGTTATTTTATCTAAATCCTCAAAATATTGCCAGTATAAACTTCCCCAAGCAATGCCTTTGCCTTTTTTGGTGATTTTCACTTCCCCCATTTCTGGTTTAATTTCAGAAGTACTCCAAGCCGTTTTGTAATAACCTGTTCCTGCTTCAACATTTACATCTTCTAATTTAGAAGGGTTAATTTGTTGTCCGCCAATTATAATTTCCACCATATCGGTAACCGATAACCAATCACTACCCTGAAGTAATAAAGCATAAACAGCATCGGTGGTTGCTTTGGTTGTTTTCCAACGGTTTGTTTGCTTGTTTTTAAGCAACCATATTTTTAGATTATCAATTGTTTCAAGATTCTTCGCTTCGCTCTGAATGACAGATCCAGTTTCAGAAAAAACTTCAATTAATAAAGCTTGTGTTTCAATTGGTGCCTGATACCAATACCATGAATTGGTGTTGGATTTCCAATACATACCTAATTCATCCGAAGTAATACTTGTTTCTTTTAATGATTTCAGAATTTTACTTGTCGTTTTTGAATCGTTCATTCTATGAGAAACCAATGCCATTAATCCTTTTGAGTATAATGAACGACTTAACCAATATTGTTGAATTTGTGTTTGATAAAACTTGCTAATCTCGATAACTTCGTCTGATTTTTTAATTCCTGGATAAAAGCTTCGCATATATAAATAGTGCAGTTGTGTATAGCTTAAATGGTCTTTATTCAAATCCACTTTAGCATTATACTTTCGTATGTCTTTATATTCTTTTACAAATTGAGCATCTAAATAGTTGATGGCCTTTTGAATCATCTGAGACCCTTCGACTGCGCTCAGGGTGACATTCAACTTTTTCAAATGTCCAAAACCAGTTATAATGTGCTGTGTAATGTATCGGTTTTCATATCCGCCATTAAACCAAGACCACCCACCAGTAGGCATTTGATTGTTTTTTAGTTTCCTAATAGCCGATTGCGATTCGTTATTCATTTTATTTAAATCGAATAAAAGCGCAATTCGTTTTTTCTGTTCGGTTTCGCTTTGTGCATCACGTAACCAAGGTGTTTCTTGAATTAAAATAGATTTGAGTTCTTGATTTTTTTCTAAGTTAGAAAGTACAGCATCAGTATTTCGCCATTGATTAAAAACCTCTTGAATTCTAGGATTTGAATTTGCAATATGACTCGCTAGAGCATTTGCATAATACTTTGAGAATGTTTGTTCGTTACATTCATAAGGATATTCCATTAAATAGGGTAGTGCTTGCACTGCATACCATGCAGGATTGGAAGTCATTTCTAAGGTAAGCTTATGATTTTTAAGAGTTGTAGAGGTATTGGTTTTCAACTTATCTAAAGTGAACGTTTTAGTTTGATTGCTTCGAATCCACATAGGCAGTGTCTCTGTTACTAACATGCGGTTAGATAAAACAGGAAGTGCATTTTGTTCGCCATCGCTAAAAGCTTCCGATTTAGCAATTACTTTATATTGAACTGCTTGAACGTCGTCTGGTATTGACAAATCCCAAGATACTTGTGTGTTGCCTTTAACATCTACAATAAAATCCCTCTCTGGCTTTGCTATCTCTCCCGAAGGGAGAGAATTATCGGAATTAAGAATAAGCTTTTGAGATATATTGTTTCCAGAAACAGCATCAGTTAAAATTAAAACAGCTTGCCCTGAAAGTTGGTTTTCTGTAAGATTAGCAATTTTTGAACTTATGGTAATGTGATCACCTTCACGTAAAAATCGAGGTGTGTTTGGAATTACCATAAGCTCCTTTTGGGTTACGGCTGTTAAAGATTGTGTTGCACTTTCTAAAGTTTTAGTATGCGCTAACAATTGTAATTTCCATTGGGTTAAAGCTTCAGGAGTAGTGAAACTGAAACTTACGTTTCCTGCTTCATCTGTTTTTAACTGCGGAAAGAAAAAAGCTGTTTCTTGCAGATTTTTACGAATTTTAATGTTGTCGAAGTTTGATTTTTCTTGTTCATTTTCCGAAACACTATCATATAAACCTTCCCCTTCATTTAGTTGTTCTACTGAATGTTTTTTCGACTTTTCACCGTAACCAACAACTACAACTTCATCCAAGTTATCATCACTTTCCATCATTAACACAGATTCTTCAACTTCCATTTCATTTGAAACGATTTGAACACCTGCGACACGACCACTAAGTGCCTTAGAAACACTCGCATTACCTCTAATTCTTATTGACCGGTTGTATCCAAAACTAAACCCAAACCAATTCAATTGGTCATAGGCTTGTTGTGAATAATTAGCCCGAAATCTATCTTGATATACTCTAAAATTTCGTGTTCCAAAACTTTGGTTAGCATTACTGCGGCTGTTAGAATAATATATTGGCTTGTTAATTGGGTTGAATGTCCAAGTATGGGATTTAAATTGATCTAAAGAGGCATCGTACATACTTGCTAATAATTCGGCGCTTACCTGCTCTCCTTTTGGACCTTTAATTTTAAAACTCCATGTTTCATCGGTTCCTGGTTGTAATTTGTCTCTAAATGTCGTGGTTTCAATCTCTAAATTCGTTTTTGGATAAGGCACAGAAATAGCCTGTGTTCCCGATTTAAAACCATTAAACGCAGCAAAACTATAATGCACAATAAAACCACCTATATCTTCTTTTGTCACAGGAATGGAGATGGTTTTTTTATTATTACTCAGTTGTATAATTTCGGTGCTAATTATTTTTTTATCTTTTTCAATTGATACAGTTACGGCTACATTTTGAGCAGCCGAAGCTATTGTTATTTCCGCCAAATCTCCAGATTCGTAACTTAGTTTGTCTGTTGAGATATTAAATAATTGATTGTCTGATAGGGTTTTATCTTGACTACTAAATAGGTCAATTCTAGTCTGGTCTTTTACTAATTGGCTAAACTTATCTTTACTACTTAATGTGATTATGTATTGTCCTGATTCCCAATTTTTTATTTTGCCAAGTTTCAGTTCTTTAGAATCTTTAGTGTTAAATGGTTCTTCAAAAACTAAAGCTCCTTTTTGCCAATTATTAGGGTTGTCCTCATCTTTATACGCATCATATGGGAAGTGATTTTTAAACGTTTCTTCTGAAAGACTTTGGTAATCTGGAGCTGCCCATGGCCGTTTTCTTAAAACACTATTTGGTTCTTTTAACTTATAGATTTTAATGATTCCTTTTGCTGTAACAAATTCGCCATTTAGGTTTTTGGTGTCAATAGAAATTTTGTGATCTTTTTTAGTTTTATCTAAAGTTTCGTGAATAATCATGTTAGCAGTTAATGCATGATAACCAACTTTTACAATAGTTGTCGCACTTCGAGTTTCACCATTTATATCGGTGACATCTGCGGTGATTTCATAATTAAAAATGGGTAAACTACTTTTATCTACACTTTGGTCTGGCTGTGCATTAAAAGTAATGTCAAATTCACCTTTATCGTTAGTAATACTTTCTCCATGAGCAATTTCTTGTGGTTCACTTTTAAACCAAGGACGATACCAGAAATACCATCCCGGATATTCCACTTTTCTATGCACTCTATATACCACTTTCGCATCGGTAATATTACTACCTGCATAAGCTAGAGCATTACCTTTTACCCTTACAGAATCATTAATTTTAAAGGTTTCTGTAACAGGTTTGAATTTAGTTTCAAACTTAGGTCGCTTATATTCTTCAACAGAGAAATAATGGTTTTCTCTTATGGCACCAATCGTTGAATATATTTCAATGTAATATTGTCCATTTAGACCATTATTTGGTAAAATAAATTCGCCAGAAATCGAGCCAAAATCATTGGTCTCTAAATCTAATTCAGATAGTTTCTCTCCATTAGTATTATGTAAAGTCGCAAAAATTGTTTCATTAGTAAGAGGTTCAGACTTCCCATTATTCTTCTTAACTATTATTGATTTAAAATATACGGTTTGACTAGGTCTGTAAATACTTCGATCGGTAAACAAGAAGGATTTATAATGCGCTCTTTCTTTTTGTTGCTTATAGTTTTGGCTTATAAAATAATCACCAAAATAGGCTAAATCATTATTGCCTTTTACTTTTACTTCTACATTTCTTAACCAACTATTGTCTTTCTTAATTTTAATTTGCCCTAAATTATTAGTAGTATAATTTTTAGAAATTAAGTTTCTATTATTTCTTGATTTATAAGATAATTCGGCATTGGTATTACTAATAGGAGCACCATTATTCCTATCTATAACTTGAAATATTTTGTATTGAGATGTTTCAGTTTCTGCTAATGCCATATTTGTAACCTGTATATTAGCAAATGCAAAACTTTCTGAACTATCAGATGGTTTTACAACAATTAGATACAAGCCATTATTGAGTTTAGGTACAAGTATTTCAGTGGTGTGTGTTTGGTAATCATTTTCGTTTCGAAGTCTACTATTCCATGTTTTGTATGAATTCAGATTGTTTATAAAGACTAATTGTTCGTCTTTTCTGTAAGTGTTTTTAAATTTTTCAAGTTGATTTTTATTTAGTTTATAGATATTAAATTGAATTGAATTTAAATTTTTATAACTAACTAATAAACGCGAATGCTTTTGAATAGGTAAATAAGCTTCTGCCGTTATTTGAAGTGTTGGTTGTTCAATTTGTTGCTTTAAAATAGCACATTTTTCAGCCCCTTTGCTTTCAGAGAAATTCTTAAGAACGGCATTACAAATAGTAATGGCATCTTTTGCTATCCAACGGTTTTTATCATCTAAATTGTTATTGTATTGTTTACTTTGTTGAAAATAGATAGCTGCTATTTCAAAGTCATATAATGTCGAAACTTCATGATTTTTCAATTTATCTTTTTCAGCTTTAAGGGCATTCAGAAGAATGGTTTCTTTGTCGTTATATGTTGCATGCCGATTTACAAATTTTAAACGTTCAATATTTACTTCAGCTAAAGCCAAAGGTGATTCATCCTTTAAATGGAAATGAATTAAATCTTGATAAATTTTTAAGGCATTAAGCTGCAGAGATGCAGAGTCTTTAGACTTAATGGTCAATTTAGAAAACGTTTCAGTGTTGGCTAAAAAATGGGAATTGTCAATCTCAAACTTATAAGCAGGTTTCGTAATATGTGTTTCGTTTGTTTTATAAAATGCTAGAGCATTATGACTTAAAAAATCAAATAGAGTTGGTCTGTAAATTTTGGAATCTTTTTGAAGGTTAAGTATTTCATTATAATCGTCTAAAGGCTCTAATTGTAGCATTAAACCATTTTGTAATGAGTTTTGAAAATGGCTATGGATTTCGTTAAAAAGTGTTTGTAAATCCCATGTTCTAAAGTCTTCGGTATCTACTTTTTCAGCTGTTTTGGTTCGGTTATAAAATTGCCACCTGTGTTGATTAAAATATTGCCAATACAAATTCGCAAGAATACTTTCTAAAACATTTTTTGTAGGGAATTTGCTTTTATCAATTTCAACTTTAAGATCACTAATAATTTTTAGTTGTGCGTCTTCCTCCAAAACCAATGCAAACTTGCTTTTAAAGAGCATGGTTTTTATGAGCTGAGATGCATTATCTTCTTTTTTTGCCATTTCTGAAATTTGCTCAACAATATCTAAAGCAGACTTTGGTAATCCATGAGTTTCTAGCTTTTCAACTATCACCCATGAGTCATTATAGTTTTTCGATTGGGCATTAGAAAAAGAAGCAAAAAGTATAATCATTAAGAGGGACAGTGTATATTTCATGTCTTTAAATTTATTACCAAATTACTTTCAAAAGCTATACCAAAAAACAACTAATGTGCGAATTATGTATTTGGTTGAGTGAAGTTAGGTTTTTTAATTATAAAATAGAAGTGAACTTTTAAGCGTTATTATTAAAATTTGCTCACGAAAGGTTATTTTTGTGCTTTTCGACTTATTATTTGCTATGAAGAAAATGCTGTTTCTATTTCTATGCCCTATAATGGCTATCGGTCAATCTAATCTTGATTCGATTAAGGCCTTATTTCAACAAAAGAAGTATGAAAAAGCAGAAATTATAATTGAAACGTATTTAGAAGCGAATTCAAATAATTTAGTAGCCATAGAATTGTTAGGAGATGCCTACGGTTATCAAAAAAAATGGAATGATGCCATTGAAGTTTATGAAAAACTGGTAGAAGCAGATGATGATAATGCCAATTATCATTATAAGTATGGCGGAGTATTAGGTATGAAAGCTTTGGAGAACAAGTTTAAAGCTATTGGCTTTATTGGAGACATAAAGTCTGCGTTTACAAAAGCGACAGAATTAGATTTAAATCATATTCCTGCAAGATGGGCACTAGTAGAATTGTATATGCAATTACCAGGCATTTTTGGTGGTAGCAAAAGTAAATCACTAAAATATGCCGAAGAACTCGAAAATCTTTCAGCCGTTGATGGATATCTCGCAAAAGGTTATGTTTATGAGTATGATAATGAGTCAGAGTTGGCTGAAAAATATTATAAAATGGCAATTAAAGAAGGAGGGTCTTTAACTTGCTTTAATAAGCTTACAGATCTTTATGAGAGTAAAAACGAACCTGAAAAAGCTATTAAGAATATTGAAAAGACACAACAAAAGCATCAGCGAAATGCATTGCATTATCAAATAGGAAAGGTGTCCGCAGAATATAATGTTGAGCTGCAAAAAGGAGAGCAATGTCTTCAAACATACATAAATAATTATTCAGAAGAAGATGGTGTTCCTAAAGCCTGGGCGCATTATCGATTGGCGCAAATACATGTGCATCAGAAAAACAAAACAGAGGCTTTAAAGTATATCGATTTGGCGATTGCTGAACTTCCTAAAATAAAGCCTTTTAAGGAACAAAAGGAGAGAATCTTAAATCTCTAATATTTGGGCGTTACCACGAGGGTCGAGCTTTTCATTGCAATCTTTTAGTTGGTGCCTCACAAAAAGGATTTTCATTGCAATCGCTAACGCAAAAACTTCATGATAAATAATTTGGAATTTGATATTTGGAACTTGATATTTGTTTTATGAATGTACATTTTATAGCTATTGGTGGTTCTGCTATGCATAATCTAGCCTTGGCATTGCACAATAAAGGATATAAGGTAACTGGAAGTGACGATACTATTTTTGAGCCTTCAAAATCCAGATTAGAAGTTAAAGGTTTGCTGCCTGAATTTTTTGGCTGGTACCCTGAAAAAATCACCCAAAATTTAGATGCTATTGTTTTAGGGATGCATGCTAAAAAAGATAACCCAGAATTATTGAAAGCTCAAGAATTGGGATTGAAAATTTACAGCTATCCAGAGTTTTTATACGAGCAGTCTAAATATAAAACACGTGTTGTTATAGGAGGAAGTCATGGTAAAACAACCATTACTTCTATGATACTTCATGTTATGCATTACCATGGTCGCGATGTTGATTATATGGTAGGGGCGCAATTAGAAGGCTTCGACGTAATGGTAAAACTAACCGAAGACAACGATTTTATTGTTTTAGAAGGAGATGAGTACTTAAGTTCTCCAATAGATAGGCGTCCTAAATTTCATTTATATAAGCCTAATATTGCGCTGCTAAGTGGCATTGCTTGGGATCATATTAATGTGTTTCCAACCTATGAAAATTATTTAGAACAGTTTAGCATATTTGTAGATTCCATTGTAAATGGTGGAAGTATAAATTATAACGAAGAAGACTCTGAAGTAAAGCGCATAGTAGAAGCAAGTGAAAATACGATTCGTAAATTACCTTATAGAACCCCTAATTACACAGTCGAAAATGGTGAGACCTTATTAGAAACTCCCGAAGGTGATTTACCCATTGAAGTATTTGGAAAGCATAACCTCAATAATTTGGCTGGAGCAAAATGGATATGCCAGCATATGGGGATTGATGAGGACGATTTTTACGAAGCTATTGCCACTTTTAAAGGTGCTAGCAAACGCTTAGAAAAAATAGCAGAAAGCAAAACAAGTGTGGCCTACAAAGATTTTGCACACTCGCCAAGTAAAGTAGAAGCTACAACCCTAGCCGTAAAAGAACAATATAAAGATAGAACCTTAGTAGCCTGTTTAGAATTACACACATACAGTAGTTTGAATGCAGAATTTTTAAAAGAATATAAAGGCGCGCTAGATGCTGCCGATATTGCGGTGGTGTTTTATTCGCCTCATGCTGTTGAAATAAAAAAACTGGAAGAAATCACGCACGAACAAATAGCCAATGCTTTCCAGCGAGACGATTTAATTATTTACACAAATCCAGACGATTTTAAAGACTTTCTTTTTTCTCAGAATTTTAATAATAAAGCATTGCTTTTAATGAGCTCTGGGAATTATGGTGGTTTGGATTTTGATGAGGTTAGAGGGTTGATAGAATGATGTGATGCTGTTATTATTAGTATTAAATATTACCTTAATTAAAATATTTTACCCAAAAATATCTCAATACTCTCCTTATTAGCCCGAATTAATTCAGCCTTAGCAAGTTCAATATCTTTTGTTTTTTTGTCTTGTGAGAGTTTAAATTTCCCTTCCCATGAATCAATAGAAATTTCAAACATTTTGATGTAATTTAATGCAGCTTCCATTCTTGGATTCTCAGGATCTAAAACATATTTATGTTCTGGAGCTTCTAAGAAAGAGGTCATGGTAATTAACGATTCTTTTAATGCTTCTTTACTATCAATAGCTTTTACGGTTCCTTTTAAATGTACTTTAATATAGTTCCATGTTGGTAGTTGTGTGGTGCTGTAAACATTTGGCGATATATAACATTGTGGTCCAGAAAAAATGATTGTAACCTTGTTGCTGTCTCTTAATAAATCTGCATGTGGATTAAATTTATCTATATGCCCAATAAGTTTACCAGCTTCATTGTAAATTAGGGGTAAATGTGTAAGATAAGGGGAGTTGTTTTTAATGGAGATAACAGTAGCTAAAGGATAGTTTTTAACCACTTCAATCATGTGATCGATGTTACTGTCTTGATGGTGTGGTGGTGGATATTTCATGAATTATTAAACTCCAAATTGTCTTAAATGGTGGTCTAAGTGTTTGTATTGCATTTGACCCCATTGCTCAGCATTAAAGTTTCCAAATAAAGGATGCGCCGGCCAGTTTGTTTTATCTTTTAAATTAGTAAATTCATTTATTACGTCTACTAATTTAGTTCTTTCAGTTGAAAAATACTTTGGTTCCTTTATTCTAAATTCTCGAACAGAATCTAAGTTTTTTTGATAAGGTTTATCATTATACACAATAGGTTTTAGTAACTTAAACAAAAGCTTCTTAAAAAAACCAATTTGGGTATTCAACTTTATTTTACCGTTGGCAACCTCTAGCGGTTTTTGGCAGTGGCAAAGCATTTGACCAACAGTCATTTTACCCCAATTGGCCTTAGTTTCTTCATTTAAAGTGTCTAAGCGATTAATAATTTCTTGATGAGCTTCGTTATTAAATAAGGATTTCATTGCTAAAACGATTTTTAAATTGCACCGGAAATTTACAATATTTATCTTTACTCACTAAGTGAGATTTTAGTTTTTTAAACTTGTCTCTTTAGCAAAATTAATTTTAAACAAATTTCTTGTGTTCTTTTTCAAGATTATTTGATTTTATGTCTGAAAACAAAACTTCTTTTTCAATTAAAAATTGGTCTCAAGATGACCAACCTAGAGAAAAATTACTTTACAAAGGAAAAGCAGCATTAAGCGATGCAGAACTTGTAGCCATCTTAATCGGTTCTGGGAGTAGAGATGAGAGCGCGGTTGCTTTGTGTAAGCGCATTTTGGCAAGTGTTGATAATAACTTGAGTGAATTGGGAAAGCTCTCTCTTAAACAGTTAATGGAATTTAAAGGTATTGGAGAAGCTAAAGCAATTACCATTGCTGCTGCTTTAGAATTAGGTAGAAGGAGAAGGGAAGAAGCCGCATTGAAAAAAAAGAAAATAACATCTAGTCTATCGGTTTTTGAATTAATGCAACCTGTAATTGGTGAGCTTCAGCATGAAGAATTTTGGATTATCTATTTAAATAATTCTAATAAAGTCCTTCAAAAAAATCAATTAAGTAAAGGCGGTATAACTGGGACTTTGGTAGATGTTCGATTGGTACTAAAAAATGCTCTTGAAGTTGGAGCTACGGGTTTAATATTGGCTCATAATCATCCATCTGGAACCTTAAAACCTAGCGTTGCTGATAAGCAGATAACGACCAAACTTAAAAATGCTGCTGAAAGTTTGGATATAAAAGTGTTAGACCATCTAATAATAACAGAAAAAGCATACTTTAGTTTTGCAGATGAAACCTTGCTTTAAATGTTATTAGTATATACACATAAAATATCACCAAGATTAAAATATGCTTTTAAGCATATCTGTACTAGAATTCTTGGAATAAAGGTAGAGTTCACAACTAAAATAGAAGATTTTATTGCACACGACAGTTTGAAAATGTCGTATACAAGACAACAATTGGGTAATGAATTTTTTGTTAAAAGTCATGATATTTTATTCGAACAAGGCTTGTCAGATATTGAAATTAATGTGCACGATTGGGAAAACACAAAATGTTTTTTTTATAATGGTGATAAGAGCACCATGCCTTTCGATATTTTTGCAGCATCGTTCTATTTGTTAGCAAGGTATGAAGAATATTTACCTCAAGTAAAGGATGAATATGGACGTTTTCTTGCTACAGAAAGTATTGCGTACAAATACGATTTTTTGCATCAACCAGTGGTAGATATATGGGCTTATAAATTTAAATCGATACTTGAAAAATTATATCCAGATTTTACTTTTCCAGAAAGGTCTTATGCTATTAAACCTGTTATCGACGTGCCTTCCGCTTATAAATTTCGACTTAAAGGAATTATGCGAACTTTTGGGGGGACGATGAAAGATGTTTTCCAATTAAAACTTAAAAGGTTATATAATCGTTATGCAGTTCTATTGTCTTTTAAACATGACCCTTACGATACATACAAGTATATAATTAACAAGCAGAAACAAGCTAAAAACAAGTTTCAATTTTTCTTTCTAATAGGTGCGTTTTCTACTTACGATAAAGGTATTAATGTTAACAAAAAGAAGTTTAAATCTTTAATAAAACACGTTGGAGATTATTGCCTCGTAGGATTGAAAATATCATATTTCGCACTAGAAGACACCTCCCTTTTAAAAAAAGAAAAGAAACAAATGGAGTCCATTATTAACTCATCATTACAGGCATCTCGTCAGTCCTATTCTAAGTTAAATTTTCCAGAGTCTTACAGAAATTTAATTGAACTTGAGATAAAAGAAGATTATACTATGGGTTATACTAATTATGTTGGTTTTAGAGCTGGATCATGCACACCATTTTTGTTCTATGATTTAGACTACGAAACACAGACTCCATTAAAAATAAATTCATATCACATTATGGATTATACATTATTAAAAAATAAATCCTTGTTAGATAAGAAGAAAGTTTTAAATGAAGTAGTTTCCGAAATAAAGGCAGTTAACGGAGAATTTGTTCCGGTATTCCATAATTATACCTTCAGTAATTCGTTACGTTGGAAAGGGTTTAAAGATTTGTTTAATATTATACTAGATTCGACAAAATGAGAGTTAATGGAATATCCGATGTTTTTTTTGATTTAGATCATACCCTATGGGATTTTGATAAAAATTCAGCATTAACATTTAAAAAAATCTTTGAAATAAATAACATAAGCGTTAACACGGCTGATTTTTTACATCACTATGTTCCTATAAATCTTAAGTATTGGAAACTTTATCGTGAGGAGAAGATTGAAAAGGAAGCATTACGCTTTGTAAGATTAAATGAAGCCTTTTTGGCTGTTGGACTAAAAGTTGAAGAATCAGTAATTTATAAATTGTCTGATGACTATATTACTTATCTTACTACATTTAATCATTTGTTTGATAATACGCTAGAGATATTAGATTATTTAAATATTAGTTATGATTTACATATTATTACCAATGGATTTGATGAAGTGCAACAGAAAAAAATGGAAAAATCTGGAATAAACGATTATTTTAAAACCGTAACTAATTCAGAAATGGTTGGGGTAAAAAAGCCTAACCCTAAAATTTTCAACTTTGCTATTGATAAAGCTGATACACATGTTAGTAAAAGTATTATGATTGGGGATAGCTACGAAGCAGATATTCTTGGAGCTAAAAATATTGGTATGGATGTGGTTTTTTTTGATTTGCATGGGGTAAAGTTAGAAGAAAATATAAAGTGCGTTGATAATTTAATTCAATTAAAAAAGTTTCTATAGCCTTAATGGTTTAAGAATAATATAGTAAAAGAGTATCTTTACAATTAGAATGTAACAATAATATTTAATAGAAATGAAGACTAAAATATTTTCAATCCTTATAGTATGTTTTATTTCATTATCAATGTTTTCTCAAGTAAACTTAAACAGTTATAAATATATTATAGTGCCAAATAAATTTGATTTTTTAAATGAAAAAGATCAGTATCAGTTAAATTCTTTAGCAAAATTTTTATTTAATAAACATGGTTTTCTAGCCGTAATGGAGGGAACAGAATACCCTGAAGATTTAATAAGAAATAGATGTTTAGCTTTGAAATCAAACGTTATTAAAGATTCAGGCGTTTTTAAGACAAAACTTTTTGTTGAATTAGCAGATTGTAATGATAATGTGGTCTATACTTCCAAAGTTGGTGAAAGCCGCGAAAAAGAATTTAAAGTAGCTTATAATTTAGCTTTAAGAGGTGCCTTTAAATCTTTAGAAACACGTAATTATAAATATGAACCAAACGAACGTATAACGTCATTAGCAACAAGTCAAGATATATCTGCAAAAAATGAAGTAGCGGAAGAAATTCAACAATTAAAACAAGAAATTCAAAATCTTAAAAAAGAAAAAGCTAAAAAAGTTGTCAAGCTAGAACCAAAAATATCTGAACCGCTACCTAATTTTGAGGAGCGTATTGAAGAGGTAGTAACCAAATTAAAAACTTCAGAAGCTTCAGTTAAACAATTAGTATCAAATGTTTTATATGCTCAAGAAACAGACAATGGTTTTCAATTAGTAGACAGTTCTCCTAAAGTTGTATATAAAATAAAGAGTTCGAGTTTACATAACGTCTTTTTTGTTGAAGGTAAAAATGCTATTATATACAAAAAAGGAGATACTTGGGTTTTAGAGTATTATGTGAGTAATATATTAAAAAAGGAAAAGCTAAATATTAAGTTTTAATTTTTTCAAATAACAACTAATATCCGTATTTATTATTCCAGCGTTTTTTTAAGAATTCTCGTTGCGCATTTTCTCTAGAGTTGTTTCCAGGTTCATATAATGTTGAATTTTTTATTTCTTCTGGCATAAATTCTTGGTTGGCAAAGTTTAAATCATAATTATGAGCGTATTTGTAGTTGTCACCATAACCAAGTTCTTTCATTAGTTTTGTTGGTGCATTTCTTATTTCTAAAGGAACAGACAAATCCCCAGTTTGCTTAACTAATTGCTGTGCATTACCTATTGCTTTATAGGCAGCATTACTTTTTGGTGAGCAAGCCAAGTATGTTGCACATTGACTCAAAATAATTCGAGATTCGGGATGCCCAATTGCAGAAACGGCTTGAAATGTATTGTTAGCAATCACCAAAGCCGTTGGATTGGCATTACCAATATCTTCACTAGCTAAAATTAGTAGTCGTCTAGCTATAAATTTAACATCTTCACCTCCTTCAACCATTCGAGCGAGCCAATATACCGCTGCGTTGGGGTCGCTTCCTCGAATAGATTTTATAAATGCCGAAATAATATCATAGTGCTGTTCTCCTGTTTTGTCATAATGCACCGTATTATTTTGAACTTTTTGTAAAACAGTATCATCAGTTATTTCGATAGTACCAGAATCGAATGAGTTTATTATAAGCTCAAAAACATTCAATAATTTTCTTGCATCACCACCTGAAAGCCTTAGTAAAGCATTCGTTTCCTTTAGTTTTATTTTCTTTTTAGAGATGAATTCATCTTTTTTAATAGCTCGTTCTAAAAGGGTTTCTAAGTCTTTCTTATCAAATGCATTTAAAATATAAACTTGACAGCGAGATAAAAGGGCAGAAATAACTTCAAAACTCGGGTTTTCTGTCGTGGCACCAATAAGTGTTATCCAGCCTTTTTCAACTGCTTGTAATAAAGAATCTTGTTGCGATTTACTAAACCTATGTATTTCGTCAATAAATAAAATTGGGTTTTTAGTTGTAAATAATCCACCACTTTGTTTCGCTTTTTCAATAACATCACGGATATCTTTTACACCCGAATTAATAGCACTTAAGGTGTAAAATGGTCGACCAGATGCTGTTGCAATTATGTTTGCCAGAGTTGTTTTTCCGGTCCCTGGAGGGCCCCATAAAATCATAGAAGGAATTAAACTTTGTTCAATATGTCGAGTTAAAACACCATTTTTTCCAACTAAATGTGACTGACTCACATAATCTTCAAGGCTTTTTGGTCTTAAACGCTCCGCTAAAGGTTCATTGACATTCATTACGTAAAAATACTTTAATTTTTTGCTTTAACATAGCTCGATAAAAGAATTTGAGAGTGGTAAGATTCATTGCTGACTGACAATTTAGCATCCATACATAAGTTGGTTAACTATTTGCTATCTTTAAAATAATGAAAAGTACGGAACATTTTAAATTTACAACTGGAGTTGTAGCATACCCAATATTTTTTGTATTAGCCATATGGTTGATTTTTTGGTTTGAGGTGCGTTTTGGTTTCAATTTTAGTAAATATGGGGTGTATCCGCAAACTTTCAGGGGGCTAAGAGGTGTTTTGTTAAGTCCTTTTATTCATGGCGATATTCAGCATATATATCATAATACAATTCCGCTATTTGTATTGTCTATGGCGTTATTTTATTTCTACCGACCTATTGCATGGAAAGTTATTGTTTTTGGAGTACTCTTATCAGGTTTTTTAACATGGTGCATTGGAAGACCATCGTATCATATTGGTGCTAGTGGTTTAATATATGTTTTGGTAAGTTTTACCTTTTTTAAAGGTGTTTTTGCGAAGCATTATAGGTTAATAGCCCTGTCTTTATTGGTTGTTTTTCTTTATGGAAGTATGGTTTGGTATACATTACCTATTGAAGAAGGCATCTCATGGGAAGGTCACTTGGCAGGTCTTATAACGGGGCTGTTATTTGCATTAATCATGCGAAAGGAAATTGCTAAACCAAAAAAATATAATTGGGAAGAGGACCATTATAATGAAGATAATGATCCTTTTCTAAAGCATTTTGATGAAGAGGGTAACTTTATTGAAAATACAGAAGAGGAAGTAGAAGCGTCAATTATAAATTACACCTTCAAAAAAAGTAAAGATTAGCTTCTTTGTCTAACTACTTCATATAAAAAAGCGCCACAGGCTACAGAGACGTTTAAAGATTCTATCTCACCTAGCAATGGGAGTTTTGCTTTAGCATCAACCACTTTTAGCGTAGACGGATTAATTCCACGACCTTCGGATCCCATAATAATGGCACAAGGCTCAGTAAAAGAGACATCGTATAAAGTGTCCTTGGTTTTTTCGGTAGCTGCAATCACTTTTACTCCAGAAGCTTGCATAAAGAAAACCGCATCTTTAATATGATCTACTTTGCAAATTGGGACTTTAAACACAGCCCCAGCACTTGTTTTAATAGCATCGCCATTTACAGGTGCTCCACCTTTTTTTTGAATAATAATAGCGTCAACCCCTGTACATTCTGCTGTTCTAATAATAGCACCAAAATTACGTACATCACTTAATTGATCCAATAAAAGGAAAAGAGGAATTTTACCAGATTCAATAACACTTAAAACAAGTTCTTCCATATTATGGAAGGCAATAGGTGATATTTGTGCTACAGCACCTTGATGGTTTTTATTAGTAAGTCTATTTAATTTCTCTACAGGAACATAAGATAAGTTAATAGAATTTTTTCTTAAAATTAACTCCAATTCACCAAATAGTTCTCCTTTGAGCCCTTTTTGTAAAAAAACCTTATCTATTGTTTTTTTCGCATTAATAGCTTCTATAATGGCACGGATACCGAATATTTGTGTTTGATCTTGCATGGCAGTAAATATACATAATCTCTTTTTAGTTAATTATGGATGTTAATTTTTATGGATAACAAAAAAACCACCAAAGAGTAAACTTTGGTGGTTTTTAACATTTTGATTTACGTAAAATAAATCTATAATTTATTATTTAGGTGTAAGTACAGTTGTAAGGAAGTCTCCCCAAACGTTAACCCAACTTACAGATATAGTTCCATCAGGATTAACACTACCATCTTCAATTACTAATTGATTACTCCAAGGATCAGAAAAAGTTCCAGTAATAGTACCACAAACATCAGTAAAAGTACCTGGATTAAAAGGTCCTACCCCGTAAATACCGTACCAGTAAAAATAAACTCCACCAGAGAAATCAGACATTTCATAAGCACCTCCACCTAAATCGGTAAGGGTTACGTCTTGAGTAAAATCTACAGCAGGTGGTTGACCGTCAGTATTATCTCCATTAGAAACAGCAACGTATTCACCTCCAATATCTGAAGGACAAGAAATAGGATAGCTTATTTTAGTAGTGTATAATACAGAATTAGCAATATTCGTTCCATAATTAGTCGATCCATCTTCATTAAGTAAAGTTAAAACAGTACCATTTTGCGTTGTAAAGCTTGTAGATATATCAATAACATCAGCTAACAATATATCTGAAAGACTATTAAGATGTGGAAATGCAGCAACAATATCACTTGCAGCAATTGTAAATTCTTGAGGTAAAGAAACCCCTGCAAATAATGTAGCAAAATAAACTGGTCCAGCTGCAGTTTTATAGACAGCTATAATATCTGTTGAAGCCGGACTACCTTGTGCTACATCTGCGCTAAAAGTAACAGATACATTTTCCCCGTTGGCTATCCTTACTAAGTCAAAAAATGCTTCACTAGTAGCAACTTTTACCATATCTGGAACAATACCCGCATCCAAATTAAGAGCGGAATCTCCACCGTCGTTTTCACAAGACACTGCAAATATTGCAACGGCAAGTGATAAAAATAATAATTTTAAATTTTTCATGTTTTTTTTTTTAAAGTTAATGATTTCATACTTCTAAAACAAATTTTAATTATCCCAGAACACTTTAAAGGTCGCTGGATCTTTTTGTGCAGGAGCATTTACATTCAAGTTAAGCTCATTTTCTGGCCAGAAAAAAGTAACTTGGAATGGGTTATTTAAAACCGTATCACTATCAAGTAGAGGGAAGTCATCACCATTATCTAATTGATATTCGTTAGAACCATTTGGATCTGCTAAAACTGGATATCCAGTTCTTCTATAGTCGTTATATTGATCCATAGGATCTCCATAAGTTGCAACCCACTTCTGAGTCATAATAATTTCTAATTGTTTTTCAGTACTTGCCGCTGCAAATTCTGCATCTACATTAGATATAAAATCTGTAACTGCTGTAGTTCCAGCTAATACAGGAACTGTTTGCGTAGTACCAGAGCCTGCGACAACTTCATCTACTTTAGCAAAACTGGCCGTCATGGCTTCCGTTAATTTTGCTCCAGCATCGCCAGAAATTAAACCAACATTCATTAATTCGGCTTGAGTGTATAAGAATTCATCATAAGTTAACATCCTTCTAGGAACTACTCCTGTTCCACTAGCTACTGTTCTAGCAAATCCAGCATTATCATCGTAACGTCCACCACAAGGAAATATACCAGGGAATGTAGCATCATTTTGTACTGCACCATCTCTATCTGGTCCAATACTACCAAAACGAATAGTAAAAAATCCTGTTGACGAATCCCAATAATCTGCACGAGGATCTATTTCATCATCTGTTTGATCTCTTGGAAATTGATTGTCCATTAATTGGTTAGCCCAATAATAAGGTATTCTTGGATCTTGGTTCCCATTATGGATATTAGGGTTCATACCTTGCAAAATTTCATAAAACCAAGGGCTAATATAATAGCTAACTTGAGCTCCACCATATGCGCCTTGAAATAACTGATTACGCTCATCTTGAGGTGATACAGTTGCCGTATGTGTAAATTGGAAATCGTCTGCACTTGAAGTGAAAAAATTATTTTCACTAACTAAAGCATCTAAATCAGATTGATTAAATAAAGAAGATAATCTTATTTGATTGTAAAGTTTTAATTTAAACGTATTCGCAAATTTAATCCATTTGCTAGTCGAACCGCCATAGTAGAAATCATCACCAGAAGGTGCTGTTCCTGCCGGGTTACTAAGGTTAGATTTAGCAGCATCTATAAGATCTAGTGCTGCTTGATATATAGATTCTCCATCATCAAAAACAGGACTTACAACACCTTCCTTTAACTGAGTAGCTTCAAGGTAAGGAACATCACCCCACATATCTACAGCTGTAGTCAAGAAATAAGCTTTTATTAACTGGCCTATACCTAAATACACTGTAGCACCTTCAGCTTCAGATTGTGATATAAGTGTTTCAATGTCTGTTAAACCTAAGTAAACATTATTCCAATCGTTATTCATTAAAATATTATTCGGACGTGTACCATATTGGTCTTGTTCCTCTCTTGCTACCGTTTGGTGCGTATAAACAGATAGCATATCACCGCTCCAAAAATTGTAATCAACAAGATTTGCAGTTGCAATCTCAATGTTTGGCAATAATTGATTAATTGGTGCCTCCGTAGGATTGTCTGTATCTGTATCTACATCTAAATACTTACTACAACCTGATAAAAACAGACTAGAAGTAATTACCAATGACATTAAATAGAAATAATGCCTTTTTAATTTTATATTTTTCATTATTTTTTATTTAAAAAGTTAAATTAATTTTAAACCCGTAGCGTTTTGACGTTGGAGCCGATGAGTTTTCTATACCTTGAATTCTACCTGAACCGAAAGAAGTTACTTCTGGATCGAAGTTAGTATACTTTGGTACATTAGGAGCAAAGTACCATAGGTTATTACCAATAACACTCACAGAAATTTTCCCAAACGGTGTTTTATCTAACCATTTTTGAGGAAAGTCATAGCCTAAGCTTAACTCTCTTAAACGATAAACCGTACCATCGAATACAGTTGCACCATCAGGCGCATTTATCCCCCAAGTAGAACTTGGACCTCCTCCTGTAAAATAAAGGGCATTAGTGTCTATTTGAGTTGTATTTTGAATTGGGCTTCCACTTGAATCTGTAAGCACATTTAAGTTAGCATCACTATATACTCCTGGTATAACGTGTGTACGCTCTCTGTCTTCAGTATCTTTTGTAACACCACGTCCTAGTAAAGAACCAATACTAATTGATTGAATATCTCCACCTTCTCTCCAGTCAAACTGAGCGCGAAGTGATAGATTTTTGTATTTAAAAGTATTGATAAATCCAACTTTAAAATCAGGATTAGGGTCACCAATGATACTACTAGTTGGGTCTTCCCAAATAAAACCAGTAGATTGATCAATTAATAAATTTCCTTGATCGTCCCTAGCATGATCAGATCCAAAAAATACACCAAAAGGCTGGCCTGGTATTGCATATGCAACTTGGTTACCATCTAAACGAATTCTTTCTAATCCTTCAACTAACTTTGTAACTTCATTATCATTTTTAGTAAATGTTGTAAAAGAAGTCCAACTGAAATTTTCTGTTTGTATTGGAACTAATGTTAAACCAACTTCAATACCAGTATTCACCATTTCACCAATATTCGTGTTTAAGGTTGTAAAACCACTACTAGATGGTACACTTACAGGAGATATTAAATCTGTTGTAGTTTTTTCATACCAAGTAAAATCTATGGCAATTCTTCTATTAAAGAATTCAATATCTGCTCCAATTTCAATTTCGTCTGTGAATTCAGGCGTAATTTCTTGATCTCCAAGAGACACTCTATTGGCAATTACAGGAATGGCCGAAAATGGCGTTCCAGGTGCGAATGTTGTATTTAAAAATTCTGCTGGCGCATCGTTACCTACAGATGCCCAACCACCTCTTAGTTTTGCAAAGGTTAACACATCGCTATTTAATTTAAGAGCTTCAGTAACAATTAATGATAAACTGGCAGATGGGTAAAAGTATGAACGATTATCAAGCGGTAAACTTGACGACCAATCGTTTCTTCCTGTAGCATTTAAGAATAGAAATTCTTTATATGATAAAGTAAGATCTCCAAAAACACCTATATTGCTTTTTTCAGAAGAATTGTCAAAAGCATTCGAAACCGTAATAGTATTTGCTAAGGTATATATACCTGGTAAAGCAAAAGTAGTTCCAATATTTGCAAAACGCTCAAAGCGGTTTTGATATGAGTTCATACCAGTTATAAGAGATAAGCCAATATCATCTGTTAACTCATAGTCAAAATTCACTAATAATGTTGATTCAATATCAGTATTAACAGCAGAATCTGTAGTTAAAGTTCCTCCAGTTAACGCTGATGCTCTTGAAAGCGGATGACGTATTTGTCTTCTATCTAAGTTATACTTGTTATAACCTACTCTAAATGAAGCAGAAATATTATCGTTAATAGGAACACCAACACTTAGGTTAGTAACAATTCTATTGCTATCTGTTGTAATTTGATCGTTTTCCCAAGACCATAATGGATGATCCCATCCATCATTAGGAGTTACCGATGCTCCAGTAAGTGGGTTTGTGTAAGGAACAGTAGTTGTATCCCATGTTCTACCAAACCATAAAGTTCTTGCAAAAGAGGATGCTGAACCAGCAAACTGATTGTTACCAAAGAAACCACCAACTTGTTTTGTATCAGAATAACTTATGTTTCCACCAACTGTAATGTTATTTTTTAATTTAAAATTACCTCCAGCAGAAAATGATGTTCTGTCATAAGTGTTAAAAGGGATATAACCTTCCTGTGCTAAATCGGACAATGTAACACTAAAACTCCCATTTTCATCTCCGTATGATGCCGTAACCGAGTTGTCATTAACAACTCCAGTTCTAAACATGCCTTCAACATTATTTGGTTGCCCTACATAAGGCAAAGTCTCTATAAGACCTGGTCCATATATATCTGGAAATGCTGCTACCCAATTATTCCATACTGGTATAGTTTCTCTAGAATCAAAGGCAGCTCCCCAAGATCCATTAGAACCTGCACCAAAATCAAATTGAGTACCTTGACCATATTTGTTTTGATATTCTGGAAGATTAGCTATCTTTTCAAAATAAGTACCACTGCTAACATTAACGCTTAATTTGTTATTAGTGTCTCCAGTTCCAGCAGAACCTGATTTTGTAGTAATAACGATAACTCCGTTAGTTGCTCTTGATCCATATAAAGCTGCTGCTGCTGTACTTTTCAATACAGTTACAGATGCAATATTATTTGGATCTAAACTTGAAATACCAGATTCATATCCACCACCTCCAGTAGTTTGACTTGAAGTTGTTATTTGTGTATTATCGTAAGCAATACCGTCTACAATGAATAAAGGTTGACTTGCGCCACCAATTGTAGTTTGCCCTCGAATACTAATTTGATTCGAAGCACCAGCAACACCACTGGAGAAGTTTACGTTTACACCTGCTACTTTACCAGATAAAGATCTTAATAAATCTGGTTCAGAATTTTCAACAAGTTCTTCAGTTTCTACTTTACTTACTGCGTACCCTAAATCTTTAGCATTTCTTTTAATACCAAATGCTGTTACTACTACTTCATCAAGCGCTTGCGCATCTTCCTGCATAGCAATATTAATGGTATTAGAATTTCCTACAGCGGCTTCCTGACTAGAATACCCAACAAAACTAAATACAAGGATATCACCTTGACTCGCTTTAATTGAGTAATTACCATCGAAATCTGTAGAGGCACCAGAAGTTGTACCTTTAACTAAGACAGTAGTTCCAGGTAGTGGTAATCCGCTTTGATCGGATACCGTACCAGATATTGTCTTTTCTTGCGCAAACGTTAGTTGCACAGCAAACGCCAGTAAAAGCGTTAGCATTCCACTAAACTTTGTTTTCATTTTATAATTATTTGAATTAGTCAATGCCAAAAATCTTAATAATAAGTTAATAAAACAACAATTTCTCGTTAAAATTTCTTGAAGAAGTTAAAAAAACTAAGAAAATGTTAAAAAAAGAATTAAAAATTGGCTAAAAGACTTATGTGAATCTTGGAATTAGCAAGCTTGAATGGCTGATTTTCGGTTTTGCCATTTGCGTAGTTAAACTTTAAAAGGCCTGCTTTGGTTAATAATCCGAAACCAAAGCCATAACCAAAAAGCTTTTCTTTGGATTTGATTACCTCATTTTCAAAATAAGCCAAGTCCGTAATAGTATGAATGTATATGCTATTACTAAGTTGAAATCTATATTCGGTATTTATAACACCAAACAACGAAGCATATAAACTGTTTTCTTCAAAGCCTCTTATGGAATTAATCCCGCCAAAACGAAGTAGCTCATTTTCAAAATAATTCTCGGAATTTAAAGTTGAGCTATTTGCTCTTATAAACAAGCTATTCCTATTATTGAAGTTTATTAATTTAAATGCGTCAATAAAAAGATGCGTTTGCTTATCAGAAATGACAGATGTAGTTCTTTCTCCAAAGTTTGCTTCAAGATATAGTGAGGTCTTAATAGGAAATAGTTGGTTATACGATTGTCGTGATATATATTCATAAGCCAAAGAATAGAAGGTAGTATCAAAATCACTTATCGATGATATGCTATTGGATAATAGATTATTAGAAGTAGTTGAGTTAACACCAGAATAAACTTTGTTTTTTGAATTTATTTGATAATGTAATTTCGCACTTTGATTTACCGTAGTAAAAGATGAATCGCGTTTAAAAATTTGTAGTGAAAAATCAACCCCTACTGGAGATTTAAATAAGTATGGCATTGATACATTTGCATTAAATGTTTTTTGGTCATTTTCATCACTCTTATAAAGAAGCCTAAATGATTCCCCAAAATTTAAGTTATTTGTTAGATTTAGGTTTAAATAGCCATCGAATTCTAAATTATTGGTTTCATCATTAGTGCCGAAACCTAAAAAACCATCAAACGAATTACTTCTAGCTTTTTCTATATATAAAAATAATGTAGTGGAATCTTTAGTAAATAGAACTTCAGCTGGTTTTATTTGATTGGCTAATTTTAAATTATCCAGGCGCTCATTTTTTTTCTTGATTTCATTTAAATCAAAAAGACTGTTCTTTTTTATCTTTAAATAATGCTTGAGGTAAGATTTGGGGAATTTCTCATATCCTTTAATAATTATATTATCAATGTTTCTTTTTTGTTCTTCAGAGCTTATTATTAATTGTGCTTCTAGATTTGAGTCTTTTCTAATTTTTATGTTCGAGAGTTTTAATTTAGAAAAAGGAAAACCTTGTTGTGATATTTTTGAATTGATAAAGTTTAAAGCATTTTCAATTTCAATAAAATTAATTATAAAATAATTGACAAAAACTTTATTTGAAATCAAATTAATATTTGAGACATCTACTTGTGATTTTTTATAGTATATATATATGGTGTTATATTTTTGTTTTAAATGAATTTCTGCATTAAAAACTGTATCTGATGTTTTGCTAATTTTATCAAGTTTGTTTTCAATGTATCCTTTTTTGTATAGCACATTTTGTATTGAGTCAATTTCAGATTCTAAAGAGTTATAGTTCTTATGATTTATTCTGTAATTTAAGGAATCAATTATTTGTGTCTCGAATTCATTTTCTCCACTAACTTTAAGATTTAAATTTTGGCAAAATGTTTCCGAAGAAAAAAGTGTATATATAATAAGGAGTAAAAAAGAAGTTTTCTGCACGTTAAAATCAGCTCTTAGATGCTGTAAATCTAACGGAAAATAGACACTTATAATATATACGATTATATTATTTTTAAAAACTCTTAAAAATTAATGTTTTAGGGTTTGAATAATTCATTTTAATTTCTACCTTTGCAGCCCTCTAATAAGAGGATTTTTAAATTTATATATATTATATATGCCAACAATTTCACAATTAGTAAGAACAGGAAGAGCCAAAATAACCAAGAAGAGTAAATCGGCTGCTTTAGATTCTTGTCCGCAAAGACGTGGTGTATGTACTCGTGTTTACACAACAACTCCTAAAAAACCTAACTCAGCAATGCGTAAGGTAGCAAGGGTTCGTTTAACAAACGGTAACGAGGTTAATGCATACATTGGTGGAGAAGGACATAATCTACAAGAGCACTCGATAGTATTGGTTAGAGGTGGAAGGGTAAAAGATTTGCCAGGAGTTAGATATCACATTGTGCGTGGTGCTTTAGACACAGCAGGTGTTTCAGGTAGAACGCAACGTAGATCTAAGTATGGTGCTAAACGCCCTAAGAAGTAATTTAAACTTTAAGAAGAAGACATGAGAAAAAGAGCAGCAAAAAAGAGACCGCTTTTACCAGATCCACGTTTTAACGATCAGTTAGTAACTCGATTCGTTAATATGATGATGTGGGATGGTAAGAAGTCCGTAGCTTTTAAAGTATTCTACGATGCAATTGATATGGTAGATTCGAAAAAAACTGACGAAGAAAAAACAGCATTAGAAATATGGAAAGATGCTTTATCAAATGTGATGCCTCACGTAGAAGTACGTAGTCGTCGTGTTGGTGGTGCAACATTTCAAATTCCAATGCAAATCCGTCCAGACCGTAAAGTTTCAACTGCGATGAAATGGCTTATTAGCTATTCTCGTAAAAGAAACGAAAAATCTATGGCTAACCGTTTAGCAGCAGAAATATTAGCTGCAGCTAAAGAAGAAGGAGCAGCTGTTAAGAAAAGAGTTGATACTCATAAAATGGCAGAGGCAAACAAAGCATTCTCTCACTTTAGATTTTAATAGGTAATGGCAAGAGATTTAAAATTTACTAGAAATATAGGTATTGCTGCACATATTGATGCAGGAAAAACTACTACTACAGAACGTATTCTTTATTATACAGGTGTTTCGCATAAAATTGGAGAGGTACACGATGGTGCTGCAACAATGGACTGGATGGAGCAAGAGCAGGAAAGAGGTATTACAATTACTTCTGCTGCTACTACTTGTACATGGGAGTTTCCAATTGAAAATGGAGAACCTACACCAGATACTAAAGGATATCACTTTAATATAATTGACACACCAGGTCACGTTGATTTTACCGTAGAGGTGAATCGTTCATTACGTGTGCTTGATGGGTTGGTATTCTTATTTAGTGCAGTTGATGGTGTTGAGCCACAATCTGAAACTAACTGGAGACTAGCTGATAACTATAAAGTACCTAGAATTGGTTTCGTTAATAAAATGGACCGTCAAGGATCTGACTTTTTAGGTGTTTGTCAACAAGTAAAAGATATGTTGAAATCTAACGCGGTGCCAATCGTTTTAAATATTGGTGACGAAGAAGATTTTAAAGGAATTATCGATTTAGTGAAAAATCGTGCTATTATATGGCATGATGAAACTCAAGGGGCGACTTTTGACGTAATCGAAATTCCAGAAGAACTTAAAGAAGAAGCTCATAAATACCGTGCATTGCTTATTGAAGAAGTTGCTGGTTACGACGAGGATCTTTTAGAAAAATTCATGGAAGATGAAGATTCTATTACAGAAGAAGAAGTGCATGCTGCGCTTAGAGCTGCTGTAATGGATATGGCAATTATTCCAATGATTTGTGGTTCTGCATTTAAAAATAAAGGAGTGCAATTCTTATTAGATGCTGTATGTCGTTATTTGCCTTCTCCAACAGATAAAGAAGGAATTGTTGGGACTGATCCAGATTCTGGAGAAGAAATTTTACGCAAGCCAGATGTAAAGGAGCCATTTGCTGCTTTAGCATTTAAAATTGCTACAGATCCTTTTGTAGGTCGTTTAGCATTTTTTAGAGCATATTCTGGTCGTTTAGATGCAGGTTCTTATGTTCTAAATAATCGTTCTGGTAAAAAAGAGCGTATTTCAAGAATTTATCAAATGCATGCTAATAAGCAAAATGCAATTGATTTTATAGAAGCTGGTGATATTGGAGCTGCTGTTGGATTTAAATCTATCAAAACAGGAGATACACTTTCAGATGAAAAACATCCAATTGTATTAGAATCTATGGACTTCCCAGATCCAGTAATTGGTATCGCGGTTGAGCCTAAAACCAAAGCAGATGTTGATAAATTAGGAATGGGTTTAGCTAAATTAGCTGAAGAAGATCCAACATTTACTGTACGTTCAGACGAAGCTTCTGGGCAAACTATTATTTCAGGAATGGGTGAGCTTCACCTTGATGTAATTGTAGATCGTTTACGTCGTGAGTTTAAAGTAGAAGTAAATCAAGGTCAGCCACAGGTTGAATATAAAGAAGCTATTACACAAGCTGCAGATCATAGAGAAGTTTATAAAAAACAATCTGGTGGTCGTGGTAAATTCGCAGATATTGTATTTACGGTTGAGCCAGCTGAAGAAGGTACAACAGGACTTCAGTTTGAATCTGTAATTAAAGGTGGGAACGTTCCTAAAGAATTTATTCCTTCAATTGAAAAAGGATTTAAAATGGCAATGGTTAACGGACCTTTAGCAGGTTACGAAATCGATGCTATGAAAGTTACTTTAAGAGATGGTTCGTATCACGATGTGGATTCAGATCAATTATCTTTTGAATTAGCTGCTAAACTTGGATTTAAAAACTGTGCTAGAGCTGCCAAAGCTGTAATCATGGAACCAATTATGAAACTTGAGGTAATTACTCCTGAAGAAAATATGGGTGACATTGTTGGAGATTTAAACAGAAGAAGAGGACAAGTGAGTGATATGGGTGATAGAGCTGGTGCAAAAACTGTAAAAGCTACTGTGCCATTATCAGAAATGTTTGGATATGTAACAACATTAAGAACATTATCATCAGGTCGTGCAACGTCAACAATGGAATTTTCACATTATGCTGAAACACCTTCAAATATATCTGAAGAGGTTATCAAAGCAGCTAAAGGAGAACAATCTTAAAAGTTAAGAAAATGAGTCAAAAAATCAGAATAAAATTAAAGTCTTACGATTTTAACTTAGTAGATAAGTCTGCTGATAAGATTGTAAAAACAGTAAAAAGTACTGGAGCTGTAGTAACTGGACCAATTCCATTACCAACTCACAAGAAAATTTTCACTGTGTTACGTTCTCCACACGTAAACAAGAAATCAAGAGAACAATTTCAGTTAAGCTCATATAAGAGATTACTTGATATTTACTCTTCGTCATCAAAAACAATTGATGCGTTAATGAAGCTTGAGTTACCAAGTGGTGTTGAAGTGGAAATTAAAGTTTAGTTATAAACTTACATGTCCTGAGCTGCGAGCGAAGGAAAAACGGTAAAAATACAATTCAAGGCTGAAACGTATTTTCAGCCTTGAATTTTAATAAATAGTAATAAATTAAATAAATAATTATGTCTGGGTTAATTGGAAAAAAAATCGGTATGACCAGCATCTTTGATGACAATGGAAAAAACATTCCTTGTACTGTAATCGAAGCTGGACCATGTATCGTTACCCAAGTCAGAACCGAAGAAGTTGATGGCTATGAAGCTGTTCAACTTGGTTTCGATGACGCGACAGAAAAAAGCGCTACTAAAGCTGACTTAGGTCATGCTAAAAAAGCGGGTACTTCTGTAAAGCGTAAAATCGTTGAATTTCAAGGTTTTGATGAGGAGTACAAATTAGGAGATGCAATCACTGTAGAGCATTTTAACGAAGGAGAATTCGTTGATGTAGCAGGAACATCTAAAGGTAAAGGATTTCAAGGTGTTGTAAAACGTCATGGTTTCGGTGGTGTAGGTCAAGCTACCCACGGTCAGCATAACCGTTTAAGAGCGCCAGGATCTATTGGAGCTGCATCTTATCCTGCTCGTGTTTTTAAAGGGATGAAAATGGCAGGAAGAATGGGTGGAGACACAGTTAAAGTTCAAAATTTAAGAGTTTTAAAAGTAGTTACTGAAAAAAATCTACTTGTGGTTAAAGGATGTGTTCCTGGTCACAAAAACGCTTATGTAATTATTAGAAAATAATGAAAGTAGCAGTTTTAGATATAAACGGAAAAGACACAGGTAGAAAGGCAGACCTTTCTAAAGATGTGTTCGCTATTGAGCCTAATAATCACGCGGTATATTTGGATGTTAAACAATATTTAGCAAACCAACGTCAAGGAACTCACAAATCGAAAGAACGCGCTGAGATTACTGGAAGTACACGTAAAATTAAAAAGCAAAAAGGAACTGGTACTGCTAGAGCAGGTAGTATTAAGTCTGGTATATTTAAAGGCGGAGGTCGTATGTTCGGTCCAAGACCAAGAAATTACAACTTCAAACTTAATAAAAACTTAAAGCGTTTAGCACGTAAATCTGCTTTAAGTATTAAAGCAGGGGAGAAGTCAATTACGGTTCTTGAAGACTTTAATTTTGATTCTGTAAAGACTAAGAATTTTACAGCAGTTTTAAAGGCTTTACAGCTTGAAAACAAAAAAACTCTCTTTGTGTTGGGTGGCTCAAATAATAACGTATATTTGTCATCGCGCAATTTAAAAAGCTCGGAAGTTATAACTTCATCAGAATTAAGCACTTACAAGATTTTAAATGCAAATCAAGTAGTGCTATTAGAAGGAGCTTTAGCGGGAATTGAAACAAACTTAAGTAAATAGAAATAATGAATATCTTAATTAAACCTATAATCACAGAAAAAGCGACAGCTAATAGTGAGTTGAGAAACTGCTATACGTTCTCAGTGAATACAAAGGCGAACAAGGTAGAAATCAAAAAAGCGGTAGAAGCTGCTTATGGTGTTTCTGTTGAAAAAGTTCGTACTATAAATGTCCGTCCAGATCGTAGTACCAAGCACACAAAAACTGGTATTCAAAATGGTAAAACAAATGCTGTTAAAAAAGCAATTGTACAACTGGCGGAAGGTGAAATGATTGATTTATACAGTAACATGTAATTAGACAACAATGTCAGTAAGAAAATTAAAACCAATCACACCAGGACAGCGATTTAGAGTAGTAAACGGTTACGATGCCATTACTACTGATAAGCCGGAAAAGAGTTTACTCGTTCCGAATAAAAGGTCTGGTGGTAGAAACAATCGAGGAAAAATGACCATGCGCTATATTGGTGGAGGTCATAAGAAAAAGTATCGTATTATCGATTTTAAAAGAGACAAAGCTGGGATTCCTGGTGAAGTTGCTTCTATTCAATACGATCCAAACAGAACAGCTTTTATCGCATTATTGAACTATCAAGATGGTGAGAAAAGATACATTATTGCTCAAAATGGACTTCAGGTTGGACAAAATGTAGTATCTGGTAAAGAAGGTGTTGCTCCAGAAATTGGAAACTCAATGCCCTTAAGTGAAATTCCATTAGGAACTATTATTTCTTGTATAGAGTTACGTCCAGGTCAAGGAGCTATTATGGCTCGTAGTGCTGGAGCATTTGCTCAATTAATGGCAAGAGACGGGAAGTTTGCTACGGTTAAATTACCTTCAGGAGAAACTAGATTAATTCTTGCGAACTGTATGGCTACTATAGGCGTTGTATCTAACTCAGATCATCAATTATTAGTTGGTGGTAAAGCAGGTAGAACACGTTGGTTAGGAAGAAGACCACGTACTAGACCAGTAGTAATGAATCCAGTTGATCACCCAATGGGTGGTGGTGAAGGTAAATCTTCAGGTGGGCATCCACGTTCTAGAAACGGTATACCAGCTAAAGGATTCAGAACCCGTTCTAAGACTAAAGCAAGTAATAAATATATTGTAGAACGTAGAAAGAAATAAGACATGGCAAGATCATTAAAAAAAGGACCTTACGTTCATTATAAATTAGAAAAGAAAGTAGCTGTTAATGTTGAAAACAACAAAAAGACGGTAATCAAAACCTGGTCTCGTGCTAGTATGATTACTCCAGATTTTGTTGGACAAACTATAGCAGTGCACAATGGCCGTCAATTTGTACCAGTTTATGTAACTGAGAATATGGTAGGTCATAAATTAGGAGAATTTTCACCAACACGTTCATTCCGTGGACATGCAGGTGCTAAAAATAAAGGTAAAAAGTAGTAAGCTATGGGAAGTCGTAAAAAACAAATGGCAGACGCTATTAAGGAAGCTAAAAAGCATGTTGCTTTTGCTAAACTTAATAATTGTCCTACATCACCAAGAAAAATGCGTTTAGTAGCCGATTTAGTAAGAGGCGAAAAAGTAGAACATGCACTTAATATCTTAAAATTCAACCAAAAAGAAGCATCAGGTCGTTTAGAGAAATTGTTATTGTCTGCAATTGCAAACTGGCAATCTAAAAACGAAGAAGCTAATATTGAAGAGGCTGAATTGGTAGTAAAAGAGATTAAAGTTGATAGCGGATCTATGTTAAAAAGATTACGTCCAGCGCCTCAAGGCCGTGCACACAGAATTAGAAAACGTTCTAACCACGTAACAATCGTAGTTGGAGCTAACAATAACACACAAGCTTAATAGAGTATGGGACAAAAAACAAATCCAATCGGAAATCGCTTAGGAATTATCAGAGGATGGGAATCTAACTGGTACGGAGGAAACGATTATGGTGATAAACTTGCCGAAGACGATAAGATTAGAAAATACGTTCATGCGCGTTTATCTAAAGCTAGTGTAAGTAGAGTAATTATTGAGAGAACTTTAAAACTTGTAACCGTTACTATCACAACGGCTCGTCCAGGTATCATTATTGGTAAAGGCGGTCAAGAGGTAGACAAGTTAAAAGAAGAGCTTAAAAAAATTACTGAAAAAGAAGTTCAGATTAACATCTTTGAAATTAAAAGACCTGAACTTGATGCGTTTTTAGTAGGATCAAGCATCGCTCGTCAAATTGAAAATAGAATTTCATACAGACGTGCAATCAAGATGGCTATTGCTGCTACAATGCGTATGAATGCTGAAGGAATTAAAATCCAAATTAGTGGACGTTTAAATGGTGCAGAAATGGCACGTTCAGAACACTACAAAGAAGGACGTATTCCTTTATCAACTTTTAGAGCCGATATTGACTATGCTTTAGTTGAGGCACATACTACTTATGGTAGATTGGGTGTTAAAGTATGGATCATGAAAGGTGAAGTATATGGTAAAAGAGAACTTTCTCCGCTTGTTGGATTATCTAAGAAGCAAGGAAAAGGTGGAGCCGGAGGACGTGGTGGAAATAAAGGACCTCGTCGTAGAAAGTAATTTTTTATAAATTAAAGAAAAATGTTACAGCCTAAAAGAACAAAATTTCGTAAACAACAAAAAGGACGTATGAAAGGTCTCTCTGGAAGAGGGCATCAACTTTCAAACGGGACTTTTGGAATAAAAGCATTAGACGCTACGTTTATTACAGCACGTCAAATTGAAGCAGCTCGTATTGCCGCTACACGTTACATGAAAAGAGAAGGGCAACTTTGGATTAAAATATTTCCAGACAAGCCTATCACAAAAAAGCCTCTTGAAGTACGTATGGGTAAAGGTAAAGGTGCTGTAGAATTATGGGTAGCTGTATGTAGACCAGGGCGTATTTTATTTGAAGTGGGAGGAGTGCCATTAGACGTTGCAAAAGAAGCATTACGTTTAGCAGCGCAAAAGCTACCTGTAAAAACTAAGTTTTTAATCGCTAGAGATTACGAAGCATAATTTATTTAATAAGATGAAACAATCAGAAATTAAAGAATTATCTGTAGCTGAGTTACAAGAGAGGCTTGGTGAAACAAAAAAGAGTTATTCAGACCTAAAATTGGCTCATGCAATATCTCCTTTAGAAAATCCAATTCAGTTACGTGCAATTAGACGTACTGTAGCTAGAATTGCGACCGAATTAACTAAAAGAGAATTACAATAATTCTGCTGAAAGATGGAAACAAGAAATTTAAGAAAAGAACGTATAGGAGTTGTTACTAGTAACAAAATGCAAAAATCAATAGTTGTTGCAGAAGTTAAAAAAGTAAAACATCCTATGTATGGTAAGTTCGTGTTAAAAACGAAAAAATACGTTGCACACGACGAAACAAACGACTGTAATATTGGAGACACTGTAAAGATCATGGAAACTAGACCTTTAAGTAAATCTAAATGTTGGAGATTAGTAGAAATCCTAGAAAGAGCTAAATAATTATGTTACAACAAGAATCAAGAATAAAAGTAGCAGACAATACTGGAGCAAAAGAAGTTTTAGTTATCCGTGTTTTAGGAGGAACTAAAAGAAGATATGCTTCTGTTGGTGATAAGATAGTTGTTTCTGTTAAAGATGCAACTCCTAATGGAAACATTAAGAAAAAAGCAGTTTCTACAGCAGTTGTTGTACGTACCAAGAAAGAAGTAAGAAGACCAGATGGATCTTATATTAGATTCGATGATAACGCATGTGTTTTATTAAACCCAACGGGTGAGATGAGAGGTACTCGCGTATTTGGTCCTGTTGCTAGAGAACTTCGTGATAAACAATTCATGAAGATTGTATCATTAGCACCAGAGGTGCTTTAATACATTATTTGTAAGATGACAAAGCTTAAAATAAAAACTGGAGATACTGTTAAAGTAATTGCTGGAGACCATAAAGGATCTGAAGGGAAAGTACAAAAAGTATTAATAGAAAAGAACAAAGCGATTGTTGAGGGTGTAAACATGGTTAAGAAACATACTAAGCCAAGTGCACAAAACCCTCAGGGAGGAATCGTAGAGAAAGAAGCTGCTATTCATATTTCTAATTTATCATTGTTAACTTCAAAAGGAGAAACAACAAGAATTGGTTATAGAGTAGAAGGCGATAAAAAAGTAAGATTTTCAACAAAATCTAATGAAGTAATATAGTTATGGCATATTCACCTAGACTTAAAGAAGAGTATAAAAGCAGAGTAATTGCAGCTCTTACGGACGAATTTGGATATAAGAATGTAATGCAAGTTCCTAAGCTTACTAAGATAGTAATATCTAAAGGTGTTGGAGCAGCAGTTGCAGACAAAAAGTTAATCGACTACGCTGTAGAAGAGGTAACAACTATATCTGGACAAAAAGCGATATCTACATTATCTAAAAAAGATGTTGCATCATTTAAATTACGTAAAGGGATGCCAATTGGTGTTAAAGTAACTTTACGTGGTGAGAGAATGTATGAGTTTTTAGACCGTTTAGTAACTTCTGCACTTCCACGTGTAAGAGATTTTAACGGAATTAAAGCTACAGGATTTGACGGTAGAGGTAACTACAATTTAGGGGTTACTGAGCAAATTATATTCCCAGAAATAAATATTGATAAAGTCAATAAAATTTCTGGCATGGATATTACATTTGTTACAACTGCAGATACTGATAAAGAAGCAAAATCATTATTAACTGAATTAGGGTTACCTTTTAAAAAGAACTAAGTTATGGCTAAAGAATCAATGAAAGCCCGTGAGGTAAAAAGAGCTAAAACAGTAGCTAAATATGCAGAGAAACGTAAAGCTTTAAAAGAAGCTGGAGATTACGAAGCATTACAAAAGCTGCCAAAAAATGCTTCTCCAATTCGTATGCATAATAGATGTAAATTAACTGGAAGACCAAAGGGGTACATGAGAACTTTTGGAGTTTCACGTGTAACATTCAGAGAAATGGCCAATCAAGGTCTTATCCCTGGAGTTAGAAAAGCAAGTTGGTAATATTATTTAAATAATCAGGTTTAAGGTTCAGAATAATCTGAAAACCAAAACCGCAAAATCAATTCATTATGTATTCAGATCCAATTGCGGATTTTTTGACAAGAATTAGAAATGCAGTGCGTGCTAACCACAGAGTTGTGGAGATTCCTGCTTCTAATCTTAAAAAAGACATCACTAAAATATTATTCGAACAAGGATATATTTTAAGTTACAAATTTGATGATTCTTCTGTACAAGGCACTATCAAAATAGCGCTTAAGTACAATAAAGAAACAAAAGAACCAGTAATTAAAAAACTTCAAAGAATTAGTACACCAGGTTTGCGTAAGTATGCCGGTGCTGACGATTTACCACGTATCTTAAATGGTTTAGGTATTGCTATAGTTTCAACTTCTCACGGAGTGATGACAGGTAAGCAAGCTAAAAGGGATAATGTAGGTGGAGAAGTTTTATGTTACGTATACTAATTTTAAAGCCAGAAAGAAATGTCAAGAATAGGAAATAATCCAGTAGCCATTCCAGAAGGTGTAACAGTAGACGTTAAAGAAAACGTAGTAACTGTAAAAGGAAAATTAGGAGAGTTAACACAAAATTACGATTCTATAGAAATAAAAGTGGAAGACGGAAGCGTGTGGGTTACTCGCTCATCAGATACTAAAGATCAAAAAGCAAAACATGGTTTATACAGATCATTAATGCATAATATGATTGAAGGTGTATCTAAAGGATGGACTAAAGAATTAGAATTGGTTGGTGTAGGTTATAGAGCATCTAACCAAGGTCAGAAATTAGATTTAGCTTTAGGTTTTTCTCATAATATTGTTTTAAATATTGCTCCAGAAGTAAAAGTAGAAACAATATCAGAGAAAGGAAAAAACCCAATTGTTAAACTAACCTCTTTTGATAAACAACTTGTAGGTCAAGTAGCTGCAAAAATTCGCGGTTTTAGAAAACCAGAACCTTACAAAGGTAAAGGTGTTAAGTTTGTTGGTGAGGAAATAAGAAGAAAAGCAGGTAAATCAGCTTAATAATTAAGTTATGGCATTGACAAAGAATCAAAGAAGAGTAAGAATAAAGAACAGAATCCGTAAGGTTGTTTCTGGTACAGAAGCAAGACCAAGATTAGCTGTTTTTAGAAGTAATAAAGAAATTTATGCTCAATTAGTAGATGATGTAACTGGTAACACTATCAGTTCAGCATCTTCAAGAGATAAAGATATTAGTGCTGCAAAAGCAACTAAATCTGAAGTAGCTAAATTAGTAGGTAAGGCTCTTGCTGAAAAAGCTTTAAAAGCTGGTGTAGAAACTGTCTCTTTTGATAGAGGTGGTTATTTATATCATGGTAGAGTTAAACAATTGGCTGAAGGAGCTAGAGAAGCAGGACTAAAATTCTAAGAAATTATGTTTCAAAAATATAAAAGTGCAGAGTTAGTAAAACCAGGTGGATTAGATCTTAAAGATCGTTTAGTTGGTGTACAAAGAGTTACTAAAGTAACTAAAGGTGGTAGAGCATTTGGTTTTTCAGCGATTGTAGTGGTTGGTGATGAAGCTGGTGTTGTAGGTCAAGGTTTAGGAAAATCTAAAGATGTTGCTAGTGCTATTGCAAAAGCGGTTGAAGATGCAAAGAAAAACCTTGTTAGAATTCCTATTATAAAAGGAACTTTACCTCACGAACAAAAAGGTAAATATGGTGGTGCAAGAGTAAACATTATTCCTGCAGCTCCTGGTACAGGTGTAATTGCTGGTGGTGCTGTAAGAACAGTACTTGAAGCAGTCGGTGTACATGATGTATTATCAAAATCTCAAGGGTCTTCAAATCCTCATAATGTAGTAAAAGCAACTTTTGATGCCTTATTACAATTAAGAGATGCTAGGGCAATTGCAAGAGATAGAGGTATTTCACTTGAACAAGTTTTTAAAGCTTAATAAGGACAGAGATGGCAAAGATTAAAGTAACGAAAGTTAAAAGTGCAATCAATCGTACGCAAAGACAAAAAAGAACTTTAGAGGCTTTAGGTCTTAAAAAGATTGGTCAAGTAAAAGAGCATGAAGCTACACCAAATATTCTTGGTATGGTTGCTAAAGTTTCACATTTAGTTTCTGTAGAAGAAGCTTAAAAATATAAACTGAAAAATGGATTTAAGTAATTTAAAACCTGCAGAAGGTTCAGTAAAAAACCAAGGAAAACGAATAGGTAGAGGACAAGGTTCTGGTAAAGGTGGTACGGCAACACGTGGTCACAAAGGAGCAAAATCTCGTTCAGGTTATTCTAAGAAACTAGGATTTGAAGGTGGTCAAATGCCTCTTCAAAAACGTGTTCCTAAATTTGGTTTTACTAATATTAATCGTGTTGATTATCAAGGTATTAATTTAGATACTTTGCAACAATTGGTTGATGATAAGAAAATAAAAGGTACAGTAGATTTTGATATTTTATTCTCAAACCGTTTAGCTGGAAAAAATGATTTAGTTAAAATATTAGGTCGTGGCGAATTAAAAGCAAAATTAAAAGTAACTGCTCATAAGTTTACTGCATCAGCAAAAGCTGCTATAGAAGCTGCTGGTGGAGAAGCTGTAACTATATAAGACTTATTATAAGTATGAAATTTATAGAATCATTAAAGAATGTTTGGAAAATAGAAGAACTAAGAAACAGAATCATAGTGACTTTGGGTTTGTTATTAGTTTATCGTTTTGGTGCACAGGTAGTTTTACCAGGTATTGATGCAGCCCAATTAGGTGGTTTAGCAGATAGTACAGATGGTGGGTTATTAGGTTTACTTAATGCCTTTACTGGTGGAGCTTTTGCAAATGCTTCGGTTTTTGCACTTGGTATTATGCCTTACATTTCTGCTTCTATTGTAGTGCAGTTAATGGGAATTGCAATTCCTTATTTACAGAAGCTACAGAAGGAAGGCGCTAGTGGTCAGAAAAAGATAACTCAGATTACACGTTGGTTAACCATTGCAATTTGTTTAGTACAAGCTCCTGGTTATTTAGCGAGTTTACCTGCTTTAGGTATTCCACCATCTGCTTTCTTATTAGGAACAGGCGGATTGTTCTATTTTTCATCTATTGTGATTTTGGTTACAGGATGTATTTTCGCCATGTGGTTAGGTGAAAAAATCACCGATAAAGGTATTGGTAATGGTATTTCATTGTTAATTATGGTGGGTATTATTGCTACGTTACCACAAGCATTTTTACAAAATGCAGCAACGAGGTTAGAAGGTAATAACGTTATGTTAATTCTTTTTGAATTGGTTGTATGGTTTGTAATCATATTAGCTTCAATCTTGCTTGTAATGGCTGTTAGAAAAATAGCGGTGCAATATGCAAGAAGAACTGCTTCTGGTGGCTACGAGAAAAGTGCTATGGCTGGATCAAGACAATATATTCCTTTAAAGCTTAATGCTTCTGGGGTAATGCCAATTATATTTGCTCAAGCAATTATGTTTGTACCAAGTTTAATAGGAGGATCTTCTTTCTTAAAAGAAACAACTGTAGGTGCTTGGATGCAAACTCAGTTTTCTGATATTTTTGGTTTCTGGTATAATGTAGTATTTGCTTTGTTAATTATAGTATTTACATACTTCTATACAGCGATTACGGTACCTACTAATAAAATGGCAGACGATTTAAAACGTAGTGGAGGTTTTATTCCTGGTATCCGTCCAGGTTCTGAAACATCTGAATATTTAGATAAAATAATGTCTCAAATAACCTTACCAGGTTCTATATTCTTAGCATTGATAGCTGTGTTCCCAGCATTTATAGTTAAGCTTATGAACGTTCAAGCGGGATGGGCTTTATTTTTCGGAGGAACCTCATTATTAATTATGGTTGGAGTTGCGATTGATACTATGCAACAAGTAAATTCATACTTGTTAAATAGACACTATGATGGTTTGATGAAAACTGGTAAAAATAGAAAAGCAGTAGCTTAATTTTATACTATGGCAAAACAAGCAGCAATAGAACAAGACGGAACGATTAATGAAGCATTATCGAATGCTATGTTTCGTGTGGAATTAGAAAATGGTCACATCGTGACAGCACATATTTCTGGTAAAATGCGTATGCATTACATTAAATTGTTACCAGGAGATAAAGTGAAATTAGAAATGAGTCCTTACGATTTAACTAAGGCTCGAATAACTTACAGATACTAATACGAATACGATGAAAGTAAGAGCATCATTAAAGAAAAGAAGTGCCGATTGCAAAATCGTGCGTAGAAAAGGTAGACTTTACGTGATAAACAAAAAGAATCCTAGATTTAAACAAAGACAAGGGTAATTATGGCAAGAATTGCAGGTGTAGACATACCAAAAAACAAAAGAGGAGTAATCTCTTTAACTTATATCTATGGAATAGGTAGAAGTAGAGCAAAAGACATTTTAGCTGTAGCTAAGGTAGACGAAAGTATTAAAGTTCAAGATTGGACCGATGACCAAATTAATGGTATTCGTGAAGCTGTAGGTTCTTTTACTATCGAAGGTGAATTACGTTCTGAAACGCAATTAAACATTAAGCGATTAATGGATATTGGATGTTACAGAGGAATTCGTCATAGATCGGGTCTTCCTTTAAGAGGGCAACGTACTAAAAACAACTCTAGAACAAGAAAAGGTAGAAGAAAAACAGTTGCTAACAAGAAAAAGGCAACTAAATAATAAGTAATATGGCAAAGACAAGCACTAAAAAACGTAAAGTTATTGTAGACTCTGTTGGAGAAGCACATGTTACTGCTTCTTTCAATAACATCATTATTTCACTTACCAACAAAAAAGGAGACGTTATTTCATGGTCTTCAGCTGGTAAAATGGGATTTAGAGGTTCTAAGAAAAACACGCCTTATGCTGCTCAATTAGCTGCTGAAGATGCTGCTGGTGTAGCTCAAGAAGCTGGATTGAAAAAAGTAAAGGTTTATGTTAAAGGACCGGGAAATGGTAGAGAATCTGCTATCCGTTCTATCCACAATGCAGGTATTGAAGTAACTGAGATTATCGATGTTACTCCATTGCCACACAATGGGTGTAGACCTCCTAAGCGTAGAAGAGTTTAAATAAATTAATAATAACAAGTATCAACAAGAGATCAACGATTATCGAAGGATAAGATTAAGACCTTAATTCATAATCACTCTTAAAAACAAATTTAAAATGGCAAGATATACTGGTCCTAAAACTAAAATAGCTCGTAAATTTGGCGAAGCTATCTTCGGAGATGATAAATCATTCGAAAAAAGAAATTACCCTCCAGGTCAACACGGAAACAATAGAAGACGTGGAAAAAAATCTGAGTACGCTATCCAATTAATGGAAAAGCAAAAAGCTAAATATACTTATGGTATTTTAGAACGTCAATTTAGAGGATTATTTAAAAAAGCTAGAGCTGCACAAGGTATTACTGGTGAAGTATTATTACAGCTTTGTGAGTCTAGATTAGATAATGTAGTATTCAGAATGGGGATCGCTCCAACAAGAAGTGGTGCTAGACAATTAGTATCTCACAGACATATCACTGTAAACGGGGAATTAGTAAATATTCCTTCTTACTCATTAAAAGCAGGAGATATTGTTGCAGTTAGAGAAAAATCTAAATCACTTGAAGCTATTGAAAGATCGCTTTCAAATTCAAGTCATGTTTATGAATGGATTACTTGGAATGATGACACGAAACAAGGAACTTATGTTTCTGTTCCTGCAAGAATTCAAATTCCAGAAAATATAAACGAACAATTCATCGTAGAATTATATTCTAAATAATAAATTAATCATATTGGTATTTGGCCAAAGGGTTTATAAGTATTTCTTCAAACTTTTAGACCGCGCAACTAAATAACAATTAAAACGAAGAAAAATATGGCAGTATTTAATTTTCAGAAGCCCGACAAAGTAATCATGATTAACTCTACTGATTTCGAAGGTAAATTCGAATTCAGACCATTAGAGCCTGGTTATGGATTAACAGTAGGTAATGCATTAAGAAGAGTTTTGCTTTCTTCATTAGAAGGATTTGCAATCACATCGGTTAGAATAGAAGGTGTAGACCATGAATTTTCTGCAATTGCAGGAGTAGTGGAAGATGTAACCGAAATTATCTTAAACTTAAAACAAGTACGTTTTAAAAGACAAATTGAAGATATTGATAACGAATCTATTTCTATATCAATTTCTGGTCAAGAACAAATATTAGCTGGTGATTTTCAGAAGTTTATCTCAGGATTCCAAGTTTTAAATTCAGAATTAGTAATCTGTAATTTAGACCCTAAAGTAAATTTCAATATAGAAATCACTATAGAAAAAGGTAGAGGATATGTACCTGCTGAAGAAAACAAAAAAGCTTCTGCACCAATAGGAACTATTTTTACCGATTCTATTTACACACCAATTAAAAACGTTAAGTATAGTATAGAAAACTATCGTGTTGAGCAAAAAACTGATTATGAAAAATTAGTTTTTGAAATCATAACAGATGGCTCTATTACACCTCAAGACGCATTAACAGAGGCAGCTAAAACCTTAATTCACCACTTCATGTTATTCTCAGATGAGCGTATAACTTTAGAAGCTGATGAAATTGCACAAACTGAAACATATGATGAAGAATCATTACACATGCGTCAGTTGCTTAAAACTAAATTAATTGACATGGATTTATCTGTTCGTGCATTAAATTGTTTAAAAGCTGCAGAGGTAGATACTTTAGGAGACTTAGTATCATTCAATAAAAATGATTTAATGAAGTTCCGTAACTTCGGTAAGAAATCTTTAACTGAGCTTGAAGAGCTTGTTAATGTTAAAGGCTTAAATTTCGGAATGGATTTAACAAAGTATAAATTAGATAAAGACTAATACATCATAGTTTGCTCCTCAATAGTGGGTTGAGCAAGATGATGATTAAATTTAAAATGTCATGAGACACGGAAAAAAAGTAAACCATTTAGGTAGAAAAACTGCCCATAGAAAATCAATGTTGGCTAATATGGCTTGTTCATTAATTGAACACAAACGTATTAACACTACAGTTGCCAAAGCAAAAGCTTTAAAACAATTTGTTGAGCCAATGATTACTAAATCTAAAGAAGATACAACTCATAACAGACGTATCGTTATGGCAACTTTAAGGCAAAAAGATGCGGTAATAGAATTATTTAGAGATGTAGCAGTAAAAGTAGCTGATCGCCCGGGAGGTTATACTAGAATCATCAAATTAGGAAACAGACTTGGTGATAATGCTGATATGGCAATGATTGAGTTAGTAGATTACAACGAAATCTATAATGCTGGTAGGAAAGAAAAGAAAACAACTAGAAGAAGTAGAAGAGGAGGTTCTAAACCTGCTACTGCTCCAGTTGAAACTCAAGCATCTAACGAAGAAGAATAAATGTTAATAAGCATTTAAATATAAAGGATAAACTATTTTAGTTTATCCTTTTTTTTATGCAATTTTGTAAAACTTCATTCCTGTGTAGGCAGGAATCTTATGAATTTAAGTGAATAAATGAAATATCAAAAACGACAAAATGCCATCATTCTACTAGCAGATGGTACTATTTTTTACGGTAAGGCAGTGGGAAATAAGCAAGGTACAGCTTTTGGCGAAGTCTGTTTTAATACGGGCATGACAGGGTATCAAGAGATTTTCACAGATCCATCATATTATGGACAATTAATGGTAGCCACTAATGCTCATATTGGTAATTACGGAACAAATGCAGATGAAGTAGAATCAGATTCTATAAAGATAGCGGGTCTTATAGTAAAAAACTTTAGCTATGAGTATTCTAGAGTAGATTCAGAAGGTTCATTAGAAGATTTTCTTGAAAGAAATAATCTTTTAGCAATATCAGATGTTGATACAAGGGCATTAGTAAGTTATATTCGAGATAATGGTGCTATGAATGCTGTAATTTCAACCGATGTTGATAATATTGATGGTTTAAAGAAGCAATTAGCTGAAGTACCGAATATGGAAGGTTTAGAATTGGCTTCAAAGGTGTCAACCAAAGAACCATATTATTTTGGAGAAGAAAATGCAGCTTATAGAGTTGCGGCATTAGATATTGGTATCAAAAAGAATATTCTTCGCAATATTGCAAAAAGGGGAGCCTACATAAAAGTATTTCCATACAATTCAAAATTTAAAGATTTAGAGGCTTTTAATCCAGATGGTTATTTTTTGTCTAACGGACCTGGAGATCCAGAGCCATTGGTAGAAGCCCAGGAGGTTGCAAAAGAAATTATAAAAAGAGATTTACCATTATTCGGTATATGTCTAGGACATCAAGTAATTGCCTTGGCAAATGGTGTTTCCACTTATAAAATGCATAATGGACACAGAGGTATTAACCATCCAGTTAAAAACTTGATAACTGGTAAAGGAGAAATAACCTCTCAAAATCATGGTTTTGCTGTTAATAGAGAATCCGCAGAAGCAAATGAAGATTTACAAGTGACACATGTACACTTAAATGATCATACAGTTGCTGGTTTAGCCATGAAAAATAAAAATTGTTTTTCAGTTCAGTATCATCCAGAAGCAAGTCCTGGTCCACATGATTCTGAATATTTGTTCGATCAATTCATTGAAAATATTAAAAAAAACAAGTTAGAAGTAGCTAACAAATAACTTCTAAAATAGGCTGAATTTAACTAAAACGTTATAGATGTTTTTTTGCTTGTTTTGTTAAAAACATCTAAAAAAAGATAAGATTTAGCCGTAAATTTGAAGTATTAAACGATTAAAAATAAACCAATTATGAGTATTATAATTAATATCCACGCAAGACAAATTCTTGATTCAAGAGGAAACCCCACAGTAGAAGTTGATGTTGTAACAGAAAATGACATATTAGGAAGAGCTGCAGTACCATCTGGAGCATCAACCGGTGAGCATGAAGCTGTTGAATTACGTGATGGTGGTAAAGCATATATGGGTAAAGGTGTTTTAAAAGCCGTAGATAATGTAAATTCTATCATTGCTCAAGAATTACTTGGTGTTTCTGTATTAGAACAAAACTTAATCGATCAAATCATGATTGATTTAGATGGCACAAAAAATAAATCTAAATTAGGGGCTAATGCTATTTTGGGTGTTTCTTTAGCAGTTGCTAAAGCGGCGGCTGGAGAGCTTGGATTACCTTTATATCGTTATGTAGGAGGCGTTTCTGCAAATACTTTACCGTTACCAATGATGAATATAATCAACGGTGGTTCTCATAGTGATGCACCTATCGCGTTTCAAGAGTTTATGATTATGCCTGTAAAAGCTAAAAACTTTACACATGCTATGCAAATGGGAACAGAGATTTTCCATAATCTAAAAAAAGTATTACACGATAGAAATTTAAGTACTGCTGTTGGTGATGAAGGTGGATTTGCACCTAATTTGGCTGGAGGGACAGAAGATGCTTTAGATACTATAGCAAAAGCTGTTGAAAACGCTGGTTATAAATTTGGAGACGAAGTTAAAATTGCTCTAGATTGTGCATCCGCTGAATTTTTTGTTGATGGTAAATACGATTATAAGAAATTTGAAGGCGATTCAGGTGTTATTAGAACATCTAAAGAACAAGCTGAATATTTAGCTGAATTAGCATCTAAATATCCAATTATTTCTATTGAAGATGGGATGGACGAAAACGATTGGGATGGATGGAAATACTTAACTGAATTAGTTGGAGATAAAGTACAATTAGTTGGTGATGATTTATTCGTAACGAATGTAGAGCGTTTATCAAGAGGTATTGATGAAGGTATTGCTAATTCAATTCTTATTAAAGTAAACCAAATAGGGACTTTAACCGAAACAATTGCAGCTGTAAATATGGCGCATAATGCGGGTTATACGTCTGTAATGTCTCACCGTTCTGGAGAAACTGAAGATAATACTATTGCAGATTTAGCGGTAGCATTAAATACAGGTCAAATTAAAACAGGTTCAGCATCGCGTAGTGATCGTATGGCAAAGTACAATCAATTATTACGTATTGAAGAAGAACTTGGAGAAGTTGCTTATTTTCCACAAGAAAAAGCATTTAAAATCAAATAATAGCCTTAAATTATATTCAAAAAGCGATTGTTATTTTTAACAATCGCTTTTTTTATTTAGCATCAATTTTAATAATATTTAAATTGATTAAAACATTACCAGTTAGCTTTAAAAATAAGGGGATATTTCGTAAATTAGCGTTCCGCTTAAATAATTTAAATTAACGTGTACTTATGGCAAATACTGCTACCATAGAAATAGATGGTCAAAAACATGAATTTCCTTTAGTTGAAGGAACCGAAAATGAAGTTGGAATTGATATTAAAAGCCTAAGAGCTGCCACTGGAGGTTATATAACCTTAGATCCAGGATACAAGAACACAGGTTCTTGTGAGAGTGGTGTGACGTTTTTGGATGGTGAAAAAGGAATTTTAAGATATAGAGGTTACTCTATCGAGGAATTGGCCGAAAAAGCCGATTTCTTGGAAGTGGCTTTTCTTTTAATCTTTGGAGAACTACCTACAAAGGAGCAACACGATAAATTTCATGCGGACATTAAATCAAAATCGATTGTAGATGATGATATTAGAAAGATTATTGACGCCTTTCCTAAGTCGGCACATCCAATGGGCGTGTTATCATCACTTACAAGTGCTTTAACTGCTTTTAATCCATCTTCGGTAAATGTAAACTCTGAAGATGATATGTATAATTCTGTTGTTAAAATACTTGGTAAGTTTCCTGTATTAGTAGCTTGGACCATGCGTAAAAAGCAAGGGCTTCCTTTAGATTATGGCTCTAATTCTCTGGGTTATGTTGAAAATGTTTTAAAAATGATGTTTAAACAACCTAACGAGGAATATGTACAAAATAGAATAGTTGTAGATGCTTTAGATAAGTTATTAATACTTCACGCTGATCATGAACAAAACTGTTCAACTTCTACTGTAAGAATTGTTGGTTCGTCGCATGCAGGATTATTTGCATCATTATCAGCTGGTATTTCAGCACTTTGGGGACCTTTGCATGGAGGTGCAAACCAAGCAGTGCTAGAAATGTTGGAAGCAATTAAAGAAGATGGTGGCGATACTAAAAAGTATATGGCTAAAGCAAAAGACAAAGAAGATCCTTTTAGATTAATGGGCTTCGGTCATCGTGTTTACAAAAATTTCGATCCTCGCGCTAAAATTATTAAAAAAGCAGCAGACGAAGTACTTGCAGATTTAGGTGTAGAAGATCCAATTTTAGAAATAGCGAAAGGACTAGAGCAAGAAGCTTTAAATGATCCGTATTTTGTTAAACGTAAATTGTATCCTAACGTAGATTTTTACTCAGGTATAATTTATAGAGCTATGGGAATTCCTACAGATATGTTTACAGTAATGTTTGCTTTAGGGCGTTTACCTGGTTGGATTGCACAATGGAGAGAAATGCGATTACGTAAGGAACCAATTGGAAGACCAAGACAATTATATATAGGAGAAAAAGAAAGACTTTTTAAGTCTGTTGAAAACAGATAGTCAATAGTCTTTTTTTACAATATTATTAAGCTTCGTGAATTTTTCATGAAGCTTTTCTTTTTTTAAGCAATATTTTTACGAATAATTCAAAAATTGCTTAATTATTGTTAGCTTTGAATCCTTAATTATTTTAGTTCTAGTGTATGTTAAAATTAAATGTAAAAAATGAAACTTCAAGGTTAAGAACCGTTGTTTTGGGTACGGCAGAAAGTAATGGACCTACTCCAAAAATTGAAGACTGTTACGATCCTAAGAGTATTGAGCATATAAAAGCTGGAACTTATCCCAAAGAAGAAGATATGATCCTTGAAATGAATGCTGTTGAAGCTGTTTTCAAGAAATACGATATTAAAGTCTATAGACCAGAGGTTATAAAAAATTGTAATCAGATATTCTCAAGGGATATTGCGTTTGTTATAGAAGATAAAATTATTGAGGCTAATATATTGCCACATCGAGAGGAAGAAGTCGAAGCAATAGATTATATATGGAAGCAGGTTGCCGAAGAAAATAGAGTAATTCTTCCTGAAGAATGTCATGTCGAAGGAGGTGATGTTATGCCTTGGAACGATTATATTTTTGTTGGCACCTATTCTGGTGCAGATTATCCAGAATTAATTACAGCACGAACTAATATAGATGCTGTTATGGCGCTTCAAGAACTTTTTCCAAACAAAATAGTTAAGTCATTCGAACTCAGAAAATCAAATACCAATCCTAAAGAAAATGCTTTACATTTAGACTGTTGTTTTAATCCATTGGGTAAGGGTAAGGCGATTATTCATAAAAACGGCTTTTTAGTTCAACATGAATATGATTGGCTAGTTGAATTCTTTGGAAAAGACAATGTGTTTGAAATTTCGAAAGAAGAAATGTATCAAATGTATAGCAATGTTTTTTCAATTTCTGATGATGTCGTTATTTCAGAAAAAAATTTCACCCGATTGAATACATGGCTTCGTGAACAAGGTTTTACAGTAGAAGAAGTCCCTTATGCCGAAATAGGAAAGCAAGAAGGGTTATTGCGCTGTACCACAATGCCACTAATAAGAGATTAAAATGCAACAAACTACAAATAACATATTGATGATTCGTCCCATAGGTTTCAGGATGAACGAGCAAACTGCTGTAAATAATTATTACCAAAAAGTTTTGGATAATATGTTACCTGAAACTGTTAATGCTAAAGCACAAAAGGAATTTGATGATTATGTAGAAAAGCTTAGAGGTATAGGTGTTAATGTCGTTGTTGTAGACGATACGAAAGAAACAGATACCCCAGATTCTATTTTCCCTAATAACTGGGTGTCTTTTCATGAAAATGGCGATGTTGGATTGTATTCTATGTTTGCCGAAAATAGACGTTTAGAAAGACGGGAAGATATATTAGAAACCCTGGAGGAAAAAGGCTTTGTTATTAATAGAATAGTTGATTACACCGATGCAGAAAAGGAAGAGGTATTTCTCGAAGGAACTGGAAGCGTTATACTCGACCGTGTAAATAGGAAGGCTTATTGCGCATTATCACCTAGAGCAAATGAAGATCTGTTTATTGAATTTTGTGAGGACTTTGAGTTCTTCCCAATTGTGTTTACCTCTAATCAAACCATTAATGGGGAACGCCAAGCTATTTATCATACCAATGTGATGATGTGTATTGGTGAAACTTTTGCTGTAATTTGTTTGAGTAGTATTGACGATAAAAAGGAACGTAAAAATGTGATTAAACATTTAAAGGAAGATGGTAAGGAGATTATAACTATAACTGAGAGTCAGGTGAATAATTTTGCGGGAAACATGTTGCAGGTAAAAGGAGCAAATGATGAACTTTATTTAATTATGAGTCAAGCTGCTTACGATTCACTTACTACAAACCAAATAAAAACACTTAAGGAACACACTAATATTCTGTCAAGTTCATTAGATACCATTGAAGCCTGTGGTGGCGGTAGTGCTCGATGTATGATGGCAGAGGTGTTTTTGCCTAAAGCTTAAATTTATATTTCTGGCTTCTGTTTTGGCAATTGCACATAAAATGTACTACCAACATTTAAGGTACTTTCAACCCAGATTTTTCCTTTGTTAAGTTCGACAAGTTCTTTGCAAATTGATAAGCCTAAACCAGTGCCTTTTTCATTATTTGTTCCAGTGGTTGTAAAAGAACTACTCTTAAAAAGTTTACCAATATTTTCTTTTGAAATACCTACACCTGTGTCTGCAACACTTAAAATGCAATGACCGTTACTAATATGATTTGAGACCGTAATTGTATCGCCTGCATTACAGAATTTCAGTGCATTGGCAAGTAGATTTTGCACTACAATTTCAATCATACTTTTATCGGCATAAGCAAAATCACGTAAGGAGTGATCTACTAAATTAATGCCTTTGCTTTCCATGCGCTGTTCTACAAGTTTTACTTTGTCTTCAAAAACATCTTGAATATCAAATAAACTTGGTTTAGGCTCTAAGGATTGCATTTGAGATTTAGACCAATTCAATAGGTTAAATAATAACAATGATGCATTGTTTGCATTCTCGCTAAGTTCTGGTATTAAATTGTCGAACTCTTCTCTTGATAGGCTTCCATCTTTAAGCAAATTAATAAATCCATTAATTGATGACAGCGAATCTTTTAGGTCATGAGATATAATGGAAAATAATTTGTCTTTTACTTCATTTACATTCTCTAAATGTTTGGTTTGTTCAGCAAAAGCTACATTTTGCAATTCAATTTTTAAATTCTTTTCTTCTAATTCTTGTACATACTTAACATTGTCGTTACGTTTAGAATAAATTAATGCTAAGAAAACACCCATCAGAATCAATGCAGCCAATAGAATATAAAACAACAATTTAAAGCGTTTCATTTTTTCTTGACTCTCAGAAATTTCTTGATTATTTGCTGCAGACAAGTTGTTGGAAGTACTCGTTTTTGTAATACTTAAATCCGATTCTAAATCCATATCAGGTATTACATTAACAGCAGCTGTATTGGTGTTCAACTTGTTTTTTAAGTCGTAATATTCTCTTTGCCAAACAAAAGCACGATCAAACCTTCTTTTAGTAGAATCTAAAGTTTTCATTAAGCCGTAGTAGATTAATAGCTCTTGTTTGTTGTCAATTCGCTTAGCAATAACACCCGCTTCTAACAATTGTCTTTCGGCTAGAATTAAGCGTTTTTGTTGTAAATTTAAAGCGCCTAGATTATTTAATGAGGTCAATAAACCCGCATCATTCTTAGTTTGGCGGTTTATATTTAGCCCTTCTAATAGATATTTTGAAGCATTTTTAAAGTCATTGAACTGCAAATACTCTCCACCTAATTTAGCTGATATATGGCCTCTTATTGAATCGTTAGATTGGTTCGCATTTAAAACCTTTGTATAATATTCAATAGCTTTTCTATGCTCTTTATTCATTGAATACAACCTCGCCAATTGACTGTTAGATTCGTTAACACCTTTAGTGTCATTCAAAATTTCCTGAATATTCAGAGCTTTCAAGTAATACTCTGTCGCTTTATCGTAAGCTTTAATACTAAAATATGCTTCAGCAAGATTACTGTATGCTAAATTAAGTTCGTTTTTTAAATCACGTTTTTCTAAAATATTTATAGCAGATAAAGCGTGTTGTAATCCCTTAGCATAATTACCACGTTTTATTTCAATTACCCCTATGCTATTATTCACTCTAGCAATACCAAGGGTGTCTTGTATTAGGATAAAAAGTGATTTTGATTTGGAATAACTACTTATAGCATTTATGTAATCATCTTTTTGAGTATAAATTAACCCTTTGTAATAGTTAATTTCAGCAAGACCCTGATTGTAATTTAATTCGGTCGCAAGTTTTTCACTTTCAAGAATATATTTTAAAGCTCTATTATAATCGCTTGCATCGTAGAGTGACTTAATAAGTTTTAAGGAAGTGTCTGCTTTTAAAGTATCTTGTTTTTGAAAGGCTAATTGTATGGTTAGGCTATCTATGTCTTGGGTTTGAGAGAACCCTAAGAAGAAAGTAAATAATAGACCTAACGTAATTATTTTATTCATACAATTTATGATATATAACCAAAAGTTTTTAATGAGTAGTTATATATAGAGGTCTTTATTGAGGGAATAATAAAACTCTATTTTATGTTTAAATGTATTTGATAGTTAGCCTAAAAAAATGATATAAACTTATCAGATTGATTAATAGCTTTAACAAAAGTGTCGAAAACCTCTATTAAAAACTAATTTCTAGGTTTTACTACCAATAAATTAGATGAAATGAGCATGAAATTTTAGCGAAAAACCGATGAATAGATTAACGGCATAAATCATGGAAAAACAACACTTTTACTTACGAAAGGTGCTAATATTTCTTCAATCATAAGTGCTTCAAAGATAGAATTTTAGCTTTTTTGGTTAATTGCTGACCATTTTATTTTTTGAAATAAATTCTTGATCTTCTTTTAGCAATCATTTGAAAGCTATAAAGTAATAAATATTCTATATTTGCACACGTAAAAAGTGACTGTTAATGAGCCTTCAAGAGACTATAAATTATCAAGTAAAGCAAGCTGTTTTAGAGAATTATAAAGTTGATATTTCAACTGTTGAATTTCAAGCAACGCGTAAGGAATTTGCAGGTGATATTACGGTAGTTATTTTTCCAATGCTAAGATATGTCAAAGGAAATCCATTACAAATGGGTGAGGCCATTGGTAATTATTTAGTGGATAATGTCGATGAGGTTAAAGGATTTAATGCTGTAAAAGGATTTTTAAATATCGAAATTGATGATACCTACTATATCAATTTCTTCAATTCTATAAAGGACGATAATAACTACGGATTTGTTAAACCTAGACAAGGGGACAAGGCTGTTATGGTCGAGTATTCCTCACCTAACACCAATAAACCATTGCATTTGGGTCATGTTAGAAATAATCTTCTAGGATATAGCGTTGCCGAAATTTTAAAAGCAGCTGGCAAGAAAGTTTATAAAACGCAAATTATTAACGACCGTGGTATTCATATTTGTAAAAGTATGTTAGCTTGGGAGCGTTTTGGAAATGGAGAAACTCCAAAAAACACTGGCTTAAAAGGAGATAAGCTAGTTGGGAATTATTATGTGAAGTTTGACCAGGAGTATAAGAAGGAAATACAAAGTTTAATTGCCCAAGGAAAAGGTGAAGATGCCGCGAAAAAAAATGCGCCAATTTTAGTTGAAGCACAAGACATGCTTCGTAAATGGGAGGCTGGAGATGATGAAGTCGTTGCACTTTGGAAAAAAATGAATGCTTGGGTATATGAAGGCTTTAATGAAACTTATAAAAACCTAGGTGTCGATTTTGATACCTTGTACTACGAAAGTAACACCTATTTATTGGGTAAAGAGTTTGTTGATGCAGGTCTAAAATCAGGTGTTTTTGTAAAAGAAGCCGATGGCTCTATTTGGTGCGATTTAACTGAAGATGGTCTCGATAAAAAAATTGTGCAGCGTTCCGATGGTACAGCAGTATATATGACTCAAGATATTGGGACAGCCATTCAACGAATTAAAGATTTTCCAGATGTAGGAGGTATGGTCTATACCGTTGGAAATGAGCAGGACTATCACTTTAAAGTATTGTTTTTAATTCTTAAAAAACTAGGTTTCGAATGGGCTAAAAACTTGTATCATTTAAGTTATGGGATGGTAGATTTACCTAGCGGAAAAATGAAAAGCCGAGAAGGAACCGTTGTTGATGCAGACGATTTAATTGATGAGATGGCTAAAACTGCTGAAGAGATTTCGGAAGAATTAGGAAAACTTGAGGGATATAGCGGTGAAGAAAAACAAGCATTATATAAAACAATTGGCTTAGGGGCCTTAAAGTATTACATTTTAAAAGTAGACCCAAAGAAGCGTATTTTGTTTAATCCAAAAGAGTCTATTGATTTTCAAGGGAATACAGGGCCTTTTATTCAATATACTTACGCTAGAATTCAGTCTATTCTAAGAAAGGCCAATTTAGATTCTAATGCCACATTCAGCGTGACCGAAATGTCTCTGCATATTAAAGAGCGTGAACTTATAAAGCAATTACAGTTTTTTCCAGAAGTTATACAAAACGCTGCAGCACAACATAGTCCAGCGATAATTGCTAATTACACATACGATTTAGTTAAAGAATTTAATTCGTTTTATCAGAACGTATCCATTTTAGGCGCAGATTCTGAAAATGAAAAGATATTTAGAATAGAACTTTCTAATAAAGTAGCTTTAACTATTAAGAATGCTTTTAATGTTTTAGGGATTGAGGTTCCCGAACGAATGTAGTAAAACTAATAATTAATAGTAATTGAAGGCTTTCTGTTTGAGCTTTATAAGAGATTAAATATTTAAGGCACTAATTTATTTGTTCTTTGACCTCCAATTGTAGCATAATTTCTATTTCTTCATTTACTACTATTAAACCTAATGCTTTGGTCGGTGGGTCTAAATTAAAATCACATATATTTAATTTAATCGAGCCACTAATGGAAATCGACTCATTTTTTTCTATTATAACTGGTATGTAATAAGATTTTTTAACACCTGATAATTCAATATTTACAAGGGCATTAAAATTTGTATTTAGGTCCTGTTTTTTAACAGATACTAACTCCATCATAATTGAAGGATGTATATCAGAATTAAGTAAGTTATAAAAATCCTTGTTCATTCCGTTATTTCTGCAATCAAAACAAGAGTTTTGTAATATCAATTTAGTATTATGAAATAACATATTTGTGTCATTAAATTGGTAGCTAATTGGGATGGGATTCTTAATGTTTGAACAATCAAAATAGCAATTAAACTTGTTAATATTTGTCTTCCCCTTTATTTCTACTTTACTAGAAGGCGTAATAACCACGAAAGTTTCTCTAATGTCTGAATAATCATTAAAGCTAAACATTAGCAGTATCATTATATATGCAAAAAATCTGTTCATTTTATTTTATTTATAGGGATAAGCCTTGGTGTAAATTAAAATATTAGAGTCATTTTTTTCACACCAAGACTTAATCAAAAGTAATATAAATTACCTTAGAAACTTATAACAGCTTCAACCATAAGGCCATTGAACTTACCATCCTCTAAGATTCCTGAAAAGTCATTATAACTTTGACTCATATATTCAGCCTTGAGGAGTATGTTCTTAGTCATAAACCAACCAGCGCCGAGTTGAAATCTATTTATACTTACATCGTTACCAGAAGCTTGTTCTGAGTTTACATTATTATATCTAGATCCTAAGTAGAAATTTTCTGATTCACCAAACCTGTAAATTAGTTCACCTGCAACTTGGGTTGTTGCTCTAGTATCTGAATCTCCAGTCGATTTACCAGATACAGTTTCAACAGTTCCGAAAAACTCCAAGCCTCCATACTTAAAGAATGGGTTTATCATAATAGCAGTAACACTATTTCTGATGTCAGGACTAAATCTTCCTGATCTAAAACCAGATGATGCTACAGGTTCCATTACGTGGTAATATCTTGAGCCAGTCCTGTCTGCAGAATATAGATATAAGTTTGGAGTAAATCCCGTGTTATATATAGAACCAGTCAATCGGAATCTGAATTCTTCATTAAATTGCTTATCGTAACCTAGTTTTGCTAAAAGAGAAGCACCACCAGTTAAATCGCTTGTGTAGTCAGTTGTTCCTCTCCTTAATGGGTCTTCTGTTGATTGGTTTAATTTGCCGTTAGCGATACCTAACATTCCAAAAAAACCACTGTCTCCATAGTAGTATAATTCTGCACCTACTTCTGTAGTAAACGCATCCATTATCAAGTTGCCAACAAACGGATTATAAATTGCCTGAGAGTTATCAGTTCTCCTAAAATGGGCATCACCATAGTTGTTTTCCATATGACCGATTTTTAGAGTAGCATGTTTCATGAAATTCTCTAAAAAACCCTCGCTAATAAAGTCTAAATTATCAATTTGAAAATAGCCACCCTTTACATAAGGTTCTGGATGGTGACGGGATGATAAATAAGTACGTAAGTGCATACGAACACCTTTTGCCAAAGCAACATCTAAATCTAAATTAGCAGTTGCTAAATTAAAGTTAGCACCAATATTTGCTAATTCCACAGCGCCAGAGTTTTCGTGATCCAATGCTTGATATTGAAGGGTTGATGACCCACCAACACGTACTTTTACATTTTCAAATGTGCTTACTGTGTCTTTTGGGGTTTCAAAAACGTTAATGCCGTTTTTGTCAGGTGATCTAAAATTATCTAATTGCCTATTTTGAGCATTCATGGTGAAACTCACCATTAAAATAATTGCGATTAACGCATTTTTATACATTGTTTTCATAGTATTTGAATTAATTGTGGTTGTTATATAGTTTTAAAATTTAATTTGTAATCAATTGTAATTTCATCGCCAGTAGTAATTGTTCCGAAAAGAGCTTTTGGTGGTTCAACACCAAAATCTGTCATCTTTATCTTTTTAGAACCTTCAATGCATACATGGTCATTGTTTAATAGAATATTATTCTTCAATAAGATTTTTTTAGTGTTTTCCATGATGGATAAATCTCCTTTAACCTCTATACTATAATTGTTTGGGTCGCTATTATTTAAAGTTGTAACTTCTGTTAATAGAAACTTTATATTTTTAAATTCATCTGTTTTTAATGCCTTGTAAGTGTTTTTATCCATTCCTTTTTTACCACTCTTTAAAGAGATTGGAGGTACTTCAAATTTTAAACTATTAATCGAACATTTATCTATATCATTAAAAGTTATAGTACCTCTACATGAATTAGAAGTAATAGTCCAATCATGTAGATTAGAGGTACCGTTTATAATTAGTTTGGATTCTTCTGGAACTAGTTCAAAATTTTGAGCACTGCTAGTTTGAAATAAAAATCCTATAACAAATAGCTGTATTATGATGTTGCGTTTTAAAAGCATTTTCATGATCTTATTTTTATTTATACAAAGGTCAATCTTAATAATCCATATTAAAATGACTTTTGTCATATTATTAATTAGTGTAATTATATTCAATAATTATTGAGATTTATTTAGGTATAATAGCTTATTGATGAAAAATATTCAATAGATTTAGAGCATACATTATAGTAGATGTTGCTAAATAATTACGAATCTTATTATAAAGTGAGAAGAATTAAATTTAATAAAAGCGCGATGACCTTTTAATCTATCATGTGTAAGTAATGACCTTAATACACTTATGTAAAATTGAATTCTACTATTAAGTGAATGGTTTGAATTTGGTTTTAAATTTTTAAAGAATTAATAGTCAGAAGAAAAGAGATATAACAAATACAGAACAAAAACCTACTAAAGCTAAAATAGTAGTCATTACGGTCCAACTTTTAAAAGTTTGTTTTTCAGTTAGACCTAAATATTTACTTACAAGCCAAAATCCGCTATCGTTTACATGAGACATTATTGATGCTCCAGATGCAATTGCAATGACTAAGAGAGCACGATCAATTTCGGTAACATCGGTTAATAGTAAAGGTGCAGTAAGTCCCGCAGCTGTAATCATTGCAACAGTTGCAGATCCTTGTAGAACTCGAACAAGAACAGCGGCCAAAAAAGCGAAGACTAGAATACTTATACCTTTATCAGCAAAATATGTGGCCAACATTTCACCTGTTTTGGTGTTCACAAGCATTTGTTTAAAAACGCCACCCGCTCCAGTTAGTAATATAATAATTCCGGCCGGAGCCATGGATGCTGTCGATATATTCAATAAAATAGTCTTAGTAGTTTTTCTGCGAATTCCTAAGACATACCAGGCAACCATATTAGCTATTATCAATGCAGTAAATGGGTGACCAACCATTTTTAGCCATAATTTTACTTTTTCAGAAATATTAAAACTATCTAGTAAAGGACTATTAAGTAATGTGTTTCCAACTATTAATACAATAGGAATCCCAATAATAGAAAGTATTAATCCAACTGCAGGATAACTAGCTGCTTTGGTAGATTCTGGATTCAATTTTGGTGCTTCAATATAAATTTTATTAGAAATATATTTTGCAAATATGGGGCCACTTACAATAGCGGTCGGTATGCCTACAATGAAACCAAATAATATTACCCATCCTAAATCGGCATTTAATATATCGGCCACTGCTACTGGTCCAGGCGTTGGAGGAATAAATGAATGTGTTATTGCTAATCCTGCCAATAATGGAATAGCATAAAGTAGAAGTGATTTTTTTGTTTTTCTCTGTAAAGAATATATAAGTGGTACTAATATGATAAATGCCACATCAAAAAAAACTGGAATTGCTACAAAAAAGCCTGTGAGCATTAATGCCCAAGATGCACGTTTTTCTCCAAACTTGTTTAACAAATAATTGGCTAGTGCTTCGGCACCCCCAGAATGCTCTAATATAGCGCCAAACATGGCGCCTAAGCCTACAACTAATGCAACAAAACCAAGTGTGCTTCCCATCCCTTCTTGCATAGTTCTAATAATCGTTTGTGGTGGCATTCCGGCTACAATTCCAACTGAAATACTGGCTATTAGTAAGGCAATAAAAGCTTGTATTTTTAATCTTAATACAAGTATGAGTAAAATAATAATTCCTGTTAGAACTGCTGTAATTAGAGTAAAGTCTATCATGCTAGAAATCAATTAAAAGGTAAGGTTTGCGATGTGCTAGAAATATTATTAGTTCTAAATATATTACAATTTCTACCCATTTAGTAATAATAACAAAAAATCCCGTTAGCTTTAAAAACTATCGGGACTTTAAAATTATTATATTTACTGCTTTACTGCTTTACTGCTTTACAGCTATGGGTTAATCTTCAACCAAAACCCATTCACCTTTCGCAATTAATGGTTCTGCTTGTTTATACTTAACAGTTTTGTTTTCGCCATTCATAACGTGTTTAATAGTAACACGGTCGTTACGTCCAATTTTCGGTCTATCGCGAACAATGGTTTCAACTACTTCCTGATTGCGTTGTGTATTACCAGCGGCTCGGTTTTGAGCCGAACGTTCATCTAAATTTGGAATTTCGTCTTTTTGTACGTTAAGCTTCTCCTTCTTTCTAGCTCGGGCTTCTTGAATGGTATCTTGTGTTTCCTGAGGCAATTCTCCTTTAAATAAGAAGGAAATCACATCCTTATTCACTTGATCAATCATGCTTTTAAATAACTCAAAAGCTTCGAATTTATATATTAGAAGCGGATCTTTTTGCTCATGAACCGCTAATTGCACCGACTGTTTTAATTCATCCATTTTACGTAAATGCGTTTTCCACGCATCGTCAATAATGGCGAGTGTAATGTTCTTTTCGAAATCGGTAATTAATTGTTTACCATTTGTTTCATAAGCTTTTTCAAGATCTGTAACTACATTTAAGCTCTTAACACCATCGGTAAAAGGAACAACTATTCGTTTGAATTTATCGCGCTGCGTTTCATATACATTCTTAATAACAGGGAAAGCAATGTCAGCATTACGGGCCATTTTTTCTCTGTAATGCTCAAAAGCTGCTTTGTATATTTTCGAAGTTATTTCTTGTTCTGATAGCTTTCCGAATTCTTCTTCGGTAACAGGAGAACTCATTGAGAAATAACGAATCAATTCAAACTCAAAGTTCTTATAATCGTTAGCGGCTTTATTAGTTTCTGCAATACCTTCCGAAGTGTCGAAAATCATATTTGCTAAATCCACACGAAGACGTTCTCCGTTTAGGGCATTATATCGACGTTTATAAACCACTTCACGCTGTGCGTTCATGACATCATCATATTCTAACAATCGCTTACGAACACCAAACTGGTTTTCTTCAACTTTTTTCTGTGCACGCTCAATAGATTTTGAAATCATAGAATGCTGAATTACTTCGCCTTCTTTTAATCCCATTTTATCCATCATTTTTGCAATACGCTCAGAACCAAATAAACGCATCAAGTTATCTTCAAGGGAAACGTAAAATTGTGAGCTTCCTGGATCTCCTTGACGACCTGCACGACCACGTAACTGTCTGTCTACACGACGCGAATCATGACGTTCTGTTCCTACAATGGCTAAACCACCAGCGGCTTTCACTTCGTCACTTAATTTAATATCGGTACCACGACCAGCCATATTGGTAGCAATAGTAACTTGTCCATTTTTGCCCGCTTGGTCTACAATTTCAGCTTCCTTTTTATGCTGCTTAGCATTTAATACGTTGTGAGGTATTTTACGAATACTTAGCATTTTACCGAGCAACTCAGAAATCTCTACCGAAGTCGTACCAATTAATACTGGGCGTCCAGCTTGCGATAAATTTGTAACATCATCAATAACCGCATTGTATTTTTCACGCTTCGTTTTATAAACTAAATCTTCTTTATCATCACGAGCTATAGGGCGATTGGTTGGAATTTCAACCACATCTAGCTTATATATTTCCCAAAACTCACCGGCTTCTGTTACCGCAGTACCTGTCATACCAGAAAGTTTGCGGTACATTCTAAAGTAATTTTGGAGTGTTACAGTCGCAAAAGTTTGGGTCGCGTCTTCAATTTTTACATTTTCTTTCGCTTCAATCGCTTGGTGGAGCCCGTCAGAATAACGACGCCCATCCATAATACGACCAGTTTGCTCATCAACAATCATTACTTTGTTTTCCATTACCACATATTGGGTGTCTTTTTCAAACAAAGCATAAGCTTTTAAAAGCTGATTAAGTGTATGAATACGTTCTGATTTTACACCAAACTCTTTAAACAACTCTTCTTTTAAATTCGCTTCATCTTCAACAGAAAGGCCTTGATTTTCAATCTTCGCAACTTCTAAACCTATTTCCGGCATTACGAAAAAGTTCGGATTGTCTTTTCCAGAAAGATATTCAATACCCTTATCGGTTAATTCAATCTGATTGTTTTTTTCTTCAATAACATAGTATAATTCGGCATCAACCTTTGGCATCTCACGGTTATTGTCCTGCATGTAAAAGTTTTCAGTTTTCTGAAGTAATTGCTTCACACCTTCTTCAGATAAAAACTTGATTAGCGCTTTATTTTTAGGAATACCGCGGTATACACGTAGTAATTGGATACCACCTTCTTTAGCGTCACCCTCTTTAATTAGTTTTTTAGCTTCGGCTAAAACGCCAGTTAAATATTTACGTTGCACCGAAACAATATCCTCAACTTTTGGTTTTAATTCATTAAACTCATGACGGTCACCTTTAGGAATAGGGCCAGAAATAATTAACGGTGTTCGTGCATCATCAACCAATACGGAATCGACCTCATCGACTATAGCATAATGATGTGGGCGTTGTACCAAGTCGTCTGGAGAATGCGCCATATTATCACGTAAATAATCGAATCCAAATTCGTTATTAGTTCCATAAGTAATATCAGCGTTATAGGCTTTTTTACGTGCATCGGAATTTGGTTGATGGTAATCTATACAATCAACACTCATGCCGTGAAACTCAAAAATTGGTGCCATCCACGCGCTATCACGTTTTGCTAAGTAGTCGTTAACTGTTACTAGATGCACACCTTTTTCAGCTAATGCATTTAAATATACTGGAAGTGTAGCTACTAAGGTTTTACCTTCACCAGTTTGCATTTCGGCAATTTTACCTTGATGCAATGCAATACCACCTATTAATTGAACATCGTAATGCACCATGTCCCAAGTAATTGGTTTTCCTGCGGCATCCCAAGAATTTGCCCATATAGCATTATCACCATCAAGGGTTACATATGTTTTATCGCCAGATAAGGTTCGGTCAAACTCATTTGCCTTAACCTTAATTTCAGTGTTGTTTACAAAACGTTTAGCTGTTTCTTTAACCACCGCAAACGCTTCAGGTAGAATAGTCTTTAAAACATCTTCAGTAACCACATAAATATCATCTCTAAGTTTATCGATGTCTTGATAAATATCCTCGCGCCTATCGATGTCTTCTGTGTTTTCTGCTTCTTCTAAAAGATTAGAAATTTGCTCATTAATGTCTTTTGTAGCTTCGGCAATTTTAGCCTTAAATTCGAATGTTTTTCCCCTTAATTCGTCATGCGATAAGGCTTCAATGGCAGATTCAAAGGTTTTTATTTCATCAACTAGTGGCGAAATAGCTTTGACGTCTTGTTTTGATTTGTCTCCTACAAAAACTTTTAGGACTGAATCTAAAAAACTCATATATCTATATTTTATATTTAACTAGGACTGACCTAGGTTATGTCGTTAATTCTTAAGTGCTTTTTAAAGCACTCAAAGATACATTTTGTTGGGCTTATTTATTAAGAGCCTGTTTAAAAATTAGTCAATTATTTTTTTGCGCCTTTTTTTGGGCGTTATTTCGTTAAAATTTTGAACCGTAGCTGCGGCTATGCTTAAAAATTTTGCCTCATACTCCCTCAAAAATAGCCTATAAAAATTCTAATCACAAATTCTTAAACAGACTCTAAGATTAGGATAAAAAAAAAGCCTCAAATTGAGACTTTTTAACTATTCTTTATGCTTTTATTTAATATTCATCTTCATTCCAAAGATAATCTTCGTCAGTTGGATAATCAGACCAGATTTCTTCTATAGAATCATACGAATCACCTTCGTCTTCTATAGATTGTAAATTTTCAACAACCTCCAAAGGAGCACCCGTTCTAATAGCGTAATCTATTAATTCGTCTTTTGTTGCTGGCCATGGTGCATCACTTAAATAAGATGCTAATTCTAAAGTCCAATACATGCTTTATGCGTTTAATTTTTTGCAAAAATAATTTTTTAGTTTAAACACACAAGAAAAAAATGAATTATTTCATATTCTTTTAATTTTTAATTCTTTTAAATAAAAAATTAAAAGATTTTTTAGAATATCAATTGCTTCGCTTTCGCTTAAAACCTTAATGAATATATCTCAAATTATTCAATAGGTTTTTAATCTCATTTAATCAAAAATTAAAAGAACGTATTTCTTTGTAATCTAAATTCTTGCAAATTATTTCTGCGATGTTAATAATTACAGTTGTTAATTAAAATTCTGAAGAGTTTATATTTTTTCAGGAATCCATTTAACTTCATTTGCTTGTAAGTCACTGGACAACTTTCGTGCCAACACAAAAAGGTAGTCAGAAAGGCGGTTTAGATAGGTTAAGGCGTTCGATTCAAATGGTTCAATTTCATTTAATGCCGAAGCTAATCGCTCTGCACGTCTACAGACGCAACGTGCAATGTGACAGAATGACACCGTTTGATGCCCTCCAGGAAGCACAAAATGAGTCATAGGAGGCAAAGCATCATTCATTTTATCCATTTCTTTTTCGAGACGTTCTATATCTTCAGTAGTTATTTTCTGAATATTTAGGCGTTCTTTCCCATTTTTTAAAATGGCTTTTTCAGGATCTGTTGCTAAAATAGCTCCTACAGTAAAGAGTCTATCTTGAATTCGCATTATTAAATCTTTATAATCTTGATGTATATCTTGATCGCGAATCAATCCTAGATGAGAATTTAGCTCATCTACAGTTCCGTAGCTTTCAATTCTTATATGATGTTTCGGCACTCTTGTGCCGCCAAATAAAGCAGTTGTGCCTTTATCCCCTGTTTTTGTGTAGATTTTCATAGCTCAAAGTTAATAATTAAAAGTAAAACATTTTGTTATGAATTTTAATTCAAAGTGTTTTTTGTCATTCAGAGTACATCGAAGAATCTCACAGTCATTTAATCTTCTTTTCAAGGTGAGAAATGACAATTTATAAATCGTCATTGTAAAGAACGAAGTGAGGTAGCAATCTCCTTCTTTACAGAACTTGTTGATAAAGTTTGTCTATTTAATTAAGTAGATTCTTTAGTCGTGCCTCCATCAGAATGACGAAAGATAATAAACATAACGTCATTGTGAGGAACAAAGTGACGTAGCAATCTCTTCTTTACAGAACTTATTGATAAAGTTTGTTTATTTCATTAAACAGATTCTTACGGTCGTGCCTCCCTCAGAATGACGAAAGATAATAAACATAACGTCATTGTGAGGAACAAAGTGACGTAGCAATCTCTTCTTTACAGAACTTATTGATAAAGTTTGTTTATTTCATTAAACAGATTCTTACGGTCGTGCCTCCCTCAGAATGACGTAACAATCTCATCAAATTAGGTGCTAATTAAAATAAAATAACCACCCATCAGACAAATCTTTCCATTCTGGGTTATCTTGCTCAATTAAGTTAAGCTTTTTATAGCGTTTGTAATTTTTAATTTGTTTTTCTCTTTCAATGGCCATTTCAATTGAGTCTAGGGTTTCAATATAGATTAGCTTTTCACAGTTGTATTTAGCTGCAAAACCTTTAAAGGTTTTTGATTTATGCTGATATATACGCTTTGTTAAATCACTAGTAACCCCTGTGTACAAAACGGTATTGTTCTTATTTGTTAAAATGTAAACGTATGATTGTTTCATAAATGAAATTTAATTCTATTCATTAAACAGATTCTTACGGTCGTTCCTCCCTCAGAATGACGGAAGATAATAAACATAATGTCATTGTGAGGAACGAAGTGACGTAGCAATCTTCTTCTTTACAGAATTTATTGATAAAGTTTGTTTATTTCATTAAACAGATTCTTACGGTCGTGCCTCCCTCAGAATGACAACTAAACCCTAATAACAAAATGCTCCTTCTCCTGTTCTTTTCTAAAAAATACAATTCCCCAATTAAAGACGTCAACAGTCACGGTTACTTTTGGGTGCTGCTTTATGATCTCCCAAGCTTCTGTCATTCCTTTCGACCAGTAGATGTCATCGAAAATCCAAACAGAATTGTTATTTGCCGTCTCTAATAAAGATTCAAAATAGTGAAGTGTAGCCTCTTTTTGATGATTACCATCAAAGAATATAAAGTCATATTTATTGGAAGTAAGCGCTTTAATTTCATTATTAAAATCACCATTAATTAAATGAATATTCTTTATTTTAGATTTAAGAAATTGCTCTGAAGCAAATTCCGAAATATTAGGACAGCCTTCTATGGTGGTGATATTAGACTTAGTATTTCCTAATCGCATGGTGTACGTTGCAATTCCTAATGAAGTTCCTAATTCTAATATGTTTGTGGGTTTAAAATAGGCGATAAGGCGGTATAAAAGTTGTGCTCTTTTATTGGTCGTACCTGCGTTTTTCGCCAAATTAGATATGCTTCGGTCTTGTTGTTTCATTACATGAGACCCTGCACCTAAATCGGTTACTTTAATTCGAGCATTATTCTTAAGTAATGATTTACGGTACTTTAAAATCTTGTTATAATCTGAGTAGTGCGTGTTGTCATAAAGGCATTTAGTTATCAAAGCATAAACAAAAGGGGAGTGCACTCCATGTTGGTTGGTTGATTTGAAAAGGAATTTTATGTATTGTTTTATTTGGTAAAACATTATTTTGATTTGTTCTCGATACTTTTGGTTCTCGATATTTTTGGTTCTCGATACTAAATTCTTAGTGCCTCAGAATTTCACTCGAACTGACAACTAACTTTTCATGGCACTTCGTGTAATTTTGTCCTGAACTACCTGGACAGTTGAACGACAATTTTTTTAACGAACTGTCTGTTCGAGTGATGCGACGCAGGAGCATTGTATCGAGAACATTATGATTATTTAAATTTCTTTTTAGCTAAGTTAGGTAGCTTTTCAAAATCACCGTTAATAAGCGCTTGCTTTTTTGCTCTCGACCATTTTTTTATTTGTTTTTCGGTATCGATAGCTTGTTCAACATTAGTGAATTCTGCATAAAACTCTAAAGTTACGGGTCTACGTTTAAAAGTATAACTGTCTATGTGTTTTCCTGCTTTGTGTTCTTTTATGCGCTTAGTTAAATTATATGTGATACCTGTGTAATAAGTTTTATCTGAGCATTTAAGAATGTAAACGTAATATATTTTCATTTTTAAAATCCTTTCATTAGGTTCTCGATACTAAATTCTTCCTACCTCAGAATTTCACTCGAACTGACATTAACTATTAATTAAGTGACAAGAATCTATGCTGTCACTTCGAGTGATGCGACGCAGGAGCATTGTATCGAGAAGTCATTCTTCCAACTTAGACGATAACTCAAACCAACGTGCTTCTTTAGTATCAATCGTTACAATTATAGCTTGTAGTTCTTCAGAAAGTTTGTTTATGTCTTCTTGAGATAAATCTGGATTATTAAATTTAGACTCGAGTTCTTTCTTGTCGTAAGTCAAAGCATTCAGTTTACTCTCTATATTCTTCAATTCTTTTTCTTCGTTGTATGAGAGCTTAGAGGCTTCATTCTGTTTCCAAGACTGTTTGTCTTTTTTGTCTTCCGAGGTAGTTGAAATAACAGGTTGACTATCTTCATAAACGCGATAATCACTATAATTTCCAGGGAAATCTTCAATTATACCTTCGCCTTGAAAAATAAATAAGTGATCGACAACTTTATCCATAAAATAACGGTCGTGAGATACGACAATAATGCATCCAGGAAAATCTAGTAAAAAACTTTCTAAAACATTTAAGGTTACAATATCTAAGTCGTTTGTAGGCTCATCTAGAATTAAGAAGTTTGGATTCTGAATTAATACAGTACATAAATACAGGCGCTTACGCTCGCCACCACTTAGTTTTTCAACAAAATCATATTGCTTTTTTCTGCTAAATAAAAAACGTTCTAGTAGTTGTTGTGCAGAAATTTGACGCCCTTTTTTAAGTGGAATGTAATCCCCAAACTCTTTAATTACATCAATAACCTTTTGCTCAGGTTTTATAGTAATACCATCTTGTGTGTAATAACCAAACTTTACGGTATCCCCTTTAACCACTTTTCCAGAATCTGGTTGGTCGGTATGGGTTAAAATATTTAAAAAGGTGGTTTTACCAGTACCATTTTTTCCAATGATACCAACGCGTTCTCCTTTTTTAAACGTGTAATCGAAACTGTTAAGAATGGTTTTGTCTTTAAACGCTTTGGAAACCTTGTGGAATTCTAGAATTTTACTCCCAAGGCGTTCCATATTAAGTTCTAACTGGACTTCATGGTCGTTTCTTCGTTGGTGTGCCCGGTGCTTTATATCGGCAAAATCGTTAATTCTAGATTTAGATTTCGTGGTTCGCGCTTTAGGTTGTCGACGCATCCAGGTCAGCTCTTTTTTAAATAACTGTTTTGCTTTACCTGTTTCTACAGCATCACGCTCAATACGCGCATCACGCTTTTCCAGGTAATAGGAGTAGTTGCCTTTGTAGCTGTACAGTTGTCCTTCGTCTAATTCAATAATTTCGTTACAAACGCGCTCTAAAAAATAACGATCGTGTGTTACCATGAATAGCGTTATGTTTTCTTTAGCAAAAAAAGATTCTAACCACTCAATCATTTCTAAATCTAAATGGTTGGTAGGTTCGTCCAATATTAATAAATCTGGTTTGTTTATAAGGGCATTGGCTAAAGCAAGGCGCTTTTTTTGTCCGCCAGAAAGCGTACTAACTTTTTGATCGAGGTTATCTAATTTGAGTTTAAAGAGTATTTGTTTGTACAATGTTTCGAAATCCCAAGCTTGATTGCGTTCCATGGCGTCGAAAGCATCTTGGTAGACCTCGGTATCTTCAGGGTTTAAAAGCGCTTTTTCGTAATTTGAAATTATTTTTAAAATAGGATTGTCACTAGCTAGAATGCTGTCTTCAATAGTAAGGGTATTATCAAATTTTGGGTCTTGAGATAGAAAGGACACTTTTATATCTTTTCTATACACAATAGTTCCAGAGTCTGGTTGGTCGTCGCCAGAAAGCATGTTCAAAATGGATGTTTTTCCAGTGCCATTTTTAGCAACAAATGCTATTTTATGGTCTTTATGCACGCTAAAAGAAAGGTCTTCAAAAAGAACAAGTTCGCCGTAAGATTTTGCTATATTTTCTACTGTGAGGTAATTCAAAGGTAGTTTTTTGCAAATAACGGAAAAAATGTATGAACAAGTAAACTAAGAGCAGTTGTTTAGGTTTTTAATTTTTTTAATCTTTGTTTAAACCCAAAACACCAAAAATGTCTTTATTGATTGGGGGCATCTATATGAAATTACTATGTTAAAAGAACTACTAAATGTTGCTATAAAGGCTTCGCTTGAGGCAGGAGATGAAATAATGGAAATTTATAGTCTAGATTTTACTATTGATTATAAAAAAGATCAATCGCCGTTAACAGAGGCAGATGTTGCTTCAAATCAAGTTATTAATTCGTATTTAGAGCAAACAGATATTCCAATAATTAGTGAGGAAAACAAGCAAATAGATTATTCCGAAAGAAAAACATGGGAACGCTGCTGGATTGTCGACCCATTAGATGGTACTAAAGAATTTATTAAAAGGAATGATGAGTTTACAGTTAATATTGCGCTAGTTGAAAAAGGTGTTACTCTTTTAGGCGTAATTTATGCGCCAGCATTAAAGGAATTGTATTACACAGATGCCACCAAATCGAATGCTTATAAGTTATATTTAGAAAATATTGAGCAATATGAAGACAAACTTTTCAAAGAACAAGATAAAATAAGACCTTCATTAGATTCGAAAGAAGTTGTAAATATTGTTGCAAGCAGATCACATATTGATGATACTACCTTAAATTTTATAAATGACTTGAAATCAAAATATGAAACCGTTAATATTGTGTCTAAAGGAAGTTCTTTAAAATTTTGTTTGGTAGCAGAAGGTAAAGCTGATATATATCCCAGATTCGCACCAACCATGGAATGGGATACGGCTGCGGGTCAAGCTATATGTGAAGCTGCGGGGGTAGGTGTTATGGATATGAAAACCAAGAAAAATATGCTGTATAATAGGAAGGATTTATTGAACAGTCATTTTTTAGTCTCTAAAAATGGCAGATAAGTCTTATAAGAGGCATATAGCAAAAACCATTACCTGGCGAGTTGTAGGTACATTAGACACCATTTTATTGTCATGGCTTATTTCTGGAGATTCTTTGGTGGGTTTAAAAATTGGACTTCTTGAAAGTATAACGAAAATGATATTATATTATACGCATGAACGTATTTGGTTTAAAAGTAATGTTCGAGAAAAAAATAAAAGACATTTACTTAAAACCATAACATGGCGTATTATTGGGACAGTAGACACCATTTTACTCGCTTGGTTTATTACTGGAAATCCATTAACAGGAGTTAAAATTGGTGTTGTGGAAATTATTACCAAAATGGTTTTTTATTACCTGCATGAACGTGTATGGTATAAGTTAGATTATGGAATTGAAAAAAGACGTAAAAATAAATATCAACAGAATTAGTTATTATTAAACTATGAAATAAGCATAACAAGAAGTTGATGCTAACCGAAATGATTATTGACGCATTACATCTGACCGATAAAAAACAATAAAATTTAAACAGATGAAAAAGAATATTACAAAGCATACATATAAAATATCATGCGATGAAAGACGCGCCTTAAATAAGCATCATTCGTTTTTGGTCTTTTTTACTGGGTTGTCGGGTGCTGGTAAATCTACTTTGGCAAATAGATTGGAGGAACGATTATATAATGAAGGTATTCATACCTATGTTTTAGATGGCGATAATGTTAGAAAAGGTATTAATAAAAATTTAGGCTTTTCACCAGAGGATAGATCTGAAAACAACAGGCGGATAGCTGAAATATCAAAATTGTTTATTGATGCAGGTATTGTTGTTTTATGTGCTTTTATTTCCCCGTATAAAAAGGACAGAACATTTATAAAAGAAACCGTTGGTGCAAATAATTTTATAGAGGTTTTTGTTAATACGAGCCTTAAAGAGTGTGAGCGACGCGACGTAAAAGGCTTATATAAAAAGGCACAAGCTGGAGAGCTTAAAAATTTCACTGGTGTTTCGGCACCCTACGAAGCACCTATAAACCCAGATATAGAATTAACAGAACTTCATACTATTGACGAATCCGTAGATTTAATTTATGTAAAAATTAGTAAGATGATACGTTTACAAAAATAATGAAGAATGGTATTATCTATTTAGGTTTTACCTATTCGTCATTAACCAAAAAAATATGTAGATTTGTGATTAATCAATCATGCCTCAATATGAAGAGATTTTTTTTTGCTACATGCTTATTTATAAGTGTTTTGTTGGCATCTTGTATTCCTTATAAGGACACTATTTATTTACAGAATAAAAATACAGCAACCGATTCCACTCAAGTTATTGTGGAAAATCAAAAGCCGTATCGGGTACAAATTAACGATATTTTAAATATTCGTATTAAAGTGACCGATCAAGACAATGTTCAAATTTTTAATCCTATAGGGGAGGGTAGTCTAAATGCTACCGCTGGCGAGCGCGCTTATTTTGATGGCTTTACGGTTGATCTCCACGGGAATATCCGCATACCAGAGTTGGGATTGATAAATGTATTAGGTTTTACAACTTTTGAAGTTGAAGAACTTATTAAGGTTAAGCTTTTAAAAGACCAATTTAAAGAAACGGCTAATATTTTTGTTACTGTAAAACTTACAGGATTGCGCTATGTTACTAATGGCGAAATTGGAACTCGAGGCACACGAATTTTATTTCAGGATCGTGTTAATGTTTTTGAGGCTATTGCTAATGCTGGAGACATTCCTATTACTGGAGATAAAAAGGACGTATTACTTATTAGGCAATACCCTGGAGGACAAAAGATCCATCATTTAGATCTAACAGATATAAATATTATGAATTCGCCTTATTATTATATTCAGCCTAACGATATGATATATGTAAAGCCGTTAAAACAAAAATCATTAGGGGGCGGAACTACGGTACTTCAAAATTTAGGATCTATTGCAACCATTCTTTCTTTAGTTACCACTACAATTTTATTATTTAATCGCCTTTAAGATATGTCATATAATGAATTTGAAGACTTAGACCATATTGAATCAAAAGGCATGACTTTTGATTTTAAGGGTTTTTTATTTAAGGTGCTTCATTTATGGAAATTAGTCTTTTTATGCATTGGAGTTGCTTTAATTATAGCTTATTCTATTAATGTTAGGAAACAAAATATTTATAGTTTAGAATCCTTGATATCAATAGAAAATGAACAAAACCCTTTTTTTACTGCTAATACAAGTATATCTTTTAATTGGGGAGGTGTTTCTGGTAAAGTTGGTAAGATTATTACATCCCTAAATACGAGACGACATAATGAAAAAGTTGTAGATTCTCTGCAGTATTATATGCAATATTTAGTACAGGGAAAGTATCGTAAGGTAGATATATATAAAAGTGGTCCATTTAAAATTGTTCTTAATAAAGAAAAACCACAACTGTTGAACATGCCTATTGGGGTGCGTTTTTTAAATGACAGTTTGTATGAATTATTTACAGATTTCACAACGCCGCATGCATGGGGGCAGAAATACGATGAAACAAAGAAAGGGCAAAGAGTTTCATTGCCTTTAGGGTCATTTAGCAAGACCTATCATGTAGGAGAGGTTGTGAGCTTACCGTTCCTTAATTTCACTTTGTTTAAGCGACCTAAGGCAATTATTAATCCACAATCTGAGTTTTTTATTCAGTTTTTAAGTTTTGATGGGATTGTTAATCGATATAAAAGGGTGGTCAGGGCCAAATTAAACTCCCAGTCATCCTCCGTTTTAAGATTATCAATGACGGGGAACAACAAACAAAAAATTGTTGATTATTTAAATGCTACGGTGGCTATTTTGAGTCGTAGTGAGTTAGAGCGTAAAAACCTGTATGCTTCCAATACCATTAAGTTTATTGATAGCAGTCTTAACGAAGTAAATGCAGACTTGAAGGTTGTTAACGAAGAGATGAACGATTTTAGAAAACAAAGTAAGGTTTTCGATATGGATTCAGAGGTGCTAGATATTTCCAGTAAATTAAAAGGTTTAGATCGTGAAAAAGAAGCAATTGATGCTAAATTAAACTACTTAAATCTTTTAGAGAAATATTTACGGACCAAGACCGATTACACAAAAATAGCAGCACCCTCTTCAGTTGGTATAGAAGAGTCAAATATTTTAAATAGTGTTTCAAAAATAACATCTTTAGCCATTGAGAGACAAAATTTAGAAATGACAACCAAAGAAGGGTCAAGTTTATTTATGGATATAGATAATAGGATTGATGCTGAGAAGAATGTCTTATTAGAAATTATAGATGCTACAGTCAAGACGATACGGGCGAAATTAAGTACAGTTAATTATCAAATTGCAACCAATGAGGCCAAATTAAATGATTTGCCCGAAGAGCAACAAAAGTTTTTAAAAATACAACGTAAACTAGATTTAAGTCAGGAAGCATACAACGTATATTTAGCAAAACGCAGTGAAGCAGCTATTGTTAAAGCAGCCAATGTATCAGATATTACAGTAATAGATGAAGCAAAAGATATTGGTGGTGGTTTAATTGGGCCAAATAAAAGCTTGAATTATATGATGGCTTTAATGATTGGCTTTTTTGCACCTCTTGCGCTTATATTTGTTATATTTTTATTAGATTCAACCATACATGGGTCTGATGAAGTAGAACGTTTATCCAACATTCCTATAATTGGTTTAATTGGTAAATACCGTTACAAAAATAATTTAGTTGTTTATGAAAGACCCAAGTCGGCTGTAGCAGAGTCTTTTCGTGCTATCCGCTCAAGCTTACAATTTTTTTATAAAAAAAGAGAGATTTCAAAAGGTTTAGGTAAAACAGTAATGGTTAGCTCCTCTGTTAGTGGGGAAGGAAAAACATTTTGTTCTATTAATATAGCGACAGCCTATGCGTTATCTGGAAAGAAAACCATCCTTTTGGGTCTAGATTTGCGCAAACCAAAAATTTTCAATGATTTTGATTTAGTTAATGATAAAGGGATTGTTAATTATTTAATTGGTGATGATACCTTCGAAAATATTGTAAATAAGACACATATTGATAACCTTGACGTTGCAATTTCTGGACCAATTCCACCAAACCCTTCAGAATTACTTATGGGGAAATTATTGGAGACATTAATGAAAAAACTTCGAGAAGAGTATGATATTATTGTTTTAGACACACCACCTCTTGGTTTAGTTACAGATGCCTTAGAGCTTACGCAATATGCAGATGCTACTTTGTTTGTAGTGAGGTTAGACTATACCAAGAAAGGGATGTTACAGCTTGTAAATACAAAATATAGAAGTGGTGAGTTGAAGGATATTAGTATCATTTTAAATTTTTATAAGCATAAAACCAACCAAAATTATGGCTATGGCTATGGCTATGGGTATGGGTATGGGTATGGAGTATATGGAGAATCTTATCATGAAGCATCTAAAAATCGAAATTTTTATAATAAAATTAGAAGTTGGATAAAAAAGGTTTAGTGCTTTTACAATTTTATAATTATAAATAAAACCTTGTATAATTTTATGTCGAAGGATAGAATTATTTATATACATATAGCTAAAAATGGAGGTACAACAATGCATTCTATTTTTAATAGACTTTACAAAAACGAGAATATATACAATATTATCGATGATACCGATATCGATACTAAGAGTTTTATAGATTTACCTCAATCAGAAAGAGATAATATTCTTCTTTTAAAAGGTCATTTGTATCATGGATTGCATAATTATCTAAAAGGGAAATACGACTATGTTTCTTTTTTAAGAAAACCAGAAGAACGAATAATTTCTTACTATTATTATATATTATCCTTACCTAATCATTCACTTTACAAAAAAATGATTGAGAATAAAACCACGTTGGTTGAATTTGCACAGCAAATGAAACACAAAGATATAAATAATGCGCAAGTAAGAATGATAAGTGGAATTGATGATAGAGGAGATTTAATGCTAGAAAAAGCATTAGAAAATATCGACAGAAGTTTTTCAATGATAGGGTTTAAAGAGCATTTTAACGAATCATTACTGTTGTTAAAGTATTTATATAATTGGAACGTGCCTTATTACAAAAAGAGGAATGTTAATTTAAATAAATCTAAAAACATAACTTTAAGTGCAAATGATTTAAATATTATTAATAAACTTAATAAAGAAGATAATGTTTTGTATGATTTTTGTTTACGACGATTTAAATCTCAACTAGAGGAAATTCCAAATTTTAATTTCGAATTAAAAAGACTTAAGCTATATAATAAAGTATATTCTAGTACAAAAGTTAAACAATTAAAAAAAGGACTTAGTAAAATGAGCCCAAATTAAAAAAGCTTTAGTAATTTGTTATTCATATGAAAAATATTCTAGGACCAAAGTTTACTAATTTAAATCAAGTCGCTTTAGCTAGTAAGGAAGCTTATAACAGTGCAGCGCCATTTCCAAACATAAGTTTTTCGGGTTTTTTTGATTCAGAATTTTTAGAAAATATTTTAAACGAATTCCCAGATTTGTCTAAAGTAGGGTCTATAAAATACAATAACGTAAAAGAAAAAAAGTTTGCTGGTAATGGCGAATCTTATTTTGGTTATCATACCAAAAAACTGATGCATACTTTAAATTCTCAACCGTTTTTAGAGTTTCTTCAAGAATTAACTGGGATTAAGGAAACACTCATTGGAGATCCATATTTCGAAGGCGGAGGATTGCACGAAATCAAGAGAGAGGGTTTGTTAAAAATTCATGCAGATTTTAATGTACATAAAAGAACAAAGTTAGATAGACGTTTAAATGTTTTAATTTATTTAAATAAAGACTGGAAAGACGAATATGGTGGGCATTTTGAATTATGGGATAAAGAAATGAAAGCTTGTAACAAGAAAATATCACCAAAGTTTAATACCATGGCAATTTTTTCTACAACAGATTATTCTTTTCATGGGCACCCTAACCCATTAAAATGCCCTGAAAACATGAGTAGAAAATCACTAGCTTTATATTATTATACAAATGGTAGGCCGGAGCATGAATTAAACGCAACTATTACTAGCCATGGGACTATTTTTAAAGAACGAGAAAACGAAGACGATTTTAATAAAAAGGAGTTTAATTTTAAATCACAATGTAAAAAAGTTTTGAAAGAGTTAATTCCTCCAATAATTTTAAAGGTGTTTAGGAAATAACTGATTAATTTAGTGGTGATTAAGAAAATTAAAAAGACTATTTTAGATTTAGCTCTTAAAAAGCGACCTAATAAGTTTGTAATTATTGCTACTGCCCGAACGGGCTCAAATCTCTTGGTGAGTTTGCTTAATGCACATCCGGAAATTAGTTGTCATGGCGAGGTCTTTAAAGTTTATACTAACAAGGAGTCACTACAATCAAATTGGGATACTATTTTTCAAAAGGCGAATACTAAAAGACAGCATGTTGGATTTAAACTTTTTTATGAGCATCCTTTAAATATTGACAATCAATTTATTTGGGATTTAGTAGAAAACAATAAGTCAATAAAAATAATACATTTAAAAAGAAATAATTTATTAAAAACCTATGCATCTTTACAAATTGCTTATAAATCGGATGTTTGGGTAAATAGAGATGGAGGCAATAACGTTTTACTAAAAGATAAAAGAGTGACTATTAATATTACAGATTGTTTAAATTATTTTCAACAAACTGAAAAGTCATTTCAAAAAGTTAAGAAAAAGTTTAAAAGTCATTGTTACAAAGAAGTTGCATACGAAGATTTTATTCTAGACAAGCAAAATATAATGAACTATCTATATAAATTTTTAGGGTTGTCTAGTATGAAGGTGACTTCAAATTTAAAAAAACAGAATACTGAGCCATTAAAGGATTTAGTTATAAATTATAAGGAGTTAGAAATGGCTTTAATTGAAGCAGGATACTCTAGATTTTTAAGCGAAGGTTAAAAGCAAGTTCTGCTAATTTAATAATGTATTAATTTGGAAATAAGAGTATATCAAAAAGAAAATAATATTCGCTTTTTAAAACAATTAAAAGCAAGCCTTAGCGATGTTTATACATCTCGTTTTTTAGCAAAACAGTTGGCAGTTAGAGATATAAAAGCCCAGTATAGGCAATCTTATTTAGGAATTATTTGGGCCTTTATTACCCCTTTAACTACAGCTTTTGTGTGGATATTTCTTAACAGTTCAGGTACTATAAAACTAACAGATACTGGTATGCCGTATCCTGTTTATGCTTTTTCAGGTACATTGCTCTGGTCTATTATAAGAGAGTCTATAAATATACCAGGAAAAAGTACTAGAGGTGCTAAATCTATATTGTCTAAAATTAACTTTCCAAAAGAGGCCTTAGTCCTTTCTGGTATTTATAAAATGTTTTTTAATAGTTCAATAAAATTAGTATTGTTAATCGTTTTTGTTTTTGCATTTGGAGTAGGTTTTCATTGGAGTCTGTTATTTGTACCTTTTGCTATTTTGGGTGCTGTGTTTTTTGGTGTAACCATTGGCTTGTTTATTACACCATTGTCTATATTGTATAGCGACGTTGGTCGCATAGTAGGATTTGGGCTAAATTTTTTAATGTACATAACACCGGTAGTCTATGTTATACCAAAAACAGGTATTTTAAAAACCCTTATGGAAATAAATCCTTTAACCCCCATAATAGTTACCATGCGTGATTTAATGGTTGGAGCCAATCCAGAGTATTTAGGTTATTTCTTTTTGGTTATGCTTATTTGCATGCCTTTATTTTTTATGGCATTGGTGTTTTATCGCATATCCATTCCAATAATTGTAGAACGTATGAACGCTTAATATTTACTTTAATCTATAAAAACAAAATAATATTTGTAAATGAACATTGAAGACGACATATTAGTAAAAGTTGAAGGCTTAAGTAAAAAGTTTTGTAAAGACTTAAAAACAAGCCTTAAATATGGCGTACTCGATTTATTTGCAGGTGTTAGAGGTAATAAAAACGACAGGTTGCTCCGTCCTAAAGAATTTTGGGCAGTAAAAGATATTAGTTTCGAGTTAAGAAGAGGGGAGTGTTTAGGGCTCATTGGCCATAATGGTGCAGGAAAATCAACCTTGTTAAAAATAATAAACGGATTAATTAATCCCGATGCTGGTAAAATAACCATAAAAGGTAGAGTAGGAGCGCTTATTGAGTTAGGTGCAGGCTTTAATCCCATTCTTAGTGGGCGTGAAAACATTTATAATAATGGGGCTATTTTAGGTTTTTCAAAAAGGGAAATTGATAATAAACTTCAAGAAATTATTGCTTTTGCAGAACTTGAGGAATTTATTGATATGCCGGTTCAAAACTATAGTTCTGGTATGAAGGTACGCTTGGGCTTTGCCGTGGCGGCCCAAATGCAACCGGATGTATTAATTATTGATGAGGTTTTGGCAGTAGGCGATTTGGGGTTTGTACTAAAATGTTATAAAACTATTGATACCATTTTACCAAATACTGCTATTATTTTTGTGTCTCATAGTATGCCCATGGTGTCTAGAATATGTAGTCAAATAATTTTATTAGAAAAGGGGATGTCTTTATTTCAAGGGGGTAATGTGAGTAAAGCTTTAGATTTATATTACAATAAATTTGCCTCAAATGATCAAAATATAGTATATACGAATGACTTTTTGGAATTAAGCGATGTAAAATTGATTCAAACTGAGGGAGTTTTAAATTCAGTAGCCCAGTTGAGACGAACTAGTGATTTTAAACTATATTTTAAATTTAAGTGTCTAGAAAAAATAAAACTTCCCTTGTTTTCAATAATAATCTTAGATAAGGAGCAGAGACAAGTGGCAATGCTTGAAAGAAATAATGAAAACTCTACAATTAGTGTAAAAGATAATTATTTTGAGTTTATTGTTACTCATAAGGATATTCAATTATCTAAGGGGGTTTATTCAGTAAGTATTTCTGTAGTTACCAGTGAACGAAAAGAACCCATATTAAGAGTGAATAACGTTTTAGTGTTTCAAATTCTAGATGAAGAAGAAGTTTGGGTGCCATTTTTATTAAAATCTAAGTTCGCCAATGTCTAAATTTAGTTTTGCTCTTAATAATAAAAAACATGTTAAATGAAATCAATGGTAATTGGTCTTGGACCAGAATATAATTACAATATCGAAGATCATAGTATTTGGGGAAATGATAATACAAAATATGCAAGTAATCATGGGGCAAGTTTAATTTCTAGAACATTATTAGAATTCTTTAATGCGGATTATGTTGATGATTTTACAAAGATTGATTTATATAAAAAGGAATATGATTTATGTATAATAGCCTTTGCTACACATGTTACCGATTGGAGAGATGTTTCCCGTTATAGCGCATTTATTAAAGAGCTAGGAATAAAAACTATCGCTTTTTCGTTAGGAATTCAAGATTATGCAGATGCTTCCTATAAAGTCAATAAAATTCACCCTTCTTTAAAGGAATTATTAAATTATGTTATTGCTTCATCAGGTTTTTGTGGGGTAAGAGGGCCTAATACAGCTTCTGTTTTAATAAAAGCAGGGTACAACCCTGAAAATATAATAAGAATAGGCTGCCCTACTTTATTTAAACCTTTAAATAGAAATTTAAAAATCAATAAGAATAAAACTTTTACTAAACCGCTAATTGTATTCCATCGTACTATGGCAGATCTAAATCAAGATTTAATAGGAGGAGCGACACTTTTGGGGCAGGACTTTTTAGATGAAGTTATTTTTGATGATAGAATAGAAAAAAATCATGTTTTAAAGCAAATAGAACTAGATAATTATGATAAACATAAAAATGGTAATTATACATTAAAAAAAGTATCTGAGAACGGATTATTTTATAGAACATTTGATGAATGGTTTTCTGAGATTAGAGAGTATGATTTTGTATTGGGAGCTCGCCTTCATGGATGTGTAGCAGCACTAATACAAGGAATACCAGCTGTTATGGTGGCCAGAGACATTAGAGTTCAAGAAATAGCAGAGTTTTATAAAATCCCATATATAAAATATGAGGACGTTGGAAATAAAACAATTCATGAGATTTATGATGAAGCTGATTTTGATGCGTTTAATAATTTATATAAGTATCGTTTTGACAATTTTATAAAATTAATGGATGAATTAAAGGTGACAGGTCATCTTTCGTTTAAAGAAAAAACACCTGATGATTATTGGTTTAGCAAATCAGATATGAATGCAGATATAAGCATATGCTATTCCGATTTAAAGGATTTATCTCTATATGTGGATGGTTTATCTCAACAAGTAATAGATTTATCTACTAAAGTTGATGAACTTAAAATGTCATCAAGTATTACTAATAAAAAAGTTAATAAAGTAGTAAGAATATTAAATATGCTACCCGGTATTGAAATTATAAAAAAAGTAATTAAATAATTAATTAGTGATAAACCTAAACCGTAATTTTTTATGACCTCAAAGCGAGTGTTAAAAAACGAATTAGGTATGAAATTAATATATGGTTTTAAGTAGTTTTAATATTGTTATAAATATTAATGGAATTTTGTTACAGATGAAAAATAAATTAAAAAATATTCTTAAAACCATATTTGATAGTTTTGGTTATAAAGTTTTAAATAAACATTATTACAGTGCATTAATTCAAAGCGGATTGGAGAATAATAAATCCAATGAATATTCTAAAACCAATTTACTTGAGAGTTTTTATAGTCTAATAAAAAATCAAGAATATATTCCCAAAACCATTTACGATATTGGAGCTAATAGGGGTGGCTGGACTTATGAATGTTTGAAACATTTCCCTGATGCCACATACTATTTGTTTGAGCCTCAGGTCAATCTTAAAAAGGATATTGAATGCCTTTTGAAAAACTACAATAATGTTAATCTTTATTCCATTGGTTTAGGAGACAAGAATGATGTTTTAAATTTCACAATTCATGAAAGAGATGATAGTTGTACTTATGCTTTAACCAAGGAAGAAGCTATCTCAAGAGGGTTTACACAAATTGAATTACCAATTGTTAGATTAGATTCCTTTGCAAAAGAAAAAGTTTTAAATGATCCAGATATTTTAAAAATAGATGCAGAAGGGTTAGATTTAAAGGTTTTAGATGGTGCTGGAAAATTGCTGGAAACTGCTGAAATAATATTAGTGGAAGTAGCAATTGTTAATGATAGATTAGAAAACACTGCTTTAAGAGTAATAGATTACCTTGATTTAAAAGGGTATAAATTATTTGATATTACAGACATTAATAGACCTTTTTCAAATCGAGTTTTGTGGCTATGTGAGTTTGCATTTATAAAAAAGGGAGGAGTATTAGATAAAAATTATAGATGATAAACGTTACTAAAACTTTTTTACCGCCGCAGGAAGAGTATCAAGCTATTCTAAAAAAGGCATGGGACATTGGGTGGGTAACCAATCGAGGTGTTTTGGTGAAAGAATTGGAAGCTAGTTTAAAAGCCTATTTGAATGTGCCTAATATGCTGGCAATGACCAATGGTACATTGCCCTTGCAAATTGCTATAAAAGCCTTAGGTTTAAAAGGCGAAATTATAACTACACCTTTTAGTTATGTAGCAACAACCTCTAGTATAGTATGGGAAGGTTGTAAACCTGTCTTTGTAGATATACATCCAGAGTATTTAACCATAGATGAGACTAAAATAGAAGCTGCCATCACACCAAAAACAACGGCTATTTTGGCAACACATGTATTTGGGAATCCATGCGCTGTAGAGGAGATTGAAGCAATAGCGAAAAAACATAATCTAAAAATTATTTATGACGCTGCCCATTGTTTTGGCGTACAGTATAAAGGCCAATCTATTTTCAATTATGGAGACATTAGTACTTGTAGTTTCCATGCCACCAAGTTATTTCATACTGGTGAAGGAGGTGCATTATTTTCTAAGAATAAAGATTTACTGGAAAAAGCTTTTAATCTACATAATTTTGGGCATCAAGGTCAAGAAGCTTTTCAAGGGTGTGGCATTAACGCTAAAATGAGTGAGCCTCAGGCAGCTTTAGGTTTAGCAGTCATACCGTATATGGAGACCATTTTGAAACAGAGAAAACAAACAGTAACATATTACGATGATATTTTAAAAGATATAGAGTTAAAAACTTTAAGGATTAGAGGAGCAACACATTGGAACTATTCTTATTATCCAGTTATATTTAACTCGGAAGTTGAGCTAATTAAGGTAAAGAAAGGTTTAGAAGAAAAGCAAGTGTATCCCAGGCGCTATTTTTACCCAAGTTTAAATAATTTGGATTATTTAGATTATGTTCAAATGCCTGTTTCTGAGGATATTACAAAAAGAGTTTTGTGTTTGCCTTTACATGATAGTCTACTATTAAAAAATGTTATTGATATATGTGAGATAATAACAAATAGACTATGAAATTAGCAATCATGCAGCCATACTTTATGCCCTACATAGGGTATTTTCAATTAATTAATGCTGTAGATTTATTTATTGTTTATGATAATATTCAATTTTCCAAAAAAGGATGGATTCATAGGAATAGAATGTTAAGTAACGGAAAAGATTGTTTATTTACTTTACCCTTAAAAAAAGATTCCGATTTTTTAGATATAAATCAAAGGTATTTAGGAGATGAGTCTATTATAGTACGAGAAAAAATACTAAGAAAAATAAAAAATGATTATGTTAAAGCTCCTTTTTATAAAGAACGCCAAGATTTAATAAATTTAATTTTCAAACAGGAAAATAATAATTTGTTTGACTTTATATTTAGTTCTATTTTACTTATAAATGATATTCTAGGGATAAAAACCAAAATTATTAAATCTTCTAGCTTAAAAATTGATCATAATTTAAAATCGCAAAAAAAGGTAATTTCTATATGTAAACTTTTAGATTCGAAAGAGTACTATAACCCGATTGGTGGTTTAGATCTTTATAATCATGAAGATTTTAAAAACCAAGATGTTGCACTAAAACTTTTAAAGTGTAATGAAATTAGGTATAAGCAATTTAGTGATGTTTTCATTCCAAATTTATCTATATTGGATGTTTTAATGTTTAATTCTAATAGAGATATTAGCAATATGTTGCTTAATTATGAACTTAAATAGTAAGCATATAGGAGGTTTTTTTGAATTAGAAATAGCTTCAGGTAGTTCTTTGTTTCATGATGAGGCGATTAAGCTTTCAACGGGTAGAGCTTGTCTGAATCTAGTTTTACAAAATAAAAAATACAGCAAAATTTATTTGCCTTTTTATTGTTGTGATGCTTTATTAGAACCTCTTAATCTATATAATATACCTTATGAATTTTATAGTATTAATAAGGGCTTAGAGATTGATGGTGATATTGGTCTGAAAGAAACAGAAGCAATTGTATATTGTAATTTTTTTGGGATTAAATCATCCTATGTTAACCAGCTAATAGAGGTTTATTCAAGTCAACTCATTATTGATAATTCTCATGCTTTTTTTATAAAGGGGTATCAAAATAATATCTCCTTTACTACTGCTAGGAAATATTTTGGAGTACCTGATGGCGCATTTTTATATACGCCTAAATTAAAAATTAAAACAAATTTTGATAGAAAGGTAAATGTTTCTTTAGATCATAATTTAAATAGACTTCTAGGAAAGCAGAACCAAGCTTTTAAAGAGTTTATTTCATATGAAAACTCGCTTAATTCGAGTGTTAATTTAATCTCGAAGGTTTCAGAGAAAATTTTGAAAACCATTAATTATGATGAGGTAAGGAGGATAAGAAATGAAAATTTTAATTTCTTTAATAATAGCTTTAAAGGCTTTAATAAAATTGAGATAAGTAATGAAGTTTCAGATTGTTTTTGTTTTCCATTACTATTAAATAATCCAGTTGATAAACAAGAGCTTTTCAAAGAAAACATATTTATACCATCTTATTGGACAGATGTTAATAATAGAAATATCACAGAAGGGTATAAATTTGAATGTAGATTAAGTTTAGAATTACTGCCATTGCCAATAGACCATAGATATAATAAAAGAGATTTAATGAGAGTTGTAAATGCAATTAAAAAGATGATTTAAGGGCTATGGCAGACATGGGTAAAAATAAAAATAGAACTGCTTATTTTAAAAAAGACAACCGTCTTGAAGAAGCAATTTTAGATTTAAACAAACATTTAGGTGTTACTCCCACACCAGATTTCGCATCTTCTCAAAAAGCACCAATTATTTTAATAATGGGGTGTGCACGTTCTGGGTCTACATTAATGTTACAATGGTTTGCATCTTTAGGAATATTCTCTTATCCATCAAATTTAATAGCCAGATTTTATTCAAACCCTTACATTGGAATACGTGCTCAACAAGCACTTTTAGAGTATGACCCATTAAATCAAATAGGTTTTAAAAAAGATGAAGAACATTATAATTCATCATTAGGAAAAACTTTAGGTGCTTTAAGCCCGAGTGAATTTTGGTATTTTTGGCGGCAGTACTTCAAATTTGAAGATGATTACCAACAAATATCAGAATCTAATCTTAGCTTAGTAAATGGAGAAGGTTTTATAAATCAACTTTATGCTTTTGAGGGGTTAACCAAAAAACCTCTAGTACTTAAGGGTATGATACTAAATTGGAACATTCCTTATTTGTATAGTTTAAATAATAAATTTCTTTTTATAAACTTAAAAAGAGATACATTTTATAATGCCCAATCTTTGCTCTTTGCTAGAGATAAATATTTTAATGATCGAAACAAGTGGTATTCTTTTAAACCACCAGAATACAATGCTTTAAAAAAGAGCAATCCAATTACACAAGTTGCGGGTCAAGTAGTTTATACCGAAAAGGCTATAGAAGAAGGATTACAGCATGTTCCAGAGGCAAATGTTTTAAATATTAATTACGACGATTTTTGCTCAAATCCATCAACGTTTTTAAAAAAAATAATTAGTAAATATAATTATCTTGCTAATCAAAATGCTTTAGAGTTTGATACAGATAATATTAAAACAATTAGATTTCAATCGAGTAATATTGTAAAACTAAGTCAAGATGAAGCAGAATTACTAAAGCACCAATTGCAAAGGTTTTCAAAATAAAAATTTAAGATGCAGCAGCCCCTCGTATCCGTATGTATACAAACCTATCAGCATGTAGATTATATTAAACAATGCTTAGAAGGTGTTTTAATGCAACAGACAACATTTCCTGTTGAAATTATTTTGGGAGAAGACGAAAGCGATGATGGCACTCGTGTAATTTGTATAGAATATGCAAATAACTATCCAGATAAAATAAAATTGTTTTTACGCTCTAGAAAAGATGTTATATATATTAATGGGAAGGCTACTGGACGTTTTAATGTAATTGAAAATTTAAAGGCTTCACAAGGTGCATATATTGCTTTATGCGAAGGAGACGACTATTGGACAGACCCGCTAAAACTGCAAAAACAAGTAGATTTTTTGGAAACGAATATTGGTGTTAATATATGTTTTAACCGCTCAAACTTGTTAAGAAATAATAAGTTGGAGTTACATTCAATACCAAAAGAATTTGAAAATAAGTCGTTTAATTATGTTGAGTTATTAAGGTATTATAATTTTATTGCTACAGCAGGGGTAATGTTTAGAAAGCCTAAGGCGTTTATTTTTCCTAAGTGGTTTTTTGAATTACCGTTCGGTGATTTAGGCTTGTATAAATTAATGGCACAAGAACAAAAAATACATTGCATAAATGAGGTTATGAGTGTTTATAGAATACATAGTAAGGGTGTTTATTCTGGCTTAGGTAAAATAAAAGAAAGGAAAACCTATTTAAAGTTTTATAAAATTATTTACAGACATCTTAATAAAGAAGAACAACTTGTTGTTACAAGTAAAATTGATGAAAAGATAAATGAAATTGTAACAGAGAAATTTTCTAAGAACAAATTTTTGCAACGCATTTATTCTATATATCTTAGACTTAATTAAGTTTATTAGTATTTATGACTCCAGTTATAAGCATTGTAGTACCATGTTATAATTCAGAAGCTACTCTAGAGGACACTTTAAAGTCTATATTAAACCAAGAGTTTCAACAATGGGAAGCCCTAATAATTAACGATGGTTCACCAGATAATTTAGAGGAGGTAGCTTTAAAGTGGGTAAAGAAAGACAAGCGTTTTAAATATTTTAAAAAAGAAAATGGGGGGTTAGGGTCTGCCAGGAATTTTGGAATTAAAAAGGCACTTGGCGAGTATATTTTGCCTTTAGACTCCGATAATAAAATAAGACATCAATTTATAAACAACGCCATAAAAAAATTTAATGAAAATGTTGCACTTGGGGTTGTATATGGTGATGCCCAATGCTTTGGTGAAAAACAAAGTTTTTGGAAGGTAGGAGCATTTAATTTACATAAACTATTAAAGCATAATTATATTGATGCTTGTGCCATTATAAAAAAGGAGTTATTTGATGAGATAGGTTTTTTTGATGAAAATATGCCTCATCAAGGGCATGAAGACTGGGATTTTTGGTTACGTGTAGCATCTTCTAATTATAAGTTTTTTTACTTACAAGAAACGACATTCGATTATCGTATTACGCATAATTCTATGATAAAGAGCTTCAATGAAGAAATGTTGAATGATAATATAAATTATATACATAAAAAGCACTATGCTTTATATAGTCAAGAATTTGAAGAGTTATTAAAAAATTATGAGAAGCAATATAACGAGTATGAAATATTGAAAGAGGATTATGATAAATTAAAAATTAAATTTAATGAGTCTTTTACGCAAAAAGTCATAAAATTTGTAAAAAAGAAAATATAAATGGATATATCTGTAGCCTTATGTACATATAATGGAGAGAAGTATATAGAGCAACAGCTAGATAGTATATTTAACCAAACTGTTTTAGTCGGTGAAATTATTATTTGTGATGACGGATCAACAGACGGGACTCTTGAAATTATTAAAAGCTATCAAGCAAAATATGAAAGCGTCATAAAATTATATGTTAATCCAGTTAATTTAGGAACCATAAAAAATTTTGAAAAAGCAATCTCCTTAGCAAGTGGCGAATTAATATTTCTGTCAGATCAAGACGATATTTGGTTTAAAGACAAGGTTGAAATAATGCATGGCTTTTTTAAAAAAAACAAGCATTGTAAGTTGTTGTTTTCCAACGGAGAACTTATAGATGAAAACTCAAAGCAATTACATGCTACCCTATGGGATAAATGGTCTTTTAAAGAGGAAGCGCGTTTGTTTTGGAAAAATAATAGTAAAGCTTTTGAGGATTTAATAAATAATAATAATAAAATTACTGGAGCCACTATTTGTTTGCATAAGTCACTTAAAAAAAAGAGTTTACCTATAAAAGTTCCTTTGGGTTATTGGCATGATGCTTGGCTTGGTTTACACGCATCTGCAATAAATGGTCTTTTTTTTATAGAAAAATCGTTAATGCAATATAGACTTCATGAAAAACAACAAGTAGGTATTTCATCAGAGATTGATAAGGAAGTTGTGTGCAATTCCAATTTAAATGCTATTGAAAGAAAAGAGTTTTATAAAAACATATGGGACCTTTACAAAAGTAAACGAGGTCTAATTCCTTATGATAACGATTTTAAAGCTTTATCTTTAAATAATACATGGACGAAATTGCCTAGGGCTATCAAGAAAAGAATTCATGCTAATTACATGGTAGGAAAATTTAAAGAATATTTAAAACAGAAAATAATATTCATATATGAAAATCGTTTAAGAAATTTTTATTTTAAACATAAAGGATTTTGCCCCTGTTGCGAGCAGGAAGTATTTTTTATTGCACGTAATTCTTGGTTGCGCGATCATTTTGAATGCCGTGAGTGTAAATCTATCCCGCGAGAACGCGCTTTAATGTTAACCATTAAAAGAGAATATCCTAATTGGAAAGAATTGTATATTCATGAGTCATCACCTGGAAAAAGAGGGCATAGTGTAACTTTACGAAAACATGTTAAAAATTTTATAGAAACGCATTTTTTTGTCGATAAAAAACTTGGAACAATTCAAGGTGGTATAAGGAATGAAGATTTAGAAAACCAAACTTTTAAAGATGAAGTTTTTGATTTGGTTATAACTTCTGATGTCATGGAGCACGTCTATGAACCTGATAAAGCATTTAAAGAAATTCATAGAACTTTAAAACCTGGTGGGGCACACATTTTTTGTGTTCCTATTGTTAATAAACATAAAAAAACCCAGCGTTGGGCTACGAAAGGAGCAAATGGATTACCTAATTTCCTGTTCGAACCGGAGTGGCACGGAAATCCTATTGATAAAAAAGGATCACCAGTAACCATGCATTGGGGTTATGATATTGTGGATTATATAAAAGATTGTACAGGAGCAGATTGTAAAATTGTACATATAGATAATTTACAGTATGGAATTCGAGCTGAATTTATAGAAATTATTGTCGCAAAAAAGATATGTCCAGATGAAAATTAAACCTATCGCTATTTACTTACCACAATATCATCCCATACCAGAGAATGACGAATGGTGGGAAAAAGGGTTTACAGAATGGACAAATGTAACCAAATCAAAACCAAGATTCGAAGGGCATTATCAGCCTCATATTCCTCGTGATTTAGGTTTTTATGATTTAAGATTAGAAGAGGCTAGGATAGCACAAGTGGAGCTGGCGAAAGAACATGGTATTTATGGGTTTTGTTATTATCATTATTGGTTTAATGGTAGGAGGATTCTTGAAAGACCATTTAATGAAGTAATAGAAAGTGGTAAGCCAGATTTTCCTTTTATGCTTTGCTGGGCTAATGAAAATTGGACTAGAACTTGGGACGGTGGAAGCAATAATATTTTGTTAGAGCAAAACTATTCTGAAGAAGATGATCGTGAGCATATACTTCATTTAATATCTTATTTTAAAGATGATAGATATATTAAAGTTGATGGAAAGCCTGTATTTATAATATATCGTCCAAAATTTTTTCCAGATATAGAAAAAACAATTTCAATATGGAGAGAAGAAACCATTAAAGCCGGATTTCCGGATTTACACATTGGTTTTTCTCAAAATTTTGAACATCAATTTAAACCATCAAGTAAAGGGTTTGATTTTGCCTTCCAATTTGAGCCTAACTTTATGAATGTTCCTAAAAATGAAGTTAAGGATAATAATTCTTTTATTGAAAAGTTAAAAAAACGAATTTTAAGAAAAATAGGAATTGAGCTTGGAAAAAATGAAACTAATAAACGCAATGTTCATGATTATGAAGAATATGCAAAACTTCAAATGAACCAAGCATTTAAAGAGCAGGTATATCCAGGAATCACCCCTATGTGGGACAACTCTGCAAGAAGAAAGATAAAACCATTTATCTTGCATAATTCAACCCCTGAGAAATACAAATTTTGGTTGAATTATATAAAGAATAATTATCCTTGGGAAGAAACTTCGGAAAATTTTTTATTTATTAATGCATGGAATGAATGGGCTGAGGGTAATCATTTAGAACCTTGTCAAAAATGGAAATCTGCCTATTTAGAGGTAACAAAAGAAATATTAAGTTAATATAGTGCTAGCCGTTGTCATTCCATATTATAACCATGCATTTTTTGAAAAGACTTTGGCATCTTTAGTTAACCAAACTAATACACAATTTAATGTTTATGTAGGGGATGATGCAAGTCCGGAAAATCCAGAGTCTATAATAAAAGTATATGGAGATAAGCTAAACATTAACTATAAAAGGTTCGAACAAAATATTGGTGCCACTTCTCTAGTTAAGCAATGGGAACGTTGTATCGATATGGTACAAGATGAAACTTGGTTGATGGTATTGGGCGACGATGATGTTTTAGATATAAATTGTGTAGCCCAGTTTTATAAGCATTTTGATAACATAGAAGAACAATCCATACAAGTTGTAAGATTTGCTACCCAAGTTGTGGATGCTGAGGAAAAAGTTATTTCAGATGTTTTTAAACACCCTAATATAGAACCAGTAACCTATGCCTTTTATAGAAAATTAAGAAAATATACGCGGGCGTCATTAAGTGAACATGTTTTTAAAAAAGAAGCTTACACAAAGCATAAATTTAAAGACTTTCCTTTAGCATGGCATGCAGATGACCTTGCATGGTTGGAATTTTCAAACTTTAAGAATATGTATACCATAAATGATGCTGTAGTCTCTATTAGATACTCCAATAAGAGCATCTCTGGTAAACGAGATAATTTAGAAAAAAAAGAAGTTGCTAGATATCAGTTTTTTAATCTTTTAGTTTTTAAATATATAAAGCATTTTACTAGTAAGCAACGTATAGCTATTTTAGATGAATATGCGTTATTACTCTCTAAAGACACTAATTGGGATTGGTGTCAAATTATTTGGATTTGGTATTTGCGTTTTAAAGTTATGATGAAAAAGACTTTTAAAAAATTAATTAAATAGCGTGTTTTATTAATACTCAATAATGAAGGAAAGCTTAATCTCCATAATCATCCCAACATTTAACAGAGCGACTCTAATAAGGGAAACCTTAGATTCTGTTATTGCTCAAAGTTATAAGCACTGGGAATGTATCGTAGTTGATGAAGGCTCACAAGATAATACCGAAGCTGTTTTGGGGCAGTATTCAAATTCACACCCTAACATGCATTATTTTAAAAAGCATAAATTACCTAGTGGTGTATCTACATGCAGAAATATAGGATTAGATAAAGCAAGTGGGGAGTTTGTTGTTTTTTTAGATTCAGACGATTTATTGCATCCAGATTGTTTAAAAAACAGATTGGAATTTGCTGCGCAGTATGAAAACTATGATTTTTGGACGTTTAATATGCAAGAGTTTATAGGTAGTTTAGATAATTTAAAAGACTATCATAATAAATACCCCGAGCATGAGACTGAAGACGCGTATTTGAAATTGTTTTTAAAAGGAAAACATCCCTTTTCGGTAACGAGCCCCTTATGGAGGAAAATTGTATTACGAGAATTAAATGGATTTAACGAACAGTTGCAATTATGGGAGGATCCGGAACTTCATATTCGTGCCTTAATATTAGGATACAATTTTAAAGCCAATGAAGGAGGGTTAGCCGATTGTTATTATAGAAACGATAGAGAAGCAAAGCAACAGTTATTAAACCAGAAACCTTACCTAAAAAAACTATATAAAAATACGCGATTTTATTATAATAGTATTGCCTCTTTATTAGAGACGAGCAGACTTGATAATAAAGAATTAAAGGAATTACTTTTGTACAATATTATTTACTTTATGCACCAACGTATAATTGACCAAAAGAACTTAGTGCAATTTATTAAGTTCTTTAGGCTATTAAGTAAGCATAAGTTTATGAGTTTTAAGCATCGTATGGTATTAAACCTTTGGTTTGTATTTAAATTTTTTAGAATTGATAAGTTTAGAAGGTGGTCTTTAAATAGTTTAAGAAAAAGATGTTATTATTTAATTTCTAATTCATGAATGTACTTTTTTGGATAAATCAATTCCCAGCAGTTTCTGAAACTTTTATAAGAGATCAGGTAGTTCATTTATTAAAAAAAAATATAACTGTTACTATATTTTCAAGTCGGGGGAAAAACCAAGACCAACTTGAAGCCATAAGGGGGTTTGAATCCTATAACCTTTTAAAGCGATCTTTTGATGAATCTAATATCTTACCAAAAACCTGGAGAGCAAGAAAAATTTTAGTCAATTGGATTTTATTTTTGAGTTTTTTTAATAAGAATCACAAATTTTATAAAAAGGCATTAAGTCATAATGACCAACATCATTTCCCGAAAGCCTACCAGTTATTTTTTTATGTGCATTTTTTATTAAAAAATGACATCCAGGTTATTCATGCGCACTATGCTAATAATGGTTTACAAGCAAGTATATTTAAAGAACTAGGATTGCCAATTAAATTAATTGTTAGTTTCCATGGTTATGATCTCAGGCTTGGGATAAATAAACCCGAGGGATATTTTAAGCAATTATTTGCCCATTGCGATAAAGTAATTGCCATTTCTAATTATAGTAAAAATTATTTATTAGAGTTTGGTTTGAATAAAGATAAAGTAGTGGACTTGCCAAATGGAGTAGATACTAATTTTTATAAAAGAACAGGATACGAAAAGATTACTAACCACGTGCAAATTTTATCAGTTGGTAGATTAGTAGAAGAGAAGGGGTTTGAACTAGCAATAAAAGCTGTGTCAAGCTATAATAACTTGCATCCAGAGCACACAATATATTATAGTATAATTGGTGATGGTTCTTTAAGGAAAACTTTACAAGAGTTAGTCAACACATTACAAGCTGCTAATTATATTCGTTTAGAAGGTTATAAAAATACATTAGAAGTAAAACAGGCTATGTTAAATGCAGACTTTTACTTATTAAGTAGTGTTGCAGAAGTATTGCCAACGGTTTTATTAGAAGCCCAATGCTGTGAGTTACCTATATTAGCTACAAATGTTGGAGCCGTAAACGAAATGCTGACCAATGGTCTTATTGTGGCACCAAATAAGTTAGATGCTTTAATAGATGGCATAGATAGTATGTTTAATAAAAAAGAGACCTGGCAGATTATGGGGAAACAAGGAAGAGATTTTGTTAAGCAAACATTTAATATGCAGACCCATATTGATAAACTTATAGAATTGTATCGTGAGTAAACCATTAATATCTATAATTATTCCAGTTTATAACAGAGAAGGTATTGTAGCTGAAACACTCGATTCTATTTTGGCACAATCGTATTTAGTTTGGGAATGTATTTTAGTTGATGATGGATCAACAGATAATACATTGCAAGTAATACAGAATTATAGTAAAAAAGACTCGAGATTTAAAGTCTTTAAGCGTCCAGAGTGTATGAAAAAAGGAGGTAATGCAGCTCGTAATTTTGGGTTAGAACAAGCTAATGGCGAATATATAAATTGGTTTGATAGTGATGATATTATGACTACTGATTTTATTAAAATTAAAATTGATTTTTTTAATAAATCACCAGACTTAGATTTTGTTGTATCAAAATCTAATAAGTTTTTTCAAAATGGTGATGTCGAAGAAATTGACTATTATAAATATAATAATAACTACTCCTTAAATTTAGATAATTTTATACAAGAAAAAGTACATTGGTTAACCCCAGATTTTATGGTTAGAAAGAATACTATAGAATCCATAAGATTTAATGAGGAATTATTTTCAGGTCAAGAATATAATTTTTTTATTAGGTTGTTAGCACATTTAAACTTAACAGGAGCCTTTTTGAATGATATTCTGAGCAATATTAGAAAACATAGTACATCAATTCAAGAGGAACTAAAAAAAACCCCCTTAATTGGATATGAAAGAAAATATATTGTTGGCTTAGAAACATATGGTAACGTTTTTGACAATTTAAAAGCATCTTCTAAAAAATTTATGGCTATAAGATTGTTTAAGCTTTCACGTCATTTAATTAAAGGAAAGATACGCCCAAAAAACTATCTTAAATATATTAGATTATATTTTAAAACTTTTGGATTAAAACTAACTTTAATGCTTATTGTGTATCATGTATTTTTATCTTTGGGAAAAGAAATATATTCTCTAAAAAGAATGATATTAGTTAAGTAGTTACTATGAAACCTTTAGTCTCTGTTATTATTCCGGTATTCAATGATGCTCACTTCTTGCCTGACGCAATTGAATCTGTTTTAAACCAAACTTATATTAATTGGGAGTGTATTGTTGTTAATGACGGTTCAAAAGATAATATAGATTCTGTTATCCGACCTTATTTAGAACAAGACAAGCGTTTTTTTTATGTTTCTAAGCTAAATGGAGGTTTAAGCAGCGCAAGAAATTATGGTGTTAAACATGCTAAAGGCATTTATATTTTACCTTTAGATGCAGATGATAAATTAGAAAAGTCGTTTATGGATAAGGCTATTTCAATTTTAGTTAAAAACCCTAGCTTAAAAGTTGTTAATTGTGTGGCCGAAGCATTTGGAGTTTTTTCTGGTATTATTGAAAGAAAGCCATATAAATATAAAAACCTGTTATTGTCAAATATGATTTTTTCTTGTGCAATATATAAGAAAAGTGATTACGATATGATTGGAGGTTATGATGAGTCTATTTTATATGAAGATTGGGATTTTTGGTTACGTTTATTAAAAAATGGTGGGGAGGTATACAAAATACCAGAACCTTTGTTCTATTATAGGCAGCGCGAAAAAGGGTCTCTAATGAATGATTTATCGAAGAAAGGAATAAGACATACTGAAAGTTTACAAACTATTTTTAATAAAAATGCCGAAACCTTTATAAATACATATGGCAACCCCATTGAAATAGAATTAGAGCGTCAAAAGTTAGAACGTAACCAAAACAAACCTCTAGTAAAATGGGTTATTGCTAACAAAAATAGTTTGTTAGTAAGGTTAATCTCAAAGTTTTTTAAGCATTAATGAATAAAGTCTATACAATTATAGTAACATATAATGGAAGTAAATGGTTAAAAACATGTTTGTCAAGTTTAATAACTAGCGCCTTAAAAAGTACTGTATTAATTGTAGATAATAATAGTCAAGACGATTCTGTTGAAATTATAGAAGCGAATTTTCCAAAAGTTGTGATTTTAAAACAAAAGGAGAATTTAGGTTTTGGAAAAGCTAATAATATTGGTATTTCTTATGCTTTGAAGCATGGTGCTGACAGTATTTTTCTGTTAAATCAAGATACTTATATTGAAAAAAATGCTTTATCTACTTTAATGAAGGCTTCACAAAAGCATAAAGATTATGGCATTTTAAGTCCAGTCCAACTTAATTGGGAAGGCGATAAACTAGAATACTATTTTTCAAGGTTCATCGAAAAAAACGCTCAATTTTATTCCGATTATGTCATTAACAATACTAAACAAGATATATATGAAGTCCCTTTTGTAAATGCAGCTGCTTGGTTTATTCCTAGACATGTTTTTGAAACTATAGGAGGATTTGATCCTATTTTTCATCATTATGGAGAGGACAATAATTTTTGCCACAGATTAATATATCATAGTTTTAAAATAGGGGTTGTGCCTCAATCAATCATATACCATGATAGTATTAAAAGAATAGAGCCTGAAAATTACTTGTTTTCTGATGCATATTATTTAAATGAAATAAAACAACTTCAAATAAAACACGCCAACATTAATGAATCGTTTACTAAAAAAGATAAAAGCACTATTAAAAATCATATCGTAAAGTTAATTGTTTTGAATTTTTTAAAATTTAATTGGTCAGGTGTAAAAGGTTATATTAAAAAATATAAGATATTTGGAACTGCATTTTCGCAGATTGCTAATAGCAGATTAAAAAATGTTAATAAAAACCCCCATTATTTAGACTTTTAATTCAAGATGTTTATAAGTGTTGTTATACCTACTCGAGATAGATTTGATTACGTAACCTTATTGGTTAATGATCTTTTAGTACAAGATGTTTCAAATTTTGAAATTATAGTTGTAGACCAATCAAAAGATCCACGAGAAATAGTTAACTGTAGGCATATTTTAACGAAGAGTTTAGGCCCTTGTGTATCAAGAAATATTGGAGTCAAACATGCAAAAGGGGATATTTTGGTGTTCTTAGATGATGATGTTAGAATTTACCCAGACTTTATTCGAGAAATTACTGCTCCTCTTATTAATGAGCGTTTTGATGTAGTAGCAGGAGCCATATGTGATCCAGAAGGAAATTATTTAATGCAAGAAGCTCCTTTTTTAAAAATGAAAAATGAAAATTTCATTAAAGCTATCACCACTAATCCTAATAATGCGGATTCAAGAATTACATTAGCATTTCCAGCAGGCTGTTCGGCAATATTAAAATCAGCGTTTAAAGAAGTTGGTGGGTTTGAAGAACGATTTGATCCCACAGGAGCCGGTGAAGATCGCGAAATGGCTTTAAAACTTTATAAACATGGTTTTGCGATTTGGTATAATGCCAAGGCTAAGTTATTACATACGATAGCCCCTACGGGAGGGACTAGAGATTTAGGGAGTAGAACTATGATGTTAGATGTGCATAGTTATTGGATGTGTAAAAAGCATTTTTCAAATGAATTGGCCGAAGTGTTAAAACAGACCATCTTAAAAAAGTATAAAAAAAATTTTTATAAGGCATTATTGGAATTGAGATTGTATAAAACCAGATATTTGTTATATAAACAAGTGAAACAACTTCTAAAATCAGAGTAGTATATTGATGAAAATTCAAGACCAAGTTTCTTATTATAATAACCTTTGGGCAGAGCGATTACAGCTAAATAGCTTGCAGCTAAGACGTGCAGTAAAAGTGTTGGAGTACTTTGTAGATATAAAAAGAGCACATAATTCACCTCGAGTTTTAGATTTAGGATGTGGAGATGGCCGTTTTACTGGATTTCTAGGTGAATTTGCCGACACTGATGGTGTAGAACTTTCTGAAGAAGCCGTTAAATATGCACAGCAACAACATCCACATGTGCATTTTTTTCAAGGGAGTGCGCTAGATTATAATTTTGAGGAAGCTATTTACGATGTTGTGATTTCTCAAGAAGTTATTGAGCATATTGAAGACCAAGAAAAGTATCTTGAAAATTGTTTTCGAGTTTTAAAAAAAGGCGGATATCTTATTATGACCACTCCAAATAAAAAAGTCTTTGACCATATGAAAGGGGGGAATTGGTCAAACCAACCTATTGAAAAGATTTTGAATCCAAAAGATTTCAAGAATTTGATTTCAAGGTATTTTAAAATTAAAAAATATGATTCTATAATCATGAATTTTGGGAATCTAGGGTACTTTAAACTTGTTAACCATAAATTTGTTATTGGAGGATGTAAGGTTTTAGGATTAAAGACATTTAGAAATTTTTTGTTATCTAAATCTGGGTTTGGTTTGCATCAATGTATTTTAGCGCAGAAGATTTGAAATAAACCTCAATATTAGTTTAATGACTCTAAATACAACAAATCCATTATTTTCAATCTTAGTTGCAAATTATAATAATGGATGTTTTTTTAAAGATTGCTACGAAAGCATATTGTTACAATCTTATAAACATTGGGAAGTTATTATTGTCGACGATGCATCTACTGATAATTCGGTGGAAATAATTCTAGAGGTTATAAATAATGATTCTCGCTTTAAATTGTTACATAATAAAAATAATAAGGGATGTGGTTATTCTAAGCACAAGTGTATAGAGAATGCAAATGGTGAAGTTTTAGGGTTTTTAGATCCTGATGACACAATATGTACACATGCTTTAATGGCTATGATAAATGTTTTTAAATTACATAGTGAAATAGTTTTTGCAAGTTCTAAATATAACAAAGTAAAGCTAGATTTATCTTTTTTAGCAAATGGGAGAAGAGGAGGGGTTATACCAAAAAATAAGTCATACTTAACTTATGGGCAAGGAGCTATTACTGCATTTGCTTCTTTTAAAAAAAGTGCTTATAATAAATCTATTGGATTAAATATCAATTTAAAAAGAGCGGTCGATCAAGATTTATATTTCAAACTTGAGGAGGCAGGAAATCATTTCTTTTTAAATGACTACTTGTATAATTATAGACAACATTCAGGTGGGATTTCTCAAAATAAAAATATGCTTAAAGCTGAGTATTGGCGATTTAAAACCATGATTGATGCTTACAAAAGGAGAAAACGATTAAACCTTAAAATAGATAACTTCACGCCTAAAGAAGTTTCTTGTTTGAGTTCTAATTATTATATATCAAGATTAAAAAGGGCTGGCAGAAACAATAATTACTGTGTTAAATATTATTTTTTAATAAAGACATTTTTAGCTTATCCATCGCATAAATGGCGTTATAAACTAAAAGCCTTTTTATTATATAAATTTTATTGATTTGGTACTATAAAAAGTATCCCAAGTACTTTTAAAAACAAAAAATATGTGCGGACTTTTAGGTGAAATTATGTTTCAGGATAATGCTGTGACATCGAAGACGGACTTTGATTCGCTATTAAAACTATCAAAGCATAGAGGTCCAGATAGCACTTTAATACTTTCGCAAAAATTATTTCAATTAGGTTTTAATAGATTATCAATTTTAGATACGTCACATCATGGAAATCAGCCTATGGAAAGTCCATCAAAGCGTTATATTCTCGTATTTAATGGAGAAATATATAATTATAAAGACTTAGCAGTAACCTATCAATTAAAAAATTTAAAATCTACTTCAGATACAGAAGTCTTAGTCCATTTAATTGACCAGTTAGGTGTAGAAAAAGCCATAAAAAAGCTTAATGGGATGTATGCTATAGCTGTGATGGATATAGATGAGAAAACACTTTTTTTAAGTCGTGATTTTGCAGGAATAAAACCATTGTTTTATGGGGTTTCAAAAAAGGGGGTGGTATGTGCCTCTCAGTTTGATCAGGTATTCCAACATCCAATGTTTCGAAGTCATCTTAGCATTAGAAAAGAAGTCATGAAAGAATATTTTGGTTTAGGGTACATGCACTCACCAAATACCATTTATAAAAATATATTTCAAGTTAATCCAGGTGAACTAATAAGTATTTCACATGAAGGGGCTATTCAAAAAAAAATACTACTTAGGTTTGATAAAGAGTTAAAAATAGGGAGCAGTTTAAAAGATGTAAATGCTACTAAAAACTATGATTTATTATTTCATAGCGTTATCAAAAATCAGTTGGTAAGCGATGTGTCAATAGCTTCTTTTTTAAGTGGAGGTATAGATAGTCCATTAATAGCTGCTGTCGCTAAATCTCAAAAACAAGATATTGAAACTTTTACTATTGGTATTGAGGATAAAAAATTTGATGAAAGTGAAAAAGCTAAAGCATATGCCAATCATATAGGAGTAAAGCACCACATAGAATTTATAGATGAAGCCGCATTAATTAAAGGTATAGATAATCACTTCCAATATTTTTCCGAACCATTTGGTGATTATTCAAGTATTCCAACCTATGCTATAACAAATAAAGCAAAAACGAGACATACAGTGATGCTTTCTGGAGATGGTGGTGATGAATTGTTTTTTGGGTATCCGAGAATGTTAGGCGTTTATAAGAATCGGTTTTGGTTTAAAATTCCACATGCTATAAGAAAGCCACTTATTAGAATAGCCATAAAATTGAAATTAACTAAAACCTGGGGGCCTTTTTTTTATAAAGATATTGATCAATGGGTATTGGCTAAACAACTCCATATTTCAAACAATAATTTAAAAGCTATTATTCCTGATACAAATTTCTCTAAAGAGTTAAAAGCCCTTTACAAAATACCAAAGAGCAAACAAACCAAAGAGAAACTTTTACATTGGTTAAGATACAATGAGTTTTATGCCCACATGCAGCGTGTATTGGTTAAAGTAGATAGAATGAGTATGGCCAATAGCTTAGAAGTTCGGGTCCCGTTTTTAGATAAAGCTAGCATTGATTTTGCATGGAAGCATCTTCCTGATTTAAAAAACAATAAGTTTAAACTTAAAGATATTCTTAAAAAAATGATGAATTTGTATTACCCTTCTAAGATTATTGAAGAAGAGAAAAAGGGGTTTTCAGTACCTATAGATTCATGGCTAAAAACACATTTAAAATCTGATGTTGAAAATGCTATCTTTGAAAAGCCTTTTTATGGTGAAATGTACATTAACAAAGAGACTCTTTTAGAATATGTTACACAATTTTTTGATGGTAAGCACGATGAAGCATGGGGGGTTTGGCATATATATGCATGGCAAAAATGGGCCATGGCACAAAAATTAATTTGATGATTAAATGACTGCTATTAAAAAGATTAAAAAAAAGATTAAATTAAAACTCCTAGCAAAGTTGCTACATGGAAAAAATGTGTATTGCCCAATTTGCGATAAAGGTTTCACGACATTTATTCCACATTTAAAAAGAATTAATGCTTGTTGTCCAAATTGTGGATCTTTAGAAAGAACGCGCATTTTGTGGTACTATATGAACCAAAAACAATTACTAAACAATGAACTTAATTTGTTACATGTGGCACCAGAACATTATTTATTTAAATTGTTTCAAAAAAAACCTAATATCAGCTATTTTCCAATTGATAAATTTACCAAAGGCTATAGTTATCCTTTAGAAACAAAAGAAATGGATGTTACAGCTCTATCTTTTGAAAATGAACGGTTCGATGCTATTATTTGCTTACACGTTTTAGAGCATGTTGTTGAAGATGTTAAAGCTCTCAAAGAGTTTTATAGAGTGTTAAAACCGAATGCTTGGGCTATAATTCAAGTGCCATATGATATAAACAGAACACATACTTACGAAGATGATACAATTACAAATCCAAAAGATAGGTTAGAACACTTTGGGCAAACAGATCACGTGCGTATTTATGGAGCAGATTATATTGAACGTTTTAAATCTGTTGGCTTTAAGGTTGAAGATTGGAATTTTCAAGATGCCATTCCGGAAAAAATCAAAAAACAACAAGTTTTTAAAAACGAACCTATATTCTTATTAAGAAAATAATCAACTCGAATTTGACTTCAAAAAAGAAAATAGCTATTTATTCTGGTGATATTCCGAGTTCTACTTTTATTGAGCGATTAATAATTGGAATAGGAGAGACTCATACCGTGCTGCTCTTTGGAAAGAAACTAGGGAAGGTAGATTATAAATCTAAAAACATACGTTGCTTTTATAATTATAGCAATCTGTTACATGATTTTTTTATAACGCTAGTTAGAAGTTTTTATTTAATGTTCAAGAACCCTAAGCACTATCTCAAACTTTTTAAAGTTATAAAGAATGAAGGCAAATTAATTTCTAAATACAGAAAGTGGTCAAGTTATATTCCAGCAGTTTTAAACTTACCAGATGTCTTTCACATACAATGGGCCAAAGATTTGAAACCTTGGGTGTTTTTACAAACAGAATATGGTGTAAAAATAATAGTAAGTTTAAGAGGGGCGCATATTAATTATTCTCCTATTGCAGATAAAAACTTGGCAGAAGATTATCGAAAAAATTTTCCTAGTGTGGATGGTTTTCACGCGGTTTCTTTAGCCATATCGAAAGAAGCACAAAAATATAATGCGCAAGCTTCTAAAATAAGAATTATACATTCTCCAATACCACAATATATTTTTGATAAATTCAAGCCAAAAGGGAAGTCAGCAAAAGAAGCGATTAGGATAATTTCTGTGGGTAGGTTTCATTGGAAAAAAGGTTATGAATATGCTTTAGATGCAGTATTTCAACTAAAAAGGCAAGGTTTAAAAGTCCAATATACCATTATAGCATCAGATAAAGTGTCAGAATCTATTTTATATAAAATTCATGATTTAGGTTTAAAAGATGAAATAAGTATAAAAACAAATATTACTCAAGAGTTTTTGTTCGATTACATGCAAACCTATGATATGTTATTACTGCCTAGTCTTGAAGAAGGTATTGCAAATGTTGTTTTAGAAGCAATGGCAATAGGGATTCCAGTTATTTCAACTAATTGCGGTGGTATGGCAGAAGTTGTTAAACCTAATGAAACGGGATGGCTTGTGCCTATTTTAGATTCTAAATCTATAGTGAAAGCTGTTTTGGAGATTGACAAATTATCAGAAAGTAATTTGCAAACTATTTTAAATCAAGCACATATATTTGTTAAAGAAAGCTTTACTTCTGCTAAATCCATTAATAAATTTAAAGATTTATATGCCTCCATATGTAATTATGAACTTAGTGATTTTTAACTAGTTTAGTATTATAATTTTTTGAAGTATAAAATTTAATCTTCAGGTGTAATTGTTATATTAGTACTTTGATTTTATGAAGACTGTAACAGTACCTATTATACCAAAAGTATCTAGTTTCGCTAAAATTGGCGAACGTCATGAGCCCAATTTAAAAGCTATCTGTGTTTTTAGTGCTATCGGTTTTTTTCTAGATCAAGATACATATTGGAAGGACGAAATATGTTTAAAACCAGCAACCATTAATACCATTGATGATAATGGTTATTTAATTGATAGTAAAGCATGGTTTAAATGGCATTATTCACCAGAAGAAAAAGGCTTTAAAAGAACACTTCGAGAGTTTTCTAATTTATTTGAAACCATTATAGACGAACAAGTAAGAGATAAACAAGTTATTTTACCGTTATCTGGTGGGTTAGATAGTAGAACTCAGGCGGCAGCTCTTAGTAGATTAAATAAAAAGGTTTCTAGTTTTAGTTATAGTTTTAAAAATGGATACCCAGAGGCAAGCATTGCCAATAAAATTGCAAAAACTTGTAATTTTAGTTTTAAAGAATTTACAATTGAAGATGGTTATTTATGGACATGTATTGATGATTTGGCATCCATAAACCAATGTTATTCTGAATTTACACATCAACGTCAAATGGCTATTTCTAATGAGTTTAATGAAATGGGAGAGGTGTTTTCTTTAGGGCATTGGGGAGATGTGTTATTTGATAGTCTTAAACCGAATATTTCAGATGAAGATGAGTTATCTCAGTATATTATTAAAAAAATTGTAAAAAAGGGAGGTATGGAGTTGGGTTCATCACTTTGGCTTCAATGGAACATTCCAGGTCACTTTAAAGAGTATTTAACGCAGCGGATACATGACTTGCTCCAATCTATTGAAATAGATAATATGAGTGCAAAAATAAGAGCCTTTAAGTCGTTATATTGGGCACCTAGATGGACGTCGACGAACCTAAGTGTTTACAGCAAAGAGCATACAATTACATTACCATATTATGACGATAAAATGTGCCAGTTTATTTGTACTGTTCCAGAAGAATATTTAGCAAATAGGCAATTACAAATAGCGTATATAAAGGAAGCATCTCCTAGATTAGCTTCAATTATATGGCAAGAGCACCGTCCATTTAATTTATTGAATTATAATTTTAATAAAGCACCTTATAATTTGCCATATAGGATAATTAATAAAATTAGTAGGTTGCTTAAAACGAGTTTTGGGAAGAAATATATTCAACGTAATTGGGAATTACAATTTCTAGGAAAGCAAAATGATGCCCTTCTTAAGCAATATATTTTTGATTCAACTTTTTTAGATTTTATCTCTAAAGAACTCATTTCAGAATTTTATAATAAATTTAAAACTGAAGATTCCGTGTATTATTCACATCCAATTAGTATGTTATTAACCCTTTCTTTGTGGAAAACTAAATTCTACCACTAATTATTATGCGTATTAAAGGAGTACTTGGTAAATATTATACAGCTCTAAAAAAGGGGGTAGGCATACTTGATGATCCGCTTTATAAATCGACCCAAGAATTAACGAAGTTAGAAACATTAAAACAACCTAAAAGAACGGCAATTATTAATTGTTTATCAACTTTAGTGCAGGCAAAAAACTATCTAGAAATTGGAGTTCGCGATCCTAAAAAAAACTTCACAGAAATTCTATGTAAAAATAAATATTCAGTTGATCCTGGAGTAGAGTTTAAAGATAATCCAGTTGATTTTAAAATGGATTCAGATACATTTTTTAAGCGTTTATCTCAAGGTGATTTGTCCATGTCACCAAATATAAAATTCGATGTTATATTTATTGATGGACTACATCGTTCTTTTCAGGTGGAAAAAGATATTTTAAACAGCTTGCATTATATTACTGATGAAGGGTTTATTATAGTACACGATTGTAATCCTGCTAGCGAATTTCATCAAAGGGAAAATTATAATTACATAAATTCCCCAGCTGGAACATTTTGGAATGGTACCACCTGGAAGGGGTTTTATAAGTTTAGGCATAAACAAGATTTATATTCTATTTGTTTTGATACAGACTGGGGCGTTGGTGTATTTTCTAAAAAGCAACATTTACAGTTTAATAATATAAAAACTCTCATAGCAAATCCGTATTATGAATATTCAATTTTTAATAGCAATAAGAAAACCCATTTAAATTTAACAGATTTTAAGTCTTGGGAAAACGTGGTTAAATTAGCGGAAACATGAAAGTATCGGTATTATTGCCAGTTTATAATGGTGAACAAACTTTAAAATTGACATTAGATAGTTTGGTAGCACAAACATTTAAGGATTTTGAAGTCGTTGCATGTATTGATGGTACGAAAGATGGTTCAAAGCAGATACTAGATAATTATACAGATAAATTTAAGAAGTTAATCATCATTGAAAATAAATTCAATTTAGGTATTGGTCCTACTATGAATAAGCTCGTAGCGCATGCTTCAGGAATTTATATGGCAGTAGCAGAACAGGATGATTTTTATTACCCCGACAGATTGAAATTACAAGTAGATTTTCTCGATTCAAATAAAGAAGTTGGACTGGTGTCTGGGATTTCTGAATTTAATGATGGTCAAAAAATTGTTTTAAAATTTCCAGGAATTCTTGTTGCCGGAGGACAGTATCCCATAGGGAAACCTATGTTTTTATATACCTATAGGGAGCAAATTAAGGTTGTAAATAGCTGTATGATGTTCAGAAAATCAATACATATTAAACATGGGCTATATTTTTCTAAACATTACCCGAGTGTTAGTGTCGATTGGTCTTATATTTTAAGATTTTCACTCATTTCAAATATTTATGGTATTCAAAAAGTACTGGTGAAAATGGATAGGCGTAGAGATAGGGATTCCATTACTAATAATAAAAATACACAGTTTTTAGCAGCTAGAGAACTGATTCGGTCTTTTGCCTATGAATACCCTGATATTATTACTAAGCATGATTATAATTATGCTTTAGCAACCCAATGCCTATTAGAAATTAATCAAGCAAAAGGAATCGATTTTCTTTTAAAATCTATAAAATATATAATTATACACCCTGATGATAAACGATTTATAAAAAATTTGAGGGGACGGTATAAAAAAAAGTGGAACAACCTAAAATCTAAGTAAGTATGTGTGGGATTTATGGTGAGTTTTTTAATAAAAAAGGATTAACTGATAAGGCGTCGTTTTTAAAGGAAAATGATAAGAATTATCACAGAGGCCCTGATATGAAAGGGTATTGGAGCAATGGTGATAATTGCCAAATGGGATTTAGACGCCTCTCTATTTTAGATCTGAGTCCTTTGGGGAATCAACCCATGGCGTCTGAGAATAGTGAGTTTATAGTTGTATTTAATGGAGAAATTTATAATTATAAAGAATTAAAGCAAGTTTTAGAAAAAGCAGGTTTTATATTTCGTTCTAGCTCAGATACAGAAGTGTTAATAAATTATATTCAACATTTTGGTATAAATAGGACGGTTGAAGATTTGGACGGTATGTTTGCTTTTGCTCTATATAGTAAAGCAGAGAATGCTATGTACCTAGTACGGGATTTTGCAGGTATTAAGCCCTTGTTTTATAGCTACAACGATAAACAGTTAGTTTTTGGCAGTCAATATAACCAGATAACTAAACATCCTTTAAATAACAACCTGAATATAAATATCGAAGTAGCTTATTTATATATGAAACTTCATTATATGCCAGCACCTCATGGTATAATTAAAAACACATATCAGGTTGAGCCTGGACAGATTGTTCGAATTGACTCAGACGGACAACTAACATCTAAATATTATTGGGAGTTTCCAGAATTAAAAAAAGAGGAATTGATTAAAGATAATGTAGCTGCCATTAATGTATTAAACGAAGCGCTAAATAATGCAGTAAAGGACGAATTAATAGCCGATGTTTCTGTAGGTTCTTTTTTATCTGGAGGCATTGACTCGCCTTTAATCACCTATTTTTCTAATTTACACAAGCCAAATATAAAAGCCTTTTCAATTGGAAGTCATGACCCTATTTATGATGAATCTGACGATGCTACTACCTATTCCAAATTAATTGGCTGTGATTTTAAATTACAAAAAATGAATGGAGAGGTGGCTCTTGAATCTTTACGCAAAAGTATGCCCCATTTATATGAACCCTTTGGCGATTCTTCCTTAATACCAACCTATAAGTTATGTAAAAATGCTAAATCACATTGTACGGTTATGTTATCAGGAGATGGTGGTGATGAGTTATTTTTTGGTTATGAACGATTTGAGTCTTTGATAAAAAATAGAAAGTGGCTCTGGATTCCAAAGCCTTTTAGATATATTTCCTATTTGATTGACAAAGTAATTTTTAGAAATAGGCATGTTAACGAGCATTTTTTACAACCAAGCTTGTCTAAAGCGCATCAATTTTTAAATTCTGTTGTAAATGATTATGATTTAAAAGCAATATTTCCAAATTATAAGCATTCAAAAAAGAAGCAGTTACATATTTATGATTATGAAGATTCGCAAGAAGAATTAGACTTATTACATAGTATGCGTAAAGCCGAATTTTATGGAATGATGCAAAAAACTTTGACCAAAGTAGACCGTATGAGTATGGCGAATTCTGTAGAGGTGCGCGTTCCTTTTCTAAAAAAATCGTTTATTGAAGCCAGTTTAAAAATTCATCCAGATCTTAGTTTTGGAGTAGGAAAGAAAAAAGGGATTTTAAAAGAGATGCTTAAAGCTATTTTTCCAAGTGCTCCAATAAATGAGCTTAAGAGAGGGTTTTCTATTCCTCTAGATGATTGGTTACGAAATGATTTAAAATTGGAAGTTAAAGAGGCTATTTTTAATAAGAATTTTATTGACGCTTTTTCTATATCAAAACACGCTTTGATTTCTATTTGGGATAAATACCAATCAGGAGTTAATGGAAATAAGCGCTTACTATTTTCCCTTTATTCATTAGCAATATGGTATCGAGAACAAAACGCATAAAAGTATTATTTACTATACCAAATTTTGATACTGCTGGTAGCGGAAAAGCTCTGTTTAAAGTAGCATCAAAATTGGATCCATCGATTTTTGATGTTCATATTGCCTGCCTGCATAATAAAGGGGCATTTTTTAAGGTTGTTGCATCTAGTAATATACCAATCCATGTTTTTGAATTTACGGTTCCTATGAAGCCATATTTTAGGGGTGTAAAAGGTTGTTTTAAAATATCAAAAAGGTTTAAGGCAATTGCCCCAGATATTATTCATAGTTTTCATTATTCGGCAGATTACTCAGAAGCTTTATCAGCAAAAATTGCAGGTATTCCTTGGATTTATACTAAAAAGAATATGAACTGGGGAGGTGCTTCTAAAAACAGCTGGTATTTAAGAACTTTTTTTGCAAGTGGAATAGCTGCTCAGAATACGGACATGATAAAAACATTTTTTAAGAATAGAAAAAACGTATTTTTAATTCCTAGAGGTGTTGATACAAATGAATTTAAAGCGCAAGATCCAGATGTAAACTTATTAGAAAGGTGGGGATTAAAAAAGAATTCACATCGAATATTAATTTGTGTGGCTAATTTGGTTCCAGTAAAGGGAATAGATATACTGCTGGATGCTTTTAAAAATGTGCATAGTAATTACCCCGAATGGAGACTGTTAATTGTTGGGGATAATGATAGTCCGTATGGATTTGAAATGAAAAAACTAAAAGAATCACTTAATTTAAACGAGGCCGTTATTTTTTGTGGTAAACATCCCAATATTAATGACTACTTAAACATATCAGAGTGTTTTGTGTTGCCAACTCTTAATGAAGGAAGAAAAGAAGGGTCTCCTGTCGCTTTGTTAGAAGCTATGGCTGCTGAAAAAAATGTTTTAGCATCAAATATTTCTGGTATAAAGGATCAATTAAAATTGTATCCAGAGCATCTATTTAAGGCAGGTGATGTAAATGCTTTAACCAAAGCATTAAACAAAATGCTTTCTTATAGTTTTAAACAAAACAAGCATTTTGGTCAACGACTAAGAAAACATGTTGTTGATAATTATAGTTTAGAGCGAGAAGTTAATAATTGTAAAAAATTATACTTTAAAGTTTTAAAAAAACAATTTTAATATATGCTTTTCAACTCCATTGATTTTGCTATTTTTTTGCCTATTGTTTTTTTTCTTTATTGGTCTGTAGGAAGTGCAAATATTAAACTACAGAATATAATTATTATTCTGGCTAGCTATATTTTTTATGCCTGGTGGGATTACCGTTTTTTAGGACTTATAATTATTAGTTCACTAGCTGATTATGGATTAGCTCTTTTGATAGACCGAGAATTGAAACTAATAAGGAGAAAGGCACTTTTATGGGTGAGCATTTGTTTAAATATTGGTCTTTTAGGATTCTTTAAGTACTATAATTTCTTTGTAGATAATTTTGTTGAAGCGTTTTCACTTTTTGGTACAAGTATAGAAACAAATAGCTTGAAAATAATACTTCCTGTTGGCATTAGTTTCTATACTTTTCAAACACTTAGCTATACAATAGATGTTTATAAGAAAAAAATAACGGTAACAAAAGATTTAAGCTCATTTGCGGCTTTTGTTGCATTTTTTCCACAGTTGGTTGCTGGACCTATAGAGCGGGCTTCAAACTTATTGCCCCAATTTACCAAATCTAGAAATTTTGAATATAACAAAGCGGTTGATGGTTTAAGACAAATTCTCTGGGGATTGTTCAAAAAAATAGTGATAGCAGATAATTGTGCAAAATATGTAGATCTTATTTTTGATGGATATTTAAATTATTCATCAAGTACATTGGTTTTAGGCGCTTTGTTTTTTGCCTTTCAAATTTATGGTGATTTTTCGGGATATTCAGACATAGCTATTGGAACGTCTAGACTTTTTGGCTTTAATTTAAAACAAAATTTCGCGTTTCCATATTTTTCTAGAGATATAGCTGAGTTTTGGCGACGCTGGCATATCTCCTTGAGTACCTGGTTTAGAGATTATTTATATATACCCCTTGGAGGTTCAAGAGGCAATAAATGGCAAAAAGTTAAAAATGTGTTTATCATTTTTTTAGTTAGTGGATTTTGGCATGGCGCTAACTGGACGTTTATAGCTTGGGGTTTTATTAATGCACTTTATTTTTTGCCATTGTTATTATTTAATAAGAATCGTAAGTATACCACCATAATTGCTGAAAACAGTATATTACCAAGTTTTAAAGAAACTTTAAAGGTTATATGCACATTTGCCCTAACGCTTTTAGCTTGGGTGTTTTTTAGAGCGGAAACTTTATCAATGGCTTGTGACTATATAATTAACATTTTTGATACCTCTATATTTTCAAGACCAAAATTTAGACCAACATTCTTATTTTTACTATTGACATTTTTTATTAGCATAGAATGGTTAGGAAGAAAACGATTACACGCATTAGAAACCTTATGGTTTAATTATCCTAATTGGGTAAGGCGCTTTATATATTATGCAATAGCGATGCTTATATTTTTATATTCTGGAAAAGAACAAGAATTTATTTATTTTCAGTTTTAAATTATGAAGAAATTTATTCTTAAATCTAGCCTTTTTTTAATAACGTTCGGTTTATTTGTTTTATTTGTTTTCAAACAGGCAGATGGATATACAGATCCATTCTATCTAAGGTTTACATCACCAAAACAAAGTTCATTAGTCTTAGGTACTTCAAGAGCAGCACAGGGCATTATGCCCTCCGTATTAAATAGAGAATTGGGAAGGGGAGATATTTATAATTTTTCTTTTACTAATATACATAGCCCATATGGAGCTACTTATTATAACAGTATTTTAAAAAAACTTAAAGCTGATTCTAAAAAAGGGATTTATATTTTAGCAGTTGATCCTTGGTGCATTTCATCAAATAACTCGGATTCAAATAACGAAAATAAGTTTCGAGAAAATAACAGATTTTTAGGTAAATTAAGGTTTATGAATCTAAACCCAAATATTCCATATTTATTGGATAATTATAATAAACAATTTATTCACCTTTTTGATGAAAAACAAAATACAAGACTTCATAATGATGGTTGGTTAGAAGTGAATGTAAAAATAGACCCAGAATCTAACAATAAGTACATTAAAAAAAAGACTCTGGTATATAAAGAAAAACTTAAAATATTTAATTTTTCAGAAAAAAGAAATGATGTTTTATTAAAAACAGTTAAAACTTTAAAAAAGCATGGCGAAGTATATGTAGTACGATTGCCTGTGCATCCAAAAATGATGCAGGTAGATTCTGCACTAATTCCAGATTTTAATTTTAAAATTCAAAAAGTTATTCAGGCTAGTGATGGTTACCTTGACTTAACACCATATAATAATGATTATGTATATACTGATGGCAATCATTTGTATAAAGAATCGAGTAAAGAAGTAAGTAAGAGGATTGGTAAATGGATAAAAAACAAACAAAAATATTAATAATTTAAGTTTTATATTTAATTGAAGAATTACGTCCATAGGAATAATAATTTTGATTTTTTAAGATTATTGTTTGCTGCTTTTGTTATAATTACTCATTCCTATCCCTTATCAGGGATAGTGGAATGTGATTGGGTATGTCAATTAACAAATGGTCAAACGAGCTTTTCTTACATAGGAGTTAGAGGTTTTTTTGCAATTAGTGGTTTTCTAATATACCAAAGTGTAGAGAGAAGCACAGGCTTTATACAATATTACTGGAAACGATTTCTAAGATTATTCCCAGGTCTTTTTGTAGTTTTATTTTTAACTGTTTTACTCGCTCCTTTGATTTATGAAAATGATAACATAGCTTATTTAGAAAATAAAGGGGTTTGGACATATATCCCCAACAATATGTCATTATACAATTTGCAATACTCAATACAAGGAGTTTTTGAAAAAAATTATTATAAAAATGCAATTAATGGGAGTTTATGGACAATTCCATATGAATTTACTTTGTACATATTGTTATCGGGCTTCATTTTTTTTAAAGGAAATGTGATTTATAAGAAAATATTTTTGTTGTTGTTGTTAATGATATTTTTTCTTTTTGGGAATATTCTATTTCGTCAACAACTAGGGAATTATTCTTTTTATCTTAATAGCGGAATGTTTTTAAATTTAGGAACATATTTTATCGTTGGAGCCTTATTGGCAGTATTTAATATTCAAAAATTCAGGTTTATAAAACAATTACTATATTTTTCTTTATTTGGGATAATTTGTTCTTTAATATTTTATCAATTTCATATTTATAAATTTATTTTTTTGCCACTAACAATTATTCTTATCGGTATTAAATCTACGACCTTTATTAATAAAACTGGAAAATGTATAGGAGATGTTTCCTATGGAATGTATATTTATGGATTTCCAGTTCAACAAACATTACAGCATTTTTTTAAATTAGATTATTTGGAATTAATGTGCATTAGTTTACTGCTTTCTTTTGTTCTAGGATTTATCTCTTGGCATATAATAGAGAAGAACGCTCTGAAGTTAAAAAAAATAAATATTAACTTAAGTTTATTTATGAATTGAGGCCTTGTATAAATTAATTGAATAGAATTTCCTTTGAATGAAAAACTAAAAATAGGTATCGTATTATCTAGTCCTCCAAAATATTCGGAGACATTTTTCATGTCTAAAATTAAAGGTTTACAAACTAAAGGATATGAGGTTGTTCTATTTGTACAATCAAATCCTAGTGAATTTAATGTTTGCCCAGTAAAAAAAGCATATCCTATTTATAAAAGAAATTTAGTCAAGCAACTAGCTTGGTTTCTGTATGTTTTTTTTAAATTATTGTTTTACCCACGATCTGTGTTAAAGTTTTTAAGGCTTGAAAAACAAACAGGTGTTAGAATTGTAGCTGCGCTAAAGAAAGTCTATAATAACGCACATATATTAAGTAAAAAAATGGATTGGTTACATTTTGGATTTGCTACCATGGCCATTAATAAAGAACATGTTGCTGAAAGTATAGGTGCTAAAATGGCCGTAAGTTTACGAGGATTTGATATGGCAATATACCCAATAAAGTACCCTAATTGTTATGATTTACTTTGGAAAAAAGTAAATAAGGTTCATACCATATCCAATGATTTGTATAAGTTGGCCATTGAAAACGGGTTGCCTATTTCAGTCCCTTTTCAAAAAATAACTCCAGCCATCGATACCAACTATTTTGTAAAAAAAGCAAGTGGTGAAACAAGTTTTAATACCCCAATATCTATACTTACTGTAGCACGTTTACATTGGAAAAAAGGTTTGATAGATACCTTGAGGGCATTGAAATTATTGAAAGAGCAAGGCGTGCTATTTAATTATACTATTGTGGGTGAAGGCGAACAGTTTGAAGCCTTAAGCTATGTAATTTATAGTTTAAATCTAACCGAAGAAGTGCACTTGGTTGGTAAAAAGTCGCGCGCAGAAATTAAATCGTTATTGAATAATCATGATTTATATATTCAATATAGTATTTCGGAAGGATTTTGTAACGCTGTTTTAGAAGCACAGGCAATGGGCTTATTGTGCGTGGTGTCTGATGCTGAGGGGCTCCCAGAAAATGTGATTCATGAGCAAACGGGCTGGGTAGTTCCCAAAAGAAATCCAGAGAAGTTAGCTAAACAACTGACTCATGTTATTGATTGGCCAGTTGTTAAAAAAAATGATTTGATTCATAATGCCATGAGACGAGTAAAAGCAGAATTTAATTTAGAACAGCAACAAGAGGCTTTTATTGATTTCTATAATGTAACTTAATTATGCTTTTTAATTCCTTACCATTCTTAATATTCTTGCCTACGGTATTTGTATTCTATTGGTTTGTTTTTAAAAAATCGCTGCAATTACAGAATATTTTTTTACTAACTATAAGCTATGTTTTTTATGGTTGGTGGGATTATCGATTTTTGGCTTTAATACTTGCCAGTACCGTGGTTGATTATGCCATAGGTATCTTGCTTGAAAAATCTGGAGATAAAATTAAGCGTAGGTTACTATTAATTATGAGTCTTGTTTTTAATCTGGGGCTCTTAGGGTTTTTTAAATATTATAATTTTTTTATAGATAGTTGGGTAGATGCTTGGACATTACTTGGAATGCACATGTCTTATAGTAGCTTGCAAATTATATTGCCAGTAGGAATCTCCTTTTATACCTTCCAAACTCTTAGCTATACTATTGATGTATATAAGAAAGAAATAGCCCCTACTAAACAATTTATTCAGTTTGCTACCTATGTATCATTTTTTCCACAGCTGGTTGCTGGCCCAATTGAACGTGCAAAACGATTGTTACCCCAGTTTAATAAAATACGGCAGTTTGATTTTGAATTCGCAAAAAGTGGGATTCATTTAATCATTTGGGGGCTCTTTAAAAAAGTAGTGGTTGCCGATAATTGCGCCTTTTTTGTAAATCAAATTTTTGATAACCCATCGAGCTTTAATTCTTTAGAATTGTTTCTTGGGGTGCTCTTATTTGGTTTTCAAATTTATGGCGATTTTTCAGGTTATTCCGATATAGCAATAGGTGTCGGGCGTTTATTTGGATTCGATTTAATGACCAATTTTAAATTCCCTTATTTTTCTCGAAATATAGCCGAGTTTTGGAGACGTTGGCACATTAGTTTATCAACTTGGTTTCGGGATTATTTATACATTCCACTTGGTGGTTCAAGAGGAAGTAAAAGCAATCAAATAAGAAATGTATTCATCATATTTTTAGTTAGCGGATTTTGGCACGGAGCGAACTGGACCTTTATCGTATGGGGAGGTATTCATGCTTCTTTATTTTTACCGTTACTTTTATTAAATAAAAACAAAGTGTATCATTGGGGTAATCAATTTAAAACCAAACATTTACTGTCTACAATTGGTACCTTCCTGTTGGTAACTTTAGCATGGGTATTTTTTAGAGCCGATACCATGACAATAGCTTTAGATTATTTGAACAATATTTTTAAATTAGAAGGTTATACGTGTAAGGTGTTTTATAATTCTTCTAAGACCATGCTTTTTAGTTTAATCATTTTATTAAGTGTAAGCATAATGTTCTTTCTCGAATTTAAAGCTTTTAAAAAACTAAATAGCGAGGTTAACTTAAACCTATTTTGGGTGATTTGTTTACTAATATGTATTTTGTTTTTAGGCGTGTTTAAGAATCCATCAGATTTTATATATTTTCAATTTTAACATGAAACGTTTTATTAAATACATAGCGCTATTGGTTGTTGGAGTTTTGCTTTTAGTGAATCTTATTTCTGCTTCTAGTCTTTGTATGTTGCGACAAGGCTCGTTTTACAAACCAACATTTTTGATTAATAAGGTAAAAACTAAGGCTTTTGATTATGTGGTATTAGGCGCGAGTACTGGTTTAACAACTTTAAACACTAAAATTATTGATTCAGTAAGTGGAAAGAAAGGGATTAATTTAGCTGTAGATGATACAGGTTTATCTAATCACTACTTGATGTTACGGCATTTTATGGCTACTGGAAAAACAACAAAATATTGTGTGGTTGTGCCTGTGCTAGATGCGGTTGATAATGACATTAATTATCAGGGAGATAATGATTATAGATTTTTAATGTATGTTCAAAAAGATTATGTATTTGATTATTATAATAATTTGCCACCTAAAACAGGGGCGAATGTTTTAAAAAACTCTAAATGGATGCCGTTTCTAGGAGTCTCATATTATAATGCGGAATTATTTTTTCCATCATTAATAAGCGTCATTAACCCCAATAAGCGAAATCGTTTTGATGATAAGGGGAATTATACATATACAGCTGCCTCTCTTGCTTCAGAGGTTATCGAGAAAAAAGATAAGTCCATAAGCTTTAAGAATACTTATTTAAAAAAAATTGAAGATTTGTGTTATAAAAATAATGTGAAACTTATTTATTACTTGCCACCTGATAGAAAGCGTACGGTGGTTGATTTTATAACAAAGCAAGCAGTTGTTAATCATTCCAATATATTTGAAAACAATCTTTACTTTTACGATGATATTCATGTTAACAAACAGGGTAATATAAAAGCGAGTGAGTTGTTTGCTCAGGAATTGCAAGCGTTGATTGAAAAGTAGCAATAAAAGTTAAAGACTAGCCCCATGCTGAATCAGATTTTAGTTAAAATTTATAGTATAGTTCCTGCGTCATTTAAAAGATATTTAGGACAATCAAAATTTTTAAAACCATTACGTGATCTGTTGTTACGTCATAAAGCGAATTATGTCGAGGCTTTAGGGCAGATACAAAGGGTTTATGGAAATTACCTTATAGATTTTTGGTTTTATAGTGACCCTCAAAATGTTGCCAAGGCGAAAAAAAAAGGTATAGAAAATACCTTATTAAATAATTCGATAGCGCTTATAAATAAATATAAAGGGTATCAAAATGATTGTGTTGTATTAGATATTGGGGCGAACTTTGGGTTTTTAAGCTTGGTTTGGGCGCATTCTATATGTAAAAACAAGGGACGTATTTTTGCCTTTGAGCCTAGTCCAAATGTTTATAAAACTTTTTTAAAATCAAGTAACAAGAATGAGTTAACCTCTGTCATTACATTAGAAAATTACGCAGTTGGTTCTGAAGATAAAACAATTGAGTTATATTTAAGTAATACGACATCTAATACTTTAAAAACGAATGCTTCTAAGGAATCGGTATCCATTGAAATGATTTCGATAGATACTTATTTTCAAAAAAATAGTCTTAAAAGATGTGATCTAGTTAAAATTGATGTTGATGGTATCGAGTTGGATATTTTGAACGGGTGCATCCGTACCATTGAAAAATTAAAACCTATTTTTATTGTCGAAACGAATGATGATTTTAAAATTATCGAGTTTTTCATGAAAAGAAACTATAAAATATTGGATATGAAACTTAAGGAATATGGGCAGGGTGCTACTTTACCTCCTAATATTTTTTGTATTCCCCAAGATTAAGAGTATGCTATTTAGATTCTTAAAATATATTCAGCCGACTCATTATTTTATTATCCCTAGACATAATGGACGTTATATCTATCCTAAACTATCAGAACTACCAGAAGTTATTTTAAAGGACCTTGATATTGATAATGGGTTTTCTACAAAGCTAGGAATTGAATACGACGCATCATGGCAAGCTATTCAAAAAGGATATATAGGAGATATGGATACTATAAAAAACATTATGCCGTTGCCAATAGTTGATGAATATCGATTTATTCGGAAATATTTTCATCCAGCATGGGTGTTTTATGTATTAATGCTTCAACTGGTTAGTTTTAAAAACCCTTTTAAAAATATTGATGCTTGGATTAAAACACGAAAGATAAAGCGAGTTGCATATTTAAAAAAACCTATTGCATATCCTAGTTTTGAAAAATTCACGTCTTCATTAATAGAAACCACGCCTAAAGTAAGTGTTATTATTCCAACGCTTAACCGCTATACCTATCTAAAAGATGTACTCAGAGACCTAGAAAGTCAGGATTACAAGCATTTTGAAGTTATTGTCGTAGATCAATCAGAAGCGTATAATGAATCATTTTACAGTATTTTTAATTTAGATTTAAAAGTGACTTATCAGAAAGAGATGGCTTTGTGGTTGGCGCGAAATAATGCCATAAAACAAAGCGACAGCGATTATCTACTCTTTTTTGATGATGATAGTCGTGTTGACTCTAATTGGATAACAAATCATTTAAAATGTTTAGATTTTTTTAAAGCCGATGTGTCTTCTGGGGTGTCTATTTCTACCTTAGGTGCTGAAGTGCCAGCTCATTATTCATATTTTAAAATTAGTGATCAGTTAGATACTGGTAATGTTATGATTAGAAAAGACGTGTTTGAAAAGATTGGTTTGTATGATAGGCAATTTGAAAAGCAACGCATGGGTGATGGTGAATTTGGGATGCGTGTCTATTTAAATAATTTTTTGAATGTTTCAAACCCATATGCTAAGCGACTGCATTTAAAAGTAGGTACTGGAGGTTTAAGAGAAATGGGTAGTTGGGATGCTTTTAGAACTCGAAAATTACTATCTCCTAGACCCATACCCAGTGTGCTATATTTTTTTAGAAACTATTTTGGAAATAAGTTGTCAAAATATGCCCTCATTCGTTTAGTTCCATTATCTATAATGCCTTATCAATTTAAAAAGAATAAAGCAATGTTGGCACTAGGCGTTTTTGTTTCTATATTTTTACTCCCATTCGTTTTATATCAAGTTGTTAAATCATGGAATTTAGCCTCAATAAAAATAAAAACGGGACCTTTAATTGAGACCTTATAATGACTTCGAAAAAAAAACGAGTTCTTATAGTTACTTCAGAGTTTCCACCACAACCAGGAGGGATAGGTAATCATGCTCATAATCTAGCGTTGCATTTATATAAACATGATTATAGTATTATGGTTATATCCGATTCAAGGTCTAATTTGGGAGCTGACGAAGCTCATTTTGATAAAACATTGCCTTTTAAAGTGGAACGAATATCGGTAAAAAAGAATCGTTCTATGATGTATTACAGAAGGCTTCAATTATTAAAAAAACGAATACCTAGCCATGATATTATTATAGCTACAGGTAAATTTTCTTTATGGAGTGTCGGTTTCTTTAGTTTCTTATACACCAAAAAATATATTGGTGTTATTCATGGTTCCGAAGTTAATTTAAAGTCTAGTTTTTTGAAACGCATAACTAATGGTGCTTTAAGGCGGTTTGATAAATTAATTGCTGTTTCTAATTATACAAAAGGGTTAATTAGGTATCTTAATCTAAAAAATGTAGAAGTAATTCATAATGGTTATAATGCTAATCTTTGGAAATTAGAAAAGCCCTTTGTTAGTTCGACTATTGGTTATCCAAGACTTATTACTGTCGGCCGTATTTCTGAAAGAAAAGGACAACATCACGTGATTTCTAATTTGCCTCTTTTACTAAAAAAGTATCCTGACATTCAATATCATTGTGTAGGGATAGATACGAAATCGGAGCAATGTATGGAATTGGCTAAGAAATTAAATGTTGAAAAGCACGTAATTATTCACGGAGAAGTTTCCTTTGACAAGTTAAAGACCTTAGTGGGAAGCAGTCATATTAATGTGATGTTAAGTTCTGAGACTAAAACTGGCGATGTAGAAGGTTTTGGTATTGCTATTATTGAAGGAAATGCTTTAGGGGTTCCTGCAATTGGCGCTAAAAACAGTGGCATCGAGGATGCGATTCTAGACGGTAAATCGGGTTTAATAATAGAACATAATGATAATGAAGCATTTGCAAGTGCTATTGATGTGCTATTAGAACAGAAAGGCCATTTTCGTTTAGAATCGAAAAAATGGGCTGGACTTCATACTTGGGATGCCATTATTAATCAATATATTCATGCCATTGAATCTATATAATTTAAAACCTATAAATTTTTGAAACTAGCCATTATATCGCATACCGAACATTATAAAAATGCCGATGGAACGATTGTTGGATGGGGAGCGACCGTGAATGAAATTAATCATTTATTAGACATTTTTGATGAGATTTATCATATTGCCATGTTTCATGATAAACCAGCTCCCAAGAGTGTATTACCATACATATCCGATCGCATACATTTTGTTCCAATACCTGCGGTTGGAGGAAAAAGTTTTTCTGATAAATTAAATATCCTTTTAAAAGCCCCCTCTATAGTATCTATTGTTTCAAATACCTTAAAAAAAGCCGACTGTTTTCAATTACGCGCTCCTACAGGAATAGGGGTGTTTTTAATACCTCATCTCTCGTTATTTATAAAGAAAAAAGGCTGGTATAAATATGCAGGCAATTGGAATCAAGAAAATGCACCAATAGGATATCGTTTCCAGCGATGGTTTTTAATAAAACAAAATAAGATAGTAACTATAAATGGCTATTGGAATCAGCAACCTAAGCATCATTTAAGTTTTGAAAACCCTTGTTTAACAGAAGCTGATATCAGGCTAGGTAAAAAGATAAGACTGGAGAAAGTGCTTAGCAAAAAAATGTCTTTTTGCTTTGTCGGACGCCTGGAAAGGGAAAAAGGCGTAGAGCGTATTATTAAGGCTTTTAATAATATAGAAGATAAAATTCGAGTAGGAACCGTTCATTTAGTGGGTGAGGGTCATGAAGCGAGCTATTTTAAGGCATTAGCGAATAAAAGCAATGTTAATTTTGTGTTTCATGGCGCATTAGCTAGAAAGGAGGTTTTTGAGATCTATAGAAAATCTGAAGTATTCTTATTACCCACAACAGCCTCAGAAGGATTTCCTAAAGTTATTGCAGAAGCAATGAATTTTGGATGCATACCATTAGTATCAGATATTTCGGCAATTGGTCATTATATAAAGAATGAAAAACTAGGTGTCTTGTTAGACCCTGTGACCATTGAGAATTTGGTAGTGCAACTCAATAACACCCTTAAGATAGATCAGTTTAAACACAGGGAATTGTTAAGTGCTTTTGATGATGTGGTTGGAAAGTTCACATTTTCTCATTATAATAGCCGAATTAAGAATCATATTTTAAATATTTAATCTTTTGAGTCCCAGAATAAAAGTCCAAAAACCCGACCATTATGTGCTTTTAGTGTTGTTCCACATTGCACTTGGATTTTTATTTCATTTGAATAGGCCCATGAGTAAGGTTTATTTTTTACTTGTTATGGTCTTTTTTATTGTAAAAATAATACTAGCCCCTGAAAACAAAAAAATTCAAAATGTGTTTTTAGCTTGTGCCTATTTTGCTGGAGCAGAGGTCCTTTTTAGAATGACAAAAGGAGGGATTGCTTATGAAGCTTCTAAGTATTTGGTTATTTTATTTATGTTAATTGGCATGTTTTATAAGGGATTAAATGGAAAAGGGTACCCTTATTTTTTTTATTTAATTTTATTGGTGCCATCTATATTAGTAGCTTCAAACACCCTAAGTTTTTTTGCCAATTTCAGGACAAATATAGCTTTTGTTTTAAGCGGTCCTGTATGTTTGGGAATTGCAGCTTTGTTTTGTTATGATAGAAAAGTTACAAATAGACAAATTTTGGATATTATAATGTATTTAGCATTGCCATCTATAGCAATGACAACATATTTGTTTTTATATAATCCAAGTATTAAAGATACGTTATCTGGAACTGCTTCTAATGCTGCCATGTCTGGTGGCTTTGGGCCTAATCAAGTATCAACAGCCTTAGGACTAGGTATGTTCACTATCGCTGTGAGGTTATTTATGAAATCACCTACTTTATTTTTAAAAATTTTAAACACGTTAATACTAGGAGCAATGACCTTTCGAGCCATTGTTACCTTTAGTCGAGGCGGTGTTTTTACGGCGATTATAGTAGTATTTGCATTACTGTCTACTCTGTTTTTTAGAACTTCAAATAGAATGAAAAATCAAATTATTATTTCATTTTTTTTATTAATAATAACTAGTATGGTTGCTTGGACCATAAGTTCTAGTCAAACAGATGGGCTTATTGATAAACGATATACGAATAAAGATTCTCAAGGGAGGGAGAAAGGTGATATTAGTACTGGTCGTATAGCGTTATTGCAAGAAGAGATAGAAGGGTTTTTGAGCAGTCCTTTTTTGGGCATAGGTGCAAGTCGTGTTAAAGATAAACGGGTTGAGAATAGCGGAACGCAATTACCATCTCACAATGAGTTAGGACGTTTACTCTCTGAACACGGATTTTTAGGGATTATTATTATCATGATTTTAATAACTAAACCTTTGGCATATCGATCTTCTAATAAAAGGAACTATTATTTTTATGCTTTTTTAGCTTTTTGGTTTGCTACGATTAATCATTCAGGAATTAGAATAGCAGCTCCTGCACTATTATATGGCTTTGCATTACTAAATGTAGTTCCTGAAAAGCATTATTTAAAATCGATTAGTTCAAACAGAAAATCCAAAAAGATAAACCAAAAAACTATATTTAAGCAAAGTCATCCAAAACAACTTGCTATTAAAAATTTAAATGAATCTAGTATACTATAGAAGTTGAGATTAATTTCCTACTTTTACTATTGCCTATTAAAAAAGAATTTTGAAGTTTATAAAAAAAATAGTTTGGATTATAAAAAGACATCCCTTTTTGTACTATATAAGATTTAAGTTGCTCTCTCAAAATGCTACCATTGACGAGGTTGAAAACTATAACTACAATATTCTTAATAATAAGGAATCTCTTCCAAAGTATTTTTATGATATTAATAATGAAATATTTAAAGAAAACAATCCTTCAACCGACTTAGAAAGAGTCATTGTTTTATCAAAGTGGTTAAGAAATAATATTAAAGGAGGTTCTGGATTAAGTTTATCATCTGATAAAGCATTGGAAAAAATGCTTAAAGGAGAAGGTGGTGTATGTAGTGATGTAACTCAGGTTTTTAATAATTTTTGTGTTATTAATGACATTAAAGTTAAAGAATGGGGAATAACATCATTTCCTTATAACGGTGAGTTTGGTGGGCATGCTTTTAATGAGTTTTATTCGAAAGAACTAAAAAAATGGATTCTCATTGACGTAGCGAAAACGTTAATGTTTTATTCTGAAATGTCTGATGTGCCATTATCGGTTTTAGAATTGTTTGATATTAATACCCAAGGGCATAATTTAAAATTTGAATCGTTTTTAAAATCAAATGAAGTTGATAAAGATCTCATAAACTATTATTATTTAGAGCAGTCTAGAGCGCCATTTTTAATTTGTAATTATAGTAATAAGACTTATGACACCTATTTAGATAGATTTCAATCTTATATTCCTATTTTTATGATTCACTTTTGGCTTTATATTCGGAGAAAGAGCTATTATTATTTGTTTCCCTTAAATGATTGCAAACGTGATTTGGCCTATGATAGATAATGCAGCTATTGTACTATTTTAATTTTTATGCTATCCATTCTTTATATAGGAAACAAACTTAAAGCTAAGAACAGTGCTTATATAGAAGTTCTTGGAAACTTATTAGAACAAGATTCACTCAAAGTTTTTTATGCTTCTAGTAAAAAGAATAAGTTTTTTCGTCTCATAGATATGCTCCTAGCCTGTTTCAGGCAAAGAAATAAAGTTGATTTTGTTCTAATAGACACCTATAGCACTCAGAATTTTTATTACGCGTTTTTTGTGTCTCAATTATGCAGGTTTTTAAAATTGAAATACATCCCTATTTTACATGGAGGTAACTTACCAGACCGCCTTAATAATAATCCAAAACTAAGTAAGCTTATTTTTAATAATGCTTATAAAAATGTAGCGCCCTCTAATTTTTTAAAGCACAGTTTTAAAAACGGTGGTTATGATAATATAGTCCACATTCCGAATACAATAGAAATTAAAAACTACCCCTATAAAGAAAGGAATTTTGAAACTATTAGGCTATTATGGGTGCGATCTTTTTCGAAAATTTACAATCCTAAATTAGCTGTTAGAATTTTAAGAACTTTAATTGATGAAGGTTATAATACTTCTTTATGCATGGTTGGACCAGATAGTGATAGCACTTTAAAAGAGGTTAAAGATTTAGCTAGTAATATTAATGCACCTGTTAAATTTACTGGGAAACTATCAAAGGAGGAATGGATTAGACTTTCCACAGACTATAATATATTTATCAATACCACCAATTTCGATAATATGCCTGTTAGTGTTATTGAAGCTATGGCACTTGGTTTACCCGTTGTTTCAACTAATATTGGAGGAATGCCATTTTTAATTGAAAATGGTGTTGATGGTTTATTAGTTGAGCCAAATAGTGAAGAAGCGTTTGTAAGTGCTATTAAAACTATGATAGAAAGTTCAGGCAAAACGTTAGAAATGACACATAAAGCAAGGAAAAAAGTTGAACAATTCGACTGGACTAATGTCAAAGAACAATGGATGAGAGTTTTAAGTTAAATATTGTCTATTCAAATTAAGGTCTTATATTTATACTTGCTATTAACCCTGTCTTACATGTCTAATCAAAGTATTCATTTTAATATTTCTGAACGGAAAGTCCTACTTAGAATTTTTGATATTTTATTTATTCTAGGGGTTTTATACTTGGTGGGAACTGTTTTTCACTTCGATTATTTTAAAATTGATAAGGAAAATTGGACATGGGTTTTTGTATTGATACTTTATATATCAATTTTTGGTACCGTATTCGAGCTTTACGACTTGCAAAAGTCAAGTAGAACGGATCAAGTCACTTCTAACATCGTACTTACGGTTTCTGTTACAGTACTATTTTATTTTCTAACACCATTCTTTACACCTTTTTTGCCAGATAATAGGTTACAGATTCTCTACTTTTATTTTTCCATATTAGCAGCCTTATTTATATGGCGTTTTACGTATTTAGGTTTTGTGGTTTCGCCCAGATTTTACAAAAAAGTACTTATTGTAGGAGAAATATCGAATATTGAGACTATTATAAATGCTTTTAAGGATTCCGATCCCAATTATAAGATAGTTGGTTTTATAAATTGTGAAGCTGAAGCTGAAGCTCCTGAAGGCATAAGATTTTTTGGTATTCCAGAATACAAGCCTAGTGAAATTCATAAAGTTATTGAAGAAGAACAAATTAAGGAAATAGTCGTAGCAACCTATAATTCTGAAAATATTACTTCTGATATTTACCGTAAACTTATTACACTTTTAGAAACAGGCTTCCCAATTAAAGAGTATACCCAAGTATATGAGGATATGACGCAAAGAGTTCCGGTGCAATTTGTTGGAAAAGATTTTTATAAATATTTCCCTTTTAGCCGCAGTAATCAGAACAAATTATACCTGTTTTTTCATCGCCTATTTGATATGCTAATTGCAATAGTTGGTGTGTTATTTGGAATCATCTTTCTACCATTAATTGTAATTGGTAACCTTTTTGGTAACCGTGGGCCTTTGTTTTTTACTCAAGATAGAATTGGTAAAAATGGTGATGTATTTAGGATGATTAAATTCCGAACAATGATTGAAAATGCAGAGCAGAAAGGAGCTGTTTGGGCAGTTAAGAATGACTCTCGTATAACAGTTTTTGGGAAATTTTTAAGACATACCAGACTGGATGAAATCCCTCAGTTTTTAAATATTCTTCTTGGCGAAATGAGCATGATTGGGCCTCGTCCAGAACGTCCTCATTTTGTTCGTGAGTTATCCCAATTGTTGCCGTTTTATGAAACGCGCCATATAATTAAACCCGGGTTAACTGGATGGGCGCAGGTAAAAACACGTTATGCTGCAACGGTAGATGATAGTTTGCTTAAGCTTCAATACGATTTGTATTATATAAAGCATCGTAGTTTCTTTCTAGATTTCAATATCTTAATAAAAACGATGAGTACGGTGGTCTTTTTTAGAGGACAATAGTTTAAACTTGGTTATTGGTTATTGGTTATTGGTTACTGATTATGACTAAATTACGTGAATAATTCTAACGTCACTTCGAGTGATCCCGATGGCTATCGGGGACTAAAAGAATTTAGTATCGAGAAGTGTTTTAACTAGGAAATTCATTTGTTTTCGATACACCAAATCACAGATTTGGCACTCAAACTGACATAAATTTCTTAAAATTTAGAATTAAATACAAATAGCGAATCGCTAGCGCAACAAGTAAAGGAATTAGTGCAACGGCAAAAACTTGGACTCCAATAATCCAATGCAAAGTTAAAAGGCAAAGTAAAATAACAAGAAATTTGAGATATTTTATAAACCAGTTAGATGTTTCTTTTTTGAAAAGCTGTGGGATAACAAATAGATTCAATGCAAAGGCCCAAAGCAAGTTGTAATTTTGATGCGTTCCATGATGATCTGTTGCAAACCAAAGCAATAGAATAAATACACCAATAATTCCGGTAAGTCCAAAAATAAAGACATCTAACCAACGACTTGGATTATTGTTTTTGAAATCTTTATAGGTTATAAAAAGGATTAAGAAACCAATAATCCCCAATATAAAAAGAGGACTTGAAAAGAAATTAAAAGATGTATGTTGCTCTATTTTTTGAAATAAAGTATTCGTGTTTTTAACTAATTTTTTACCTGAATCTTTGACTGTAGCGCTTTCAAAAAAAGCAAAAATATTATCAGGTAAGAACATGTGCTCTCTTGGAGAGGCTTCTTTATCTATAACTGAACCGAGGGCGATGTCAATACCAAATGACCCCCAAGAGTTTCTGTCTACTTTACTATGAATTAGCGTCCTAAAATTTTCAGGTTTAAAATTTTCAGGCTTTTTAAATACAATACCTTTTTCTGTTACAGATTCTAAAACATCCCTTATTCTTGTTGCACAATTATCATAAAAGAAATCGTATAAATAAGCTCTGTTTTCTGGTTTTATATTATTTAATAAATAGTCAAAGAGCTTTTGCTTTTCAGCTGCAGATAGATTTAAAACCTGTTCTTTAATGGTTCGATTTTGCGAAACATAGCTTTCATAAAAGTCTTCATAATAATTTAAGCCAATTAGATAATTCAGCTTGCCTTGTGCAAATTTGAGATAGAAATTAGGCGTATCAAAATCGTAAACCCCATAGTTAAAAACTAAATCGGTGCCTTTTATAGGGTCTTTAATTCTAAAAGCGTTATGTCCAAATGCATCATTAAGAGAAACACCAGGGCCTATTGTTAATACACTTATGTCGGTTTCGGGAGATAGGTTTTTTGATTGTCCATTAACTGTCAAGGTTAGTAGTAAGAGAGCAATAACGAGTAGTTTTCTGTAGAAATAATTTAAACCTTTAAAAGAAAAAGTTTCTCGATACAGTTTTTCTGCGAAAAACCACTCGAATTGACAATTTTTGAAAGAGTTGTTGTCAGGTCGAGTGATTTCGATGAATATCGGTATCGTATCGAGACCCAATAGTTTGATGCTAATTTGCTTCAAATTAAAAAAGTTTAAAGGAATTCATCATCTAAAGATACTGAAATCTAGTTTTAGAGAAAATACATTAGAATACAATGCCACACTTTGGTCACCAATGTCTGTAAAGGCATAATCAATTTGAACACCATTGTATTTAAAACCAACACCAAAACTAGGTTGAAATGTTAACTGTTCGGTATTATCAATTTGTAATTCATTTTGAAAATTACCCATCCCAGCGCGTAAATAAACCATGTCAACATAGCCGAATTCAAATCCTAATGCTGGATTTATACTCGCAAATGAAGATGAAAAAACATCGTTATTTTCTTCAAATCGAACATTTAAATTTACTGCAGTTAAGAGTGTATAATCGTAATGAAAAGTCGTGAGCTTCGAAATACCTAATTGAAGTTTCGGAATCGTGATTTCGGTAGTTTCTGGTAATTCTTGATTTTGTCCTGCCACAGCATCGCGAATTTTCGCAAATTCATCTTCATCGATAGCCCAGGCATTAAATGTAGTTGTAATATCACGAGCCATTAATCCGAATTTCCAATCGTTATTCGTTTCAAACTGGACTCCAACATCCAGTCCAAAACCCCAAGAAGATGCAAAATCACCAATAATACGTCTTATTACTTTGGCATTAACGCCATAATTTAAACCATCAACTGGAAGTGATCTAGCGTAAGAAAATGTAAGTCCATAATCGGCGGTAGAGAATAGACTAATTCGGTCGTAGTTAATATTTCCTTGTTCATCAATTAACTGTGTTGTATTTAAAATATCATCCACAGCAAAACGAATTAATGAGACGCCTACTGCACTTCTATCATCTAAAGGCATGGCGAATGCAGCATAATCGTAGTTTGCAATATTAGCAAAGTAACTAGAGTGCATTAGTGCCAATTGATTGTCTTCAATTTTTAAAAGACCAGCTGGATTCCAATACCCGGAATTCACATCGGAAGTATGGGATGTTACAGCACTACTCATCCCTAATGCAGCAGCATCAACACCAATATTCATGAACTCATTAGAGTATTTTCTAGTGGTTTGCGCACATAGTGTGAGTGATAGAACACAAAGTATTGTGGTTATGTAAACTTTCAATCGCAATTTTTTTACAAAGATGCACATAATACCAATTTAATCATAATACCTATTGTGCAATTTGAATTTTATAACCAAAGAATGTCAGTTCGAGTGAATTTAACGATTGAAAATCTGTTAAATTCACTCGAATTGACAAATTTTAATCAAATACACATCAGGTAAATTATATAAAATGGTAGCATCGCTTTAAATCCTTGATTTTATAGTCTATAAACTGGAATTTATAATAGATATTGTCTGAGGCTTGTTTAAGACGTGAATAGTTTGTTATTTTTACATAAATAATTAGAACCTTTTATGACTCGTTACATACCAAATGCCTTAACGCTTTTAAACTTGTTTTGCGGATGTATCGCGACCATTTATGCTGTAAACAACAATTTTGTTACTGCAGCATTTTTTGTTTTTCTTGGTATTTTTTTCGATTTCTTTGATGGTTTTGCAGCCAGAAAACTGAATGTTCAAAGCGAACTGGGGGTTCAATTAGATTCTTTAGCAGACATGGTTACTAGCGGATTGGTTCCTGGCATTATTATGTATAAACTTTTAGAATTAGTGGAGTCGGATTGGGGAGAGTTATATTTATCGGGTAATTTCGAACTGCTTGCAATACCATTAATTGGCTTAACAATAACCTTGGCATCGGCCTATAGATTAGCAAAATTTAATATAGATGCAGAGCAGCAAACTTATTTTAAAGGACTTCCAACACCTGCAAATGCTTTATTAATATTGTCATTGCCGTTAATAATGGAGTTTCAGGATAGTGATACTATTAATGCCATTATACTTAATAAATGGTTTTTAATTGGTTTAACTTTATTGAGTTGCTATTTGCTTAATTCTAGCATTAAACTATTTGCACTAAAATTTAAAAGTTGGGATTTTAAAAGTAATGCTACAAGGTATATTTTTATCATATTATGCATAGTGCTTTTAGCAGTTGTTCAATTTGCCGCAATTCCAATTATTATTCTACTGTATATTATCATGTCAATTTTAGATAACTTAACATCCAAATAATTTATTACAATGGTTGAAAATATTTTTACACTACTTATGTTAGTGCTTTTACAAGCTGTTTTAGGGTTCGATAATTTATTATACATTTCATTGGAAAGTAAGCGTGCTCCAAAAGAAAAACAAGCCTACGTGCGTAAAATCGGGATTCTTTTAGCCATTGCACTTCGGATTATACTTTTAGTTGTTTTATTGCAGGTTATTGATTTATTTCAAGATCCTATTTTTGGATTTGATTTTGAAGATGTTTTAGTTGGACAGTTTAACATTCACAGTTTAATTGTGCTTGGTGGAGGCGCATTTATTATTTACACAGCAATGAAAGAAATTTGGCATATGATTGCCATTCACGATATAGGACATAATATAGAGGATGGTTCTAAAAGCTCTGTGGGAAAAGTGATAACTATGATTGTAATAATGAATGTTGTGTTTTCATTCGATTCCATTTTAAGTGCTATAGCCTTAACAGATGTTATATGGGTGATGGCAGTAGCCATTATTGCTAGTGGTGTGATGATGATTTGGCTAGCCGATAAAGTTTCAGATTTCTTAGCAAAAAATAGAATGTATGAAGTTTTGGGTCTGTTTATACTTTTTATTGTTGGAATTATGTTGGTGACCGAAGGTGGTGAACTGGCGCATTTAGAACTCTTTGGAAATCATGTAGAGCATATGAGTAAAACAACATTCTATTTTGTGATTGCCATTTTAGTCATAACAGACCTTGTACAAGGTCGTTATCAAAAGAAATTATTGAAAGAGCAGGAACAAGAGGTTAAGGATAATTAATAGTAGTAGCAAATTTATTTAAATAGTGTTTTAAGTAATTCAAAATTCTAATCTTTTGCCATTCCTGCGCAGGTATGAATGATAAAGATTTTTATTTTTATAACAGCAAACAACCTAATCCCGTATCTTCTTTTTGCGTAACTCGAAGTTTTGACCTAAATACACTTTACGCACCATGTCATCATTAGCAAGGTCTTCAGGGATACCATGTTTTAAAATACCGCCTTCAAACATTAAATAAGTTCTATCAGTAATAGCTAATGTTTCTTGTACATTATGGTCCGTAATAAGAATACCTATATTTTTTTTAGTAAGTTGTGCTACAATACGCTGAATATCTTCAACTGCTACAGGGTCTACACCAGCAAAAGGTTCATCTAATAAAATAAAACTTGGATCGGTAGCCAGTGCGCGTGCAATTTCTGTACGACGACGCTCACCACCAGATAGTAAATCGCCTCTGTTTTTTCGAATATGACCTAATCCAAATTCTTCAATGAGTGATTCCATTTTATCGTGTTGCTGCTTCTTGCTAAGCTTGGTAAGTTGTAACACACTTAATATATTGTCTTCAATGCTTAATTTTCTAAAAACCGAAGCTTCCTGTGCCAAATAGCCTATCCCGTTTTGAGCACGTTTGTACATAGGGTATTTAGTAATCTCTTGGTTGTCCAAAAAAATATGTCCGCCATTAGGTTTTATTAAGCCAACAATCATATAAAAAGAGGTTGTTTTTCCAGCCCCATTTGGGCCTAATAGACCAACAATTTCACCTTGCTTTACCTCAAGTGAAACATCTTTTACAACTTTTCGTCCGCTATAGGACTTCATTAAATTTTCGGCTCTTAAAATCATACTCGTATAATGAACGCTAAAAATAGTAAAATCATATAGACTTTGTTAGGCGTTATTTGAATTTATGTTTTGTTTAACTTTGAGATTCTAAAGCATCCCAAAACTCATAAGCACGTCGCAAATGTGGAATGACTATAGTGCCGCCAACCAAGGTCGCAATACTTAAGGCTTCAACGACTTCTTCTTTTGTCAAACCTTCTTTATAACTCGTTTCTAAATGATATTTTACACAATCATCACAGCGCAATACAGTAGACGCTACCAAACCAAGCAATTCTTTTGTTTTAACATCTAAAGCGCCTTCGGAAAATGCGTTAGTATCTAAATTAAAAATACGTTTTATTACTTTATTGTTATCTGAAAGAATTTTATCGTTCATTCTTTCTCGATAATCATTAAACTCTTTAACAATATCAGACATTTTCTTTTCTTTTTTGATTTCTAATTACAACTTTAGAAATGTAAATACTTACTTGATATAATATTAAAATAGGAATCGCTACTATTACCTGACTTGCGATATCTGGCGGTGTAATTATTGCTGAAAGTATAAGAACTATTACAAGGGCATATTTCCTATATTTTCTAAGTGTTTCAGGCGTTACCAAGCCTATTTTAGTTAAAAAATAGATAATTATAGGTAACTCAAAAATTAAACCTGATGCCAAAGCAGAAGAACGTACTAAGGCGATATATGAGCTTATATCGATTTGATTGTCAACTATATCAGATATACTATAGTTCGCTAAAAAATTTAGAGAAAGCGGTGTAACAATATAGTACCCAAATAAAACTCCTATAAAAAATAAAAGTGATGATATGATTATAAAACCTCTTGAATGTTTACGTTCGTTACTATGCAAACCTGGACTGATAAACTTCCATAATTGATAAATAACATAGGGGAATGAAATAACAAAACCTGCTAAAATGGCTGTCCATATATCGGCCGAAAACTGTCCAGCCATCGTCCGATTTTGTATAATCATTGGCATTTTTTCCGCGCAAAACGTTGTGTTAAGTCCTATAAATTTAGCTGCATTACATAAGAAATCATAAGTTGGGAAACTCATGTCTAATGGAGCAAAAATAATTGTGTTGAAAATAAATCTGCTAAAAATAAAAGCAATAGTTGCAACAACAACAACCGCCGTAATAATTCTTATTAAATGCCAGCGTAAATCCTCAAGATGATCTAAAAAAGACATCTCATTAATGTTCTTTCTAGCCATTATATTATTCCTTCTTTTATTAAATCATGTAAATGCACCACTCCAGCATATTTCCCATGATGTTCTACAAGCAGTTGTGAAATACCATTATTCTCCATAACCTCAAGTGCATCAACTGCCATAGCCTCTGCCTCAATAAGTTTAGGGTTTTTACTCATAATATCTTTAGCAGTTAATGAAGCAAAATCATCAACTTTAGAAAGCATACGCCTTAAATCTCCATCTGTAATTATACCTATTACTTTGTCATTTTCGATGACTGCTGTAACACCCAACATTTTTTCTGAAATTTCAACAATCACATCTTTTATGCCAGTGTTGCTGGTAACTCTTGGTTTTTCATTTACAGACGAAATATCTTGTACTCTTAAATATAATTTTTTCCCTAATGAGCCTCCGGGATGGTATTTAGCAAAGTCGTTGCTAGAAAAACCTCGTAGCTCTAACAAACAAACTGCAAGCGCATCACCCATAACTAATTGTGCAGTTGTACTTGTAGTAGGTGCTAAATTGTTCGGACATGCTTCTTTCTCAACATACGTATTTAAAACATAATTTGCGTTCTGACCCAGAAAAGAATCTTTATTACCAGTAATGGCAATCATCGTATTTTTTGCGCTTTTAATTAAAGGTACTAATACTTTTATTTCAGGCGTATTGCCACTTTTTGATATACATATAACGACATCATCTTTTAGAATGAGTCCTAAATCCCCATGAATTGCATCTGCTGCATGCATAAATACAGATGGCGTACCAGTAGAATTTAAAGTCGCAACAATTTTGTTAGCGATAATGGCACTTTTACCAATTCCGGTAATTATAACCCGCCCTTTCGATTTATAAATTAATTCTACTGCATCGGAAAAATCATCAGTAAGAAGGTGAGACAAATTTGAAATAGCTTGACTTTCCGTTTCAATAGTTTGTTTGGCCGTATGAATAATAGAATCTTTGTAGTTCAAAATTTATTATTTTTTTGGTTGATGCTTTTAAAGATTTTGTTATCTTTAATGTTAGTCAAATAAAAACTTATTTGATTTAAAAAATTTCGTTACAAAACTAACGAAAAAAAAACGAGGGTTCTCTAATAAGATTACTAAATTAATTAATAGCATTTGGGTGTTTAATTGATATTTAAACACATAAATTCATTATTTGTATTTCATGTTGACGGCAAAAAGTGACTTACACGCTTCACTAAAAAAATATTTTGGGTTTAATAAATTCAAAGGACTTCAAGAAGGTGTAATTAAGAGTTTACTATCAGGGAATCATACATTTGTAATAATGCCTACTGGTGGTGGTAAATCACTTTGTTACCAACTCCCCGCATTGATGCAAGAGGGTACAGCAATAGTAGTATCCCCTTTAATAGCGTTAATGAAGAATCAAGTTGATGCCATTCGTGGTATTTCTGACGAAGAAGGCGTGGCACATGTATTAAATTCTTCGCTCAATAAAACAGAGGTTAAACGCGTAAAAGAGGATATTGTTAATAAGGTTACCAAATTACTTTATGTAGCACCAGAGTCTTTAACAAAAGAAGAAAATGTAGAGTTCTTAAGATCTGTTAAAGTTTCCTTTATGGCCATAGATGAAGCGCATTGTATTAGTGAATGGGGGCATGACTTTAGACCAGAATATAGAAACTTACGTAATATAATAGGTAGGATTGGCGATAATATTCCAATTATTGGATTAACAGCTACTGCAACGCCAAAAGTACAAGAAGATATTATTAAGAACTTGGGTATTGGTAATGCTAAAACATTTAAAGCTTCTTTTAATAGACCTAATTTGTATTATGAGGTACGCCCTAAAACTAAAGATGTGGATGCCGACATTATTCGTTTTATAAAGCAAAATGATGGTAAATCGGGAATTGTTTATTGCTTAAGTAGAAAACGCGTTGAAGAACTTGCGCAAGTATTGCAAGTAAATGGTGTTAAAGCAGTGCCGTATCATGCGGGTTTAGATGCTAAATCAAGATCGAGCTATCAAGACAAGTTTTTAATGGAAGATGTTGATGTGGTTGTTGCTACCATAGCATTTGGTATGGGTATTGACAAACCAGATGTGCGTTTTGTTATCCATCATGACATCCCAAAAAGTATAGAAAGTTATTATCAAGAAACCGGTCGTGCTGGACGAGATGGAGGTGAAGGACATTGTTTGGCCTTTTATGCTTATAAAGATATCGAAAAGTTAGAGAAGTTCATGTCTGGTAAGCCTGTGGCCGAACAGGAGATAGGACAAGCCTTATTACAAGAGGTTGTCGCATTTGCAGAAACATCTATTTCACGAAGAAAATTTATCCTTCATTATTTCGGTGAAGAGTTCGATACTAAAACAGGTGAGGGAGGCGAAATGGATGATAATGTAAGACATCCTAAAAAGCAACATGAAGCCAAAGATGAGGTGAAAATTTTATTAGAAACTATTGATAATACCAATGAAAAATACAAATCTAAAGATTTGGTTAATGTCATAGTTGGAAAAGAAAACGCATTAATAAATTCGCACAAAACCAACGAGCAACCCTTTTTTGGTAAAGGAAAGTATAAAGACAACAAATATTGGATGGCCTTATTAAGACAAGTATTAGTCGCAGGCTATTTAAGAAAAGATATTGAAACCTATGGCGTTATAAAACTACATGATTCTGGTCGCGACTTTATTACGAAACCAAAGTCTTTTATGATGACAGAGGATCATATTTTTGAAGGTGCCCAAGAAGACGGTAGTATTATTACTGCACAAAAAGGAGGTGGAGCAGTGGCCGATGAAGTTTTAATGGGTATGCTAAAAGATTTGAGAAAGCGAAACGCTAAAAAATTGGGAGTACCACCATTTGTTATATTCCAAGATCCATCTTTAGAAGATATGTCTTTAAAATACCCAATTACAATTGCAGAATTAGGTAACGTGCATGGTGTTGGCGATGGGAAAGCTAAAAAGTATGGTAAAGATTTTGTGGCATTAATTGCTAACTATGTGATAGAGCACGATATTATTCGTCCAGATGATATGGTAGTAAAATCCACCGGAAGCAATTCTTCGTTAAAGCTTTATATTATCCAAAATATTGATAGAAAATTACCACTAGACGACATTTCATCATCCAAAGGTATGTCTATGACAGATTTTATTAAAGAAATGGAAGTTATTGTGTATTCTGGAACAAAATTGAATATTGATTATTGGCTTAACGATATTTTGGATGAAGACCAGCAAGAAGAAATTCATGAATATTTTATGGAATCTGAAACGGATTCGATTGATGATGCTATTGAAGAGTTTGACGGGGATTATGACGATGAAGAACTTCGTTTATACCGAATTAAATTTATTAGTGAAGTAGCTAATTAAAAGCTTTGCTCATAACAGAAAATTCAAAATACTGATTTAAAATTCCAAAGGTGTGACTGCCTAATTCCTCATAACAATAGCGCTTATAAAATCGTATAGCTTTGGTGTTATCAACATAAACCGATAACCATAAATAATTTGAGTTAATTCCTTTTACCTCTTCAAAAACCTTGTTCTGTAGTAAGTGCCCAATTTTTCTGTTTAAAAAATCATTGAGAACATAAATACGCTGTAGCTCTGAGACTTTTTTATCACTAATAAATTTAGATGGGGAATTCTTAATTAATTTAGCATATCCCACAGGAAGGTCATCTATGTAGGCAATCCAATAAATATTATTTTCATCCTTTAATTTCTTAGTCAATGCTTGTATAGAAAAGGACTTTGCAAAATAATCAATTAGGTTTTGATTATCAGTAAATAAATGACCGAAAGCTTCTCTAAATGTCACTCGTGCCAATAGCGCTAAGGAAATTACATCTTTTACTGTCGCTTTTTTAATTACAATTTGTTCCATGCTTTTTTGATTATTTAAATATATTAAATTTTAATAAATACTTTTAATGCATCCTATATACTTCTAACTTAGTTTTCTATCTTTGCACTTTCTTAAAAATTAGAACAATGCAAGACGGTTTATACGCAAAATTTAATACAACTAAAGGAGAGATTTTAGTCACTTTAGAATATCAAAAAACACCAGGAACAGTTGGCAACTTTGTCGCTTTAGCTGAAGGTAATTTAGAGAACTCTGTAAAACCTCAAGGAACACCCTATTATGATGGTTTAAAATTTCATAGAGTGATTCCAGATTTTATGATTCAAGGTGGATGCCCACAAGGTTCAGGCGCTGGAAACCCAGGGTATAAATTTGATGATGAATTTCATCCAGATTTAAAACATGATGGTCCAGGCGTTTTGTCAATGGCAAATGCAGGCCCTGGAACAAATGGGAGTCAGTTTTTTATAACACATATTGAAACATCTTGGTTAGATAATAAACATACTGTGTTTGGTAAAGTTAAAGAGGGACAAGATATAGTTGATACTATTGCTCAAGGAGATAAAATAGAAAGTTTAGAAATTGTAAGAGTTGGCGAAGAAGCGGAAGCTTTCAATGCTATTGAATCTTTTAGAACTTTTGAAGGCTCAAGAGAAAAAAGATTAGCAGAAGAAAAAGCAAAAGCAGAAGCAGAGCTTGATAAAATTGCTGCTGGTTTTAGTAAAACGGACAGTGGTTTGCGCTACCAAATTTTACAAAAAGGAGATGGTAACGAAGCAGAAAAAGGTAAAACGGTGTCTGTACATTACAAAGGTCAACTTTCAGATGGAACTGTTTTCGATTCTTCATATAAAAGAAATGAACCAATTGATTTTCCTTTAGGTGTAGGTCAAGTTATTCCTGGATGGGATGAAGGTATTGGTTTACTTAAAGTAGGTGACAAGGCACGTTTTGTTATCCCTAGTCATTTAGCTTATGGAAGTGCAGGTGCTGGAGGCGTTATTCCACCAGATGCTACATTGATTTTTGATGTAGAATTAATGAATGTAAAGTAAGTAGTGAACCAATTTTTATTTAAAAATTGTGTGAATCACTTATACTGAGCACAGTCGAAGTATCTTTTAATGGTTTAAAGAACCATGTAGTGAACAACTTTTTATTCATTAAAAGTTCGTGAATCACTTATGCTGAGCGTAGCCGAAGTATTTTTATATGGTTTAAAGGACATGTTAAGAACCAATCCCGAATTTTCTCGAAATTGTGTGAGTCACTTATACTGAGCGCAGTCGAAGTATCTTATTCATATAATCATATTTTAAGCACTTCATTCGAAGTGCTTTTTTTATATTTATGCATGACAAATCAAGAACTAGAAAAACTTAAATACCCAATCGGACAATTTGATTGTCCAAATAATATTTCTCAAGATCATATTAATGGTTGGATATCCATTTTGGAGCATTTCCCAAATCGGTTAGAAAATCTTGTAGAGGATTTAACCGATCAGCAATTAAACACACCATATAGGCCAAATGGGTGGACTATCAGACAAGTGGTGCATCATGTATCAGATAGCCATCATCATAGTTACACGCGTTTTAAATGGGCGTTAACAGAAGACAAGCCTCTTATTAAGGCTTATAATGAAGCAGATTGGGCAGAACTTCAAGATTATAATGCCCCAATAGAAATGTCTTTAAATCATCTAAGGGTTATTCATTATAAACTTGTTTATTTATTAAAGACTATGTCTGTTGATGATTTTAATAAGCATTTTATTCACCCAGAATCAAATAGTGAAGTAAAATTAAATTATAACGTTGGTAATTATGCATGGCATAGTAATCATCATTATGCACATATTGAAAATCTAATGATACGCAAAGGTTGGAAGTAAATGATAAGACCAGTTCATATAAATGACGCTCAAGAATTACTTGATATTTATAATTATTATGTTATAAATACAACTGCTAATTTTGATATTGAACCTTTGTCTCTTGAAACTTTTACTAATAAGTTAAATCAAATTATTCCTAATTATCCTTATATCGTTTACGAGGAAAATAATGAGATACTAGGATACGCCTATGGAAGTAGATTTAGACCTAGAGCGGCTTACAATTATGTTGCGGAATCTACTGTTTACGTAAAGCATGAAGCACATGGTAAGCAAATTGGCACAAAACTCTATACTGAATTAATTAGAATACTTAAAGAAACCGACCTACATACGATTTTAGGTGTTTTAACCATACCAAATGAGGCAAGTATAAAACTCCACAAAAAATTAGGCTTTGAGCAAGTAGCAAACCTAAAAGAAGTGGGGAAGAAGTTTGGTGAGTGGCAGAATGTTGGTATTTGGCAATTAAAACTAACTTAATCTTTCCACTTTATATTGCACCCTATACTCGGTTTTTGTAATTGTGTGCTTTCTTTATTTTCAATTAAACAATCCAAAGCATTTTTTAAATCTTTTCCAGTGACTGGAATCCCATTGCCTGGTCTTGAATTATCTAATTGACCTCTGTAGCAAAGCTTCAATTCTGTATTAAAAACATAAAAATCTGGCGTGCAAGCAGCATCATAAGCTTTTGCTACTTCTTGTGTTTCGTCATATAAATAGGGGAAAGAATAACTTTCATTTCTAGCATGAATTTTCATTTTTTCAGGCGAATCTTGTGGGTAATTAATCACATCATTACTTGAAATAGCAATAAAAGAAATTCCTTTAGACTGATAGTCTTTTGCGATTGAAACCAATTTAGAATTCACATGAATTACAAAAGGGCAGTGGTTACATATAAACATGATTACGGTGCCCTTTTCACCTTTTAAATCATTTAAGTTAAGTCTAGATTCTGAAACAGTATCAATAAGTGAAAAATCCGGTGCATTAGTTCCTAAAGGAAGCATATTTGAGGGTGTACGCGCCATAGTTATTATTTTTATCAAAGTTCGTTAAAATTTGTATTTTTAAAAAATGGATAGCACAATTACTTTTGAAGATTTTACCAAGGTAGATTTACGCGTAGGAACAATTATTGAGGTTAACGATTTTCCTGAAGCTCGGAATCCCGCCTATCAATTAACCATAGATTTTGGAGATTTAGGAATTAAAAAATCTTCAGCACAAATTACATCGCTTTATAATAAAGAAGATTTGCTTCAAAGACAGATTGTAGCTATTGTAAACTTTCCTGAAAAACAAATTGCTAAATTTATGAGTGAATGTTTGGTTCTTGGAGCAGTTAATGGCAAAGACGTCATTCTTTTAAATCCAGAAACTAAAGTTAAAAATGGAAGTGTTGTAGCTTAGTTTATGCAAGATCTTGATACAGCTAAAATAAATTTTGATAGTACAGGACTTTGGGTTTTAAATATTGCCCTTGCGATTGTTATGTTTGGTGTGGCCTTAGGCATTACAATTGATGATTTTAAATCGCTTGTAAAACAGCCGAAATTGGTTTTAGTCGGAATCCTATCTCAGTTTATATTGTTACCACTAATAACGTATGGTTTTATTATTTTAATTAAACCTCAACCTAGTATCGCACTAGGAATGATGCTAGTTGCTGCATGCCCTGGTGGTAATATATCTAATTTTATGACGCATTTAGCGAAAGGCAATACGGCGCTTTCAATTAGTCTAACCGCGTTTGCTACTTTTGTTGCTGTTTTTATGACGCCATTTAATTTTCAATTTTATGGTAGTTTGTATCAACCAACAGCAACACTATTAAAAGATGTAGCTTTGAACCCCTTTGATTTGGTACAACTAGTGATACTTATTCTTGGGATTCCTTTAGTTATAGGGATGGTAGTGAGGTATAGGTTTGAAAATACGGCTATACAACTTTCAAAAATACTAAAGCCCCTTTCAATTATAGTATTTGCGGCTATTGTTGTTATCGCATTTTCAAAGAATATAGATGTTTTTAATGCTTATATCCATCATGTGTTACTATTAGGAATATCACACAATATAATGGCTATATTATTGGGACTTACAATAGCTAAATTATTTAAGCTATCTTTTAAAAACCAAAAAACTATAGCTATAGAAACAGGAATTCAGAATTCTGGATTAGGATTATTGCTCATTTTTACGTTTTTTAACGGATTGGGAGGTATGGCTATTTTAGCTGCTTTTTGGGGTATTTGGCATATAATTTCTGGGTTATTATTAGCATTTTATTGGTCGCATAAGAATTAAAAATTACAGCACATTGCATAGACTTTGGTTATTTAGTGTACGAGCGTATTTAAAATTGGGATTCTTTTTCTACTTTAAAAAGATTAAGGTTTTTAATAAAGAAAACATTCCTAAAAATAAACCTGTATTATTTTTAGCGAATCATCAAAATGCGCTTTTAGACCCACTATTAATAGGTACTAATTGCGATAGATTTTTGTTTTTTTTAACTAGAGCGGGTGTTTTTAAAAAAGCACTTATTAGCAAAATATTTGCCTCTTTGCAAATGCTTCCCGTTTATCGTATTAGAGACGGTTGGAAAAATTTAACCAATAATACTGCGATTTTTGAAACATGCTCAAAATTATTAAGCAAAGGTGAGTCTGTTTTAATTTTTCCAGAGGGAGGACATAATTTAGTTAGAACTGTAAGACCATTAAGTAAAGGTTTTACGAGAATAGTTTTTGATACTCTGGAAAAATACCCAAATATAGATTTACAACTTGTACCAGTAGGATTGAATTTTAAGAATGCGATTAATTTTCCGGATAGTACGTCCATATTTTATGGAAAATCTATTAATGCAAAAGATTTTTTTTCTGGAAACAGACATGAAGATGTTATTAAACTAAAGGCAAAAATTCAATCAGAGCTTTCAAAATTAACAACCCATATTCCAAGTGAAAACTACGATGAAACTCTTAAAACATTGAGTGATATGAACGTTGATTTTTTAAATCCTCAACAAGTTAATGATTGTATAAAAAGTAGTTTTCAAAATTGCCATAATAAACCAAAATCTAAGATTGAAGGCTTAAGAAGCTTCTTTAAGATATTATTAATTATTAACTTATTCGTGCCCTATTTTTTATGGAAATTTATAATTCAGCCCAAAATAAAGGAAATAGAGTTTATGTCTACTTTTAGGTTTGCAGTGGCAGTAACTTTGGTGCCTGTTTGGATTTTGTTATTGGTGTTTTTATGTGCTTTTAGTTTTGGATGGGGCGCTGCTGTTGCATATTTAATAGTTATTTTGGTGATAGTTTTACTAGCTGTAAAAACATAAAAAAAACCGTAACTTAAAAGCTACGGTTTGTATTTTTACAGTGAATTCTATTAAATATCGTCAAAATCAATATCTGTGAAATTTTCAGTAGATGCTGGTGTATCTTCAGTTTCTTTTACTACCGGTGCATCGTCATATTCTTTCTTGAAATCTTTTTGGTGACGCTCACTAATAACTTCATCACCTTTTTCGCGAATTATATAATCGGTCATTTCTGCTAAAATTTCTCTGAATTCAGCAAAATCTTCTTTATAGATATATATTTTATGCTTTTTGTAGTGAAAAGACCCATCATCGTTGGTAAACTTTTTACTCTCTGTAATTGTAAGGTAGTAATCTTCGGCTTTTGTCGCTCTTACATCGAAAAAATAGGTGCGTCTTCCAGCTCGTAATACTTTCGAAAAAATCTCCTCTCTCTCCATCATATCATTGTTGTTCATAGTTATTTTTAATTTATTGAATTAGCATTGTGTTCATCAAAAATCTAAAAAAAACCGAAACTTACCAACATTTTTTGAAGTTTCTTTTTACAATCTTCATTTTTATTACATTTTATTTAATAATAATAATGATTGCCCTTTTTATTAATAAGGCTTAAGATTAGCCAGAACTATTCTCACTTAGTTGTTTTAAATAAAGGTCTTTGTAGTAACCGTCCTGACCTATAAGTGATTCATGCGTGCCTTCTTGCACTATTTTACCACCATCTAAGACAATAATTTTATCAGCATTTTTAGCAGAAGAAACTCTATGACTAACAATTATTGTAGTTTTACCTTTAGATATTTTGCTAAGATTTTTTAATATTTTCTCTTCTGTTTCGGTGTCTACGGCAGATAAACAATCGTCAAATAATAGAATTTTTGGTGCCTTTATAATAGCTCTAGCTATAGATACACGCTGTTTTTGCCCACCAGATAGGGTTATGCCACGTTCTCCCAAAACGGTGTCATAGCCATTATTAAATTTCACTATGTTTTTGTGTACTTGGGCATTTTTTGCCGCTGTAATAACATCCTCTTCGGTAGCATCTTCTTTTCCAAACTTAATGTTGTTTTTTATAGTGTCAGAAAATAAGAAGGCATCTTGAGGAACATAACCAATACTATCTCTTAAATTGGTTAAATTATGTTTTGCTGAACTTAAATTATTAATAGTAATACTGCCAGAATCAATGTCGTATAATCGACCAATTAAATCTAAAATAGTCGATTTTCCAGATCCTGTTTTTCCCAGTATTGCAAGTGTTTCTCCTTCTTTAATACTAAAACTAACATCTTTTAAAGCTTGAATATTGGTGTCGTCATAGGTGAACGATACATTTTGAAACATGAGGTCACCTGTGATTTCGGTGGCCGCTTCTGAATGATTTTTTATTTCAGGTTCAATCTTTAAAAATTCGTTGATACGCTTTTGCGATGCCTCAGCTTGTTGTATAATTGAAGTTACCCAACCCACGGTTGCCACTGGCCATGTGAGCATATTCACATAAATAATAAACTCTGCAATGGTACCTAAACTTTCTATTTCACCATTAATGTATTGCATCCCACCAACGTAAATAACTAGGAGGTTACTAGTACCAATTAGCAAAATCATCATTGGAAAAAACCACGCCTGTACTTTTACTAAACTTATTTGTTTTGCCTTACTTTCCGAAGCTAGTTCATTGAAACTTCGAGAGGTTTGCAGTTCAATACCATATGCCTTTATAACAGAAATACCACTAAAAGATTCTTGCGTAAATGTCGAAAGTTTCGATAGGTATTCTTGAACTATGGTGCTTCGTTTATGTATTTCTTTACTGAGTTTATAGATGATTACCGATAGAATTGGTAATGGTAAAACGGTGTAAAGTGTTAATTTAGGTGATGCATTAATCATATAAATAATAACAATTACAAAAAGAGCAATGGTATTAATACTATACATAATGGCTGGGCCTGCGTACATACGTACACGACCAACATCTTCACTAATGCGATTCATTAAATCGCCAGTTCTGTTTTTCTTATAAAAATTGAGGGATAACTTTTGATATTGAGCGTATACTTCATTTTTTAAATCGTATTCAATATATCGAGAGACATTAATGATGGTTTGTCGCATAAAAAATGTGAGGATACCACCAATTAATGCAGCACCAACAATATATAGAATTACTTCTGTTAATTCTGTTTTTATAGTACCTTCAGTAACACCTCCTTTCATATATTTTTCAATAATGACAAAAATTTCTTTTACATAACGCGGTGTAAAAAGGAGGAAAATTCGAGCAACAATTGTAATGATGATACCAACAATTAAATGAAATTTGTATTTTAAAAAGTACTTATTTAAGTGTTGTAATTCTTTCATTAAATTCTAACGGTGTCTTAAAAATGAGTTAGCAAAGATAAGGTAATAATCATTTAAAATTAGTTGTCTTACTTCATGCTTGTGTTAAATATAACCTAAAGTCATCTGTAGATTAATAAAACAAATAATATCGTTAGACTTTTTTAAAATAGTATTATTTTTGCAGTCTAAATGAAACTAACTAAATCAGTTATTTTATAAATAAAGTTCTTTGTAATTATGCTAAACAGACGCCATATTCGTGTTAAAGTAATGCAATCTATTTATGCTTTTAAAGGAAGTGAGAGTGACGACCTGTTAAAAGATCAAAAGTTTTTGTTGTTTAGTATTGATAACATGTACAACTTGTACTTATTGTTATTGTCGCTGCTTATTGAAGTTCAAAATCGAGCTGAAGACGATTTACAAAAAAAGCAAAAGAAGCATTTAGCTACCCTAGAAGATAAAAATCCTAATAAAAAATTTGTTAATAACGAATTATTGAAGGCTATTAAAGGCAATACTTCGTTGAATGAACAATTTGAAGCCCATAATATTACTAATTGGGAGCTGGATAGTGAATATGTTGAAATTGTTTACAAGGCAATAGCTAAAAGTGATTTGTATGCAGATTATATGCAAACAAGAACTGCCACATTTAAAGAAGATAAGAATTTTATAGTCGATATTTTCAAGGAGGTTATAGCCCCAAACGACAAACTTTACGAATATATAGAAGATAAAAACCTAACTTGGCTAGACGATTTACCAACTGTAAATACAACTATTTTAAAGCTTCTTAGAAAGGCTAAGTCGGTAGAATCACAGAATCTTTTTACACCTAAGCTTTATAAAGATACAGAAGATAAACAATTTGCTATCGATTTACTTAGAAAAACATTGCTTAATGCAACGTCTTTAAACAAAGAAATTGAAGAAAAAACACAAAATTGGGATTCGGACCGTATAGCAAATGTAGATTTTGTGTTACTTCAAATGGCTATTTGTGAATTAAAGGAATTTCCATCGATACCTGTTAAAGTAACTATCAATGAATATCTAGAAATTGCTAAGGAATATTCAACCCCTAAGAGCAGTATTTTTATAAATGGGATTCTAGACAAATTGGTAAAGGAATACCAAAGTGAGGATAAACTCAACAAGATAGGGCGTGGATTGTTGTAATTTTCTGTTAAGAAGTGAATAAAAAATTTTAAAACGTTTAAATAATTGCTATTTTTATAGCCCAAATAAAAAACGAATATCATGAAAAAAGTATTATTAGGATTTTCTGCATTGTGCATGATAGCATTTATGTCTTGTAAAGAAGATGCATCAAAAAAAATTGAGGAAGCTAATGTAGCCCAAGCGGCTGAAAGAGATGCTGTAGCATCAAAATTCCCAGTTATTCAGTTTGATAAAAGTGAGCATGATTTTGGCGAAATTGAAGCTAAAACGCCGGTTGAGACCGTATTTAGTTATACAAATACAGGTGAAGCTCCTCTTGTTATTACCGATATTAAAAGTTCATGTGGTTGTACTGTGCCAAAAGATTGGAGTAGAGAGCCATTAGCAGCTGGAGAGTCTGGTAAGTTTACTGTAAAGTTTAATGGAAGTGGTACAAATAAAGTATCTAAAACTATTACAGTTACTGCAAATACAGAAAAAGGAACAGAAACAGTAAAGATCACGGCTTTTGTTAAGCCAGATCCTAATGCAGCAAAACCTGCTGCAGCAAAAAGCTAAATTTAAATAAAAGATGGGAGAAGGAATTGGGTCAATGTTGCCCTTTATTTTAATGTTTGTAGTTGTATATTTCTTTATGATTGCACCACAAATGAAACGTGCAAAGAAAGAAAAGAAATTCGCTGCAGAATTAAAACGAGGTGATAAAGTGGTTACTAAAAGTGGTTTACACGGAAAAGTATCTGATTTAAACGACAAAGACAATAGCTGCATTATAGAAACTATGGCTGGAAAGTTAAAGTTTGATAGATCTGCCATTTCTATGGAAATGAGTTCTAAACTTAATGCACCAGCGAAATAATAACAATCTATTAGATTTAAAAAAGCATCCGTTTAGGGTGCTTTTTTTATTTGTCATTCTGAGGAGCGAAGCGACGTGAGAATCTCTTTAAATGTTAAGTCTTAACATTTTTTATACTTATCATTTAAACCAACACCTTGTATAATCATTGGTATTATTTTTTCTAATGGCGTTTGCTTAGTAGCATCACGTTTTGCAGATGCTATATAGTCACAATACTCCCGTTGTTTGTAATTGGATAAGGAATTAAAACTTGAATTTAATTCAGTGTTACTACTTAAAGTATATTGTAATTCTTTAGGAATAACTGTTTCTTTTTTTGTTATGTTTGGCTTTATTTCTTTACCTAGTTTTTGATTCTCAATAGCTTCTTTTACATATGCTAAAACGATATTATGGTCAATATCATTAAAACTTTCAAAACGCATTTGTCGCATCGCTTTAGTTTTACCGTCTTGAGCATTTCGGAGAAGGCTTTGTTCATCCTTTAAAAACACACCGTTAAAAAACCAAATACCAAAATGGTTTTTAAAAGCACCAAGACTTAAAACATTTTTGCCATTTAAAGCATATACTGGAGCACTCCATTTAACGGTTTCTTCTAATTCGGTGGCATTCATAATGTTTCGCAACACAATTAATGCATCACTAAAATTCGTGTTTTCTTCAATGTATTCTTCAACGGAGTGTATTTTTTTCATAGTTGAAATATGAAAATCATTTTTTTAATGCCGTTAATTCAGCAATTTTACAAATAACCTCTATCGCCTTCTGCATACTCTCAACCGGGATATATTCATAACGTCCATGGAAGTTATGTCCGCCTGCAAAAATGTTTGGACAAGGTAATCCCATATAGCTAAGTTGTGAACCGTCTGTTCCACCACGAATAGCTTTTATAAGTGGTTCTATACCAACTTGCTTCATAGCTTCTTCTGCAATATCGACAATATGCATAACAGGTTCTACCTTTTCTTTCATATTGTAGTATTGATCCTTAATATCAGTTTCAATAACTTCTCTTCCATATTGAGAGTTAAGCTCGTTAGTAAGTTTTTGCATCACTTCTTTTCGTGCTTCAAAGTGTCTTTTGTCATGGTCTCGTATAATATACTGTAATACGGTTTTTTCAACATCACCAGTTATAGAATGCAAATGAAAAAAGCCTTCATATCCTTCAGTATGTTCAGGTGTTTCAAGTCGCGGTAAAGAATTTATGAATTCTTGTGCAATGTACATGGAGTTAATCATTTTTCCTTTGGCATATCCAGGATGTACAATTTTACCTTTAATAGTAATAACGGCACCTGCGGCATTAAAATTTTCGTATTCTAATTCACCTATTTGACTACCATCCATGGTATAAGCCCAATTGGCACCAAATTTTTCAACATCAAATTTATGTGCTCCCCGGCCTATTTCCTCATCTGGTGTGAAACCAACACGAATTTTTCCATGTTTAATTTCTGGATGATTAATTAAATATTCCATAGCAGAGACAATTTCGCAAATACCAGCTTTGTCATCAGCCCCTAGCAGCGTTGTCCCATCAGTAGTGATTAAAGTTTTGCCAACATACATATGCAAATCTTCAAAATAGCTGGGAGAGAGTACAATATTTTCTTCTTTGTTAAGCAAAATATCACCACCATGATAATTCTTATGAATTTGTGGTTTAACATTAGCCCCGGTAAAATCTGGTGAGGTATCAAAATGAGATATAAATCCAATTGTTGGTACAACATGTTCTACATTGCTGGGTAAAGTTGCCATGATGTAGGCATTGTCATCAATACTAACATCTTGCATGCCAATTGCTTTTAACTCTTTAGCAAGTTTATTAGCTAAGTTCCATTGCTTTTCTGTACTAGGAGTGGTATTTGAATTCGGGTCTGACTCGGTATCTATAGTCACATAACCAATAAATCGGTCAATTATATGTTGCATAACAGTTATTTGTTTGTACTAAAATACTATTAATTTTCAAATAACTTCGTGCTATTTTTTAAGAAATGAATGGTACTTTTGCTGCACAATTTACGGCGCTATGTACAAATTAATTATCCGACCTATTTTATTTTGGTTTGATCCTGAGAAAGTTCATTATTTTACATTTTCTATAATCCGTTTTATTAATAAAATACCACTAGTTTCTACAATTATAAATAGTATATACCGTATTGAAGACCCTAAACTAGAACGCGAGTTATTTGGTTTAAAATTTAAAAATCCAGTTGGTTTAGCAGCTGGATTCGATAAAGATGCTAAATTATTTAATGAATTATCAAACTTTGGTTTTGGCTTTATAGAAATAGGAACCTTAACACCCAAAGCACAACCAGGAAATCCAAAAAAGCGTTTGTTTAGATTGAAGTCAGATTCAGCTATCATCAACCGTATGGGTTTTAATAACGGAGGTGTTATTGAAGCTGTTGAACGACTTAAGAAAAACCAGAATGTTTTAATTGGTGGAAACATAGGAAAGAATAAAGTAACTCCTAATGAAAATGCTGTAGATGATTATAAAATATGCTTCAATGCTTTGTTTGATTTTGTTGATTATTTCGTGGTTAATGTAAGTTCTCCCAATACACCTAACTTAAGAGCTTTGCAAGACAAAAAACCTTTGACAAAATTATTAAAGGTTTTAAAAATTGAAAATTCTAAAAAGAAAGCACAAAAACCTATTTTATTAAAAATTGCACCAGATTTAACTAATGACCAATTATTGGATATTATCGATATTGTTAGTGATACAAAAATTGATGGTGTTATAGCCACCAATACAACAATTTCTCGTGAAGGATTAACTTCAAATAATAAAAATGAAATGGGTGGTCTTAGTGGTAAACCTTTAGCGAATAGATCAACTGAAGTTATCAGGTTTTTGGCACAAAAAAGTAACAAAGCGTTCCCTATTATTGGCGTTGGCGGAATTCATACGGCAAAAGATGCTCTGGAAAAAATGGAAGCAGGTGCCGATTTGGTTCAGTTATATACTGGTTTTATTTATGAAGGGCCAAAGCTTATAAAACAGATTAATAAGGCACTAATTAATAATTAATTTTTGTGTTTTGGTATCACTCCTTTTGGTTAGCAGCTTAACTAAATAAATACCGCGATTTAGGTTTGATAAATCTAAATCATAGGTGTTTAAATCTTGTTTTACTTCGATATTTTTCACTAACCTTCCGAGAACATTATAAATTTCAATAGTTTCTAGAGATGTATTTTGTAGGTTAGAAATAGTAACATTTCCTTTAGAAGGGTTTGGGAAGAATCTTGCTTTTTCAATTGTACTGAATTTATTATTACTCAAAACAAATTGTAATTCAATATTTAGTTGTGCTACTTTATTCGAATTGAAAGGAGCAACGCCTTGAATATTTGAAATGGTGCCTTGTGGTATTGTTGCGGCATTGTTTAATTTATAATCGCTACCTTCTTCTGTTCCAGCATCGTATGGGTAAAGATCTATAGTTATTGATGATTTCCAATCACCGTTCTCCTTTAAATTCACGCCGCTTATGGCAATCATCCAATCTGGACTTGGTGCAATCATAGACAGTAAAGTGAGTAAAGGATAATCTTCATCAAATAGTAGTCCATTAATTTCTATTGTGTTACCATCGGTAAGAAATAAATCGGCACCATCAATATATTGTTCGGCATTATTAGCATCAATGGCTGGTTGTACTTCGTTGTTTTTAAATTCATTATTACTGCCCAATTCTGCAATGTTCTCAACTCCTAGGGTAGCAGTATTACCCATTTGAAGAAATGTGACATTGTCATTATGATTAACACCAACCAATTTAGAAAAATGTGCATTACTACTTGGGAAAGTTGTGCCTATACTATGGTCGGAAGCATTCCAGTAATTTGTTAAGGTGATATTATAGTTTGCCGTACTTTGACCAAATATATGATTACTTATAAAGAATAAAATTATAACTAGATAGGTTAGAGTAATGTTTTTCATATGCTAAAGGATGTTTGAGTAAACGTCGATTAATAATGATAAAGCTTACAAAAATTAATAGTATTTTTATCCCGAAATCTAAAAGTAAACATGCTAAAATCAGTAAAAATTATTGAATGTCCACGGGATGCTATGCAAGGAATAAAGCAATTTATTCCAACGGAGCAAAAAGTGCAGTATATTCAGTCATTATTACGAGTTGGTTTTGATACTATCGATTTTGGGAGCTTTGTTTCACCTAAGGCTATTCCTCAAATGGTTGATTCTGCAGAGGTTTTATCACAGTTAGATTTAAGTAAAACTACTAGCAAACTACTAGCAATTATAGCTAATACCAGAGGGGCCAATAATGCTTCTAAGCATCCAGAAATTGATTACTTGGGGTATCCGTTTTCTATATCTGAGAATTTTCAAATGCGTAATACACATAAAACGATTGCACAATCTGTAGTTACTCTTAGGGAGATATTAGAAATAGCTAATACCTCGAATAAGGAAGTTGTGGTTTATATATCTATGGGTTTTGGAAATCCTTATGGGGATCCTTGGAATGTTGATATTGTAAGTGAGTGGACAGAGCGTTTAAGTAAAATGGGTGTAAAGATATTGTCTCTTAGTGATACGGTGGGAACATCTAATCCTGAGAATATAGATTATTTATTTTCAAACTTAATTCCGCGTTATCCTAATATAGAATTTGGGGCACATTTACATACAACGCCAACGACGTGGTTTGAAAAAGTTGATGCAGCATATAAAGCAGGTTGTAATCGTTTTGATGGCGCAATTCAAGGATTTGGAGGCTGCCCAATGGCAAAAGATGAGCTTACTGGTAATATGCCCACTGAAAAATTACTATCCTACTTCACATCGAAGAAAAATAATAGTTTGAATGCCCTTAGTTTCGAGAGTGCCTATAACGAAGCTTCTAAGATTTTCAATATTTTTCATTAAATATTTGTTGAATAAGAAACTGATATTTAGCAGGTTATTTAAGTGTTTATAACTTTATTTAAAATTAATCTAAATAAAGTTTGTCCAACTAATTATGTGTTTTATATTTGCAGCTTCGAATCATATTATTATTTATAATCAATCTAAATAAAGATAAATTAACTTTAAAATGAGGAAACTAACCCTACTTTTTTTAATCTTATTAGTATCGATAGCTACGGCACAAACAGCGCAGGATTCTATTACTTTCGATCCACAAAAACAATTAAATGCAGCGCAACGATTATTGTCTGGAAATTATGGAAAAGCAGTTACTGTAGGTGCTTATGGAGAAATCACCTATAATCAACCAGAATCTCAAAATGGTGAATTAGACGTGCAACGTTTGGTATTGCTATTTGGGTATAAATTTAACGATAGAACACAGTTTGTAACAGAGCTTGAATTAGAGCATGTAGAAGAAGTTTTTGTTGAGCAGGCATTTGTAAACTATGTCATTGCACCAAATGTTAGTTTACGTGGTGGTTTAATGCTGGTTCCTATGGGGATTGTTAATGAATTTCATGAACCAACAACATTTAACGGCGTAGAAAGACCAGCAGTTGATAATGCTATTATACCAACCACTTGGCGAGAAATAGGCTTTGGTGTTACAGGTCGTTTCAATGAAATTTCTTTAGGGTATCAAGCTTATGTATTTAATGGTTTTAAATCTACAATTGCCGATGGAGAAGGTGATGTTAGCGGCTTTTTAAAAGGATCCAATGGATTACGAGGCGGTCGCCAAAAAGCAATTAAATCGACTATTGATAGCCCTACACTATCAACTAAATTTGATTATTATGGAATTCCTGGTTTGCGTTTGGGACTTGCTGGCTATTTTGGTAAAACACAAGCTGCCGATGATATAGAAGAAATTGATGGCGCCAATATTGGCATTTCAATGGTTGGACTTGATGCGCGATATGCTTATCGTCGTTTTACTGCAAGAGGGCAATTTATTCATGCTAGTTTAAGTGATACCGAAGCTTATAATAATTTAACAGGTAGCGATTTAGGGAGTGCACTTCAAGGGTGGTATATAGAAGGTGCTTTTAATTTATTACCACAAAATAAAGAACAACGTCTATTTGCTTTTGCAAGATATGAACAATATGATACGCATGCAGATACCGATGGGGGCTTACCACAAAACGACGCCTATAATCGTAACGATTTAACAACCGGTTTAAGCTATCATATAGCACCTGGCGTTGTGTTTAAAGCTGATTATCAATTTAGAGATAACGCAGTTTCGGGTAGTGATGTAGACAATAGACTTAATTTTGGAATTGGTGTTTGGTTTTAGATATCAAATTTCATTTCATAGTTAATTGAGTGTTTGGCGCTTTAGTTGCAAGAACAAAAAAAACAATACTTTTACAGAATGAAATTTAAATACCTCGTACTTCTTTTAATTTTTGTAATGATGTCTTTCGGTTTGCCGAAAAATATTCAAAAGAAAGTAGATAAAGAAATTAGAGGTAGTTTTAATATTGAAACTTTTGACTTCACAGAAGTAGCTATTGATTCAGAAATAACACTAGATTTACCATCAAAATTTAAAGAAAACAACCTTTTCAAAATATCAAATGAAAATAACCTTATCGGTTATGCTTATTTGTCAAAAGCACCAAGTAAAACTGCAGAGTTTGATTACCTAGTACTATTAGATAAAGAATTAATAGTGATTAAATCGAAGGTCCTAATGTATCGAGAGGAGTATGGGGGAGAAATAGGGAGTAAGCGCTGGTTAAAACAATTCGTTGGAAAAAAAGGTGGCGATCAGCTTAAATACGGTGATAATATCATAGCAATTTCTGGCGCAACCATCTCAGTACGTTCTATGACAAACGCTATGAATGATTTATTGGCCTCCTTAAAAATACTTCACGAAAAAAACATCTTGTAAATGCAACTAAACGGATTAATACTTACCCTTCCTAAAGAGATTAAGCTATTAATTGGAGCATTTATTATTGTTTTAAGTATTGGTTTTTATACGGGTCTATTATTTGTAGAGGAAACTTCTTCTGCGAATCCAAACGGTATTGAAGAACAATATTTAGGAAATGAAAACGATGAAAATGCGGAGGTAATGCATTTTAAAAAAAGCGACCAAGAAATGCTTACGCTGGTGCATAATCATATTTTATCAATGTCCATTATTTTCTTCTTAGTGGGGCTTATTATCTCAATTACTAAATTGGGAAGAAAGTTAAAACTGTTTTTAATAATCGAACCTTTTGTATCGGTCATTCTTACGTTTGGAGGGCTTTATTTACTTTGGAAAGACCTTTTATGGATGAAATATATTGTAATGTTTTCTGGCATATTAATGACACTTACCTTTACAGTTTCGGTTATAATAATATTAAAACAACTCGTTCAAAAACAGGTCTAGTTTATAATTCATTATAATTAAAGTCTTAACTTTTTTATAGCATAGCAATTCGTAATTTAATTGTATATTTGCACGCAATTATAACGTAATTGCCATGACTGCACATCAAGATAAAATAGTAGGAGAAGGTCTTACTTACGACGACGTCCTATTAGTTCCAGCTTTTTCAGAAGTTCTTCCTAGAGAAGTCAATATTCAAACAAAATTTACGCGCAACATCACTATTAATGTACCTGTTATTTCGGCTGCTATGGATACAGTAACCGAAAGTAAAATGGCTATTGCCATGGCACAAGAAGGTGGTATTGGGGTTTTGCATAAGAATATGACTATTGAGGCGCAAGCTACCAAAGTGAGAAAGGTAAAACGAGCGGAAAGTGGGATGATAATCGACCCAGTTACGTTACCATTAAAAGCAAAGGTAAAGCACGCAAAACAGTACATGGCAGAATACGGCATTGGCGGGATTCCTATTGTGGATAATGAAGGTACTTTAAAAGGTATTGTTACCAATCGTGATTTACGTTTTGAGCATGATAATAAAAGACCCATTACCGAGGTTATGACAAGTGAAAACTTAGTAACAGCGGCAGTTGGGACTTCTTTACAGGATGCTGAAAAAATACTGCAACAACATAAAATAGAAAAACTTTTAATTGTTGACGACAACTTTAAATTATCGGGTTTAATAACCTTTAGAGATATTACTAAAGTAACGCAAAAACCTAATGCTAATAAAGATCAATATGGTCGTTTACGTGTTGCGGCAGCTATTGGCGTAACTGCAGATGCTGTTGAAAGGGCAGAAGCTTTGGTTAAAGCAGGTGTTGACGCAGTAGTTATAGATACCGCACACGGACATACTAAAGGTGTGGTTGCCGTATTAAAAGAAATTAAAGCGAAGTTTACTGGGTTAGATGTTATTGTTGGTAATATCGCAACAGGAGCTGCAGCTAAATATTTAGTTGAAGCAGGTGCCGATGCAGTAAAAGTTGGTATTGGACCAGGATCCATTTGTACCACTAGAGTAGTTGCAGGTGTTGGGTTTCCACAGTTTTCGGCAGTGTTAGAAGTTGCTGCAGCTATTAAAGGAACAGGTGTTCCAGTAATTGCAGATGGTGGTATTCGCTATACAGGTGATATTCCAAAAGCCATTGCAGCTGGTGCAGATACTGTAATGTTGGGATCGCTGTTAGCAGGAACAAAAGAATCTCCAGGAGAAACCATTATTTACGAAGGAAGAAAATTCAAGTCTTATCGCGGGATGGGTTCTGTTGAAGCCATGAAAGAAGGTAGTAAAGACCGTTATTTTCAAGATGTGGAAGATGATATTAAAAAATTAGTACCGGAAGGTATTGTAGGTCGTGTACCATATAAAGGCGATTTATATGAAAGTATTCACCAGTTTATTGGTGGTTTACGAGCTGGTATGGGCTACTGTGGCGCAAAAGATATTGAGACTTTAAAAGAAACTGGGCAGTTTGTTAAGATTACTGCTAGTGGTATTAACGAAAGTCACCCGCATGATGTGACTATTACTAAGGAATCCCCTAATTATTCCAGGTAGGTTCGTTTACTATCTTTGTATATAAAACTTAGCAACGATTCGACTTTAATTTCAGCTAAAAAGTGTTCCAAAAATCCCTACAGCGAGTTCTACCCAGACTATAATAAATATCATAATAACTAAAATAACGGCAGCGATTCGATAATTTTTGTTTTTTGCTTTTTGTAATGCGAATTCAATTAACAGTCCAGCACCTATCAACAAAATACTAGCAATGATAAAATCATTAACCGACCAATTCACTTCACCGCTGACTTGCATTGCTATAAATGGTACAAGTAAAATCAGAACTACTAAAAGTAAAATAAAAATAAATCTTTTTTTCTGTATTAACATATCTTAGAGTTATTTCAACATTTCGTTTACCTTTTTAATATACGTCCGCTTTAATGACTTATTTCAGACCGTAAACGAAGTTAGCTAATTTTTCTGATAAAGTAAGTAGAACTAGTTTGGTAAATATACCTGTCCACGATGCGGTTTTAAGGTATCTCGAATGGATTTCATTTGGTCTTCATTAACAACTAAAAACGCCATGCTATGCATATCATTTATATGTTCTACGCCTGTAATAGTAATAGCTAAATTTTCAAGACTAATGTATTCTTTTAAGTGAAATAAATGGTGCTCTGCAGTGTGACTAGCGTTTGGTCCTCGAAAATCCCAAATTAGTTTTAATTGACGCATAAAAGGCTGTGTTAAGAGTCAAAGATAATTGTTTTGCGGTATTAATTTAGCTAAACTAAATGTCAGTTCGAGTGATTTTCAAAAGAAAATTGTATCGAGAACAGGTCTTGAAATGAGGAATTTTATTCTTGATATAAATTTCAATCATCTTTATAATAGAAATCCACTCGAATTGACAAATTTCACTAAGAATATACAACGGGTTTTCACCATAATATATTCTTGTTTTAATCGTTTGTTAAACAACTTGTATTATAGGTTAATATTAGTATTTTTGTGATTCTTATAAAATAAAATTAGCATATGAAGTTAAAGTATATTTTGGTTTTTGTTTTTGCAATATGTCAACTAAATAATTACGGACAAACGACCAACGAGGATGTTCTTTTTACTGTAGATAATGACCCTGTTTCTGTTTCAGAATTTTTAAGGGTTTATAACAAGAATTTAGATTTAGTTCAAGACGAATCTCAAAAAAATATTGACGAATATTTAACCCTTTACACCAATTACAAATTAAAACTGAAAGAAGCTAGAACTCGTGGCTTGCACGAGAAATCAAGTTACCAAAGAGAATTGGGTAACTACAGAAAGCAGTTGGCAAAAAGTTATATTTCAGACTCTAAAGTAACTAATGCCTTGGTAGAAGAAGCCTACGAAAGAGTATCGAATGATGTAAAGGCGAATCATATTTTAGTAAGAGTAGAAGAAACAGCAAGTCCAGAGGACACTTTAAACGCCTATAATCAAGTTTTAAAATTAAGAGAAAGAGCGCTTAACGAAGGCTTTGAAAAGGTAAGGAAAGAGGTGCATAACGGAAAAACTATTTATGGTGAAGAGCTTGGTTATTTCACTGGTTTTAAAATGGTTTATAAATTTGAAAATTTTGCTTTCAATACGCCAGTTGGCGAGATATCTCAACCGTTTAGAACCCAATTTGGATATCATTTTATTAAGGTTTTCGATAAAAGAGCATCACGCGGCGAACGTACGGTTGCCCATATCATGCTATCCTTAAAAAAGACTGATTCGTTAAGTGAAAATCTAGAAGAAAGAATTCAAGAAATTTATAAAAAAATAGAGCAAGGTGAAGATTTTGAAGCTTTGGCTAAGCAATTTTCTGAAGATAAAAGTTCTGCACCAAAAGGGGGTTTATTAAAACCTTTTTCGGGTGGTCAACTTAGCGTGCCAATATTTGAAGAAGTTGCATTTGGCTTAAATGCTGTTGGCGATATTTCTAAACCATTTAAATCAAAATTTGGATGGCATATTGTAAAGTTATATGCTAAGAAACCGGTAGCGCCTTTTCAAGATATAAAGCCAGAATTGGAAGTAAAAGTAAAACGTGATGCTCGTTCTAAGGTAATTGATGATGCCTTGCATACAAAACTAAAGAAGCGTTATAATATAAGCAAAGAACAGCCAGCCTTAGATTATTTTAGGTCTATACTCAACAACGATTTTTTTACAAGAAAATGGGTGCTTCCTGAAGATTTTACAGGTGATAAACCTTTGCTTAAAATTGGGAACAAACAATTCTATTATAGAGACTTTGGCGAATATTTATTAAAGAATCAGCGTCATAATAGAGCAAAAACTGATTTAAACAATATTGTGAACGATAATTATAATACGTTTTTGACTTCTAATTTGGTAGAATATCAAGAAGATAATTTGGAGTTTGAAAACGAAGAATTTGCACATATAGTAGGTGAATACCGAGATGGTTTATTGTTGTTTGATCTTATGGAATCGTCTATTTGGAACGCTGCCAAAACGGATTCTGTTGAAGTTAAAGATTACTACAACGCTCATAAAGAGAATTATATTATCCCTAAAAGAATAAATGCGGTTGTCGCATCTTCAGGCAAACAAAAAACCCTTAAAAAAGTATCCAAATTGTTAGCACAAGGAATGGAACTTGATAAGATTAAGAACCTTGTTAATAGTAACGATAAAATAGAAGTTATTTTTACTGAGGGTATTATGGAAGCTACCCATCAAGCGTTACCTAAAGATTATACTTTTCAAAAAGGAATTTCTAAAGTTTATAATCACAATTCAGGATATGTTGTTGTGCAAGTCAAAGAAATGCTTCCAAAAGAAACAAAGTCTTTCGAAGATGCTAAAGGTGCAGTAATTGCAGATTATCAAAACTATAAAGAAGCGCGTTGGTTAAACGAGTTAAAAGAAAAGTATCCTGTAGTTGTTAATCAAAGTATTTTAAAAAGGTTAAGAGAGCAAATTAAAAACCAATAAGTGCGTTACAAAGCAATTTTAATTATACTATCGTTAGTTATTACGTCCTGTTCTTTTTTTAAGAACACAAATAACAGTATCCCCGTGGCGAGGGTCAATGATGCTTATTTATATATAGAAGATATCAGCGATTTGGCTTCAGAAGGAGCAACAAAAGAAGATAGTACGCTTTTAGTTCAAAACTTTATAAACCGTTGGGCAACACAACAGTTATTAATTGATGGTGCTAAACTTAATTTAAGTGATGCAAAACAAGAAACCTTCAATAAACTTATCAATCAATACCGAAACGATTTATATACAAAAGCTTATTTAGAAGCATTAGTAAAACGCAGTATAGATACCTTGGTGAATGATGATGAAGCTAGTGTTTATTACAATGAGAACAAGGAAGCATTCAAATTAAATGAAGAACTTATAGAATTTAGATATGTTAATTTAGAAAAGAATATGCTCAATTTTCGTAGAATAGAAGAGCAATTTAAACGTTTCGAACCAAAGGATAAAAAAGAGCTTGATTCTGTAGCTATTCAGTTCAAATCTTACTCTTTAAATGACTCCATTTGGGTAAAAGTAACACAGGTAATTGATAAAATTCCAGTATTAAATTCTGAAAATAAAGATGAACTGTTAAAAAAATCTAATTTTATACAACTCAAAGATTCATTAGGAGTATATTTGATGCAAATTAATGATGTTTTATTACGCAATGACACTGCTCCACTAGAGTATGTAAGACCTACTATAGATCAAATAGTTATTAATCAAAGGAAGTTAGAGCTAATAAGACGATTAGAAAAAGATATTACAAAAGATGCCATTAAAAACAAGCAATTTGAAATTTACAAATAATTATAAAACCTTAGCCCTCATATTTGTCGCTTTTTTTGTGCTGAACTTTTCTTCGGCTCAAGAAATTATTGAAGATGAAAAACCTGTCGAGGAAGCAACAAAAGTAGTCGATACACTTAATGGCTTTAAAGCACAAAAAGTGGACGGTGTTGCTGCCGTTGTAGGCGACTATATTATTTTAGATTCTGATGTTGATAAAGCCTACTTGCAGTTACAAGCTCAAGGTGTTAATACAAAAGATATTGAACGCTGCCAATTATTTGGAAAGTTGCTGGAAGATAAACTTTATGCACATCACGCCATTCAAGATAGTTTAACTGTTTCGGATGCAGAGATAAGACGAAATGTAGATTATCAAATAGAACAGTTTCTACAGCAGGTAAATGGTGACATGAAACGCCTTTTAGAATTTTATAAGAAGGATGACGAACAGAGTTTTAGGGATGAAATGTTCGAAATAAATAAAGCCAATCAATTAGCCCAAAAAATGCAATCTAGCATTGTTGAAGAAATTGAGGTAACACCAGAAGAAGTAAGAACATTTTTTAATAATATTCCTGAGGATGAGCGTCCAACATTTGGTACAGAATTGAAAGTGGCCCAAATTGTGGCAGAACCAAAAGTATCTGAAGAAGAAAAGCAAAAAGTAATTGATAGACTGAAGCAATTTAAAGCCGATATTGAAGAGAATGGCGCTAGTTTTAGGTCAAAAGCTGTACTATATTCAGACGATCCTGGATCTGCAAGTAAAGGTGGAAAGTATACATTAAACAAGAAACAGCCTAGAATGGTTAAAGAGTTTAGGCAAGTTGCTTTTTCACTTCAGGAAGGTGAGATTTCAGATCCTTTCGAAAGCGATTTTGGTTTTCATATCGTTCACTTAGAAAAAATTAGAGGACAAGAATATGATGTGGCACACATCCTTTTAATTCCAAAAGTTTCTAATGAAGCGGTGTTAGAAGCAAAAGAACGTCTTGAAAAAGTTAGAGAACGTATTGTGAGTGGTGATATATCTTTTGCTGATGCAGCAAGGGAAGCTAGTGATGAAGACGAAACTCGTAATGATGGAGGTCAACTTATTAATCCTGCAACACAAGATTATAATTTCGAGCTGACTAGAATGGATCCAGAATTGTATGCTCAGATTCAAGATCTAAAGGATGAAGAAGTTAGTTTGGTTTTGAAGGAACAAGATAGACAAGGAAATCTTACATTTAAAATTTTAATGGTTACAGATAGAATCGAGGACCATGAAGCAGATTATGCACGAGACTTTTTGAAAATTAAAGATTTAACGCTAAACGATAAGCGAGTTAAAGCTATAGAAAAATGGCAAGCTGAAAAAATCATGGATACTTACATAAAAATTAGTAGTGAAAACAGAGATTGTGAGTTTTCTAGTAATTGGTTAAAAAAGTAAACTTATGTCCGATGTTGCTGCAATAGAACAGTTTGTAAAAAGATATAAAGAATTAAAAACCGAAATTGCCAAAGTAATTGTTGGACAAGATGCTGTTGTAAATCAGATTTTAATCTCTATTTTTTCTGGTGGACATTCACTACTTATTGGGGTTCCTGGACTGGCAAAAACATTAATGGTTAATACGATTGCACAAGCTCTAGGGTTAGATTTTAAACGCATTCAGTTTACGCCAGATTTAATGCCTAGTGATATTCTAGGAAGTGAGATATTGGATGAAGACAGACATTTTAAATTTGTTAAAGGACCTATTTTTTCGAATATTATTTTAGCCGATGAGATTAATAGAACACCACCTAAAACACAAGCTGCTTTATTGGAAGCGATGCAAGAACGTGCAGTAACCGTCGCTGGACATCATTATAAATTAAGCTTACCTTATTTTGTTTTAGCCACTCAAAACCCAATTGAGCAAGAAGGGACTTATCCGTTGCCAGAAGCACAGTTAGACCGTTTTATGTTTGCAATTAATCTAGGGTATCCTTCTTTTGATGAGGAAGTACAAGTTGTTAAAGCTACTACTACAGATATTCAAGCAAAAGTTAATGCCTTGTTTTCTGCACAAGAAATTATAGATTTCCAAAAGCTCATTCGCCGAATTCCAGTAGCCGATAATGTAATTGAATATGCCGTAGCAATGGTTGGAAAAACAAGACCAGAGAGTGATGAAGCTATTGATTTAGTAAAAACTTATATCGATTGGGGTGCAGGCCCTAGAGCTTCGCAAAACTTAATTTTAGCTGCAAAAACACATGCGGCTATTCATGGTAAATTTTCTCCAGATATTGAAAACGTTCAAGCTGTTGCATATAGTATTTTAAGACACAGAATCATTAAAAACTACAAAGCCGAAGCTGAGGGAATTACGGAAAATCAAATTATTAAGAGCTTATTCTAATAATAACGTGATATCTTTTCTTAACTGACCTACTGAATTCTCGTCAAGTAAGTTATAAAACCCACGTATGTATTGCTGCTTGTCTACAAGTGCGGCATAAGAGGAATGATAAAAATCAATACTACCTTCTTTAGGCTTAAAGCTTGTTCTAAATAAGCTAGATATATGTTTAAGTTGATTATCACTGCCATTTAAGAAATGCCATTTTGAATTTGGGATTTTGGTTGCTTCAGCATAGCGCCTTAAAACAGGAATTGAATCATGTTTTGGGTCTATACTAAATGATAACATAAGGAAATCTTCGCTGTCAATAAAATCAGTTGCTATATTTGTTAATGCTGATGTCATTTTTGGACAGATACTTGGGCAACGCGTAAAAAAGAAATTTGCTAGATATACTTTATTATTAATGTTTTGCTCGGTGATCGATTGATTTAGTTGATTTCTAAATTCGAAATCACGTATGGTGTAAGTTACATCACTGCCATTTTCATCAACGTAACGACTTAAAACAGGTAGCTCTTTTTTTTTTTGGCAGGAAGAAATTAATAACACCGTAATTAAAAAAAGTAAACTAATGCGCATAGTAATACTTATTGATTTTTAAACCCATTTCTTCATCATAAAAAAACAAAAACATACTAGCCATCATATCTTGAGGTGCATTAGTCGTATTGTTTGTTACAAGGGTTAACTCATATTCATGGTTAGGATACATTAAAACACCTTCTTTACTTGAAAATTCGGGGGTTTTAGTCAGACCAATTTTGTTTTCGTGATTTATTACTTCGCAGTTATAAATAACTTCGCCAGAAGTAAGATCTTTTAGTATAAATTGTTTAGCAAAAGGATGCAGGTGGGGTGTAATTTGATGCAAACGCATAGTATCTTTTATTGCTAACTGTTCTGTTGCGTTATATGAAAAAGTTTGTTCTCCTTTAAAAATTTTCCAATGTCCAGAAAGTGCTTGCCCGTTTTTATCAAAATAAGTATGATTTTTTGTTTCCATTGGGATGCATGAGTTTTCCATAATTTTTCCTTCGGAATTAAAAGGGTCGTTGATGTCAAACGGAAGCATCATAAATATAGTTTTTGGTTGCAACGGCTTGATATCTTTATGCTCACTATAGACAATAGAGATATTATGCTTTATTTGGAAAATGGAATCATTAATATTATGGTTTAACGCTTGTGTAATTATAAAAAATTGTTCATCACTAAAAAAAGGAAAGCCATATCCTTCAGGAAAATTAACCGATTCTACACCATGAGATAACGAAATAACCCTGGGGTATTGGCTGTTAATTCTATCCAACATATTCCATCGTCCATGATGTTCTTGTTCTATATAGTCGATATTCATATGACAAACAAAGTCATTTGAGCGTGAGTTATTAGTTTTAGAATCTTTGGCTTCAACTTTAAAACCAGTCATCCAAAGTAAGTCTTGTTTAGATTTGTCTAAATAAAAATTTTGTAGAGCATTTGGACCTTCCATTGATTTGTAAATGCCATCTATTAATAGAGAAGGAGATTGGAGTTTTAGATGATCAGCGGTAACCGATTTCGACCATTCAGAATCAATAATTTTAAAAAAATGCAACGCTCGCGTTTTAACAATTGCTTTATGTCTGTTAGATAAATTAAAATAGTATATTAGACCAATAGTAGTAATAATTACTAGGGAAAATACCGTGATTTTATGCCACTTTTTTAAAGTCATTTAATCTGTGTAATAATCAAAATTACTAATATTTTAATGCACCAACCAACGTTTTCAAGATTATTAGGCTTAGACTGCTTAAGGGCATTGGCCATTAGTTTAGTTGTGTTGTCTCATATTACTTTTTTGCTATATCCTGACACCACATCAACACTTATTGATTTTGTGCGCATTATGGGTGCTATTGGGGTCGATTTGTTTTTTGTATTAAGTGGTTATCTAATAGGTGGCATTTTACTTAAGATATTAAAAGAAGAACATTTGCAATGGACCAGTCTCTTTAGGTTTTGGAAAAGACGCTGGTTACGAACGTTACCTAATTATTTTTTAGTTTTATTTTTAAACGTTATAGTCGCTTTAATTATTGGAGTTTCTTTACCTAGAGATGTGTTCATATACAATTTATTTCTTCAAAACTTCGCAAGCGAACATCCTGACTTTTTTACAGAAGCTTGGAGTTTATCTATTGAAGAATTTGCATATTTACTATTACCGTTCTTGCTTTTTTTGTCGGTAATGCTATTTAAAAAAGGCAATAGTGAATTGCTATTTTTTAGGACATCTATGTTAGTAATAATTATCTTAACTATTTTTAAAATGGTTTATTATTTCGATAGCTCTATTAATACTTATCACGAATGGAGTACATCTTTTAGAAAAGTTGTTATTTATAGAATGGATAGTATTTATTATGGTTTTATTTCGGTTTTCTGCGTAAAACGGTTTTCAAATTTTGTTGAGAGTAAAAAAAATATATTGTTAATTCTTGGGTTGGTTTTATTTGCCTTACTTCATATAGTAATTTACGTTTTTAATTTATTACCTCAATCTCATCTTGGTTTTTATGTTTTTATATATCTGCAAATAGTTGGAATCTCATTAGCACTCTTATTTCCCTATTTTTTACATTTGAAAAGAGCTGTATTTGGTCAACAATTAATTGAATTTGTGAGTAAACGGTCTTATGCTATATATTTGGTAAATTATTCTTTAATTCTGTTGAATATTAAATTATTTTTTGACTTACATTCATTAAATATCTTTGAAAAAATAGCTATTGTTATTCTATTTTTATTAGTGACTACAGTAATTTCAAATATCATGTATGTTTACTTTGAAAAACCTATTTTAAAATTTTGAGACCGAAGATTTCCAAGGTAATACATGGCTGATAAAACAAGAATATATGGACTAGATTTAATGAGAGCTATAGCCATTGCCATGGTGGTTTTTTCTCATGCGCTTTATATTTTTCAAGGTTATAATAACGCTATAATTAGTGGAATTCAAGTTATTGGTGTACAAGGTGTTGAGGTTTTCTTTGTGTTAAGTGGTTTTTTAATTGGAGGTATACTTTTGAGGCTAACAAAAACTACTCTTTTTTCTAGAAAAGAACTATTTCATTTTTGGGTAAGACGTTGGTTTAGAACATTGCCATTGTATTTTTTAATGCTATTAATTAACATCCTAGCTGCTCTTTTAATTGGTTATGAATTGCCTCAGACTGTTTGGAGGTACTTTTTCTTTTTACAAAATTTCTCAGACTATCATGTCCCCTTTTTTCCAGAATCTTGGAGTTTATCTGTTGAAGAGTTTGCCTATCTTTTAGGTCCATTTTGCCTTTATATATTTTATAAAATTGCAAATAGATATACTATTAATAAAGAAAAGATATTTCTGATAGTGTCTGTGTTATTAGTACTGATCTTTTTCATTTCAAAAATCATTTATTATTGGTCTTCTGTTGATGATGTACGATCTTTAGAAATATGGAATTCTAATTTAAAGGCAATAGTAATATACAGACTTGATGCTATTTTTTATGGCTTCATTTTATTGTATTATTTTAATCAGAACAAGATTAAATTCGAAAAACTAAAAGATAAACTCTTTCTGGCAGGAATGTGCCTGTGGGTTATGGTTTTGGTAATACTTCCTTTGTCAGGTATTACCATTCAAGCATATCCCTTTTATTGGAATGTACTGTATTTGCCTTTCAATTCAATAGCCATTTGTTTGATGTTGCCTTATCTGTATTTTTTAAAGCCACCCAAGCAAAGGTTGTCTAAATTTATTAAAAGCATCAGCATGTATTCGTATGCTATGTATCTTTTGCACTACACCTTTATTTTGTATTTAATGCAAATCATTTTAGATTTTCAAAAACTAAACTTGTTAGAACGTATTATGTGCTTGTTCGTTTACTTATTCATTACTTACTTCTTGTCGAAAATAGTGTATAGGTATTTTGAAAAACCAATGACCAAATTGCGAGATTCAAAATTTATTAAAAACATGCTTAGGATTGATGTTGATAATTAGATAGTTTTCAATTTAAAAAATTGAAAAAAACCTAATGATATCAAATTATAATAGGACTATAATAAATTAATATTAGTAGGCATTGTATTCTTTGGTTAATTTTTAAAACTTTGTATTAATTTTGTACTTTGCATCACTTTAAAAATTCAACCATTTAAAATATAAAATATGGCATTTGATATCGACATGATTAAGGGTGTTTACAGCAGGATGGCGGAACGCGTTGATAACGCGCGTGAAGTAGTTGGTAAACCATTAACACTTTCCGAAAAAATATTATACAACCACCTTTGGGATGGAAATCCTACAACGGTTTTTGCTAGAGGAAAGGATTATGTTGATTTTGCACCAGACCGTATTGCTTGTCAAGATGCTACTGCGCAAATGGCGTTATTGCAGTTTATGCAAGCAGGGAAAACTAAGGTTGCTGTACCAACAACGGTGCATTGTGATCACTTAATTCAGGCTAAAGAAGGTGCGGCTACCGATTTAAAACACGCTAACAATGTAAGTAGCGAAGTTTTTAACTTCTTAGAGTCGGTATCAAATAAGTATGGTATTGGTTTCTGGAAACCAGGAGCTGGAATTATTCATCAAGTAGTTTTAGAAAATTATGCTTTTCCAGGTGGTATGATGATTGGTACAGATTCACATACTGTAAATGCAGGTGGATTAGGTATGGTTGCGATTGGAGTTGGTGGTGCTGATGCGGTTGATGTTATGGCTGGTATGGCTTGGGAATTAAAGTTTCCAAAACTAATAGGTGTTAAATTAACAGGTAAATTATCTGGATGGACAGCACCAAAAGATGTGATTTTAAAAGTAGCTGAAATTCTTACCGTAAAAGGAGGAACGGGAGCTATTGTTGAATACTTTGGACCAGGCGCAACTTCAATGTCTTGTACAGGAAAAGGAACCATTTGTAATATGGGTGCCGAAATAGGAGCAACTACTTCTACTTTTGGTTATGATGAATCAATGGAGCGTTATTTGCGTGCTACAGATAGAGCCGATGTTGCTGATGCTGCAAATAAAGTAAAAGAGCATTTAACAGCTGATGCAGAAGTTTATGCAAACCCAGAACAATATTTCGATCAAGTTATTGAAATTAATTTATCTGAATTAGGGCCATTATTGAACGGTCCTTTTACTCCAGACTTATCTACAGAAGTAGGATCTGCAATGACTGAAAAAGCAACTTCTAACGAGTGGCCTCTAAAGGTAGAATGGGGATTAATCGGTTCTTGTACAAACTCGTCTTACGAAGATTTATCAAGAGCATCCTCAATAGCACAGCAAGCTTTAGATAAAGGTTTAAAAATGAAAGCAGAACTAGGAATCAACCCAGGTTCAGAGCAAGTACGCTTCACAGCAGAACGTGATGGAATTCTTGGGGTTTTCGAAAACCTAGATGCTAAAATATTCACCAATGCTTGTGGACCTTGTATCGGCCAATGGGCAAGATATAGCGATCCTAAAAACGCACCAAAAAACAGCATCGTTCATTCTTTCAATAGAAACTTTGCTAAGCGTGCCGACGGAAACCCAAACACACATGCTTTTGTAGCGTCACCAGAATTAACAGCTGCTATAGCTGTTGCTGGTCGTTTAGATTTCAATCCGTTAACAGATAAGTTAATTAATGAAGAGGGGCAAGAAGTGATGTTCGATGAGCCAACAGGATGGGAATTACCACCAAAAGGTTTCGCAGTAGATGATAATGGATATCTAGCACCAGAGGCAGATGGAAGTCATGTTCAGGTTTCTGTTACAGATGATTCAGAACGTTTGCAATTACTAACGCCTTTCGAGCCTATAGGGAACTCAATTAGAGGCGCTAAACTTTTAATTAAAGCGTTCGGAAAATGTACTACCGATCATATTTCTATGGCAGGACCATGGTTACGTTTCAGGGGGCATTTAGATAATATTGCGAATAACACATTAATAGGAGCAGTTAATGCTTTTGGAAAGAAAACCAATTTTGTTAAAAACCAATTAACAGGTGAATTTGGCGGTGTTCCAGATACAGCTAGAGCATATAAAACTGCTGGAATCAAATCTATAGTTGTTGGAGATCATAACTACGGTGAAGGTTCTTCTAGAGAGCATGCAGCAATGCAACCACGTCATTTAGGTGTTGCTGCGGTTATAGTAAAATCGTTTGCGCGTATTCATGAAACTAATCTTAAAAAACAAGGGATGTTAGGATTAACCTTTGCTAACGAAGCAGATTATGATTTAATTCAAGAAGATGACACATTCAACTTTACAGATTTAAATGAATTTGCTCCAGGAAAACAATTAACGCTAGAAGCAGTTCATGCAGATGGATCTAAAGATCTTATCAAATTGAATCATACATACAACGATGCGCAAATTACATGGTATAATGAAGGCTCTGCCCTTAATTTGATTAAAAGGCAAAACGCTTAAAATTTAAGCACATATATTTAAAAATCCAGTCTGTAAAGGCTGGATTTTTTAGTTTATTATAAAAATGATTTGGGCATTACCCTAGAGGGTCAGGTTTTACATTACAAGTCCTCGCTCGTAACTTACAGTGGGCTTTCCAGTACAATCTCTAACGCACTTGTAATCTAGCTTTGTTTTTAAACTAAAAATAGTTTTGTTCTTTTTGGGGAGGCTAATTTTACATAATTAGTTCTTTATGGGGTCTTTTCCATTACCAAATAGTGATATAGATTAGTGTTTAATTCATTCAGTATATCTGGAATGTTGATAACAAATGATTTAGTTTTTTTAATAACTTTTCCTCTCTTGAAATATGATGTTCCGTTTTTAAAGTCAAAATCTGTCCACCCAAAATCATACTTGCTATTTAATTTTGATTCAATTCTTAGGGGCTCAAACCTATATTTTCCTTTCTCAAAACTAATTTTAATAGTGTACTTTATATGGTAATAAAGTTTACCCACATTAACCTTGTTATTTTTAATACCCATTAAGAGAATAAAATTGTTTTCATTTTTAGCATCAATCTCTTTATACTTGGTTTCAACCCATTTTAGAGTTTTTCTATGTATTTCATTTTCAGTTAAACCATCAATATTAGATATTGTGTATTTTGGAGTTAAACCATTTTGATTGAAAACAAATTTATTTTGGCTATAAGTAAAAGTTATGGACACGAAAAAAAGACCGAAAAATAAACTTCTCATTTCTATTTAAAAACTTATTACGATAAAATAATCAAAATAATTCTTATCAGAACAAAATAATCGAAGGAAATCATATAATTTCTTTTTAATTCAGAACATCAAAAATGCTACTTTTACAAAAACTTCTAAAATGAATTCCAGAGCAGACCAATTAAAAGCTTTTGATAGATTATTAACCATTATGGACGAGTTGCGAGCGCAATGTCCGTGGGATAAAAAGCAAACTATGGAGACCTTACGCCACTTAACAATAGAAGAAACTTATGAACTTGGAGATGCTATTTTGGATAACGATTTAGATGAAGTAAAAAAAGAATTGGGAGATGTATTATTACACATTGTTTTCTATTCTAAAATTGGTAGCGAGACTAGTAATTTTGATATAGCCGATGTTTGTAATAGTATCTGCGATAAATTAATTGATAGACATCCACATATTTATGGAGATGTTAAAGTTGAAAATGAGGACGATGTAAAACGCAACTGGGAAAATTTAAAGTTGAAAGAAGGTAAGAAGAGTGTTTTAGAAGGTGTGCCTATGAGTTTGCCAGCATTAGTAAAAGCGAATAGGATTCAAGATAAAGTAGCAGGTGTTGGTTTTGATTGGGAAGAACCTAGCCAAGTATGGAAAAAAGTAGAGGAGGAGCTAAATGAATTTAAAACCGAAGTGAAATCGGGTAATCAGGCTGCTATGGAAAACGAGTTTGGAGATGTATTATTTTCTATGGTAAATTACGCTCGGTTTTTAAACATCAACCCAGAAAACGCTTTAGAACGTACCAATAAAAAATTCTCTAAACGCTTTCAATATCTTGAAAGTAAAGCAAAAAGTTTAAACAAACCATTAAAAGATATGACACTGGCCGAAATGGATGTATTTTGGGAAGAAGCTAAAGCTTTGTAGTTATTAGTTGCTAGTACAGCTTCTTAATTTTATCCAATTTACTATTCCAGAGCTCTAGAGATTTTTTATGGTTTTTAATATTTGAATGTACTTCCTTTACTAATGGATTTTCATCATCAACATTAGTAAAAAACTGTAAATTATTTTCTAATTGATTAATTTGATGTTTTACTTCATCAATTTTCTTTCGAATAAATGAACGTTCGTTGTCTAGGTCTCTGGTGTTTTCAGAACTACTTAAACTTTCTAATTTATTCTCGAACTTAATCATTTCAATCTCATTCTTATCCATTTTGAGGTTAGAGAATAAACCATCTAAAGCCTTATGAAACTTTCCTTCAATATAACGTTTGTCATAAGGAACTCTTCCTAAAGTTTTCCATGTATTTATTTGCGTGTTTATGGTTTCTAAATCTTTGGTTTTATCACCGGAAAGTTTCAGTTTTTTTATAGAATCTAATAATTCATGTTTTTGGTTAAACGCATCCAATTCAACTTTGTTAGATGCATTTCTTTCAGCATGAAGCTTATCGAAATAATAATTACAAGCTGCTTTAAACTGCTTCCATATTTTGTCACTATCGCGACGTGGTACATGACCAATTTTTTTCCAATCACTTTGAATTTTTTTCATCAAAGCTGTAGTTACTTGGATATCTTCACTGTCTTTATTGTCTTCAGCAATTTTTATTAATTCTAATTTTTTCTGAAGGTTTTTATATTGTTCTTTTTTAAGTCCTTTGTAGAAAGCGTTTTTTTGTCTGTTAAAAGTTCTAACAGCGTCTTTAAATTTTGCCCAAGTGGCTTCATTTACTTTTAATGGTACTTTTCCAGCATTGAAAAAGTCGTTTCTTAAAGACTCAATTTCTTTTATCTTTTTTTGCCATCCTCCGTGAGAGCTAACCTCCTGAGAAGCAATTTCATTAATGCTGGCAATAATATCTTCTTTCTTCTCGAGGTTTTTCTCATAAACTTTATCTATCTCCTTAAAATAAAGTTGACGCTTATCATTAATTACCTTGGTTGCCGCTTTAAAACGTTCCCAAATAACCTCACGATGTTCTTTTCCAACAGGACCTAACTCTTCTTTCCACATTTTATGTAGTTCCTGAAGTTCTCTAAACGATCGAGTTATATCATCATCTTGAGCAAGTTCTTCTGCACGCTCAATAATTTTGAGTTTTTTGTCTAAGTTATGCTTGAAATCAAGGTCGCGAAGATCTCTATTTAGATGTAAAAAATCATAAAATATTTCGACATGGTGATGATAACTATTCCAAGCATTGTTGTATTTATCGCGTGGAATTGGTCCAGTATTGCGCCATCTTTCTTGTAATTCTTTAAAATGCTTGTAAGTAGTGTTTATGTTTTCTTCAACATTAATCAAGCCTTTTAATTCTTCAATTATCTCAAGTTTGCTAGCTAAGTTTTCTTTTAGATTTTTTTCAAGACTTTTATAATGCTCATTTAATTTATTGCGATATTCTCTGTAAGCAGTTTTGTATCGTTTTTGAACAGGAGAGGAGTAATAGAAGTCTATTTCATTACCACCATCGGCTAAAAAATCTGCTTTTTTCTCATCGATTAAAGCTTGGAATTTAGTTTTAAAATCATTGTTAATATCATCTACATGAGATTTAATAGCTTGAATTTTTTCTGATTTAATCAATTTTTCCAATTCAATAGCTAAGGCTTCCAACGACATTTTATCATACTCTTTAACTTCTATGGTATGACGTTCTTTATTTCCTTCGTCTTCTGCGTCTTCTGCATTAGAAGCTTCAATTTCATCAATAACTTCGTCTGGTTCTTGCGTGTTTTCTGCTGTTTCAGAATTAGGAGTTTCTGAGGGAGTTTCAGTCGTATCCAAAGTGATTTCAGGAGTGTCTTCTGGCTGTGAAGTGTTTTCAATGTTTAAATCGGTTTTTTCAGCTTGTTCCTGATTTTCCGGTTTATTTAATTCTAAATTTAATTCTTTGTTTTCTCCTTCTGCTTTTTGCAGGTTATCAATCTCAGACATTTTAAAAATGTTTAGGGTCGTTATTAATGTGATGCTATAAAGTCTAAAGATACTAACAACTCCAGTATTTACAAAGTGAAGATTGCGTTTTAATACGTTAAGCGATTGTTTTTATTTTAAATCCCAAATAGACCATGCTTTTTCTGCTTGTAGTTTTAGCATGTTTAAACCGTTAATTGTAGTAGCTTTTTTTTCTTTTCCCAGTTTTAAGAATTTTGTTTGACTTGGGTTATAAATTAAATCATATAAGACATGATTATTTGTAATTCCGCTATAAGGAATATTAGGACAGTCATTTATATTTGGGAAGGTTCCTGCAGGCGAGCAGTTAACAATAATGAGATGTTGTTTTATGATGTCTTCATTTAATTCTGAATAGGTATAACTAACTTTTTTAGATGCATTTCGAGAAACATAATGACACTTAATACCCAATTTTTTTAAGCTATAAATAACTGCTTTACTTGCACCGCCAGTGCCAAGGATTAATGCTGATTTGTGGTTTTTATTCAAATATGGAGCAATCGATTTTTTAAAACCATAACAGTCCGTATTGTAACCAATTAATTTGCCTTTTTTAGTAATTTTAATGGTGTTAACTGCACCTATAGCTTTTGCCTTTTTATTTAATTTATCAAGAAAAGGAATCACTACTTCTTTATAGGGTATAGTAACATTCATACCTTTTAAGCCTTCCGTTTCATTGATTATTGAAGGAAACAAATTGATATCTTCAATATCGAAATTGTTGTAAGATATATTATCTATTTTTTCGTTTATAAACTTATTTTTGAAGTATTCTTTTGAAAAAGAATAGGATATATTTTTCCCTAAAAGACCTAATTTATGCATGCTGCTTTCTAGTTTTTTTACCATATAGTTCCAAAGCCAATACTATTAAAATCCCAAGAATAATAAAGGATATAGCATAATAGGTTTGTGAATTAAATTCTGGGATATACCGTTGGTAATTTTCGATTATTTTTTCGCCTGCCGAATCTAGTAGATAAACGCCATCATCCATTCTATAAATTGTTTTCTTCCATGGCCATACAACACCTAGAGAGCCAATAATAAAACCTATTATGGAAGCTAGCGTAATATTCTTATAATGTTTTAAAATATAACTTAAAACATGAGAAAATGTTACTAGTCCTGTTACAGAACCTAATGTGAAAACGGTTAATACCTTCAGCATTCGAACACGTTCTTGGTTCTGTGTAAAAGAAAAATTACCACCTAATATTTCATAGAAAGTATCGTATAAAGCATTAACTGAATCTACTAGTAGCAGTACATAATTTCCTATTAAGATAAGAATGAAGGAACCTGAAAAACCTGGAAGTGTCATTCCTGCGACACTTATGATACCACAAAAAAAGACAAACCATAGATTGTCGTTTTCTTTTGCGGGGTTCAAAAAACTGATACCAAGTCCTAAAATAATGCCAATGGATAAAGTCAATAATGTTTTAGAATTCCAGTCTTTAAAATCTTTGTTTATGTAGTAAATAGAGCCTATAATCATTCCAAAAAATATACTCCATACGAATAATTCGTAATGTTTTAATAGGTAATCTAGAATTTTAGAAACACTAAAATAACTTATAATCATACCAAAGAATAGCAAACTTAAAAAGCGCCCATTTATATAGTAGAAAAAACTTTTGAATCGCCCGTTAATTAGTAATTTGAAAGCTTTACCATTAACTTTTTGTAGTGAATAAATGAATTCTTCGTAAAAACCAGCTACAAATGCAACTACACCACCAGAAACACCAGGAATTTTATTGGCAGCACCCATGCCTAGTCCTTTTAAAACTAAAAAAAGTTTATCGGTAAATGTTCGAGTGCTTTGCATTAGTGTTTTTTTGAACCAAGTTTTTCAAGAATGAAAATAGTTAAAAAACCAATAATCATTAAAACTATTGCAGGCATTGTTTGTGGATATATATATTCGTTGATTTCAGAATAATTAAAAGCATAAACACTTTCTTCTAAAACCGTTTTATAGGAGTCAAAATCTTTAGTTTGTTTCTGAAACACATTGAGCGTCCCTAAATTAGAAATTTCATTAAAAGATACTATTTCTCCAGTTTTATCTTCCATCACAGAAATGGTTCTTTTCCAAGGCCAAACTTTGTTTAACGAACCAAATATAAATCCTGTTAGTAAAGCCATTGTTATATTATGATAATGTTTAAACAGCCATTTTAATATATGACTAAAGCTTAGTAAACCAATTATAGCCCCAGTGGCAAAAATGACTATCTTTTTTATGTCAAAGTCATGCAAAGCATTACTTAATGTTTTATAAGCACCAAGAATAATTAAAATAAATGACCCTGAAATACCAGGAAGTATCATGGCACAAATAGCGATAGCACCAGACATAAACAAAAACCAGGAATTGTCATTATTTGCAAGTGCTGGGAGGGTAGTAATATAAAAAGCTATAACCGCACCAACTATTAATGAAATTATAGTTGCAAATCCCCATTTGGTAATTTGTTTTCCAACAAAATAAATACTGGCCACAATTAAACCAAAAAAGAAAGACCAAATAAGTATCGGATGATGTTCTAAAAGATATTTAGCTAGCCTCATAAACGATACAAAACTCACTATAATTCCTAATAAAAGCGCTGTTAAAAAATTCCCATTTGCTTGTTGCCAAAAAGCTTTTACTCCTTTTGTAAAAAGTGTACGAAACAATGAAATATTCACATTGCTAATTGTGGAAATTAATTCTTCGTAAATACCTGAGATAAAAGCAATAGTACCTCCAGAAACACCTGGGACAGCGTCTGCAGCTCCCATAGCTATTCCTTTTAAAGAAATTATGAAATAATCCTGTAAACGTCTTTGCATTACTCGATTTTTAAACGAAAATCAAAGGTATGCATTTTAATGAAACGTAACCTTAAAGATTTGCTTTTAGTAAATTTTTAACTAGAATTTTGTTTGCTACATCTGGAAAAAGCTCTTCAACTATAAAGCCATAGTCCTCGTTGAATCGAATACCGTTTTTTAAATGAAATGTTCCTTTGTCATTTTCATTTAAAGCGAAATAAAGTCCCGCCAATCTATATTCTAATTCGGCATTTTCTGGATAAAATTCCACAGCTTGTTCAAAATTATAGATGGCCGCTTCTAATTCGCCAAGTTTTATTAAAAGATCACCCCTCGAGAGCCAAGTATTAAGTTCATAATTTCCCAGCTCAAGCGTTTTTTTAAATCCGCGTTCGGCTTCTTCGTAAAAGTTTAGACGCTGATTAATTTGAGAATATAGTTTCCAATAAATTACATTTTCAGCGTCTATATTTATTGCTTTATTAATATAATACAGCGCTTTTTGGTAATTCTTTTTGCGGTTGTAAAATTTAGTAATGGCAATCCATCCTTTGTCCAATAAAGGATCTTCATGAACTGTTTTATAGTAGTATTGAACGGCTAAATCGTTTTTATTTAGTTTTTCATAACAGCCACCTATTCTTAATAATGCAAATGATGTTGGGTCATCAAGTTTTAAAGTGATGCTATAATTTTCTATGGCTTCTTCATACCTATTTAACTTTTCTAAAACTTTTCCGCGTTCAAGATAAGCACCTACAAATGTGTCATCTGAAATAATGGCGAAATCGAAAGCAGTTAAAGCTTTTTCGAGATTTTTTAACTCAAAATACTGCTTACCTAATTGATGCCAGGCAACTTCACAATAAGGGTTTTTATCTAAAAATACGTTTAAATAGTCTATAGCATCTTCGTGCTGATTAAGAAAATCGAAGCAATAAATTATATTATAAAGTGCTGAATAATCTTGAATATCCGCTTCAATGCATCTCATGAAATTTGATTTTGCATCTTCAAAAGAGTCTAAAAATAGATATTCCATGCCAATTAGCGAATAGATATCAACCACATCATCGGTTAATTCTAAAGCTTTTTTTAGAACTTCTATAGCTTGTTGGTGATTATCCTGCTTTGATAAAATATTTGCCTTTTGAATGAAAAGTTCTTCATTCATTGGGTCAAGTGTATATAGAATATTTAATAACTCATTCGCATCATCTAGCTTATCTTCAAACACATATACTTCAACTTTAAAAAGGCGCAAGTTTATTGATGTTGGATGTTGATCAAGACCAAGTTTAATGGCTTTTTTAGCTAGGGCTATTTTACCTTGGTTAAGGTAATGATGAATGATGTTTTCAAACTCTTCAGAATCAAAAAACAAAACACTGTTTGTTTTCAACATCGATTCAAATTTAGAAAGTGGCAAGTTGTTGTTGTCGTTATGACTAAACTCCATAGGCACATTAGTAAGTTTCTACTTCAATAAATTTAAGGTTCTATTCTTTTTTTTGGCACTTGATTTATAAATGTTTTTAACAAAGTAATGAACATTTAAAATTTTTTAAAGTTGGTTTGCTTGTTGTAATTTGATAGTCAGAATGTTGAAGCTGCCTTTTATTACTTCATACTATTTAAAATATCAATAATAATGCCACAGCCTTTAGTGATTTCTTCATTAGAAATGGTTAAAGGTGGTGTAATTCTAACAGCTTTATTTTCAAATAACAACCAAAAAAGTATTAACCCATGTTCTTGTGCTAGTAGAATTAGTGAATTTGCGATTTCAGATGAAATCATTATTAAAGCCAGCATAAGCCCTTTTCCTCTAATTTCTGAAATTAGCGGATGAACTAAAAGGTTACGAATAAGTTTTTCTTTATCTGTAGCTTGTTGTATTAAATTGCTTTCTGTTATTTCCTTTAATGTTGCCAATGCAGAAGCAGCTATAACTGGATGTCCACCAAAGGTTGTAATGTGCCCTAATTTGGGGTTATCCATGAGTAAATCCATGAGTTTGGTAGAAGCTGTAAAAGCACCAATTGGCATGCCGCCACCTAAACCTTTTCCGGTAACCAAAATATCTGGTGTACAGTTGTAATTTTCGAATCCAAAAAGTTTACCCGTTCTACCAATTCCAGGTTGTATTTCATCTAGAATCAATAGTGCTCCAACTTTATCGCAGCGTTCTCTAACTTTTTTCAGATAATCATCTTTAGGTTCGATAAAGCCAGCGCCACCTTGAATAGTTTCTAAAATAACACCGGCGGTTTTATTGGTTATGAGATTTAATTCTTCAAAATTATTAAAAGAGATAAAGCGAGCATCTGGCAATAATGGTCTGAAAGCTTGCTTGCGCTCTTCAAAGCCCATAACGCTCATGGCTCCCATGGTATTGCCATGATATGCTTTATTAGCGGCAACAATTTCGCTTCTACCAGTAGCTCGTTTAGCTAGTTTTAAAGCACCTTCAATGGCTTCGGTTCCTGAATTAGTTAAATAGGTTTTTTCTAATTTTTCTGGAAGGTTATTTGCCAGAAGTTTAGTTAGTTCTACGGTTGGTTTTTGAACGTATTCTCCATAAACCATGACATGTAAATATTTGTCTACTTGTTCTTTTATGGCATCAATAACTTTTGGGTGATTATGCCCTAAGGGACATGCAGAAACGCCTGCAACAAAGTCTAAGTAAGGCTTTTTGTTAATGTCATAAATGTAAGAACCTTTAGCATGAGAGATTTCCATTGCCAACGGATGTGGTGTTGTTTGTGCTTGGTATTTAAAGAAATCTGAAACCATTATTATTGACTATTTTTCGGTGCTATTAGTTTCTTTTTATCTGGTTCTAATAATTTCGTAGGTCCTAAAAGTTTTCGCTTGGACTTTATCTTTTTAGGAAGGTTTCTAGATGCTTTAGATTTTGTTTTATCTTTAATTTTAGATTCTTTATCGGCCTTATTAATGCGATCAATCATATCTTCATCAAAAAACTCTTCTTGAGGGATATAATCATCCAAACCTTTAATTATTGGTAACTCTAAAGGTGGGTCATCACTAAATAAATCTTCAACGCTTTGAGGACGCTCTTCTTCACGCCAATCGAAACCTTTTAGGAGTTTTTGGTTTTCGGGAAATTCATCTTCAGGAAATATATCGCCATCAATTTGGTTAAGCTTTCTCACTTCCTCAATTTCTTTTTCTGCTAAGAGTATTTTTATGCTTCCAGATTTAGATTTGTCAATACCTACCAATTCACCTTTGTCATTTCTAAAGTAATATATAGACTGCGCATTTTTAATAATATCGACTTGATTTAAGTCATTATTTTCGTTGAACAACCCAATTAGTCTTCTTCCTGAAATTTGATTATAGCCTGCTTCAAGGGTGTCTCTGCTTATAAGAAATGCATTTTCGAAGACAATAAGGGAATCAATTTTTTCTGTTTCAGGATTTGATTTTAAATGAATAGTGTCGCCCGTAATTTGATTTTTAATATTCCATAAAATAGGTTTTCTAACAGTAGCAAATTGATCTGCAGAAGAAAATTTAGAAATATTAATAAATTTCATTAAACCAGTTTCATGGTTTACATGCACAGAATCTGATTTACCACTCATATCTGATTTATACATTTTCACATTTCTGAAAGCGCGAGTAATACGTTTTTCTGGTTTTCCTGTTACCATTAAAGTATCGGCGTGAATATATAAGGAATCTTTTTCTTGCACTGTAATTGCTAGTGCACGCTTTGTTATAAATAAGGAATCTTTTTCTTCACCTCTAAAAACTTCGGCATAATGACCTTTAACGATGCTTTTGTTTATAGTATCCGTAACTTTTATGTTATTAGTTGCAGATGAGAAATTCCTGTTATTGTCAAAATATAAACTATCTCCTTCAATAATACGATTGTCGTAATCTATTCTCGATTTTTTAACGGCATAACCAGTTTTGTTTTCAGTATCATAAAAACCTTTTTCGCAGTAGGTTTTACTTTCTTCTGTAACAATAGTTGATGGCCCATATAAATAGGCGTGTCCAGTATCTGAATAGAAATCGAAGTAATTTGAATTAATAGTCGCATCTGGACTTACTAAAACAACATCTTGAACAAAACGATACTTCTTTAAATTCATATAATATCTACCTTCTTTACTAGTAATTGTGCCAGAAGAATCTTTGACAACAGTCCCGCCAGTTTCATAAAAGGCTACTTGCTTAATACGGTCGAAATGTAAAGTATCGGTTGTTATTGTTGAATTAGGGTCTGTTAAAACCACATCACCACTTGCAAAAGCTAATTGTGTTTTTCCACTATATTCAACATATTTAGAATTCATGTTGATCGTGTCACCTTGAATCATTTTTACATTTCCATATGCTTCTATAAAGTTTTCACTGCTATAGTGTATAGCGCGATCACACCACATATTAATACTTTCATGAGCAATATGTACTTGTTCAGAATCATCACGAGTTAAAATTTTGGCACCAGGATAATTTTCTTCGTCAACATTTAGAAATCCTGAGTACTTAATTTCAATCATCTTTTTGCTCTGTGCTTCGGAATGAATTACAAAGAACAAACTTAGAAATAGTAAGATAAATATGCGCAAGCTTGAATTCAATATCATATGATTTGCAGCAAAAATAACGATTAATATACTGTTTAAGTATATGGAAACAAAAAACGCTTCAAAATATTTTGAAGCGTTAGTTTATAAAAAAATAAATGTTTTAATTTCTGAAAATAGTTTGTTTTCTATCTGGTCCAACTGAAACTATAGTAATAGGAATTTCTAGCTCTTTTTCTAAAAACTCGATGTACTCATTTAAAGCTTGTGGCAACTGAGATGCTTCAGACATTTCTGTTAAATCTTCATTCCATCCACTAAACTCTGTATAGACTGGTTCAACATTTTCTGGTTCGATATTATATGGTAAATGATAAATTACTTCACCTTTATATTTATACGCAGTACATACTTTTAAACTTTTAAACCCAGAAAGTACATCGCCTTTCATCATCATTAATTGTGTGACACCATTTACTTGACAGGCATATTTTAAAGCAATAAGATCTAGCCATCCACAGCGTCTTGGTCTACCAGTTGTAGCTCCAAACTCCTTACCAACTTTAGCCATAGTAGCTCCATCTTGGTCAAATAATTCAGTAGGGAAGGGACCCGATCCTACACGTGTTGTATAAGCTTTAAAAATACCAAATACTTCACCAATTTGGTTAGGTGCAACACCTAAGCCAGTACATGCTCCTGCTGCTGTTGTGTTACTGGAAGTTACAAAAGGATATGTTCCAAAATCGATATCTAAAAGTGAACCTTGAGCGCCTTCAGCTAAAATTGTTTTTCCAGATTTTTGTGCTTGGTAAATATGTTCTTCAGAATCAATAAACTTCAAAGATTTTAAAACCTTTACTGCATTAAAAAACTCTGTTTCTAATTCTTTTAAATCATATTCTATTTCTACATTATAAAAAGCAATCATAGATTCATGCTTATCAGCTAGGGCTCTATATTTGTCTTTCCAATCACTCAACTCTAAATCTCCAACACGAATACCGTTTCTGCCAGTTTTGTCCATGTAAGTTGGTCCAATACCTTTTAAAGTAGAACCAATTTTGGCTTTCCCTTTAGAAGCTTCGCTAGCAGCATCTAGTAGTCTGTGGGTTGGTAAAATAATATGTGCTTTACGCGAAATAAGCAACGATTTTCTATAATCTACGTTTTGTTCTTCAAGCTTATCAAGCTCACCTTTGAAAATAACGGGATCTATAACTACGCCGTTACCAACTAGATTTGTTGCATCGTCATGAAAAATTCCAGAGGGAATAGTGTGTAATACGTGTTTCCTTCCATTAAATACTAAGGTGTGTCCTGCATTGGGGCCTCCTTGAAAACGTGCAATAATATTGTAGTTTGAGGTTAGTACATCAACAATTTTTCCTTTGCCTTCGTCTCCCCATTGTAATCCTAGTAGTAAATCTACTGCCATTGTAAAAAATAATTAGTTGGTTGATTTTCTGTTTCCGTAAAAGTATAGTGAGTGGTTGTTAATTTCGATATCGAAGACTTCTTCAATTGTCTTTTTAATAGACTGGATTCTTGGATCGCAAAACTCTATAACTTCTCCAGTATCTGTTAAAATAACATGATCATGCTGTCTATCGAAATAAGATTTCTCGTAATGTGCCTGATTTTGTCCAAATTGATGTTTTCTAACCAATCCACATTCCAAAAGTAATTCTATAGTATTATAAAGCGTCGCTCTAGATACACGATATTTTTTATTCTTCATACTAAGGTATAAAGATTCAATATCGAAGTGTTCCGTGTTATTGTATATTTCTTGAAGAATCGCGTATCGTTCAGGTGTTTTACGGTGCCCATTAGTTTCTAAAAAGCTAGTAAATACACTTTTAACGATGTCTTGGTTTTTGGTATCGGATTTTGCACTCATAATTTCGTCGCAAATTTACACTTTTTTTACACTCTAGTAACCTTATCAATACCATTAATTTTCTTAAGTTTTTCTTGGAGTCTTTTTAGCATAGTATTGTTTTTTACAATAACATTAATTTTTCCCGAAAAAAGACCGTCGTCAGTCTCGAAATTTAAGCTTTTCATGTTAACATGCATGTTAGACGAAATAATTTCTGTTATTTCATTAACTAAGCCCAAGTGGTCTATTCCAGAAACTTCTATTTTTACTAAAAATTCTTGCTGTGTAGAATCAATCCATTTGGCGGGCATAATTCTATAGGCATAATTAGATTGTAAACTTAAAGCATTTGGACAGTTTTTTTTATGAACTTTTATGCCATCGGCAACTGTTAAAAAACCAAAAACATCATCACCTGGAATTGGATTACAACAATTAGCTATTTTGTAATCTAATTTATCTTCTTCTTTACCAAATACTATCGAATCGAAATTAGATGTAACTTCTTCTTTTTCTATTTCTTCCTTCGAAATTGTTGCTTTTCGACTTATTTTATTTTTAATAAAAGACATTAAAGCGTTGCTTCTAGATGAGGCATAGTCTTTAAGCATTTTATTATCTATAGAACCTATACCAACACGGTAAAAGAGGTCTAAACTTGTTTTAAGTTTGAAATAACGAACTAGTTCATTTACACTTTCTTCGTTAAGTGTAATTTTGAGCTGTTTTAGTTTTCTTCGTAAAATTTCTTTGCCATCTTCACCAACTATTTTTCGATCTTCCTTAAGGGCAGATTTTATTTTACCTCTGGCTCTCGCTGTTGTTGAATAGTCTAACCAATTGGCATTTGGTTTAGCTGTTTCAGCAGTTAAAATATCTACTTGATCTCCACTTTGTAGCTCATGACTTAAAGGAACAAGTTTTCCATTTACTTTAGCACCACGCGTTTTCATACCTACTTCGGTATGGATACTGAATGCAAAATCTAATGCTGTAGCTCCTTTTGGTAATGATTTTAATTCGCCCTTTGGAGTAAATACAAATATTTCTTGAGCGTAAAGATTAAGTTTAAATTGTTCGACAAAATCTACTGCATTTAACTGTGGATTTTCTAAGGCTTCTTGTAATCGATTAATCCAGTTTTCAAGACTATCTTCAAGTTCTTCACCTTGTTTGTATTTGTAATGAGCCGCATAACCTTTTTCGGCAATTTCGTTCATGCGTTGGCTTCGTATTTGAACTTCAACCCAGCGACCTTTTGGTCCCATAACGGTGATGTGTAGTGCTTCATAACCTGTTGATTTTGGCGAAGAAATCCAGTCTCGCAATCTAATGGGATTAGGCCTGAAATGATCTGTTACAATGGAATATATTTTCCATGCTAAGAATTTTTCATTGACTTCATCACTTTCATAAATAATTCTAATCGCAAATTTATCATAAACTTCATCAAAAGAAACCCCTTGTTTAACCATCTTCTTTCTAATAGAAAAGATGGATTTTGGTCTTCCTTTTATAGTATATATCATGTTCTCTTTGTTTAGAGAATTTTCAATAACTTTACTAAACTGAAGAATGTATTTGTCTTGTTCTTCTTTACTTTCCTTTATTTTGTTTAGAATATCGTTGAATACTTCAGGTTCAGTATATTTTAAACCTAAATCTTCAAGTTCAGTCTTAATGTTATATAGACCAATTCTATGAGCAAGAGGTGCGTAAATGTATAGTGTCTCAGATGCAATTTTTACCTGTTTATCGGCTCGCATTGCATCCATAGTTTGCATGTTATGGAGTCTGTCTGCAATTTTTATAATAATAACACGAACATCATCATTAAGCGTTAGCAACATTTTTCTGAAATTCTCGGCTTGCAACGATACATTCATATCTTGCTCTTTACTCAATGAAGAAATTTTGGTTAGGCCATTTACAATTTTTGCCACAGTTTCTCCGAAAAGCTGTTCAATATCATCAATGGAATAATCGTCATTATCTTCTACCACATCATGAAGCAATGCAGAAGCTATTGAAGTAGCATCTAATCCAATTTCTTGTGCTACGATTTTTGCTACGGCGATGGGATGGAAAATATAAGCTTCTCCAGATTTTCTACGTTGATCTTTATGCCCATCAAGAGCTACATCGAAAGCTTTTCGAATCAGTTTTTTATCATCACTAGAAAGCGTTCTGTAACTAACTTTTAGTAGTTCTTTATATGCTTTTGTAATTGCTGCGTTTTCTTTTTCTATCGCTTCCTCTGTCATAAATTAAAAGTAGCATAAAGAATATTAACAAGCAACATGGTTCTTAACTTTTTGTTATTTAATTTTTAGGAATTGAACAAGCTGAGATACTGCCTGTCCACGATGACCAATTTTGTTCTTAAGGCTTAAATCCATTTCTGCAAATGTGTGATTATAATCGCTAGGCTTGAAAATAGGATCATAACCAAACCCTTTTGTGCCTTGTTTAATGGAGGTTATTTTACCTTTACAAATGCCTGTAAAGGTTTTAAGTTCTCCGTTAAGATGTAAAGCAATTACCGTTTTAAATTGGGCTTTTCGATTTGTTTTATTTTTTAATTCTAAAAGTAATTTATCCATATTATCGTTCGCATTTCGTTGTTTTCCCGCGTAACGAGCTGAGTAAACTCCAGGTTCTCCATTAAGCATTTCGACTTCTAAACCCGTATCGTCTGCAAAACAGTTATATCCATAATGGTTTTTTATATAATCAGCCTTTTGTATTGCATTGCCTTTAATGGTATTTTGTGTTTCTGGGATGTCTTCGAAACAGCCAATATCTTTTAGACTCAATAACTCAATATGTTTAGGGATTAAAGACTTAACTTCCTTTAGTTTATTTAAATTATTGGTTGCGAAAACTATTTGCATATTAATTATTCAAAAATTATGATAAAAATAAATTATTTTTAAACTACGAGGAATGTTTATTTGGTTTCTTTTTCTACAGCTTTCATTAAGGCTTAAAATATTTCTTATCTTTATCGTTACACCTATTTTTATAAATTTTAATGAACTTTTTATGAATTAATACCGTGGCATAATTATGAAGCAAATTATTATTATTTTATTGATGGTTTTTATATGTTCTTGTAAAAAGAAAGATGTGAAAACTGATTATTTAGGCATTGTAGATTTTGAAGTTACTGGAACAAAAATAGCGATTCCTAAATTTGAAAAAGGATTATTACTTCTGCATAGTTTTGAATACAAAGATGCCAGAGAAGCTTTCTTAGAAGCCCAGGAATTAGATCCAAATATGGCTATGGCTTATTGGGGAGAAGCTATGACATATAACCATAGTTTGTGGAGAGATCAAGATTATGATAACGCAATTGAAACCATACGGAAAATCAAAAAACTTAGAGTGAAAGATGAATTTACTGCTGTCGAAGAAGGCTTATTAGATGGTGTTCAAATTTTATATAAGGAAAAAACGCTAAAAAAAGTAAGAGACAAAGCATATATGAAACATATGCAGGAGCTATTTAAAAAGTTTCCAGATAACAATGAAATTGCAGCTTTTTATTCATTATCTCTTTTAGGTTCTGTTGCAGAAGGAAGAAATGATTCTATTTATGGTGAAGGAGCGGTTATTGCTAATAAAATTTTACAAAGTAATGGAAAACACCCTGGAGCATTACACTATTTAATACATTCTTATGATGATCCTAAACACGCTCATTTAGCACTTGATGCTGCCGATGCTTATGCAAAAGTGGCACCAGATGCTAGTCACGCTTTGCATATGCCTTCTCATATTTATGTGGCTTTAGGTATGTGGGATAAAGTTGTTGCTTCAAACATAGATTCTTATGGAGCAAGTGTTACTAGAATGAAAAATAAAGATCTCGACAATAACGCGAGAGGTTATCATGCTTATCATTGGTTAGAATACGGCTATTTACAAAAAGGACAAATCGAACATGCTGAGAAAATGGTATGGGATATGGAAAAATATTGTAAAGAGGGCCCATCAAGAAGGGCGAGAGTCCATTTGTTATTTCTAAAAGGGACTTTTTTAGCGGAAACTAACCTTTGGAATCATCCAATTTCAAATATAGAAATTGATGTTTCTGATGCCAATATTTCTGTTAAATCTCAAAATTATTTTATTGATGGTAGAATTGCATTTGAAAACAATGATTCTGATGCTTTAGATAAAATTATAGAATTGATGGAAAGTGACATAAAAAGCGAATCGCTTTTAGTCGATAATGTAACAAGCGGCTTTAGTGTTTGCGCTTCTGGTAATCGGGAAATACCAAACCGAACAGATATTAATGAATCTATCGTAATGAAAACCCAACTAATGGCATTACAGGCTAGGTTAGATAATAATATTATTGAGACTGAAAAATTGTTAAAGGAATCTGTTTTATTACAAGACCAGTTGCCCTACAGTTATGGACCGCCATTTATTCAAAAACCAACTAAAGAACTGTATGCTGAATTTTTGATGGATCAGAATAGGTTTGAGGAGTCCATAGCTTTGTTTAAGAAAGCTTTAGAAAAAGGCACAAAAAGATTATCGGCTTTAAATGGATTAGAAAAAGCGACCTTATTATTAGAGGAGAAGGCATTGGTGAAGGAAGCTGTATTGTAATAAGAATTTACTTAGAAGATTAAGATTTTTACAAATAAATAATTTAAAATGATATAAGTCATCTTTATAGATACGGGTGTTATTTAAATTTGAATATAAATTAAAAAAGAAAATATGACGGTTAATATTCAATATGTAGGAGTAGACAAAAGTGAAACACTTTCAAAATTTACTGAAGTAAAATTAAGTAAATTATCAATTAAATATGAGTTTTTAATAAGCGCTTCAGTGCATTTTAAACAAGATGAAAAAGAGCATATAAATGGTAAAATTTGTAACATAGAACTTAGTTTACCTGGACCAAGAATATTTGCTACTTCCAATGAACGCAATTTTGAAGTTTCTGTTCGAGAAACTATTAAAGATTTAGAACGTCAACTAAAAAAACGCAAGCAAGTTTTTAAAACACATTAACGATGATGATAAGGTTCGTTTCTCAAAATGGTAAACCCCCTATATAATTGTTCAATAAAAAATAAGCGAATCATTTGATGGGAAAATGTCATTTTAGATAATGACAATTTTCCATTTGCTTTATTATAAACATCTTTAGAAAACCCATAAGGGCCACCAATAACAAAAACAAGTTGTTTAATACCAGAATTCATGTGTTTTTGCAAATAAGAAGAAAAATCGATAGAATTCAATGCTTTTCCTTGTTCATCTAATAATATCAAGACATCAGCCGTGTTTATTTTATTAATTATAAGCGTGCCTTCCTTTTCTTTTTGTTGTTCTTCGCTTAAATTTTTCGTGTTTTTTAAATCTGGAATAATTTCTAAATTAAACTTAATATAGTGCCCTAAGCGCTTCATATAATCCTCAATAATGGATGCAAGTTGCTTATTATCAGTTTTCCCAATGGTAAGTAGTTTTATAGTCATATAGCAAAATTAGTATTTACAATTTGTCAAATAAGCAATTAAACAAACAAAATTTGAAAATTTCGTAAAAGTAAAATATATTTTCGCAAATCAATTTCTTATTTTTGTTTCAAATTTTCTCAAAAATGATTACACAAGAAATATTTGATTCCGAAGTTAAACGCATTATTTCTAGCGCTATAAATGAAGATGTAGGAGACGGCGACCATAGTTCTTTGGCATGTATTCCAGATAATGCTAGAGGTAAAGCGAAGCTATTAGTTAAGGACAAAGGAATTATTGGCGGAGTTAATTTTGCAAAGAAGGTATTTGCTTATGTAGATAAAAATTTAAAATTAGATGTGCTCATAGAAGATGGTACTCCAGTTACTTTTGGGGATATTGTTATGTATGTTGAAGGGCCTTCACAGTCAATATTGAAAGCAGAGCGTACAGTTCTTAATGCCATGCAACGAATGAGTGCGATAGCCACAAAAACTAAAATGTTTGTTGATTTAGTTGATGGTACTAAAACTAAAATCCTTGATACTCGAAAAACAACTCCAGGAATACGAGTTTTAGAAAAATGGGCTGTAAAAATAGGTGGTGGAGAAAATCACAGATTTGCTTTGTATGATATGATTATGCTGAAAGATAATCATATTGATTTTGCTGGAGGTATTACTAAAGCAATCGAAACAACCAAACAGTATTTAAAGGAAACAGAGAAGGACTTAAATATTATGGTAGAGGCTCGTAATTTGATGGAGGTTGAAGAAATATTAGAAAATGAGGGTATTTATAGGATTTTACTTGATAATTTCGACTACGAAGACACTAGAAAAGCGGTTAAATTAATTGGCGATCAATGTCTCACAGAATCTTCTGGAAATATTAATGAAACGACCATAAGACATTATGCCGAATGTGGTGTGAACTTTATTTCTTGTGGCGCATTAACCCACTCGGTTCATAACATGGACTTAAGTTTAAAAGCAATGAAATAGTTTTATCATTTCTAATTACTTTTTAATCGAATAAGCATTCTTTATTTTAATAACTTTGCTATAAAGTAAAAGGTAAATTATTAATGACAAAACCTATTGAAGACAAGCTTGATAAAATCCCTGTAATTAATATATTAGCACGCTTTTTTAAGCGATTAAAACTACCTGGTCTTGAAGGTTTGTCGTTTTATGATTTATTAGAACTTTATATTACAGGTATCGTAAAAGGCGCCTTAACTACAAGAGCAAGTGCTATTGCCTTTAGTTTTTTTACAGCGATATTTCCGTTTTTATTATTTGTTCTAATTATCATTCCTTACGTGCCAATTGATGATTTTAAGATTGAATTCCTCCAATTTTTAGAGTCTTTTTTACCTCCAAACACATCAGATTTTTTCTTTGAAAATATTTTTGAAAATATTGACCAATCGCAACGTGGAGGGTTGATATCTACCGTTTTTATAATATCTATTGCTTTGATGGCTTTTGGAGTTAATGCGGTTTTTTCTGGTTTTGAGAACTCCTATCATGAACAATTAACACGCAACGTATTTAAGCAATATTTGTTTTCGATGGGAATCGCTTTAATTTTGACTTTTTTACTAATTTTAACCATTATAGTATTAGGATATATTCAAATTTATGTGGTGCAGGAGTTATTTCATGTGCTTGAAGATAAGGGGTATCAGGTGGACTCTGAAGGTGTGTTTTGGGCAGATTTAGTGCAATACCTGTTTTTTGTTGCTATGGTATATATAGCTACAGCAACGTTGTATTATTTTGGGACTAGAGAAGGGCGTGATTCTAAGTTCTTTTCTGTAGGTGCCATATTTACTACATTATTAATTATGTTAACATCATATTTATTTGGTGTTTATATAGAAAATTTTGGTCAATACAATAAGCTGTATGGCTCTATTGGAGCATTATTAATTCTCCTATTTTATTTATGGCTTAATGCCAATATACTATTACTCGGGTATGAGTTGAATGCGTCTTTGAATAAGCTTAGAAAAACCAGATGATTTATGGCTTATTTTATTGATGTTATTATTCCTGTGCCACTTCAAAAATTATTCACGTATAAAATTACAGAGTCTGAAGCAAGTTTTTTAAAAACAGGAATGCGGGTTGCAGTGCCATTTGGGAAGTCAAAAATATATACAGGCATTGTTGCTAGAATCCATAATAATGACCCAACTGTTTATGAAGCGAAAGATATTCATCAAATTTTGGACGAATCACCTATTGTTAAAAGAATGCAACTTGATTTATGGCAATGGATAGCAAGCTATTACATGTGTACTTTGGGCGATGTTATGCGCGCCGCTTTGCCAAGTGCTTTTATTTTAGAAAGTGAAACAGTTATTTCAAAAAAAGTTGATACCGTTATTGATGAATCGATTTTAAAAGATGATGAGTTTTTAGTTTATGAAGCTTTGCATCATCAGTCATCTTTAAAAATTCATGATATAGCCAATATTCTAGATAGAAAACAAGTGCTTCCTGTTATTAAAAAGCTTATCGAAAAAGAAGCTATTAAATTGGAAGAGGAAGTTTATGATAAGTATAGACCAAAATTAGTTAGGTATGTGAAATTGCATTCTTCATTTGCTTTAGAAAAGGGACTTCACGATTTGTTAGATGATTTAAGTCGCGCGCCAAAACAGAGGCAGGTTGTAATGACTTTGTTTTCTATTTCTGCGACTACTAAGAAACCAGTAAAAGTGTCAGAATTAGTTAAAAAAAGCGAATCATCTTCTGCAATAATTAAAACGCTAGTCGATAAAGACGTTTTAGAAGAATATCATATTCAAACAGATAGGGTGCTTTATTCTGGTGAAGAGACTGAGAGTTCTAAAAATCTTAATGAACACCAAATTCAAGCTTTAAATGAAATAAAAGAATCTTTTAAAAATCAGAATACAGTTTTATTACACGGTGTAACATCTTCAGGAAAGACCGAAATTTATGTGAAGCTTATTGAAGATGTTTTGAGGGAAAATAAACAAGTATTGTATTTGCTTCCAGAAATAGCATTAACCACACAATTGGTGTCAAGACTTCAGAACTATTTTGGTGAGAAGGTGTCTGTTTTTCATTCAAAATATTCAACGCATGAGCGTGTTGAGGTTTGGAATAATGTTTTAAATAATTCTGCAAAAGCCCAAATTGTATTGGGAGCACGCTCTTCAATTTTTATGCCTTTTAATAATTTAGGATTAATTATTGTGGATGAAGAACACGAGCAATCTTTTAAGCAGTATGATCCAGCACCTCGTTATAATGCACGGGATACAGCTATAGTTTTGGCTAATATGTATAAGGCAAAAACACTTTTGGGGTCTGCAACACCAAGTTTGGAAAGCTATTTCAATGCTCAACAGAATAAATATGGCTTAGTTGAAATTACTAAAAGATATAACGATGTCCTCATGCCTGACATCGAGTTAGTGGATTTAAAGGAAAAGCACAAGAAAAAGCGTATGACGGGTCATTTTAGCGATAGACTCATAGAAGAAATGACTGAAACTTTAGCTAATGGGCATCAAATTATTTTATTTCAAAATAGACGAGGATTTTCACCAATTGTGGAGTGTAATACGTGTGGGCACTCGCCACAATGTCCTAACTGCGATGTCAGCTTAACGTTTCATCAATATCGAAATCAATTACGTTGCCATTACTGTGGTTATAATGATGTGATGCACAAAAGTTGCGAAGCTTGTGGCGGTGCAGAACTAGATTCAAAAGGCTTCGGGACTGAGCAGATTGAGGAAGAAGTAAAGCTTTTATTTCCAGATAATAAGGTAGCACGAATGGATTTGGACACCACTAGGGGGAAATATGGCTATGAAAAAATTATTACAGCTTTAGAACAACAAGAAATAGATATTCTAGTTGGAACACAAATGTTGACTAAAGGGTTAGATTTTAGAAATGTGAAACTTGTTGGTATCATGAATGCAGATAATATGCTAAATTTTCCTGATTTTAGAGCACACGAACGCAGCTTTCAATTAATGTTGCAAGTATCTGGTAGGGCAGGACGAACCGAAGAACGTGGTAAAGTTTTAATTCAAACTTATAATCCATATCATAACATATTACAACAAGTATCTGCAAATAATTATATAGATATGTTTAAGGAACAAATGAACGATCGGTATAATTATAAATACCCACCAATTTATAAGCAAATAAAAATAACCTTAAAGCATAAAGATTATAATAGAGTAGAAACAGCTTCTATTTGGTATGCAAAATCATTAAGACAAGTTTTTGCTCAGCATATTTTAGGTCCAGAATCGCCGCCAATTGCTAGAATAAGAAATCAGTTTCATAAAAATATTTTGGTGAAAATCCCAAAAAAGCAATCCTTATTAAAAACAAAAGAAGCTATTATAAAAATAAATAACAGCTTCTTGAGTATTAAGGATTTTCGGTCAGTTAAAGTAATTTTAAATGTCGATAACTTTTAATGTTTTTAGATGTTGTTTAATGCATCAACAAGTTGTGTTTTCTTGTTCCTACTTAAAGGAATTTCATAAGCACCAACTTCAACATTTTTGCTGTTAAATCTGTCTATCTTGTCTAGATTAACAATATAAGATTTATGAATTCTCAAAAATTTATTTTCTGGTAATTCCTTCTCAAAAGATTTCATTGTAGATAATACTACAAGGCTTGTTTCTTCTGTCACCAATTTTACATAATCACCAAGGGCTTCAATCCACTTAATGTCTTTTATGTAAACTTTACGTTTTTTAAGATTACTCTTTACAAAGATATGTTCACCTTCTTCTTCGTTAAAGTCTAATTTCAACTTATGTTGTTCTAAAGCTTTATCTACAGAGGTGTTAAATCGTTCTCTTGTAATGGGTTTGTGAAGGTAATCGGTAGCATCGTAATTAAATGCTTTAAAAGCATATTCGGTTTTACCGGTTACAAAGATAATTTGGGGTTTGTTGTTTAATACGTCTAAAAGTTCAAATCCATTTAGCACTGGCATTTCAATGTCTAAAAAGATTAAGTCAACTTGGTGCGTATTTAAACCATTTTTAGTTTCTAAAGCACTACTGTACTCTGCAATTAAGTTTAGAGATGGGTGATTCTCGACTAACTTAACTATTGAGAGACGTTGTATTGCTGAGTCGTCTACTACTACACAGTTTAAAGTCATAACATTTTAATATTTCGGTTAAGATATCGACAATAGTACAAAAAATTCGGCTAAAAACCAAAAATCATCGATAAAGTGCTTAATTTAACATAATTTTAACATTTAAAAAGCACTATTAATAAGTCGGGGTTATGCTTGCAATATAGAAAATATTTGGTTATTTTTGCCCCCATTTTTAACAATAAATTAGATTTTTATGAATCATTATGAAACTGTTTTCATCTTAAATCCCGTTTTATCTGAAGATCAGATAAAGGAAACAGTAAAGAAATACGAAGATTTTCTTGTTTCGAACGGCGCTAAGATGGTATCAAAAGAAGATTGGGGGCTAAAAAAATTAGCTTATCCAATTCAAAACAAGAAAAGTGGCTTTTATCACTTATTTGAGTACACTGTAGATGGAGAGGTAATCAATCCATTAGAAGTTGAGTTTAAGCGTGATGAGCGTTTTATGCGTTATTTAACGGTTGCGTTAGATAAACATGCTATTTCATGGGCAGAGAGAAGAAGAGTTAAACTTAAACAAAAAGCTTAATCATGGCATCAACGATAGAACAACAATCAAAAGGAAAAAAAGATGGCGAAATTAGATATTTAACGCCACTAAATATTGATACAAACAAGGCAAAGAAATATTGTATGTTTCAAAAGTCTGGAATCAAGTATGTTGATTACAAAGATCCAGATTTTTTAATGCGTTTTATAAACGAGCAAGGTAAAATTTTACCAAGACGTTTAACAGGAACATCATTAAAGTATCAAAGAAAAGTTGCCGTAGCTGTTAAAAGAGCACGTCACTTAGCTTTAATGCCTTACGTAGCAGATTTATTAAAATAAAATACCGATAACAATGGAACTTATATTAAAACAAGACGTTGATAATTTAGGATTTAAAGACGATGTTGTAACAGTTAAGAACGGTTATGGTAGAAATTTTTTAATTCCTCAAGGACAAGCTATACTAGCTACAAGTTCTGCAAAGAAAGTTTTAGCAGAAAACTTAAAGCAAAGAGCCTTTAAAGAAAAGAAAATAGTTGATGATGCTAATAAGGCTGCTGAAGCATTAAAAGCATTAGAAATTAAAATACCTGCTAAAGTAGGAACAGGAGATAAATTATTTGGATCTGTTAATAATATCGATATAGCCGCAGCTTTAGAAAAAGAAGGGCAAGAAATTGATAAAAAATTCATTACAGTTACTACTGTTAAGCGTTTAGGTAAGTATACTGCCGTAGTACGTTTGCATAGAGAAGTATCTGTCGATTTAGATTTTGAAGTTATTGCACAGGCAAATTAAATTTTAAAAAGTTATAGTTTAAGAGCCTCAACTAAGTTGAGGCTTTTTTGTTATTTTTATATTTTGCATAGTAATTTCTCCCTTTTAGGGAGATTAAGAGAGAATTATGAAATATTCAAGACTTACAAAAGAGCAATTTGAAGAATTGCATCAAGAATTTATAAATTTTTTGGCAACACAATCTATAACTCATGATGAGTGGACAAACCTAAAAGCTAATAAGCCAGAACTAGCTGAAATGGAATTGGATGTGTTTAGCGATTTAATCTGGGAAGGTGCTTTAAATAAAGCTGAATATTTAGAGCATTTTGCTCCTCAGCATATGTATTTATTTCATTTGGATGAAGCCAATATGCATGCCATTGTTGTGAACCTAAAAAATGATGCGGATATCACCACGAAAGAAGGTTATAATTGGTTACGCGAAAATTTAATGGATGAGAATGTTGAGTTCTTTCAAGCCGATAAAGAATATACTGAAGACAAGAATTTAGATAAATTCAAAATGATAGAACAAGGGGCTTCGATTACGAAAGGGGATTTGTATAGGTATTTTTATAATATTATAAATTAAATTAGAACTGTTATTACGAGGACGAAGGAGTGGCAATCTTTTAAATTAAAGTTTTAATATTAAATTTGAATACGATAAGCAGATTGCTACGCTTTTTTTCTAATAAAAAACTCGCAATGATGTTTTCATTATATATTTTTGTCACACTGAGCCTTTCGACTGCACTCAAGATAAACTAAAGTCGAACTGCTTATTAACTAAAATTATTACATGGCTCAAAAACCAAGCATTCCTAAAGGTACCAGAGATTTTAATCCAGAGCAGGTAGCAAAACGAAACTATATTTTTAATACCATTCGTGGTGCTTTTGAAACTTTTGGGTTTCAACCAATTGAAACACCAAGTTTTGAAAACTCAGATACGTTGATGGGGAAATATGGGGATGAAGGGGATAGACTTATTTTTAAGATTTTGAATTCGGGGGATTATTTATCTAAAGCAGATGTTGGCGCCTATTCATCTAAAGACTGGAACAAGTTAACCTCGAGTATCTCAGAGAAAGCCTTGCGTTACGACTTAACAGTGCCATTCGCGCGCTACGTAGTACAACACCAAAACGAGATTGAATTCCCGTTTAAACGCTACCAAATACAACCTGTTTGGCGCGCCGATAGACCTCAAAAAGGCCGTTTTAGAGAGTTTTTTCAATGTGATGCTGATGTGGTTGGTTCTAAATCGTTATGGCAAGAAGTAGAGTTTATACAATTATACGATGCGGTTTTTTCAGCTTTAAAATTGGAAGGTGTTACCATTAAAATAAATAATAGAAAAATACTTTCTGGAATTGCTGAGGTTATTGGAGCTAGTGATAAACTCATCGATTTTACGGTTGCCTTAGACAAGCTTGATAAAATAGGCGAGGAGAAGGTGAAAGAAGAAATGCTCGCTAAAGGTATTTCACAATCTGGAATTGAAAAATTGCAACCACTTTTTACATTGTCTGGTTCTTTTGAATCTCAAATAGAAAGTTTAAAAGGTATTTTAAGTACTTCCGAAGAAGGTAAAAAAGGTATTGTAGAATTGGTATTTATAAATAATGCTATTAAAGAATTAGGGCTTTCTACTGCAACATTACAATTAGATGTTACTCTTGCTCGTGGCTTAAACTACTACACAGGCGCCATATTTGAAGTCGCTGCGCCAAAAGCTGTGCAAATGGGTTCTATTGGAGGCGGTGGTCGTTATGACGACCTTACTGGTATTTTTGGAATGAAGGATGTTAGCGGTGTTGGTATTAGTTTCGGATTAGATCGTATTTACCTCGTATTGGAAGAATTAGGGCTGTTTCCGGAAACAGTGACTAAAAATATTCAAGTACTATTTATCAATTTTGGTGAGAAAGAAGCATTATTCAGTTTAAAAGCAATTAAGCAATTGCGATTACAAGGTATTAACGCTGAGTTATATCCAGATGCTGCTAAAATGAAAAAACAAATGAATCATGCTAATAAGCGTAGTATTCCATTTGTGGTTTTAGTAGGTGAGGAAGAGATTACTTCAAATACTTACACTTTAAAGAATATGCAGTCTGGTGTGCAAGCTATAATTTCACTTGATGAACTTATTCATGAATTAAAATAAGAAAACCTCCAAATAGGAGGCTTTCTTTTAAAAGAACAATTATCTAATTTATTGTTTTATAAACTTCTTGGTAACAATATTGTTGCCATTTTTAGCTTCAATAAAATATAATCCAGCTTCTAAATTTCTAACATCAATTTCTTTGCTTGTTGTTCCAGCTTTTACAACCTTCCCAAGAGTATTAATAATACGATAGGAAACATGCGAAGCGTTAGTCATTTTTAAATTTAAAGTGCTTCCTTTTACTGGGTTAGGGTATAAGGTAAATACTTCATTATTGTTATTTGATCCAGGAATTGATGATAATTTACTATTGTCTCCAGCTTTAGCGGCAGCACTACCACCAAATCCAGTAATTTCTACTGCGTCAATAAAAACCTGATCACCATTATTTCCTGCATCACATTGTATTCTAAATTGGGCACCATTAACTAAATTGCTATTTAAAGTTACAGAAACAAAGTTAAAGCTATTATTAGTAAAACCAGAACCACTAGCCCAAGTAGCTATGGTTGACCACCCAGATCCATCATTATAACGCAACCATAAGTCCTCACCATTTTCCATACTGTTAGCATAAAAATGAAAACTAATTCCCACTTCATCATAAGGTGATAAATCAAAAGTTGGTGAAGTCATTGAAGAAGATACTCCAGTGTTATCTCGTAATCTTATTGAAAAAGAATTTTCGAAAGATCTTGCGGCATCTTGAACTCTATCACAGTCATTGCCTCCATCGGTCCAACCGTCTAGACCAGTTTCAAAAAATCCTTGGTTCAAAATCACATCACTAGGAGGGCAGTCTGGACATACGGTTCCACCACAATCAATTCCTGTTTCATCACCATTTTGAATGCCATCATTACAAGTTGGTGATGCTAATGTAGCCGGATTAATGGTATTGCTTTGTCCAGAACTATTGCCTGCAGCATCTCTTGCTACTACATAGAACGTGTAAATGGTACTTTCACTAAGTCCAGTAACTTGGTAATTGGTGCTAGAGACATTTACTAAAAATGTAGTGTCTATATAAATATCATACCCTGTTACTCCAACATTATCTGTAGATGCGTTCCAACTTAAATCAATACTAGAATCTGTAATATTTGAAGCTGCTAATCCACTAGGGTTCGTAGGTGGATCTATATCAATAAATTCATTGGTGGTGACATTAACCGCGTTACTTTGTGGAGAACTATTTCCAGCAGCATCTCTTGCAATCACATAGAAATTATAAGCAGTTGATGGGGACAACCCAGTAACTAAGTATGTAGTGCTCGAAACATTAGTTAAAAAAATACCATCTTGATAAACATCGTATCCTGTAACACCAACATTATCTGTAGAAGCCGTCCAAGATAAATCTGTAGTAAATTCTGTTGTATTAGAAGCTACTAGATTGGTTGGTGCAGTGGGGTTTTCTGTATCAGGAGGGTCTAGTGTAGTAATATTTTCATTATTACTTTGAGTTGAACTATTACCCGCTGCATCTCTGGCTATAACATAAAATGTATAAGCTGTACTAGGGGATAAACCAGTAACTTGATAAGAAGTATTAGAAACATTGGCTATTAAACCGCCATTTTGATAAACATCATATCCTGTTACTCCAATATTATCTGTAGAGGCATTCCAGGATAAATCGGTGGAAGTGTCTGTTGTATTTGAAGCTACCAGATTACTTGGGACACTAGGTGATGTAACATCTGGTCCTGTGCTTTCAATTGTAATGGTGTAGTCTTCAACTTCTCCAGCACTAAATGATTCGCATGATGTAGGTGTGCCGTTATACTTCATACTAACACGCATTCTAAAAGAAGTTTCAGATGCAGTTTGAGGTACTGTAAAGCTCGTGCTTATTTGGCTACTTTTTGTTGGGCCCTGAGATAATATTTGTTCTCCAGCATCATTAAAATCTCCATCATAATTATAATCAATCCAAACACCGTAGCCTTCACGTCTAGAGCGTCCAGTCCATTCTGGCGTTATAGTAATTGTATACTGTAAACCTTTTTCAACAATGGTTGAAATATTAGTAAAGTCTGAATACAATGTGGGGCCAGAAACATTGTTTATGGTATTCAATTGGACGCGTCCAATATATTCTCTGCTATTACTACCAGAAGAAGATGCGCAGTAGTTTATACTATTTGTTGTAAATGTAATTGGTGTACTGTAAGATGATTCAGAAGTGTCTGGACATACACTATTTACCTGAACTTCGTATTGTGTTGAAGGTGTTAGGTTTGATAGCACGATAGAATTGCTTGACGTATTCTGTGTTATCCAAGTAGAAGATCCTAATTCTCTATATTGATAATTATAAGTTGCGCCACTAACACTATTCCAACTAATTGTAGCCGAAGAAGGAGATATATTAGAAGCTGCTAATCCCGTAGGAGGTTGCAAGCAAGGTGCTGGCAATACTTCAAATGTTTGATCGACATCAGTAGCAGGGTTGTAAGTGCTATTCCCAGCTTGACTAGCTCTAACGGTAACACTTCCTGTAGTTCCTGATAATGTCACTGTGTTTCCGCTTACACTAGCAGGTCCAGATACTATAGAAAAGCTCACTGGCAATCCAGAAGAAGCCGTTGCATTGACTTGAAAAGGCACATCTGTAGTAAAC